>NZ_CP132913.1:0-1870132 GCF_036327475.1 Sodalis sp. (in: enterobacteria) | reverse complement strand
GACATCGATCGTTCCTCTAAAACACGAATATATCGGTGGTATCACCACATCAACCAGACAAAATGCTTGCTGCATTTTTCTTACGGAAAGTAAATCAGTAGGGAGATTAGAAGTGGTGCTGATAGGCAGACTCGAACTGCCGACCTCACTCTTACCAAGGGTGCGCTCTAACCACCTGAGCTATATCAGCACTTGGAGCGGGCAGTGGGAATCGAACCCACTTCATCAGCTTGGAAGGCTGAAGTAATAGCCATTATACGATACCCGCATCTTGCGCCCAAATCTTGGCTGAAGATTTTCACCCCCCCCACTGCACTATGCTGCTCTGCAGCCGGGTGTGTATCGTGCTTAATATGAATTTGGTGGTGGGGGAAGGATTCGAACCTTCGAAGTCTATGACGGCAGATTTACAGTCTGCTCCCTTTGGCCGCTCGGGAACCCCACCGGATTTTGGTGCTGGCAGAAGGAGTCGAACCCTCGACCTACTGATTACAAGTCAGTTGCTCTACCAACTGAGCCATGCCAGCATCAAGTGCTGCGCATTCTAGGGAGAGCGGACGACCTATGCAACAAAAAAATCGCGTAAATCACACTTTCGATCAGAAATTACCCAATTTCACAACACGGCGCGCAAAATTGGTTATTATTCATGTTGGCCGACATAATAGCGCCGTCAACGTAATTGGTGCAGCCCTACCATAACCCCGTTTGTCCATCTCTGGCTGCACCCTCGACGATGGAAAGACGGCGGCATCGGAACACTCTGTGACAGGGGCGAATCTGTCTATACTATGCAGCTTGTTTCCTTTCCTTGTTTAGCATCCTGCGCCCCGAATAGACTGTGTAACGGGCTGGCTAACGTCATGACCAAAGCCGTGCAATCTTCCCTCACGCCATATCTACAATTCAGCCGCAAACAGTGGGCCGCGTTGCGTAATTCTGTGCCGCTGATGCTCACCGAAGAGGAAATCTTCAAGCTGAAGGGGATCAATGAAGATTTCTCCCTTGATGAAGTGGCAGAGATTTACCTGCCGCTATCGCGTCTACTCAATTTTTATATTAGTTCTAATCTGCGTCGCCAGGCGGTGCTGGAGCAGTTTCTCGGTACCGACGGCCAGCAGCGAATACCCTATATCATCGGTATTGCCGGTAGCGTAGCGGTCGGTAAAAGCACCACGGCTCGCGTCCTGCAGGCGCTGCTGAGCCGCTGGCCAGAACACCGTACGGTTGAGTTGGTAACGACCGACGGGTTTTTGCATCCCAACCAGGTGCTTAAGCAGCGGGATCTTATGAAAAAGAAGGGTTTCCCGGAGTCTTATGACATTCGCAGCCTAGTCAATTTCGTCTCGAAAGTGAAATCGGGAACGCCGCAAGTGACCGCACCGGTTTATTCCCATTTGATCTATGATGTCCTCCAAAACGAACAAAAAGTCATTTCTAAGCCGGATATTTTGATCTTAGAGGGGCTGAATGTTTTACAAAACGGAAGCGATTATAACCACGATCCGCACCACGTTTTTGTCTCCGACTTTGTCGACTTTTCCATCTACGTCGATGCGCCTGAAGTGCTACTGCAAAACTGGTATATTAATCGTTTCTTGAAATTCCGTCAGAGCGCGTTTTCCAATCCCAACTCCTATTTTCACCATTATTCTCAACTTTCAGAACAAGAGGCGGTGACTATCGCCAGCCAACTGTGGACTGAAATCAACGGGCGCAATCTGCAGCAAAACATTCTTCCCACGCGTGAGCGCGCTAATTTGATCTTGGGTAAGAGCGCTAATCATGCAGTAGAGAGGATCCGTCTGCGCAAATAGCGTCTCGCGGCCGTCGATGTCATCTCAGTTGACGCCGAAACCGCGCTCGCTAGCCCCCTCACTGAGCGTATGGCACTCTCTGTTCGGCGCGTTGCGGCGTCCGTGTCGCGGCTTTCCTCCTTCACTCGCCTTGTTTATTGGCGAAAGATGTTCCCTCAGGTAGTAGATGTGATACTCTCACAGCGATGTCTCCGACGCACAGCAGCTCGCACGAAAGCCTGTGTAATATATCCTCGCTACTCAACCAGCAGCGACGGCGCCTCCTAGAGCGCAACTTGCCGTCTTACTAGCTAGCTCGGGCCGGCAGGCGCGATATGAACACCGACACAGATAACATCTTATTTTCCAGATATTGGGCAGAGTCGATTTCTTAAGAGGTGAAGCAATATTGCTACTCAGCACTACATGTCCCTGTAAAGGGCGACCTATATCGGCTAGAGCGCTGGCGCCAATCTAGATTGGCATCCTTTGTACTACTAAGGATATGCCGATTGTTGATCCAAACAGTTTTGACGCGCGGGGGTTGACAAGTTTTCAAATTAATTCCCATTATACCAATGCCCGCGGGCCATCAGGGCGAAATCCGCTAACAGCGGGCTGGATAAACCCTTACGCCAACGATGGGAGATGATGGTGGTGGGGATGCCGAAGGCGGATTGGTTAACAGTGGTCGACGGCGCGGCAACGCTTGCCGGCCCTTAGGATGCGGCGCTGTACCGCGCTGATTTCAGCGAGCCTGGCGTGCTGGTGCTTGGAAATAAGATCACATTGCAGTAAATGCCCCGCGCTCGGCTTGGCGCAGAAATAAGTCATAGGTCGCGACACAACCGGCGGCGGCAAGGTAGAACATCGCACGAATTTGCCGCCATCATCGCCGCCAGGATGCTATGCCTAAAGACCGCGTAATGATATCTCCCCACCCAAATATGCGCGGCGTTCTCCGTCCTGCTCCAACAATAGGGCTCCTTTCGCGTCGATGCCGCGTGCAATGCCCTTTACCTCCCGATTACCAATCAGTAATTTCACTGGCCGGTCAAAAAAGTTATCCAACGTCTGCCAGCGGGCGACAAAGGGCGCGAATCCCTCGCCTTCGAACTGCTGCAGTGCCTGACGCAGCGTGCCTGTCAATTCGGCAACCAGAGTATTGCGATCAATGACGATGCCCACTTCCTGCAAATTGATCCAACCCTGGTCAATCATCCCTGCCGCAGGCCCTCGCATCGCCAGGTTAATACCGGCGCCGATCACGACATGGGCGGCATCGCCGGCCTTGCCGTTAATCTCAACCAAGATCCCGGCCAGTTTACGATCGTTGAGATAAAGGTCGTTCGGCCATTTAACACGCACCCCTTCAGCGCCCAATCGCTGCAGTACCTCTGCCATGACGATACTGACCATCAAACTGAAACCGCCGGCGGCCGCCGAACCCTGCTCAAGACGCCAATAAAGGGAGAGATAAAGATTATTGCCGAACGGCGATATCCACTGTCGACCACGTCGACCGCGTCCCTGTGCCTGATATTCCGCCACGCAGACGTCACCCGGCACTAAAGTGCCGATACGCTCGATCAAATACTGATTGGTTGAGTCAATAACCGGCAGAACCGCCAAGCGGCCAGACGGTAGGCGTGCGCGAATCGCGGCTTCATCCAATAATTGCAAAGGCGCATGCAAGCGGTAGCCTTTACCGGGCACCATAAAGACATCCACCCCACAGTCGCGCACCGTTTGAACATATTTGTTGATGGCAGCGCGGCTCATGCCCAATGCTGCACTGAATTGCTCGCAGGAATGAAACTCACCATCGGCCAATAAACTTATTAGCTTAAGCGGGATGATTACCTCTTTCATGCCAACACTCTCATCGCATCCACCTCGCCATTGGCGCCAATGAAGCGTACTTCCGGCTCCAGCCAGACGGCAAAGCGTTCCGCAACCTGTTGACGCACATAGCGTGCCAGCGCGGCGATATCCTTACCCGTCGCGTTATCGGCATTGACCAAAACCAGCGCCTGCTTGTCATGAACCGCCGCGCCGCCGAAGCGATAGCCTTTGAGTCCACAGCAATCGATAAGCCAACCTGCCGCCAGCTTCACTCCACCTTCCGGCTGAGGGTAATACGGCGCATCAGGATAGCGGCTTAGCACTCGTTCCGCTCTAATAGCATCAATAACCGGATTTTTGAAAAAACTACCGGCATTGCCCTGCACCGCAGGATCAGACAATTTCTCATGACGCATCGCGCAAATCGCATCATAAATCTGTCGCGGAGTGGCCTGCTTCGGATCCAGACGAGCCAAATCACCATAGGTCAATACAGGTTGCCAGGCTTTGGCGAGCCGAAGGCCAACCGCAACAATGGCATGGCCCTCTCGCAACGCGTGTTTGAAGATGCTGTCGCGGTAACCGAATTGGCATTCAGCCGTGCTCAGACGCCGCAAGGTACCGGTTGCCAACTGCAACACGTCAACATAGTCACAAAACTGACGCAACTCGACGCCATAGGCGCCAATGTTCTGGATCGGTGCAGAGCCCACGCAGCCTGGTATGAGCGCCAGATTCTCCAGACCCGGCATGCGTTGTTCGAGACAGGTACGCACTAGGTCATGCCATACTTCGCCAGCACCGACGTGCAAATGCCAAGCGTCGTGACGCTCTTCAATTGCTACGCCAACTATGCGGTTTAGCAAAACGGTGCCGACATAGTTCTCCAGAAACAACACATTACTACCGCCGCCCAACATCAGCATCGGAGTGACGTCCTTCGCCGCCTGCCGATAAATAGTGAACAGCTCAGTCTTCGTATGTGCGATGATTACGCGCCGCGCAAACGCATCAATCGCAAAGCTGTTTAGGGACTTTAGCGCCTCATTGTCCGTCATCATCACATAACCCGTCTTCATTAACACAGCAGAGAGAAGAGTTATTGGTCCTGCTCATTCAACACTTTCACTGTTTCAAACTCATTCTCTTAGCCTATTTACCGTACGCATTATCCAGTTTGTAAAACGGGTTAGCCCATGATCGGCGGGGTCGCATAGCGTATAAATTTCTTTTCAAACCAGTTCTTTATGTTCCTTTCAAGGAGCAGTGAACAACATGTCGTTTTGAAAAAACACTATATACTATATAGTGTGTGCACGGCAGCATAGCGTCCGTTTCGATAGAAAGCTTTTGGTTCATTTTGACAGAAACACCCTTCATTTTTTCAATAGACACCCCCACCACCTTGTTTAATTGCTTATCACTATCACCCCTTTGGGGTGGCCTGAAACGGAACCTTAGTATCATCGGCTGGTCGCCTGATGACAGGCACCGGATTGGAGACAGAGACCATGCTAGTACGGATGGATTTAGACTGTTTTATCGTCGCTGTTTTATCTCTTAATGGTAAATTTCAGGATATCGTTATGGAACATCTCTTTTATTTTGCTCCATAGCTCGGTGTTAGGATTACTGCGCACGGAGGAGCACCGCCAGTTCTAACGCCAAAATCACGCTACTTCATGCTATCCATCTCTATCTATACGTAATCATCCCCTCTAACGTGACACAACCCATACTTGCTGGCATGCGCCTTAGTCGACGTACAGAGATGGGAGGTTTCTGACCGTAAAACAATGCCATGTGGCCGCTATCCCATGGGCCCATGGGCAATTCTTTATGTGGCGCCTTGCCTGTTCCGTCCTTAGAGGCGAGTCGCCACTGAGCTCACTCATCGGGAATATAGCCCTGCCTTCCCGGCCTTGACTGTGGCAACGTTTGCTTCTTTGACAAGAAAAGCCCTCTGCGTGAGCGGAGGGCTTTTAAAATGGATACCTGGCAGTTTCCTACTCTCGCATGGGGAAAACCCCACACTACCATCGGCGCTACGGCGTTTCACTTCTGAGTTCGGCATGGGGTCAGGTGGGACCACCGCGCTAGTGTCGCCAGGCAAATTCGTTGTCTGCACCGCTTTCGCCGTACGGAGGGCTCCGGGCTCTGGCTACCCAACCCTCACTTACGTGATCATCGGGCGTTATCCGGAACATCACTGATGGTGTCTCGTGTCTTGTCTCTTAGCACATGAGCGACCACATTTTGCCTGCATTTGCTGCAGGTGTTGGTGGTATTACCTGCACTTTTGTGGCTCGCTCTCAAACAGCTCAGGTGTTGTAAGGTTAAGTCTCACGGGTCATTAGTATCGGTTAGCTCAACGCCTCGCAGCGCTTACACACCCGACCTATCAACGTCATCGTCTTTAACGTCCCTTCAGGAGGCTCTAGACCTCAGGGAAGACTCATCTTGAGGCAAGTTTCCCGCTTAGATGCTTTCAGCGGTTATCTCTTCCGCACGTAGTTACCGGGCAATACCATTGGCATGACAACCCGAACACCAGTGGTGCGTCCACTCCGGTCCTCTCGTACTAGGAGCAGCCCCTCTCAATCTTCCAGCGCCCACGGCAGATAGGGACCGAACTGTCTCACGACGTTCTAAACCCAGCTCGCGTACCACTTTAAATGGCGAACAGCCATACCCTTGGGACCTACTTCAGCCCCAGGATGTGATGAGCCGACATCGAGGTGCCAAACACCGCCGTCGATATGAACTCTTGGGCGGTATCAGCCTGTTATCCCCGGAGTACCTTTTATTCGTTGAGCGATGGCCCTTCCATGCAGAACCACCGGATCACTAAGACCTGCTTTCGCACCTGCTCGAGCTGTCACTCTCACAGTCAAGCTAGCTTATGCCTTTACACTAACCTCACGATGTCCGACCGTGATTAGCTAACCTTCGTGCTCCTCCGTTACTCTTTGGGAGGAGACCGCCCCAGTCAAACTACCTACCAGACACTGTCCTCGGTCCGGATGACGGGCCTGAGTGAGAACATCAAACATTAAAGGGTGGTATTTCAAGATTGGCTCCATGCAGACTGGCGTCCGCACTTCAAAGCCTCCCACCTATCCTACACATCAAGGCTCAATGTTCTGTGTCAAGCTATAGTAAAGGTTCACGGGGTCTTTCCGTCTTGCCGCGGGTACACCGCATCTTCACGGCGAGTTCAATTTCACTGAGTCTCGGGTGGAGACAGCCTGGCCATCATTACGCCATTCGTGCAGGTCGGAACTTACCCGACAAGGAATTTCGCTACCTTAGGACCGTTATAGTTACGGCCGCCGTTTACCGGGGCTTCGATCAAGAGCTTCTCGCAAGCGATAACCCCATCAATTAACCTTCCGGCACCGGGCAGGCGTCACACCGTATACGTCCACTTTCGTGTTTGCACAGTGCTGTGTTTTTAATAAACAGTTGCAGCCAGCTGGTATCTGCGACTGGCTTCAGCTCGGGGCGCAAGGCCCTCCACCTACACACCAGCGTGCCTTCTCCCGAAGTTACGGCACCATTTTGCCTAGTTCCTTCACCCGAGTTCTCTCAAGCGCCTTGGTATTCTCTACCTGACCACCTGTGTCGGTTTGGGGTACGATTCGATGTGACCTGGAGCTTAGAGGCTTTTCCTGGAAGCGTAGCATCAATTCCTTCACCACCGTAGTGGCTCGTCATCACGCCTCAATGTTAAGAATGAGCGGATTTGCCTGCTCATTCCACCTTCACGCTTGAACCGGGACAACCGTCCCCCGGCGAACCTAGCTTTCTCCGTCCCCCCTTCGCAGTCACACCCAGTACAGGAATATTAACCTGTTTCCCATCGACTACGCCTTTCGGCCTCGCCTTAGGGGTCGACTCACCCTGCTCCGATTAACGTTGAACAGGAACCCTTGGTCTTCCGGCGAGCGGGCTTTTCACCCGCTTTATCGTTACTTATGTCAGCATTCGCACTTCTGATACCTCCAGCAGCCCTCACAGGTCACCTTCACAGGCTTACAGAACGCTCCCCTACCCAACAACACATACGTGTCGCTGCCGCAGCTTCGGTGTATGGTTTAGCCCCGTTACATCTTCCGCGCAGGCCGACTCGACCAGTGAGCTATTACGCTTTCTTTAAATGATGGCTGCTTCTAAGCCAACATCCTGGCTGTCTGGGCCTTCCCACATCGTTTCCCACTTAACCATGACTTTGGGACCTTAGCTGGCGGTCTGGGTTGTTTCCCTCTTCACGACGGACGTTAGCACCCGCCGTGTGTCTCCCGTGATAACATTCTACGGTATTCGCAGTTTGCATCGGATTGGTAATCCGGGATGGACCCCTAGCCGAAACAGTGCTCTACCCCCGTAGATGACTTCACGAGGCGCTACCTAAATAGCTTTCGGGGAGAACCAGCTATCTCCCGGTTTGATTGGCCTTTCACCCCCAGCCACCAGTCATCCGCTAATTTTTCAACATTAGTCGGTTCGGTCCTCCAGTTAGTACTACCCAACCTTCAACCTGCCAATGGCTAGATCACCGGGTTTCGGGTCTATATCCTGCAACTAAACGCCCAGTTAAGACTCGGTTTCCCTACGGCTCCCCTATATGGTTAACCTTGCTACAGAATATAAGTCGCTGACCCATTATACAAAAGGTACGCAGTCACACCCCGAAGGATGCTCCCACTGCTTGTACGTACACGGTTTCAGGTTCTATTTCACTCCCCTTGCCGGGGTTCTTTTCACCTTTCCCTCACGGTACTGGTTCACTATCGGTCAGTCAGGAGTATTTAGCCTTGGAGGATGGTCCCCCCATCTTCAGACAGGATATCACGTGTCCCGCCCTACTCATTGAGCTCACAACAAGCGCACCTTCGGATACGGGGCTATCACCCTCTGTCGCCGGACTTTCCAGACCGTTCTCCTGATGCGCAAGCTGATGATGGCTCTGGGCTGTTCCCCATTCGCTCGCCGCTACTGGGGGAATCTCGGTTGATTTCTTTTCCTCAGGGTACTGAGATGTTTCAGTTCCCCTGGTTCGCTTCGTCAGGCTATGGATTCACCTGACGATGATGCAACGAATTGCATCGGGTTTCCCCATTCGGACATCGCCGGCTGATAACGCTTCATATCAGCTCACCGGCGCTTTTCGCAGATTAACGCGTCCTTCATCGCCTTTGACTGCCTAGGCATCCACCGTATACGCTTAGTTACTTAACCTCACAACCCTGAGCTGTCTGCATTTGGTTCGACGGTCTGCCACGACTTCCGGGCTTTCAGTCACTTGCGTCGTCTCGCTTGAGTCTCACCATACAGGCGAGACTCGGCACAGTCTGTGAGGACCGGGCTGAAACGACAGCGCCTATCGCACGACAGTGATAACGTTAAGCGTTATCTCAGGTTTGCTTACTTCGTTTGAGAGACTCACATGCTGAGCTTGCACTTCAGCATGTGTTTCAAATTTTCAGCTTATTCCGGATTGTTAAAGAGCACGATATTTCAGAGCGCGTTTATCAAACGCGCTCTGAAACAAATCAACGACAGAAAAATCGCTCATCCCACAAATACATTCCATGAATGGTGGAGCTAAGCGGGATCGAACCGCTGACCTCCTGCGTGCAAAGCAGGCGCTCTCCCAATTGAGCTATAGCCCCAAGTCGTTCATCTTGCATATGCCTGGTCTACCTGCATGCCAGGTAATGCTTCGTTCACCACAGTCAATAAACAGGGCGACAGCCAATCTTCTTTTCACCGCATGCTGAACACAGCCTGACACGTTTGCCTGACAACAACACGCTGCGGTCTCATTCATCGGGATAAGTGTAACTGGTAGGCCTGAGTGGACTTGAACCACCGACCTCACCCTTATCAGGGGTGCGCTCTAACCACCTGAGCTACAAGCCTATAGGAGGTTTCTTGCTCGTGGTAGTTATCAGACAATCTGTGTGGGCACGTCACTTAACGTATCGTTTAGGTAAGGAGGTGATCCAACCGCAGGTTCCCCTACGGTTACCTTGTTACGACTTCACCCCAGTTATGAATCACAAAGTGGTAAGCGCCCTCCCGAAGGTTAAGCTACCTACTTCTTTTGCAACCCACTCCCATGGTGTGACGGGCGGTGTGTACAAGGCCCGGGAACGTATTCACCGTGGCGTTCTGATCCACGATTACTAGCGATTCCGACTTCATGGAGTCGAGTTGCAGACTCCAATCCGGACTACGACGCACTTTATGAGGTCCGCTGACTCTCGCAAGATCGCTTCTCTTTGTATGCGCCATTGTAGCACGTGTGTAGCCCTACTCGTAAGGGCCATGATGACTTGACGTCATCCCCACCTTCCTCCGGTTTATCACCGGCAGTCTCCCTTGAGTTCCCGACCGAATCGCTGGTAACAAAGGATAAGGGTTGCGCTCGTTGCGGGACTTAACCCAACATTTCACAACACGAACTGACGACAGCCATGCAGCACCTGTCTCAGAGCTCCCGAAGGCACCTAGGCATCTCTGCCTAGTTCTCTGGATGTCAAGAGTAGGTAAGGTTCTTCGCGTTGCATCGAATTAAACCACATGCTCCACCGCTTGTGCGGGCCCCCGTCAATTCATTTGAGTTTTAACCTTGCGGCCGTACTCCCCAGGCGGTCGATTTAACGCGTTAGCTCCGAAAGCCACGGCTCAAGGCCGCAACCTTCAAATCGACATCGTTTACGGCGTGGACTACCAGGGTATCTAATCCTGTTTGCTCCCCACGCTTTCGTACCTGAGCGTCAGTCTTCGTCCAGGGGGCCGCCTTCGCCACTGGTATTCCTCCAGATCTCTACGCATTTCACCGCTACACCTGGAATTCTACCCCCCTCTACGAGACTCTAGCCTACCAGTTTCAAATGCAGTTCCCAGGTTGAGCCCGGGGATTTCACATCTGACTTAATAGACCGCCTGCGTACGCTTTACGCCCAGTAATTCCGATTAACGCTTGCACCCTCCGTATTACCGCGGCTGCTGGCACGGAGTTAGCCGGTGCTTCTTCTTCGGGTAACGTCAACAGATGGCGCTATTAACGCCATCGCCTTCCTTCCCGCTGAAAGTGCTTTACAACCCGAAGGCCTTCTTCACACACGCGGCATGACTGCATCAGGGTTTCCCCCATTGTGCAATATTCCCCACTGCTGCCTCCCGTAGGAGTCTGGACCGTGTCTCAGTTCCAGTGTGGCTGGTCATCCTCTCAGACCAGCTAGGGATCGTCGCCTAGGTGAGCCATTACCCCACCTACTAGCTAATCCCATCTGGGTTCATCCGATGGTGTGAGGCCAGAAGGTCCCCCACTTTGGTCTTGCGACGTTATGTGGTATTAGCTACCGTTTCCAGCAGTTATCCCCCTCCATCGGGCAGATCCCCAGACATTACTCACCCGTCCGCCGCTCGCCGGCAAAGAAGCAAGCTTCTTTCCGTTGCCGCTCGACTTGCATGTGTTAGGCCTGCCGCCAGCGTTCAATCTGAGCCATGATCAAACTCTTCAATTAAAAGCTTGATGCTCAAAGAATTAAAACTGGTATTCCTATGAATATTCGTTGTTCACTCTTCAAGACTTGATATTTCGTGTATCGATACTGTCTTATGAGTGCCCACACAGATTGTCTGATAAATTGTTAAAGAGCGTGTCCGGGAGGGTAATTCCTCTACCGGTACAAGTGGCGTATACTACGCTTTTCCGCTGCAGAGTCAAGCTTTTATTTAACCTTCGTGGACCGCTTGCCTCTGGCTGAGCCGGTAAGTCGCAACGACTGCTCCCGGTCAGTGGAGGCGCATTATAGGGAGTGGAGGGAGCCAGGTTGAAATGGCAATGGTATCGATGATCCAAGCCGGCGCTGGACTTCTCCGTTACTGCACCCGGGTACCAACTTCGGCCGCCTGGCCCGCCAGCATATCGTCCAACTTGTCCCCGGTATGATAAAGAAGAAGCTATATCGATTTGCAGGTGGTACTGTGCGTCCAACAGCATCCTGGGTTTCGCAATCCCACTCGGGATGGTGAGGGCAAATAGAGTCACGATCCGTCAGTGACCACTCCATCCATTCCGTCAGGCGCGTATAAACTGCTCTTCGCTGAAAAACCTTGAGCCAGCATGGCTTCGATCGCACCATTGATAAATTGAAAATCATAAATCTCATCGACATAACCGTTATCGGCGTTAATCGTATCGTCACGCCATAAAGTTGCGAAACCCATAAAATGGAACACGTTCGCTATGTGGCCTATATATAAAATCGGTGGCGGTTAACGCGGTACCGATTTAACGAATCTGCTCAAGCAGCAGTTGATCGATGCCTGTCATTAGATAAGCATGATCTTCAAGCATTTTAGTTTACTTTCCTCGCGCACGGCGGCCGGCAATGTCGCACTACCGCTGGAATTATATGAGCGGCCTAAAGCGCTATCACCCAGCGTGTCGCCATCGTCTCGCGCTGGCCAGTAATCCTAAAGTGCTGTTGTGCAATGAAGCAACCAGCGCACTGGATCTCGCCACGACCTCATCAATCTTAGTGTTGTTAACAGATGTCAATTGGCGCCTGGGCCTGACCATACTATTGGATTGCCTTAATTGCCTATGAAACGGATGCTGTGAAACACATTTGCGATCAGGTCGCGGTCATTAGTCAATGGGAACCATCGAATAGGATTCAGTAAGCGAAATGTTTTCCCACCCGAAAACGTCGCTGGCACGGGCTTTCATCCGTTCCACGCTGCATTTAGATATTCCGCAGGATTATCAGCAGCGCATGTATACCGACGTGTGCACCTGGCCGCATTCCCATATTGCAATTGGAATTTACCGGTCAAGTCGGTGGATGCGCCGCTGTTGTCGGAAGCCTGTACCGCTTCAACATCAACAATAACATTATCAGCGCCCAGATGGATTACTCCGGCGGCGTTAAATTCGGCGTCATGTTGACAGAAATGGAAGGGGATGAAGCGGACGCCGCCGCTATCGCTTATTTGCAGCAGCATCAGGCCAATGTAGAGGTGCTGGGTTATTGATGGAATGATCGCCCTATTGGCCCGTGTGGTTTGGAAACCCTGACGATGACATTCGTCCCGGGATTTTTCGGTTTTGCCGTATCATCGTCAGGACTTCCATCGGCCTTAAGGTTGCCATTGTGCCGCTAACAATAAGCGCCCCCTTTATGCCCGAATGGGCGAAAACGCCCTGTTGAAAATTCCCTCTGGCCCGGTAGAAGCCTCTCGTGCCATGGGTGCCATACCGATGCACATCATCCGCAAGGTACTGTTACCGGAAGCGCTGCCGGTCTCATTAACGCCGCGATCATTACACCATACCCTGGTGGGGTATTGCGCCATGGGCGCCGGTAGGCCGGGACAAATCGGCATTCAATACGGCTATATCGGTTACAACGCCATCGTGAGAATACCATATTAGTATTGTTGGTGGTTCTGGTCTATTTAATCTATTTAATACAACTTAGCGATGATTGGCTCGTAAGAGCGGTTTACCCATCAATAACGCGACCATCCCTACGTCGACATTATGGCGTAAGGACACTACATCTCACCGAAAGAGATATGTCTTTCAATGTTAAACTTTGGCAAAGGCGCCTACGCTGGTTAGCGCGGCGGCGCTAGCCGGCTTCGGACAGGATGAAAAGATCCGAATCACATCAAAGTAGGCGTGATCAATGGCACTGAATAGCAGATAGCGAAAACGGCGCAAAAGTGGCCAAAGAGAAATACGGCCTGGACGTGAGGCCGGTAACCCTTAATGATTACGTGTTGCCGAACGAAGCGCTCAGTAACGGCGATATCGATGCCAACGCGTTCCAGCACAAATCGTATCTGGATCAGCAAGTAAAAGACGCGGCTATAGGCTCGTGACCACAGGGAGTGCCTTTGTGTATTCCATCCGCCGGCTCCAGGTCAATCCAATCGCTGGCCGAGCTGAAGCCCGGAATCACTCTACCTAGCGATCTGACCAACCTTGGCCTTCGCTGCTACTGTTGCAAAATTGGGCTTGAAACCGAGCGTGGGGCTGATGCAGGCCGTTCTGTAATGTGACCGATAATCTGAAGAACCTGAAGCTGCTGGAACTTGAAGCCTCGTAGTTGCCACGTCACTCATATCATGTCACTTACGCCAGCCAGATTAGCCCGATGTCGACCAAAGATGGTCTGTTTGCGAGGATAAGGACTCGCCTTATATCAACCTAATCGTGGCGCGCGAAGACAATAAAACGCCGAAAACGTGAAGAAATTTGTTCAGGCCTATCAGGCCGATTAGTCCGATGGAATGAACGATACCGCCAACAAAATCTTTAACGGTGGTGCGGTCAAAGCCGGTAGTTGTTAATGACGGTTATGTTTTAATCATGACGGGTCACGGCCCGTCTTGTTATTTCTGCCGTAGATTGCTTCAATAGCAGCCATTACAATAATAAGAAGAAGAATGATGCGCGCATTACCTGCTTTACTGCTCCTTCTCTCGCTAACGAGATGCTCCTGGCTATACTACGCGCACCTTCCGCTGTGCAAAATGACCCCAAAATCCGTTTAAAGACACGACCTCCGCTGTGCATAAAGCTGAGCCACACGGCGCCTGAAAGGGCTAGTAGGCAAGTCGTTCCGTGATCTGGGCGAGGTATATGGCTCAACCTGTAAAGTCAGCCTCCAAGATTCGCCGCCAATTATCAATGCCGCGCGCCGCAATATGCAAATCCACGGCGCCGTGATGAAAGGCAACGGCGTGTTACTGCATCAGTGCTAGATCGTGAGCGCTGTCTCTGGCTGCTATCAGCAGGCCATTTGCCAGGGAACCGCGCTCAGCGTTCGTTTCGCAATGACCTCAAATAGGCGTTGTCCGCTCACCATAAAGTTCGTCGTGCCGTGCTAGCCGGCGGCGGCGGCGAGCTGCATTCCTATAATTAACGGAAGCGGTACGCGACCTAACGGAGTTCAGCCATATTTTGCTTCCGTTTGTTTTTCAGCGGGAATGTATCGACGATGTTCTAGCGTGGGATCCTTGTCCCGCCTATCACCCGCTTGGGAATGCCGGCGTGGGGAAGTATGCTGCGGCACTGCTGGCTTTTAATGTCACGCTGGCGCATGAGCGAGACGACTAGCGAGGTTATCGCCATGGGATAGTTGCTGGGAGCGATACTGACGTTGCAGGCCCGATCGCCGAGCCCGAATCCGGCTACGCAGACGGGATAATGGATTAAATTTCTGGTCTTTTTGGTCGTCGGCAGGCGCTGGTAGACTATATCACTTTCATTATTTTTGCTGCCTGCTGGCAACCTACGGCCACTCAGCCGCTTTTGTGGAACCTAACTAACATGCGTACTAGCCAATATCTGCTATCTACCCTTAAAGAAGTCCCCGCCGATGCAGAAGTGGTCAGCCATAAGCTGATGCTGCGCGCTGGGATGATTCGTAAGCTGGCGTCCGGCCTGTATAGCTGGCTACCCACTGGTTTTCGCGTGCTACGTAAAGTGGAAAATATAGTGCGCGAAGAGATGAACAACGCCGGCGCTATTGAAGTGGCCATGCCGGTAGTGCAGCCGGCGGATCTGTGGCAGGAAAGCGGACGTTTGGTCCAGTATGGCCAGGAACTGCTGCGGTTTACCGATCGCGACGCTCGGCCGTTTGTCCTTGGCCCCACACATGAAGAGGTGATAACCGACCTTATTCGCAATGAGGTCAGCTCCTATAAGCAGTTGCCATTGAATTTCTATCAGATCCAGACCAAATTCCGCGACGAAGTGCGTCCACGTTTCGGCATCATGCGTTCGCGGGAGTTTATAATGAAAGACGCCTATTCCTTCCACACCAGCCAAGCGTCGCTTCAGGCGACTTATGATGCTATGTATCAGGCCTATAGCGCTATTTTCACCCGTATGGGGCTAGAATTTCGCGCAGTGCAGGCGGATACCGGCTCCATCGGCGGCAGCGCATCACACGAGTTTCAGGTGCTGGCCGACAGCGGTGAGGACGATATCGTTTTCTCGACCGCGTCAGACTACGCCGCTAATATCGAACTGGCAGAGGCGATTGCCCCAGCTATCACTCGCGCCGCACCCAGCGAAGAGATGCGGTTGGTGGACACCCCCGGCGCTCGCACCATCGCCGAACTGGTGGCGCAATTTTCACTGCCGGTGGAAAAAACCGTCAAGACGCTGCTGGTCCGAGCCTGCGAAGATGCCGATCATCCGCTGGTGGCGCTGATTGTCCGCGGCGATCATCAGCTCAATGACGTCAAAGCCGAGAAATTGCCGCAGGTCGCTGTCCCGTTGACGTTCGTCAGCGAAGAGGAAATCCGTCTGGCGGTCGACGCAGGTCCTGGCTCGCTTTGGCTGGTGAACCTGCCGCTGGTTATCGACCGTAGCGTGGCGGTGATGAGTGATTTCGCCGCCGGCGCCAACGTCAAGGGGAAACACTTCTTCGGCATCAACTGGGAACGGGATTTGCCGCTGCCTCCGGTAGCCGACCTACGCAAAGTTGTTGACGGCGATATCAGCCCGGACGGTAACGGCACACTGCAAATCAAGCGCGGGATCGAAGTGGGCCATATTTTTCAGTTGGGCACTAAATATTCAGAAATGATGAAAGCTTCCGTGCAGGGTGAAGACGGCCGCAATCAAACACTGACCATGGGCTGCTACGGCATCGGTATCACCCGCGTGGTGGCGGCCGCTATCGAGCAAAACCACGACGAGCGTGGCATTTTATGGCCGGAAGCCCTGGCACCATTCAACGTCGCCATTTTGCCCATAAATATGCATAAATCCTTCCGGGTGAAAGAAGTGGCGGAAGATCTTTATCGGCAGTTGCAGGCGCGCGGTATTGACGTTTTGCTCGATGATCGTAAAGAGCGTCCTGGCGTGATGTTTGCCGATATGGAGCTCATCGGGATACCGCACCAGTTAGTAATAGGCGATCGCGATCTGGATGTAGATGAAATCGAGTATAAAAACCGTCGAAGCGGTGAAAAGCAGATGATCAAACTTAGCGCGATTGTTGGTTTTCTCGTCGATAAAATCACTGCCGCGAAATAAAACAAGACACTACGCACCTCATTCGTGCGAAGCCTGGCGAGCACGTCTCATCATCCATCAATACTACACTACACTCGCCGCTAATCGGTTAAGTTTCAGACAGTCCGGGCCAGCATAGATCGGATTTTCATCAGCTTAGTTGACCGGCTGTATCACTTCCCCTGTTTTCACCGACTTTGAGGCACGCAGCATAGTCGTTTTATTTCCTGGGCAATGTAGCGGGCCAATTTCCCGTATGATCATCCGCGTGTCATTTTCCAGTATCTGGATAATCACTAGCGGCACAGTCAAAAGGGCGTTTCTCCATTGAGGCAGCAATGTGGCCGGCGCATCCGTTTGCAACCACAAAGAAATCAAGGAACGCCTGATAGATTTTACTCCCATGTTTGGCGACGGTTGGGAATGGCAAGTAAAATTGTAGGTCGCATTAGCATAAATATAGATAAGATTCTCTTTTCGCCGAGGATGGATGATGCGCGTACCGTCCAACTTGCCGGCTTGAACGGGAACCCCAGGCCAAGTTTTGGCGCTTGTGCTACTTTGCTCGGTCACCGCCGGTTGTCTGCCTCCTGCGCGGCAATATTAACGGTGCGTTCCAGTAACGGCGCTCCTCGCCGCTCGCGCGAAAACTGAGATAAATTTGGCTCAGTAGGGGTAGTTCGCGATACACCTCCAAAGGAGCTAGTGCAATATTATTGCTCTCATCGAGCGTTGTATGACCTATTTCGTGTGGCGAAGACGGTTGAGAGGGGAGGTGTGGATCGGCATAGCGCAACCGAAAGTAGTCGCTCTCTACCAGAAATTGTTGCAGCGCGCACTGCATTTTCCGCTCACCGTAAAATAAGTATCACGTCGAGCTGCGTTACAGCCTCTTTAATAAGCTTGGGCGTCGTAAAACCTGGATAGTGTTCAAGGAAAGATTCACTGTCAATCATGCCTTTCAGCAGCCCGAGAATATTTGTCTCGACAAAATAAACGACATATAGAGTAGAACTGAATGGGGTCGGCGGACGTTGACTAAGTGATGCCACCGCAGGTATAGGTGCTCCAATAAATTATGCAACCGCAAATACCAAACGACGCTTCCCTATAGATGTCTTGCGCCGAATGTCTTCTGCGGCGAAAATTCCAAAGCGCGCTACCCCGTCACTGAAATTTGTGATGCCGTGATTATGTAATTCATTTATCTCCAACACCACCTTGCGCCCGGCGCGCTGGTATTATGGGTGAAGGCAATACTTTTCGACGTTAACCGCCCCGTTCAAAACCCAATAGGACAGATCCTGTTGCTACAAAAACCTTTATTGAACAACCCTAATTGCTGAGCGCTAATGATAGTATCCTGAATGATAGTATCCCTCTCACCCAACTTATTATCAAATAGATGATTGTTTCAGCAGACAAAATGATTGTCGCCCAAGCTTAAATAACATATGGGAGATCCCTCATCGCTACACTATTGGCCACGGGCTGAATATTCAGCATGATATCTTCAAGTTTATGCTGTGACAGCAGACCGCTGTCGAGGTGCGCCAGGGTTTCCTGCACTGCGGCGCATTGCTGGAGCGATAGCCGGTTTGCATGGACTGATATATTTAGCGCATGCTCACAGGCGTTTTGCGGCAATGCTGAACAGTGCAATTCTTTTACCGCCTGTAGAAATGAACTCGCCGGTGGCATCAAAGCAAGCGTGTGTTTCACGATATGGAAGCTACATTTCGCACTGCATGGGTAGTTCTCCTAACTGCTGCATCAATAATATTCGTTTTCTTCACCAAAGTGGACGGCGATCTTCATATTATTCATGGGTGAAAATGACCATCCAAGGGCGAATCCTCGTGCATGAAATATCAATCTGCCAGACTCCATGCTTAGCATATTGCTGTAGCTGTGTATCGAGATGGCAGAACTCATCATCTTGCGTAGCATATGGTGTTGATACACATAAAGCGTTGATGGATTCCAGTTGTTCCTGAAAATATAGAGCATAAAATAATAATTTGACCTTACAGATGTGATTATCTATCATTAAATTATGGATAATGTGATTTAACCGTTTTGCAGCACTAGCAGAGAAGACGCTGACGGTAAGCCAGCATATTTTGCCATCGATGTCATTAAATCGCGCTGACTCCATGCAGTTTATTAACCAAGTCTCTTTGACCTCGTCCCGCGCCTCGCACCGATAGCGCCAACGTTTGTAAACGTTTTGTAGCGAATCGGCGTATATTAAGAAAAGCCACTTTCCATTGCCGTGTCCAATATATACTAGATGCCCTCCATCTCCGCGTAGACCTTTGATAGACTCGAAGGCATTAGCATTAGCGAAATGCTTGGGCCGCGGCCAGCCGCTCGCTTTGTTCTACCCGGCACGCTAACTGCAAACAATAGCGTCAGAATGTTGTCGACAGTGGCCCGTCCGTAGATCAATGCCGTCTGCATTTGATTTGATGACGGGAACCGCCGGATAATCTTCTATCACCAGTTGCGCCCGTCGCCCATCGGCAAGCAACAGGTTATCGCCAACGAAGGTAAGCTCGTCCAGCGTTACCGTTCCAGGGACATCTTGCAGCACGCTTGCTGTTAATCGGCGCTATTTGATGTCTGCCAAACAGGCCGTCGCTGAGGCTGATGAGCATGATTTTTGCCAGTTCGCCGGCATGGTCGAATACGGCCAGTTAGTAGTCGCGCGGCACCATTTTCAAAGTCTTAGGCCCGGAAATGACCGCCGGCTCGCGAAAAAACGGCGAATGTTGCCAAGTAAGCGTAAAGACTGATACTAATGCAACATGACCTCGGCGCTGTTGGGCGTAAACTAGCACAACCCTCTTTAAATCGAACTGTCAACGAGGATAATCGCCCAGCCGCTCGCGTCGATGCCGTGGCTGCCCAACGCGCGCATCGCTTGATAGCCATCCGCCGCCCGACCCTAGTGCGGTAAAATCAGTTCCATTGGCACGTTCGTCTAGGCGCGTTTTTCAGCGATACGTCATCGGCCGTAAGCGTGATATGTACATACAAGCCGAAACTGATGGCACCGAACATGCTGGGCGATATAGCGCTGATCAGCCAGTGTCGGGTGCGATTGCTGATCATGTCCATGGCGCTGCATTTGCGCACATTAACGTCCGCTAAATATCGCGGCTTTCGCTAAAGGGGAGTGGTGGCAGAACCTGATACGTTTGTAGATCCGCCACCGCGGCGAGCGACATGCTAACCACTTTAACTTTTGACGCAGCGATAGATGGCCATGAATAAATGAACACAACGCCACCGATTGTGTCAGAAAGGGCCCATGGATAGATTCTGCCATTGAATAGCGAAATTAGCATGTCGCCAACGGATCCAATTAGCGCAACCATTGCCTGGCACGCAGAAGCGCTCTCCTCTGATGTAGTGTTATCAGTTGCTCCGTTATCTCGCTGTCCATCCATCTTCTGTCTATCGTTGCCACCGCGTTTTGCTCTTTCTCCTCCAGTAGCGGCGGTAATGCACAGGCCAACCGGTTTTTCGCTATGATAAGATAGGCATTTCAATCTCACTATCGTTGGTCACTTCATGTAACTGCGTTTGCAATGCCTGATGCAGCTTGAAAAGCTTCTTTATTTGGCCATGCTAAAAAATTCCGGTTTCATCACACTGTGATTATCGGTCAAAAGCAGTGTCTGGATACGCGGAGTACGCGATCAGCGGCGACCAGCTTTCGCCCAAACGCATAGCGCATCGCCTGTCATGACGTCCCGTAGGGTAAAATCCTAGCGATCTTGGATTGCAAAAATTCGCCAGGTGCCGTCTCAATCATGAACGTCACGCTAAGGGCTGCGATGAGGTCAAGCTTGTCGATGAACGCTTCCTGGGTGGAATAGCCAGCATTGCGTGCTGTTTTACAACGTGTGTGCTCGCCGCTGTTCTTCAACGTATGCCAGCAAGGTTACGTCGGCTTTTGACGACGTCAGTACGTCTTGAATGCCGCAAATTGACGTTTCTAATGTTAAGCTGCCGCCAGTAATTCTGATATTCAGGACGCAACGCACACGCGGGCGCCATACAACATCGGTGGCGCGCCGGCGCCGCGCCAGGGGTTATGTCTCTTTACCAGCGCCGCCAGGAGGTTGCCTTGCAATGGAGCCTTCACCCCGACTGCACCCTGCTCTGCTCTGCTGTGATGGATGGCTCGCGCAGCCTGCGGACCGAGGGTCGGAACCCGCGGGGCTGAGCAAGCATCTGCGTCGCGGTGTATACAGGTAACAACGCCGGCGGCCTTCCGAATAACGTCATGCGTCGACACCCTTTCGCAGCCGTGGCGACGGAGATCCGGTAGCCACAGTCCACTCGCGCTGGGGACAAAAATAAGGCAGCGGAAGCCGGCTTCTAGCGACGTTAACCGCGCCAGGGTAGCTTACCCCGCAGAAATCGCGTCGACGCTTAAGTACTATTTCCCAGGCGATGATAGAATGGCCAAGTCCGCTATTGTTTACCCGGCCTATTGCGGGCCGCGGGTAATGAACGGCGTTCGTTTATCAACACCTTCGAAAATAAGCAACATGCTATCAATCCTCCTTGACCGTTGAAATATAATTTCAAGGACGCACCGTCCCATCGGTCTATAAATAGACCAGCTAGAAAAATATTATCCTCACGGAATAAACACACAATAACGTTGTTAAACTCATTGTTGCACAAAAACCAACGTTAAGTTAATAATTACACTTTCATTAACACTTATTGATTTAGAGGCTTGAGGATATGAAGATAACACATGCTTAAGGGTAAATAACTTAACTCCTTGAAGAACAATAGAAATATACAAGGAAAAACAACTGCCCTATAAATGATAACGCATACCCCTGCCGCACGGAAAGTCAACGTAGCAGTTACCACTGAAGGGTCTTTGGGTTGGGACCGTCTGGATATCCGGACGGGGATTGTAGCGCTGTCATTTGCCGGGCGATGTTCACTGGCATGCCGCAGACAGATGACGGCAGTCAGCCGCACCGCGAGTACCTTCGCAGGTCAGCGTCTTTAAAGTGTGCGATTATCGCAGTTCGCCCGTGCGCAGGCGCCGCGTCAAGTCATTACTCGAGCGGAGGTAGAAGTAGAAAAACGGCAGCCGGCGGAAGAGATCATCACGCATCTAACATTTCCAGCGAATTGCTTGACGGTAGAAAAGCACTTTTACCGGCATCGCCCTACGCTTGACTGCATGCAGCCTAAGTGCGTGCCGATGGTAAAGTGCTGTCGCATGACGAAGGTGCTATTTCTGCTAGGAAAGTGAGGTTTAATGAATGGCCTCGCGGTTCTCGCCCGGCGATAATACTGCTGCATTGGACTAAAGGCCCTATCCGCCGGCGGCGCAATGTGGCAGACGGGCAACACGCTGCCGCTGAGCGTAATGACAATCAATAATATCAATCTTTTCACCCGGTTCTCATTTAGCTTTTGGTTAGCGAGAAGGTGGTTGATGATCTTATTACACTCAAACTCAATCAAAGTTTGATTCATTTGTCGCGTGGAGAAGAATGGCGTATTTTCCGGACCATTCTGACTGGCTTGATAGGCGCACTTACTTCTAGCTGACTGTCGGCATTTCACAACCAGATTAACCCCTCCACAGCGTCGCCTGTAGCACCATATTACGCTGCGCCAGATTCGCCCGCACGTTTAACTGCCCGTCGTCGATAAAGCGTACCGACAAATTCCCATGCGTGGGCAAAGCGGTTGGTTTTGCTGCCACCAAACCCAAGCGGCACGCACATTATAGGTGTACAGCACTACCTGGAGCGAGCCTGATAACTCGCTTTGCGTATCATCCGGTAAGCCCGGCTTGATCCACCATTGCACTTCTCAGTGGTTATTTCGCAACCACAGCGCGAGCTCATCAGCGCGAGCTCATCTTCCGCGCTAAGCCGCAAGTAAATTCAAGACGATCGTCAACATGCCCAAGCCATGCCAGCAGCGCCGGTTTTCAGATCTTCCGCCACCTTTTCTTCCAGGAAAAAAGGGGGGCTGTGCTATAGTCGCTTAAGTGATAACTGTTGATTGATGTGCGGGATTACCGGTGAATGGCTGTGTATCCTTCCTCAGGGGACAGGCGACATTTACCGTCCAATAAATGTAGGTGATCGCTTATGATTATGAATGAAGAATATCAGCCCATTAACTGTGATGATTACGATAATCTTGATCTCGCCTGTACGCACCATTGGGTATTGAACCTTACGCTCCGTAATGGGGAAACAGTGACTGGCATGGCACGCGAAATGTTGTCGAGGAGGCGTGTTGAATATCTGGTCATTGAACAGGGGAGCGTTAGCCAGGACATCCGGTTGGATCACATTGCCAGCTTCACACATCCCGAGTTGGGCACCGTAGTGGTCAGCGCAGAATAATTCCACCTCACTTGAGCGGGACGCTACGGCTGCCCGCTTACCGTTAATCGCTTTTGCTATCCTCGTTTGCCACCACCCACGCCGTCCTGGCCACCGTCTTCTGGCACGACAGATTTTACCTCAGTGCTGTCCGCCCGCCAAAACAGATGCCATCGCCCCTCCGATTCCCGCGCCGTGCCCTCCCAGGTGACAAATACCCCCAGCGCCGCGATAAGCTGTTCATTATAAAACAGCATCGGCGTGCTACTGCGTCGCCACGGAGGAATAGCCAGTTCTTGCCAGATTTTTTTCAATGTTCGCCCGCGCCGGCGCCCGGTGATATACAGCAGACCGCGCACAGGACCAAAGCGTACCGACACCCGTTCGTAGGACCGCGGTGCGCGCACCACAGCCTCGGATAGCGCCGCACTGGCGACACCGTCAGTGTTGACGACAATCCCTCCTGCGGCGACGATTACGGCATCGACATCCATGACATCCATCCGCCCCCGTGGGACGTTGTTAGGCATCGGTGGCGCGTTAGCGATGCTCTGTGCTACGCTGTTCAAGCTCTCCGGGTATCGATGGAGGATTCCCAGCCCTGCGGGCAACATAAGCTTCTCGCTTTGCGGCGGCCAGGGCACTATCGTCACGCCATCGGGAAGAGCCGGCAATTGCGGCAGCACATACAGACAGTTGCGAAAGCGTCGTACCTGCCAGTCGCCAAGCTGTATTTGTGCAACCGCATCGCGCCGGCTGAGCGCCACTTCGTGCCACAGACGATCCAATTGCTGGTGTGATGGCATTCTCACGCCGCGGCTGGCCAACCAGCGCCGTAAAACGGCTGCGCGCCGGATATCGCTCATCGCCGTTAGTGCCGTCAAACGCAGCGACCCGTCTGGCAGAGTAAGCGTCTCTAGCGTCTCCTCAAGCAGTTCATCCAAGAGCCGCTCCTGCTTGGCGCAAAACTGCGCGCTGCGCGCCACGGCGGCGGCAAATTGCGGCCAGCGCTGCCGCAGTAATGGCAGGATCCGCAGGCGCAGAAAATTGCGATCAAACCGCAGGTCGTTATTGCTGTCATCCTTAATCCAGCGGAGCCCGCGTGCACGGGCGTACGCTTCCAGCTCCGCCCGGCCGCACTCCAACAGGGGCCGCACCAGGCGGCGGCCGTGAAATGGTGCATCCGCCGCCATCGCCGCCAGGCCTGTCGGACCACTACCACGTTTAAGCGCCAGTAGCAGCGTTTCCGCCTGATCGTCTTGATGTTGGGCGGTAAGCAACACTTCGTTGTCCCACAGTATCGCCGCTAGTGCCTGATAACGGGCGCTGCGCGCAGCCGCCTCCAGGCCCTCTGGTGTCCCGTCGAGCACCACATGCGCCGTGCTAAGCACGACGTCGCGCCTGCGGCATTCATTCGCGCAATGGGCGGCCCAACGATCGGCGTGGCGGCTTAATCCATGATGAACATGAACCGCTCGTAGCCCTGGCGCATCTGCGCCATCCAGAGCGTCATCACCGTCACGCAGCGCGGTGAGGGCATCCAGTAATACCGTCGAATCGAGCCCACCGCTGAATGCTAGCAGCAGCGCGCGATAAGGCGCAACACGGACTGCGATACGACGACGCAACGCCCGCACCTGCCAAACGGTATTAGGCTTCATACAGCTCCAGCGGTAACCGATCTGGGGCGGTAAAAAAAGTGAATTCCTTGCTGATGAGCACATCAACCCGCAGCGGCTCGAAGGCCACGCCGTCAGCCTCTAAGCTGGAAATCGCCCTGTAGATGTCGGCGACGCTGAAGACTAAATGACACAACCCCTGGGCTTCCGGTCGGCTGAGCCGCCTTAGCGCGCTGAGAAAGGAGAACAGCTCAATCAGATAATCCCCTCGCAGCACCAGATCCTCTTTCCAAGAGTCCCGTGCGGCGCGGTAATGTTCGCAGATAAGCATAAAGCCCAGCACATGGCAGCAAAAATGTTTACTGCGTGCATAATCGCTGTCGATGATGGCAATATCGTGCATCCGTTGTAAATTAATCACGTTTCAAGATCCTCGTCTACATTCTGTGTCCAGCCGGCGGCAACTCGACCGCCGCTGTTGTGCCTACGTCAGGCGTCCCTACCTTACCTTTGTAGCAATTTCCGCGCTTCAGGTACGCCCATGCCGTCCGCCTGGTAGCGCTTTATTTCAGGACCCGTACCCAAAGCGGCCATCATCGGTCAGTTCAGTGTTGTGAATGTCGGCTTCAAAGCCCGGATAATGTTGACCGATTGCGCACAGTACCAAAAAGAAATCCAGCACCGCGCAGCTGCCTTCGGTGATCATCTCGCCGAGCATTACCACCGGTACCCCAAGCAGGTACAGGTAGCCGCATCTTGGTGAAAATGCATCCAACCATTTGCGACAGCACAACAGTTTCTGCGTTACCGCGCACCCGCAGCTGGAACGCGGAGTAGGTCGTCATTTTCCGTGTAGATTGAGATCGTAGGCGCGCTTGAACTCGGTAAACTAGCGCAACAGGCTCATAGCCCTGGTTTTATCGATACCAATACTAAACAAAACAGCAGATTATAAGGACCAGTTTTCCACCACCCCGTACTAATCGGGGGACTTGGCTACCAGCTAAGCCGAGATCCCTTTCCTGGCGTCAGGATAGTGACATTGATAGGATCGAGATACATGATCGAGATACATGTTAGCATCGCGAAACCCGCGCCGCGGTGCGCTCGGCACCACCGGCCAGCAGACGGTGCATTCAATGATCTCAGGCTGAAAGATATCGAAAAATCAGCCCTCCGACTCCCCAAAAATCAGCCCTCCGACTCCCCATGTAAACGGTAAGCCTTAAAATGCAGCGTCCACTCAATGAAGCATTGGACCAGGCGGCGCCCCGGTTTGCCGCACATCATCGCCACTGCCATTTCAATGGACGCCACTATGTCGCAATGGGGAGAGATGGTGGTGTGCGTCACGTTCACTTCGTTAAAGGTGCGTTCATCATAATCACCATTAATGTGGATAACTGACGCCTGTGAAAAGGCCGCTAGTAATTTATGCGTTGATTGTGTCTCGAAGATGATTTTGTCATGGGTTCGCTCTCCGCTCATACAGATTTTGCCGCGATAGATAGGATGGAAATTGGTGTACAGCACCCAGGTGGAGTCAAAATAGATCGACGGCGCCAGCGTCTGCTTAATGTACTGCATTTAACTCCGTCGGAAAATACGGGCGATATACTCCTCTACTTCCAGGTGGAGTCGATATGCTCCAACAGTGAGCCCAGAGTGAGCCCAGTTCGCGCTAGCCTTCATCTAAGCCATATTCAAAATAGGGCGCCATGCGCATCGCATTGACACTGACGTCAAGCACCGAACGGGTGCTGATAAACGCATATAGCGGCTGATAGTTGTTGATCTCGTTAGAGATCCATGACGTACTGCTCCCAGTCGAAAACAATACCGCAATGCGCATCGGCGCCTATGCCAACTCCCGTATCGGTTCGACTTTGTAATTACTTGTTCCGGCAAGAGTATTGCAATAATGTTTATTCACACATCCTTCGTAAGTTCTTCGATCAGTTATTTCGGCCAACCGTGATACCGGTCGACGCGGGCGCGAGCGTGCAGGATATGTCGCTGGTCTAGCCCGGGCACCTCGAGCACCAGCGTCCGGTATCGGTCACTCAGCAATAGCCATAGCTCATCAGGCGGTGATAACGGCGGTTGAGCAACTCTTCTTCGTTGAGACCGTCAAGCTCGGCCAAATCGTCTAGCAATTGAGTTTTCAACACGGCGGCAATGGTCGACACATCACGGTGGGCGCCACCCAGAGGCTCCGGTACGATGCTGTCGATAAGCTTCAGCTCTTTCAGGCGCGAGGCGATAATGCCCATCGCTTCGGCGGCAATGGGCGCTTTGTCCGCGCTTTTCCACAAAATAGAGGCACAGCCTTCCGGGGAGATCACCGAATAGGTGCTGTACTGCAACATGTTAACTTTGTCGCCAACACCAATCGCCAGCGCGCCGCCAGAGCCGCCCTCTCCTATTACGGTGCAGATCACCGGCACCCGCAGGCTCGACATTTCTCGCAGGTTTTTTGCGATAGCCTCGGACTGGCCGCGCTTTTCGGCACCAACACCTGGGTAGGCGCCAGGGGTATCGATAAAGGTAAGTAGCGGCAGATTGAACCGATCCGCCATCTCCATCAGACGTAGCGCCTTGCGATAACCTTCTGGTGCCGGCATCCCGAAATTGCGGCGGATCTTCTCTTTCATTTCTCGCCCTTTCTGGTGGCCGATGATCATCACCGGCCGCGAATCTAAACGCGCGATACCACCGACGATGGCTTTATCATCGGCATAGGCGCGATCGCCCGCCAATTCATCAAAATCGGTGAAGATATGCCGCACATAATCCAGCGTATAGGGACGCATCGGATGTCGCGCCAGCTGGGCGATTTGCCACGCGCCCAGATCGGAGAAAATTTTCCGCGTCAGCTCCACGCTTTTTTGGCGTAGGCGCTGCACCTCTTCATCCAGATTAATATCTAATTTCTCGTCTTGACGGCTGACTGCGATCAGCGAGTCAATTTTCACTTCCAACTCTACAATCGGCCGTTCAAAATCAAGAAAATTCAGACTCATAGTATACCTATATTAGTCAAATTGCAGCTCTACCTGTTCATTACCTACAAGTGTTCGCAAGTCATTCAATAAACGGTCGGTCGGCGTTACTCGCCAAGTTGCTCCAAAGCGCAGCCGCGCGCGCGCATCTTGCCGTTGATAATAAAGATACACTGGAATCGTCCCCGATCGATACGGTTCCAACGATAAACGGAGACGGTTTAATAGCTGGTCATCAATTTGCTTGTTGGTCAGCGAGATAGCAAGCCCGCACGCATATTTTTCACGTGCTTCGCTAATATCCATTAATTCACGGGCGGTCATCTTAAACCCATTGTTGAAATCATCAAAGCTGACCTGTCCCTGAGCAATAATGATACGGTCTTTTCCCAGTAAATGCTGGTATTTTTCCAGTGCATCCGTGAACAGCATCACGTCCAGCCGGCCGGAGCGATCGTCCAACGTACAAACACCGATCCGGTTGCCCCGCTTTGTGACCATCACCCGCACGGAGAGCACCAGTCCCACCGTGGTCACTATTTTGCCGCGATCGGTGGGGTGCATATCCTTCAGGCGCACCACGCCAGCATAGCGTTCAATCTCGCGCAGATATTGGGTGATAGGATGCCCGGTCAGATACAGGCCAAGCGTTTTCCGCTCGCCGTCTAGCGCCACCTGCTCCGGCCATGGCGCCACGGTACTGTAGGAGGCTTCCACCGCTCCCGGCCCCTCAGCCAGCACGCCGAACATATCGCCCTGACCAATGGCCTCGGCTTTGGCATATTGATCAGCGGCCTTGAGCGCGTCGCCGAGAGAGTTCATCAGCGCGGCGCGGTGCGGCCCCAGACGGTCGAAAGCGCCGGACATTATCAGCTTTTCCAACACGCAACGATTGAGCTTTTTGATATCGGTGCGCGCGCATAAATCAAACAGCCCACGGAAATAACCGTCCTGATTGCGCGCCTCGATAATGGCTTCAATAGGACCTTCCCCAACGCCTTTAATGGCGCCAATACCGTAAACTATCTCGCCCTGTTCATTGACGTGAAAATGGTACTGGCCGCTATTG
Organism: Sodalis sp. (in: enterobacteria); assembly: GCF_036327475.1. Taxonomy (NCBI): domain Bacteria; kingdom Pseudomonadati; phylum Pseudomonadota; class Gammaproteobacteria; order Enterobacterales; family Bruguierivoracaceae; genus Sodalis; species Sodalis sp. (in: enterobacteria). The sequence goes on along the minus strand of NZ_CP132913.1, from coordinate 1,841,355 downwards.
ATATCAGGCGGCATGACCTTCAGGCCCATACGCAGACATTCGTCCACCAGCCCCACAACCTTTTCGGTGTTATCCATATCGGCGGTCATTACTGCCGCCATGAACTCAGCGGGATAGTGGGCTTTTAACCACAGCGTCTGATACGATACCAGCGCATAGGCTGCGGAGTGGGATTTGTTAAAGCCGTATCCGGAGAATTTTTCCACTAGATCGAAGATCTTCATCGATAGCTCACCGTCGACGCCGATACTTTCCGCTCCGGCTTTAAATACCGAGCGCTGTTTGGCCATTTCCTTCGGCTTCTTTTTCCCCATCGAGCGGCGCAGCATATCAGCGCCGCCAAGAGTATAGCCCGCCAGCACCTGGGCTATCTGCATCACCTGTTCCTGGTAAAGAATGATACCATAAGTCGGCTTCAGCACCGGTTGCAACGAGGGATGTTGCCATTCGATATCGGGATAGGAGATGGCTTCTCGGCCGTGTTTGCGGTCGATAAAGTTGTCTACCATGCCCGATTGCAGCGGGCCGGGTCGGAACAGTGCCACTAGCGCGATCATATCTTCAAAACAGTCTGGCTGCAGACGCTTTATCAGATCTTTCATGCCGCGCGATTCCAGCTGGAATACCGCCGTGGTTTCAGAGCGCTGCAGCATATCGAAGCTTTTCTTATCCTCCAGCGGGATAGTTGTGATATCGATAGGTTCCAAACCCAGCCGGGCGCGCCGGGCGTTGATCATTTCCAACGCCCAGTTGATGATGGTCAAAGTGCGTAGGCCGAGGAAATCAAACTTCACCAAGCCGGCATATTCCACATCGTTTTTATCGAACTGGGTAACGGGATGCTTGCCTTCGGCATCGCAATAAAGCGGCGCGAAATCGGTAATTTTTGTGGGCGCGATCACCACGCCCCCGGCGTGTTTGCCGGCGTTGCGCGTGACACCTTCGAGCTTGCGTGCCATATCAATTAGCGCTTTGACCTCTTCATCGGCGTCATAGATAGCCTGCAATTGCGGCTCCGTGATGAAGGCTTTTTCCAACGTCATGCCGGGATCGGTGGGGACCAATTTGGAGATGCGATCCACAAAACCGTAAGGGTGGCCCAGCACCCGGCCGACGTCGCGGATGACTGCTTTAGCCGCCATGGTCCCGAAAGTGATAATTTGCGAAACCGCGTCGCGGCCGTAGGTCTTGGCCACGTGATCTATAACCAGATCGCGCTTCTCCATGCAGAAGTCGACATCGAAGTCCGGCATCGATACGCGTTCCGGGTTCAGGAAACGCTCAAACAGCAAATCGAACGCTAGCGGATCAAGATCGGTGATTTTGAGCGCATAGGCCACCAACGAACCCGCGCCGGATCCGCGCCCTGGTCCGACTGGCACGCCGTTATCCTTCGACCACTGGATAAACTCCATCACTATCAGGAAGTATCCTGGGAACCCCATCTGGTTTATCACCTGCAGCTCGATGTCCAGACGTTCATCATAGGTCGGGCGCTGCTCGCGCCGCCTATCGGCATCAGGAAACAGGAATGCCAACCGCTCCTCCAGGCCTTCGCGCGCGCATTTGACCAGATAATCCTCAGTGGACATTTCGCCGGTCGGAAACTGCGGCAGGAAATACTCGCCGAGGCGGATGGTGACATTGCAGCGTCGAGCGATTTCCACGCTGTTGGCTAACGCTTCCGGCAGGTCGGCGAACAGCTCGCACATCTCCTCTTCGCTACGCATATACTGCTGCGGGCTGTAATTGCGCGGCCGCTTGGCATCATCGAGGGTAAAGCCGTCATGTATTGCCACCCGGATCTCGTGGGCGTCGAAATCATCCGGGCTGGTAAAGCGCACATCGTTGGTGGCTACTACCGGTAAGCCTCGACGCGCCGCCAGCTCTACTGCTGAGTGCAGGTAACTCTCTTCATCCGCCCGGCCGGTGCGAATGAGTTCCAGGTAATAGCGATCAGGGAAATGGCGCCCGTAAAACGCCAGGCACTGTTCCACCTGTGGCATATTTCCGCGTATCAAATATTTACCGACATCCCCTTTGCGCGCCCCGGAGAGCAGAATCAATCCTTCGTTATGCTCAATCAGCCAGTCGCGATCGATGACCGGCCCGGCGGCGCCGTAGCCGCGTTTGTAGGCGTCCGATATCAGCAGGGTCAAGTGCTGATAACCCACATTATTGGCCGCTAGAATGGTCAATTCCGCCAGTTCATCGCCCAGCATCTCGCTTTGTACGAAAAAATCCGCGCCGATAATCGGCTTGATGCCGGCACAGTGGGCGGTATCGTAAAATTTAATCAAGCCGCATAAATTGGTGAAATCCGTGATGGCTAGCGCTGGCATATGCAGGGCCGCGGTTTTTTGTACCAACGGGCCGACTTTGACTAGCCCATCGATCATGGAATAGTCGCTGTGTACGTGCAGGTGAATAAAGCGTGGTTCGGCCATAGATGCTACCCGATGTGAAGTGTTGGCACGACGTCGCACCGCGCGACAATGTCAGGTTTATGCCGGCTCCTAGCACCCGCTGGACCCGATCAAAGCTTCATCGATGAAGAACGGTCCTCCATGCAGCGCCAGCTTTTTTTCAAATGGAAAGCGGTGAGATACTCCTTATGTTTGGCGAAATCATATTCGCAGAACTGCTGGTACAACGTGGTCATCCCACGATCGCGGATCACTTTGGCAATGATGGAGGCGGCGCTGATTTCGGCTACCCGGCTATCTCCCTTCACTACCGCCTGTGAAGGCATGGGCAGCGGTTGCCGTCCACCAGTACAAATCCGGCGCGTGGGCCAGACACGCAGCCGCCAACTGCATCGCCAGCAGTGTGTCCTGAAAAATATTGATCTGATCAATTTCATAGGCTTCAGAGTGACCTACACTTCATGCTAACACGCGGCGGATGATGACTTCATACAACGCCTCGCGGCGCTTTTCACTTCGCTTTTCGAGTCAGCCAGCCCCGCTACCAGCCGGGCGGGATCCAGGATCACGTCGGCGGTCATCACCGCGCCCACTAAAGGCCCGCGCCCGACTTTAGTGGGCGCCGCCGATAAGCGTTGCCACAGGATAGATAAAAGGCTCCGTCATGCGTATCCCACCTCCCGCAAGAGCATCATCGGTTAATCAGCGCCAGAACCGCACGCGCCGCCTGCTCATCGGCGTTGCAGCGAATCTGCTGATGCAATTGGCGAAACGTGACCAGCAGCGCCTCGCGCTCGGCATCATTGTTGAGCAGCTCGATGACAGCCGCTGCCAGCGCATCCGGCCTGCACGCCTCCTGCAATAATTCCTTGACCAACTCACGCCCGGCTAGCAAATTTGGCAGCGACACCCACGGGGTTTTCACCAGCCGTCGCGCCAGCGCGAATGTCATCGGCTTCATTCGGTAACCTACCACCATAGGGCACTTGGCCAGCATACACTCAAGCGACACGGTACCGGAGGCCAACAGGGCGGCATCAGCGGCAATCATCGCCTGACTGGCCTGATTGTCCAGAAGCCTGACCGACAACGCTAGCGCCACCTTCGCCAAAATATGCTCAAACTGCGCCCGCCGGGCTGGATTCGCCAACGGCACAACAATCTCCAGCCCTGGGAAACGCTTGTTCACCTTCTCGGCAGCGCGCAGAAAATCCGCGCTCAGCATCGCCACCTCGCTGTGGCGACTACCCGGCAGCAGCGCCAAACAGCGCGCAGCGGCGGGAATGCCCAGCTCCTGCCGCGCGGCGGCTTTATCCGGGTCGAGAGGCATAGCGTCCGCCAGCGTATGGCCGATAAACTGGCAGGGGACATGATAGCGGTCGTAAAACGCCTTTTCAAACTGCAGGAAAGCCAACACATTATCCGTGGCGCGACCGATTTTGAATACCCGCTTTCGTCGCCAGGCCCAGACGGAAGGGCTAACGTAATGAATAGTGCGGATGCCACGCCGCTTGAGGCGGCCTTCCAAGGTAATCGTAAAATCCGGAGCGTCGATGCCGACAAAAACGTCGGGCTGTAGCGCGGCGAAGCGGCGAGCCAGATCGCGACGGATGCGCAACAGACGCGGCAGGCGCTCGAGCACCTCGACGATACCCATTACCGCCAATTCTTCCATGTCGTACCAGGCTTCCATTCCTTCCGCCTGCATGCGCGGGCCGGCGACGCCGACAAAGCGGGCCTTCGGTAAATGGCCGCGCAGGGCGCGTATCAGAGCGGCGCCGAGAATATCGCCGGAGGTCTCTCCAGCCACCAGACCGATGGTGATGGGGCGTGCCGACATAATCAGCGGATGATACCGCGCTGCGAGCGTGAAAGGAAGTTCAGGAAAGTATTTACCACCTGATGTTCCTGCGCCAGCGCTTCCAGCTCCGGTTTGGCTTCGTCTAGAGTTTTACCGCTGCGATAAATAATTTTGTAAGCGGCTCGGATCGCGTGAAGCGCGGCGCGATCGAAACCGCGGCGCTTTAGTCCTTCAATGTTCAGGCCGAACGGTGTAGCATGGTTGCCATGGGCGATAATGAAAGGCGGTACATCCTGGGCAATGCCGGAACAGCCGCCGACCATGACGTGGGCGCCAATGACACAGAACTGATGCACCGCGGTCATGCCGCCGATAACGGCATAATCATCCACCGCCACATGGCCGCCGAGCGTGGCATTATTAGCCATGATGCAGCGATCGCCCACCGTGCAGTCGTGGGCAACATGGGCATTCACCATCAATAAATTGTCGCTGCCGACGCGGGTCACTTCTCCGCCTTGTATCGTGCCACGATGGATAGTCACGCTTTCCCGAATCCGGTTGCGGCGCCCGATTTCGACCCGCGTTGACTCCCCGGCATACTTCAGATCCTGACTGATGTCGCCAAGGGAGGAGAACGGATAAATCTGGTTATCTTCACCAATGCGTGTTATACCGGTCACCACCACATGGGACTTCAGTACCGTGCGCGCGCCGATTTCAACCTGCGGCCCAATAATGCAGAACGGGCCGATATGTGCGTCAGCATGGATAATAGCGCCCTCTTCCACGATAGCGCTGGGATGTATAAAGGCGGATTGATCAATCACGTATTTAGGCCTCCCGGCGACGAGCGCACATCATTGACGCCTCACAAGCCACTTCGCCATCAACTTTGACAACACCTTTAAAGCGCGCGACGCCGCGACGTTCTTTAATGAATTCAACTTCGAGGATCATCTGATCGCCCGGCTGCACCGGACGCTTAAAACGCGCATCATCGATAGCGGCGAAATAATAGAGTTCACCCGGCACCAGCTTACCCGCGCTCTTGAATGCCAGAATGCCCGTCGCCTGAGCCATGGCCTCCAGGATTAACACCCCGGGGAAAATCGGTTTGCCCGGGAAATGACCCTGGAAAAACGGTTCATTAAAGGAAACATTCTTCACCGCCTGCAAAAATTTCCCTTTCTCGAAATCCAGCACGCGGTCCACCAGCAGAAACGGAAACCGGTGTGGTAGCAGTTCTAATATCTCTTCAATATGCAGAGTATGAGTGTCAGTAGTCAAAATACTCTTCCTGTCTTTAAAAAACGTGGCATTAACAACACGGCCTGTTTTAATCCTGGCAGGTAAAACAAGCAGGCCGCGAATATAATAATGGTCAGCCTGGTTTAAGGAGCCTCGACATGCATTATCCTCTATAGGGGCAGGAGCGATTAGTTTTTTGCTAATTTTCGCTCGATGGCTTTCATCCTCTGGCTCATATCGCTGATATTCATGACTAACACGGCGGTTTTACGCCACTCTTTATTCGGCTGTAACGGGATCCCAGAGGAGTATACGCCGGGTTCGGTTATCGGACGCATAACCATGCCCATGCCGGTTACCGTGACTTTATCGCAAATGGCCATATGGCCATTAATGACGCTCGCGCCGCCAATCATGCAATAGCGACCGATGGTTAGACTGCCCGCCATAATAACGCCGCCGGCGACCGCGGTATTGTCACCAATAACTACGTTATGTGCAATTTGGCACTGATTATCGATAATCACGCCGTTGCCGATAATGGTATCGTCTAGCGCACCGCGATCGATGGTAGTGCAGGCGCCGATTTCAACCCGATCGCCGATAATGACGCGGCCCAGCTGCGGAATTTTGATCCAGTTGCCGCGATCGTTGGCATAGCCGAAACCATCGGCGCCAATAACGGCGCCGGATTGGATCAGACAACGCTCGCCAATGACGATGTCGTGATAAACAGTAACGTTAGCCCATAAGCGCGTGCCGGCGCCGATGCGGGTGTTCTTGCCGACAAAACAGCCAGGGCCGATTATCACGTCATCACCTAACACCACGCCGGATTCCACCACTGCGTTAGCGCCTACCGCCACCTGCTGCCCCAGGGTCGCGTCAGGCGCAATAACCGCGCCCGCGCCGATATCCTCAGCAGGCTTCGGCGTGGTGTCCATCAGCTGTGCCATGCGGGCGTAAGTCAGGTAAGGATTACTAACCACCAGCGCGGCGCCGGTGCAGAAAGGCAGACTGTCTTCGGTTAGCACTACCGCCGACGCCTGACAGGAAGGGAGTTTTTCACGAAAACGGCTGTCCGAGAGAAACGTAATCTGGCCCGCTTGCGCGCTGCCCATGGAGGCAATGCCAGTGATGATAATCTCGCCATCACCGTGCAATTGTGCATCCAACTGCTGTGCTAGATCAGCCAGTCGAATTGAAGACATGACTTATTTGACCTGCTTCAGAACGTCAGCGGTAATGTCTTTGGCGTTGCTGGCATAGGCGACAGCGTTAGTATCGATAACGACATCATAGCCTTCCTTCGTGGCAACGCTCTTCACTGCGTTCTGAATACAGCTTAGAATTTTATTACGCTCTTCCGTTTGGCGACGACGGTTGTCCTGCTCGAATGCCTGCGCTTTGGTGGAGAAGGTCTCGCGCTGCGCCATCACCGATTTCTCCAATGAACTACGCTCGCTGGCTTTCATGGCGGAGCCGTCACGCTGCAGACGCTGCATCTTGGTTTGCAGATCGCGTTTCATAGACCGAAGTTCGGTGGATCGGCCCTTAAATTCATTTTCGAGCTGTTGAGCGACCATGGCACGCTGCGGCGACTGTTGGAAAATGCTGGAGATGTTAACCACAGCAATTTTATCGGCAGCTTGCGCGACGGTGGAGGTGGCGAGTGCTAAACTCAGGCCCGCGGCATATAACCACTTTTTCACTATAAACTCCTTAACCACTCATTGTGTTTTGCTTCATTTAAAGCCAAGCGACAGTGTATACCTGCTTTGCACGCAACGTCTTGATCTTACGTTAATGCCTCTGTCGTCCTGCTCCTTGCCTGCCTACCACCCCATGTTATATTACCACGTTTTACCAATACTAAACTGGAACTGCTCTGACTTGTCGCCATCGTATTTCTTGACTGGATGCGCATAAGAGAACACCAACGGCCCTAGCGGCGACATCCACTGCAGGGCAATACCGCTTGAAATACGGATATTTCCCGGATCGTTGTAGTCGGGAATACCGGCGGCACGGGTCGCGCTGGTATTTTTCCAACCGGTATCCCAAACGGTGCCGCCATCAACGAACAGCGAGGTGCGCACTGAGTTGACATACTTTTCACTCAAGAACAACGTCGGTACGACAAGCTCAACGCTGGCGATGGCCATCGCATCACCGCCAACGGCATCGCTGGATTTATCCACCAGACAATCACTATAGCGGATATTGCCGCTATTGCACTTATAATAGGCCGCTTTCGGACCAATGGTATTGGAACGGAAACCACGCATGGTATTGGAGCCGCCGGCATAGAAGTTGTCGTAGAACGGCACATCTTTGCCGCCTAGACCGTCGGCGCGCCCGGCGCGCGCCCGGCCCATCAGCACCCAGTTGCCGCTTTCGCTAAGCGGAATGTAGTGGCTGGCGTCGAAGGTAATTTTGTAATATTTGTTATCGGAACCGGGCATCGTCACCTTACCGGTCAAGCTGACGCGCGAACCGGTGGTGGGGAAATAGCCGCGGTCCAGATTGTTGTAGCTCCAGGCCATCGATAAGAAGAAATCATCAGCGCTGAAATCGGCGTCGCTGTCCGCCTTATTAGTGGTAACTACCTTAGGATCAATGCCGACACTGTTCAGATAGCGCCACATTGTCACCTGCGGCTGCATGTTGATCAGATCGTCATGCACATAACCTAACCCGAAATTCAGCGAGTGTTTTTCGCTAATAGGGAAGCCTAGCGTAGTGCCCATGCCGTAGCTACGCAGATCATAATCGGACAGATCTGCGTCGTCGGCGCTGAAGTCGTTGTAGAAGATCTTACCGCCCAAGCTGACGCCATCCACCGTAAAGTACGGATCGGTCATCGACAGCTCGGCATAGGTCTTGTAGTCGTTCTTGGCGCCGCTAAAGCTGACAGAGTTACCGGTCCCCAGCCAGCTATCCTGCTTGATACCGAACTGGAAGCTGACGCCGCTCTCAGTCCCTAAGCCGACGCCGACGTTGATGCCGCCAGTGTTGCGCTCTTTCACCTTGTAGACCACATCTACCTGGTCCGGTGAGCCGGGCACGCGCTGGGTTTCGGTATTCACGGTCTCAAAATAGCCCAGACGATTGAGGCGCTCTTTGCCCTGATCGACCAAATTACTGCCGAGCCAGGCGCCTTCCATTTGGCGCATTTCGCGGCGCAGCACCGAGTCCTTAGTGATATCGTTACCTTCAAAGCGTACGTGGCGCACGTAGAACCGGTTGCCCACATCGACGCTGACGTGCAGCCTAACCGTTTTGTCCGCGTCGTTGATTTCCGACTGCGTTGCCACGCGCGGATAAGCATAGCCGTAACGACCCAATAATTGCTTGATATCGTTCTCCATCTTGGTGACCTTGGCGCCGTTGTACAGTTCGCCTGGCTGCACCTTGGCCAACTGCTCAATTTCAGCGGAGTGGCCACCCATGTTGCCGTTGACCACAGTGTAGGACAGCTTGTATTGCACGCCTTCGGTGATGTTCAGGGTAATGTAGATGCTCTTTTTGTCCGGCGTCAGACTGACCTGCGTAGAATCGATATTGAAGCGGGCATAGCCACGGTCGAGATAAAAGCTGCGCAAGGTTTCAAGATCGCCGGCCAGCTTTTGTTTTTGGTATCTACGATCGCTCACCGCGTTCCACCACGGCACTTCATCATGCAGTTGGAAGCGTGAAGTCAGCTCATCGGTGGTGAAAGCATGGTTGCCGACAATGTTGATCTGCTGAATCTTGGCTGAGACACCTTCGGCAAACACCAGCTTTAGATCGACGCGATTACGCGGCAGCAGCGTGACCATCGCCTTCACCGTGGCGCTGTATTTGCCGGCGCTGTGGTAGAAATCCATAAGGCCTTTTTCGATACTGGCAATGGTGGCGCCGTCAAGAGCCTCTCCGATCCGAACGCCCTGGGCATCAAGGGTTTGCTTGAGCATCTCTTCCTTCAGCGTTTTGTTGCCGGAGAAGGTAATGCTAGCAATGGTCGGGCGCTCTTTGACCTGCACAACCAGTGAATCTCCGTCACGCAGCACCCGGATATCCTCAAAGTTTCCAGTAGCAAAGAGCGCGCGGATAGCATTGCCAATATTTTCATCGGTCGCCGTGTCGCCGACACGGATCGGCATACTGAGTAACGCCGCACCGACGGCGACTCGTTGCAATCCTTCGAGATGAATGTCCTTCACTACGAACCCATCAGCGCCATACACGGCGTCGCTGCTAAGAAGCAGCGACACTATGAGCAACTTTTTCATCGCCATCGTGGTTATGCGTTCTTCCTGACATGAACTCATGCTATCATAGCCTGTAGAAATCATTAAAAAGGGCCAGACCCATTAGCAGCACCAGCAAAATCGAGCCGACACGATAACCAAAGTCCTGCACTCGTTCGGACACCGGTCCTCCCCTGAGCTTTTCTATCGCCAGGAAGAGCAAATGGCCACCATCTAACACCGGTAACGGGAATAAATTGATAATCCCTAAATTGACGCTTATCAGCGCCAGAAACATTAGGTAATAAATCAAACCGTATTTCGCTGACATCCCTGCGCCATGGGCGATGGAAATAGGCCCGCTTAGATTGTTCAGCTTAACATCCCCGGTTACCAATTTGCTTAACATACTGACCGTAAGCCGCATTAGTTGCCAGGTTTTTTCGCCGGCTTGGGCTAGGGCTGGGATCGGACCGTACTGCCGCACGGTTTTGTATTCTGCCGGCAGAGGGATTATCTTCGGTACAACGCCCGCGAAACCTTCTACTTCCCCCTTGCCCACCAGCTTGCTGTCGGGCCACAGGGTGATATCCAGCGCGCTACCCTGCCGTTCAATGCTGACTTGTAGTGGTCGGCCGGGATGATCGCGTACCTTGGTCACGAATGGCTGCCATGCAGTAATCGGCTGACCATTGACTTTAACGATCCTGTCGCCGACTTTCAAACCGGCTTTCATCGCGGCCGACCCCTGCTCGACTTCGGTAAGCACCGGCTCAATGCGCGGACCGAGGGGAATAATACCCAGGGAAACGATGGCATCTTGCTTGTTCGGCTCGAATTGCCAGCCGCGCAAATCTAACGTTTTCCGCTCGCTTTGCGCGGCGCCGAACGGCGCGACACTAAGGGTGGTGTCGCCGTGGCCAATCTTATTGATAAGCCGTAGGCGAACAGAATCCCAATCAGGCGTTTCGATACCGTCAACCGACTTAAGTTCCATACCGGGAGAAATTTCGGCCTGCGCCGCGATGGAATGGAGGGCAACACCGCCAATAACCGGCCTGTAGCTAGGCATGCCTATCAGAAACACCAGCCAATAGGCGAAAATGGCGAACAGGAAGTTGAATACCGGCCCAGCGGCGATAATCGCGGCACGCTGCCAGACGGTCTTATGGTTGAACGTTTCATGACGACGCTCGGGCGCGACGATATCTAATCGCTCGTCTAGCATTTTGACATAGCCGCCGAGGGGAATGGCAGCGATAACATACTCCGTGCCGCGTTTGTCACACCAGCGCCACAGCGCACGCCAGAAGCCGATGGAAAAACGTTCCACCGTCACGCCGCAGAGACGGGCCACCCCAAAATGACCAAACTCATGCACCGTGATCAACACGCCCAGCGCAACGATAAACGCGGCAAGACTCCAGAAAAAGTGCAGCATAAGCGCCCAAGTCCCGACTCATATAGCGTTAAAAACCAGCAACATTAGACAAGCGAACACCGGCACCGCGGCGGTCAAACTATCTATACGATCTAAAATGCCGCCATGGCCGGGAATTAAATGACCGCTGTCCTTGATGCCTGCCTCCCGTTTGAACATACTTTCGGTTAAATCACCCAGCACTGACGCCAGTGCAGCGACAACCGAGCAAATCAGCCGCGTAAGCGGTGCCGCGTCAAGGGGCGCATATTTGCCGAACAGCCAGACTATCACCACGGAAGTGACTAGACCGCCCACCAGCCCCTCCCAAGTTTTGCTGGGCGAGACCTTCGGCGCCAGCTTGTGACGACCGAGCGCGCGCCCGAACATGTAGGCGCCGGAATCTGCGCCCCAGACCAGCACCATGACATACAATAGCCACCAGGCACCGATAAGATGGTTAATATCATAATGGTACTGACGCAGCGCAAGCATACCCCAAAAAAAAGGCAAAATAGTCAGGATACCGAACGCCAGCCGCAGTAGCCGGGAGTCGCGCCAGAGCGTGGCTGAACGGGGATAGCACAATACCAGCAACAGCGCCGCCAGCCACCAAACCGGGGCAGCCCATAGGGCATATTGCGCCTGCCAGGCTGTCACGAACGGCCGGTAAGCTGGTACGGTGAGCATCATCAGCGCCAGTAGCAAACCACAGAGTATGGCAAGCCAGATGCGCTGGCTGCGGGAAGCCAGTCCCGCAAGCTGCCCCCACTCCCAGGCGCTCAGCATACACACTGCGAGGGTAACCAGGGCGAATCCAACCGGCGGCAACAAAAGCAGTGCGGCGATAATAATGGGCATCAGGACAAAAGCAGTAATCAGGCGGTACTTCAGCAAAAATCCCCCTTAGGATGCGTTGGCATCATTAGGCGTAGTTCCACCGAAGCGCCGCTCACGTTGAGCAAAGGCATCTAGCGCACCTTCAAAAACAGCGGCGTCAAAATCTGGCCATAACACGTCGGTAAAAAACAGCTCTGCATAGGCTATCTGCCACAGTAAGAAATTGCTGACGCGATGTTCCCCTCCAGTGCGGATTACCAGATCCACCGGGGTCAGCTCGCTCATGCAAACCACCTGGCATAAGGCGTCCTCATCTATCTGATCGGGACGTAGGGTGCCCTCTTGCACCCGTTCGGCAAGTTGCCGCACCCCCTGAATGATATCCCAACGTCCACCATAATTCGCGGCAATATTCAGGGCTAAGCCGTCATTATTGCAGGTCAGCGCCTCGGAGTGGCGGATGCGCTCCTGCAACCGCATACCGAAGCGCGATGTGTCGCCAATAATGCGCAGCCGGACATTATGCTTGTGCAGGCTTTTCACTTCGCTATCCAGCGCCCGCACGAACAGCTCCATTAGCGCGGAAACTTCCTGGCTGGGGCGATTCCAGTTTTCGCTGCTGAATGCATACAGCGTCAACGCGTCGAAATGATGGCTGACGGCAAAGCTTACCGCGCGGCGGACTGATTTGACGCCGGCTTGGTGACCGAAGATACGTAATTTCCCCCGGCTTTTTGCCCAGCGTCCGTTGCCATCCATAATAATAGCCACATGACGTGGTGAGGAGGGAGGTAACGCTTTTAGCTTTTGCTGATTTTCGGACGACATCACGCTCACGTATTTCCTCACTAAGAATACCGCCGTCTTACTGGAACGAAGGGCTCACGAACGCACAAAAAGCCGTGTGGGTACAACGGCCTGTCACTGTTTTACCCGGCTGGCCTTCATCGATGGGATGAGTGGCGCAGACTATATCATTTTGCCGGTTAACGAACAAATCAGCCGTCGCGGCGCTAAGTCTCGTCACCGCCCGTAAAACCTGACGCTTTGGCGCGCCATTTCACGTGCCTGGCCGTCGATGGTCAGCACCGCTCCAACGCTGTCCGGTTCTGGTTGGTTAGCCTGCTCCAGCACTCGCCGATTAACGGCGGCAATATCGGTAAAGCGAATATCGCCACGCAAAAACGCAGCTACTGCGATTTCATTAGCGGCATTAAGCGTAGTAGTCGCCGCTTGGCCGCACTGACTGGCGTCAACCGCCAGCTGCAGACAGGGATAACGGACGGCGTCCGGTTGCTCGAAGCTCAGCGTACCGAGGCGTAAAAAATCCAGCGGCGCGACCCCTGAGGGCACACGATCGGGATAAGCCATGGCGTGCGCGATCGGTGTACGCATGTCCGGCGACCCTAATTGCGCCAGTACGCTGCCGTCAGTGTAGCGCACCATGGAGTGGATGATGGACTGGGGATGCAGCAGCACTTCCATCTGCTCGGCCGCGGCATTGAACAACCAGCGCGCTTCAATATATTCCAATCCTTTGTTCATCATAGTGGCGGAATCCACCGATATTTTACGTCCCATCGACCAATTGGGGTGGGCGCAGGCCTGCTCCGGCGTCATCGTGGCCAGCTCGGCTAGCGATGTCTGGCGAAAGGGGCCGCCGGAGCCGGTCAAGATAATGCGCGAAACGCCATGTTCCATCAGGGAAGCGCAACCCAACCCACGCTGAAGTGGTTCAGGTAAACTTTGAAAAATCGCGTTATGTTCGCTGTCTACCGGTAGCAACAGGGCGTGATGGCGGCGCGCCTCGCTCATGAACAGCCGACCACAGGTGACTAGCGACTCCTTATTTGCCAGCAATACCCGCTTGCCGGCGCGTAGCGCCGCCAGCGTCGCTGACAGCCCGGCAGTGCCGACAATCGCAGCCATGACCGTATCCACCTCATCGAGCGCCGCCAGCTCACAGGCGGCCCGTGCGCCCGACAGCACCGCGGTGGCGGCACCCTCCGCATCGAGGTTGGCCTTGAGCGCTCGCGCCGCGGCGGCGTCTGCCATACAGGCGTAGTCGGGACGAAAGGTCAGACACTGCTCGGCCATCAGGGAAACGTTGTTACCGGCCACCAGTGCGCGCACGGTGAATTGGTGGGGATTGCGCTTTATTACCGCTAGCGTACTGGCGCCAATGGAGCCGGTACTGCCAAGAATCGTCAAATGCCGCATGAAGTTACTTTTATGCTGTGTTGGCATTATGAAGGAAACATTTAATCTGAGATGATAGCGCCATTTTGTCGATGGCGACTCAAACAAAACACCACAGTGACAGTGCCCCGCCATTGAGGCGCCGCTGCACCGTTTTACTTCACCAGAGGATTAAATTTCCATTAATTCCGCTTCCTTTTCCGCTAAAGCGCAATCGAGCTTTTTGATCCAGGCATCAGTCAGTTTTTGGATCTCGTCTTGCGCACGACGATCTTCGTCTTCACCGATGGTTTTGTCTTTCAGAAGCGCCTTCACTTTATCATTGGCATCGCGACGGATGTTGCGCACCGACACCCGACCCCGCTCAGCTTCGGCACGCACCACTTTTATCAACTCGCGGCGGCGCTCTTGGGTCAGCGGCGGCAGCGGCACGCGAATAACCGCACCGGCGGAAGAGGGGTTGAGTCCTAGATCGGAAGCTATAATGGCTTTTCCCACCGCTGACGCCAGCGCACGGTCAAAGACGGTAATAGTCAGGGTGCGAGAATCCTCGGCAACAATATTTGCCAGCTGGCGCAGCGACGTCAGCTGGCCATAATATTCGATCTGAATACCGTCAAGTAGGCTCGGGGAAGCGCGGCCCGTTCGGATTTTGCTGATGTGGTTTTTGAATGCGTCGACGCATTTTTCCATGCGATTTTCGGCGTCTTTACGGATTTCATTAATCACGTTGCGAACCCTTGAGGCTTGGTTATCCGGGTGGACCGTGGCTGTGAGTAGCCAGGCCACGTTATATACTACTTGGTAATCAAAGTGCCTTCTTTATCACCCATTACCACCCGCCGCAGCGCGCCAGGTTTGTTCATGTTGAATACACGAATCGGCAGATTATGATCCTGCACTAGGGTAAAGGCGGCCAGATCCATGACTTTCAATTCTTGCTCCAACACATCCTGATAGCTCAATTGATTATAAAGTGTAGCATCCGGATGTTTTACCGGATCGGCGGAAAAGACGCCGTCCACTTTCGTCGCTTTCAGCACAGCCTCGGCTTCAATTTCAATACCACGTAAACAGGCAGCGGAATCGGTGGTAAAGAAGGGATTGCCGGTACCGGCGGCGAAAATGACCACACGATTATTGCGCAGTAGGCTGATGGCTTCGGCCCAGCTATAGTTATCGCAGACGCTGTTCAGCGGAATCGCCGACATCAAACGAGCATTAACATAGGCGCGATGCATAGCGTCGCGCATCGCTAGGCCGTTCATGACGGTCGCCAACATACCAATATGATCACCTACTACGCGGTTCATACCAACCTTCGCCAGCCCCGCACCACGGAACAAGTTTCCGCCGCCGATAACCACGCCCACCTGGACACCCAACTCCACCAATTCTTTTATTTCCTGAGCCATGCGATCCAGCACGCTGGCGTCAATACCGAAACCTTCGGCGCCCTGCAGGGCTTCACCGCTCAATTTGAGCAGGATACGCTGGTAAATGGGTCTTGCGTTGGTTGCCATTTGATCTGTTCCTTGAGAGCGATTTCATGGGATGGAATTGACCTGGTGCCGCGCTCGGCTGATGAGTATGGCACGCGCTATCTGACATTATTCCGGCTCATTAAAGCGGAACCGCCTGTAGGCGGTTCCGAACAACTTAATTAAAACTGCTTACTCATCGCGGCCACTTCGGCGGTAAAATCGACTCCGGCTTTCTCAATGCCTTCACCCACTTCAAAACGGATGAAGTTGTTAACTTTGGCACCGTGTTTGTCCAACAGCTGGCCGACGGTCTTGCTCGGATTCATCACGAATTGCTGGTCGGTCAGAGAAATCTCGCCGGTGAACTTGCGCATGCGGCCCTCAACCATTTTCTCGGCGATTTCACGCGGCTTGCCGGACTGTACGGCGATGTCTAGCTGGATTTGATGCTCACGGGCCACGACGTCATCCGGCACATCGTCCGCATTGACATATTCCGGTTTACTGGCGGCAATATGCATCGCGACGTGCTTTATCAACTCCTCGCCCGCGCCGGCGGCGGAAACCATGACGCCGATGCGCGCGCCGTGCAGGTAAGAGCCGATCATGTCGCCTTCCAGAATGCTCAGACGGCGGATGTTAATGTTTTCACCAATTTTAGCCACCAGCGCAGTGCGCTTTTCTTCAAATTTGACCTTCAAGGCCTCAACATCAGCGATGCGCTCATTCAGAGCTGCTGTGATGACCTCGTCGCCAAAGGCTTTGAGGTCGTCGTCTTTGGCAACAAAATCGGTTTCACAGTTCAGTTCGATGATAACGCCGTATTTTCCGTCCTGCGCGATTTTGGTCAGAATGACGCCTTCAGCCGCGACACGGCCCGCTTTCTTAGCGGCTTTCGCCTGGCCAGACTTACGCATGTTGTCGATAGCCAGTTCGATGTCGCCCTGCGCTTCAATCAGGACCTTTTTGCATTCCATCATGCCTGCGCCGGTGCGTTTACGCAGTTCTTTAACCAGGGCAGCGGTAATATCAGCCATTATTCCGTTCCTCGTTATTCCGTGTTGGAGACAGGTAAAAAAGAGGACCTGCAGCAGGCCCCCTAACAAACATATTTAAAACTTAGTTAATAAGGGCTCCTGATAGCATGCCTTATTATTCAGCTTCCACGAAGCTTTCTTCATCCTGTTCCGCTAGATCCTGAAAACGACCTTCTCGCACGGTAGTCGCAACAGCGGTCAGGTACAGGTTGATGGCGCGGATGGCGTCGTCATTACCAGGGATAATGAAGTCTATGCCGTCCGGATCGGAGTTGGTGTCAACGATAGCGAAAACCGGAATGCCCAGATTATTGGCTTCTTTGATAGCGATGTGTTCGTGTTTCGCATCGATAACAAACAGCGCGTCTGGCAGACCACCCATATCTTTGATACCGCCCAAGCTGTTTTCCAGCTTGTCCAGTTCACGAGTGCGTATCAGCGTCTCTTTCTTGGTCAGTTTCTCGAAAGTACCGTCCTGAGACTGGGCTTCCAGATCTTTTAAGCGCTTGATGGACTGACGAACCGTTTTCCAGTTGGTCAACATCCCACCTAGCCAGCGATGGTTGACGAAGAATTGATCGCAGCTGTTGGCTGCTTCTTTTATCACTTCGCTTGCGGCGCGCTTGGTGCCGACAAACAGGATCTTACCTTTACGCAAGGCGATTTTGTTCAGCTCGACCAAAGCCTCGTTGAACATCGGTACAGTTTGTTCCAGGTTAATGATGTGAACTTTGTTACGGGCGCCAAAGATGAAAGGCTTCATTTTCGGGTTCCAGTAACGGGTTTGGTGACCGAAATGGACACCAGCCTGGAGCATGTCACGCATGGAAACAGTCGCCATGTTAAACCTTAAGTAAGTTTGGAATTATGCCTCCGCGTATCCCACACGGCCGACCCCGGCCTTGCGGTCAGAGCACCCCGGCGCATGTGCCAACACGTGTGTAATAACACAATTGAGTTCCGTTGTGACGAACAGCGCATGGCTAAACCCTGGCACTCATCGTCGGTGCGCTTTATACCATAAACCACGCACGGACTCCACCAAATGTTTTCCTCGCGCGGCGTGAAAAATGATAATTTGGTAGTGCTGAGCCGTACTGATACCATTAATGCCACTCTCTAATCTACCATACATTATTTTGTCGGCCCTAGCGCCGACTGTGGATCTCTACATGACCATTCCTATTAAAACATCAGACGACATCGCCAAGATGCGCGTTGCCGGCCGGCTGGCCGCCGAGGTGCTGGAAATGATTGAACCTTATATTAAATCCGGCGTAAGCACTGGCGAACTGGATCGTTTATGCCACCAGCATATTACCGAAAAGCAGCATGCCGTGTCCGCGTCACTCGGCTACCATGATTTTCCGAAATCGGTCTGCATTTCGGTGAATGAAGTGGTGTGCCATGGCATTCCGAGCGATGAGAAAAAACTCAAAGAGGGAGACATTCTGAATATTGACGTCACGGTCATTAAAGACAGGTTTCACGGCGATACCTCGAAGATGTTTATCGTCGGCAAACCGACCATTCTCGGCGAACGGCTGTGCCGGATAACGAAAGAGAGCCTTTATCTGGCTATACACATGGTCCGGCCTGGCATCCGTCTACGCACCCTCGGCAAAGCGATTCAACAATTCGTCGAGGCTGAAAGCTTCTCGGTGGTACGCGAGTATTGCGGCCACGGCATCGGCGAAGGATTTCACGAAGAGCCGCAGGTACTACATTATGACGCCGACGACGACGGCGTGGTATTGCAACCGGGTATGGCGTTAACCATTGAGCCCATGGTCAACGCCGGCGACTACCGTATCCGCACCATGAAAGACGGTTGGACGGTTAAAACAAAGGATCGCAGCCTGTCTGCGCAGTACGAGCATACGGTCGTGGTGACCGATGACGGCTGCGAAATCATGACGCTGCGTACCGATGACTCGCTGCCGACAGTGATCCACCACCCGACCTGATACCGCTTACAGCCCTCGGTCCCATGCTGGACGGTAGCAAGCGTTAATTCCGCACCAGCCCGGCAAGACCGCTTTCGCGTCAGGCTGCTGCACTATGCATGGCGACCCGATGCTGGACTAGATCCTTCAGTATACCAGCCTGCCGGCGCCGCGCCGACCACCGGTTACACCGCCCTTTCACCTGGCCGGTGACGCCCTCAACCATCCCTTCAAAAGAGCTGGACGAGTTTTACCGCCGGCTGGCTGTTGTCTTCGATGCGGGCGAGACGCCGGAAGGTGGATGCCCGTACGCTGTATATCGATTAGTTATTATGGCAGTTGTGGTATTACCACGGGTTTACCCATGCGCTTCGCGCCGCGTTGGTGGCGGTGGGGGAGGATACGGCTGCGACGAACTGCATCCGCTGTCTGATACCGATGTGCTGGTTTTGAACCAGGTGACGCTGGACGCCGCCGTTGCAATAGCATATTAGCGACTGCTGACGCCGTTGTGGGATTTAAAGCCGGAGGTTAGCCACAGCGTACGCAGTATCGCCGAGTGTTTGGAAGAGGGTTGCGCCGATCTCAGCGTGACAGGCCTGATTGAGTCACGTTTAATCTGCGGCGATTTGGTGCTGTTTCTTACCCCGCAAAGCAGATACTTAGCGATGACTTTTGGTCTTCGCGGACATTTTTCCTCGCTAAATTGGCGGAACGGCAGGAACGTCATTTGCGCTATCACGGTACCCGCTACAATCTGGAGCCGGACATCAAAAGCAGTTCCGGCAATCTGCGGGATATCCATACGCTGCTTTGGGTCGCGCACCGCCATTTCAGCGCCACCTCAATAGAGGTGGGCTTCGGCTTCATTACCCGTGCCGAGCTGGATGAACTCATCGTGTGCCAAATCTTTCTCTAGCGCAACTGTTGCCCTACCAAGGAGAAGGGAACCTGCCGGTTGAGTGGATAATGAAAGATTTCTTTCACTAGTCGCGTCAGCGAGCCGAATCAAATGCTACTGCAGCTGTTTGATGAAGCTATCCTGGCGCTGGCGCTCAATGAAAAGCCGCAGCGCTAGGCGACGAGTTTCAGTTGCGCGGCAATCTCATTGATTTACGCGACGAGCTACTATTCAGTCGACAACCGCGGACTATTGTGCGCCTGTTCTGTCAGATGGTGCATAATCAACATATTGGAAGGGATCTATCGGCCATCCTGCGCCAGCTTCGCTATTCACGGCGTTATCTGAAGGCGCCGCCATGCACGATCCCGTAGGCACGCGCCGTTCATGCAGATTTTACATCAATCTAGCACGGTGAAACACGCCATTCTGCCGATGCATCGACACAGTGTGCTGTGGACCTATATGCCGCAGTGGAGTAATATCGTCGTCAGATATAATTTGAACATGCCATTCGGGTATGGCTGAAGCGGGAAAGTTTCGCTGACGACAGCTAGAGGCCGTACCTCCGCTGTGCGTGGAGCTGTTTCCGCACCTGGGCCAGCGAACTTATTGCTGGTGGCGGTGCTATTCCGCCAAGGGGGTGGCGGCGATCATTCCCAGTTCGGCGTCCAGGACGCACTGGAGTGACGCTACACGATTTACCCACCGCGACTGGTACATTGCGCCGACGAAATGCAAAGCGAGAGCCACCTGCACTATTTGCTATGCCTGACAGTGGCGGATATTTGCGCTACCAACGAAACGCTACGGAACAGTTGGAATAAGGCTTGCTGCGCGAGCTGTTTTCACTACCGAAAAGCAGTTGCGTTGCGGTATGCATGTCTGCCGGATGTTCGGGCGCGGAGCGGCACAAACCATCTACGCATGGAAGGGATCGGCGAACACCACCTGCAGGCAATAGCCGGTGCCACGCCGGCTATTGCCTGCGCCATACCCCAATCAGTTAGCCTGGCATGCGCGCCATCATGCGCGCCATATGGTACTGCGCGGCCGCGACGAACCGCCGGTGCTGATCGCCGTAATCTGAGCGTGCACGACGCGCAGATTTTCACCAACCAGGACGGTATGGCGATGGATACCTTTGTAGTTGTCGAGCCGGACGGTAGCCTGCTGTCGCCGGACAGGCATCCCGTCACCCGCCAGGCGCTGCTGCAATTCCATAGCCCGCGGATTACCGTCATCCGCGGGTGCGCCGCCCCAAAGCTACGTCGTTTCAGTATTGATACCTCGGTAATGTTTTTACCATCAACGACTGAGCAACGAAGTTATTTTGAGCTGACGGCGCTCGACAAGCCTGGACTATTGCTCGTGTCAGCAAGGCTTTCATCGGCGAGTGGGTGGAGGATGTATTTATTCTATCGGGCGGCATTACGGCGGCGCTTGATAGAGGCGCTCAATCTAAACGATAAAATATGATACAAGTAACGTTATAAATTTCCATTAAGCCGACAGACAGGATACGACGGAATGCAGTCATTACAGCAGATTCTTGAAGCCGCCTTTGAACAACGCGCCGCCATCACGCCGGCTAATGTCGATGACATCACCCGTGACGCGATTAATCAAATTATCGCTTCCCTCGACAGCGGCGCGCTGCGCGTAGCGGAAAAAATCAATGGCGAATGGGTGACCCATCAATGGCTGAAAAAAGCGGTACTGCTCTCGTTTCGCATCGCCGACAATCAGCTGATCGAGGGTGGCGAAACGCGCTTTTTCGATAAAGTGCCGATGAAGTTCGCCGGCTGGGACAGTGAGCGCTTCCAGCGCGAAGGGCTCCGCGTGGTGCCGCCGGCTAGCGTGCGCCAGGGCGCCTATATCGCCCGTAATACGGTACTAATGCCCTCTTATGTCAATATCGGCGCTTATGTGGACGAAGGCACCATGGTAGACACCTGGGCTACCGTTGGCTCCTGCGCGCAAATCGGCAAAAATGTCCATCTGTCCGGCGGTGTCGGTATCGGTGGCGTGCTAGAACCGCTGCAGGCCAATCCGACCATTATCGAGGACAACTGTTTTATCGGCGCCCGTTCAGAAGTCGTCGAAGGAGTGATCGTCGAGAAGGGCTCGGTCATTTCCATGGGAGTATTTATCGGCCAGAGCACAAAAATCTTCGATCCTGAAACCGGCGAAGTGCATTACGGCCGCGTACCGGCAGGGTCGGTAGTGGTGTCCGGTAATTTGCCCTCCAAAGACGGAGGCTATAGCCTCTATTGCACGGTGATTATAAAAAAAGTCGACGACAAAACCCGCGGGAAAGTGGGCATCAATGAGTTATTACGCACCATCGACTAATATTATCCACGGCGTCAGCGCTCGCGCCCGGTCAGTGCGGTGACAAATCCGGCCGTAAGTCACGGCTTATGGCGCCGTCATGCGCCATCATTTTACCTAATACTGCACATCATCAGTGGACGTGACAATGCGCGATAATCTGAAAAACCTTGGCGTTTAATCATCCGGACGATATCGATCGCTACAGCCTGGCGCCAGGAGGCCAATAACAATATTCTCAAGGTTTATTTTCACCTTGACAAAGGCTAATTTTTCGCCAAAAGCGTTGAATTCAAATACCCCGTCAACGTAAGACCACGCTGTCGGATAATGCGGCGGAAGGCTATAGGGAAATCAACGAATCACCCCCAACCTGCGCCATGTGATCGATGAGCTGGATCAAATCTGCCTGCGCGATCAAACCGAGGCGTGTGTAAAGTACAAAATTTTTGATAACTTACGCCATCTGGAAAGCATTGTTGCCAATAAAATCTCCGAGATCGAAGTGGATCTGGAAAAATTGGCCAGGCAGAAACAATCGCGCGACCGCGCAAAGACCGAAGACAACTACGTCTTAGCCATGCCCACCACGACCGACTCCACGTCTGGCGGGGTGGGCATGGTGGCGTTCAGGCCGCGAGCGCGGCGGCAACCGACCCGCCCAGAGAAGACGCGGCGACGGCTAACCCATCCGGCTAACACCTGCAGCGGGACGGGCATTCCGCCGATTAGCGCGCAACGGCAGCCTAGTAGGCCGCACGCTGCGCCTTGATTATAATAGAACGCCCCACTGCGCTGCCCAGCGGCATGCCGGTATTTCCGGCTTGGGATACTTCATGGCATCGATTTCCAGTAGATCACCGACCAGCGTAGCCCCTTGCTCCTGCAATAACACGTCGAAAGCGTGCCCCGCGCCGCAAAAGGTATCATAACTGCTGTCGCCCAGCGCGATAACGCCATAGCGTAGCGCCGACTGATGCCCCAGTTTATCTTTTACCTGCTGGAACAGCGGTAGGATATTACCCGGTAGCCCCCCTTGTCCGGTGGTGGAGGTGATGATGAGGATTACCCGTTCAGCATACACCTGCCATTGCTCTAAGTTACCGTCCTCGAACAAGGTTACCTGATGCCCCTGCTCTGTTAGCACCGACTCCACCTCCTCAGCGGTTAACAGGGCATTACCGTAAACCGTACCGACAAAAATACCTATTTGCGCCATGGCGCTCGACTCCCCTGGCCTACTACGCTTGATGAAGGACCTTATCCTGACCTGAAGGCCCAGTAAACTCAACCCTTTCATATGCAGGGAAAAGGCTGTGCTAGCCGAATCGCCGCATGGCGGCACGGCTGGTGTTTGCGTCCGGTCAGGTGAGAGAAGGCCATCAGGCTGTAGCGGTTACTGGGAAACGGCCAACGTCAACCTGCATCCCCCACCCGCGCCAATGCGTGATAACGGCTCTGCACCGACTGTGGCGCTTTCTCGGGATCGGCGATTTTATCCAGTTTTGGTGCAACGCATAGTCGATAAACCCTTGTGCCAACCTGCAGGTCACGTCACCTGACAACGCCAGCAATAGGACGCCGGAGGTCGGGAGATCCAATCGGTGCATCGTGAACACGTGCTACCTCAGCATGTCGCGTACCGTTTGCATGACTACCGCTTTTCCTTGCAGCCAGCCAACTGAGGTGTACTAGCGCCTGCCGGTTTATTGACCAGCACCAGGTATTGACCCTGTAACATAGTTCAATCATGCGCTTCATCACCAAGCAGGCTTCCAACTGGCGTAATTGCTGCAACAACGCCTGTGCTTCGGGCAGCGCCTCTCAAAATAGGGCGCCAAGGCGAAGCGTGGCGGTAATGGCGCGTCACGATCCAGGAGCGCACGTACACGCGGCAGCAAGATCCACTGTCCTGTCAATGCAGATGGCAATGGCTATACCCTTCCGAAGGCCGCGCGCGTCTACGGCTGTGGCTGCCGAATTGCGGTGTCGCGCATGGCCTGCTTGATATCGAGCAGGCGCTGACGAACCTATTGATCTAACGTCGTCTGATCCTCCTGCGCCGCGCGACACATCGGCATCGTCCATGCAAACCACAAACCCTCACGCGAAGCGGTGCGCGATCGTCTCACCGAGAATCTCTCCCGCTGCGCCGACAGCGAAGTAGTGGTTACGCTGCGCGCGCTCGACGAGTTTACCGGCAGCCCACTGCTGAGTTTGACGGCGAGTGTATCGACAATCAACCTATCCGTATCGACGATTATACCTTTAACAACCGCTGGCTTGAGAGTAACGTCAGCGGACCCTATGAGAGGAAACACTGGTTAGCCATCTACTGAAATCCAATTGTCTTATCACCCATCAG
The DNA here is from genome assembly GCF_036327475.1 of Sodalis sp. (in: enterobacteria). NCBI lineage: Bacteria > Pseudomonadati > Pseudomonadota > Gammaproteobacteria > Enterobacterales > Bruguierivoracaceae > Sodalis > Sodalis sp. (in: enterobacteria). The sequence continues at coordinate 1,817,119 of NZ_CP132913.1, read as the reverse complement.
CCTGACTGGGGATCGGTGCAAATCCGCTACCGGAGTGCGCATCGATCTCGAGGCACCATTGTACTATCTCGGTCCTTCCGTCAGCATAACGCGTTCCATGATCAGTGCGTGGAGCGCATCCTCTTACGATCTGATGCAATTTGCCACCAGGATGCCCTATCGGTGTATGTGCGCTATACCCGCCGCAGTGAATTGAATGTTAATCTCTGGCGTAGTAATACGCATTTTCGGCAACCGGGCAGCTTGCACGGCAATAATGCATTGCGGCATGCAATTACCCCGCTCCCAGCGGTGATGGCGGTAAAACTGCCCTACCGGCCTTACTATTTAGCAAGAACAGGTCTGACGGGCATTGGATCACTGTGCCAGGGGTTATGCGCCGCCGGTTCCCCAGCGCCAGGCCAGAATTGGATTCTCATTTTGTTGTATATACCAGCATGACAAGGAGTTATTGTGATTACGCATGTCAGCCCGCTGGTCTCCATGGATTTATTGTTACAACTCAAAGTGGACATGCTCAAACGTACCGCTAGCAGCGAGATCTCTACCGGCTGTTTTGCAACTGTTCGCTGGCGGTGCTCAATCCTGGATCCAGATCGACAGTAGCAAAGAGCGAATTGGAACTTGTAAACCCGCCGAAAGAAGCGTTTGTCGATGGCCGCATCATTCGCTCGCTGCAGACAAACCTGTTTGCTGCATTGCGAGATATCCTGTTTGTTAGCAACCAAATCGCCCGCACTTGGCGACATCAGCACCTCAATCGGGCCAACGTCTCCCATATCACCATCTGGTATTTCCATCCTGCGCATCCATCTTGCGCAACGCCGCGCGCTGCACGTGAGCAAATATGACTGTCTGCGAGAGCGGGCATTCCATCAACGAAAAAAGTCGCTATGCCCGCGCCGTCAGCAATCAGCTTGGCCTGCGCGAGCTCAACATTTGCACCGACTACTGGCCTGGCGCGATGGAAGCCCCATGCAGGGTGCCGTGGTTGGCCACGTAAGCAACGCTATAAAGAGTGGCGGTTTATCGAGATGACCGCGCTCTGTATTATCGCCGCCGAACCACCCAACAGCCTGGTGAATGAGCTAGTGATCATGTCGGATATTGAAAACACTTCGAAACTTTCGTGTGCCTTGGCCACGGCACCATCATTTTTGCGTCGGCACCCCAGAAGAGTTCCTGTATTTGCTTGGCATCATGATGGATCCGGAAAATACCGATCAGGTGCTGCTGATGCTTACCGGACAGGAGGAGAGTGCCGACTATTTCCGCGTGATGGAGAAGTTATCGTTAGCGCGCTCGGCCACAGGCCCGCCGTTATTATTCCATAATCATCGATGATATCGCTGAAGTTGCTCGCTGGATGAAAAGGCAATGCCGGAGGTCCAAGAAACCGCCGCCGCAGCGGCGATGCTTACGGCTTCAACTGGTCGTCGCGCATCGCTCATGATTTGCAGCATCCCTTCGAAGCCCAGCCATGAAATATGGCAAACCTCAATCTGTATTGCGAACAGCCGGCCGAACGCCTGGCGGCCGCGCTGCACCGTGCCCTCTCCGGCATTGTCGCCGGCAACGTAAAGGAGTATGACATCACGCTATCGAGCAGTAATGGACCTTACCAACGGCATAGCCATCTGGAAATCATGCGGCATGCATATGGGTACGCTACTGTAGGATTTCGTTACCCAGCACCGGATGAAGTTGTCCGGCCACGCCACCTCCCTTGCTGCAAAATCCGTATTTAACGCTCGCTCACCGGCGCCGACTTTACGCTGGCACCAGCGCCTGCACCGCGTGCTGAGCCGCTTGTCCTTCCTAATGGTAATCAGGACACCACTCCATGTCAGTGCATGTGTTGATAGTTGACGCGCTGAATCTTATCCGCCGCATTCATACGGTACAGGGGGTCCCGCCTTGCCGCCTGCGGACACGCCATGCTCAAGTTTATTCTGCATCGTCACCTCATCCGGCGCGGTGGCGGTGTTTGACAATGATGAGCATCACGAAAGCTGTCGCTATCAGCAATTCCGCAATATCAAAGCGGACGCGCGCCGACGCTGGAAGATCTGCGGGCGCAGATGCTGGCCATTCGCGCCGAATGTAACCGCGAGTCCGTCGCTTGCTGGCACACCAGCGGCTATGAGGCGACGATATTGTCTCGATGCTGGCGTTCAAGGTGGCGGCGGGCGGCAATCAGGTGACACTGATTTCCACCGATAAGGACTATTACCAATTGCTTCTCTGTCGATACAAATTCGGGACTACCTTCAAAAGCGCTGGCTGGATGATATGGCCATTAGGCCGCAGCAGTTGACCATTTTAGGGTTAGCGAGAATCAGCAGCAATAAAACTCGGACGTTGCCGGAAAAGCGTCGCACAGCTGATAACGAGGCAGGCTGCTGGACGCCCTGTACCAGCGGCTTGAGCGATTGCCGTAAAATGGCGTTACAAACCGGAACGTGACCATGATCTGGCGTTTCTCTATTGTCAGGCGGCTACGCTGGATACCACCGTGATTCTACAGAGAAATTTACAACAGTTGCGGTTACGTTAAAAGTGCTACAGGAGCGGAGCTAGGGTGACCCCTGTTGAGCATAGCTGCAAGAGCGACATCAGCCGCCGTCTGAATATAGCCAAGGAGCTTTCCTTATCCGCCATTCCAGAATAGCAGCAGCGCCCCGTCAGAACGGTGCCAAGTGAGAGAAATGTGACGCCAGCTCCGCCGTCAAACCGAGCAACAGCAGTAGAAAGGCGGTGGTGAGCAAACGTAAAGCTCTTTCTGCCGGCGTCCCCTAACATTTTCCAGCCACTATGCGTCACGCTGTTCCGCCACCAAGGAGGACACAAAAACGCCATCGTGGTAACATTTAGCATGTGCGTGGGCGCGAGTAACAGCGCGCCCACGCACATCAGTCTTGCCCTATCAACGCTTGACAGCGGCGGCTCTGCGACGGGTGACGTGCAACTTGTATTTGTGACGTGAAGTACACCTCCAGACTTGCAAACGGCACCGGCCCACTTGCTTGGCCAAACTTTGCCACGGCCATCGGCGGCCGGCCAGCCGCCTACGTCGGCAAATTGGATACTGCACCGTAACTATCTTGCGATCAATGGACGGCTATCTGCCTATAATGACCGCTCCGCTGCCACGTTTACTGTTTTATTCACCGCTGGCATGATAGGTCGCAGTGCTGGCGGGTGCTACGTACCTGAACGGTAAGGGTATTCCTCTGGCGCGTTGGGATCGCGCTGCGTTGCCGGCGACGGTGATGAGCACCATCCCTCCAACACGCGTGACCGGCGTCGTCGCCGTAACGGCGCAAACGCCTCAGATCGACAACATCCTGCGCAATTACCACATTGGCGGCGTCATTCTGTTTGCCAATAACCTGGATTCGCTGTCTAACCGGGCAAATCGGCGCCGTTCCCAGACCCACAGCATCGGTTTACTGATCAGTACCGACAGAGGGCGCAATGTTTTCGCCTGTCATGCGGCGACTACACTGCGTTTGCGGGCAATATAGCGTCGGGGCGCGCTGTACGAAGGCCACGGAGAAAGCGCGCTTCCTTAACTTGTAGGGCAAAATCATGGCGCAATAACTTGGGTCTTAACCTCATTTGGGCGATTGCCCGGCACAGGTCGACAGACTGACCCGCCAGATGATTAAAGGCAGTGCGCAAATAGTCACCTGCTACAAACACTTTCCAAGTCATGGCAATGCCCGTACCGATTCACACCTGAATTTACCGCGGGTGGACCGCAACCGGGAGCTGGAGTACGCCGTTAATCTAGCGCCCTATTAAGGAAGATAAACCTCACGAGCGTATCGACGATGTCGTCTCGCAGGTGCATGGTCAGATAGACAGCGAAGGGATCGATGTCTTTGTCGATGTCTCTGTAGCACGGACCTAGCGCTCAAACAGAGTGCCCAAACAGGCAAAACATCCTGCAGGCGGCTCTCGCCGAGACCGGCAAGACCGAGCGTCGCCTGGCGAAAGAGGTGGAAAACGCTATTGCCGAACAATCGATTACGCTATTGGCAGTAGGGGCAGCGTCAGGAAATCGATCGCTATGGTATCGTGATTATCGGCAGTCAGGCAATCGGTGTCAGCTCGGTGGAAAACAACGACCAGGCCAGTGTAACGAACCGTACTGGCGATACGGCGCATATTGCTGCCATTATCGATTATCCACCGCCAGCAGAAGAAAACCTGCTTCTTTACGGTCCGTAAACGGCGTACGTCACGGCGAATCGCTAATGTCGACCTCAGGGGGCGATATATCCGCTATTCACGCTCAGTCTCAACGGCTGAGACGCAACGGTACGCGGCTTTAACGCTACGGCCGCCCTTAGCGCTCATCGCACCGTCGGACGTGCGCCGTGACTTTCTCTCAATCGTGGTACAGCTACTTGGCGGCGTGTACTTCCGCATACACCCGTTCACAGCCAACTGGTCGCAGAGTAGGCGTAATTCTGGTTGACCTCTTCGTAGTGCTTTTTATCGGCAGCTGCAGGTTGAAAATCGCCACGCAACACCCCCTCACCAACTAATCTGCAGCTAATTGCCCACGCGCGACGGCTTCTCCGCCATATCGCACATCATTCAGTACACATTAATTGCGCGTCGGCTCGAAGAAAAATCCGTTGGCGCGTTGGTGCTGATAGGTCCAACTGTCGGGATAAATACCCAAATCCACCGCGTACATACCCGCTGCCGAGACGCTCGTCCTGCTCATCCGCCGAAAACCGCCGACGGAAATCGCAGCCTGGGAATGCCTATGTGGAAGGGGGAATGGATTATGCCGATAGGCGTAGCGCACGTGGCGGCATCACCAGATGCGATAAACAGCATATAGATAGCCTGCTGCGAGGTGCGTTCATCCTCTCCACGAAGGATGTGTTGCGCGCGCAGGGCAGACAGAATTTCATCAGCTCTTCGCTTTCATTGGCATCGTGGACTTGACCCGCAGCCCCACCTCGGTGACGGCGTCCGTCAGCATATCAGCATACCCACTATCGGCGAATGCGATCGTCGGTAGGCAAATCGTGCGGCAGGTCGCCCGCTAGCATCATCTGATACGCAAAATCACACTGCGTAGCGGTAAGGTGCGGATCAATCGAGCCACCTCTTCATGCTGGTAACAGACAAAGACCACGTAGCCGCTATTTTCCTTCATGCGCACAATGCTATAGAGCTCCCGTTCAGCGGCCTTCTCGATAATTTCAACGGCACACCCTTTCTCAAAGTCGTGGCGGCAATACAAATAAATAACGTTATTCACAGTGTTCCGCCTTTTCAGGCGCAGCGCACCAATCAGCAGCACCCAGCCCGCCAGGAAGCGTCACCACCGATGGCGGTGATATACACCCACGTGCGCAGGTGCGACAGCAGCACGAGACAGTATAAACTGCCGAAAAACAGCACGATACCGAAGCCAGCAGCACGCCGCTTCAATAAAACCACAGGTTCGGATTGCGCATCATCGCCGTGCTGAGAGCCATAATTGCCAGCGCATAAAAGGCCTGATACTCCAAACCGGTTCTTAACCAGGCCATTTCCAGCTCCACAAGCGACAGACGCAGGTCATGGGCGGCGAAAGCGCCAATAGCCACGAATAAGAATCTACTCAGGGTGGCGAAAATCAGCACTCCACGACTATGCATGTTTCTCAATTCCGATAATTATTGATGCAGTGTGTCATGCAGTGATGCCATGAGCAGGCAGCGTCGCGCCGTAACGAAAGCGGAACGTCTCTTGTTCGCTGGCCGAGCACACCCAGATCTATTGACGAAAGGCGGCGATTTTGCCCAGCGTTTTTGCTTTCTAGTACCTCATTGAACTGGCACGCTAGCCGCCCATCTCAATTTCCGTTGGCGCTATGACGTTATTGGCCAGCGCCACCAACCATGGATCGCAGCCTGCAGGACCATGGCGCTGTGGCTGAAAATCGGTCCCTGCTGCACATTGAGCTGATTTACATCCAATTGCCGGCTGTAGGCCAGCCACTTCCGACGCGAGGCGTCATGTAAGAGGGCATGATAGATTAAATCCGCTGGCGTTTTCAGCGGATGGACGCCGGTCAATAGTACGGGCACGCAAACCGGCAACAGGTATTCGGCATACAACATTTTTACCCGCAACCCGGGCCAATTGCAGCGGCCATAGAAAATAGCCACGTCCAGGCCCTCCGCCAGCTCGTCCTCTTCACGATCCATTGCCTGCAGAACATCAATGCCTAGCCAGGTGGCATTAAAGCTCGACAGCTGCGGTACCAACCACTGCATGGCAAGGCTCGGAAGCAGGCTGACCGTAAGAGCGCCCTTGGCGCTGCGCGATTGCAATTTGCGCGTTGCTTCCGCCAACGCGGAGAAAATCTCTTTGATGTCCAGGTAATAGCTTTGGCCTTCTTCGGTCAGCAGCAGCGAACGATTGCGGCGGCGGAACAATTTTAGGCCAAAAAAGTCTTCCAGCGATTTGATTTGGTGGCTGACAGCGGCCTGTGTGACGAACAACTCGTCCGCTGCTTTGGTAAAGCTCAGGTGGCGCGCCGCCGCGTCGAACACCCGCAGGGCATTAAGCGGGGGAAGTCGTTTGGACATAGGCAAGCGCTTTTCTGGACTAAGAATCATGAGTAGGGCCAACATAGGCATTTTTATTTTTATTCGAGTTATTATAATTTGTCCGTTGGTGATGCGCCAGCAAATACCTATAGTTGTGGCCATTCGCAAGCCTTAACACAAGGTACGTTGGAATATAATGTTTTCAAAGCGCTTTTGGCAAGTGATCTGATGTTGTGTTTGCAGATTGGGACGCGAATGCGTGCCGCTTAACGTTTAAATCCGTTTTAGGATACCTTTTCAGCCATCAGTACGTTGCTAATAGAAAGCGCGTGGCCCATTAGAAAGCGCGTGGCCCATTCAGGCGCTCAACGTAAAGGCGTAAGGCACGGGCGGTAATGACTGCGACTGTTTTCTTCATTGAGCAGAGTAGATTGCTATATTAAATTAATCCGTTATTCGCTTTGGATATTAATATTACCCGATAGTCACAAGCATAACTGGTTTTCACGATATTCCCATAAAATGATAGGCAATTAAGCAACTTAGCCAGAGTGCGCCGGTGGTTGTCCTCATAGGAGTTCCGTGACATAGTTTGACATTAAAGCTTTCTGCCAGCATTTTCGGCCATCTCGACCGGAGAGGCCTATTTGGATAGCACGCCCGCCGACCTGAAGCTGTTGCCGGTATTAGCGGAAACCGAAAATTTCTATCACCTGGCACAGGGCAATGTTTACCGCAGCAGCTACCGTCAGGCGCAATCGTTAACCGGCCGTTGCGAGTTGGCACGTCAGCATATGCCCCGCTGGCTAGGCGCATCGCGGGCGTAAGATGTTATCTGGACGCGCGGCCACACCGGGTCGCTCAATCTGGTCACCCAACAGACGGTTGCCAGGATTTGCAAGATTTATCGCCCAGGTGTGGCGGATACCGGCGGTGGTGGTCGACAGCGCGCAGGGACAGTACACGGCAGACCGGATGTTGCGGCGCTGAATATCGACTTTTGCGCTTTCTCCGGCCATACACTGTATGGCGTGCTGTATGGTAAAACCGATCTGCTGGCGACGATGCCTCTGTGGTAGGGCAGCGGAAAATGCTCAGCACTGTGTCGTTCGACGAGGTGGTCACCACGCCGCCGTACTGTTTTGCGGGTACATCGAATATCGCCGGGATTGTCGGTTTGGACGCTGCGCTTAGCTGCTGTCACGACTCCGCACTTTCCGCTGTCCGGGATCGCCCCTGCGACTTTCGCCTTCGAAAGTATACATCATCAAGCTATCGCCCAGCCGCTGATGGCTGCCCTGGGCTTCCCCGGTACAATGCGTGCCTCTTTCACCCTTTATATAAAACGCCTTCGCGGAAGTGGATCGGCTGGTATAAGCGACCGCCGCCGCTATGGCCAGTTTCAGCAAACAACAAAGCCAACTACAAAAGAGGCGTTACCCCTTAACGACCCGACCTCTTCGACACAGACATTACTGCTATTGAACTGGGCCCGGCGCTTTATCGATTGTTGACAGCGGAAGGATAGACTGCGACATTGCCGACGCTGCCGGATAGCCTGAAGATCCCCGCGACAATCCTCGTATGCCGATAGCGACGGCCACATCGCCAAAGGTCTGCCAGCCATTGTCTGAGGCTGTGGAGGGCAAAGAACGCGCTTGAGCTGCGCCACACAGATCCGCTGGCATTGTTTCGTTATCTTGGGCTGGAGCGCCCATATCGCCACCGGTGGCTGACGACCGCCCAGGTGCTGCCGGCGCGGTCCGCGGTCGCACGCTCCCGAGCTTGAACACGCTACACTCTTTGTCGTCACAACCGGTCCGCTCTGGGTCACAGTGCAATCTCTAGACGGCGGTCGGCACGGCGTACTGCTGCCGTGCTTTGGCAAGCATTTTCAGCGCGTGCTCAACGGCAACACAGCAAAAGGTTGCGGTCACTATGGTCGCGGCACCAAAACCCGATGCGCAGTCTATGTGCTTAGTCACTTCCGCCGTGGCGGGGGACGAGCAGACTGAACCGTAGGCTGAGGATAGACCAATTATTCTCTGGAAAAACGCAATCAATGCTCAACTTGCTTTTATTGTTCTGCACCACCTGAAACCAAAGCTTCAAACGTTCGCGGACCTTGGCCGCCAACGGATCTTGGGTGGTTTTCGCCAGATCTGTTACCTGAATACGGGCGTGATCGGTCTAGCCGCCGGCGCCGCCGGCGCAAACCACCAGTGTTTGTAGCGACTACAGTACGCCAACAGCGCCGCTTTGGCCTGCACGCTATCGATAGCATCAATGACATAGTCAAATCGCTGTTCAACCTCATCGCCACGTTATCGGCGGTGACAAAATCATCGATAGCGGTTACCAGGCATGCGGGATTAATGGCCGCGATACGCGCAGCCATCACCGAAATTTTTGGCTACCCACGCGATCGCGCAGGGCGTGAATTTGCCGGTTGGCATTGGTGACGCCATCATCCATATCAATCAAGGTTATCGCGCCGATATTGGTTCTGGCTAGCGCTTCCGCTGCCCAGGATCCGACCCCACTCATACCGATCACGCAGACGTGGGCGACGGCGAATACTGCCAGCGCACCCTGGCCATACAGCCGAGCAGTGCCGCCAAAGCGCTGCAACCAGGCGCTTGATATATTCATGCTGTTTATGCTGCAATTAACAGAAGACCCACACGCCGCTTGATGAACGGATGGAGCCTCTGACGGCGGTCCAGTTGTCGTAAATCACCTGCGGAATATTGGGCGCCAGTCGCGCGGCAGGCTGGGCACCTGTTAAACCGCCTGAACTGCCGCCCATCAGACCACAAGAGGTACCGCCTATTACACGCCTCCTCCCTGTACCAACGGCTTGGCTGCCACCGTTATTATAAGCACCCAGACCCGGCCATGATGGTTATAATGGCCGGCGTGGTATCCCGCTTGCGAGCCAATCTCTTGATACATATCGAAATGCTGGCCTTTAATCGCACCGTCGACATCCAAGGCCACCATCAAATGGAGCTCATATTTTCCCGTGAATTTATCTCTATGTGTCCATCAGCGGGACTTCCGCCAAGATCGTGGTACCGGTGTGGATAGGCGAACGGTCGGAGGCCACGGCCGATTTCGCCACCAGCGGCACGGCGCTGCCCCTTCACCGGCATAAAAGGAGCCGGCTTAAAGAACACACATGATGGATTTTGCTTAAGCAGCTTGCATACTTCAGCTTAAGCCCAGTAGCGTATCGTTTGCATCGACTGCTGCGGTAGGTGTGACCATTTTACCAGAGTAGGAAAAACATCAGCGGCCCGGCCGGCGTCGTAACCCATGCAGTCGCTGTCCTGGACTGCCATCATGAAACTATTCATCAGCGAATTGGTCCAGGAGATAGGCAGACCACTGTTCAGCGCGCCGCTGTAAATAGCTGCGCGGTCCAACAGGCGGTGATCTTACCGCGCGGCGGCATGCGGTACAGCGGATAACGGAACTCGCCCTGTGGCGAGTAGTGCGCCTGCACTACCGGGGTGTAATAACCAGCAAACTGCACATTGCCGTAATTATCCGCACCTTACATTTAATAAGTTTTGATGCCGAACTGGCTTAATTTACTGCTATCCAGCCGCTGGGCGAAGGTCGGCGGCTGGATAGCAGTAAATTGGTCTGATTGCGTTAAAATAAGGCGGCGGCATATTGGATTCAAGCACCTGTCAGCATAGTCCTCGGCGTTAATCGGCTTGCTACGGGCCTTGGGCGCGTTGACCAGCGTCAGCGGCTGGGTAAGTTCACCATCTTTGTACTGCTGCCTGCGATCGTCGGGTCAGGATTGGCGCCCGGCAAAATGGCGACAATAACACCGCTAATCACATGGGTTTACCCGCTGTTTACTCATAATGTTCTCGCGCCGTTTAATTTTAACGGCTAACGATATATCAAATGATTTGTTAGCATAAGTAGTGCAACGGGGTGAAATTGAAAATATCAGGAGAATATGGGCTATTAGTAAAAACGGACTACATCATAATCGCTACAGCGTATAGCGTGTATCCACGGACGCGGAGTGGAGCAATCTAGTGGCTCGTCTGGCTCATGATCAGAAGGCCGTCGATTTAAATCCGGCCCCGCAACCAATTCGCCCGTGGTCAATAACGCTTTATCGTTTTGTTCATTTCTCTCATGATGCAAAGCAATAAAGCGTTTTTTCATCTCTCGATCGCGTGGGTGATGGCGTATCCCGGCGCCGCGCCCCGCGTCGGCAAAATGTGCTACCTCTGCCATTAGGAGGTATGTTGGCGTGAGTCACTCTCCTGCTATAACGCCGCAACCGCGCCCACCTGCGAATACTCTTGTTGGCGAATCAACGGTCATAGCGATCCTGTTGGCGGATATGCCGCGTCATTACCATTTGCAGTCGCTCTCCGTCGGCATGGCGCCCGCATCGATCATCGCATCGTGCTTGCGGGCGGAAATGGACCATCAGTCGCTTTTGTGTCAGTCGGTCCAGGGCGCGACGTACTTCCGGTCGGCCGCAGCGATAACGCTGTTCTAGATAGATTTGTTTCAACCAAGTGCCTGGTCCCAGTAGGCTAGTCTGGATATCGTGCAGGATCAATTCGGTGATCTTATCAGTCATTATCATCGCTGACGATGCCGGTCTTTTCTGCTTAGGCATAAAGGATTTTCACGGTTATTGGCTCATTGTGCCACCACGCCGCGCCTATTGCACCTTTATCGCCAACGCGGTGGTCATCGCTTTCTCTTACTTGATGGGCTATTGGTGGGCGCGGCTAAATATTCAACAATCAAACCAGGAGACGTAAATTGCTACCAATTTTGGTAAACAGTTTGTAACTACGTCATGCCTACTTCCGTCAACAGCCTGCTAGGTGACGTTCGATCCAAGCCTCACACGGGCATAGCTAGAGGCGGGCCGAACGCGCACCGCCACAATAGTCATGATGACAGTGAAGCTAACAGGTAGCGGTCACGCCCTATAATAAATATCGGCGTGCGCGGTGTGTTCTGAGTCAAGTATAGCGCTCCGCTGGTAACAGTGTTTTATCTGAAAAACCAATCGTTTATCGTTAACGGCGGAAACTTTACCCCAACAGCCGACCGTCGTCATCCAGAAAAAGCCAGACATGGGCGGTGCAAAGTGGACTACTGTAAATCGAGACTTACCAAGCGAGGGTTAAGAGAGTAAAATGCATAAAATCAGAATAATAATTCACAGAGGGTAAAAATTTCGCCAATATTGTTAATACGCTAATCTGGCGGTACATCATCTTGAGCCAATTTACAACAAACATACCCACATAACCGACACCTCATCCTCGAACGGGTGAAGCAAGCTGCCGGCCAGCTACAGTTGGATATCACCGCGCCCAATTGAAGCGATTCACCGCCAGTTGGACGGCGACGCTGTTCCCCAACGACGCTTCTGGCGGAACAGCCGGAAGCGCGCGGCGATTACCATTCCAGCATTGCTTTCTGCAGTGTACTGTAAAGCCTGTCGTAGCGACGTGCCACTGCCATCTTAATTGGCTATCAAGAAGATGGCGCGCTGGTGCAAGAGCTTTTCCTCACGACGGGCACGCAAATTATAAAGCGCTGAGCAAGGGGTCGGGCCACGATTAACGATATCGGCGGCATGCTGGCGCTCATTCGTCCGCTGGAACAGTGGGGGTTTGGTGCGCTGCTCTCGCGAGCAGTTGCAACATGACCATCGTCTGCGCGGCGTTTTATCCCTTTTTCGATCAGCAGATGGGGAAAAGGCCTGCGTGGCTGTACATCTCGATTATCACAGTCACGCGGTGAAATGCTGTTGACGTGCATCTGCAACAGGCGCTACAAGTGGGGCCGAAGAAACTGTTTGTGCTCACTATCCGCAGAATCTCCTGGTTTCAAGAACGCGGTTTCACCCATGGAAGTGGACATACTGTCGAACCCGAAAAGACGCTGTATAATCACCAGCACCGGTCTAAAATTCCGGTGGACGACCTTGAGACGCAGGACGGCCATAAAACGGTAAAGCGATCAAAACGGAAAAGTTACAGGATGGCCACAGTGCAGTGAGGGCACTCTTAACGGCTAGCACGCGTGCTAGCCGGTTGAGTCTAGTACCGTGGGACCGGCTGGCCGCGGCGGTATGACCTGGCTAGCAGCCAGCCGGTCGATTAGGCCACCGCGCCGCTGAGTTTTGGTCGCCATGGCGTGTTGCAATACCTCATCGGTCGCGTACAGGGACAACCGCGCGCGCGCGCGCGTGACAGCGGTATACAGCAATTCTCGTGTTAACACCGGCAAAATCTGATTGGGTATTGCCAGCGCGGTATGATGGAATTCCGACCCCTGGGATTTATGCACCGTCATCGCGAATGCCGTTTCATGCTCCGGCAGTCGGCTTAGTAGTGCCGCTTTGACACCGCCGTCCGGCAGGGAGAAATGCACGCGCAGCATCTGTTCGCCATCCCATAGCAAGATCCCAATATCGCCGTTATACAACCCCAGCGACGGCGCATTGCGTACGATCATCACAGGCCGACCTGCGTAGCTGCCCTCGGCATTGCCGAGGGCGAGCAGTCCCGCCCGACTCAAGGCTAGCTCAATACGGTCGTTCAGGCCGGCGACTCCAAAAGGTCCCTCCCGCAGCGCGCACAGCAGGCGGAAGCGGTTAAAGGTGTCCAGAATCACGGCCGGCGCATCATGGTTGCGCACCCGCAACAAATAGTCCCGATAACCTTCGACGCAGTCGTCCAGCATATGCTGATAATCCGCCGTCTCACGCAGCGGTGTGTAGACGACATCCGCTGCAGTGCCAGCATTAAGCAGCGCCAGCGCATCCTTGGCGTCGCCGGCGTTGATAGCATTTGCCAGCCGGCCAATACCGGATTCTTCATCGAAGCGGTAGCTTTTACGCAGTAGACATAAACTATCGGCAATACCATAACCGCCGCCCGTACCCGCGGGCAACATAAAGCCCGTTAGTCGCATCAGCTCCGCGCGGCGCGCAGGGCTGTAACCGGCCTCGGCGAATTGGCAGATATCGCCCAGCACCGCTCCCGCCTCCACCGAGGATAGCTGACATCGATCCCCTATGAAGATCACTCGCGCTTGCGGCGGCAGCGCCGCAGTCACATTGGCCATCATCGGCAGATCAACCATTGATGCTTCATCAATGATGAGAATATCCACATGCAGCGGGTTTCCATGGTGATAGCGTAGCCGCTGGCTATTGGGCTTTGCCCCGAGCAAGCGGTGCAGCGTTATCGCTTCGCGAGGCAATCGCTGTTTCTGCTCTTCATCCAGCTCAAGACGCTGTAGGGCTAGGCCAATGGATTCGCTCAGGCGCGCTGCTGCTTTTCCTGTTGGGGCCGCCATTAACATGCGCGCACGGCCGCCGTCGCTCAACTGCAACAGGGCCGCCAAGAGCTTAGCCACCGTGGAGGTCTTGCCGGTGCCCGGCCCGCCTGATATTATCGCCACCTGATGCGTTATCGCGACCGCCGCAGCGATTTTTTGCCAATCGATTCTCGAGCCGTCGCCGGGAAAGTAGCGCGCCAGCACCGCAACAAGGGTGGTTTCGTCGCCGACCACCGGTGGTTGCGGCCGGTTGAAGAACTGCGCTACCGCGCATTCATGCTGCCACATGCGCCGTAAATACAGGCGCTGGTTGTCCAGCACCAGCGGCGTTGGACGTGAGCCGTCGCTCACCGCGTTAGATGCCAGCAGGTGCCGCTGCCAGTCGTCAAGAGAAGGGCTACCGGCGCGCAGCCAAGCCAGCTGCGCCAGCGTCGGCAGCCGACCGTCAAACAACCGCGCCGGCGTTAATAGCGCCAACGGCAGGCAAACATGGCCGGCGCCGACATCGGCACTGAGGCAAGCGCTGGCCAACATCAGCGCGGGCTCGGAAGGCGTGGCCAACATACGAGAAAAATGGACGTCCAGTGGCCGGAACAAACGCAACCGTTGCGCTTCGGCAACAATGTCTTCCATCGACAAGCTTCCTTCGTCAGCCGCTTTGCGCCGCCAGCCGCGTTTCGCCGGTGAATAAGCGGTCTAGTCCGTCGATTAAGGCCATGTCCGGTCGGCAATGCAACACACCATTTCCCGGTTGCGCTGCGTCGATGCCGCGCAGAAACAGATAATATACCCCGCCGAAATCGCGTTGATAATCATAATCCATCAGGCGATGGCGCAAAAAGCGATGCAGCGCCAGTGTATAAAGCTGGTACTGCAACTCATAACGATGGGCGATCATCGCCTGTTCCATTGCCGGCAAGGCGTAGTCAGCACTCTCCTTTCCCAGCCAGTTGGATTTATAGTCCAGCAGGTAATAACGGCCTTGCCAGCGGAAAACCAGATCGATAAACCCTTTCAGCATCCCTTTAACCTGTGGAAAATCTAGCGGTGGACAGCGTGCCGAAAGCAGGTCGTAGCTCTTGCAAAGCAGATCCACATCGCGCGCCTGCACTACCGCGTCAATAGGCAGATAAAACGATAATTCAGCAAGGCGGCTGTCGGGCGCCAGATGCGCGAGAGAAAGCGACCCACCATCCAGCGGCATAGCGATAATACTTTCCATCCAGTGCGTTAGCACCGACAGCCAGACGGTGTCGATGCCCTGCTGTGCCAGCTGTTCGCTCAGGCGCTGTGGGTCCAACGGCCGGTTGAAATCCAACGTTGCAAATAGACCGTGCAAAAACGTCCCCGGCGACGCTCCGCGCGGAAATGTATGCGGCGTCAACTGTGGCCTTTCCTGCTGCCCGCCCTCCCCAGCGGCATCCACGTCCAACCGCGGTTGCAGCTCCATCACCACCGAACTACCGTGCTGTTGTAGAGCGGAATAGCTAGTTACCCGCCAAGGATCGCACAGCGGCGTAGGCCAGTTACGGGCGCTTAGTGCGGGAGCGGGCGCGTGGATGGGTATTAGCGGTTGTGCCGACTCGGCCCGCGCCTCGCACAGGGCAATATCGCCGTCGGCGCGCGCTACCAGCGCTACCAGCCGATCGTGCAGGTCATCCGCATCACCATCCTGCCCCTGCTGAATCAGATAGCCGGGTGCGCTCAAATGCAGATCGCTGGCGCCGGTTTTTTTGCGGCTGCCGCGATACAACGGCGCGATGCCTAGACTGCAGTGGTAGATAGAACGCGTTAGCGCCACGTAAAACAGACGCAAATCTTCCGCCAGCCGCTCTTCTTCCGCCAGCCGTAAACTCTCTTGCGCCGCGCTGAGATCCAGCCAGGCTCCGTACGCTTGGCGATCGTGAAACAGCGGCCGCTTTTGCATGCGAAAATCGGCTGCGAACGGCAGGAATACTAGCGGGAACTCCAGACCTTTGGATTTATGCACCGTAATGATTTGCACCATATGACGATCGCTTTCCAGCCGCAATTGCTGATTCGTTGCCTGTGGATTAGGGGATTCCATTTGCAGCGCTAGCCAGCGAACCACCGCAAATTCGTTCTCCAGTTGCGTCGAAGCTTCCTGCAGTAGTTCTCCCAAATGCAGTACGTCGGTCAGCCGGCGTTCGCCACCCTGACTTGCCAACAGGTTTTCTGCGATGCCATGGTTTATCATCATTTGACGCAGCATCGGTAGTATGCCGGTTTTTTGCCAACGTTGACGATAGTCGGCAAATTCTTCAACCCGCTGCTCCCAGCGGCGTTCATCGTTATTCAGTGCATCAATAGTCGCGGCATCAAAACCAAGCAGTTCGGTGGCCAGCGCGCGGCGCAGCGCGATATCTTCCGGCGTCAACACCGCTTGAAGGATCCATTGCAGTTCGCGCGCCTCGGGCGTCTCAAAGACGCTATCCCGATTAGAGAGATACACCGCCGGGATCATCAGTGCCGCCAGCACGTCGCGTATCAGCACCGCCTCGTTGCGGTTGCGCACCAGTACTGTAATGTCCGACGCCTGCAGCGGCTGACGACCCTGACGCCCTTCAAGCCAGGCTTCGCCTTCGCGCGCGGCGTAAAGCCAATCGCGAATGGTGGCGGCGCATTGGTGCGCCATGAATTGTTGGTACTCGCTTATACCTACACCGGCGCCCGGCTGTAGCCAGACGCGCAGCGCCGGCTGAGGCTGATGCCGCACCACCAGCCGTAGGTCGACATTGCTCGCGGCAGACGCCACCGGCAAAAAGGGAATATCATCGAAAATAAACGGCGCCGGCAAGCTTTGGAACAGTTGATTGACCGCATTGATCATTCCTGGCGCGGAACGCCAGTTGGTATCAAGGGTATAGTGAGCATCTACTTCACTGCGGGCGCGCATATAGGTGAAAATATCCGCGCCGCGAAATGCATAGATAGCCTGTTTCGGATCGCCTATCAATAGCATACCACAGCCGGGCTGATCGCCGTAAATTTGGCAGAAAATACGGTACTGTTGTGGGTCGGTATCTTGAAACTCATCGATCATCGCCACCGGATAGTGCGTACGCACCGACGCGGCTAGGGCTTTACCGCCACCGCCGGCCAGCGCCCGGTCGAGGCGACTCATCAAATCGTCGAACCCCATCTCCGCGCGCCGCCCCTTTTCCCGCTCCAGCGCCTGACGCATTTCCGTCAACGCCATGGCGAAAATCAGCTCACGCAGCGAGGGGCTCTGCTGATAAAAAGCCTCCACCGCGGCAAACAGTTCATGCCGAGGCGACTCCCCGGCTGTAGTTTTATCCGCTAGCACTGAGCTTTTAAACCGCGCCAACTCATCCGGCACTCGATAATCCACGGTGGGCTCACTCGCCCAGCGATCAACTTGCGCAAGCCAGGTCAGCAGATTTTTTCTGCTATACACCCGACGGTCGAGTCTATACTCGTCGAGCATCCTCCTAATCGTCGCTGACGTCGCGCGCCATTGTCGCTTGAGGTCTTCAATGCCGGCAATGATGCGCACATGACGCGATAGGATAGACTCCATGATATTAGGCGGATCCAGCACCGCCGGCGGCTCACCCTGAAGATAAGGCAGCAGTTCCGCCAGCAAATTTTCCGGCCCCTCCCAATGCTGCTGCACCATACGCGCAACGTCCAGCGGCAACGGATAGCAGTGGCGTCGCCAGAAGTCAGCACTCACCTGCTGGCGCAAAAACGATTCATCCTCCAGTAATGTTTGCTGAAATAACATGCCGGATTCGACAGCATTCTGATTCAGAATGCGCTGGCAGAAGCCATGGATGGTATAAATTGCCGCTTCGTCCATCTGCCGCTCTGCCGCTAGCAGATGCAATGCGGCCAGCCGCAGGCAGCTGAGTTGCTCTAGCAGCGCCGCCAGTAGCGGATCCTCGCTCTTGCCACGCACGCAAGCCAGCCGCAGCTGATGAATATTGTCGCGGATACGGCCGCGAAGTTCTTCGGTGGCGGCCTCGGTAAAGGTTACCACCAATATTTCTTCCACGCTCAATGGCCGCGGGTGCGCCGCATCGCCGCCCAGCCCAAGCAGCAGACGTAGGTAAAGCGCCGCCAGGGTATAGGTTTTTCCCGTTCCAGCCGACGCTTCGATAAGACGGGTGCCCTGTAGCGGTAACGTGAGAGGGTTAAGGCTCTCGGTGGCCATCAGCGCCATCCAGCTCCTTTGATTGCACCGGCAGCGCCTGTTGTAGGGCTGATGTATTGGAAAACAGAGCCAAGCCAGTAAGGTGAGCGTAATCGCTGCTGCTTGATAACCTCCAACTGGAAATAATTGCTCAGCTGCAACTGGGTCATCGCCTGAAACAGAAATCCTGGCCTAGTACATGGGCTATCTCGTCAAAATAGTGACCCTGAATTCCCTGATGCCGCAGCAATGAAAGATAGGAAAAAATGGTCGCCATCACCTGGTCGCGCTGTGCATACCCTTTGTCTGAAAGGAAGGCGGCAATGGCGAAAACTCCACCGTTGCGATTAACCATGGGATCGGCGCCGGCGTCAATAGAGGCCGCCAGCTCCTCTTTTTGCAGCCAGTCCGCTAGGATTCCTGGGCTGCAATTGCCGATGAGATTGATATAAGTATCGATTTTGCTGCGAAACGCGGCGCTGTTGTTAGCAATGGGCAGGGCGGCCGCCGCCAGTACGATGATTGGCGACACCAACGCCCGGTGGTTGGTAATGTGGTCAAAGGCATAGGCCGACAACTTCGCCATGTCGGGTAGTGGTTGATTGCTGTAAATGATCGCTGCCATAAAATTGTCCGAATAATAACGTTTGTAGAAATGCTGGAGCACATCGTGCAATTTGCTGTCGGGCTTATCACTCAAGGTGTCAGGATTGCCGCCTAAAAAGTGCGAAGCAAGGTGAGCCGGATTCATGGTTCCAGACCGGATCTGCGCCATGCGCAGGACGTCGCTGGTACACACCAGGGTGAGCTCAGCATTCACCACATGGTGCTCCTTATCGGCATAAATCGGATCCAGCTTCGGTACAGCGCATCGTTTTCCACCTCCAAATAAAAGGCCGTTCTGTAGGACGCCAGTGCTGGCATTATGATCCCGTTCTTTTCAAGAATTCCAAAAGATTTTCCAGCTCTGAATAATGGCGCGATCTCATCAGAATGATATGCTCAAGACAAGTGAGTCAAACCAAGCTGATGGTGCGGATTCTCCAGCGATCTTGCAGTCACCACAGCAAGCGACTTGACCGCTTCTTTATCGCTCACCGACAGCACCGTCATGCCGTTATCCAGCCGGATGGATGTCTGATAGTTGCGGGGTCTTGACTGCTCTTGTAGATGGCTTCTTACACCGGTTGCCATCCGCTTTGTGCCAATCCTGGCGCCGCCGTGCTCAAAAAAGTTAGTGCGAAACCCAATAGTCCGTCAACCAGTTTCAACATTCTACTCTCCGATAGCCGCCTTGCGGATCGTTCATGAGCACAGTTTTTAGGTGGCACATACGTGCAAGATAACCACATCATGGCGCTTGCCGCCGTCACCGAGGAGATGCACCGGACGCTTGCTTCAAGCTTTCTTTTCGCGTTTCGCCAGCTTGCTCTGAGTCAGATTGAACATAAAAGGTAGCAGCAAATACCGTTCAGCGATCGATATAATCGCCTCAATATGTTGTTCCTCCAGCTGGCGCATCAACCGCTGCAGATAAGGATCCTCGCCTTCGCCGGGAACATGGCCATTCCCCTGCCAAGCCTGGATAAGTTTATCACGGGCCTGTCGCTGCCGGCTCTCGTCGCGGTCAATGCTCTGTGTTACTGGGTCGTAACACTGGCTTAGCCATGCACCACCAGCGCGGGGTAACAGCAGCAACGGCGACGCCATGCCCTGACAGTAGCCGGAAACCAGCGAAAGTAAAAACGTTTTCGCCCGGCAGGCGGGCAGCGGTGCGAAATGCCACTCGCCGCGCGTGCCAAACATCCGGCTCTCGCCTTCGCCACCCATCGCGCAATAGGCCAAGTGCTCTACCCACAGCAGTAATCCGTCCCTGGCCGACAGCGTGCTTGGACGCCAGCGCAGCAAACCATTCGCCTGAACCCGCGGCAACCAACCGGAAAGCGTCACCCCATCTAACGTCAAAAAGACTTCAACACTGTGCGTTTCCGGCAATCGCCACGTCCGCACCCGCTCAGAGAGCATGGTCATTTCCTGGTATTGCTTGGCCCAATACAGCTCACCGAACGCGCCATAAGGTAATAGGCCGGCGGCGCGTACCTGGCGGAACAGCCGATCTATGCTTGCCCCATCGATAAGGGTATTCACCAGCCGGTCATTGAGCTGATAGCGGGTCAGGTTGTCGATGACAAAGGGTTCATTAGCCGCCAGCTCATGGGAGGTTTGATGCAAGGAGACCGCCAGGCGCTGCACAAACCAGGCGCGTACCGGGTGGCGATAAAAGCACAACAGTTCATCCAGTGCCAGTGCTTCGCAGGGCGCCGCCGTCAACGGTGTGACAAAATCCGACTGCGGCTCGCCCTCGGCGCCGGCGGCCGGCAGCCATTCGTCGGCGAAGCTTTGGGACTCGCTGCCCGGTAAAAAATTCTCCGGCGCGAAAGGCATACGGCTATGCCACTGCCACAGATGCGCGCGCACCCGGTCAGCGCTACTCTCGGCATCGACATATTCGTCGCCGGGTAAATAAAAGCTTTGCGCAACATAATCGCTCAGTTCGCTTACCAGCACTGACGGATAACGCGGCGTATTATCCTGAATGGCACGGCCGATAAAACTAATATACAATCGCTGCTGCGCGGATAACAACGCCTCCAGGAACAGATAGCGGTCATCGTCGCGCCGGCTGCGATCGCCGCGCTGTGGCTGCTGCACCATCAGGTCGAACCCCGTCGGCGGCAGCGTGCGCGGATAAACTCCGTCATTCATGCCCAGCAGGCAGATCACCCGAAACGGAATTGAGCGCATTGGCATCAGCGTACAAAAGTTGATGGCGCCGGCCAGAAAGCGCTGGCTAACCCGCTTCTGATCCAGCCGCACGGCCAGCGCGTCTTTCAGCAGCGTCACCGGCACCAGCTGGTCATATCCAGCCCGCAAACCGCATTGCAACACCTGCTGCCATTGATTTTCTAGCAGCGCCAGAGCTGCTTCCGCCTCAGCGTCGGGAGCAAAGAAATCCTCGATCATTTCGCGGGCGCATCCAAGCCAGGCGTCTAGGGCGCGGGGCTGAGCAAGTTGGTCGCGCCAATGGCGAAGTCGCATCAATAGCTCAGCCAGTTGGCCGGCCAGACCGGATATCAAGCCGCTGGATTCATCGTAGGGCAAAATGTCTTGCCAATCGCCGCTCTCGCTGTCCATCGCATAGCCCAGCAGCATGCGGGTTAAACCAAATTGCCAAGTATGCTGGCCGGTGGTGGGCAGCATCAGCTCGCGTAGCGTATCATCATCCAACCCCCAGCGAATGCCGGATTCCGCAACCCATAGGCGCAGCAGTTGAAGCCCCTGCTCATCAATGGCGAAGCGGGCCGCTAGCGTCGGCACTTCCAGCAACGCCAGTACCTGTTCGGCGGCAAAGCGGCTACGCGGTAATTCCAACAGGCTGAGAAACGCCGGTAAAACAGGATGGAGATGCCGCGCGCGTTTGTCGGAAATGGCAAACGGCAGATAACGTTCGCCGCCGGTATTGCCGAACACCGCCTGGATTGCTGGCGCATAACAGTCGATATCGGCCACCATGACAACCACATCGCGCGGGCGCAGCGTTGGGTCTTCCACCATCATCGCCAGTAGGCTGTCGTGCAGCACTTCCACTTCACGCTGCGAACTGTGGCAAATATGCAGGCTCAGCGAGCGGTCATCCAGCCGCAGCGGCCGCTTACCGCCGCCCTGGGTGAGCGTTTCACCGTCCATGTCAATCACCGCGTGATCCTCAAGGGTTAAGATATCGCGTTGCACTAGGCTTAGCAGGTTATCGCCCGCCGGCTCAACAAATGCATCTACCTCGGAAATGCCGTCCATTTGCGCCAGCAGGTAAAGATTATCGCGCCCCTGTTTGCCCCAGGAAGCCAGTAGCGGGTTACCTGTTTGCTGCTCCCCCAGCGCGTTGAATAGCACGGCGGCCTGTTCGGGGCGCCGAAACAGCGCCTGCTCCGTCTGCTGCTGATAATGTCGGCGACGGCGGTGTAGCAGCCGATCCAGAAAAGCGCGATCGCGGATATCCCCCCAGTAATAGCGGCAGGGATTCGTGAACAGCAGATGGATGTCAATATGGCGCCCCAACACTTGAAGCGCCTGCAGGTAGGTAGGGGGCAGCGCTGAGATACCGAAGATGAACACTCTATCTGGCAAGCCAGGCGGCCGCGTCTGGCTTTGCGTTAAGGTCTGGATAAAACGCTGATAGAGATTGGCACGGTGCCACAGCGGCTGCCCCGCCCCTTCCGTCTCCGCCATCAGCGCCCGCCACAATGGGGCTTGCCAGCGCTGGGGCTCGCCTAAATCGTCGATCGTTTCACCACGCTGCCAGCTTTCTAGCCAGTCGGGACGATATACCAAATATTGGTCAAAGAGATCCCCAATCCGGGTAGCAAACTGGAACACTTTACGTTTATCATCGTCATCGCGCAGATATTCGCTTATCGCCGCAAAATCCGCTTTTCGGCACAGACGCGGCAGCAGCATCATCAGCCGCCAGGTCATCGCCGATTTGGCAAATGCGCTTTCGTCGGGAATATCAGGTAGGACGCGAGTAAACATCTGCCAGATAAAGCTGGACGGCAGAGGAAAGTCAATGTTGGCCGCAACGCCGAAGTGTGCCGCCAACTCCATCTGTATCCACTGTGCCATACCGTTGCTTTGCACCAGAATCACTTCCGGCTGGAATGGATCGCGCAGCGGCCTGCCCGCAATCAGCGCAGCGATAAGGGTCTTAAGCAGATCTAGCTGGTTGGAATGATAAACGGTAAACACAAACTCCTCGCCATGCACGCCTTCCGCCCAAGGCTTATTTTGATGCCTGCGCCCACTCTAACGCGATTTTTACCCGGAACACAAGCAATCACGCACCTGTTATGTCGACTGGATTCTGGCAAACCCATTCGCTAAGACTGGTGCGCTCGCCGGTCGCAGGATATTTCAATGACGCTAATCCGCCAGCCGGGTGACTGAGATAGCGTACCTGTTGCCGTCGACTGCTGCAACTCTGGGCACTGATGACATAAGATCAACGCCAGCGAACATCCTGTAATCGCCGTTAGAACAAACCGCTGAAGATAATCCAGCAACCCCAGCGCAGTAAAGACGAGCGACGGCGGCAGCATCGTGTCACCTCCTTTCCCATGCAGCAGCCGGCCATATCCCAAATCGCTGACCCGTAGGAGTAGGAAAACCAGCGATGGCGAAATGGGATGCTGTCGACATTCACCGTGCCGGGCAGGCCAATGCTGGCTCAGCCCACAACGAAGGACGTTCCGCCCGGTGAAAGCTTACAAAGCCGCTGGGGAGCGCCAACGCTATAACACTGCTGCTATCCAGTTCCAGACTCATGAATTACTCCGAGCCACGACCTGCGTCACGTCGTATCCTGCCGATAATGGGCGGTCGTGGCAAGATGAATGCGCAATGCACTACCCGTGAGGGCCGTGAATTGCAGCCGGGTCGCCGTCAGCTCACCACCGTTGAACACCTTTTCCCAGCCGCTCCTGGTAACCACTTACATCACGCTGGGTATCCAGCGCTCCCGACACAGGTGATAGCCGAAAGTGGCGCTAACGAGATATCCGGATGCATCGCTGTGCATGCGATAGGCATAACCGACCAGGAGACAGAAGCCGACTGGCTCCATCAGGTACCTGCCGATCTACAGCGCCCGTCCCGCCTTACCCTGCGGTGACAAGCTAGCGCAACGCAGATCCTTGGCCATGTTCAGCACATAGAGATTAAGCTGGCGCATCAACTGCTAGCCAGCAATGCCGGCAGGCTAAAGCTGGCACAGCCTCGGCGTCGGCCATAACAGTAAGCGTTACAGCGGGAAGTTGCGTCACCGCGGCGCCCGTGCCGCCCACCCACCCGGCTAGCATGACGGGAGCCTCGCCCAGCGCCAAGCCGCTGCACGGCCGGAAACCACCGCCCGCAGACACCACGCCAGATACTGAGGACGAAGTGTGCTGTGCTGGCGGTGAGGTGCAGCCCGCCCAAACAACGACAGGCGAACACGCGTATAGGGAGCAGCGCAACACACAGGTTCGCGCACCTGGCTCACAGTGAAACGCGGCCAAGCCGCATAGCGGATCGCCTGACAGCTGCCAGCGTTCGCCGACGACCGCAGTGATCCGGAAGTGGCGGTTACCTCAAGCAGCCTGCCACTGCTGGCGCACGATAAAATCCATCAGATGGTGTGCGCTGATTGCCAGTTACCTGGCGGACTGATGCTGACGATAACCATAACCCCTTAAACCTCTCGTCAAGATCAGCAGCGCGGTTAATACCAGTGTCAGAAGCAGCTCAGGTAATGGATAGTCGCTATCGTGGTCGATATTGTTAAGGGAATCACTCATTGCCGCAGCGCGGTACGGCGCGCAGCGATGGACAAGCGGCGAGATTGGGTTATATAGCGTGTGATACCATCATTGAGCGGCGAGCAAATGATACAACAGTGGCGCGAGCGCTATCATGTATGCACAAAACGGCCCGTCGCCCGCATTTCATGTTTATGCGCAGACGATCACCACCATCGCGCGGACGAATTATACCGCGACTGGCGCCTTGATTGCCGGATGCGGGTCATAACCCGTCAGCTCAAAATCCTCCAAGCAGTAATCGAACAAAGTTGCCGGACGGCGCTTGATCAGCAACTGCGGTAGCGGCCGCGGATCGCGTGTTAACTGCAGGTCCGCCTGCCGCAAATGGTTATTATAGAGATGGGTATCGCCGCCGGTCCAGACGAAATCTCCGACCTGCAAATCGCACTGCTGCGCCAGCATATGTACCAGTAGGGCATAGCCGGCGATGTTGAACGGCAGACCGAGGAAAATATCGCACGAACGCTGATAGAGCTGACACGATAAGGTGCTGTTGGCAACGTAGAACTGAAACAGTGCATGACACGGCGTCAGAGCCATTTTGTCCAACTCGCCGACGTTCCAGGCGGAGACGATAATGCGACGAGAATCCGGATCTTGCTTGAGCTGGCGCACCACTTCGGTCAACTGATCTATCTGTCGTCCGTCGCCGGTCTCCCAAGCGCGCCACTGGCGGCCGTACACCGGCCCTAAATCGCCGTTTTCATCCGCCCACTCATCCCAAATGGAAACGTTATTCTGCTGCAAATAAGCAATATTGGTATCGCCGTTAAGGAACCACAGCAACTCATGGATAATTGACCGCAAATGGCAGCGCTTGGTGGTCACCAGCGGGAACCCCTGTCGCAAATCGAAGCGCATTTGATGGCCGAACACCGACAGGGTACCAGTGCCGGTACGATCTGCTTTTGGCGTACCCTGCACGCGCACCCTACGCATCAAATCCAAATACTGCTTCATAATACCTCAGGACATAGGTTGCATGGGGCGGCGGTACGCCAAAACAATCATAATCACGCCGGCCAGGATCATCGGCAGCGATAAAATCTGCCCCATACTGATGATGCCGCTGAACAGGCCAAGTTGAGCATCTGGTTGGCGGAAAAATTCCACCAGAATCCGAAAGGCGCCGTAGCAAATCAGGAACAAACCGGAGACACTGCTGATGGACCGCGGCTTACGGATAAACAGATTGAGAATAATAAACAACACCACTCCTTCCAGGAGCATCTCGTAAATCTGCGACGGATGGCGAGGCAGCACACCGTAGCGCTCAAACAGCGCTTGCCACTGCGGATTAGCCGGCAGCAGCGCCAAATCTTCCTCTCGGGAACCAGGAAACAGCATTGCCCAGGGCGTATCGGTGGTGACCCGACCCCACAGCTCGCCGTTGATAAAATTCCCCAAACGGCCAGCGCCTAGGCCGAAAGGCGCCATTGGCGCAACAAAATCGGCCACCTGGAAAAAATGGCGGCGGGTGCGCTGTGCGAACCACAGCATCACTATGATGACGCCTATTAAGCCGCCGTGGAACGACATACCACCGTCCGAGACCTTAAGCAGGTAAAGGGGATTATCGAGAAACAGAGGTAGATTATAAAACAGCACATAACCGATACGGCCGCCGAGAAATACCCCGAGAAAACCGGCATAGAGAAGATTCTCGACTTCTTCTTTTCGCCAGCCGCTGCCACAGCGATTCGCTCGCCGTACCGCTAGCCACATGGCAAAAACGAAGCCCACTAGATACATCAGACCGTACCAGTGCATGGAAACCGGGCCCAGGGAAAATATTACCGGGTCAAACTGAGGAAAGGCCAGATAATGGGTCATCATTCATCACTACAACGTCGTTGTTTTTGTTGCTCGGCCGCCGGATGCCACATAGGCACTATCCCTGTGCGGCGTGAAGTCGCGTATCATAGCATAGCAGCGCGGCGGCTAGAATCACGGGATGTAAATAACCGCCGGCAGGTGTAACGATTCCAACTCATCGCTTACCACGAATCAGGCCGCTCAGGCCGCGTCGCTCCATGAACGTCGCCACCTGGCGGCGGACTTCGATGCTGTTTTGCGCGCCAATGACCCGCTTCGCCAATCCCTGCACCTCGTTCAGCGCCACATTACGCAATAAATACTTGATGCGCGCCACACTACGGCCGTTCATGCTCAGTGTACGATAGCCCATGCCAGCCAGCAGCAACGCGCCCATCGGATCGCCGGCCATTTCGCCGCACAGGCTACATGCCAGCCCCAACCGCGCCGACTCGCTAATGATTTTTTGCAGCACCTGCAACATAGCCGGATGCAGACTATCATACATCGCCGCCACCCGGGGATTATTGCGATCCACAGCCAACAAATACTGCGTCAGGTCGTTGGTGCCAACCGACAGAAAATCCACCCGATTCACCAGCGCCGGCAGCATAAACACCATGGCCGGCACTTCCACCATAATACCGATGCGCGGCTTGGGCGGCGCATAATCCAACACGTCTTCAACTTCGCGTCCGGCGCGGTCGATGAGTCGGCGCGCTTCGTCAATCTCATCGATGCTGGTTATCATCGGCAGCAGAATACTTAAATTGCCGGTAGCTGTGTTGGCGCGCAGCATCGCGCGTACCTGAATAAGAAAAATCTCGGGCTGGTCAAGAGTAACACGAATCCCGCGCCAGCCGAGGCAGGGGTTTTCTTCGCTGATCGGCATATAGGGCAGCTGTTTATCGGCGCCGACGTCGAGAGTGCGCAGCGTTACCGATTTACCGGGGAACAATTGCAACATCCCTTGATATTGCGCCACCTGCTCCTCCTCCGAGGGAAAGCCGTTTTGCAACATGAAGGGAATTTCCGTGCGGTACAGGCCGATGCCGTCCGCTTGATTATCGAGGCGTCGCTCATGTTCCGCGCTCAAACCGGCGTTGAGCATCACCTGGATGTGTTCGCCGCTTTTCAGCGCCGTCGGCTGCTTCACATCGTCTTCCGCCAGCCGGGTGAGTTCACACTCTTCGCTCACCAGTCGCTGATACTCCCGCACCAGCAGCGGCTCTGGATCCACTAGCAGTTCACCGCGGTAGCCGTCAACGATCAGCAAGCGCTGATTAAGCAGCGGCGGCTGAATATCGGCGCCCACCACCGCGGGGATACCCATCGACCGCACCAGGATTGCAGCGTGAGAATTGGCGGCGCCGTCGCGCACCACCACCCCAACCAGATTATCCTGCGGTACTTCGGCCAGAAGCGCGGCGCTCAACTCGTCGGCTACCAGTACGAAACGTGACGGCCACTGAGTAACATTGCAGGCGCTGTCATCAAGATGAAACAGCAGGCGTTGGCCGAGCGCGCGCAAATCGCCAGCACGCTCGCGCAAATAGCTGTCGCTTAGCAGCGCGAATTGTTCGGCGAAACGTTCAATCACCAGCTTTACTGCCCACTCAGCTGCCGCACCGCTGTCGATTTCCGCAAACAGATCGCGTTTCAGGCGCGCATCATTGAGCAAATGGCTGTACAGGTCGAATACCGCCGCGCTGTCTTTCTGCGCGCTGGCCGTAAACCGCTTACTCAGGCGGCGAAATTCGGCGACGGATTCGTTCAGCGCCAGCGTTAGCCGTTCGCGCTCATGGCCGTTGTCCGGCGACAATACCTGATAAACCTGGTCGAGGGAGGGCTGACTGCTATCCACCCAGCCCTTGGCGATTGCCACCCCGGGTGCGACCGCCAAGGTACGGATCCGGGTCTGCCGGTACTGGCTGAACAGTGCGTTGAGCTGCGACTGGGATAGTATGCAGGCCATCTGCGTGGCCAGCGTGACCATAAACGATTCTTCGCTCTCGTCGAACTGCCGATGCTCGCGCTGCTGCACCACCAGTACGCCGAGCAACTGACGCCGATGAATAATCGGCACGCCGAGAAAGGAACGAAAACGCTCCTCTTTCACTGTCGGAATGTATTTAAAACTTGGGTGGGTATGGGCGTCCGCCAGATTAATCGGCTCAGCCAGCCTTCCGACCAAGCCAACAACCCCTTGGTCAAATGCCAGCGTAATCGTGCGCTCGCGCGATTTATTCAAACCGCGTGTCGCCATCAGGTAATAGCAGCGACGATCGTTATCGGCTAAATAAACCGAGCAGACTTCGGTATTCATAGCTTGACAGGTTTCATTAACCAGAATGTCAAGTGAATCCGACAGACACGACGCGGCTGCGACCTTTTCAACGATTTCCCGCAAATGCGTGAGCATAATCTGTGTGACTTAGCCTCTTTTCCGTCTACGTGTCGACGTAAAACGCTGCGCTGCAGTTTCCTGCAGCGGCATCACGACGCCGGAAAATTCCTTCATTACCCGGCGGTACACGTCCCGTTTAAAAGAAACGACCTGACGTACTGGGTACCAGAAGCTGACCCAGCGCCAGCCGTCAAATTCAGGGATCCCCCCGCGCTGCACATTGATATCCGCATCCGGACATATGAGCCGTAGCAGAAACCATTTTTGCTTCTGACCAATACACACCGGTTTGGTGTTCCAGCGGACCAACCGCTTTGGAAGTTTATAACGCAGCCAATTACGCGTCGAAGCCAGGACACGTACATCTTTTCGGCCCAGACCGACCTCCTCGAACAGTTCGCGGTACATCGCCTGCTCCGCGGTCTCGCCAGCGTTGATGCCGCCCTGGGGGAACTGCCAGGAATGCTGTCCGTATCGCCTGGCCCACAGCACCTGCCCGTCGAGATTACAGATTACAATACCAACATTCGGGCGGTAGCCATCATCATCGATCACTAGACTACCTCGATTATATAAAATGTAAGATATTCTGATTGTTTCATACTCGCTCTGAACGGTAAACCACTGCTTTATCACTAATCGCCGGTGAATAGCTCTCTTCGTGGCGATTAATGGCGTCTAGTTATAAACAATTATCGACTAGTACACTTTTCTGTGGATAGGTTTGTGTGCAACGCTGGATTAGATGGGTAAAGCTTTTCGCCAAACGCCTGTTTGGGGATAAGAAATAGATAAGAAGATCAATAGACTCAAACGTTCACCTTCGTCAAGAAAGGCCCGTCGCCGCAGTGAAAATTTCTTTACCTGACATGAATAAAAACAACCATTGCTGATTTTATCCACAGAAAAACGGATCGCCGCCGTGAATAAATGAACAAAGAGGTTCGCCGTCAATGGCTGTAATATAGAAATCGTCGATTGACCGGGTTATCCCGCAAATCTGTGGATAACCTGGTGTAAAATCCTATTCATTGTTTCCCGTAGCGGATGTACAGCTACCATCGGGCTGCATGCTGCCCGTCAAGGTCATTAAAAGAGCTTAAATTATGCTATTATTATTTTTTCTCCTGCCATCATCACACCCGTTAGCCGCGCGGATGTGCAGCAGGCGCTTAGTTTTTATTCAGTTCAGGACCGCGAAATGAACAGCTCGATTCTGCTTTCCTTTGCGCCCCATCCCGTCAATAAAAGGAAACTGCTGCGTCGCGCTGATGCGCTGTCGAGTTATACCTTGTGGAAGTTATCTGCCCAGGTCAGTCTGTCGACCCCCGCCAATCTTAAGCGCGGCAAAGGGTGGATTGGTGTCCTATTGGAATGCTATCTTGGCGCCAGCGCTGACAATAAGCCCGAGCAGGATTTTGACGCCATCGGCTTAGAGTTGAAAACCATTCCGGTAAACAGCGGCGGACGACCGTTGGATATCACCTTTGTCTGCGTGGCGCCACTGACCGGCAATAGCGGCATGACCTGGGAAACCAGCTACGTGCGTTATAAGCCGACGCGGGTGCTTTGGATCCCGGTTGAGGGCCTACGGACGATACCGTTGGCGCGACGCCGCATCGGCGGCCGCTCCTATGGAGTCCGAACGCAGAGGAAGAGCTGATGGATCTTATCGTGCTGGGCAAGGTGGAACGCATCACCCCTCACAACGGCGAAGTGTTACGGCTGCGGCCAAAATCCGCTAACGGACGAGCGTTGACCGTCGCCGTCGGTGAATTTGGCCAGCCGATCTTATTACATTGCCGCGCGGTTTCTACTTGAAAAAACTTCATCCCAACTGCTGGCGTACAATTTTCTGTTATGACCGTACTTTCTCTCGCCAGCCCACTAACAACGCCGCGTATAATTATCGTTTATGTTTCGTTTAAATGAATGTGTGTAATGCTCGATTGGATTGCTGATCCGGACGCATGGCTGGCGTTGGGAAGCTTGGCTATTCTGGAAGTCGTCCTGGGTATTGATAATATTGTTTTCCTGTCCGTGGTCATCGCCAAACTTCCTCCCTCACAGCAAAGCAGTGCTCGCTGCGTGGGTCTGTTTGGTGCCATGGTGATACGACTTGGCCTGCTGGCCGCGATCGCCTGGGTCAGCCATTTGGTCAAGGCGCTGTTTTATCTACTGGAACACCCTATTTCCGCCCGGGATCTGATTTTGTTTTTCGGCGGCCTTTTTCTTATCTGGAAATCGTGTCGGGAGATAATGGAATTATTCCATGGTAGCTCCGGCGGCGAGGGCAGCGCGGTCCAATCCTATCTCGGCGCCATAACTCAGATCATTATGCTCGATATTATCCTCAGTCTTGACTCGATCATCACTGCGGTAGGTCTGTCTTCCCATCTGTGTATCATGATGGCGGCGGTGATCATCGCTGTGACGATAATGCTCTTTGCCGCCCGGCCGATAGGTGAATTTGTCGATAGACACCCGTCGGTTAAAATGCTGGCGCTGGCGTTTTTGATTTTGATTGGCAGCGCGCTGATTCTGGAAAGTGCGACTATCGACGTGCCGAAAGAGTATATCTATTTCGCTATGTTTTTCTCGCTGGCGGTAGAAACGTTGAATCTCTTGCGCAATAAAAAAGCCGGTCAGCGGCCTTCCGGTCCGGACGCCTGAACGCGCCTCGATACGAAATGGAAAATGGCGCGGGAATTTTCACCTGCATCGCTAGTGCAGGCGGTGCTTTGCCTATGGATCTCTTAATGGATGAATAATGACAACACGCTTTCTGCTAATGCTGGCGTTATTCGGCGTCGCGCTGCTTGCCGACTTCACCAGTAATTACGTTATGGCAACCAAAGATAGTCAGATAATATTGACCTCGCAGATCATCGAAAGAGGATCCACGCGCCCTGAACACGCCGCAGGTTTAATTTTCCCTTTCTCCCACGCTTCGTCTTTGATTATGGTCAGCCAAGACGGTGCGATTATACCTGTACGCTTGCGTCACTGAGGAACCTACCCTGATGTTTTATCACCGTATTCCACATGGTTCTTTGGAAGTCAGCGTGCTCGGTCTTGATACCATGACTTTCGGCGCACAAAACAGCGAAACGCAAGCCCATGATCAACTCGGATCTCTCTCTCGCCAACAGCGTTAACTTAATTGACACCGCGGAAACGTACCCCGTACCGCCACATCCTGAAACCCAGTGGCTGACGGAGTACTATATCGGCAGCTGGTTAAAGCGAGTGGTCAGCGCAAAAAGTCGTTTTGGCCAGCAAAGTGCTCGGCGCGCGGCAACGATTTTGAGGTCCGGCCGCGGCAAATGCTGGATCGCAAAAACATCCGTCAGGCGCCGGAAGACAGCCTACGACGCCTGAACACCGATGATCTGGATTTTCTGGATTTATATCAGTAGCATTAGTCGCAGCGCAGCACCAACTGCTTTGGAAAATTGACCTACGCGCGTTGTCACGGTACAAAATCCCTATAGTTTGATCAACCGCAGTTTTGAGATGGGAATAGCGGAAATAAGCCAATTTGAAAGGCTAGAGCTTTTGGCCCGCATGGCGCCAGACCGGCCGGAGAATACGCTCTTTAGCCGTTTTACTTGCTATAGCGCCCCGCATACCCAGGCGGCGATCGCCCAGTATGCCGCCGGCGAGCCGCCACGGGCTGGATCCCGGCGCTAGATGGCGCTAGCCTTCGTTCGTCGTCAGCTGTCCGTCACTTCAACGCTGCTTGGCGCAACCACTCTCGAACAGTCGCAGAGCAACCTTAACAACCTGACGCTGGATCTCGACGAGACGCTGCTGGCTTCACTCGAAGAGATTCACGGCCGCGCGGACGCTAACACCGGCGAGAGAAGTGCAAGGCTTGGGCGTGCCTAGCGCTACCGTAATATTTTCGCAAAATTCTGCACGGCGATATGCACGGCGATAGTGTTGCCGGCACCGACGCTCTGCTGTTCGCGGTGCTGCAACAAGGCGTTGAGCGGTACAATGAAGAAACCGCTCAGCATACTGATAACGGCCAGTACTCCACAAGCGGGCAACAGATGATGGTTATACGCTAAAATCACCACCGCACCGCCCAGCACTATTCCCGCCGGCATGCAGCGACGTACCGTTTCCAGCCGGATAAACCTGGCGGCGATGCCAAAAACAATGCCTAGCGCCACCGGAACCAAAAGCACTAGCAGAAAATACAGCGTCACGCCAGCACCCCAGAACAAACTGGTGTCGATAATGGCTAAGCGAGTCTGACCAGCGAGCGCGGCGCAAATTGCGTACAGTCGGTGGTGGCCTAACCTTCGACCGACCACGCTGGCGCCGGAGACGGAGCAAGGCATCGGCACCGAGCTGGCCCGGCTAACGCGACGGCCGTTTCGCGACGGAAGGCAAAATCCTGCTATATCCGTCGGCGCATCGCCCGGTTGTTGCAAAACCGCAACGACGGGCCGGGCTGCGACCGTTTGGTCTAGGACTTGGGCTATACCCTCGCCGTTTGCGGAGTATTTGTATTGGTCCGATGCACTCTGTCCCATTCGTTAATGGCACCTTGACGAGTTAAGGAGAAACAAATGGAAAACCAGCCATCCACACTGCGCAGGATCCCCTGCCCGATACCTGCGAGTTTCCAGCAGTATACAGTGTTGCCCGGTAGTGATAACGGATCTGTTCCGCGGCAATCGCATACGCAACATCAACACGCCGCAACAGATGAGTGCTCATTATGCCAAAACCGGTACAGGATGAGCACCATAAAACCTATGAAGCCTCCATGTAGGGCAAAACACGCTGAAAATAAGGGCGCGTCGCTGGACAACATGATGACGATGATCCTTACCGACGATTTCCGTTACATTCGCGAGCAGCCTGGAAAATTCGCTACGCCGCAGCCGGCCCGCCCGCTGGAGCTACATTATTTCTGAGCTGTGCTATCCGTGCCCCGGCGAAAGCAACACGTTAGTGCTGCCATATTTTGTCGGTAACCAGGACAACGTGGCCAATCTCCATTTTGATAAAGCGGGTCAGATTCTCGGTCACAAGCGTTTCATAAAGAAATGGCTCCCCTGGACCAAAACGTACAAAACTTCTCCAACCAGGAACACCGAGAGTTTTTACGCCTTACCGGCTGTTACCGACACTGTATTGGCATTATGCGGATTACATTGGGGATAGCATGGGGTGCACCCGCGTTTTCGGCGTCCCGATTCTGCTTAACTATATGTTTCCAAATCTCTATACCAAGGGAATCTTGCATAAACTGGCGGATCTGACGCGGGCGCTGGGGAAGCTGGGGAATACGTGCCGCTGATTGATCGTATCATTCGGTGCGCTACTGCCCAGTACGCCGATGGGCGCGAGAAAGTTACCGCCATACGCGCTATGCAAGCAAATTTATTATGGAATTTATACTGAGGAGCCGCGCCAGCCCCATTCACTGGATTTGGAGCGTTACTGCCCGCCGCTGCTGGCGCATTTCCTCGGCGCGGATCACCCGGACAGCCCAGTATTCAAAACGGAGCGGGCGACTGGCGCTTTCTGCGGCGGACGCAAGCACCTCCTTCCCCCGTAAGGAGCAACAATGACGATGAAAACCGGCTCATGGTATACCGCAGCTCGCCGCCGAAGAAGCGAGTTGCGAACAGAACGCCGGGCAGTATGAGACATTCCTGTTTCCGTCGGTGTACAAGATAGAGCAAGAGGATCCTCGGCGTGATCTGTGTGATAGTTTCGATCTCGATCTCGAGATGGGGCCTCGGCGCCGCGTTGAAGCCCGGCAGCTAGACTTGGGTTCCAGACTACGGTACTCACTGGGCGGTAATAGTCGCCCCGCAGTTTCACAATTGCAACATCGTCGTAAGTAATATCAGCACCGCCAGCCTGGCGTTTCAACGGCGTCTTGCCGCCGGTTTAGCTATGGTTAACATCACTTTCCGCCAGGAAGATTTACTGCTGGCGCTGTACCGCCAATGCTTCGATTTCATCAGTTGCGTGGGTAGTGCACTCCCCCTCCCTGACGAAGGCCTGTGTGTGCTGGAACGCGCGCTGGCGGCGAACGGACCGCTAGAACTGATGGTGAATGATCGTTATAACCGCCATTCAACAAAATGCGCGCGATACTGTCGATCTTGGTTCTGAATAGTGAAGGCTGGTTCGCGCTGGCGCTAAGGCTTTTGCGTACGCTCAATACTCGCGCCAAACGCCCCCTAAGTTGGCGCGTGTGCGGAAATATGTCCGGCAGCACCCGGGGTTATTCGTGAGCTGACGGTTTTATCAGCATCCTCGCGATATTATAGCGTTCAGGGCCTAATTATGGCGCTGGAACAGTCGGGCGGGTTCGATCCTGCTACCCTGTTGGAGACACACATTGCGTCAGCAGGTCAAACGCTTAGGCAGCGTCGCCCGGCTCATCTTGGCAACTTACTGAGCGAGCCGCCCGGAGCTTTACGCCTGTAAATCAGGCTGCCAGCCGGGCAAGGAGGCCGACAATGCCACCGAATACTATCGACGGCATCGGCTGTGCGGCCTCTCTGCGCTACGAACCGCTATGACATCAACCCAGGCGGCGGTATCCGGCCTACGAAGCGCTTGGCCGAAAGTCACGCCGCGTCATGACGATCTGTGATTTGAAACGGCGCTCGGCGGTAGTGCATTATGGACAGGCTGAGGATTGCATCACCGAAGAGCCCAGGAAACGGCTTCGCCTAGCGAAAGGGTTATCGACAATATTCAATTATCACCAACTTAGCCGGTTGTTGGCCTGGAGCGAACCCTGTCTCCTTCCCTAGACGCTGGCGGAAAATTCCTCACCGCCTATCCTGATGCCTGACTATCGCCGTCGCAGTTTTATCAGGGTTTGCTCACTTTGGCACCCCATTTACGTTTTCTTGCGTTGCAGACATCAGCGTTACCACAGAGTGTGCATCCCGTGACTCCGCTGAAAGAGGAAGCCGACCGCCCGTCGCTTGATGTCGCCGCCTCCGTTGATCTCGTTATACGCATGCATTGAGAAGCGATATCAACCGGCGCGGGCTATCGTGCTATTGTCTTTTCGTAAAAACGATTCCAAATGAACCAATCATCCCTCTGTTTGAGGCCCGTTTTCTCTGAAATATATTCTTTCTTAGCTCTATCGAGATATTCGAGATTAAACATATTTTCAAGTGATCATTTATCTGGTTTTCTGTTTCGTGGTAGTCAATGACTATTTTATCTTGTGAAAACACTAGCAAGCTTTTCTCTGAGCTTCTACATTATCAGAACATATTTTCATCAATACCTCCTTCATCGCTTTATCGTCAAGTAATTTTCTCAATTCACAAAAGAAATCATCTTAATTATATTGATCAGCAATCAATTTTCAGCAGAGTTGAGCTGCCTTTTGCCTCATTCTCTCTAATAGTATAATTTTACAGATTCTTTGAAATCATAATTTTCAACAAATAAAGCTTTCAAATCCGTTGTTTAGGCGAATATTTATTTAGAAATTCGTTACAGACTAAGAATAAATCGCACGCATCTTAGCGCTTTAAGTTCATGATGAACAGGTTTTATGGTATCACCATCAATAATGATTATAATTTCATT
This sequence comes from Sodalis sp. (in: enterobacteria), assembly GCF_036327475.1. Classification (NCBI taxonomy): domain Bacteria; kingdom Pseudomonadati; phylum Pseudomonadota; class Gammaproteobacteria; order Enterobacterales; family Bruguierivoracaceae; genus Sodalis; species Sodalis sp. (in: enterobacteria). Next base: position 1,780,795 of record NZ_CP132913.1, on the reverse strand, counting down.
AATCTAGCCGTAGAATTTATTACCAGACTTATTTTGTAACATATACATTTATAAATCAATTTATGTCAATTTATTGAAATCTGAATCCTCATGATAAAGAGTGAATTTCCTCGTTAAAGGGTTGTAGCCAAATGGGTTACTGGCGAAGCAATCGCAGGCCCAGACTCATTTTAACATCAAATCGGATGATTGCATCCTGCTTAGCCATATTTATTTGTGATTCAGTATATTTACAGCGTTGTTTTGTTTATAAGATATTTCTATTCCTTGTTTATTTGTTTATAAGATATTTCCCTTTATTTGAACTTTTCAAATTATTGAACCCCGAAAGCCACTTTTATCTTGAAGTTTTCCCTTAAAGGCAACAGCGTATTGTTTATCAGTGATTTTTGAAGCGAGAACATTGCGTTATTTATTATCTTCATTGCTTATGAGCGCGTAATTATTACCATTCATCAATGGCGGAGCTATGCTTTTATCAGTCAGATTCATAACCATCCTTAGTGGTTTAGCCTTAGTAGCTGTTCATTCTTAAAATAATTATAAAATATTCGCCAAACTCTATTAGCACTAAAATAAATAATTGTGTAACTTGCAACTTATTCTACTATTTCTGTACAGATATTTCAACACTGAATGGACGCTCGATTTTTCCCGACCTACATTTATTTTCGTAGACAATATGTTATAGCACTAAAACACTCTTTCTTGAGAAACAATGAGATAAAGTCAGAGACTTGTGAGATTGTTATCGCGGATGTTTAATTAATAGAAGAGTGTTTATGTGCGAATGGCAGTTATTAGGCCGCCTTGCATGTCGGTGCATGACCCGCTAGATAAGGAGAAGAGAGGAGCACATCAAATTCAGTTGTCTAAGCTACATTGGGTGGTAATGTAGAGCCCTTACTACTGCAACTCAAGTGGCAGAATACATAAATTATTCGTTTGGCGGCCACTCATTAAGCCGTAATCAGCTCTATATTATAAGAATTTTTGGTAAGAATTTTTGGTCAGCATAGGCTGCTAACTTCTTGTTTCTTTTGATAAATTCTGAGAATATGTCGACAAACAATAGGTGTATCTGGCGTTTTCCTACAGTGGTGGAAGAAAACGCCGGCGGTATTATCTTCGGCGAGCTTTTGCCGCATGTATCATACAATGTTCTACAGGTTGCTAATAAAATTTAGTGCGAGCGGTATCAGCACGCGCGGCATTAAGTTGGAGATTAGCATCTTTATTAACCTGAATAATAGTCTTGATTCGGCGTTGTTCTTCCTCACGCGCTTCACACTGATAGCGCGTCATAAGCTATATATCGGCGATATTGCGTGTTCCATCGGTTCTGGCAAACGGTATTGGCGCTTTCTTTATCGGCGATATATCGCTAGAACAGTAGCCCAAGCAGCACCACTTGCGTCGACTTTAAAAAAAATATTGACGCAAGTTTGACAACGTTACTAGCTTGCACGCTGCCTGGCTCATGGCACGCTCATCCATTGAAGCTAAGTCGTGACTCGCCTTTGTCGCCAATACCGCAATTCAAACACCCACTAATCATCGCGGTTTTATGCCTCTTTGATTATTTTGCAAGATAACCAACTTTATTTTACAGCACGACATGCAGCAAAGTGCGACATCGATCATCAATTTTGACTAGTCAAAATGGCCCATCACAACGCGAATAACCACCGATACCATTGCGCTGTTAAGCAGCCAGGCAATAAACGCCATAAACCGATTAAATTCAGCTCCCTCGACAATAGGTCATCAGCCGTAGCAAGCAGGTCGCCGCGTAAATAAGAGCATGCGCGTGAAGCATCACTTGCTGGCTCGTTACTGCTGCCCTCCACGGAATCGTGAAAATAGTGAAAGACCGTCTTTACTGCATAACTACATCAAAATACGCACTGCTGCAGCCAACGCAACAAGTGAACCTATTGGTAAATCAATTGCTGTATCGACTAGTAGAAATGAATCCAGCAAACTGGCGGTGAAAGTGGCTACGACCAGTCCTATTGAAAAGGACAGATTACTGAGAAATAATCGCCACAATAGACCAAACCCCTTGCTGATGCCATAAAATCGCTGCGTCGGCGAAGGCACCGATAACGGTGGCCCAGGCCATGACCATGGCGGCGGCCCATGCCACGTTGATGGAAAAAGCTTCGCGCTGGTCGGGACCTATCGTCATCCAGCGTTCGCGTAATTGCGTCAAAACATGCCCCGGCCACTGAAGATGCCAAAGAGAATTTTACTGAGAATAAGAAGTCACAGCGCCCGAAAAAAGCTGATGGTTTTACGCCAAAGATGTACGGCAACAGCGTATTCCAATAGGCAGTATATGACCAGCATGCTGACGGCGCAGATAGCGACTACGACCATTGCATTCTCCAAAGTTTACGATCCTTCATGCGGTCTACTCCTTGATGGTTAGTTGCTGAGGTAGACGAATCAGACATAAAACATTTGCGCCAGCAGTTTTATGGTGGGTTAATGACCGTTACCGTCCGTTGACGATGGCGTTAAACCGCGAGCGTCATCGCCGTTTTCTTTAATGGGCGACGGCGCCGGACTAGAGGCGGCGCCTGCTAGCTTTCATCTGCAGGCGCTTTCTGGGTGCTTTGACCATGCCATAATCGGCCAGGTGCAGCATTTTGGCCTGGGAGAGTAATACGGGATCGGCGGCAATATTTTCCCAGGATAAGGCGCTGCGAGCTTCGCCGGTGCCATGCCATGGAAGCTACTGTCCTGATACCCTAGCAGCGCGGTATTACCTTTAACGTTGGATATCTGAATGCCGTTAGGCGTTTCCCCATTCATTGTTGTCTTTAGCCTGCATGCCACCAAAGAGTAACTGCACGGGTCCGAAACGATTGTCGGTTAAGATATAGTTTTACGTCGTTAATGACGATATCGACAATCGCCAAGTTACAGTCTATCAAGGAAAATTGATATTGCTCTAATTATTCCATCTAATATCATAGATGCCATTGCCCGCCCCATTGAGCGCGATAAATTTAGAGTCTAGCCATGGAATCGCATCATTATCAACGATCAAGGCATTCACTGGCCCGCAGCGTATTGGCACTAATAATGCCGCTAAGCTAATGCCGCCAAGCTGTGGAGGGAAGCAATTTTTGACGAAGACCTGGCTAATGTTGATGGTGTTGAAATCCACGGTCCAGTCTTATCGATTTTAGCCAGATCCTGACTGGTTTGTTGTGCTTACTGCCCGTCGTGATGTATTCGCGTGTTTAATTGAGCATTTCTGCTCGGCAATCAAGCGCCCGCCGACCAGCATGCGTTAATCCAATCCGGTTCCGGCGGCAAACATTTTCATCTTGGCCAGCGTATTGACTTTATCGGAAGCTTTTGTCCAACAATAAATATTCGCTTCGAGAAGTCGCACATCGTCTACCGTGGCGGCACAGCCGCCTTTGCCAGTTGCTTGATGGTTTGACTCAGTCAATGACGATCTCTCAGGTGAGACGAGTGGCATGGATTTCATGTTTTCCTCCGTGATAAAGCCGAATTCCGGCATGACCTTGACCCTTAAATCATGCATCATTGCCAGGTCAGTAAATCCCAGTTATACCTTTCAAAACTACGTTTAACCAAAGTCCGCTAAAATTGCTAAATTATCGACTTTCACAGGCACGCCACCTTCTGATGGAAGCGGATGATCCATTACCCGAATTGCGAGGCAAGTGGGCCACTACGTCCGCTGCATTTCCTCGGCATTTTATCATGCCATCAGCGTTGCGCAGACGGCATCCCGTCTCCGGGGGAAATTACACCAAGAGTAAGGGCGATAATCCGTGGCTGGTGGTCATGGCCATTACCGCCATCGGGAACGTTCACTCGCCCGGTGACTGTATTGTTTAGTGCTAATACCGGGTAAAACAGGCTGATAACGAATTGAGGCGGAAAGCGATAAATCATAGCGGGATTAGGATGTTCTTTGTAAAAGATGCGCCTGTACCTAGAAGCAGTGCGCACGCTGCTGATGTCCACAGACGCGTAGACTGGCGTCTCTCATTTTACAACATGCCGATGATGTTATTCATCAACTATTTCTGAATTAGCGGCGGCGCAGATGAGTATCGCCACCGCCACGCGCCTGGCAAACAGTAATTATACCACCTACGGGTATTGTTAGCGAAGGAGGCGACGACGAAGATGATTGTCGCGGCGAGCGGTGGGCATCAGCCATACAAGGCGATTCGAACCGGTCGTAGTCGACATAGTGAATGCAGCCCAAACCGGTGCACAAACGCTTTCGCTAACGCATGACGACCTTGACTCTAAGCTATTCAGGCGCGCACCACGGTTTTCTCCAGCGATTCGATGACTGTCGGGATGGCGTAGTTGATGCTTGCCGATGTTTTATACACTATTATCTGGTTTTCCCATTTTGTAACTGAGCATTGTCGCTTATCACCGCTGTTCAACATCGCCACGTATAATAGAGGATGGCGCAGGGCCACTTAAGGCAGAAAAGGACCCGTGATGGTAAATTTCATGCGCTCGAAGATCGGGCTCAACCACGCTATCGGGAATGTGATGTGGCGGATATCAATGTATGTTTCTAACATCACTCTCCGTAAACCTTCCTCGCAGGCGTTCCTCGCCGATTGCTATCCAGCAGTCCGGTGCCGGGTGCTATGGATAGGCGGTGGACAGCGTTCCAGACAGGCGTAGAAAGAGCAGATCGGACAACGACGACAGCCAGTGACGCGTGCGGGCGAGTGCCGCCTGTTGCTTGTTTGTCAGTCAGTGCAGACGTGCCGGCTAGGAACTGAAGTGAACGGGCAGCCTGTTGCACGTGCAAATACCAGGCGACGCCTCAGTATTTCTAGGCCGCGCGGCTATCGGTCCAGGTAATGATGAGCAAGGTAGTTTCCTGCTGTGCGTCGATCCACATCAAACTATGCCAGAAGGCGCTAATGCCGACCGCTTTGACGCGGCAATGGGCCGCTAAACCCGCACGGACCTCGTCCAGCAAGGCAAGCAGGTAAGCGAACATCCACTCGGCGTCTAACGTAGCTTCGCCATTCGGCGCGGTGTCCGGCGTAATAGTACCGCTACGCGCTCTCCCGGCGGCCTCACACGTGTCGTGATAGACCTACGTGCAATGAGAACGAACCGATATCGATATCAAGAACGCAAATGGCTTAAACATGGATATGTTCCATTTCAGTGGTTTGAGCCAGCATTATTGCACAAATGATGCATAAGGCGCATAAAAACAGCAGACTTGCGCCTACAGGATATACCAGTGAAATTAACCAGCATACCGACGATTAAAAGGCCAAAGAATCCCGCCCAGGTTTACCACGGAATTAACAGCAACAAGCCTCACGGCGGCGGAGAGCCCGGTCAGGAATAAGGTTGAAATAGTCCACCATACGCCAATATAGCTGTAGGCGGTAACGACGATCAGACAGAGCTACAGAATAGACAAATCAACATCACGGTAATCACATGCCATTTTCGCTCTATGGTCTTATCTGGATAGCATAGCCAACTTGCCACCAGCGTTGGTATCGCCACCAAAAGCCAATAACGGTATTAGAAGAATAATTTTATGGTTGGCATCTAGAACGTAATGCCGCAAATCGCCATAACGATCCAAACATAGGTTATCATCAAGTAAAGCACGTGGCGATTTGCCAATATTTTCCACAACGCATTTCGGGCGCAGATGAATGGCGGTATTCGCCTTCCAGCGCCTCGCATACCCAGCGTTTTCGTCCTGACTCAGCCATTTTATATTCTGATGTCCGGCGTGCAGCACGACAATGGTTTCGAAGGTCGATGGCGATCTCGGGAAAGCCTTCCAGCGGGATCATCTAGTGCCAGCCGGCCATACCTAGAGTGCTGACATTGTCCATAATCCAGCCGATTAGCGGTACGCCGAGACAGGTACAGAAAATTTGTGCAGAAAAGTCGCCATGGCCTTCGCACGGTGTGTGCGGGGAAATCAGTGGGTCAGATAAAATGCGGTGCCGGGAAGCACCACGCTTCGGCGGCGCCTAGCAAAAAGCGCAATAGATAAATGTGATTAACGTGGGTAACAAAGACGGTGCCCACCGCTACGATGCCCCAGGTAACCAAAATACGCATTATCCATTTGCACGCGCCAATTTATGCAAGGCAATATTGCTGTTGACCTCAAAAAGAAAATACAAAATAAAAAGATATTGATGAGTATGCCAAATTAAGCTGGATTAATACTCAACTCTTTATTCATTTCCAACGCAGAATAGCTGATCTTGGTCCTGTCCAGATAGGTAATGGCATACAAAAGCAATAAATCAGGAATCATCTGAAGACGCATTTTACATTGCCGAGGTCTCGCTGTTAGAAATACCTGTTTGGGGTATGTTTTATGACATCCTAGTTCATAATTTCCTCTGATATTTATATTATGGTGAAAGATGCTTAGGTGTGTAGGGTCGATGGGTAGCGTTTAAGACTATTGCAGGTTAGGCGTGCTATTTACCCAATTCCTCGTCGGTTTGCACGCGGGAATGCTGGATTTTCCAGGCGATAGCATCGCTGGTGATTAATACAGATTGTTCAAATAAAGATCCCGTATACTGATCGGTGGCGACGCCCTGTGCGCCGGCAGGGAGACATAGTGGTCCACCTGTAACGCCGGCGTCGGCGACGAACTGATAAGCACTACTCGGCCCCTATCTGACGGGCTGCCGCAATGTGGAAAAGGGTTGCCGGCGTTTTGATGGAGAAAGACATCGCAATCAGCAAATCACCCGCCGCCAACAACATACACCGCAAGACCGATATGCATGAAACGGATGGCGATGGCTTTCACCATCAAACCCGAACGACCCCGGCCTCTTAGACACACCGCGGCATGCGGTTGATGGCTTCGGCAAGTTATGATCATCGTTAATTGCTTGCACCATATGGCTAAGCTCGCGGGCGACCTGTTTGTAGGCGCTGTGTTAGTGAAATTGTGCTCATGCGTTATCCTCACGGCGTTTTACCGCATGGCCGCCGAACGTCCCGCAGGGTGGCGATGCTCTTATGATGTGGAGTCTCCTGCAAATGTCGTACTGATGACCGGAGTGGGCATGAGCTGCTGGATGGCTTCCTCTACCATCCAGCAGCTCATGCCGAAGTCCGCCGCGTAGCCATTTACATTGCCCAGCGACACATCAGGCGCCAGAGTTTCAATCAGTTTTTCCAGAAAATGCGAACATATGGAACAGACGTTTTGCGTTGTTCAGCGTGCAGGTCGACATCGATGTCAGGCGCCAAAAGTAGCTCATATCCCTCGCCATAAGCCTGCATCAGCGCGTATTCGACGCCGTAGCGCGTATTCGACGCCGTTATGTACCGCTTTGGCAAAGCCCTGCGCCACTGTCGCCCACGCACGTTGTCCCTTTGGCCGCCAGGGTGTCAAACAGTGTGGTGAACTATTCGACGATCGGGGCGCCGCGCCGATAAGAAACCTACATCCCTCCCCGTGCGCCTTGTGTTTCACCTGTTTCACCGTTAACGCCTACGTCTACGAGTGTTATCCCCTTTCTCCCACGGCCTGATCGCGCGACGAAGCGTATCGCGAACATCCGAGTTACCACCGTCAATGACGATATCGCCGCTGGTAAGCAGCACCGCTAATTCTGCAATAGCGCGTTCCGTTGCCTCATCCTGTGGCGTCATCAGCTAGAAAGTCCGCGGCGCCGGCAGCATGGCCGCCGCCGATCGACAATCCGAGGCGACATCGATGCCTTGCTGCGTCACCGCGTCCTGTGCATGACTATTTTGTCATCGGCGATCACTTCATGTCTAACATTTTGAAGTCGTGCAGCCATGGCGGCGCCCATTTTTTCTAAGCCGATGCAACCGACTTTCATAATGCAATCCCTAGATGGGATTGGTTTTTTGAAAGTACATCAAAAGAAAAGTATAAATAAATTACATCTCTCACCGCTTGCAGAAAATAATTATCAGACGCCGTTGGTGGGCGAATTATATTTCGATTACTGCGGCTTGCGTCAGCAATATAAAGATTCCGTTGATAAGCCGTGTACCAGCCCTCATCTTTGGCTCCTATACCGGTGAATGAAAAGGGACGGTCGTCAGCGGCACGGTCAGCATAACGCTCCAAGCCTGCCGTCCAATAAGGTAGCCCGAGCAGGCCTCTATCACAAGTGGTAGGGCCCGGAGGTAGGCCTTATATGGCAGCACGGGAGCGACGGGCGAATTAACGGGTTGCCAATGTGATGGCGGACAGCGCTTGTGACCGATTTAAGAACCGGCGATGAGAGGAAAACATGATCGCACGATTGTGCCAAATTCATGACAACAGGCACAGTAACCCCTGGCGTTCAAGATAAATCAAGCTAATTATGCGATTATTGGAGCTTGAACAGATAGGGTGCAGTAGGGATTTCTGGTTAATGGCCGCGAAGGTGTTATCTGCAAGTAGCGCAATCCGGTGCTGATAGAGAAAACCCTCAGTCAATTTCAGGACGGTAGCGAGCATAAAATGGGCAATCAAGCTTGCTCCGTACACAAAATACGCCAAGCGAGAAGAAAACGGCACGGTACCCTTACTGTGTTGTCAATCGTTTAATGCAATAGATTGATAGTACGCCGGCATGATGTTTGCATTAAGCGAACTTGGCTATAGCAGCTAATGAAGAGCGAACCTCTTATAAGGAGTCATGCCAATGTCTGAGCTGATAACGGGCAGCGCCTTGCCTCCGAACTAGTAAAAGGCGCTATGCTGATGAGCGTATTCTGACCGCAGAATTGGCATGGATGCTGTTAAGGACCATGACAATGCTATCCGCCCTCGCAGCGGCGATAATGGTCAGACGTAACGGACAAGGCCGAGGAACGACCACGGGTCTGGTAGCTCCGATACGCAGCTGCTAGCTCCGACATTTATCAGGAAAATAACCTATCAATCAAGGCCGATAGCTCTCTGCACCCGATCGAGCATGTCACCGCCCACTAATGGGCTTATCAACCGGTCGTGCAAAAGCGCGAAGCGTTTACAAAGACCGAGTTACAGAGGTATTCCTTTAAGGAATTGGCCGACGAAACCGGCATCGCCGTTACTCTCGCGTAAGCATCAGGCGGTGCTGTTTTTTGTCTGCGGCCTCATGGGCTTTATGGCGCGCTGATCGGCGCAGAATAATCCCGCTCTTTCGTTTGGCCTTTACCCTTTATTGCAAAGACAATGCCTGTCAGCATAAAATCATGGCATTGTTATTCAGTCATTTTCTTCTCCCACCGGGAAATAAGCGATTCGCTAATGATCACCTCATCCAGAGAAAACATTGCGTAATCAATTGTCCGATCTCTGCAAAATTTTTCCGAAACGACGCTATTGCCGATAGGTTTTGCCCCCTCATTCAACTAAACCGTTTTCAGTAAATTTTTGTTTACCTTATCACATAACTCTACTCGCGACTCGCGCTGGAATACATGCCAATGTCTATGACTGCAGTAAACGACATGCGTTAGGCGTCGAATTTTATCTCAATATACGGAGGACTCATAGTGCATTGCGACAACACCATCGAGGCAAGAAAGATATCCCACCTCGACTCTGGCCCAGCCCCAGCTTACAATCATCTGCGCAACGACTGCCTGACCGGGAGCCAGCAAGACCGCCACCCAGGAGCGGTCGTAAGGGTAACCGACTCCGACACTTCACCATTTACCCCAGTCGTGGGTATACTCGATGTTTCGCCTTTGAGCCAATCTACGCCGTAAGTGACTTCTTGTCCAACTGAAATCCCATCCTCCACCCCCATCCGGAGGAAACAGCATTGAGAATTTCGGTTAATAAATTAACGTTAAATTCACCAGCCGCCAGCGATAGTTATAGTTACTGTACAGGCCAAACAGGGTGTAGGACTGCGGACAAACACATCATTGAGTTTCATCCCATTCAGAGAAGTGATAGCTCTGATAATATCGGGCTCTTCAAACTTGAGTGGGCGTTGCTTATCTCTGGTTATGATCTCCGACAAAACCCCGCTTCCGTTTACGATACTGTTTACAATACTGTCCTCGATACTCTTGGCTGTATATTGATTTCATATCTACATTCCTCACTGAGTTGAAGTGATATTCATTAATAACCATATTACTCTTTATAAGACTATATACAAAATATCAACGGAAGAAAGTAACTTAAGCAGAAATTAAATACCGTACTAAGCACTATCTAGCGGAAAATACGTGGTTTCGAGACCTTGTAACGTCGTGTTTAAAGAAATAGTGTATTTATGGTGTATTTTACTAAGCACGTAAAACGCGAATAAACAGGTCGTAAAGAAGAGGCTTCATTAATTGTTAAATGAAGTTCACAAATAAAACAAAGAATGACAAGCCATTGTAGTCAAAATAAGAGAATCATTACTCATTTCATGCACCGCACAAGCTAAAGCTGAGTGCGGCCTTAAGGAAGGCCCCGGATGCAGGAGATCATGAGTTCTTTTGCGCATCATCCAAACAACCTTCAATACTGTCTAAAGGGTCTTCCTCGATCATTGTGGTTAAACACATTTATGTGACAGCTAATACAGATACCAAGAGGTGAAGCATACAGAGTTGCAATAACCTACGATAATATGCCATGCCACAACTTATTGAATATCTTAATCATGGAGGTAGTATTATGTTTTCTACTCTTAAATGACGTAAAATATTGTTGATAACAACTATTCTACTTTGTTGCCACCCAGTCGGCATTCGCTTTTGCATGCACGGCCAACCCTCATAAACACTTTTCAGGCGTGTGCTTGGCGGCTGTCGGCGAGCCTCTGGCCTATGCCCTGTGCATTTAAAAGCCTTTCCTAGTTAGGTCAGTACATGAGCCGTGTAACCAATTTGTCAGCCAACGGGTGGCTAGCCAAGCCTCCTCTCCCATTTTCAATGCGTTTATAGCCTCTCCAGCCGCTATCAAGATTTATGATTTTTCGGAAGAAGTAATCATCAATATGCAGAGATTTTTGAGGATTTCATTACTGGCAACACAATTGAACCGATCTGATTCTGCGGAAAGATGTTAAATCCGCAAGCTCAGATCGCCAGATCCTTAAGCCCGACAGAAGTGCCAATATGCCTGTTTTACTTCTGGTGGCTGGTGATATAACCCAGTTGTTTCAGTGTCATACCAGTCCATCCACACCAATGTAACCAGCTCCACTTTGGCACGGTTTTCCAGCTTCGCACGCAAGTACTCTATTTCAATTCGCAAATGCGCTACTGTTCAAGTGTGTTTGGAGCGGGTGAAGGGAATCGAACCCTCGGATGCAGCTTGGGAAGCTGCCATTCTACCATTGAACTACACCCGCCCTCGATAGGCGCGAAGCATTATAACCTTATAGCACCCGTTGACAAGGGGCGCGCTCCTGATCGTCGTTATTTTTGAGCAATCAGAGCAGTCTGCGCTCTACTCTACCGTGCGTTTATTGCGGCGTAATATCCTGGCTGAACCACCTCATGTCTAGCGTCTTCATGATAGTATCGTCAAACATTTTCTTCAGTTCAGGATCAGATTTATGCGGGCCGATAGTCGAACTGCTTTCGGCCCTACCAAGAACCATATTGGCGTTACCGAGCTTTTCCAGCGCACTATTCAAATAGGTTATAGAGGCGATAACCAAATCTACGCGACTGGCGCCCAGGTCTAGATCGTGCTCTTCAGTGGTTTTATATTCTCGCGACTTTACACGCCCTGCAGATATTTATTCAAAAAAGTGGTGGCAATCGAGGCAGTCTGAACACCGATGGCTTTTCTTGAAAAGCGGGTTCGATTTTATCCAACTCTTTCACCGCTCTAGCTTCTGGTCAGAGAAAACACATGCCGGTATCCGACAATTTAGCCAGCGGACTGTCTTCAGGACAGCAGAGATCTGGCCAGAATTACTATAGGGCACCTACCAGAATTACTATAGGGCACCTAAAAATCAATCACCTGCCGACGCTTAGCGGTCGCCGACATCCCGGACATAATCGCGTCGAATTTGCCGGCCTGCGGCGATAGAAGGACTGGACGACACTTTCGCATGTCACCTGCATCGATTTGCAGAACACCTTATGCAAATCGATTTCAAAATCATCAAGTGCACAATCCGGTCTGGTAAAATTAAGCAGGCGGAATGCTCCTTCGGTACCAATGCGCACCGTGGTCCATTTTTCTTCCGCGGTCTGAGCGTTCACAGCGCGCAAATCATCGTGGAGAATTTCATTCTAATCCCACCTCTAGTGAAAAATGTCAACAGAAATATCGCCGGAGCGATGTTAAATAATATCTTTCCGACATCAGGAAGCATGCCGCGTATTTCTTACGCAAGAGAGGTTCTGTTGCAGCCGTAAATCCGGTATCAACCGATATTCCAACCATTGCAGCAAACAAGTCAGCACCAGATTAATCGCCAAATACAGCGCCCAGCCACCAAAACACTTCGAGCGCGCAGTAGGTTTCAGCGATGATGCCGGCGGCGATGCTGGTTATCTCAATCAGGGTAATGATTGAGGCCAACGAGGTAGATGTCCATGGAAATCATTTCATTACCGTAGGCGGATGGCGCCTGGCGCATCACTACTGGCAAATAATACTGCGGAACACCTTTTGCCAGGTCATGCCGCAGACATAGGCGACTTCAATGTACCCATGGCACCGACGGCGGACTGCCGTGGAAATTTCGCTAGAGTAAGCGGCGGTATGCAGGGTCAGCGAGAGCAGCGTACTCTAAGTAGAGCTCACGCAGGATGGGCAGAGCACGCGTTCGCCGCACGGCTGGAATTGTACCAGCAGCGTGAGTCGCGAAAGGTGAAGACGCGTTCAGGACCCACACGCCGCTCAGACGCATCAGCGCCAACAGCAGGGCAAGGAAAACCAAGCGACACCGAGCCGATCGCCAGTTCAAGTGTCAACGGGACGTCTGGCAAGAGCTACATCAGCGTGTTGTGTAAAAATTCAACATCCATCAGCATGTCCGCACCCCTAAAAATCAAACGGCCGGCCGGTGGATCCGGAGCCGAGTTGCGCCTAGGTTAGCAATTCCGTGACGCCAGTCACTGAGTTCAGCACCTGGCTAGTAAAGGGGTTTCGTTCATCAGCGTCGCGCCGGCAGGCATGTTATCGACCTGCTTGACCAATTTCTGCAACGCCGGCAGTGCTGGACATGTACTCGCGCATGTAATTAATGCCGACGTTCATCAGTTCGATCGCATCCAGCGCACTGCAGCCGAGGTGCTGACTGTCGGATACATGGTCGGCCATACCGCTGAAGTGATAGTTAATTCATTGCAGACCAGAGGAAATTCCTTTTATTATTACCCCGCTGAAAGCATTGGTGTGCCAGCTGTTTGTGATGTCTACATCACGAACATCCCCACGCGCGCACCATAAATCCTTTGGCGAAGCCGTCCTCTTCCGCTGAACAGCCGTAAAATCGTACCCGACCCCGTAATTACGGGCGGCAGAAAACCTTTGACAGCGCTGGCGACCTGTAGACACGCTGCCAAGCAAATTATGGCTGCAGCCCGTGACCATTGCTGCCTGCTGTCATCGGCCAGGGTTCTGCCACATCGGCCTGCTGGATGACCCCAGGTAGCGCATCATACTCACCCAATATTGCAATGACCGGGCCACCCTCATCGGCTTTCACGATTATGGCGGTAGGGATACCCGAAATACCGCGTTCGATATGAAACCCCTGCTATTCCAGCATCCGGTGTACCTCAAATGCTGTTGCTTAACGCGCAAATTGCGCGCGGGCTGGCTTCAATGAGCGACTAGATTTCTTCCAGCGTGCGGCTGTCCGGCGGTGCGGTTAATAGAGTAGATACCGCGGTACTGTCGTCCATACTCATTACCTGGTGACCTCTAAAACAAATGAAGGAGAACTTGTATAATAACTAGTAAGACGTAGGTCAAACGTACCGGCTGCAGCAAGCGCGCTTAAATAAAAACCGTCATTAGCATGAGCCAAGATAATGCATAATTATCTAAAGGTCAAACCGCAAGATCACCAACCTTCGTCGCAACAAAGGAGACGTAAAGTTAACCAAACACAAGAGGGGTACGGCAGTGGCGCAGACTCGTGACTTGCCGCGAGTGACGTTGACGGCTAAAGCGAACGCGACAACATGTTAGCGAAAACAATCTCAAGCCCTGGACGGCACCTATCGGCCCTGGCGCGTCACAAGCGCCGCCATGCGGCGTAATGGACTGCAATGGTGCAACGGACGCGCCAGGACAGCGGACGCATAGAGTAGCCCGCTGTTTCAGGGACTATTTTTGCGGACGCAGCGCCGGGAATAGGATAACATCGCGAATAGTGTGACTGTTTGTTAGCAGCATCGTCAGGCGATCGATACCGATTCCAAGACCCGCGGTCGGCGGCAGGCCGTGTTCCAAGGCGGTGACATAGTCTTCATCATAGAACATGGCTTCATCATCACCGGCGTCCTTAGCCTGGACCTGCTCGGCAAAGCGCGCGGCCTGATCTTCGGCATCGTTAAGCTCTGAAAAGCCGTTGCCAATTTCACGCCCGCTGATAAAGAATTCAAAACGATCGGTGAAGAACGGATCTTCATCATTGCGGCGCGCCAGCGGCGAAACCTCCGCCGGGTAGGCGGTAATAAACGTCGGCTGGATCAGATAGCTTTCCGCCGTCTCTTCAAAAATTTCGGTCTGCACTCGACCCAATCCCCAGCTTTTGTCTACCGTAATGCCCAATGACTCGGCAATAGTGATCGCGGAGGTCATATCGTCCAGCGCTTCTGGCCTGGTTTCCGGGCGATAATGGCAAATGGCTTCTTTCATGGTCATCTGGGTAAAGGGCTTGCTGAAATCAAAGGTCTGGTCGCCATAATGCACCACGCTGTTGCGCAATACTCGCTGGATCAGGGTGCGGAACAGATCCTCCACCAGCACAATCAGATCACGATAATCCGCGTAGGCCATATAGAGTTCCATCATGGTAAACTCAGGATTATGGCGCGGCGACAGTCCTTCATTACGGAAGTTGCGGTTGATTTCAAATACTCTCTCAAAACCGCCCACTACCAGTCGCTTAAGATAAAGCTCTGGCGCAATGCGCAGATACATGTCGACGCCAAGCGCATGATGGTGGGTAATAAACGGACGCGCCGAGGCGCCGCCGGGGATGGTCTGCATCATCGGCGTTTCCACTTCCATAAAGTCATGATCCATCATAAATCGGCGAATTTCCGCCACGATGCGCGAACGAACCTTGAAGGTTTGGCGTGATTCGTCATTGGCGATTAGGTCGAGATAACGCTGGCGATACCGGGTTTCCTGATCGGCCAGACCGCGAAACTTATCCGGCAACGGACGTATCGCCTTGGTCAGCAGGCGAATTTCGCTACAGTGAATAGACAGCTCGCCGGTACGGGTTTTAAATAATTTGCCACGCGCACCGAGAATGTCTCCAAGGTCCCATTTTTTGAACCGCTCGTTGTACTGGCCTTCGGGAAGATTGTCGTGTGCAACGTATAGCTGGATTTTCCCCCCCATATCCTGCAGGGTGACAAAGGAGGCTTTTCCCATGACGCGGCGGGTCATCATGCGCCCGGCAATGCTAACCTCGATATTTAACGCTTCCAGCTTTTCGTTACTCTTCTCGCCATAGCGGGCGTGCAGCTGGTCGGAAACCGCGTCCCGGCGGAAATCGTTTGGAAAAGCGGTACCCTGCTGGCGCAATTGAGTAAGCTTTTCCTGTCGTGAACGCAGCTCATTATTGAAATCCAGCGCCTGAGGGGCGCCGTCCCGTGAGTGTGATTCAGACATATGAGTTCCTCATAGCCCTGCCTTAAGACTGGCTTCGATAAATTTGTCCAGATCACCATCCAGCACCGACTGGGTATTACGGGTTTCAACGCCAGTACGTAGATCCTTAATGCGGGAATCATCCAACACATAGGAGCGGATCTGGCTTCCCCAGCCAATATCGGACTTGGTATCTTCTAGCGCCCGCCTTTCAGCATTCTTTTTCTGCAATTCGAATTCATACAGCTTGGCTTTCAGCTGTTTCATCGCCTGATCTTTATTTTTATGCTGCGAGCGGTCGTTCTGGCACTGGGTGACGATATTGGTTGGCAAGTGAGTAATACGCACCGCGGATTCGGTCCGGTTGACGTGCTGGCCGCCGGCGCCGGAGGCGCGGTAAACATCGATCCGCAGATCCGCTGGGTTAATCTCGATATCAATATCATCGTCCACTTCCGGATAAACAAAAGCAGAGCTGAATGAGGTGTGCCGCCGACCGCCAGAGTCGAACGGGCTCTTGCGCACCAGGCGGTGCACGCCGGTTTCGGTACGAAGCCAGCCATAAGCGTAGTCACCGATGACTTTGACGGTCACCGATTTGATGCCAGCCACTTCCCCCTCCGACTCTTCGATAATTTCGGTTTTGAAACCGCGCGATTCCGCCCAGCGCAAATACATTCTGAGCAACATGCTAGTCCAGTCCTGCGCTTCTGTGCCGCCGGAACCGGCCTGGATATCCACATAGCAATTGCCGCCGTCGTACTCGCCGGAAAACATGCGACGGAATTCCAACTGGCCAAGTTTGGCCTCTAGACTATCCAGTTCGCTTTTGGTTTCGAGGAAGGTTTCTTCGTCGCTCTCTTCCATCGCTAACTCCAACAGGCCGGAGATGTCCTCCACACCCTGGATAAGCTCGTCGATAGTTTCAACGATAGCCTCAAGCGACGAGCGCTCTTTACCCAGTGCCTGCGCGCGTTCGGGCTCATTCCAAATATCCAGCTGTTCAAGCTCGGCGTTTACTTCTTCGAGGCGTTCTTTCTTGAGATCGTAGTCAAAGATACCCCCTCAGAACGGTTGTTCGTTCCAACAGGTCCTGAATACGGTTTTTTACCGGGTTTATTTCAAACATGAATTAATATGCTTATTGACGAGAAAGGGGTACGTGCTAACCCGCTATTGTAACGAATCAGCGTCCCTGGCGGTAGTAGCCGTTGAACGGCCCATTACAGCGGCCAAATATGTTGTATTGATAGCTGTAGGCAACGTTTGCCGTGAAACTCGTTAATCTCGAGCTTGTAGGCCAATTCGACGGTATGCACGCTATTGTCCGGCCACAGTCGTGGGTCAATATTGAAAGCGATGCCATCCAGCATCGGACCGCCGGCTAGCGGTTCTAGCAGAAGCTTTAGATGTTTCTCCCCCACCAGCCGCTGATTTAGCACGCGAAACCGCCCGTCAAACAGCGGATCTGGAAACGCCTGCCCCCATGGGCCGCCGTTGCGCAGCAGCTCGGCGGTGATCAGCGACAGCTCCGGGCCGGCCAGCTCGCCGTCCGACCAAATCACGCCTTCGAGCATCGCGGGATCGAGCCACTCATCGACCAGTTCAGCGAAACGCTGGCGGAACCGGTCAAATTGCGTCTGCTCCAGCGTTAAACCGGCCGCCATGGCATGGCCGCCAAATTTCAGTATTAAACCTGGGTGTAATGTGTCCAGCCGTTCGAGCAGATCGCGCATATGCAAGCCAACTACAGATCGCCCGGAGCCTTTCAATATGCCATTCCCAGCGGGCGCAAAGGCGATAACCGGCCGGTGAAAACGCTCTTTTATCCGCGACGCCAAGATACCGACCACGCCCTGATGCCACTGCGCATGATAGATAGCCAGACCAAAGGGCAGCGACTGCTCGTCGCGCACCATCGCCTGGCACAGCGCCAACGCTTCGGCTTCCATGCCCTGTTCGATTTTACGCCTGGTTCGATTGAGAGCATCCAGCTCCACCGCCAGCATACGCGCCTGCGATAGATCGTCCGTTAACAGCAGCGTAACCCCGACCGACATATCGTCCATCCGGCCGGCGGCGTTCAGCCGCGGACCCAGCGCAAAGCCCAGATCGCTGGCGCACAGCCGAACGAGGTCTCGGTTAGCCACCTCCGCCAGTGCGCGGATGCCGGGACGGCAGCGGCCGGCGCGGATACGACTTAACCCCTGATACACCAGAATACGGTTATTGGCATCTAGCGGCACAACATCCGCCACGGTGCCTAGCGCGACCAAATCCAGCAGTTCGGCCAGTTTTGGGGCAGCAATGCCATGCTGCGTAAACCAGCCGCTGTCGTTAAGGCGCGCGCGCAGCGCCAGCATCAGATAAAACACCACGCCGACACCTGCCAGAGATTTTGAGGCGAAGTCGCAGCCGCGTAAATTGGGATTAACGATGGCATCGGCAGCTGGCAGGGTATCACCTGGGAGATGATGATCGGCTATGAGTACTGTGATGCCTTTCTCATGCGCCAGATCGACGCCGGCATGGGAAGAGATGCCATTGTCTACTGTCAGGATAACCTGTGCGCCGCGCGCCACCGTCTGCTCCACCACCTCGGGGCTGAGGCCGTAGCCGTCCTCAAAGCGATTAGGCACCAGAAATTCAATCGTGTGCGCACCCATTTGCCGCAGCGCCAACACCGTCAGCGCAGTGCTGGTCGCGCCGTCGGCGTCGAAATCGCCGACCACCATTAATCTGCGCTGAGCCGCCAGGGCGCCGACCAGCAAATCCACCGCCTGCTCGATACCGGTCAGTGAATGATAGGCCAGCAACCTACGCACGCCCCGTTCCAGTTCATTGACCGCGCAAACCCCGCGTTGCACGTATAAGCGTTTCAGCAGCGGCGGGATATCCGCCTCCGCCAGCAAAGTGATATCGCCCAGCGGACGTCGGCGTAGTTCCGTTGTCATGTGCACTGTCGTATTAACCGCCTGATGCCTGGCCAGTTCCTTGCTGATCCAAGATGGCGGCCAGCTCTTTCATACTTTGATAACCAGGGATCAGGGTATCGTTATCGAGCAACAGCGCCGGCGTACCCTGAATACCGTACTGGACGCCAAGCGTATAATGTTTACTAATATCGATATCGCAGGTGGCGGGTTGAACGTTGCCGTCATTCATCGCCTGGGTGAAGGCATCTTTGGGATTAGTGTTGCACCATACCGACGCCATCTCCCATTCCGTCCTGGAATTCAGGCCCGGGCGCGGAAACGCCAAATAGCGGATGGTTATCCCCCGCGCATTATAGTCTTTGATCCGTTCGTGTAGCTTGTGGCAATAGCTACAGGTGATGTCGGTGAACACGGTTATCACATGTCTTTCCTGCAGCGCTTTGAAGATGATCATCTCTTTTGCAGGGCATTCAATCGGTTGCTTAGAGGCTGATTCGTGACATTGACGGGGTGATCGCTACCGACGTTATACAGCGAACCCCGGATGATGTAGCGACCGTCATCGAATACATATAACACGCCGCTTTCGGTCAATGGCGAATGCTTAATGACCGCATCGTCAGCGTGGGTCAGGGGCGCTATGGCTAGCGACATAAAAGAAAACAGTATTAGGCTTTTCTTCACAGTTTAATCCTTATCTAATAAACACCCGGGCCGGTGCTGGCGCATTCATACGCCTGAAATTCAGTTCAATTCCACCGCTCAAGCGCGGGGATGATGCCGCTGATGGATAATATTCAGCCGCTCGGTGGCGACATGGGTGTAGATCTGCGTCGTCGAAAGATCGCCATGTCCAAGCAGCAACTGCACAACGCGCAAATCCGCCACGTGGTTCAGTAAATGGGTCGAAAAGGCGTGTCGCAGCACATGTTGGGAAACCCGCTTGCTGTAATGCCCGCCAGGAAGGCATAATGTTTGATGCGATGTCAGAGCGCCTGGCGGGTCATTTTGCGGCTGCGGTTGATGAGGAACAAAATGTCCAGACTTTGACAATGGGTCAGCGCCGGACGGCCGTGTTCCAGATAATATTCAGTCCAGTATACCGCCTCTTCCCCAGTGGTACTAGCCGTTCCTTATCCCCTTTACCAATCACCCGCACCACGCCTTGTTGAAGACTCACGTCCGATATAGTCAGCCCAACCAGCTCTGACACGCGCAAACCAGTGGCATAGAGTACCTCCAGCATGGTCTTATCGCGGAGCTCGACGGGATCGGAAATTGTCGGCGCCGCCAGTAAATCGCCGACCTGCGCCTCGCTGAGATCCTCAGGCAAACGCTGCGGCCATTTGGGCGCCGAAATACCGGCGCTGGGATCGTCGGTGCGCAGTTTTTCCCGGTACAGATACTGAAAAAACTGGCGCGTAACACTAAGTAGTCTGGCGGAACTGGTGGCTTTATAGCCATGATCGAAGCGATCAGCAAGAAAGGCCTGCAAATCCACCGCGCTCGCGCTCAGGCAGTCGCGCTACTAGCGCCATAGCCAGGTCGAGCGCCTGCAGGTCAAGACGATAGGAGGCCGCGGAGCTCGACGGGAAGCGTGTTTTCCGCAAGATTGCGTTCAAGCCGTAGGGCACAAGAAACTGCTCAATAATGACGTCATCCGGTTGTTCCATATCTGACTCCTGCATGGGGCGGCAGACGACATTATGCCTGACATACCGTCAAATCTGGTACACTTGATGCTATTAGGTTGTTTGCAAGAGTAACATGAGAGATGAAAGTCGGTTTATCTTATTGGCCCCAACACCTGCTATACCGAGATGGCCGCAGAGAAAATCCGCGATATTCTCGGAGCGGAGCCGGCAGATCTGCACAACCCAAAGACGTCCCGGTACAGCACATGGTGGACCTGCGCGGTAAAGTTATCGCGCTCTACGGTATGAGAGATTAAGTAAGTGACGGCGAATGTTTGGATCGCTTGGCTACCTTCACGATGTTCTGCAACCGCTGGAGGCGCCGGCTTCATCGGCTACTGGCCTGGCGCTGGATGAAGCAAATACAATTTAAGCGAGCAGCGGTTGCAACAGTAGTGCGAGCAGATTCTGACAGAAATGGCAGCGCCATTGTAACCCCGCGACAGTGGCGGGTTTGCCGCCCCACCTCCACGCTAAGGCCATGTCTGTTGCGCCAGAAGCTGGCGCAGGTGGCGTATTCCCAACCATCCATGCTGTCGCCGCCAGCCACAGACGCCAGCTGAGCGGTACATCGCGCCCTTAAGCATCCAGGCTTGAGTAAAAGTCCACTCCTCTCGATGATATTGAATACTGCTGTCGCCACCAGCAACCAGCAGGATATGATATTGCGTTGACTGCGGACGCACTCATACCAGCACCAACGTCAACCATACCAGCCTGCAATTCCTCGGACAGAGAGAAAACAGAATCAGCATTATCAGGATCCCGTAAAACGCCAGCGAGCAAAACTGAGTTCGCCAAGAGACCCGAATATCACATTACAAAAGGGTCGCGGGCTTTGTTTCGCGTTTGTATCATTGAGATAGTTTGCTGAAATTCACGATCGTCAGGCTGACCGTGATCCATTAGCCGGTTAAACAGATCGGCATCGTCACACTCCAGCAGTCGGGCAAAACGCCGCTGGTCCTGGTCATCAAGGGCGTCAAATCCTGTTCAAAGAACGGCATAATGGTGATATCCAGCTCGTGCATGCCGCGTCGGCAGGCCAAATGGATCCGTGCTTTATTGGTGATATCCACGCTTTACTTTATACTCATAAACCCTATGCACTGCGGCTAGTTTACCTCGTTTTGTCCTGACATATGAGATAAAACAATATATTTCGACATGTTCTGCGCGCTTTATTTCGCACCGGACGCATATCGCCAAAACCTAAGGCAGGATCCACTTGCAAACCTCAAGCGGTCTTTTACCATTAGATCATTGTCAGACTACTGAATAGGGCCTTCTATGTCATCTCAAGTTTTTTTCCCTCCGCGTTTGCCATCGCCCTCCAGCCATCTGCCGCTGACGCTCATTTCACTGGAGGATTGGGCGTTGATTACCCTGAATGGGCCGGACAGCGTTAAGTATTTACAAGGCCAGCTGACCTGCGATGTGGCCTCGTTGGAGGCTGATTGCTTCAGCTTTGCCGCCCATTGCGATGCCAAGGGCAAAATGTTCAGTCATCTGTGCGTCTTTCATCACAAAGATGGCATGGCCTTAATCGAACGGCGCAGCGTGCGCGATTGTCAGCTCACGGAATTAAAAAAGTATGCCGTTTTCTCCAAAACCACCATCGCAGCTGATGACGAGGCGGTATTACTCGGCGTAGCGGGTTTTCAAGCGCAGGCGGCGCTCGGCGGACTTTTCGCTAGCGTCCCCAATGCGGCGCATTCGGTGGCGCATCACCAGAACACAACGCTGCTCTTTTTCAATTTGCCGGCGCCGCGCTTTCTGCTTATCACCACGCCAGCGGTGTGCGACGCGCTGCAACATAAGCTGGAGGGACATGTCCAGCTAAACGACAGTCGGCAATGGCTGGCGTTGGATATCGAGGCGGGCTATCCGGTTATCGACAGCGCCAACGGCGCGCAGTTCATCCCGCAGGCGGCCAATGTCCAGGCATTGGACGGCATTAGTTTTAATAAAGGTTGCTATGCCGGTCAGGAAATAGTGGCGCGCGCCAAGTATCGCGGCGCCAATAAACGCGCCATGTACTGGCTGTCGGGCAAAGCCGGCCATCTTCCCGCTGCCGGCGATGATTTGGAGCTCAAACTTGGCGACAATTGGCGGAGAACCGGTACGGTGCTGGCGGCCTGTCAGCTGGCAGATAGTAGCGTCTGGATACAAGCGGTGCTGAATAACGATCTGGCGCCTGATAGCCAGCTACGGGTACGCGACGACGCCGTCGGCGCGTTGGCCGTACGTTCGCTGCCATACGTTATCGGCGAGTGACCTGCTGCGCGCTTCGAGGTGCCCGACACGGGAAAGTGGCTCCGGTAATTTACGCAGCGGGTGAATAGGTATGGTCGGTGAGTCAGGCAACAAACAAATAGATGGCCAAAAAGTGACAAACGGTTCCTCCCAACACAAAGCTATGCCATATCGCATGGTTAAACGGTATTCGATCTAAGACGTAAAACACCACGCCCAGCGAGTAAACCACGCCTCCCGCCGCTAGTAGCGCCACCCCACCCGCAGGTAAACGTTGCATCAGTTGATAAATGACCACCAGCGATAACCAGCCCATGGTTAAATAGGTGATGATGGAGATAACGCGAAAGCGATGCGTAAACACCAGTTTAAGCAGGACACCCGCCGCCGCCATCACCCAGATGACCACCATCAGCCATTTGGCCAGCGGCGAAGCCAGACCTATCAATAAAAACGGCGTATAGGTGCCGGCGATCAACAGGTAAATCGCGCAGTGGTCGACCTTTTTCAGCCAGCGTTTTGCTGGTGAATGGGGAATGGAGTGGTAAAGCGTCGAAGCCAGATACAACAGGATCATACTGCCGCCATAAAGGCTGTAGCTGGTCACCGCAAGCGCGGTGGCTCCGGTTTTGCCGGCCTGATGAAGCATGAGAACTAGACTAATAATACCGAAGATCACTCCCACGCCGTGACTGACGCTATTAGCTATCTCTTCTGCCAAGGAGTAGCTTTTTGCTAATGGTTTGTTTCTCATGGTTTATCTTACCTCCGCTTGATGATGCGTTCGTCCACGCGTAGTGTATAGGGTAATCAACAGTCTATTCGGTGTACATATTGTACGCTGAAATAAACCGTGAGAAATTGTAAAGGCGCAAGGCTCGCCGTTCATGGCGCGGCTATTCCGGTCGAATTCACGGGTGAATTGTCCTACACTAGGCCAGTCAAATGGATTATGCCGGAGAATCTGATAGCCGCAACACCACCCGCGCTGGCTTTCGGCGAACTGACCGAAGTCGTCGCTTTCTTAATCGAAATTGATAATCCTCAAAGCATATAACGCCGCACCAAAGCACTTGGTACCTAACGACAGGAGAACACCGCGGAGCACAGTTGGCACCTTTGCGGTCGCGGTGATGAACTTTGTCTTCTATGCCGACGGCGGAGTCGATATCACTCGCGTAACTCTGCGCCGGCGGCGTGCTGGTTTATGATCTCGCAGGGCTCGAGGCGGTTCACGCGATGGAAGCAAAGGCGACACAGCGGCTGCTTTGGCTGCTACCGACAAAGCAGCATCGCCAGTTTCATAAACTGTGGCTGTCATAAATTGTGACTGGAGTATGAGAGCGGGCGAAACCCCTAGCGCTTGTTTCGAGAATGGCATTACTCTCGAATAGGTGCTAAGGCGCAATGCGTTATCGCCGATGTCTATCTGGCGCTGTGGACGCATCTCAGCCTTAACTGCACAAGCATAGCGGCAAGGCTGGCTAAAATAACACCGCGACCAACGGCACCCTCACCGAACAATGTTTATTGGCGGCATACCGAGCACAGGGCGCCGCTTGGCGGTGGGTTTTCGGCGGACCGGGACTGCGGCTACAGGAGTAATGTTAATCGCTCTATGCCGGCAGGTTTGCGCGCGGCACCCATCGGAGCATAGCCATGACGCTTAGGCATAATCGCCGATGGGTACGCAGGAACAAAACAGATTGCGGGCGCCGTAAACATCGCCAACCACTTCACCGCCGGCCCATACCCGACTGGGAATGCCGCAACCTACCGATCGTACGAATACCACCACTCGCTGGCCAGCTCACACTAGGTATGGGGCGCGTTCGTCAGCGGGTTATCGTCCGATAACCAGATGCCGTCCACCAGCCGATGGATTTCGGCGCGGATTGCAAGAGCGATCGAACTCCGGCAAACTGTTCGATTCGGCGGCCTCAACCATCAGCGCACCGACCACCTGGAAAGACATAGCGGTAACGTGAAAACCATAGTTGATCAAGCGTTTAGCTATATCCATTTCGCTAATGTCGGTGGCCTCTTTCAGCGGTCGAAGTCCAGGATACATTCGTGAGCCACGCGGCCGTCACGTCCGGTAAACAGCACCGGATAAGCCTGCTGCAATCGGCTGGCGATATAATTGGCGTTATAATACTTCCCGCCAATCATACGGATATACTGATGGGTAAGATCGAGACGCTGCCGAACGGCGCGGTGCTGATGGCACCCTGCGGATTAAAACGCCGTCCAGTCCACCACCGAATGACCGGGGACGAACGGAGACAGATGCACCTTCAGATGCGGTACATCGTTGCTGATATCGTCCAGATGGACCTGCCTGCCGTGTTGGTGGACAATCTGGCACGCATCACGGATGGTTTCTTCATAGATACCATGGATCGAGGGGTAGGTCGCCGTAATGCAAGACAGTTGCTCGCCTGCCTACTCGGCCTTGGCGCGCAAATTGTGCGCATCAGTGTTGCCATTCTTATCGCAGATCTTATCGCAGACCACCACGGTGACTGACATGTCGGCCATCTGCGCCGACGCCGAGTTGGTACCGTGGGCCGAGCTCAGGATAAGAAAAACATGGCGCTCGCCTGGATTACAGCTTTTATGATAACGGCGAATTGCCAGCTGACAGGAATATGCGCTCTGTGCATGCGGCCGAACTCAGGCACCCAGGGCGAAATATGCCGGTCAGCTGGATAGGCCAGCGCATAATTGGGCGATCATTTGCCGGCATCCAACCGCCCGCTCCGCAGGGCAGAAAGGATTCGGCTCGACGAATTCCGGCTAAGTGATGGGGATCATTTCGGCGGCGTTATGGCTTCATTGTACAGGATTCGAGCAGGATCATCGCCTGGTTAAGCTCCAGATCCTTGTGCTCCAACCGATGCATACGACTAGCGGTGGCTGAAGCCCCTGGACCGTGATAGACTGCATACAGACCGGCGATATTGTCCAACAACACCTGTGAAGTATGAGTATTCGAGTTCGCTTTCTCGCGGCTAATATGCTGCTCGCACATCTGCATCGCTACGCGCAGTACGATATGCTGGCGGCGTTAATCCGCTCGGCATGGCGCGCTATCTCATCGTGGGTAGCGAACGCCGCCGCGTACGGACAGCCGTACCCCATCGGCACACCGAAACGCTGCGACGAACCGAACGCCACATCTACCCCCTGCGAGCCGAGCGTGGCCACTAGTACTAGTGAGAGCATATCCGCCACCACGCAGTTGATAATTTTCGGCTGTTTAGCTCGGCAATGAGCGCGCGATAGTCATGTAGCTTGCCGGTGAACATGTTGTAATAACACGCCGAAGAGATCAGACTGCTCGAGCGCCATGGCTTCAATCGCAGCAGTGGTTTCATCCAGCAGCGAGACGGAAGCGATGTCCAGGCCCGTTAGACCCGGCGTCAGCTATTGAAAATTGAGTAGCGCTTCAGGCTGCCCATGAGATATCTCTGGCTGATAGGGTGTGTGGTGGTGTACGAGTTCGGATTTTTCAGTATATTGCGCAGGATAACGGGCGGCGTTACCACCGCGCTTAGCCCATGCCGATAAAGAATTTGTAGAGCTAACTCTGACTGGCGATAGCCTTTAGCTCGGCCAGCGTCTGCACTTCTGTCGCCGTCTCGCCCACGGCGGGCGCCACGGCAAACTGAATGTCCGCCGGCACGTTTAGGCAATAAGCTAAGCAATGCCCGGGAATCACTGCCCACGGCGGCGAGCATATAACACCCACTCGTAGGAGGGATACCTTAATTCTGTCGGCACATTGCTCATCACCATTCTCACCATAACAAAGTTAGTTATTGCACAACCACTCCGCCAGCGTGCACAGCATCGGGTTTAAACAGGCATTTCGCAGCTGCAAATTAACACGATCGCCTGCCGGCCGTACCGGCCGGCACTCGTGCCAGCACAATGCTGATGCCTAAGGTGGGCGACAACGAGCCGCTAGTGATGATGCCTTGCTACACATTGCCGGAGGTGTCGGTGAAATGGATCGGCGGGCCATTGCACAATTATCACCCAGACATAAGCGTTGAGCATGCCGGCGTAAGCGCCTTACCAGGTACCGTCAGCTTGGCGAGATTATTGACAAGCAGATGGCGCAGAAACTATGGGTGCGCACGGCCCAGCTAAGTCGACAATGGTCATGTGGGATGCGTCGAACATGCTGGCATCGCGCCGCACCTGATGGTGTTCATCCAGTTGGGAACCATAGTTGAACGGCATCAACCAGCTGAGGAAATTCACTATTTTAGCGCAGCACGCCAAGCCTTTGCCCGGACGGTAAAGGGGGCTGACGCAAAGAATGCCTTTAGGCTGAACGTACCATTGAACAGTTGTGGAGACCATAACCTAAATTATCAACCGAAGGAAAAGCTACGTGCAAGGTAAGTGAAGCCAGGCGCGATATTATGCTGCATAAAAGAGGATTTCGGCGCATGAAACAGGCATCTCAACGGGTAGAAAGGAGAGTTTAATCACAAAAACCTCGCCACTGCTTTTAAATCCTGGTGGAGTCTAAGCATCGGGAAAATATAATCCAAAAGGAACGGAGAATAATTCAGTCAAAGGGCTCGGCTGCCAACCAGGCAGGTAAATCGTTCAACCCCATCGCCTGTTTGATAAAATGGGGCTTAATGCCGGGTAGCGTATCCACCAGCCGCAAACCAGCGTCGCGGACCCATTTTTTTAGAGGCTGTTGGCCGGCGAAAAGCTCGCGAAAACCTTGTATGCCCGCCAGCATCAGCGCGGCGCTGTGTTTGCGGCGGCGCTCGTAGCGCCGCAGGTAAGGGTAATGGCCGATATCTTTACCGGCTTTTCGCAGGCGCCGCACTTCTCCTAACAGTTCTGCGACATCCATGAACCCCAGGTTGACGCCCTGCCCTGCCAGCGGATGGACGGTATGCGCTGCATCCCCTACTAGCACCAGGCGGTGAGCGGCAAAATCATGTGCATAACGGCCGGTAAGCGGGAAGGTTGTTCGTTCGCCATGCAGCTCGCATAACCCCAGCGCCAGACTGAAATTCATGCCCACCGCGGCGTTGAAGGCCTCGGTGGGCGCCGTCAGGCGCTCTTGCGCCGCCGACGGCGGCAGCGACCAGACAATAGAACTTAAATGCGGGTCGCTTAGAGGCAAAAACGCCAGAATACCGTCACCATGAAACGTTTGTCGGGCGATATTGCTATGAGGCCGAGCAGTGCGCACGGTTGCCACCAACGCATGATGCTGGTAGTCCCAAAAAGTCAACGGGATATTGGCATGAGTCCGCAGCCAAGAGCACGCGCCGTCCGCCGCAACGACCAATCGGGCAGTTAGCATCCGGTCGTCGTCAAGGGTGATAAAGGCTTCATTGTCACCCCAGGCCACCTGGCGCAGTGTAGCAGGGGCTATCAGCATTACCTCGACCGATTGCTCCACGCAGCGCCATAATGCCTGCTGAATAACTGGATTTTCAATGACATGACCCAGCTCGGGATAGCCAAGTTCGGCACCGTCGAAAGTGATACGCCCAAAACTGTCCCGCTCCCAGACTTCTATACTCCGATAAGGATTGGCGCGCTGCGCGGTGATGTCCTCCCAGACCTGCACATGCTGCAACAAACGCCGACTGGCAGCATTGATAATGGAAACCCGCAACGCAGGCTGTTCAGCAGGGGGAATCGCTTCCGGCCCTTGGCGCTCGATAACCGCCACGCGCAAGCCTGCCCCCTTCAGGCCGCAGGCCAGAGTCAGGCCAACCATACCGCCGCCGCTAATCACGATATCAAATGCTTGCATAGAGCTTAATGGATCCTTGCTTCCGGGTCGGGGTCAACGAGGCACCCAACCCAGCGTTTTACGCGCCAGCGCATCGCGCAGCGACGGAATATGGGCCATGGCTAGCAGCCCAAGATTGCGGCCCACCACTAACGGCAGGTGACGATTGGCGAACAGATGAATCAGCCCGTCAGTGATGCCAACGGTACCAGCCTGATCCGGCCGACGACGACGTTGGTAGCGGGTTAGCACGGCGTAATCGCCGATATCCTCTCCTTGCGCCGCAGCCTGCGTCAGCGTTTCCGCCAGTGTCATCACATCGCGCAACCCTAGGTTAAATCCCTGACCGGCAATTGGGTGCAACGTTTGCGCGGCATTGCCCACTAGCGCCAGGCGGTGGGCAATATGCCGCTCGGCCGTGCACAGCCGCAGCGGGTAACACTGACGCTCGCCGGCGGCGGTAATACGGCCGAACCGCCAGCCAAACGCCTGCTGCAACGCTTGGCAAAATCGCCTCTCGTCCCAATCGGCAATGTCCTGTTTATGCGCAGCTGGCAGGCACCACACCAGCGAACTGCGCGCGCTGGACATGGGCAGCAACGCCAGCGAGCCATGAGGGGTAAACCGCTCGAACGCGTCACCGCCGTGCGGCACGGCGGTGCTGATATTGGCGATAACCGCAATTTGCTGATAATCCCGCTGCCGCCAGCGCATGCCGCATTGCGCCGCCAACGACGAGCACGAGCCGTCCGCCGCCACCATCAGTTGTGCGTTGAGCTCAACGCCATTATCTAAGGTAATGATTGTCTCTTCGCGCTCGCGCCTGAGGCGCGTGAGCATCGCCGGACAATGCAGCCGCACACCGGGGGCCTGGCGTAGCAAATCGAATAGCCGTTTACCGGCCGCATGCAGTTCCACGACATAGCCTAGCGCCGGCAGCTGATAGTCGTCGGTCGCAATCTGAACTTTACCAAGATGCCCTTTGTCGCTC
The DNA here is from genome assembly GCF_036327475.1 of Sodalis sp. (in: enterobacteria). Classification (NCBI taxonomy): domain Bacteria; kingdom Pseudomonadati; phylum Pseudomonadota; class Gammaproteobacteria; order Enterobacterales; family Bruguierivoracaceae; genus Sodalis; species Sodalis sp. (in: enterobacteria). The sequence goes on along the minus strand of NZ_CP132913.1, from coordinate 1,751,340 downwards.
ACCTCCACCCGGGTAATGGCAGTAGCGCAGGATGCCAGCGCCGGCCAGACGCCGATGGTGGTCATCTCGCGGCAGGTCCTCTGCGCCAGCGCGACAGCGCGGGCGTCGAAGCCCGGATGATCGCGGCTTCCCGGCGTCCGCACCTCCACCAGATCGATTTGCAGCGTGCCACGACTCAGATGCGAAAGCGCTAGCGCTAATGTCGCGCCAGCCATGCCGCCGCCGATAATGGTGACACTCATCCTGTGCGCGCCGCCGCCATAAGGGCTTCAATCGCCTCGGCCTCTTTGACGATCGATGAGGTGAGATTTTCATTACCAACGGCGGTAATCACGATGTTATCCTCAATGCGAATGCCGATACCGCGGTAGACAGGAGGTACATCGGCGTCGCTGGCAATATAGATACCCGGCTCGATTGTCAGTACCATACCTGACTCCAGCGCCCGGCTACGCGCTGAGGAGCCATAATTACCGACGTCGTGAACGTCAAGCCCCAGCCAATGGCTTAGTCCATGCATAAAGAATTGCCGGTGCGCCTGTTCAGCGATGAGCGCCTCAACCTCCCCCTTCATGACACCCATTTGCACCAGGCCGGTGACCATAATGCGCACAACCTTTTCATTCACCTCCTGAATACTGCGACCCGGGCCATAAAGCTCAATGGCACAGTTAAGCATTGCCAAGACCAGGTCATAAATCGCGCGCTGTTCCGGCGAGAAGCGGCCATTAACCGGAAAGGTGCGGGTGATATCCCCGGCGTAGCCCTGATATTCACAGCCGGCGTCGATCAACACCAGATCGCCGCTTTTCATCTTAGAGGCATTTTCGATGTAGTGCAAAATGCAGCCGTTTTCACCACTGCCGACAATGGTGTTGTAAGACGGAAAGCGCGCGCCGTGGCGATTAAATTCATGCTGGATCTCGCCTTCCAACTGATACTCGTACATGTTGGGTCGGCATTGCTGCATGGCGCGGGTATGCGCCAAAGCGGTAATTTCACAGGCGCGGCGCATTACTGCCAGTTCCTCTTTGGATTTTAGCAGTCGCATGTCGTGCACCCAGGGCCGCCAATCCACCAGCGTGGCCGGTACCTGCAATTGCTGACGCGCGCCGCTGCGCAATTTATCCAGAGCGTTGAACAGCAATGTGTCGGCAAAATCGTATTCACCTTGCGCATGATAAACCACGTCCAGGCCGTTAAGTAGTAGATGCAATTGGCCGCCGATATCGTCCCAGGGGAGCGCTCGGGAAACCCCTAGGCGCTCCGGCGCCGCCCCCTGACCTAGGCGGCGGCCGGTCCAGATTTCGGCGGTTTTATCGCGTACCTGATTAAATAATACGCTGTGATGATAACTTTGGTCGCTTTTGATCAGCATCAACATCGCCTGTGGCTCGTTGAAGCCGGTGAAATACCAGAAATCACTGCTTTGCCGATAGGGATACCCGCTATCGGCGCTACGTGCCGCCTCAGGGGCGGCAAAGATCAGCGCGGCGCTTCCCGGGGCCATTTTTGCCAGCAATCCTTGACGACGCCGAGTGTATTCTTGTGGTGTCATCGCTCTCTCCAGCCTGGTTAATATGCTCGGCTTCTTTGCCGTGGCCAACACGCCATACGCAAGGCCGGCGTTGACGTTAATGTAATGCCGGACCGGCTGGCGTGGGCACCGCGTCGTCATTCGGACGGGTAAAATCATTATGGCAAAGTATGGCAGCCATGTGGACATTTCCATCACTTCCTCCAGCGATTGCGCCAACGCCTCGCGATCTTCGTCCTCGTCATGCCCCAACTGGAACGAATGTTGTGCAAATCATCTATCGTCTAGCGCACATCGCCCAGCACCTTGTCCAGCTGCGGCTAAACCACAAAACGGTTTACCGAGCCGGCCAGAGCATCGTCGTCCGCCGGCAGCAATAGTTGAAGTTGGAATGATGCATCCGCCAGCGCGCTGGCGGATGGCCTGGTACAGATCGCGCAGCGGCGCGGCGAATGTTTGGCTGAACACCAACCCGTCGTTGGTCAATTCATGCACTAACACCCGCCAACTGTCGTTATTGTTACTGCCACATATATTCCGATCAGCAATCCATCATCTCCGCAACGATTAATACCGCCGTCTGATTTTGTTTAGACATGTGCTTTCACTAATGTTGGCGGGATAAGTTCGTGTTATGCTACCATCAAGGTCTGTCGCTATACCAGAAAGGGCTTGTAACTTCTATTTTAGATAGATTATAGTTGCTTCCCTTCGCACCACTGCTGCTATTACGCGGCAGTGGTGGGGTTGGCGCGGTAACAAAGACAGGAAGGTGGGGTATGTCCGCACAACCGGTAGATATTCAAATTTTTGGCCGTACATTACGGGTCAATTGTCCCCCGGAGCAACAGGAAGCGTTGAACCAGGCTGCGGAAGATCTTAATCAGCGGTTACAAGATCTGAAAGTTCGAACTAGAGTCAGCAATACGGAACAGCTTGTTTTCATCGCCGCCCTTAACGTCTGTCACGAATTGGCGCAGGAAAGGTTGAAAACCCGGGATTATGCAGCCAACATGGAACAACGCATTCGTTTACTGCAGCAAACGATTGAGCAGGTGCTGGTTAAACAGGGCCGTATAACAGAACGACCGGGAAACCAGTTAGAATGATGACGTGCGCATCGCGGGGCCGATACTAATACCCGCGGGCTGGAAACCAAATTTCTGAGGTGTTCGCCAGCTGGTCAGTTCCTAGGGCGAATGTGGCGATTCCTGACCGGCGCGCATGCTCGGCTCGCACGAGAAGTCTTAAGGTCTCGACGCTGCGTTCACCCTGAACCAAGGGTTCAGGGGTTACAGCCCGCGGGGCATCTCGGAGATCCCCTAGTTAAGCGCCGTTTCCCCGTGACCTCGTCAATGGAAAATCGCTGCTGCGGCAGTCGATACGCGACACATTCGCCCGCTGCGCCGCGCGCTGTCGTCCAAAAAATCGAACTCCGCCATCCGTGTTGAACCGTTTGCGTATCCGCGAGCTCCGGCTAGATATCGCTACGGCTTGGATGTGTATGCTGTTCACGCCGCTGGTTGCGTTCAATGCGCAGGGACAGCTCTGGGTATGGACGATAGCTTGTATGGCTGCACACGCCATAGCACTGTAGGCCACTGGTTGGCTTTATCTTATCGAACTGGCGCACGATTATCAGAAGGTAGCGGTTCCGCTGCCGCTGGAAGAGTGGGATATTGGACTTCTGGAAATTATTACCCCCTTCCGCCACTGGCGATAGTATGACGCCCATGTCGCGGCGCGATATCTTTCCGCCGCCCGCTTCTATATCGATGACCACATAACCAATTTCCGGCGCCGTCTGCAAATATTGCGCGGCGATGTTGATTCCCTGCTCGGCGAAAACCTTGTTGATTTGAGTCTTCGCTATGCTCCGGCAGCGACACTTCAGGGAAATTGACCGTCGACAAAGTGGAACCCTTATCAGAATACTTCGCTAATTTGCCGGCCTCTTCTTATTCTTATGTTGATATTCTCTTGGGCTCTTGAGTTGATCCGCCGATGCGCAGCGTCAGGCTTACATTGACAGCGGCGACGTGAACGGATCGCTATTGGTCGACAGCTCCTGCGGGAAAACGTCGAGCACTGCGCTGGCTAGCTGCTTTATGGCCAGCGTCTCACGCAGCTTTGCCATGTCACCACCGTCCCACGTGAGACGTTAATTCAACAGCGCACCGGCTTTGTTTTTCATGTTGCGCGTCGATAGCGTACCCGGCACATGCAGACTCACCACTTGGTTCACCCAAGTGGTTCAGCCAGCGTAGCGACCTGCTGGGCATTCCCAGAGTTAATTTGCTCTCGATATCGTAGAAAAACACCTGCATGCCCCAATTTTACTGTGCGCTTCGTAACTACCCTGTGCCTGTTTGTTCCATTGACTACGGGTGGGCCCGGGCGTTACTTCAGGGATACTACACATCATAAGTAGTATCCCCAAATACCATTTGGCCATGGAGCGCGTGTTTGGAAAAGGCGAATGAAGACCAGGACGCCACGCTTCATCGCGACCGGCAGATTCGCTTAATTGGTGCCGATACAAAAACACCCCACTGCCACCGTTTTCTCTGCCATGGCGAAACACCTTAAGCTAGATGGTGCGGGAACGAATGCCAACAGAGTGAGCGTCGCGAATCGCGTGTTTCAGCGTTTCCAATGGAATTCTTATGATACTCATATTAGTGTAACTGGCGCGTTGCAGATTTTCCAGCGCCGAGGGATGTACCCCTTCCACCAACAGAAACTTAATCTTATCTTTTCCGGCGATACTTTTGCCATTTACCGATCTTTTAAGATGCGCGCAATGCGGCTGCGACACACAGCACTCCGATAAAATAACAAAACTTATAAAATAACAAAACTTACCGGTGCGGCAACCAGCATAGACGCAGAAGGTGTAGCACAAGACACGGCCATAAGGGCATATTATGGATAAATCGTCTAGCAGGGAGGACTAGGCGAAGATTTCCGACAGGCAAGCGTGAGACATGTGAAATTCATTACCCAGGGTAGAAAAATAAAACATATTATCGGCGTTTTATTAACATCGGTGGTGATCGGGTAGGCCGCGCGCCAACCTTCTGTTTAGCCGATAATTTTGACACCCTGTTCGCTGCCGATAAGCGCCACATCAGCACCGCGGCGCGCAAACAGGCCAACGGTGACGACACCAGGGATGTTATTGATTTGCTCTTCAAGCGTCACCGCATCCAGGATCGCCAGATTGTGTACATCCAGGATGATATTGCCGTTATCGGTCATCACGCCCTGGCGATAAACCGGCTGACCACCCAGGCGTACCAGTTCGCGGGCGACCCAGGCGCGGGCCATGGGGATCACCTCAACTGGAAGCGGAAATGTGCCGAGCACGTCCACCACCTTACTGGCATCAGCGATACAGATGAACTTGCGCGCCACAGCGGCAATGATTTTTTCGCAAGTCAGTGCGGCGCCGCCGCCTTTGATCATTTGCATGCTGCTGTTAATCTCATCGGCGCCATCAACATAAATGTCCAGAGCGCCTACATCATTAAGGTCAAATAAAGGAATATCCAGGTTCTTCAATTTAGCGGACGACGCCTCGGAACTGGAAATCGCCCCCTCGATTTGATGACTGACGGACCCCAGCGCGTCAATAAAATGCGCTGCGGTAGAGCCGGTCCCCACGCCTACGATCGTGCCGGGCCGGACATATTTTAGCGCGGCCCACCCCACCGCCTTTTTCAGTTCATCCTGTGTCATGGTCTATTTCTGCCCGTGGTGTATAACCCTGTGTGGTGGCCAGTATAAAGCAAACTCGAACACGCAATAGAGTAAAACTATGGCATAGTGCAGAGATATGATACTGACAGAGGAAGATGAATGAAACGTCCGGAGTATCGGATGCTCTAGGCATTTGACGCCGTAATACGAGAGCGCGGTTTTGAACACATCCGCCAGAAACTGTGTATTACCCAGTTGGTCGTGTCGCAGCGTATAAAACGATTGGGAATCTGTTTGGCCAGCTGCCCTGATACGGGCTATCCCGCCCTGCCTTCCGAGCAAGGGCAGAAGCTATTGGCGTTGCTGCATCAGGTGGAACTGCTGCGAAGAAGAGTGGCTGGGCAACGATACCCCGCTGATATCGTCACTGGCGGTCAGCGCCGATAGTCTCGAGACTTGGCTGCTGCCGGTGCTCAGGCTGGTGCTGATCCTCCATCCGGTTGAATATGCAGGTGGAAGACGAAGCCCATACTCAGGAGCAGTTGCGCCGTGGTGAGGTGGTGGTTACGGTCAGTATTCAGCGTCAACCGCTGCAAGCTGTCTGGTAGACCGCCTGTGGCGCTTAATTATCTGTTCGGCACGTTGCCGTTGTTCGCCGCCTGTTACTTTCCCAACGGCCTGACCCGCAGCGCCCTGCTTAAGGCGCCTGCGGTGGCGTTCGGTCATTTCGACGATATGCACCAGACTTTCTTGCAGTAGAATTTCGATTTTTCACCCGGCAAAGCGTGCCGTGACATATCGTAAATTCCTCAGAAGCCTTTGTTCAGCTGTCAAGGCACCACTTGCTGCATGATTTCCCATTTGCGAACGCGAACTGAGGCAGAGTGAGCTTATTCGATCTAACGCCAGGCTTGTGCAGGCACCGCTACTGGCACTGATTTGCGCTGGAAGGCCGTATGATGCGTAAAGTGACCAATACCTTGCTAGACCACGGTCAGGTCCTTCACCAGGATTGATAACGGCTCCACGCTTACCGCACGCTTACCGGACGCGCACGGCGAACGCTACTCCGCTGGTTTAACGTTTGCCAGTCCCGCGCGGCGAACGTCATCCAACATATTAAGGTTAAGGCTGCGACTTAAGGTTAAGGCTGCGACTTCATTTCAAACACGACATCTACCTGATCGTCGAGATGAATCGGCTACTGGGCGTAGGTTTGATCAGCATCAGCTGGTAATTGGTGACATGGTAGCGAATGCTGGACCCAGCGAGGCGTGGAAGCCTTCCGCCAGTGCCCGTGCCTGAGAGGTGTGTCATCTATCGCCTTCTGCCTGGCGTGGGCACAATGTTGTTCTGGGTTCACCCAGACCCACCGACAGGATTTTCGTTCAAGCCGGCTTTTAGCGCACCGTCCGGCAGTTCGTTGAGTTTATCCAGCTGGTGCAGGGTGACTTGACTTGCCGTACAGCTTTGTAACCTTTACGCAAATTGGCGGCATTGATATCTTTGCTGCCAGTGCCGTTCTTTTTTAAAGAATCGAAATATTGCACCGCGTCTTTGGAGGAGATGGACGCCTCGATAGATGGCATGGCGATAGATGGCATGGCAACATCCGGCGTCGCATCGACGGAAGAGGTCCATGAGGTGACGACATACGGCCACTGGGGAAACTTACCGGCCAATGCCGGCATGATAGAGGCTCCCAGCCCTACGATAGTGGTTAATACCAGTGCTTTTAATTAAAATACGCAGCTAAGTATATTACCCCTTTTTCCGGAAGAAAATGTTGTTTGCAGTTTTTTACCGTTACGTTTATAGCATCTCGCCGACTGACACCGAAAACATAGGTAAGTTCTGAATAAAGGAGTGCGGCACTGATCGCCTAAAACACTGCCAACGCTCTGAACATGCGCCAGCCCTGATGAAGCGGCTGGCATGCCATGCACCACATCACGATACCACGAGCCACTGAATGGCACGCTGAATGCGCAGCTGTATTGACCAGGGCACCAGTCGCACGGCAATAAGCGCAGGCTGTGAAACCAGGCCAATGAGGAGGCGCTGATTGCGCCGGCGACGCTACCGAGGATCACTACCGTATCCAGATGGACATGAGGATTGAACAAGTTGACTTCAAGAATGATCAACAGCACCCAACGCCTGCGATAGCCCGAGTATCGCCCTGCGCTAGCCGTTGCGCAAAGCGTAAAACCGTACCGCCTAGGAACAACACGCCGGCCAAGGTGATGGCCAGCAATAGCCACGGCGAACGGGTGGTAAGCGTCGTGGAACACCCCACGCAGATAAGTAGCAGGTTGCAAAATACTGCCGATGTATCCTCTGATTCATCACCATTACGTTTTGCGGCTCGATGCAATCAGGGCCATACCGAAAAATCCTTGTGAAAATGCTACATATACCGTAATTGCCGATTGTGGAGGGCGGTTTACCGACTGTCCGGCGACGATTGAAATAGAATGATCTTATCCACGACGCCTGCAGAAACGCCCACTAATCGCCTCGAGGCAAAGAGAGTTTGACGTGGTACAGCAAGGCACCCACTCCCGATCACCGGGCGTGCAGTAGCGACGTGCGGCCTTGGCCCGTTATCTGCCGTGACCGTGCACATCATATTGTCGAGCCGATTCAGGGCAGCCACCGGTATCAGCATCCGGCTACTATTGCGCTTGCTGACTCTCCTCGGCATCCCAGGAGGCGTCCGAATGGGTCGCGGTAGTGGCGAATTGCTGCCCCTGTTCGAGCTATGGCTTCGGCGTCCGGAAACGCACATCTTATCTACGGATACGGAATGCCGATATTGTGCGCATCCAGCGCCGCCTTGACTTTCTCTAGCAGGTCGAAAGTAGCGTTTTACTTGAGGCGGTCTGTACGCCTATCCGGTTCAAGGCGGCGATAAGGGCGAAGTCGCTATGCCGTAGCGCAAAATCGCCGAGACAAAATCGGCCACCGTGGCGTCAATATGCCGCGCTTTCATCATCCGATTCAAGGTGTGGGCGATAATCCGCGAGACCAGGAGACCGATAAACAGGATGATAATGGCGCGACGATATTCACCGCGTAATGAATCAGCAACTCTTGATTATTGACCAGCCAGTTACTGGCATGATTGATTTTATCTACAACGTTTATATCTTCCATATAATTTTCCGGTGTATAACAAAGGTCCCTCGGCGACAAGACAGCATTAAGCCTATACCGCAACGCCTCATCACGCCAACGAAATTAGCCCATCGGTAGAAGATACAAGATGATTCATTGAGTTTAATCATGATCTAGGCCGTTTTAAACGCCACTGTAGCGCTGTCGCGACCCGTTTAGGCGAAACATTGCCACACCCCGTCACGGTACAAAAACTGTGTTCTCCGATGGAGAGACAACTTTCCGGTGGATTGCGCGGTGGGTATCTCCCATTCCCGCGCTACGGCATGCAGCAGGCAAGCGGCACGACGCGCTGCACGTGAAGGGTACCGCCGGACGATTACATGTAGATTACAGTACGTCGATAGCGTTCAGTTCTTTAAAGGCCAGCCCTAAGCGCGTTGCCATAGATACCTGACCGGCGCGGATCCATGCGCGTGGATCGTAGAATTTCTTGTTGGGTTTATCGGCCCCTTCGGGATTGCCAAGTTGTGTCTGCAGATAACCTTCGTTTTTCTGATAATATTTCAGTATACCTTCCCACATCGCCCACTGGGTATCGGTATCAATGTTCATCTTGACCACGCCGTAGCTGACAGCCTCCTTGATTTCTTCCGGCGTAGAGCCCGAACCACCGTGGAAGACCAGATTCAAAAATTTGGCTGGGAGACCAAATCGTTCTGAAACGTATTTCTGGGAGTTATCAAGGATTTTTGGCGTCAGCTGCACGTTGCCAGGCTTGTACACGCCGTGAACATTACCGAAAGCGGCCGCAATGATGAAACGCGAGCTGATGGCATGCAGCTTTTCATAAGCATAAGCGACATCTTCCGGCTGGGTGTAAAGAGCGGAGTTGTCCGAATAGCTATTGTCAACACCGTCCTCTTCGCCACCGGTACAGCCCAACTCAATTTCCAGCGTCATGTCCAGTTTCGCCATGCGCGTCAGATACTTGGCGCTGATTTCAATGTTCTCTTCAAGCGACTCTTCAGAGAGGTCGATCATGTGGGATGAAAACAGCGGCTTGCCGGTGGCAGTATAATGCCTCTCGCCAGCATCCAGCAGTCCGTCAAGCCACGGCAGCAATTTCTTGGCGCAATGGTCAGTATGCAGAATAACGGGGATACCGTAATGCTCGGCCATATGATGCACGTGCAGCGCGCCGGACACCGCGCCCAGCACCGCAGCAGTCTGCCCCTCATCTTTCAAGCCTTTGCCGGCAATAAAAGCGGCGCCGCCGTTGGAGAACTGCACGATAATCGGCGCGCGCACCTTTGCGGCCGCTTCCAGCGCCGCATTAATGGAATCGGTGCTTACACAGTTGACGGCGGGCAGAGCAAAGTTGTTTTCTTTCGCAACAGCGAACACTTTCTGAACGTCATCACCGGTGGTGACACCTGGTTTCACAAAATCAAAAATCTTAGACATATCACTTTGTCCTGTTTTATAGGCCATTGATAAAAAGTAACTTATGCCGCGTCCCTAGTCTATGAACCAGCCACAGCAATGACGAACGCCGAGAGCGTCTATCCGCTGAATATTCACTGTTTCGCACGTTCTTCCAGCATGATCACCGCGGGAAGTTTTTTACCTTCGACGAATTCAAGGAAAGCGCCGCCGCCAGTAGAAATATAGGAGATCTGATCGGCAATGCCAAATAGGTCGATAACCGCCAGGGTGTCACCGCCGCCGGCGATAGAGAACGCCTTGCTGTCGGCGATGGCGCGCGCTACTACTTCGGTGCCTTTACGGAAATTGGCGAACTCAAACACCCCAACCGGGCCATTCCACAAAATGGTTTTGGCGTTTTTCAGAATTGCCGCCAGACGGGCGGCGGAAGCATCGCCCAAGTCCAGAATCTGCTCATTGTCCTGAATGTCTCTGACGGATTTCAAGGTGGCGATCGCGGTTTCGGAAAACTCTGTGGCGACGCGGACATCGGTCGGTACGAGGATATCGCTGCTTTCTAGCAGACGTTTGGCTTCCGAGATCAAATCGGCCTCGTAAAGCGATTTACCAACATTATGTTCCTGGGCCGCCAAGAAAGTATTGGCAATGCCACCGCCGACGATGAGCTGATCGGCAATTTTCGACAAGGAATCCAGTACGGCTAACTTGGTAGAAACTTTTGAGCCACCAACGATGGCTGCCATCGGCCGAGTCGGATTATCAAGCGCCTTGCCCAGCGCCTCAAGTTCATTAAACAGCAGCGAACCGGCGCACGCAACGGGGGCAAACTTACCCACGCCATGAGTAGAAGCCTGGGCGCGGTGAGCGGTACCGAAAGCATCCATGACGAACACGTCGCACAGCGCGGCGTATTTCTTCGCCAGAACTTCGTCATCTTTCTCTTCGCCCTTGTTAAAGCGTACGTTTTCTAGCACCACCAGTTCCTCTTCGGCGATATCCACGCCATCGAGGTAATCTTTGACCAGACGGACCGGGGATGACAATTTGCCTTTCAGATAACTCACCACTGGCTGCAAAGAAAACTCGGCGTTGTATTCCCCTTCGGTAGGACGGCCGAGATGGGAGGTCACCATAACGCGCGCGCCCTGTTTCAATGCGGCTTCGATAGTGGGTAGAGAGGCGCGGATGCGCGCATCGGAAGTCACTTTCCCGTCTTTAACCGGCACGTTCAAATCGGAACGGATAAAAACACGTTTATCAGCCAGATCAAAATCAGTCATCTTAATTACAGTCATGATGAACCCTCTTGTTTGATGCTTGCTAAATGCCTGAGTGACGGGGAAAGGCTTCCCCACACCGGACCATTAATCGCTCGCGGCCTCGCATTTAACATCTATGGGCCAGACAGAACCTTGACACGCCAGGGGATGAAACGTCGCCCTGCGGCCGCTCACCCCGATAGTCGGCGAGTAATGTATGCCAGTCTGACTAATAATTCTCTGTTATCAACTATATTATATCGCGTACCCGCTTTGCCATCCGTGCGGAAGATGAAACTGCAATCCCTCGCTGTGGTTACGCCCGCCGCGATCATCACGCCGTTGACCGAATCGATTCATTCAGAATAATCAAATATGCACTCGATAGGAATAATTTCGCTGATTTTGTGATGTAGATCTTCTTAAATGATGTAAAATTATCGCGATTGGACCATGACAATTCCGCCGATTCCGTTCTACTTTGCCGACAGCCTACTCCGCATGGTAAGTGAGCAGTCACGAGTGGGAGACAGAGGATGCCTGGGTGTGGCGGTGAGTGCGGAGTGCCGAGAGCTGGGAATGCCGGCTGGAATGCTGTAATGCCGGATGACGGGAACTGGCAAGTTCTGAACGCCGGGCCAAAACGCTGCCGGATGAAGTGTCTGCCGACGGTCGTAAAACAACGTGCTCTTGATGGCGATTACCGGGCGACCTCAGCTGAAGCTGATAACGTGTCACTGCCCTACCACACCACCAGAGTCTAATACATGAAACTGCATCGTGAGATTACGCCTGTTGCCTATAAAAATTTTAAATGCCGAGGTAAGCAATGCCTCTCCAACTGCTGCCGCGGGTGGCAATTCATATCGATAAAACCCATAAGACCCATAAGTCTGCTCATTAAATTGAAATAAAAGATATTACAGAAAACATCTCAACAGCTCAGAACAGCATGCTCATCGCCACGCTTATATCGCGTTGAAAGAGGATAGTGATTGTCATTTACTCAACCAACAAAAACCGTGCAACATTTACCTGACGCTGGATCCGAGTACAAACCTGCTGCTAAACACATTCATACATTGAAACGCCCATCCAGAGTTAGCGCCAGCATTCATTAAGCTTCTTATGTGAAGCGGTACGCCTCGTATTGCTCCATCCCGATGCATTGAAGCACAAGAAAAACTAGCGTAAACGCACTAAAATTACCGAGGCTGTCGGCAGCGCTCGGCGAGAAGAGGTTACCCAGGAGCACAGATTATCCAGTTATTCTGCCGTCGTCTCATTATGGCACACAGCCCATTTATCGAAGGCAATCTGTATGTCATAGTACAGTTTATGATCGGCGGGCAGATTTATCAAAAAGCATCACTACACCGGCCAGACACCGCTTCAAATTCTCTTTACTGGTAGTGATGCTGCGTTTTTCACCGCCACGAGGCGATCGCGTCAACACTTACTTTCCTCGGTTGGCGATACCATGCAATTTCTTGTTCCGCAAAACGAAGCGTTGCAAGCGAGTATGCCTGCCAGAGAATTGGCAACTATTGGAGAAAACTGTTTCATGACAGTCGCCTGGCTTCGTTGACAGTCGCCTGGCTTCGTTGCACGTCCTTGAAAACTATTTCTTGTATAGTTCTATCACTCGATATTCGACTTGAAGAATCGGACTTTATATTGCTATTTTATCGATTTTTCTACCCAAAACCCTACTATCGGTGCAGTCCGATTGCGACCACGCGGTACAGAAGAAGCGGTTCAGCTTACCTTTAGTCATTACACCACCGTGACGATGCACTCACCCATTTCCGGCTCATTTTGTGCGCTCATCGACACACTGCATTATGGCGACGACCTGTCGTGTGTGCTGTTATTGATAGACCTTAACCGCGGGCAAACGGCATGGCTCCCGCCATTGGCGGGAGTAGATAGACTATATGCTACTGCGGACGTCACGCTTGTTACGCGTTTGACACCCCTTGTAGCGTGCTGGCATACCCCAGTGGGCCGCCGGCACACCGCCTTCCCTGTCGATCGTCGTTCAGCTTAGCGCCCTGGATATAAAGCATTTCCAGTGCCAGCGTAGCGGCAGCCAGCGCGGTGATCTGCGCCTGGTCGTAGGCTGGCGCTACTTCGACGATGTCCATGCCGATGATATTCAGCGGTTGCAGCCCGCGAAGCAGCTTCAGCGCCCGATCGCTAGTCAGGCCACCGATGACCGGCGTACCGGTGCCGGGGGCAGCAAAGGGATCCAGACAATCAATATCGAACGTGAGATAGACCGGCAAGTCACCCAGAATCTGCTTCACCTGAGCCAAAATATCGTCAACGCTGCGGTCATTAACCTGCTCTGCGTCGAGCACGGTGAACCCGTTATCGCGCTCGAATTCTGTACGGATGCCTATCTGCACCGAGTGGCCGGGATCGATTAATCCTTCGTTTGGCGCACGGTAAAACATGGTGCCGTGATCGAACTTGTTGTCGTTGGCGTAGGTATCGGTATGGGCGTCGAAGTGCACTAGCGCCATTTTGCCGAAGTGTTTGGCGTGAGCACGCAATAACGGCAAAGTGACGAAGTGATCGCCGCCAAGCGATAGCATCCGTTTGCCGGCCGACAGTAGCCGCTCGGCATGGTCCTGTAATTTTTTGCAAAAGTCCTGAGCCTCACCGAATTCGTACACCAGATCGCCGCAGTCCACCACCTTGAGATGTTTACGCACGTCGAAATCCCACGGCCAACGGCAACCTTCCCAAGCCAGGTTGGTGGAAACCTGGCGGATCGCGGCGGGCCCGTGCCGGCAGCCGGCACGCCCGGAGGTCGCCATATCGAAGGGAATACCGGTGATCACCCAGTCTGCGTCTGTGTGATACGGGTTGAATTCCAGCGGAAGACGCAGGAAACCGAAAGCGTTCGACACTAGCGAATTATCGTAATTATGACCCAGAGTACTCATCGTCATTCCTTACTTAACGTTATTCACCTTCCAGGTAAGTGTATCCATACAGGCCCGCCTCGAACTCATCCAGGAATTTGCTTTGCAGTTCAGCATCCAGATCGGCGTTTTTCACCTGGTCACGGAAACGTGTCAGTAGCATACCGGGATCGAGCCGCACATAGCGCAGCATATCGGCAACGGTATCACCTTCGTTAGACTCGTTCATCTTCAGACTGCCGTCCTTGAACACATATACATCCACCGTGGTGGTATCGCCGAACAAGTTATGCATGTTGCCGAGGATTTCCTGATAGGCGCCCACCATAAAAAAGCCGAGAGCCTGCGGATTATCGGCATCGTAAGGCGGCATTGGCATGGTAGTGGCGATGCCATCGCCATCAATGTAATGATCAATTGTGCCATCAGAGTCACAGGTAATATCAAGCAGCACCGCGCGTCCCTCCGGCGGCCTATCCAGCCCCGACAACGGCAGAACCGGGAACAGTTGGTCTATCCCCCAGGCATCCGGCATCGACTGGAATAGTGAGAAGTTGACGTACAGCTTATCCGCCATACGCTCTTGTAATTCATCAATTATCGGCCGGTGAGCGCGATTACTCGGATCGAGTTGCGTCTGGATCAAGCGGCAGATGTTGAGATACAGCTGCTCGGCCCAGGCACGCTGCATCAGATCCAGCATACCATGAGTATATTGCGTATGGACATCATGCAAATCCATCTGGCTGTCGTGCAACCATTCACGCAACGAACGACGATTGCGCGGCTCCTGCATTTCCTGCCAAGTCTGCCACAGGCTTTCCAACGCGCGCGGGGCGTCCGTCTCAGGCGGATGCGGCTCGTTGAATTCATTACGTTCCACGCCAATGACATTGGACACCAGCACCGTATGGTGCGCCGTCACCGCCCGTCCGGACTCTGTAATAACCGTTGGATGCGGCAGACCGTATTCATTACAGGCATCACCGATACCCCAGATGACCTTGTTGGCATATTCGTTCAAGCCATAATTAACCGATCCGTCGGATTGCGAACGGGTGCCTTCATAATCGACCCCCAGGCCGCCGCCGACGTCGAAACATTCAATATGGACGCCTATTTTATGCAATTCGACATAAAAACGCGCCGATTCACGCACGCCGGAAGCGATATCGCGAATATTCGATAATTGGGAACCTAAATGGAAATGCAGCAATTGCAGGCTGTCCAACCGTCCTTTCGCACGCAGCAGATCGACCAGTTGCAGCACCTGCGCCGCCGCAAGGCCAAATTTGGACTTTTCGCCGCCGCTCGATTGCCATTTGCCAGAGCCCTGCGAGGCTAGGCGGGCGCGCACGCCGAGGCGCGGCACCACATTCAGCCGTTCTGCCTCCTCCAGTACCAGCGTGATTTCGGAAAGTTTTTCAATTACCAGGTAGGCTTTATGACCGATCTTTTCGCCGATGAGCGCTAGGCGAATATATTCCCGGTCTTTGTAGCCATTGCAAACGATCACCGTGCGGGTCATGCCGGCATGGGCGAGTACCGCCATCAGTTCCGCTTTGGAACCGGCCTCCAAGCCCAGGGGCTCGCCGGAGTTGATCAGAGATTCGATAACGCGGCGGTGCTGGTTGACCTTAATTGGATAAACTAGGAAATAGCCGCCCCGGTAATCAAAGGAATCGCGCGCCCGCTGAAAAGCGGCGTTAATGGAGCGCAAGCGGTGCTGCAAGATCTGTGGGAAGCAGAACAGCGCCGGCAGACGCTGGCCTTTGGTCTGGCGCTGTTTTACCAGTTCCGCCAGATCGACGCACGCCTCGGGAAAGTCAGGATCCGGGCAAACGCTGATATTACCAAACTGATTGACGTCGTAGTAGTTATTGCCCCAGTACGTGACATTGTAAGTTCTCAGCATTTCGCTGGCGTCGCTGTCGTTCATGGCTACCATGGCTACCTCCTGCATTAAGCGCAAAGTGTCTTGTCGAGCCGCGCGGCGCGGTTCCTGGTCCAGTCGTGAATCAGTTATGGCGGCGGGTCGCCAATGGTGCGACCTTTATTGCCCGCTACCGTCGATTCAGCGCTCACGCCGGTTAGAACACTCAGCCGGCTCGCGCGCAACGAACGCGGCAAGAGACGCTACCGGACGCCGCCGGCGTCCGGTCTATCCCAGACAGCAATTGTAAAATACCTTGCTAAACTCCATTGTAAAATACCTTGCTAAACTCCATGCTATTTAGGATGGCGGAACACCATCAATTAGGATTGCATGAAAGGCCGTATGGCCCGAAATCAGAACCTCGCATCTAGCCCGCCCGAGAGCCCTGAGTCGCCCCGGTTGGGCGACGACTTCCACAAGACAGGATGAGCGAGGCGTCGTGGATAAGGGCAGTCGACGCGCTGCACGTTGGAGACGGGAAACGAGAGAAATCACACGCGTCAAGAACCCTATCTCTTGAAAAACAAGACACTCAACCGGGCGGCGGGGATAAGTGTAAAATTTTCGTTTGGTTAACTTTTACATTACCCGATGCAAACGCGCGCGATTTTATACCGCTCAATGGGGAAAAGCAAAATTAATTAGCCTATGTCACTTTATTGACTCTGCATTGAAACTAACTGATATATTTCAGCAAAAAATTACTGGCATTCCATCGAAACTCACCCTAAAATAGCCATCCAGAAGTTAATCCATCTATACTGATTAACTGTTTTACTGCTGAACGACAGTTTTCGTGGGAGGCAGCATGACGCGTACCGTTATCATCTCGGCATCGCGTATTGCGGGTGGCCAGTCCTAAGCACTATGCAATCATTTCTAACCCTTAATCCAAAGGTAAAAAGACCAATGGCTAAACATCTATTTACATCTGAATCTGTTTCAGAGGGGCATCCTGATAAAATCGCGGACCAGATTTCCGACGCCGTGCTGGACGCGATTCTGGCACAGGATCCCAAGGCGCGCGTCGCCTGCGAAACCTATATTAAAACTGGTATAGTTCTGGTGGGTGGCGAGATCATCACCACTAGCGCCTGGGTGGATATTGAAGAATTGACGCGCAGCACTATCCGCGAGATCGGTTACATTCATTCAGAGATGGGCTTTGACTCCAACTCTTGTGCCGTGCTGAGTGCCATTGGTAAGCAGTCTCCAGATATTAATCGGGGCGTGGATCGCACCGATCCGTTGGAACAGGGCGCAGGCGACCAAGGGCTGATGTTCGGTTACGCCACCAATGAAACCGATGTGCTGATGCCGGCGCCAATCACCTACGCGCACCGTTTGATGGCCCGCCAGTCCCAGGTTCGTAAAAACGGCACCCTGCCATGGTTGCGTCCGGACGCCAAAAGTCAGGTCACTTTCGCCTACGACAACGGCAAAGTGGTGGGCATTGATGCCGTGGTGCTGTCCACGCAGCATGCGGAAGACATCGCCTTGCCACAGCTGAAAGAAGCGGTGATGGAAGAGATCATCAAACCGGTTTTGCCAGCGGAATGGCTCTCTTCCCTGACCAAATATTTTATCAACCCGACCGGCCGTTTCGTTATCGGTGGTCCAATGGGCGACTGTGGGTTGACCGGCCGAAAAATCATCGTCGATACCTACGGCGGCATGGCCCGTCACGGCGGCGGCGCCTTCTCCGGTAAGGATCCGTCTAAGGTTGACCGTTCGGCAGCATATGCCGCGCGCTACGTGGCCAAAAACATCGTCGCTGCCGGCCTGGCCGATCACTGTGAAATTCAGGTGTCCTATGCCATTGGCGTAGCGGAACCGACCTCCATCACCATCGAAACCTTCGGCAGTGAAAAGATCTCGGCAAAAAACCTGACGGCGCTGGTGCGCGAATTCTTCGACCTGCGTCCTTATGGGTTAATCACAATGCTGGATCTGCTGCAGCCGATCTACCGCAAAACTGCCGCCTACGGTCACTTCGGACGCGAACTTTTCCCATGGGAAAAGACCGACAAAGCCGAACTGCTGCGGGACGCAGCTGGTCTGAAATAACGCACTATAACAACGCGCGGCGGACGTACTGCCGCGGCACCGAAACGGCGATCGATACGATCGCCATTTTGCCTGCAGGGATGGGTTTCTCGCCGGTATTCACCTACCGATAAAGGCCGCCTAAGCCGAGCGCACACCGACCCTGTCGCTGCTTTACAACTCCATAATGCAATCGGGTCCGGTGCTGGCCGCCCCTCGGCTACTATCTTGGCCAAGCGCGGCCCCTCCTTGCTGTTACAGTCTAGCTTACATTATCTCCAGTTGCCCGCGACCCGTCATCACGCGGGGTGATATGAGATGTCACCAGGCAGATGCATACCGGCTAGCGCCATTTCGCCTAACGTTGCAGAGCTGCGACGTTTTTCAGCGTCGTTGATACTGTCTTCTCGCCACGAGAAATGCGATGAAATTTATTCAGCGAAAATTTTTGTTTCATCTAAACTAAACACGTCGCCACACCAAAGAGAATCCGACCTTTTTTACTAATTATCATTAAATTAATATGGTTGTGCCAAGCATTAAATACTTCATTTCTTATTTGTTACAAAATGTGTACAACATCCGAATTATTTTCGATAACAACCGCTCTGAATACCCTATATCAGCATGGCAACGCTTTCTCTACGGATGAATATGCTGACAGACAGGGATAAGTGTGTGTAACAGATCATATACTTGTGATCGACCTCACACTTTGTCGGCATACATTTACATAATATTAGTAACTATTAATTCACGTAGCACATCATGGAGGCATTATGAGTACTGCCACACCTAAATCTGGCAGATTCCATGCTCGTTTTACTTTTTTCGTTTGTTTTATGGCGGCGTTGGTCGGCCTGCTGTTTGGGTTGGATATTGGCGTCATCGCCGGCGCGCTACCTTTCCTGTCCACTGATCTGCACATCGATAATCGGCAACAGGAATGGGTGGTTAGCTCCATGATGTTTGGCGCCGCGGTGGGCGCGCTTGCCGCTGGCTGGATGTCAGCCAAATTGGGACGAAAATTTAGCCTGCTTGCCGGCGCCGTGTTGTTCATCATCAGTTCTCTGTGGTCGGCGCTATCCCCCACTGTAGAATCGCTGATCATCGCCCGTATTCTGCTGGGGCTGGCGGTCGGGATTGCCTCTTATACCGCCCCACTTTACCTGTCGGAAATCGCGCCGGAAAAGATCCGCGGTTCGATGATTTCCATGTATCAGTTGATGATCACCATCGGGATCCTTGCAGCCTATCTCTCTGATACTGCTTTCAGCTATAGCGGCTCCTGGCGCTGGATGCTGGGCATCATAACCATCCCGTCGGTATTGCTATTCATCGGCGTACTATTTCTGCCGGGCAGCCCGCGCTGGCTGGCGACCAGAGAGCGTTATCATGAAGCACAAAAAGTGCTGGATATGCTGCGCAGCTCCAGCGAACAGGCACGCAAAGAACTAGAAGAAATCCGCGAAAGCTTGAAAATCAAACAAAGCGGCTGGGCGCTGTTCAAAGACAACAGTAATTTCCGCCGCGCGGTCTTCCTCGGCGTCCTGTTACAGGTGATGCAGCAATTCACCGGTATGAACGTGATTATGTACTACGCGCCGAAAATCTTCAGGATTGCCGGTTTTACCAGCACTGTCGATCAGATGTGGGGAACAGTGATTGTCGGATTGATCAACGTGCTGGCGACGTTTATCGCTATCGGTCTGGTGGATCGCTGGGGTCGTAGACCGACCCTGAAACTGGGTTTCCTGGTCATGGCGGCTGGCATGGGCGTGCTGGGTACGCTATTGCACTTGGGGATCAACACCGAATTCCAAAAATACTTCGCCATCATCATGCTGATGCTGTTTATCGTCGGTTTCGCGATGAGCGCCGGCCCACTGATTTGGGTATTGTGTTCTGAAATTCAGCCCCTGAAAGGGCGCGACTTCGGTATCACCGTTTCCACCGCTACCAACTGGATTTCCAATATGATCGTCGGCGCGACCTTCCTTACCATGCTGGAAACGCTGGGCAACGCCAACACCTTCTGGGTGTACGGTGCGTTGAACGTCATCTTTATCATATTGACGATTATGCTGGTTCCGGAAACTAAAAACGTTTCTCTCGAGCATATCGAACGCAATCTAATGATCGGCAAGCCGCTGCGCGAGATTGGTGCGCGGGACTAACCGCTCCTCTTTTGCGTAGACCTACGCCGCCGTCCTGCTGGACGGCGGCGTTTTTCTTCGAGGGAGGTCCAAAGGCTCACCTTAGCAGCCTGCTCGATAGCCTGTGTTGGCGGTGTTTTTATTTCCATGCTTATTCAAGGTGCGCCATGGGCGCGAATTTATCCAAAGCACCTCCCTTAACGACAGAGACGCCACGAACAGCGGAGGTCGCGCTCTAGCGCTCGGATTAAATAAAATACCCAGCGATAGTGAAGTGTTGGCCTGTGCATGGTTGAGCAGTACTCTCCCGCCGCGCTGACGCGGTTGCATTCTGTTTCACCGTCAGTTAGGTTGACGAGTATGAAACCGTTGTGTGTTCCAACAGCTCTGCAATGGGGTGTCATGCAGTACCTGCAGACCAAGCTCGCACAGGTCGAGGCGTATTTTGGCTGTATTTTAACCCACCCTCACCTACCAACAGCGCAGCACATCTGCCGGGACCGCCTGGTTGGAAATATACCTGAATCCGCAATCGCTGCTGGAAAATCAGCCAACCCTCATTGATGAAGTAATTCCGCACGAACTGGCGAACCTGCTGGTGTTTTGCCAGTTTTGCCGGGTGTCGCCCTACGGATGAGAGTGGCGCTGGATAAAGAGTCATGTGCTGCAAACCCTGCCGTCGGCCGCACGAATTTGACCTGACGGTTATGAGACCCAATGCCGCTGTAGACGCTGTGGCGACCTATTACAGCCCGAGAGAGACGTTAAGAACTCCTCGCCTGCTTTCCATCATTTCCGTCATTCGACGCACCGCGCGTTCAATTTGTCTCTGCGCAATTAGGCAACCTGCGCCTTTCTAAATTGAACACTCTGATGATGCCGCATAAAACTTCTAGCCTACTAGCCGCTGTCCTCTTGTTCTTTTCTCTTTCCACCGCGGCAAAAGTGCAGCAGATTACCAATTTCAACCAGGCGAAAGCGGCGGCGGTGAAAATCAATCGCGACGCACCCGGCTCCTTTTTATTGCGGTTGTGCCATCCTCTGGCGGGGCAAAAGGGCATCCCGGATCCGGCGTCCTGCGGCTATCAGGTGCGTAAAAGCGAGATGCGCGCCAACCGCATCGAATAGGAACATGTGATACCGGTTTGAGAGTGTGACCATCAGCGTACTAATGCCAGCAAAACGGAAAACTGCGCCAAAGATAGCGGTTTATCGGCAAATCGAAACAGACCTGCATAATCTGCAACCCGCGATCGGCGAAGTGAACAGCAATCGCGGCAACTATCAATACAGTCAATGGCGCGGCGGCGGGGGCCAGTACGGCCGCTGTGAAATGCAGCTGGATTTCAAAGAGCAAGCAGACGGGGCGCCGACGGCCCGCGTGCGCGGCGCCATCACCCGGACTTGCTTCTACATACGCGATCGTTACCAGCTTCGTCTTTCCCGGGCGCAAACGCAGTTATTTGCGGTGGGACTGGGTAGGAATGCAAGCGTATCGACGCCAGCCTGCAGCCAATGAAAGTACTGCTCTACACTGAAGTGCCCAGCCGTTACGCCGGCAGGGTTAATTCCGCCCGAGCAGCTAGACAGCCAGAATTATAACCACGCTTTATGCGAATACTTCGCATATATCTCCGGCACCGATGGCCGTCGGCGACGTCCTTGACGTTAGCGAAGACACGGCGCATCATTTAGACTGGGTGTTGAGCATAACCATCAATGCGCCGTTTGAGCTATTTGATGTCAGTAATCAGGTTGTTGGCGCTCGTTTAAGTCGAGCGGACAAAACCGTCGAGGCCAAAGTGCTGTCAGTACACACGGAAATCGCGAATCGCCGCGGCATTTGCACTTTGGATAGGTGATGTTTCGCGGTGAAAATGGAATTCACTATCCAGAAATCCATTGAATTAGGGCAAATGTAATCCCGCCATTGTTTTCGGCATGCTGTGACGTCAAGCTGGAGGGCGAGCGGCTGGAAAAGAAGTTGCAGTAGTGGCGCAAAATCGTCATCTGCGCCTGTGAACAGTGCAGCCACAATCGCCTGACGGAGTCGCTCCACGATAACGTTTGAGGCGTGCTGTGCAGAGCAGCGCATTAATACGCTGCTGTTGACAGCGGACAGTGTTCGCCTGTTGATCGGGCCAAAGGACGGCCTGTCTGCGGAGGGAGTTGCGTTGACCGCTAATTATGGATTTAGCGATATTCTGCTAGGCGCTACACATGTTACGTACTGAGAGCATCGCACTCACCGCTCTGCAAGTGCGTTTCGGCGATTTGGGGTAAGGGAGAAGACAATGACTAAGCTTGGTATCGTGATGGATCCGATTTCCTCCATCAATATTAAAAAAGACAGTAGCTTCGCCATGCTGCTGGAAGCGCAGCGCCGCGGCTATGAAATTCACTATATGGAAATGAGCTCTCTGTATCTGCGCGGCGGCGAGGCGCGGGCCACCACCCGCCTGCTATCGGTAAAACAGGATTATGATACCTGGTACAGCTTTAACGGCGAACAAGATATCAATCTGGGCGAACTGGATGTGATCCTGATGCGCAAGGATCCGCCATTCGATACCGAATTTATCTATGCCACCTACATTCTGGAACGCGCGGAAGATGAGGGGGCGCTTATCGTCAATAAACCGCAGAGCCTGCGGGACTGTAACGAAAAATTGTTCACCGCCTGGTTCGCGCTCCACACGCCGGACACACTGGTAAGTCGCCGCGACGACCACATTCGCGCCTTCTTGCAGGAGCACGGCGACGTCATCCTGAAACCGCTGGACGGCATGGGCGGCACATCGATTTTTCATGTCAAGCAAGATGATCCCAATCTGACGGTCATTATTGAGACCTTGACCGGATACGACCGCCATTTCTGTATAGCACAAAATTATCTGCCGGCCATCAAAGACGGCGATAAGCGGGTGCTGGTGGTAGATGGCGAACCGATTCCCTATTGCCTGGCGCGTATTCCCAAAAGCGGCGAAACCCGCGGCAATCTGGCCGCCGGCGGCCGCGGAGAAGCCCGCCCGCTCAGCGACAGCGACTGGAAAATCGCCCGCGACGTGGCGCCAGTGCTGAAGAAGAAAGGGCTGATTTTCGTCGGTCTGGATATCATTGGCGACCGCCTGACGGAGATTAACGTCACCAGCCCCACCTGCATACGGGATATCGAAACAGCCTTCCCTATTTCTATCACCGGTATGTTGATGGACGCAATAGAAAAACGCCTGGCGGCGCAACAACGCTGATGCATGTGACGTGGCCGCAATCTGATTTCGCTTGCGGCCAGTGACTTATCACTATTTTGCCAGTGTACCGGACGCTGTTAAACTTACTGATATTATCTATTTAAAGCATGAACTTACAGCACTATTTTCATCGCCATGCCATCGTTGCAAAATCCACTGTTCAAGCGAGTGTTCTGTGGTCTACGTTTGTGAGCATAACAGTGACGGCGCCATGGGTATCGTCATCAACAAGCTCGTTGAGCAATTCATCGTCGAAAACGTGCTCCACAAGCTTAAAATCGTGCCCACCAACCGCGATCCGGCCATCCGGCTGAACGAATCGGTGTTTTCCGGCGGCACGTTGGCGGGTAACCGCGGCTTATCCTGTATACGCCGCCAGAGGGTTTCGGATCCAGTATCGGCATTTCGTCGCAAACGATAATAACCACCTCAAAGGGTGTGCTGGAGACGCTCGACTACTCCGTCTGGGAGTAGTGCTAGCTAGAGCGCGAGCTGCTGGAAAACTCCTGTGCCGACAGCGAAATTCTGTTCCATACCCTCGTCACCGCTCGCCGTCGTGAAGCGGCAAAAACCCTCGGCATCGATTATTCATAATATCGCCAACTAAGCGGGTTATACCTAATGCTCGACGCTAGCAGCATCATGGCTTTCGATTTCGGTACGCGCAGCATCGGCGTAGCCATTGGTCAACGCGTTACCTGTACTGCCCGACCGCTGACGGCGTTAAAGGTCCGTGACGGCGTGCCTGATTGGCAGCAGATCGAAAAATTGCTCAACGAGTGGCGGCCGGATACGGTAGTGGTGGGGTTACCGCTGAACATGGACGGCAGCGAACAGCCGCTGACTGCCCTGGCGCGCAAGTTCGCCAACCGGCTGCACGGCCGATTTGGCGTGCAAGTGGTGCTGCACGATGAACGCCTCAGCACCGTCGATGTCCGCGCGAGTTTGTTTGCGCGCGGCGGCTATCGCGCGCTGGAGAAAAGCAATGTGGACGCAGGATCAGCGGCCATCATTTTGGAAAGCTGGCTCAAGCAATTTCCCGAATAACGCTGCGGCACCATCGTCAGTCACCTGCAGCGTCATCACCGACAGAGATAACCTATACGCCGCTCGCGGCACCTCTACAGCCCTCAGGAAAGTCTCCTGGCTCGCAACAGTGGCGATATCATAATGCAGAGCAACGGCGCGTCTCCCTTGCCACTGCCATATGCCTACTTATGCTAGTCCACACCTGCCGCAGGGCTGCACTTATCGGGCTGTTATCGACGTTGGCGGGCATGGCGTCGGCATATGGCGCTACCACGCCGGCACACTTCCATCTCCATCACCGCATCCCAACGCACTTCGAATTCAATCTTTACATAGGCGAACAGTAGATGACGCTATTAATAAAGAAAAATACCGTAGTGATTGGGCGCCCGTGCTACTTTAAAGCCTGCGACAGCTCAGGCCATATCGGATTGTGCCGGCGTTCATACTCCTGATGCGCTTCTGTATTGACACGCATAACAAAGGCTTTCTTATCATCACATTACTCCGTTTAATGCGACTCAACGTCCAGCGCCGCCGTCATCGGTGTCATGCCGAAACACTCGCCGAACCCGACGAGTTCAAGGCGATTGATGATCTGCTTTTGCCCGCCCCATCGAGCAGACCTTTATCATCACCTCGGCGGATTTTTCCGCGGTATCGAGCAGAACGAAAGCATCATTCAACGAAGGACCGCTGACGAAAATACCATGAAAAGGCCAGAGCATCCAGCGAATGCGCGTGCGTTTTCCGAAGTAGCGGCGCCAAACCGTCGGTCCCGGAGAGACCATCCAGGGAATGATGCCTACTTCGTCTGGGAAACACCACTAAACATTTTGTACCATCTTCCCACAGCTCGCGAATAGAGCGGGCAGGTCCAGCTCCAGCACATAGCGTAAGGCAAGGAGATTGGTGGATGATGGCCAGATCGCTGCCTCCAGTCACCTGTTTACGCACGGTATGGGACTACAGGTGTGTGGCCAGCTCAGAAGTTGGCAGTCCACTGGCGATAAGCCCCGCAGGATATGGTAACCGGTGTCGTCCTCTGACAAGAAAATAACTGCCGGCCGGCGCCGACAATATTTCGCTGTGCAGCCGCGGGTTAACTCTCTTGCGTGGGGCGACATCTTCTTGCGCCATGCGCAAGCTTATGTTACCACCTTTGCGTTCGTCCCAGCCTTTGAGCTACATATCGCTAATCGCCTTGACTATGCCATTGAATGAACCAGAAAGAAAGTAAATGATTGATAACAAAGTATCCTTAGTGTTGACTTAACACGGTTTGTTCACATTCACACGCCTACGCCAGCATCGCTTTTTCATATTACGGGTGCCGATAACTCAGGCGGCGTACAGTTAATGGGGGTATCCAAAAAGTCCAGGCAGATGCGGGCCCGGTTGAACTGAACAGCTATTGCTACACGATCTCTCTGGCGATAGCCTGTGTTTCATCGTCCAGCAGAACCACATGAGAAAACACGGGACAAACAGGCTGGCCCGCTGGAGATTTTATCGGAGATAACCTTGGTGAATGGAAGTGACAGGCGGCTAAGCGCAGCGCGGTACCGCAGCTGGTAGAGTGGGCCTTTCCACCGAGTGGTGACGGCGCGGATCCAGTTTTAACCGTATCCAGCGCTGCCAGCAGTCGCTCGCGCGACGCCAGCCGATCACTTCACTTGTGAGATCTTTCATCCCGCCTGGTATCTAGATATTCACGATGTCGTTCCCAATTCACGGCCAAAATAGACGGAAATACGACGGCTAGCCTGGCAGTGCCTAATCTAAAATTGACGAATCTTGTCATCGGCATGGAAAAGGGTGAAGCCATCAGTGCTCAACAGATGGGAGGCAGGTAAGATCCAGCGGGCGAAATGTGCCGGCTCGAGATGACGTTGTGCTCTACCGGTGCCCCGCCTCCAGATAAATGACGTGCAGACCGAGCTGCTTCGGTCCCTGGATCAGGCTAAACGCTTGCTCCAGATCGGCGCGCGGTTGCTGAGCATTTGGTGGCTTTACCGAGATAATTATCGGTGACCTGAATCCCAGGTCAATGTACCGGTGGGTTCTCAAAACCGGCAACATCGTCGCCTTGCCAGACATGCATCGAAACGGGCAGCGCATCCAGCGGCGCCAGCCGCCTGCTTCACGTTGACATCACTTGCCGGTTGCTAGGCTTGTTGTTCAAGGGATGAGCTCATAACAGGGTTTCCTCTTACGGATAGCAAGGCATCTGACAATGTTGCCAGTGATGGGCAAATCTGGTATCGGGCCGGGCAGGTAGTGCGCCAGCGGAAAACTGCATTTGACGAAGCGCCATGAACTAGTTAACCCAGCGGTTTTGGCTGTCACCGCCGACGATATGCCATTCAGCAGCAGGCCTCGCGGATGGCGTCTACCATCGAGATGGGATTGATAAAGCGCTCATCGTTAAGATTGATCAAACGGGCGAGGGCAGCAACGCGGCGGCCTCCTCCAGCAGAGCCGGCAGACTTGCAATCCCCAGCTCCTGGGTGATGCGGTTCAATAACCACAGGTCCATAATATTTTACAGGGACGAGGCGACCACCGCGCTGGCGGTGTCACAAGTAGCCGCGGCGATAGTAGCCGCGGCGATAACAGCCACACGTTGTCCTGACGAGCTAATGCATAACCGGACGTATGCCAGACGGGTGATGGGTACCGAGCTAATGGCGGGGCCCAGATAGTCCAATAGGGCTTATCCCAAGCGTTTGTCGACAGATTAAGCGGTTGCGTGGTACTTGGCAACGTCAGGCTCTTCTGATAGAGAGTGTTAAACGGCGGAAATTGGATTCCGCCGACCAAGACGACGCGCACCCCATAAAGTAACACATAATCGACACCCCAAGTATCAAACCAATGCTGTCTAGCATTGTGTCGTTGCGATCCAACTAACCGAAATAAGGATTTCCTTCTCGAGGCGGTCCAAGTCCCAACAATCCGCCCCTGCTGCTTAACAAAGCCGTTAGCGAAGCGTTGAACTTCCAGCAATCTTACCGCTGCACAGCGCTATCTCCAGGTCGCCAGCATTACTAGGCCTCTGATGGCGCCCATTTTGGTGGCAATGTAAGCAGGAATATACCTTCCGGTGGCGGTTGGCAAAATCGTCAAAATGAATGTGAATTCGATCACAAAAGCAATATCGCCTCCGTTTGTTATCTCGTCCCTCCGGCCGCCTGTGATCTTCGCCGCAAAATCCATCACGGGGCCGCAAAATTTGAAAAACCGCAATGCGGTGTTCGATGGTTTGGATTAAAGACGCACCGCATTATCGCGGCATGTACGGTGATGATTTTTGTTTCCCCAAACGCTACGGTTGCCATCGAACCTCGCCTGCCGCAGTGGGATTTTCTCGAGCATTATCACGATTTCTAGGAGATGGCGCTGGAAACGGATCGGGCATACATGTTTTCAACGATCAACCCCACACGCTGTGTAGCAGTGCCGTTTGTTTTGTCCGATCCGATGACCACCACCTGTTTGAAAGCGTAGAGTCGGATGGGTATGTTCAACGTGCTGTACCGCGCCCCAACGTGTTTCGTCTTTTGCAGAATATCACTCCGTTTTTTAGGGGATGACGACATAGGGATGATGACATAAATAGCCTTAATAGCCTTAAACCGCAGGTTTCCGACTATTTCTTGACCGACAAAACGCGGTCACCGTTGCCGATCATCGACCGTAGCCCGCTTTTCCACGGCATAATCATGGGTTTGACGAAATCGTCTTTGTCTGGCGCAGCAATGGTCTGCGTATTCTTAATGAAGCGCCCTATCCCATCACCTGTGGCGATCTTTCTATATCAACCTTTCTATATCAACGCCCGTGACCGCCACAGTTATGAAGCGGTCAACGATTTAGAACTGGACAACGTTCCGTACCGGCGCAAACTGCTTACCCTCAACGTAAACTGGCAAGATCCGCTTCCCAGGCCATGCTTCGGGGACGGAGACGTGACAGTATTCGTTAAGCACGCCAGGTATGACCATCTTTCTTTCGCCAGAGCGTCGATATGCTGACACAGGGGTACATGAAAGCCGATGCGCTATCGCTGCTGCTGTGTGACACTCTGTTTTGCAGTTGGCTCTGAGAACTAAACGTTTCCATCATGCCCCGGACAGCTCATTTTTCGACGCCGAACAGTTGAATCTGCTGCTGATAGTGTTGCGCGTCAATATCAGAAATATCAGAGCGCCTTTCAGGCTGGATGTTTTGCCGCCAGTATGACCTTAACACCCGCACGTTGTTGGTGATGTAAAACTATACCTGTATGAGTATACATCATTATTTGCGTCAGTTACGTCTGTGCAAAGCGATAGACCTGTTGCGCCACAGTTAGCAGGCGATAGAATAGGCGATGTCGCATCGCTGTGCTGCTTCGATAATAACAACTACTTTCAGTAGCGTTCAACCTCAACCAAACCAGGCTTACGTGCTGTCGCCGAACCAATATCGCCAGCGCTTTCGGAAGTCCTCAGCCCAGATTAACGGTTTATCACGCCGCTAGGCCGCACCTATGGCGCTTGCGCCGGCGGCACTCGAGGCCTGTAACGCATCCAACCGGTTAATTCTATAACTGTCACTCGACCGCCGTTTACCACGCGGAGCTCAGGAGGCCATCTCCAAGCCTACGATCTTGGCGACCAAGAAATCACCAGTGCGCCGAACATAACCAGCTTACGGGTGTTTTGCCAACGCCCAGTTACTCTTTCAGCACTAGTCCGACGATGCCATCGCACGGCGGATAGCTGTTCATATGCAGCATTCAGCTAACGAACGCGTACTAGGATGGATTGGCATAGCCCTGGGAATAGAAAAAGAATTGCAGATACTGCATGACGCCGGCGAGAATTGAGAACAATGCATTGGCTATCAGCAGCGATTTCCCAACCGAGAGATCGGCCTTCATGGATATTCCCGGCGCGTAACGAGCCAGGTAAAGCAAGTAGCCCGGGTTGACAATAGCGCCATCTCCCATAATCACCACATGGCTGGGCAGCGCATAAAGTAGACTAATTCCGGCGTTTTCGCCGCTTCATGCATCGGTACCGCCACGTCCAACAAGCGACATGCCCGCTAAAAAGAAGCCGCAAACGATCGAGAAATAGTCCTTTTAAGGTGCATTCTTTCGTCCGGCTCCTCTGTGCCAGTTTTTAACGGGCCGGCATAGCTGACAATACCCACGCCGATGACCGCCACTAGCACCCAGACCAAGGTAATCCATCCGTCGGTGGTGTTGAGCAGGATGCCGCATTTCCCCTGGATGAGAAGTATTAGTAATGTGCCGACAATAAGCGTAATGCCAATGACAATATCGATTCCCATCGACATCCCAAGGTAGCGCATCGTCAAACCGTAGTTAAAATATTGCCGATGCTCCACATCGCCACAAGCAGGAAAACCGGCAACAACGTACCTCAGGGAAAACTGCGGTAGTAGGCACAGAAGTCCGATAGTGGCATCCAACTGACGACCCAGGATAGGCGAAGAAACCGCTAAGGGACCACATGGTTTACCAGCCCCGATAACGAACTTTTGAACCAGGCATAAAACAGGTGGCACTGGTGGGCGACGATGAAATGCCAGAAGATCCCCAGTGCAATAGAACTACCCATGGACAAGCTCCTGTCTGCAAAATGAGATCGCCGGCGGCGTCGAACTGCAAGGCAGCGCAATTAGGGATCTTGCTGGGCGTAACGCCCTCGGATCATGCCATCTTTTTTAGCAGTGTTATAGCCAACCTGATAGATCCGCTCTGCTCGGTCACTGAGACCATTTGCCAGCCGTCCTGTGTCATTGCCGGAATGGCTTTGCTACCAATGTCAGGGCAATTAAACCCGCGCTGTCGGATAATTCATGACTACCGACCTTTGCTTAAATCGATTTTACAGTGGTTGAATGGCAAACAACGCCGGCGAACGGCGTCGCCAAACACGCCGCGGCTATAAGCATTTGCTTGATTTTTATCTAGTTATCTCTCCTCCGCCGCTCGCTCTTTCGGCGCTGGTCAGCGCCGGGGAACAGCAGCACACGAGATTGCATGACAAAGAAGCAAAACAATCCGTAGCCAAGGTGATCTTCACATAGCAATAAATCGCCGCCCAGTGCCCAGTGCCCAGTGCCCAGTGTCAAGCGTCACGGCGCCGGGGCGTGTTGCATCATGTCCGCCAGGACATTGTCATTGCCAGCGAAAGCGCAAGAAAAGCTGTACGGACGCTGTAATGTCGCATTTCAGGACGCAGCGGGCGAATGCTGGCTTCTCGAACGCTGACAGCCCATCTGTAGTCCCGGCAGCAGATGGATTTTCCTTTCGCGGATGAGATAACGCCCCGTGGGCGTCATGGTCAGCAGTTTAAAGAGTCCTATTCGCCATTGGCGTTTGACCAATTGCTGCGCCATCACCCCAGCAGGTTGCTGGCGAGCATTGCGCAGCTTGCCAAGCAAGATAACGTCGGGATCCTCGCGTAGGGCGGGCACGCGCGAAACCAGTTGCAGTAGCGCCCTATTTCCCGCTAATGGATAAGACAATGTCTTGAGGTATGTAGATGCTCGATGGGACTCTCAAGTGTAATGATGTTAGTGCCTGGCTGTCGTTTGGCTCATTGACAACCGCCGCCAGAGAACTCGATCCCGCCGTCCGACTGCCCGGTCACCAGCATCAGCCCCGTGACCGTGCCAGCAGCCTCACGCCGCCGACAGCCCCGTTCCGCGATACACGGCGACCGGGAAGGGGTAAGATGCAGGCTTAGGGATAGGCTGCCCTGCTGAAAAAGGTGGGCTCGCACCCGCCGTTCCTCCGGCTAGTGTCAGGACCGCCTCCCCTGACCGGGCACACGCCATCAGGTCTTGCTGGCGTGTGTCAAGATAGCGATAGCGCCGGGCGCTTGCCGGCGATGCCGCTCTCTGAAAAGCTGGTGTCTCCAAGCGGCCGCAGTAGGTCATCCACGCACATTATCGGCAGCTGACCGGGACACAAAAGTACAGATCAGAGGCACTATGTTTTACACTATGGCCAACCGGTTTATTCAATTCTATACAACCTCCAAAAACCATGAGTACTATCGAGCAGAATCTACAGCGCGTTCATCAGCAAATCCGCACGGCTGCGCAGGATTGTGGCCGCGATCCCCGGCAGATAACCTTGCTCGCCGTCAGTAAAACCAAACCCGTGAGGGTGATCGAAACCGCCATCGCAGCTGGTCAGCGGGCCTTTGGGGAAAATTATGTGCAAGAAGGCGTGGAAAAAATAGGCTGGCTTGGGGAGCGATTTGGGAGCGCGGGGCTGATTTGGCACTTCATCGGTCCGCTACAATCCAATAAAAGTCGTCTAGTAGCGGAAAATTTCGATTGGTGCCATACCCTGGATCGCCCGCAGCTGGTCAGGCGACTAAACAATCAGCGGCCGGCGCAACGTGCGCCGCTCAATGTATTAATCCAAATCAACATCAGTGACGAACAGACGAAAGCCGGTATTGCACCTGAGGACATGCTGTCCCTTGCGACGCTTATCGTGGAGCACCCACGTTTGCGGTTGCGCGGTTTGATGGCGATCCCGGCGCCGGAGAGCGACTTCCAGCGGCAATTGGCGGTATTTAAGTACATGTCCGACTTGTATGAGGCCTTACAACGTGTCCATCCCGTCGTCGACACGCTATCGCTGGGCATGACGGACGATATGCCTGCAGCTATCGCCGCCGGCAGTACGCTGGTGCGTATCGGCACCGCGATTTTCGGCGCCAGAGACTAGAGTTATGCATCTCCTAAACAGCTTAACGAGGAACTGTATGCAACAGTGTAAAATCACCTTTATCAGCGCCGATAATATGGCACAGGCCATCACCACCAGTCTGGTGGATAACAGCTTCACGCTCATTTTATTAGGTTTTCGCTCCTTCCACCACGCATCACGACGCGTTGGTCGAGCGTTACGGCGTACAAAGCAGTGGCGATAATCTGCGCGGCACGCACGAGGCTGATGTAGTGGTTCTGGCAGGATGAAGCTGCAGCTTATCACCCAGGTCTGCGAATCGCTGCGCCAAGAGATAGATTTTTTCGGCAAAGTGGTGCTTTCCATTACCGCAGGTGTTACCGTGAAGCGCTTTATGCGCTGCTAGGCGAAGATATTGCCATTGTGCGTTTAATGCCCAATGCGCCCTGCATGCCCGTACCCGGTGCTGCAAACTTGGCTCTTCAAGTTTTGAGCAGCAGGAGCTGCCCCGCTCTGTCGCAAGCGCGATGCAGGCGGCGGTCGCACGTGTCGAAGAGATGAAAAAATTATTCTGATGGTTTGTCGCCGACGCGGCGCTTGTTAATCTGATTAAGGACATTTAGCTCTTATGCCGACAGTTTTGTTTAAAACGCTAATCGATCTTTATATTATGGTGATGTTGTTACGCATTTGGATGCAGTGGACGCGATGCGATTTCTATAATCCGTTTTCACAACTGATTGTCAAAATCACCCAGCCACTGATTGGGCCACTGCGCCGAGTTATTCCCACCCTCGGTCCGCTGGACAGTGCTTCGTTGTTGCTGGCGTTAATTCTGGCGGTGATCAAAATTCCACTGCTGATGCTCATCGAAGTGCACGTTCTGATCCTTGAACCCATTTTTTTACTGGCCGGCCTGCTGACGCTACTGAAAGTAGCCGGCGAACTGGTGTTCTGGGTAGTAATTATTCGTTCCTTGCTCAGCTGGGTCAGCCAAGGGCGCAGCCCGATGGATGTGGTGCTTTATCAATTAACTGAACCGCTAATGTATCCGATTCGCCGCATTCTGCCGGCTATGGGCAGCATCGATTTTTCGGCAATGGTGGTGATCCTCATCCTTTATGCCCTGAGTTATCTTGGTATGAGTCTGTTCCCGGGAATGTGGTAACGCCTATGATCGGCGTTTGGCGCGAGGGTGATACGCTGGTGCTGCGGCTCTATATCCAACTCAGGGCCAGCCACAACCTATCGCTGGCGATCAACGACGATGAAACAAGGTCGCCATCACAGCACCGCCTGTGGACGGTCAGGCAAACAGCCATTTTGATTCGTTTTCTGGAGAAAGAATTTGGCGTGGCGAAAAGTCGCGTCATCCTGAAAGGGGGGAGCTGGGGCGCCATAAACAGATTCGGATCGACCAGCCCCGGCAAATTCCCGAGCCCATTGCACGTCTATTGGACGCTGCGGTGGCGGATAGTGGCGTAGAGCGCGTTGGACGTGACGTCGGTGGAGGAAACCAGCTTGACGTTTATTGAAAATGCGTTTATCAAGGCCCGCCGGAGCGGTTTTGGTCACCGGTCTACCGGTCATCACCAACGATTCAGGCTTGGTGGTGGATGCGCTCGCCGGCGCGCTGGCATCTATTCAGCCAATTATGCCGGAGATGGCCTTGGTGCCGAACAGTCAGCGTGGCGCCCAGTTTTCACTGTGTCCTGGTTTCTCTACGTTATACCGGACGTCCCAACACTGCTGGTGTGCCACGGCAGTTGGTCCGGCGAGATTATCGCCAGCCGTCCGGCGCCGGCGGTTTTGGCTACGATCCTGTTTTACTGTTGACTGAGCAAGGCCACATCGCTGCCAACCTTAACGCGGAAGAAAGCAGGCGCTTTCCCACCGCGGTCAGGCGCTGGCCTGCTTGCTGGAGCCCTGCGCCATGCCTAATTTACCGCCGCTCAGCCTGTATCTGCATATTCCCTGGTGTGTGCAAAAATGCCCTTATTGCGATTTCAATTCCCATGCACTGAAATGTGAAGTGCCGCACCAAGACTATGTCGATCACCTGCTGGCGGATTTGAGTCATGACCTATCGCTAACGTCAGGCCGCGGCGTCAATACCCTGTTCATCGGCGGCGGCACCCCCAGCCTGCTTTCGTCTAGCGCCATGCGGTCGCTGCTTGACGGCGTGCGCCAGCGGCTACCGCTGGCCCAGGACGCCGAAATTACCATGGAAGCCAATCCGAGTACCGTTGAGGCGGATCGTTTCGCGGCTTATCAGCAGGCAGGTATCCATCGCATTTCCATTGGAGTACAGAGCTTCGAGCCGGAGAAGCTCGTCCGTCTCGGCCGCATCCATGGCGCGGAGGAGGCCCGGCGCGCAGCGCGGTTGGCGGCCTCGCTCGACCTGTGCAGTTTTAATCTTGACTTGATGCATGGCCTGCCGGACCAGTCGCTTGCTGGCGCTCTTGATGATTTGGTCCAGGCCATCGCTCTGGCTCCGCCGCATTTGTCCTGGTATCAATTGACCATCGAGCCGAATACGTTATTTGGCTCGCGGCCGCCGTCGCTGCCGGATGATGATGCGCTCTGGGATATCTACCAGCACGGCAACAAGCTACTCACCGCGGCGGGTTATCACCAGTATGAAACCTCCGCCTACGCCAAGCCTGGCTTTCAATGCCGTCATAATCTCAACTATTGGCGCTTTGGCGATTATCTTGGCATCGGCTGCGGTGCCCACGGCAAGCTGACCCAGCCGGACGGCACGGTTTTACGCACGGTGAAAACCCGCCATCCGCGCGGTTATATGCAGGGCAATTATCTGGAAAAATGCTATCCGGTTGCGCCAGCTGATTTGCCGTTTGAATATTTTATGAACCGTTTCCGACTGTTAGAAGCAGCACCGCGCGTGGAATTCACCTCTTTTACCGGGCTGGCGGAAACCACGGTGCGCCACGCGCTGGATCAGGCGCTGGCCGGCGGGTATATCAGCGAAAGCGACAGTCATTGGCAAGTCACGAACAAAGGAAAGCTGTTTCTCAACTCCCTGCTCGAGCTATTTCTGTAAGATCGCAACGCTAGTGCAGGAATAGGCTGCGGTAAATCGCTGTTCCTTATCATACTTATCATAGTACCTATCGCCGCCAGGGCGCGTGATAAGGCTAATCGTCCGCTCCTCTTCCTGGCCGTTCCAAGCCCTGTAGCTCTCGGCGGCGCCTGGGGCGTTAGCCGCGCTGCGGCAAGGCTCACCCTTTACTGTTGCACAGTCTCAGATCAGGGCAGCGCCTCCACCAGCGTTTGGCGCTGGTGCTCAAGGGAGGTTACCCGCTGACACACTTGCCGTCAGAACTGCTTGTCTTGTTCTTGATTATTCCATTCGGCCTGTAGCGCCCACTGCAGGCCGCCCAGGCTACTCCATCACCGATTGCGATGGATTATGCCGTTAACCGCCTGGCATATGCTCACTCATCAAGGCTGTCATGAATCACACCGCCCATGCCTTCCCACGATTGCCGGCGTCCTGCTTGACCTGACTAGTGATCCGATGATGGAAAGTGAGCCCATCGCTGTGGTGTGTTTGATAATGCGGTCCATCTGCCGTTTCAGCTGCTCATCCAACGTGGTGAGCCGATGCGCACGTTACTGTCGCAGCCGAGCTGTTGCACGATGATCTTATCCAGCGCCTGTAGTCCTTTCCGGATAGGCGCGGGCGCCCTCGTCAATTCAGAGTAAATCCCTCTGCAGAGCGCTTTGATAAGTCTAAAGAGGCACAAGCGTATCGTTTGCTGCACCTCACCAACCGGAATGATGGTCAACGTGCCGCTTTGGCTTATCATCTGTACCGCCTGCGAGGCAATGATGAAGTCGTCCTGGGGTTTGCCGGGCATTGATAACTGCCTAGGCCTGCCAGGCGGTCTCAACAATCACCCAAGCATTGGCATTGCTTTGCACAACATACCTTCCCCTGATATTGACCTGCATGAAGAAAACCAGAATCGTTCCTGCTTGTTTGCTCAGACTTCTTCTCAAACATTAAATCCCAAACGCCGTGACCTAACCGCTGACCGCGCTGTTCAAACTTGGTTAACGGGCGGCTCGCCGGCCGCGGCACATAGTCTCCGGCGGAGGAAAGGTTACGGAAAGTATCGGCAGCCGACATGACCACCAGCATATGCTCGGCATAAGGTTGCCAGTCGGTCGCCATATGAAAAACCCCGCCGGCGGCGAGTTTGCGCCCGACTAGCTCGACAAACGGCGCCTGTATAATACGGCGTTTATTGTGTCGTGCTTTGTGCCATGGATCAGGGAAAAACAGCTGCACCAGCGCCAAAGACGCCTCCGGGATCATCTGCTCCAGCACTTCCACCGCATCATGACATATCAGGCGTAAATTACTAACGCCGGCTTCCTCCGCGCTGGCAAGGCAGGCGCCGACGCCAGGCATGTGGACCTCAATACCGATGAAATTTTGCTCGGGATGCGCCGTCGCCATGATCACCAAGGACGCTCCCAT
The DNA here is from genome assembly GCF_036327475.1 of Sodalis sp. (in: enterobacteria). Lineage (NCBI taxonomy): Bacteria > Pseudomonadati > Pseudomonadota > Gammaproteobacteria > Enterobacterales > Bruguierivoracaceae > Sodalis > Sodalis sp. (in: enterobacteria). Next base: position 1,714,686 of record NZ_CP132913.1, on the reverse strand, counting down.
GCCAAAACCGATTTCCAGCGTCACCGGCGCCGCGCGGCCGAATAACACCTTAAGATCGAGCGACTGCGCCTGATAATCAATTCCCATCGCCGGCCATAGCGTCTCCAGTGCATACTGCTGTCCCTTGGTCAGCCTGCCCTGTCGGCGGACGAAACTACGGATCCGTCGCAGCGCGCGTCCCTGCTCATAGAATTCGGGTGAGAGGACATTGTTGCTCATAAAATTCCACAATGTAAAAGGGTTGACAAATGCGTATTATGCAAAAATAGCGCTGTTTAGCGCAACGGAGGAAAGTTCCTGTTTACAATCTGTGCGCACTATGCTGCAATCACGCATTAGAACAACGACGCGGATCTTCGCCCACAGGTAACGGTTTCCCAATGACGCAAGTGCTACCATTCGCGCAATGCGTTCTTGACTGGTACCAGCAGTTCGGCCGTAAAACCCTGCCTTGGCAGTTGGAAAAAACGCCATACAAAGTCTGGTTATCGGAAGTCATGCTACAACAAACGCAGGTGATGACTGTCATCCCCTATTTTCAACGCTTCACGGCCAAATTCCCCACCGTCAGCCAACTCGCTGTGTCGCCGCTGGATGAAGTGTTGCATTTGTGGACCGGCCTCGGCTATTACGCCCGCGCGCGCAATTTGCATAAAGCGGCCCAGCTCATCAGCGAGCGCCACGGCGGCGAATTTCCTGAAGACTTTGACGCCGTCTGCGCCCTACCCGGCATTGGCCGCTCCACCGCGGGCGCCATATTATCGCTGGCGCTGGACAGGCACTATCCCATTCTTGATGGCAACGTGAAACGGGTTCTCGCCCGCTACTGTGCCGTTGCCGGCTGGCCCGGGAGAAAAGAGGTGGAGAAGCAGCTGTGGCGGCACAGTGAACAGGTCACGCCAGCGCGAGGCGTGGCGCAATTCAATCAGGCCATGATGGATTTGGGTGCGATGGTGTGCACCCGCTCGCGGCCGAAATGCGAACTCTGCCCGCTGCACCGAAGTTGCCAGGCCTACGCCTCCCATAGCTGGACCAGCTATCCCAGTAAAAAACCGAAGCAGACTTTGCCGGAAAAAACCACCTGGTTTCTGCTGCTACAGGATGGCAATTGCGTATGGCTTGAGCAGCGCCCGGCGGTGGGCCTGTGGGGCGGGCTGTTTTGTTTTCCGCAGTTTGCTGATACGCAGGCATTGTCGCTCTGGCTGTCTCAGCGCGGTTTGCCTAACGGCCAATGTAAACAACTAACGGCGTTCCGTCATACCTTCAGTCATTTCCATTTGGATATCGTACCGATGTGGCAAAAGGTTAGCACGATTCAACGCTGTATGGATGAAGGTGGCGGACTCTGGTATAACTTAGCTCAGCCGCCGGCGGTCGGACTAGCGGCACCGGTCGAGCGCTTGCTATTGCAATTGCGCCGGCCTCGACAGGCTACCTTGTTGCCTGCGGCTGCCAACTAAAGAGGAGCAATGATGAGCAGAACGATTTACTGTACTTTTCTTAAGTGTGAAGCCGAAGGGTCGGATTATCAAATTTATCCGGGTGAACTGGGTAAGCGCATTTATGACTCAATTTCTAAAGAAGCCTGGTCGCAGTGGCAAATCAAGCAAACGATGCTGATTAACGAAAAGAAACTCAACATGATGGACGTCGCTGATCGTAAAGTGTTGGAGCAGGAGATGATTAATTTCCTGTTTGAAGGGCAGGATTTGCATATCCAGGGGTATACCCCGCCGGGCTGATAACGCCTTTCGATGTGCCTATGCCATGGAAATTTCTAGCCCTGGCACGGACCGTAACATGAAGAAAATATTACCGTTAGTGATCATTACCCCGTTATTAATCTCCTGTTCCAGTAGCAAAAACAATGCCGAAAATAAAGCCCACATAAAAGATACAAACGGTTTCGATATTTTGATGGGCCAGTTTGCTCATAACATTGAAAATCTCTGGGGGCTGAATGAAGTTCTGATTGCCGGGCCGAAAGACTACGTCAAATACACTGATCAATACGATACCCGCAGCCATATCAACTTTGATGCCGGTACCATTACCGTCGAAACCATCGCTGGCAATAATCCGAGCGCGCATCTGCGGCAGGCGATTATCAGAACCCTATTGATAGGTAACGATCCCGGCAATATCGATCTTTATTCGGATGCGGACGATATTCCTGTTAGCAAAGAGCCCTTCCTCTATGGGCAGGTGCTGGATAATAACGGCGAACCGATTCGCTTGAAGTGGCGCGCTGCCTATTTCGCCGATTATCTTCTGCAAACCCGCTTGCAAACCCGCACCACTGGCCTGCGGCAAATATGGTCCATCACTATTCAACTGGTGCCGAACCATGTGGACAAGCGTTCCCATAAATACTCAGGCATGGTGCGCAAAGCCTCGCATCAATATGGCGTCGATCAGTCACTGATCTTGGCGATCATGCAGACGGAATCAAGCTTCAACCCTTATGCGGTGAGTCACGCAGATGCCTTGGGACTCATGCAGGTGGTGCAGCACAGCGCGGGACGCGACGTGTTCAAAATGAAAGGCAAATGTGGCCAGCCGAGTCGCAGCTATCTATTCGATCCGAAAAACAATATCGATACCGGCACTGCCTATCTGGCGATGTTGCAAAACAGTTACTTGGGCAGCATTCTCAACCCAACGTCGCGGCGATATGCGGTGATCACCGCATATAACGGTGGCGCCAGTAGTGTGCTACGGGTTTTCTCACGCGACCCGAACCTGGCGTTCCAGATAATCAACAGCATGCAGCCTGACGAGGTTTATCAAACGTTGTCCACGCAGCATCCCTCAGTGGAATCGCGTCGCTACCTGTATAAAGTGAATAATCTACAGAAAAGCTATCGGCGGGTGAATAGCATCGGCGCGCGGCGCGCTGATGTCGCCATCTTAACGCCATAAGGGTCAATACGTAGGAGTGATCTGCGGCCAAGGCAAGCACAGTTGCCGACTATTGCGTGTCGCGCGCGGGCATGCCACTTTAATACCTCAAAGGCCCACTACGCAGACGGGATCCGTAGCCAAGGCCGCGAGCGTTGCGGCAGTTGCGGCAATCGCGCGCACCATTGCCTCAGCCAATTACGGTAGAGAAACCAGCGCCATCAGCGGCAAACCACATGACAATGTAGCCGCCGGGTGTCACAGGCGTCTTGCTGGATATAGATCCCCTGCAGCTCCGGCTGAAAGCCTGGCAATTGGTTTCAGCCTCTCCTCCAGTGTCAAGAAATAACGCCACGCCGGCTCGACCAACATTTCGCCAGGCACCACACCCGAGCAGCGCCATTTTCGACGCATCGGCTGAGAACGGCACCACTGCAATAGACACTGCTACTCTGCACCAGGGTCAGGCCGCTACCAATGTTGGGCTGAGGGTACTATCGTCTTGCACCGTCACATTGACGCCGACCAATTATCAAGCAACTTGACCAGCTGGTCGTGCTGATTCAGTTGGGCTCTGAACCGGTACCCTGACGGGCCATCTGGCCATTAAGAGTGGCAATCTGTTTTGCATAGCTGTTGATTTGAGCGGCGGTGGCGAAGAGCTGGCTATCGATGGCGATATCCATATCGCATAGAGTATTGCTCAGGTTACTGAGCTGGCCATCAGATTCTGCCCTCTGCTAATCACCATCTGACGCGCCGCGCTCGCTATGGCTGGCGGCCGAGGATAACGCCTGTAGCGAGGCGAAAAGGTGCTCATCTTGGTGAATAAGTACGCATCCGAATCGGACGCAGACGCCGTACGTAGCTGCCAACCACCAGCGAGTCATGGGCGCGGCTGATGCCGGTGACGATGACGCCGTTCCCGGCACATCGCTTTGCTGAGCCTTGCTCATCGTCACCCCTACAAATTATAGCCGTCGACATAGGCGTTGCTAATATTGTTTGAGGTCGTGGCCAATGCTATCTGCGCGGCTTTTAATTCGGAGAAAGCGATATTGTGTAATGGGCTGAAATGTCATTTCCTTTATTCCAGATATATGATGAATAAAAACCAACGAATCACTACTGAAATTAAAAAATAACGACGCTAAGGGATAAAACTTTAGAGTGCGTAAAAAAGAATTCGTCGGGCATTATTAGAACAGTGAGCTTAAAGCATGGGTATAGGCTTTTACCGCCGGGTGGATAATCTGTACTAGTTTTCCCGTAGCCGGGGTTGGTGCATGGCCGGCGCGCTGTAACGCACAGGCCACTCTTCAGGATATTTGGCGCTCACTACTTCGCGATCGCGGGGATTGGTGGTAAGCAATTGAATATAATCTTCAATTGCCACTAAATAAGAGTTGTACAATGCTGGGGAACTTTCATCGCTTGGCCGTTTTGGTCATTGTGGTGGTCGATGCGCCCTGACAATCGCTGGTGGCCTTAATCCCGAACAGGTTGTGGCTGAGTTTGCCGTCTGTGGTGGGGATTTACGCTTACCACAGCCGGTTTCCAGTGCCGCCAGAAAATTAAATGATGGAATGATGGGATGCCGTTGCCGCTGGCGTCGCCTCCTCGTCTTTTCGCGCCGTAGTATTTCCTCGAGTAGAGCATGGCATATAGGCGTCAGCGCCGGGGCCAGCGTGGACAGTCCCGCCCTGGGCGGTAGTCGTGCCGTCTAGCGTAGCCGCCACCTAGGCGTGGTTTAGTTGCTTCATCATTATATCCGCCAGCTCAGCTATTTGGCGAAAAGTTGCTGGCTATCTGCTGAGCACACAATCTGATGTAGAGTTGCGTTTGGTGGCCATCCAGCAACCCCTTCTGGGGCAATGCATCGCGCATGCTTTTCAGCATCATCATCTGCACGAACAGGTCATCAACCTGTTCCCACCGCTTTCAGAGCCTGTAGCGATTGCGCCACCGCCTGCTGATGCAGTTTATTCAGCGCATTGGCGCATAGGTGGGAGGAAAGGACAAGGACTATGCTCCGCATAAGCGTCATCAGATGATCTCCAGTTGGCCTGCAGACAGTCGGCGCTTTTCATCTGCAGAACGACTCAAATCGTTTGGCGTCGCACCCAGGGCGTTCATCGCGCGAATAACATTATTGAGGCTGAGGCTGTCGCTGGATTCAGCTTTAGCATGGAAATCTAGGTATGCGACGTAACCACGGTATTACCATTGGTAAGGAGGGTATTGGCTAACACCACCACGGAAAGATTGCCCTGCGCCACCGCGCAATTATCCAGGGTGACATTCCTGTTCACCACGACCGAACCAGTACGCGAGTTGATAATCACCTGGTATCCATCTGGCCGACGGCGATATCGATATCCTGGATTTGCGCTAGAAAACGAACCTGCGCGCTGTTGTCGGCTGGCAGGATGACTTAACGGTGCGGGCATCTAGCGCCCGGGCGACGTCCATGCTGTTAAAGCGATTAATGGCATCGCTGATGCGCTTAGGGCAAACTGAAGTTTTCCGTTTTAATTTACTGTAACAACAGCGGACTGTAGCCGAAGGTGCTGGGTAATTCCCGCTCAATTACCGCGCCATGATTAATCCGTTCACCCGACAGTTGATTGATTTGCACTCGGCTGCCGCCGGCGCCCGTGCTGTACACCAGTAGATTGCCTTGTGCCAGCGCATACACCTGACTGTCAGCCCCTTTGAGCGGCACCATCAACAGCGTGCCACCGCGCAAGCTTTTTGCCGAGCCCATAGACGATTACCATCACGTTAATCGTCTGCCCGGTGTGGGCGAATGCCGGATAACTCACGGTCACCATCACCGCTGCGACGTTTTTCAGTTGCATATTGGTACTGTTCGGCATGGTGATCCCTAACTGCGATAACATGTTCCAAGATGTGGATAGTAAACGGCGTCTGTCCCGTACGCTCTGTATATCCATAAATCTCGCAGGCGTTCAGCGGCAGCGAGCGCGCTAAGAAGCAAGAGAAGCAGCGCGGCGGCGGCAAAAAAAACAGGCCACTGCGGCTGATGAAGGTCGGGGTTCTGGTCATGAAGCCTCTAACAGTGGAGTACACCCGTCGCCTACGCTTCGTCGATATAACCTTCCACATATTAGATTCGGATGTCCGCCACCTGCGTGGACACCACCGTGTTATCGCCGTTGATGGTGCACGAGTTGACAACACCTGAGAAACGGATGTATTCGGTACTCTGGTTGGTGGAGATCTGCTTTTCACCCACCACTTTCAGGTTGCTGTTGACCAGGCTTCCGCCACCATTACGGGCATGGTGCCGGTACAGGCATTTTTCGGCCATACTTCTATTTGAAACCAGCCAGTTAAGAATTTTCAGAACCGTCGAACGCCAGCGTATTGCTCCACTTATGCGTGGCGTTGACAGATGAACTTTTTCTGGCGCTGACGTTTCTGTGAGGTGGAAAAATCGAACCGTTGGCCACAGGCATCGACGCGAGAGCCAGCTCGGCGGAGGTCGCTTCCTCCACTAAATCTTTATGTGGCAGGTAACGAAGCCTGCCAGGCACATGGCGCTCGCACCGGCCAGTTAAAACACGCTGGCCGACGGCCGAACTCGGATGTTAAAATTGTTATCATCATCGATGGGGTATCTCAATCTAAACGTTTAGCGCCGGATCGCTGGCGCAGGCCAAATCTCTCTACCCGGCGAGCGGGCTATACCCTCTCCGTACGCGTTCATCATGTTAAAGTTGCGTCAGTTTTTGCAGCATGGATTCAGAAGTGCTGACCGCCTTGCTCAGAAGTGCTGACCGCCTTGCTATTAGGCGTGCTGTACCTGACATATCCACGAGCTCTTCCACCACTACCTGCGTGGCGTTGGTTTGCTCCTGTACCGTGACGCTCACTACGCCGTCGCGGGCGATGGTCATGGTGAGCGTGTTATCAGGAATGGTGTGATGCAGCAAGCTGAATCGGATAATCACTGGAAATCACCATCTGGTCGTTCTGATCAATCTGAAACGAGCCATCGCGCGCATAAGCCGTAGTGCCGTCCGGCATTGCACCTGAAAACCTTTACCGCTAATGGCCATATCCTTGCTATTGTTGGTCTTCTCCAGGTTACCCCTTCGGGTTACCCCGGCTATGGCAGTAGCTCGGTGCTGACTGTGCGGTACCCAGTTACAGCCACGAGGGCAGCATAGTCTGTACGACGATTGCGCGCCCTGACTGGCGGACGGCTTGATACAGTAAATCCCTAAATACCGCGCGCTGGCGCTTTAAAGCCGTTGGTAGTAATGTTGGCCAGGTTGTTCGATATCACATCCATATTAGTCTGCCGGGCATCAAGACCGGTTTTGGTAATCCATATAAAACGGGTCATCCGTTGGCCCTCCTGCAATTAGCTGAGGGATAAACGTGATTGGCCCGCAGGGCAGCGCTGACGGCGTTGTGTCATTCGGCAGCATCGCCTGCGCGCCCTACGCATCATCGTTGAAGTAGAACAGGTCGTCATCGCCGCGCACCAACGTACCGGCATCGGCAAGTGACGCGTTTCAGTTGCCCCACCGACTGTATTTAACACATCGCCGTTGTCGATGGTGAGAGAAACTTGCGTCGGCACTATCAGTGGGTCGTTCTGCCCTATTAGCGGAAGCCCTGTACCGCCAGGAATCCATCGCCGTCGAGTGCGATTCAAACGATCGTCAGTGGTCTCAATCGGTCCTGACGTTATCAGCGCGTCCGGCGTCGAGGCCACGCTCAGGGTACGTCGGCAGCTTCCCCTCCACCGATACCGCGTGCGCAGTGGACAGCTGGCTACGAAACCCCGTGGTAGAGGCATTTGCGAGATTGTTGACAATTCACTGCCTACTGATCCAAAGACGCCGCGGCTGCGCCCATTATAGATGATGTGATCCATCACTTTGAAGCCGCCCAATGCGCCAACGCCGACTTAAACTGACTTGCCGCGAAGAACAGATGGGCTGACCTGGGCTGTCCGACGCTTGCAGGGTTGCGGCGTGAGACGCACGCGGACCTGCTTCTACGCCGGCAGATAAAAGATCAGGGTTCGGGCAGTATCGTAGGCGATAGGTTAGCGTTCTCGACTATCATTTTCTGCGGTATCGACAACGTTATGCCGTCGGCGCGCCGGCGCTTTAAGATCTCGAACAGCGCATTGCTTTTGGTGGATGGCACGCCGCGCGGACTACTGACAAAACCGGTAACGCTCAATACGATACCCGATTCGGTTAGCTGAAAGCTACCGACGGCGCGAGCGCGCTTTGTACCACCTCATGCGGCAGGCTGCTGGCAGCAGCGCGCGAACCTTGTCTCGATATCCAGCGGGAACGTCAGAAGACTACGCCTTGCGCGTTATCCATAGTGGTATTGTGCGCCTTCTTGGAAATCAGTTGGAAATTGGACACGATTACCGTTGAGTGGTCGCCAAGCTGGATCTCGGTGGCGCGCACGTTAATGCGGCGTATATCGCCTTCTATACCGCTGATACTGATGCGATCGCCAACTTTACCGGGTGTTCCGTCAGCAGGATCAGGCAGGAAAGAAAATGTTTCACTATTTCTTGTGGGCTGAAACCGATCCCCACCGACGGCGCGCTGACGATCCAGGCCAGATCATTCCACTGGATACCAAGTGTGAATAAAGTTAACAGGATCACCAGTACATAGTCGACATTACTAAACAGCGTCACCAGCGAGGAACGCCGGCTCCATCATGGTCTGCGGCAGGCAATCTTTCTCCAGCCAGAGTCTGGTCAAGTGTAAAACATAGATGGCGATGGCCAGGAAAATCAGTACATTCACCACATGGGCAGGGACGATTTTACGCCTCTACAATCCCTTTCCACACAAGACTTCCAGCACTTATGTAACAACGCTACGGGGTGGTAGAATCGAAATTGTTATTAATTAACGCGATAGTACCAACAGTAGCAATGGCTACAGATGATCGACAGTAAAGTGGCTGCCTGGGAGAGATTATCGGTTGTCGAGATTAAACATTTGCTTTATTCGCTGCCTCAACAAATGAGTTCCAAGGTTAAGGAAAGGAGTGTGCTAAAGAGATATAGCCAATCAATAACGCAAGCAAGATGGCAATTGCGATCACTGTAACGCATACCAGCCCCACCACTGCTGGGTGCTTTCAAAACCGGCCAGCCGATGCTTATCGACAGATTGAGACTGCAATACCGGAGCCCAGAAACTCGCCGACAAAATACTCCCTGAATTCAGCGCTATTTGTGAACGCATGTAATTTCTTTAGATATCAACAAGTTGCAAAGACAATTTGGTGTTGTCCACCTCTTCTTTTGGCGCATTATTCACGCACAGTTGCAGTGGCCGATAATGGATCAAAAGATTATCCAGCGCGCGATCGATATCGCACTTGATGGAGCGCTGCGAAAAAGGATATCGGCCAAGATGGTGCAAATAATGCCGAGGACAATAGATACGACGATGATAATGAGCGCAGTGTACAGGGCCCGGGCTAATGAGCGCAGTGTACAGGCCGGCCAAGAGGCAGCTTAACATCAGTATCACCACGGCGCGCGGATCGTCAGGATAATAATAACCAGCGCGCCCAAATAGCCGATTAAAGGTACCGATGATCCCCAGCATACTGTGGTGATAGATTGCGCCCGCGAACGACTCACCGCCGGCGGCAAATGTCTGGCCGGCGACGATGATGGCAACGGTCAATACTGACCAGCACAGCGTTTGCAGCTGAAGATAAAAGCCGAGGACTAACGCCAGCAAAATCGCAAACGTCAGCTTAAAGGCAAGTGCCAGCGAAAAAACAGAGATTGCAGCATAAGCCACCGGTTAACCGAACTCGCGCAGGCGATGGATAAGTTGCATCAGGGGCGAGACCCGCCCGAAGTAGCCATCGCGTCGACCGGTAATCACACCGTGGCCGTGGTCCCTGCCGGAAAAGATCCCCTTTCTGCTTATCAAGCACGATTTTTACCGGAACGCGCAGTGCCAGGCGGACCCATTCCAGATTAGAGTCGACGCTGGCAACTTTACTGTCCACTGCGCCGCTGCCGTTATTCACACCGGCGGCGCTACTGTCGATGGTAGCGGTGATAATTCAGTTACTGCCAAGAGGGGTGATCTCCACCAATACTCCGGCCGCGCCCTTCCAGCTTGGTTTCTTCCAGATACTTCAGCAGATAGAAGGTATTTTTCTTCACAAGGGCCGCCACAACCGAGCCGCGGGTGATGAACTCACCGGCATGAACGTTAAAATTGGTCACCCAACCGTCCGCCGGCGCCCTCACTTCAGTGCGCGCCAAGTCTAACTTGGCTAAATTTCTCACCGAGATGGCTTAGGCCAACTGATGGTTGACGGTCGAAAGATCGTTACTGGCCTGATCGATCTGTTCTTGGAATATGGCGTGACCCCAGACTACGCCGACGCGACACCTCGCGCTGCCTCTCCACCACTGCCTCAAAAACGCGGGTTGTCGATGATGCGATTTTCTTTACCTGCCAATTATCGAGAATAGGCACTTCAGTAATCAAATCGCCGACGCCCGGCGCAATGGCCACCATATCGGCACTGAACTCGGTGTCGTGAGTCCAGGGCGACTCGGTAAACGACCAGGTGCGGAAATAGCGATGGCGGCTATCAGCACCAGGGTGAAGAGCGATGCGGACAATTTTAGTGGCAAAGGTTTTCACGACAACCTCAAACGAGCAAACAAGAAATCAGGTAAAACGCAACAATACAGTGTGGTATTGAATAAGGCTGGATGCCAGACAAAATCATAGATTCCGCGAAATAGCCTCAGCTCGAAAATACCGGTGAAAAGGACAGATCAAAGATTGCCATGACCGGAAGCAAACTTATACTTTTTTAGTTGTAACCCATATCGATTCCTGTACCGCCTGTCGCCGCCTTAACGGGGGTGTCGCGACAAAAGGCCGCCCCAGTCGTGCTCAGAATGAGCATAGAACCCCCAGACCTTTCCTGGAAAGGGGCGTTAGCAAAATGTTTACAGCCCACTCAAATTGTTGCTATTTAATAGCTAACAAAACGGCAAACTATTTCAGATTAGCGAATACGATAAGGAGAATCGACATCGCTATTTTACCTTATACAATTCGTCACTTTGAAAGCAGAGTGAATAATGGAAAGGCTAAACACATGTTGATATTCGCCTGGGGAGGTCAACTCGTTTACTAGCGCCGCGCGCCGACTGCAAACGAGCGCCGCTTCCGCCAGTCAGACCGTGGCGGAATTGGAAAATGACTTACAGGTAAGGCTACTTAACTACAGCACCTGCAGTATCGACCTGACCGAAGCCGGCAAAATTCACTGCCATGGCTGCCGGTGTATTTCAATCAGCACATTGTATTGCTTCGACACACCTTTATCACCTTTATCATCGGCAGTTAGCGATCCGATCAGACAAGCGAGCGTACCATCGTCGCCACTGTACGCACCGCTTCCCAACACCCAGTTGCGACGACCAGAACTGCTCTACACCCCGACAGGCTGGCTATAACTTCCTGGACGCACGCATCGGCGGCGTGCGCCGCTTTATCCACCCGGTGCAGCAGCGCGCTTTTCTCCTCGTGCGGCAGATTGGCGAGCGGATCGGATCCAATAGTCAATAGATTGGACGGTGAGCAACCGCAGCCAAAGTAACGTACCCGGCCATTGCCCGCTTCACTGACGATGCTGCACACAGCCATCACGCTTTGGTTCAACGCCGCTATCGTAATTTGGTCGGCATAGGCGAAACCGGTTTTTCGCCGCTTATCGCGCGCGCCGACGCCCTGGTCGATACTGTATGACCCTTCCTTGATGATTCCGTCTTTAGCGACCCATTCTTCATGATAGCTTAAATTAGAAATAGAGATCGGCATAGCCCAGATGTCATGCACTCATCTGTTCCAATTAAAGAGAACAGATAGCCATGCTGCAGTTGATTGTTATAGAGCAAATATTCACTGACTAACATCAAACTCATAAGTACTCACTCTTAAAAATGGATTCGATCCGCCACGACGCGAATAGAGACATGCATCACCTTAAATGACAGCCCGTTATTTTAACTTTGCCTCTTGACCGCGCGGCTGGCGCAGAACTTCCTACTTTTCAGGCGCGTCCGAGCTGCTGCCTTATTTTACAAACGGTGCCAACACCTTGCTGGCGGCAAAAACCGCAGCGCCACTACTGGGTTAATCATAAATGATGTCGTCATCCTAACCGTGGCCATGATAATATCCTCTTCCAGGCCATCAATCAACGGATCGTTGGTATGCAAGATGCCGTCTTTCAACCAGGCAGTGCCTTTGACGAATCAAAGTAAAACCCATTAATACAAAGCATAATTCAGGTGAAAGGATGCTGCGCGCAACGACGTATCCAATGTCGATATAATCTGCCGCGGTGCCAATATCTTTCCTTTTCAGCTCCCCTTGTAGCGATATCCGGTTCCCGCGGCGGCTGAGCCAGCTGCCTTCGATAGTCAGTTTGGCGTTGCCGATATCGATTACGCCACCGGTCAATAACAGTTGTTCCTGCTGTGGCTTGATATTGCCGCTGACGCACCAGATTTTGGCCTTTAATCCAGCGCTGGCTAGTCAACGAAACCAGTGCTGGCATCGACGAAAGCTGGGTTTGTAGTAGAGATAGTCCAGATCGTCGCGCCAGGGCGCATTCGCGGTTAAGTACGCCATTAATTCCTTTCCTTTCGCCGCTACCCTACTCTCACCGGCCACGTTATTGCGTGTCAATACCAGTGTGCCACACCTACCCGCCCAGCGTCAGCGCATTACTGAAACGAAAGCGTGAAGCCGACAGCGGAGGTGTCTTGCTGCCCTACGTCCAAGCGTCACACTTCAAGGAGAGTTGGCGTCCCAACAACCTTGGCTATTGGAATTATTGCAGCTACCGGCATGGCCGCTGAACAGGAAGGCATGCATGTCCCTATTGGCGTTTACCGAGAGCGAGAGGCGTTTACCGCGAGCGAGAAAGGCTGCCAGCCCGATTTATCCAGCGGCAGGGCAAGTGCGCTTACATCTTTTGCTCTATCAGCGGTAAGCAACCAGCGGTAAGCAACAGTGATATCGTTCTGCCAAGCCGCGCGGCTGTTGACCGACTCCACCAGCGCGGCTGGCAGCGCGGGAAATTGATTAGGCACCAAGTCCTCTTCCCCAAGTCCTCTTCCAGTCCACGTTAACATCAAACTCGGTGAGTTTTCTCGGGTGGTGAAATTCACCGCTATCGGCCGGCCAAACCATTGCCCATCAAGAGGGTGCTATCCCCATTGCCGTTATTATAGTGGAAAGTGCCGCTTAGCCCCTGAAGGTCATGTCCAACGATTTTTTCCAAATGCAAGTCGCCATTCATCGGCTCGCCAACTTCCAGTTCATCAAGCGTTTTGCCAAGCGACGCCTTGAGCGGCGTCTGGGAAAATAGTCGCGGATGGCGATGTCGACGTCGCTGATGCCGGCATCAATTAACAATTTTTCTTCGGAATAGTCAGGAATACCGGCGACGCTATTGTAACCGTAAGTTTCGCCGAGCGCGGTTTGCAGCGCATGCGTAAACATGCCGTTATTGACGAAATCCAGGTCGATGTTCAGTTGCGCCGTCCAGTCGGAGTCAAATGGACATTTAGCCCGCTTATAACGGCACACATCTCAAACTGGCCGTCGTTATGCTTAAACGGAAATCGACAGGGGTTGCCTGCAAACAGCAAAGAGGCATTCTTACCTGGCCACCTTTAAGCACGCCGATCAGATAGTCCACCAGACGGTCCCCATATTCAGCGGATTTGGGAAATAAACGCCTGGCGTCAACGGCATTAATCCAGGTGCAGACCAGCAAGAATGTCCAGCCAGGGCTCGCCTTTCACCGATGTATGGAAATAGAAATCGCCGTTGGCCCAAATCGATCACGCCTAGGCATCGATGTTTATCTCCATAATACCAGCCCGTTCTACTGGTTGTGGCACCAGTCAAAGGTTGCGTGAGAACAGGATAGGGCCGCCTGCGCGTGGAGCATACCCTGACAGAGCAGCATGCTGTCTCCAGGCGGGCCGGGCTGCAGCCGCCCCGCGGCCAGTGAGCCTTTTGCCTCACCAGAAACATGCCCCAGCAGAACTTCCCAGGGCTGCCAACCGAGATCGCGCCAGCGTGTACCGCGACCAACGCATAGACCAGAAAACGCTCGAAGTCGCACGCATGGTATACGCGCACGATTTCACGCATGATTTCATAGCAAACTGTCTCAATAGTTTTCACCGTCCCGCGGCAGTGACAAGTAGGGCACTCGCTACACAGAACATGTTCAATACTTTCACACGTGCGTTTGCGCGTCATCTCCAGTAGTCCCAATTGTGAAAACCCCTTGATACCGGTCTTCACTCGATCTTTACTTAGCGCCTGATAATGGAATGCAGCATCCGCCGACGGTGCTTCTCATTGCCCATATCGATAAAATCAATAATAACGCCGCCGAGATTACGCAGTCGCAGCTGGCGCGCAATGGCCTGCGTAATATTTGTGTTGAAGATCGTTTCGTTGAGATTGCGGTGACCGACAAAGGCGCCTGTATTGATATCGATAGCCGTCATCGCTTCAGTTTGATCAATGATCAGATAGCCGCCGGATTTAAGCTCGATGCCGCTGTAATACTATAGCTTGGCAGTCATGTCCGGAATATATTCGGCAGCAAACTCCAGCAGCAATTCGTGCGTCAGCCGTGAGTCGACACGGATACGGTTCAACGCCGCCCCAGCGAAATCACGCAATGTGCGCTGGGCGAGGGCCAACTCGCCATACAACATATAGCAGATTTGATTGCAACGCTTGCACTCCATGACTTTTGTCCACAGCCGCTTGAGTAAAGACGGCGTCCTGGGACCACTCTTTATTGCCGATGCTTCAGCCGCAGTAGATAAAACCACCCTGCTCGCCGCGATAGTGCGCCACGATCTGTTTTAAACGCTCACGCTCCACCTCGCTGTCGATACGCTTCGACACGCTGACGTGGGCGGGGCGGGCCCCCGACATGAAGACCAAATAGCGCGACGGCAGCGCAATATCGGCGGTCAGCCGAGCCACTTTTATTCCGAGGTGATCTTTCACCACCCGCACCATAATATCCTATACTTAGCGCACCAGCTCGGCGATATCGCGCACCTAAAATTCTTTTGTTTTTCACCGGCTACGCATTCGGTATGAAGCATAATATCCGAGGCGTGCAGGAAGACACTTTATTCAGCCCGATATCGACAAACGCCGCCTGCACGCCCGGCAGCACGCCGCTAACCCGTCCTTATGTAGATATTACCGACAATGCCGCACTGCGCTTCCCGCTCGATATGGATCTCCTGCAAGATGCCGCTGTCGACATAGGCAACCCGTGTTTCAGGGGTGTGATATTGACAAGTAATTCAGCTATCATAGATTACTCTTGTTCACGCCAGAGCGTTGAATTCGACAGCTCCAAGGTTTCCACTAGCAGCAGGTCCACCACGGTAGGGTAGCCGCCGTGAATCGAACGCACGAAGGGTCACTCTTTCCCTGAATACCATAGGCGTCGGCCTTATCCATTGGTTAGTCTACCGCGCTTTCGCCAGCGCGGCGTCGCTCCTCCACCAGAGCGCTAATCACCGCAAAAGAACATTCAGTTGGCCAGTAATTCTCTACGCCGTGGCGATCCGGACGCCAGATAAATCGCCTTCATCCGTGGTTTCCTTTTCTCGCTACTGCACGGCAAATTGACGACGTATTTTGCGCATCAGCAGAAACAACCAGGGCCACAATACGCCATCCACCACACTGCCCCAGAGTATTTCCGGACGGAATGAAATATTAATTACCAACCCCCACACCCAGAATACGATCACCTGAGTTGTTAATGACAGCAGTATCACAATCAGAGCCTGCTGCCAAAGAGCCATGTTGCGAAATAACTGAAATTTGAACACCACCAGATACGCGAGAATACTCAGCGCCATGGCACGCACACCCAGGGTTGAGCCGAGCATCAGATCCAGAATCAGCCCGAGAATAAAACCGGTGCCTATATTGATCCGGTGCGGCAGCGCCATCACCCAGTAAATGAGCAGCAAATTAAGCCAAGAGGGACGAAAAAGGTACAGCTGCGGCGGCCACGGCATGATTTGTAAAGCAATCGCGATAAGGAAGGAGAGCCAAATAATCCAGCTACCGTGGTGGTGATAGCGGTTCATTGCCCCTCTCTCGCGCCGCCAAATAGGGGCCGACGTGGCGGTGTGGTGTTTGGGGAAGCACCAGAGGCATCCTGGCTGACGCCGTTGCTTCTGGTTCCCATCGCGTGGCTGGCGCCACTGGCCGGACGTTCTGTGTGAGAGGCGCTTTCACCCACGTGCCGTGTCGCGTCAGTGCGGGCGCTCTTCCTCTGCTGATGCGACGTCGTCGAGCTGCCCTGAGCCTCATCCTCTCTCGCCGCTGCGCCGCGATTGGCCGCTGCGACGGAGGGGGTTACGCCCACGCTGTTCAGCGACGAGCCGCTCGCGGCAGGCTGGGCCACGGCACCGGCCGGCGGCGGGCCCATAGCATCAAACGGCGGTAACATCTGCAGTATCATTTGCATCAAGCGTTCATTAGCCACCCTATGCACCTTGTCAGGCGGTAGCGGCACCTCGCCGCGCAAATCGGCACCCCACAGCAACAGCAAATAGTGCAGATGCTGCAGGTCGGCCATGGGGCGCGCCTGGATGACGATATAGGCGCGCTGCATATCGACTTTCACCGATGACACAACCGCCACTGGATACCCTTCCGGAAAGCGCCCCCCCAAACCGGAAGTCACCAGCACGTCGCCGACGCGAATGTCGGTATTGCCAGGCAAATGCTCCAGCTGTAAATCCTCGCTACAACCATTACCCGCAACGATCGCACGAATATCGTTGCGCAGTACCTGTATCGGCAGCGCGTGGGACGCATCGCAAATCAGCAACACACGGCTGGTGAGCTTGCTGGCGGCGATCACCTGACCTACCACTCCTTTATCGCTGATGACCGGCTGGCCGACATAAACGCCATTATCCAGCCCTTTGTCGATTACCACCTGATCGCTATAGGGATCGGTGCTGGTGGAGATCACCTGGCTGACCATTTTCTGTTCATCCTGGCGCAGCGGCGACCCCAGCAGCTCACGCAGCCGGGCGTTTTCCTGCTTGTACTGGCCCAACAGCAGCTGCTCACTGTTCTTCAGAAGCAATTCCTGTCGCAGCGCCCGGTTTTCCAGCGTCAGCTGGGCGCGGGTCGCCAGCGTCTGCGACACATTATCCAATATCTGGCGCGAACCATTGGCCAGAAAATAAAAGGGACTGACGGCGGTATCCATATAGGTACGGATTTTAACAAACGTCCCCAGCCGGCTGTCGACGATAATGACGGCGATAGCCACCATGATTGCCAGAAAAAGTCGCAGTTGCAGAGAAGGCCCTCTGCTGAAAATCGGCTTCATAAACTATGCATTTTCCTCACAAAAGTGGAGCCGTACGGGACAGCCCATTGAGCATTTACCCGGACGGCTCTCCTTTTCGAGGCAAATTATTCTTCGCTGAACAAATCACCGCCGTGCATATCGATCATCTCTAGCGCCTTTCCGCCACCGCGGGCGACGCAGGTAAGCGGATCTTCCGCCACCACCACCGGAATGCCTGTTTCCTCCATCAATAGACGATCGAGATTACGCAGCAGAGCGCCGCCGCCGGTAAGCACCATGCCGCGCTCGGAAATATCGGAAGCCAGCTCCGGCGGGCACTGTTCTAGCGCTACCATCACCGCGCTCACGATACCGGTTAACGGTTCTTGCAACGCTTCAAGGATCTCGTTCGAGTTCAGAGTGAAACCGCGTGGCACGCCCTCAGCCAGATTACGGCCGCGCACTTCAATCTCGTGCACCTCATCGTCAGAATAGGCGGAACCAATTCCGTGTTTGATCCGTTCTGCCGTGGCCTCGCCAATCAGCGAGCCGTAATTGCGGCGCACGTAGTTAATGATAGCTTCATCGAAGCGATCGCCACCAATGCGCACGGAAGAAGAGTACACTACGCCATTAAGCGAGATGACCGCGACCTCCGTGGTACCGCCTCCGATATCTACTACCATTGAGCCTGTAGCCTCGGAGACCGGCAGGCCGGCGCCGATCGCGGCGGCCATTGGTTCTTCGATCAGAAAGACTTCACGCGCACCTGCTCCCTGAGCGGATTCACGAATTGCGCGACGTTCCACCTGGGTCGCCCCCACTGGCACGCACACAAGCACGCGCGGGCTGGGACGCATGAAGTTGTTGCTGTGAACCTGTTTGATGAAGTGTTGTAGCATTTTCTCGGTAACGAAGAAGTCAGCGATGACGCCATCCTTCATCGGCCGGATAGCCGCGATGTTGCCGGGCGTACGCCCCAGCATCTGCTTCGCTTCATGGCCGACGGCCGCAACGCTTTTCGGCGAACCAGCTCGGTCCTGACGAATGGCTACGACGGACGGTTCGTTCAGGACAATGCCCTGTCCTTTCACATAAATGAGGGTGTTGGCGGTACCTAGGTCAATGGACAAGTCATTGGAAAACATGCCACGAAATTTTTTAAACATAACTGAAGGATAATCCTGCAATCTGGCAAAAATACAATCTGCCTACTTTACCAACCACGAAAAGCAGCGACAAGGCGTAAAACGCGCGACTTCTATGCCGTTATGCCGTTAACATTTCCACCAACTGAAGAAAATTCCTTTGTGGATTTTAGTCAGGCGAAGTGCGCGATTATCATTTTTGCTGACATCTGATGATGACGAATATGAGGATAAAAATCGTGTAAATTGACCCATTCGTGCATTGTAAGCACACGCTAATTCATGATGCTATTGAAGCACATTGTACGTTAATTTTGCATGGACTTTATACTGATCTCGGATCAAATCGTGAATATTTTAGCAACTCTCCTAACGGCAAAATCGGTGCGAAGAAATCGCCTGCGCCGCCCGCTACGGTATGATCCAGAAAGGTCTGTCACTCGCGTATGCTGTGCACGTCGGTCGCAAAAACCCGCGTCCAGGTGCTGGCGTCCAGGTGCTGATTGCAGGCTTCCGGCAAACTTTGCATGAACAGTTGATTCTCCTGCCAGCGGGCGATATCGCGCACCAGGCTGGGATGCAGTTTGATAACTAAAATCGGTACAATGCTGATGTAGTCGGTACCGATCAGGGTTATTCCGGCTCGGCAACCGTTAGTAACCGGCCCGGTCAACAAGACGTAGCGCCGGACGTAGAGGTTCAAAATGTTGGCAGAGATTCGCCTCAACCAATTCAAACATAATTTAGCTTCGCACGGATTACCGCACTGCATGAGAGTATCGCGGAACCAGTGACGAAAGCTGTGCATCAATAGTAAGTACAAACTTGTCTCCATCAATAGAACCATCCCGGTAGTTGGGATAGCAGCGGGATCAACCACAGCAGCTGCTGGCGTTCATAGCGCTGCGCCAGCCTCAATTTGTCATCACCGGCAAGTTTAGTCGCGGTCAAGGCATCAACACCATCCCGGATGCGGTTGGTGACGATATCGTCGCGAAATAGTGCGCCAACAACGTGTCTGGATAACGCTTGACCGAGACTGACAGTAAATTGATTAGCGCACCGTCAATCGCTGCGGCATGCGCTGACCCAAGGCGCTCGGGGTCCGGGCGCATAATCAGCACTACCACGCCGTGGGCGATTACATCCTGATGCTCCTCCAATTGCAGAGCCAGCTGGCTATCGAACGACAGTCGATTGGTCAGCCAGGTACGCACACCATGGGCGGCGAAAGCACATATCAGAATATCCACCCGGCTGCGCGCCCACATTCTCGCACCCGCCGTAATAATGTGCCTGCTCCGCGTTTCCTGCAATTCTTGTGGTTGCATTTGCCGGAGCAGCCAGCGCGGAGCGAGAAACAAAATACCTTGAGTGTCTGACAGCGGGTCGACGCTGCCGCTGCCAACCGGATCGGCAGGTGGTAAACGCCCCACTACGCAACAGCTCCAGTCGCCCATCACAGTCAACTGTCTGTCTAGCCGTTGCTGCTGCAGCCTGAAATAACTCAATGTGCTACCCTGCCATCATCAGCAGCGTCATAGGGCATAAAGCATGGCCGTCATGGTCGAGAGTCGGACGTTGAGTCCTATCCCTGAACTCCACAACAAAAAGGGGATTACCGATATTCTTAAGCGGGGCACTTTTAAAATAGCCGTTTCCGTCAGCGAATAAAAACGCGATTTATACGTCATACTTAAACCGGCACTAAATTATCTCGATGGAGTTCGCCATGATTTCTTTGTCTAGATTATGCGCGGCCGATGTTACTGCGAAAGTGCTTTGTATCATCGCTACCTCTCTCAGCCTTTTTCCCGCGACGCGTGTGAATCTGTTCTCTTTTCTGCCAGGATAAGGCGGTGAAGCCGCCTTATCCTGGCAAACCGTTAACTTTACGCGCCACACAGCGTGGCATACACAAGCGCCGCGCACGCAGGCGGTCTGAAAACCGAATGGTGGCAGATACGTATTGACGGCGCGGTCGCAAAACCGATGACGCTGAACATGGCGGATCTTATTCGAGCGGTTCGCGCTGGAAGAACGTATTTACCGACTGTGCTGCGTCGAGGCCTGGTCGATGGTAATCCACTGGATAGGATTTGAGATCAATTAGTTGTTAAAGCTGGTGGAATCACTGGTCAGGCGCGTTTTGTTGCCTTCCAGGCCATTGATGATCCCGCACAGATGCCGGGAGAAAAAGACAGCTTCATAGGCAGCAGCCCTGGATATCCCCATGTATAAGCTTTTCGGCTGGACGAAGTCATGCATCCGCTGGCGTCATGACCGTAAAACGCTACCGCCGCAAAACAGCGCGCCCATTAGGCTGATTACGACTTTGAATACGGTTTTAAGGGAATCAAATCCAATGGTTTTTACACCAACGTCAACGTGAACCTGCATGTGGATCATCCTCGCTGGTCGCAGGCGACGGAGGGGGGGTTATTGGCAGCGGTGGTTCTGGACGTTGAACGACAACTGACGCTGCTGTATAATGGCCATGCCGATCGAAAATTTAAAGCACCTATTCTGGCTAAACACTTGGCCGCCATGATACTGCTGCTATGGCTGGTCTATGTCGTCAGCCAAGGTGACTTCAGCACCAATCCCGCCAAAGATATCGAGCATTTCACCAGCAGCGTGGCGCTTAGGTTGCTGCTAGCCTTGCGATTGGCGGCGCTCCTGGCCCGCCTGCGTGCCATCCGCTGCTTGTCCGTTGCCGGCGGTTGCTCGGACTGCGGTGTTTTGTCTGAGCCACGTTACATTTGGACAGTTATGCGCCGCAGGAACTCGGGATCGACAACCCGCGTTTACTCAGCCGGTAGCTGGTGACCCGCCCCTGTCTAGTGCTCGGCATTGCCAGTTGGGTAATATTGTTGCTGGCCGGCACCCCCTTACCCTGTGAGCGTAGCGCAAATTAAAAATCGCTGGCAAAATTCTGCACAACCTGATCCATATAGCGGCCATCCTAACGCCGATTCACTACTTGCAGTCAGTTAAAATTCTATCGCAGCCAATGTTGTATACCGTGGCGGCGCTGGCGCTCCTGGCTCTACACCATAAGAAATTTCGCCCATAGTTGTGGTGAAAGATCAATTTTACTTCCGTTATAGTAATCAGTTGCGTTATCTGGCTCTCGCCAGAAATAGGTCGTTAAAAGATAACTTTGCGGATACCGCCAGTAATTTGCTACGAAAATCCGCTATAATACCCGACCCTAATGGCGAATCAGCATCAAAATGTCAGCAAAAAGATGACAAATCGCTTACCGTTGGTTATTTTCTACGGAGTAACGTAAATTGAAGAGAGATCGCCGCATAGTGTCCGATAAGTTCCACATTTTGCTTCTCAATGGGCCAAACCTGAATTTGCTTGGTACCCGTGAACAGGACAGGTATGGTCATACCACACTTACCGACGTCATCGCGAGTCTGGGCACGCTGGCCGGCAACCTGGGGGTAGAATTCAGCCATTTTCAGTCCAACGCGGAACATGCGCTGATCGACCGCATCCATCAGGCCAGGGGGAACACCGATTTTATCATTATCAATCCCGCAGCATTTACTCATACCAGCGTCGCCCTGCGCGATGCGCTGTTCGCGGTAAACATCCCGTTCATTGAGATTCATCTCTCTAATGTGCATGCGCGGGAGCCTTTCCGTCATCACTCCTATCTGTCCGATATTGCGGTTGGCGTGATATGCGGCCTCGGCGCCGATGGGTATCACTTTGCTTTACAGACAGCGGTCAAACACCTGTTCACATCCAACTAATTAGAGCATGGAACCCCACTCATGGATATTCGTAAGATCAAGAAAGTGATTGAACTGGTTGAAGAATCCGGCATTTCCGAGCTGGAAATTTCTGAAGGTGAAGAATCGGTTCGTATCAGTCGTGCTACAGTGCAACCGGTCTACCCGATGATGCAGCAGGCTTATATCCCTGCGGTGCAGCAGTCCGCTATCCCGGCTGCTGCCGTGCCTGCGACTATAAGCGGTCACCTTGTGCGTTCGCCGATGGTGGGAACCTTCTACCGCACCCCGAGCCCGGATGCGAAACCTTTCGTTGAGGTCGGTCAGAAGGTCAACATTGGCGACACCCTTTGTATCGTTGAAGCGATGAAAATGATGAATCAGATTGAATCAGATAAAGCTGGCGTGGTAAAAGCCATCCTGCTGGACAATGGCCAACCGGTTGAATTCGACGAGCCGCTGATCGTCATCGAATAACGAGGCGCCAAATGCTAGATAAAATCGTCATCGCAAACCGTGGTGAAATTGCATTGCGCATTCTGCGCGCATGTAAAGAACTGGGCATCAAAACCGTGGCGGTACACTCCACCGCCGACCGTGACTTAAAACATGTGCTGTTGGCCGATGAGACAATCTGTATTGGCCAGCCGCCGTCAGTGAAAAGCTACCTCAATATCCCCGCCATCATCTCCGCGGCGGAGATCACCGGCTCGGTGGCCATCCACCCGGGATATGGTTTCCTCTCTGAGAGCGCCGATTTCGCCGAGCAGGTTGAGCGCTCAGGCTTCATCTTTATCGGCCCACGCGCAGAAACCATTAGGCTGATGGGCGATAAAGTTTCGGCCATTAACGCGATGAGAAAGGCCGGCGTCCCTTGCGTCCCCGGTTCTAACGGACCGTTGGGTGAGGATATGGACAAAAACCGCGCCATCGCCAACCACATCGGCTATCCAGTAATCATCAAGGCTTCCGGCGGCGGCGGCGGGCGCGGGATGCGCGTGGTTTGCAGCGACAAAGAGCTGGACGCTTCCATCCCTATGACCCGTGCCGAAGCAAAGGCCGCGTTCAATAACGATATAGTCTATATGGAGAAGTACCTGGAGAATCCGCGCCATATTGAGATCCAGGTGCTAGCTGACTGTCAAGGCAACGCCCTTTACCTGGCGGAGCGCGATTGCTCCATGCAGCGTCGTCATCAAAAGGTGGTGGAAGAAGCGCCGGCGCCAGGTATTACAGAAGAATTGCGCCACTTTATCGGCGAGCGCTGCGTCAAAGCCTGTATGGAAATCAGCTATCGAGGTGCCGGCACCTTTGAATTCCTCTACGAGAACGGTGAATTTTTCTTTATCGAGATGAATACCCGCATCCAAGTGGAGCATCCGGTTACCGAAATGATAACCAGTGTGGATTTGATCAAAGAACAACTGCGCATCGCCGCCGGGCTGCCCTTGTCCTTGAAGCAGGAGGATGTCAAGGTGTCCGGCCACGCGATGGAATGCCGTATCAACGCCGAAGATCCGACAAGCTTCCTGCCGAGCCCAGGCAAAATTACCCGGTTTCATGCGCCAGGCGGCTTGGGCGTGCGCTGGGAGTCGCATATTTATGCAGGTTACTCTGTACCGCCGTTCTATGACTCCATGATAGGCAAGCTTATCTGTTTTGGTGAAACCCGCGACGTGGCCATCGCTCGCATGAAAAATGCGCTGTCGGAGCTGATTATTGACGGTATTAAAACCAATATCGATTTGCAGTTGAAGATCATAAATGACGAGCATTTCCAGCAAGGCGGCACCAATATACATCATCTGGAGAAGAAGCTCAGATTGCAAGAAACCTAGATTGCAAGAAACCTAAACGCCAGGGCAAGGCCCTTTATATTTGCGCGTTACACGTCACCCTTGTCAGCGACATCTCGTTCATCGGCGGTCCAGGAATGGCGTATAAATATGGTCTCGGCTAGGTACTGTTATCGATAATTTAGTTGCCGGCGGTATGGTTATCCCTCGGTGTCCTAGGTAAGAAATTCGCCCCTTGGCTCGCTTTGGTTTGGTAGCCCACTATTGGTATGGTTTGTCAGCGCCAGCCTGCTAGTGACATTTATCGACGCCATGGCAGTGCAATTTATCGGCGGCGCTCGCCTGCCAAGATCAGTATCACGTTCTATGCTACTTTCAGAGGCTTTCGCGCCAGTGTGCTCAATTGTGCTCAATGATGCCTTCCGAGGCTGGTGATGTTGCTCGGGCAGCGCCATTTGTGGTGGCGGTGGTCCATGCCGCAGACGGTATGTGCGCGGCGGTGGCAACATTGCGGCACATTGATCCGGCGCTTATTTCACCTTCAGGCGTTGAGTGGCATCCCCTCGACAAAATTCATGACCTCGTTTTGGCTCCTGGTGTGTTTCGGTGTCATCGGCCTGCCCCATCATGCCGCAGTGCGCTGTATATCCTATTGCGACAGTAAAGTGGTCCACCGCGGCATAATTCTCGGCACGGTGGTGGTAGGGGCATAATGCTATGCATGCACCTAGCCGGGCGCCTTGGGACGTGCGGTATTGCCCGAACTGAACGTGCCTAACCTTTGTGGTTCTACCCTGATGGTGCGACCACGCCGCTATTGACGGACATTTTCTAGCGGCGCCGTTGGCGGCCATCATGTCGACGATTAACGCGCGATTTTGTAATCTTCAGCCACCATTATCAAAGACCTCTATTGAGCCTACAGCCCAAGCAGGCGACAAACGAACACCGGCTTAAGCGCAATCTAGCCTAGTCACGCTAGTGCTGGTCTTACTGCTGGCCGCCTGGCGTCCGCCGAGAACGATCATTTGGCTCAACCTGCTGGCGTTCGGTGGCATGGAAGCAGTCTTTCTGTGGCTGCTGGTGCTGGGTCTTTACTGGGAGCTGGCCAACGCCGTCGGCGCCTTAAGCAGCATAATAACCGGCGGCACAAGCTATACCCTCTTGGCCGGTTTCAACCTGCAGCCGGGCAGCTTTCACTCGATCGTACTGGCGCTGGTGCTAAGCCTGCTGGCGTTCCTGGCAAGCAACCGTTGTGGACGGCCAAGCCGCTACGCCCCGGATGCAACTGAAAATCACCACCACCGGCCAACCTGGCCGATACCTGAAGCAACGCGCTGACGGAAAGCAGCGCTCGGTTACTTTTGAAGATACTCACGATACCCCTGTATATGAGCCGCCACCGAGCGAGACACACTTGTTGGGAGATACCGATGCACAGTTGGCATGACGGTCGCCGTGGACGCTCTCCAGGGGCATCTGCTACTGGGCGCCGGTTTCACCCATAAACGAACAGTGGGAGGACAAATGCGCTTCGGTGAGCAACTGTGAATCTGCCACAGTTGGCTCCCAGAGCCGGACCCACAGGCGGTCAATGCGATGGGTCCTTGCCTGGCTTTCGTGCCGGTACGCACCCGACAACCGCGTTGTGCCTGCAATGGCTGGACAGTCTTGAGCTGCGCGGCAAGACAGTAATCGGCTGTGGTTTGGGTATCTAGCTATCGCCGCCCTTAAATTCGGCGCGGCGCAGGCTATCGGCATCGAGATCGACCCGCAAGCGATTTAGGCCAGCCGCGACAACGGCCCAGCGTAACGGCGTGACGGACCTTTAGTACTGTATTTGCCGCAAGCGCAGCCACGAGAGCTGCATGCCGACGTGGTGACGGCAAATATCCTCTCCGGACAGCTGTGCGAACTGGTGTCGCTCATTATTGATTTGCTGCGGCCGAGGTTCTTGAGCTGTCCGGCATTTTGGCCAGCCAGGCGCAGAGCGTGGTGCAGGCGTATGTCACGGCTTTCCCGGTGGCAGAAAAGACGAGCAGTGCCACATTACCGGCCAGTAGCACTGAAGGCGAACTTGGGCGCGACGCTGCCAGGTCCGCGCCGCAGTCATCTGTACTTTAATGATGCGCTCGTGCTGAAAGGCGGGTGAGGAAAAATTTGTTAATGCACAAAATAGACGAGTTTTGTTAACGTTATGTATTTAATGAAAAAGTGGTTTTCCCGCGCGCAAAAAGACCGAAATCATTGATCACAGACACTGCATTGTTCAAAGTTTGGCCTTTCATCTGATGAAAAAAATGCGTAATATACGCGCCCTTGCGGATACAGTATGGTCTCTCTTTAGTTTATGCGTGTTAGACGCTTCCAGCTACACTAATTGCTTGATGGCGGCTCCGATGACCGGTGTGACGAACCGCTTGTTCAGAGCCTTAAATTCGCACAAACTGGACGCCGGATCACAGATACAAATCGCCAAATCGGCCGAAGATTGTGGTATACAGGCCATCACGATTCATGGCCACACTTGTGTTTACCTGTTTAACGACGCTACGGAGTACGACAGTATTTAGAGACATTACTGACCCGCAGAAAGCCTGAGCGGTGCTGGATTACACCGGGGCGAATACCATGATGATGATCCGCACCGCGCAGGAAAGACCCTGGATCTTCCGGGAAATCCAGCATTATCTGGATAATGTGGAACTGTCACCGCTGCCGTTGGGCGAGGTGATGCATTTGTTGATGGAGCATATCAGGAAATTGCACGACTTTTATAGTCCAGGCAAACTTTCGCATCGCTAGTAAGCACGTACCCTGGCTTTACAGGCGTGTGCCCACGACAACGAGTTTAGGTGCATTCAACGCCATTGAGGTCCCAGCGAACAGCTTGGAGGCGCTGGAGGCACACTTTGCAAATCTTACGTAATAGAAAAGAGCAGACAGAACTATGTTCGAACAACGCGTAAATTCTGACGTACTGACCGTTTCTACCGTTAACCCTCAGGATCAGGTAACGCAAAAACCCCTGCGCGATTCGGTAAAGCAAGCACTGAAGAACTATTTTGCTCAATTGAACGGTCAGGACGTCAACGACCTGTATGAACTTGTGTTGGCTGAAGTAGAGCAGCCTTTATTGGACATGGTGATGCAATACACCCGCGGCAATCAGACACGTGCGGCACAGATGATGGGCATCAACCGCGGCACCTTGCGTAAGAAACTGAAAAAATACAGCACGAACTAATTAGTTCATATCGCACTGATTTGTTTTGCTCAGAAACATCACACCTTTTGTATCTCCTGGCCAATCGCCTCCGCCGCGCTCGCCGCCCGGCGTCTCTTCGTCCCCTGTGAAATTCGCTGTACCGAGGAGGAAAAAGACAACGGGATGCAGAACCCTGCTGGGCATCGGCCAAGGCTCGGCGATTTCTATTTTGGCTTTCTCTTAGCCACAAGAGTGCCCCATTTTTGTGTAGGAGTGCCCATTTTATCTGAGCGTCGATATTCATTTTTGGCCTTATTGCCTGCATAGATTGAAATGAATCATTACGGTTCCTTTAGTTTACTGCGCATTAACGGAATATTTATGATGCACTGCACGGTCGTGATGAGAATTTAGATATAGCCGGAGATGATCCTCTTCGCAATGGTGCCCTTTGGGAATAGAACGTATTTCCCATAGTTTAGATTTAATCACGCGTAATATTTTTTAATTTATTAATTTATTTTTAGGCATAATTGAACTTCTAACAAAGAATGAGAATGTGACGTGACCCACTGTTATGCATGCCAGCGCTTGCATAACGGCACTAGAGTGAAGATAATTGACAATGATAATCCTCTGTTTTTTGGTGTAACGTTCACACTGCCTTACTCGCTTTTGGAAACAGAGATTACTAAAGGAAAATTTAATTAAATTATGGATAAACGAATCTACTCCCTGCTCCAAAATACCATCGTTCCTTTAGCAACAGAGGTTACGGTCTACGATGACATTTCCGCTTTTGCTTCGCGAATTTGCTCGCCTGCCAATTGCGGTTTAAAATGGCAGCGCCACTTTGTAATAATTTGTGAAATTGGCGAATAAGTTTCCTCTCGCATTAAATTTGCTCGCTAGAGGCGTTGGTCTCTCCATAGTGCTTCCATCAGAAGCAAGTTTGTCATTTTGTCTCCACGGATATGATGGAGGTGGGGTGTCAGTCCGAATATTACGATAAACAGCAAATGGTTTTTTCGGAGCAGCTAATGTAAACTTTCTGTTTCACTCGCTCCCTCATCGCTTCATGCATTCCCTACGCTGTGTTCTCATTCCCTTCCCAGCACCAGCGACGCTTTCATTCTGGTCACGTCCCCACTTTTAAATAACCAGGCACAGACAGGCTAGACTCCCCTTCGGCGCACCGTAGGCCTTGTGCATTTCTCCGCATCTAGGCCGCCGTTATCGCGGAATCGGTTAGCCTCTTGCTTTCTCACCTTTAACGCAATTGCCTTTTCTGGAAAAATATCGAATGAGATTATCAAAGTGAGAAATTAATAGTTTATAACCTAACGCCCTATTTTATCACTGTGAGTAAGCCCTGGCAGGCGTCCAACAAGTATTACCCATCAATATGGTCACACCTTTACCGGCAAAGCGATGCCCTGTAAAAACATAAACGTCGCCAGGGTAGGCAAAATCGTTTATGACACCCTGACTGACTTTGGCGATATCAACGAGAAGATTTCATCGATAGTGTTGTAAAATCATTAAAATAAAGGTATGTGAAGATGAAAAAAAATAACTGTTTTGACAGTTGCAATAATGATGGTGGGTAGTATTTCTTCCATGACATACCCGTACCGACTTGAACGCGGCAGGCGCAATGCACTCTTCAACCACCATTTATTTTAGCGGTTTAGTGAAGTCGGTGACCTGTTCACTCAGGAGAAATCAATGAAAGTCGAGCTGCCGACGGTAAATATAAGTAATTTCTCCAGTCTGTCCGAAGGCGCGACGCTATCAAGGAACAGCCCTAACATTTCCAATTGCATGTTAATTGCTTACAACATGTAGACACTTATCAGTTGAAAGTGACGAGCAGCAAAGACGTTGACGAAGCGCACAATGTGCTACGTAATTCGGCAAAGGGAATTGGATTGCAAATTAACCGTGATAACAATCTAGTAGAATTATGGTAAAGAAAGAGCAGTCACTTCAAACACTCAGCCGTTGAACGAAGTGGATAACATGTTGGACGTAAAGGTAGGTTACTTAGCCACCGACGCCGTTTTATTATCACCCTAGCTATTCGTTGCTGATAAATATTTATAACAAACGCAAGCACTAGTGGAAAGTTGAAAGATCACGATAACTATGACTTTTCTCCATAGGAACCCAAATCGATAAACTTCTGCGCGCTGGTGAGTGTTTCATATTCCAATCCACCTATATAACGGAAGTCGTACGCGGCCTGGCTACAGACGCTACAAAATGATCAAACCGAGGCGGCGAAATCCATGGCGCTCGGCCATTGAAAAACCCACGGACTGGTCAATACCATCATTGCGTTATTAAAAAGACCAGCCTGGTGGTCATTATCGGGTCGTTCGATCTGTTTAGCAACGTGCAAACAGGCAACGGTACATGTCCACTGAAGGTTATGTCTTAGGTGCGCTCGTTTATTGGATTTTCTGTTTCTATAGCCAACATTTGGAAATGCGTTTTCCGGACTCCAGCATTAAGGTTTGTATGAACATGAATAATAACGCCGCCTCTTCGGGTAACTTGATAATTACAATAGGAAACATCAATAATGGTATGGGTAGTGCCATGTTTTATCGTGTTATGCGGCCCCTCCGGGTCGGGTAACTTCACGATGATCCGCTGTATCAACTATCTTGAAGAGCATCAACAGGACCACATTGTAGTTGACGGTACCCCGCTTAATGACGTTCTCTGCAATATCGAGTGCGTGCGCACTGAAGTCGGTATGGTATTTCAGCACTTCAATCTATTTTCGCACCTAACCGTCCTGTCAATCTATTTTCGCACCTAACCGTCCTGCAAAACCGCATTCTGGCGCCTATACCCGGGTACGCAAGATGCCAACAAAGAGGCCGAGGCGCTGGCGATGCACTATTGGAGCGGGTACGCATTGCCGAACATGCGCAAAATTCCCCGGACAATTGTCGGGCGGACAGCAGCAATGGGTCGCGATCGCCAGTTTGCTGTGCATGAAGCCGAGAATCATATTATTCGATGAACCAACCGCGGCACTGGACCTTGAAATTGAAAGGGGTGCTAGATACCATGATAGAATTGGCTGAAGACGGAATGATCATGTTGTTTGTGCCGTGGCCGACAGGGTCGCGCTCATGCCTGCTGGCAGCACGTCGATAATATCCTTACCACTTGGCTCGATTTACCAAAATTACTTTCGCTCTAATGCCATGGTGATGTCATCAAACTGGGCCTTCATCAGGCCATCGTGGACACCATTCTCACTGGGGAGGGCCCGGGCCTTCGCCATCTGCCAGCAACTGCTGGATGAGAATGATTAAACCTCTAGATCTCTATCTGCGTTCCCAACTCAATGACCCTGTTAGGCGGGATGAGATATTGATCCGGCGCGTGCAGGGCATTGCGGCTTAAGGCCATGAACAGCTTCCCCCTCACCATGAGGTACCAGGGCCGCTTCCCTAGAATCAGCGATTCATGGGACATAAAGAAAGACGTTTCTATCATCCGGCATGATAGTCCCTCCAACCCGCAGCGGTGGAAGATCTCCTCCATATCTGGCGTCTCTTTGTAACCATAATTGGCTACCACGCGCCAGAAAGTTGGCGACAGTGCTTCAATGGTGACCCGTCGTACATTATGCACAAAAGGTGCATCTTCTGTGCACAGTGTCAGCAATACCACGCGCTCATGCAGGACTTTGTTGTGTTTTAGGTTATGCAGCAGGGCAAAAGGAATGACGTTCATGGCGCGCGACATAAACACGGCGGTGCCAGGTACCCGCATCGGCGGCGATTTTTCCAATGAGGCAATGAGCGCCTCCAGGGAATTCCCGTGCTCGTGGATTCGGCGCAGCAAATGGAATCGCTCGCTTTTCCAGGTCGTCATGGCGACAAACATCAGGAATCCCAACAGCAGCGGTAGCCAGCCGCCGGAGAAAATCTTGGGCGCATTGGCGGCGAACATGGGCACATCGAGACACAATAGCGCCAGCAACAGCACTGCTACCAGCAACAGGTTCCAATGCCAGTTTTTTCTGGCCACGGTACAAGACAGGATGCTGGTTAGTACCATGGCACCGGTCACTGCGATACCGTAGGTCGCCGCCAGATTACTGGAATGCTCGAAACTGACAATCACCAGTACCACGGCGATATACAGCAACCAGTTGATGAAAGGAATATAAATCTGCCCAACTTCCATATCGGAGGTATGGATGATGCGCATCGGCGGCAAATATCCAAGACGCACCGCTTGGCGGGTCAAGGAAAACACGCCGGAAATCACCGCCTGAGAAGCGATAACCGTGGCAAGCGTCGCGAGAATAAGAAGAGGAATCATCGCCCAATCGGGAGCGAGTAAAAAGAAAGGGTTTTTGATTGCCATCGGTGATGACAGTAACAGCGCGCCCTGACCGAAATAATTCAGTACTAGGGACGGCAGCACTGCGCTAAACCAGGCGATGCGGATGGGCAATTTACCGAAATGCCCCATATCGGCATACAGCGCTTCCACGCCGGTAATGGCCAGCACCACTGCCCCGAGAGCAAAAAAAGAAACGGTTTGATATTCAGCAAAAAAGGCGATAGCCCATTTCGGATTGAGGGCATACAGCACTTCAGGATTACCGATAATGCTACGCACACCCAGAACACCCAGCGTGAGAAACCATACCAGCATTACCGGTGCAAAAAGTTTGCCGACGCTGCCGGTGCCTTTCTTTTGAATGAAAAACAGTAGGGTTAGCACCACTACGGAGAGCGGTACAATAAATTCCTGTAGCGATGGCGCGGCAATCTGTAAGCCCTCTATCGCCGACATGACCGAGATAGCAGGCGTGATCACTACTTCGCCATAAAAGAAGCTGCCGCCGATAAGGCCAATCATCACTAATATCGGCGTCAATTTAGCGCCGGTATTTCTACCCGCGAGCGACATCAGCGTCAGAATGCCGCCTTCGCCGGCGTTGTCGGCGCACATGACGAAGAGAAGGTATTTCAGCGAGACAATCAGGATCAGGAGCCAGAAAATGAGAGATAAAAAACCAAACACCGCCACGCGTTCAACTCCAAAACCATAATAGCCGGCAACAAGACATTCACGTAAGGTATATAAAGGACTGGTACCAATATCACCATACACGACGCCTATTGCGGCAAGCGTGACGGCCGGAAGCGACTGCTTATGATCTTTATTCATAACCTTTTCTTTGCATTATTTTTCTAGGAGCATGCGGTGATGCACTTCCTCAAAAACTAAAAGCGCACAGTATGCCTGAAAAATGCCGAAACACTAATTCTAATTATCCCCCATTGAGGGGCGATTAACGCAAAAAGTTGATAAAGGATAAATTTATGCGAGCATTTATTTATAAAATGCACTTATTTATTGTGTCTTTCTCACTACTCATAGGGATAACCGATCTGATTATGGCGCTCACACCTCTTCCGGCAGAGAGAATTCCTCGCCTCAGCAGCTATTAGAAATCGGGCTGTACGAGTGGCAGCATGCCATGCGGCTCTGTGCTGACAGCACTTTCCGGGAAAGTGTATTTCGCTGAGGCCGCCCGTCATCGCCAAAAGTCTTATCGCCAATCGCCTGAAGCTGGCGTTCAGCCATACGCGTACCTTCGATTATCTGATGGCCTGCTTTCAACATCGGAAGAGGTATTCGTCCTACTGTCCATTCAGGCGCTGAAAGTGGATGGCCGCTGTCATCAGATGACACAAGGGTATTTGCCGGAGGCGGAAATTGTCCGGCCATTTTGAACACCATGCTTGCCGCCATCAACAAACGACGGTTTGTGGCATGACCGAATGCTAATCCGCCTGCGGCTGGACAAGGTCAAAGAGAAGAGTAATTTTCATGTATTGCTGATCAGTCATGCGGACAGCCAGTCGCAAGCAGTTATCTCGCCACTACGAGTGAGCAACGAAGTACCAAATCCTGACAACGGCAGATTAACAAGGTGACACTTCCGGCGGCTTGTTTTGAGCTGATATGTCTATTACGTCAGCGGCTGGAAGCGCCGCCCGAGATGCCCCATATCTCTGACCGGTACTGGAAAAGGCGTTGCGTTTGCTGCAGGTCAGCGAGTTTTCAGTGATCGCCAAAGCATTTCCCCGGTAGATATCATCCTGCTAAAGAAATGCCTGTTGCACGATCCGGCCAGTCACCAGCTCATTAATCAGCAACTTGAGCAACTGATGGTCGAGCGTGGTAGATTCTGTAAAACACAGAACTTCAACCGATAAAACGTCAGCATATCGCTAAAACCCAGGCCAAGCTGGCGCTTACATTTGCGTCTCCAAAGCCCTTATGAGCCGTAAACCCCATCACACCCTGCCGTCATCGCTGACGGAACCGGCGTTGACTTTCATATTGCAAACGCAGCGAGTATTGCACGATATCCACATCGATCACATCACCATTGAGCGTGAAGCTCTGCAACAGTGGCTGAATAAAGGGGGGTGCAAGGCAAGGCTAAGGGGTACGGTTTGGGGCTCGAGGCACGCATTAACGTTCAGCATCAGTTTGAAATAGTCGATATTAGTCTTCAGTCCTCATTGCTGGCACAGGCGGCGCTGGCTGCGCTGATGGATGATCTTGAGGAAGTCAACAACTCTACCACCAACAGCGCTGTCTGTTCCACGAACAGCAAAGTTGCCTCTTTGATTATCAGAGAGTGGTCGCGAGGATTGTCATCGCGAAGATTGAAGCCGGTCTGCTGAACCTTTCCCAACAATTAGCCCAGACCGGACAGGATTGACGCACGATGGTGGACGCTGGATACGTCAGTCTGCTGTTAGCCATTGACCAGGGAAACTGATGAGTGACCTTATCTTGATCTTGATTGACAGCCCGCCAATGGCCTTACTACTGGAACAGTTTCCGGTGCCGAAGAAGGAATTGATGAAACGTGCGCCGCTGATGAAACCACGGCTGGAATAGGTGCTGCGTCGGGGTAAAGTGCCTAAGCACTGGCCAGCGAATTTTATCTGTTTCAACAAAACCAGCTGTGGGCTCATCAGGATTTTCCGCCCATTTTCCGGACACCCTGATGCGGCCTACAAGCCATCTTATCGCCCTTTTATCCAGAAGCGCAACGGTTCCATCAGGTCGCATCAACAGAAATGGATTGCTACG
Source organism: Sodalis sp. (in: enterobacteria) (assembly GCF_036327475.1). Classification (NCBI taxonomy): domain Bacteria; kingdom Pseudomonadati; phylum Pseudomonadota; class Gammaproteobacteria; order Enterobacterales; family Bruguierivoracaceae; genus Sodalis; species Sodalis sp. (in: enterobacteria). The sequence goes on along the minus strand of NZ_CP132913.1, from coordinate 1,680,275 downwards.
ATAACGCGCTCCAAACCCTGTTTACAGCGTTGTCGCACCAGTTTGACGTTGCGGGCCACTACGGCGCAACATCAACCTGGAAAGGGCGGTAGATTTCTGCTTGACGAGCCACAGCAGCAGCTCGCGATGAGCGGCCTACGGCGCCGCTGCTGGCGTAGAATCAACACGCTGCCGGCCGATTGTGGGATATGGCCGTCGGGCAGGTACACTACGACAAGGCGATTATCCTGGTACACTATGACGCATTTCTACACGGTGTCCTGAACTTCTGCGGTTGGCGGAACAATTGGGGCGCAGCTGTGAAGCGCGTTTCACCGCCGCTCCCCATTCGCTTGAGCGCGAAGTGGAGAATCGCGTGCACGAGCCGGCGGTTCCGTCTAAAGAAATTAGCGGTATTGCGGCTGCTACCGGGAGAGTTGTCCGCCCTCGGCATCGATGAACTGGAGTACGAGTTTTACCGTCGTCTGCTGCTTTATCGGCATTTTTCTTGAAAGCGCCAAGAATTACTCTTACGCGCTCAAGAAGCTGGGCGCGCTGGACGAAGTGGCGGAGGCATTTATGCCACCGGCCTACAGCATCTTTATTAAGGTGGCGTGCCGCTCTATCGATGCCCTGCAACAGGTACTTATCAACAAGATTCAGGCCATCGGCGAGATCCAATCCACCGAAACCTTCATCTCGATGCAAAACCCCATCAGCCGGACTATCGTGCCATAGAGGCCCGATTAATACCTACAATTATCCACAGGTAGATCCCAGCCGGTACACAGCGTATAATACTGACTTATTTATCTGACGGGACCATCATGGCTGACGTAACCATCATCAGCGGCAGCACATTGGGTAGCGCCGAATATGTTGCCGAGCACGTCGCCGGCATCCTTGAACAGCATGGAGTCACCACCCATGTCCTGCATGGCGCCGAGCTGGCAGAATTAAGTCCAGAGGGTCTGTGGCTCCTGGTTACTTCCACCCACGGCGCAGGCGAGCTTCCGGAGAATCTCCAACCGCTGTTAGGAGCGTTGACGGCGCAAGCGCCCTCACTCGCCGAGGTCGCCTATGGCGCAATCGGCATCGGCAGCAGCGAATACGATACGTTTTGCGGCGCGATCGATACCTTGGATCGCCAGCTTACGACGCTCGGCGCCAACCGGATCGGAAATGTGCTGAAGATCGACATTACTCAGCACGAAATTCCCGAGGATCCGGCGGAAGCTTGGGTAGCGGAATGGATCGTGCAGATAAAAGCGCTCCGATAGTCTCTTTTATGTATAGCTGCGACTAAAATCCGCTGGAAACCGGTAATTATCTAATTTACAATCTTAAGAGTCTCTGAACCTTATGGGTAAGTGCGACAGAGCTTATGCCGGCCTGGACACCGGTCATTCACAGGCTCGGAGGATCGATAATCCCTTGAATAAGTCAACCAAAATGGCTTATCCACAGAGGATTGCGGTTCTAGTATTAGATATAACAAGGGATCTATAAATAAAAGATCTTTCTTTAACCACCGGCGGATCTTCCTGGCTTGTATTCCGTCTAAACTTGAGTAGAATCCTCTCCTTCAGGCTCCTTGACTATCCTTCGCTTTCGCGTGAGGTGTTTTACCATGTTTTATCCCGATCATTTTGACGTCATCGTCATTGGTGGCGGTCATGCCGGTACGGAAGCGGTAATGGCGTCGGCACGGATGGGATGCAAAACCCTGTTGATGACACATGATATTGATACGCTTGGACAAATGTCTTGTAACCCGGCGATCGGCGGTATCGGCAAAGGGCATTTGGTCAAGGAAGTTGATGCGATGGGTGGTTTGATGGCACAGGCCATCGACAAGGCCGGCATTCAGTTCAGGATATTGAACGCTAGTAAAGGGCCAGCGACTAGAGCGACCCGCGCACAAGCGGATCGCGTGCTTTACCGTCAGGCGGTGCGCGGCGCACTGGAGAACCAGCCTAACCTGGTGATCTTCCAGCAGGTGGTAGAGGATCTGGTCGTGGATGGCGATCGGGTCGTCGGTGTCGTTACGCAAATGGGGCTAAAATTCAGCGCCAGCGCGGTGGTGTTGACCGTGGGGACCTTTCTGGACGGTAAGATCCACATCGGCATGGATCACTACAGCGGCGGTCGGGCAGGGGATCCGCCGTCGATTTCTCTGTCGCGCTGTCTGCGCGAGCTACCGTTCCGGGTGAACCGCCTGAAAACCGGAACACCGCCGCGTATTGATGCGCGCAGTATTGATTTTTCGCAACTGGCAACACAGCATGGCGACGATCCGCTGCCCGTCTTCTCTTTTTTGGGCTCGGCGGATCAGCATCCGCGCCAGATCCCCTGCTATATCACCCATACCAACACAAAGACCCATGAGGTCATCCGCCAAAATTTGGATCGCAGCCCGATGTACGCCGGTATTATCGAAGGCGTCGGGCCGCGCTATTGCCCGTCCATTGAAGATAAGGTCATGCGTTTCGCCAATCGCGATGCCCACCAGATCTTCCTCGAGCCGGAAGGGTTGACCAGCAACGAAATTTATCCCAACGGCATCTCGACTAGCCTGCCGTTCGATGTACAGATAAAAATCGTCCACTCTATACAGGGATTGGAGAACGCGCGCATCGTGCGTCCTGGCTATGCGATCGAGTACGACTTTTTTGATCCGCGCGATCTCAAGCTGACGCTGGAAAGCAAATTGATCGCGGGACTGTTTTTCGCCGGCCAGATCAACGGAACCACCGGATACGAAGAGGCTGCCGCCCAAGGCATGCTCGCCGGTCTGAACGCCGCTAGGCTTGCCACAAACCAAGAGGGATGGTCACCGCGGCGCGATCAGGCCTATCTGGGCGTGCTAGTGGATGATTTATGCACGTTGGGCACTAAAGAGCCTTACCGTATGTTTACCGCTCGCGCCGAATATCGGCTGCTGTTGCGCGAAGATAACGCCGATCTTCGGCTAACGGAAATCGGCCGGCAGCTCGGTTTAGTGAATGAAGTGCGCTGGGCGCGCTTCTGCGCCAAGCAAGAACAGATCGCACTGGAGCGTCAGCGTCTGCGCGATATCTGGGTGCATCCTGGCAGCGAAGATGTTGAACAACTTAATTCGCTGCTTAAAGCGCCGTTGACGCGCGAAGCCAACGGGGAAGAGCTCCTGCGCCGCCCGGAGGTGGATTATGCGCGACTGACCGGCCTAGACCGCTTCAGTCCAGCGCTGACCGACAATCAGGCAGCGGAACAGGTCGAGATCCAGATCAAATACCATGGCTACATCGCTCGTCAGCAAGAGGAGATCGCGCGCCAGATGCGCAATGAACATACCCTGTTATCGGTGGATATGGATTTCAGCGTTGTATCGGGCCTATCCAACGAAGTGATCGCCAAACTTAACGATCATAAACCCAATTCTATCGGCCAGGCTTCACGGATATCTGGTGTCACGCCGGCGGCGATTTCCATCTTGCTGGTTTGGCTGAAAAAACAGGGGCTGCTGCGCTGCGGTGCCTGGCAACAACGGAATCATTAATGCTTGAAACATTGTCGACGTCGGCACCGGCCCGGGCTGGCGGACGTTCTGCTGACTATTGTGCGGCCAGAAGCGCATTTCACTAGACAGCCTTGGGCAAGCGCGTACGCTTTCTGCGCCAGGTACAGCATGAACTGGGTCTCGATGATGCTGGCCGCATGGCCGGGTGGAGAGCTTCACGCCGTCCGTGGGCTTTGACAGCGTCATAAGCCGCGCTTTCGCCTCCCTCGGCGACGTGCTGACCCGATGCGCTGCGCTCCCGGGTAAAGAAAAGGCCGATTTATACGCCGAAAGGCTGGCTTTCCGAGGTGGAGCTGACAGTGCTACCATTGGGCTTGCGGTCAGAATCGGTGATCGTGCTTCATGTGGCCTGGAGGGTGAGTGGCATATCGTGGTTGCTTTTCGTCAATAAAAGGCAAAAAAACCGTCGCGCACTTTATTAAACAAACCGCTGGCGGTAATTTAGCTATCCTGAGAATTATTTACCTCTCTTTTATATTTCGTTAGCAATTGAATCCTATCGCTGTACACGTACTAATAGTAAACGTGCGAGACGTCTGAAGTGTAAGAGATGCATCCAAATAGGGGCAATTTTATAAAAATTAATATTCAAGTGGTTGTGTGTTATTGAGAATAATTCATTTTTAAATGCTGCAATGGCTAAATTAGCTTCCGGCTCGCGCTTTTAAATCCATCGTAGTGTGATCTTTTCCACAGTTTTACAGACGATAATTGGTGAAGCGTTGGAAATTTTACATGTTACGATCCAGCGCTTTTGCGGTAAAAAGATGAGATCTGCATTCTTTAAATTATTATTCACCTTTTTGCCGCTTATCGTTCCATCGCCTGCTGGTCGTCGCACTTGAGATATTCAAGGCCGCGTTTATCCCATTGTGCCTAACCTATTTATCGGTGCCGATTGTGCAGTATATTGGCAACCGGTCGTAATTAACAACAAAGGGTAAGAGGCATCATGTCCGCATCAGAAGAAATCACTACTCCACAGGAATACATAGATTACCACCTGAACAACCTTCAGTTGGACCTGCTTACGTTTGAACTAGTTAGTCCCCACTCGGCGGCGTCATTCTGGGTCCTGAACATTGATTCCATGTTCTTCTCGCTGCTGCTGGGCGCAATTTTCCTGCTGATCTTTGGCCGCATTGCTAAGGGTGACACCAGCGGCATCTCTGGAAAATGCAAACCTTCGTCGAGCTGGTGGTCGGCTTTGTCCGTTCCACGGTAAAAGCAAACTTATTACTCCGTTGGCGTTGACCAACTGCGTCTGGGTCTTTTTAATGAACCTGATGGATTTGCTGCCCAGCACGCGCTGCCCTATCTCGGCCAGCACGTGCTGGGCTTATCGGTGCTGCGTGTGGTGCCCTCGGCTGACGTTAACATTACGCTGTCGATGGCGTTCAGCGTGCTTATCCTCATCCTGTATTGTAGCGTGACGATGAAAGGGATCAGCGGCTTTGTCAAAGAACTTACCCTTCAGCCGTTCAATCACCCGATTTTCATTCCTATTAACCTGATTCTCGAAGGCGTCAGCCTGCTGTCCAAGCCAGTGTCGCTGGGCCTTCGGTTGTTTGGCAACATGTATGCAAGTGAGTTGATCTTCATCCTGATTGCCTGTCTGTTGCCGTGGTGGTCACAATGGATTCTGAATGTGCCCTGGGCCATTTTCATATCCTGATTATTGCAAGCCTTTATCTTCATGGTTCTGACGATTGTCTATCTCGCGATAGCATCTGAAGAACATTGATTTTTATAGCTTAATACTGCGTTTAACCGAAACAAACAGGAGACTGTCATGGAAAATCCGAATATAGATCTGCTGTACATGGCTTCTGCTGTGATGATGGGTATGGCGGCAATCGGTGCTGCGATCGGTATCGGCAGCCTAGGTGACAAATTTTTGGAAGGGGCCGCGCGTCAGCCTGATCTGATCTACGTGATGTTCGCCGTCGCCTAGTGTCAAGCTAACCACCATCGAACCGTTAACTTTACAAAAGTTATTGTGCTGTGAATATTAACGCAACAATCCTCGGCCAGACCTTCGCGTTTGTCCTGTTTGTGCTGCTCTGTATGAAGTATGTGTGGCCACCGTTAATGACCGCCATCGAGAGGCGTCAGAAAGAACTTGCTGATGGTTTGGCTTCCACAGGACGCGCAAAAAAGATCTGGACATCGCCCAGGCCGAAGCAACCGATCGTTTGAAGCAAACGAAGGTGGAAGCCAAGGCTATAATCGAACAAGCCAACAAGCGAAAACGCAAGTGGTTGATGAAGCCAAAGCTGAAGCCGAAGCGGAACGCAACAAAATCCTGGCACAGGCACAGGCACAGGCACAGGCGGAAATTAACGCCGAACGCAAGCGCGCCCGCGAGGAGTTACGCAAGTAGGTCGCTATGCTGATTTTGTCGGGTGCCGAGAAGATCACGAACGTTCCGTGGATGAAGCCACCAACAGCGACATCGTCGATAAATTATCACTGAACTGTAGGGGCTGTAAGGGAGGGAGGAGCAATGTTTGAACTGGTAACTGTAGCTCGCCCCTACGCCAAAGCGGCTTTTGACTTTGTCGTCGAGCTCCAGGATGTGGCGCATTGGCAGTCGATGCTGGCATTCTCTGCCGAGATGAGCCGCAATGAGCAGATAGCTGAACTACTCTCGGGCGCCGTTGTGCCCGAAAAGCTGGCGCAAAAGTTTATTGCGGTCTGTGGCGAGGCGCTTGATGTCTCCGGTCAGAACCTAATTCGGGTCATGGCGGAAAACTGGCGTCTAGCGATTCTGCCCGACGTGCTAGAGCAGTTTATTCTTCTGCGCGCGGCGCAGGAGGTACTGTGGAAGTGGATGTCATTTCTGCCAGCGTGTTAAAAGAAGCAATTGGTAAAAATTAGCGCCGCGATGGAGCAACGCCTGTCATGCAAAGTTAAGATGAATCGCAAAATTGAGATGAATCGCAAAATTGATAAGTCTGTCGTGGCCGGCGTCGTGATACGCGCTGGCATGGTGATAGACGGTAGCGTACGTGGTCGTCTGGAGCGTCTGGCAGACGCCTTGCAGGCTTATATTAGGGGACCGGAGCATGCAACTGAATTCCACCGAAATCAGCGAACTGATCAAGCGGCGCATTGCTCAGTTTAATGTAGTGAGCGAAACTCACAATGAAGGGACCATCATTTCCGTCAGCGACTGGATCATCCGCGTACACGGCCTGACCAAAGTCAGGCAGGGTAAAATGATCGCACTGCCCGGCAATCGTTGCGCCATCGCCCTAAACCTGGAACGCGACTCCGTCAGTGCCGTGGTCATGGGACCGTATGCGGATCTGGCCGAAAGCATGAAAGTCAAATGCACCGGGCGTATTCTTGAAGTGCCGGTCGGCCGTGGCCTGCTTGGCCGCGTGGTCAATACCCTGGGTGCGCCCATTGACGATAAAGGCCCGGTGGAGCACGACGGCTTTTCCGGCGTTGAAGCCATTGCGCCGGGCGTTATTGAACGTCAGTCGGTCGATGAACCGGTACAGACCGGTTATAAATCTGTCGACGCCATGATTCCTATCGGCCGCGGTCAGCGCGAGCTGATCATTGGCGACCGTCAGACAGGAAAATCGGCGCTGGCCATCGATGCCATCATAAACCAGCGTGACAGCGGCATTAAATGTATCTATGTCGCCATCGGCCAGAAAGCATCCACTATCGCCAACGTGGTGCGTAAGCTAGAAGAGTACGGCGCACTAGCGAACACCATCGTGATAGTCGCCACCGAATCTGAATCCGCCGCATTGCAATATCTAGCGCCGTATACCGGTTGCGCCATGGGTGAATACTTCTGCGATCGCGGCGAAGACGCGCTGATCATTTATGATGTTCTTTCCAAGCAGGCCGTGGCGTATCGCCAAATCTCCCTGCTGCTCACCCGGCCGTGAAGCCTATCCCGGCGACGTGTTCTACCTGCACTCCCGTTTGCTGGAGCGCGCTTCCTGCGTTAACGCGGAATACGTTGAAAACTACACTAAGGGCGAAGTAAAGGGCAAAACCGGTTCGTTAACTGCACTGCCTATCATCGAAACCCAGGCGGGTGATGTTTCCGCCTTCATTCCGACCAACGTGATTTCCATCACCAATGGTCAGATCTTCCTGGAATCGAACCTGTTTAATTCCAGTATCTGTCCTACCTGTCCTGCCGTTAACCCGGGGATCGCAGTTTCTCGCGTCGGCGCCGCCGCCCAGAGCAAGATCATGAAAAACTGTCCGGCGGTATCCGTACCGCACTGGCGCAGCATCGTGAATTGGCCGCTTTCTCCCAGTTCGTCTCCGATCTGGATGACGCAACTCGCAAACAGCTGAATCACGGTCGCCCAGCAGGCTCTGGTACTGTTCGCGGCGGAACACGGTATCTGGAGGATGTTGAGCTGAGGCAGTGTTAATAGCCTACGTGGACCGTGAGCAGAGCGAATTGATGCAACAAATCAACCAGACCGGCGCTTATAACGATGATATCGCAGGCAAGCTGAAAGGTATTCTCGATACCTTCAATGCAACCCAATTCTGGTAACGCTCTATGGCCCTGCTCTGGCAGGTCATAGAACAATGAGGAGGAAATGGCCCAAATAGAGATACGTAATAAGATTGCAAGCGTCCAGAATACGCAAAAGATCACCAAAGCGATGGAAAGATCGCCGCTTCCAAAATGCGTAAAACGCAGGAACGCATGGCGTCCGGCCGTCCTTATAACGATGCGCAAAGTGATTGGTCACCTTGTACTGGGTAATCTGGAATACAAACACCCCTACCTGAGCTAGCGTGACGTAAAGCAAGTGGGTTGCCTGGTGGTAGCCGCCGACCGTGGTCTGGTGGCGGGCGGTCTGGGCATTAATTTGTTCAAAAAGCTATTGGTGGACATGAAAGAGTAGAATGGGAAACGAACTAGCGCTGATTGGCTCCAAGGCGGTGTCTTTCTTCAATTCAGTTGGTAGCAAAGTGGTTGCTCAGGTGACAGGTATGGGGGACAATCCCACACTGTCTGAATTGATCGGGCCAGCAAATGTTATGCTACAGGCCTATGACGAAGGCCGCTTGGACAAGCTTTATATTGTCAGCAATAAATTTGTCAATACACTGACACAGGTGCCGCGGATTCTGCAAATCCTGCCCCTTCCGCTAGCGGAAGGGGCGGATGTAAAGACCAGATCCTGGGATTATCTGTATGAATCCGATCCCAAAACGCTGTTGGATACTCTGCTGCGTCGTTACGTGGAATCGCAGGTTTATTAGGGCGTCGTTGAAAACCTGGCAAGCGAACAGGCTGCGCGTGTGATAGCAATGAAAGTTGCAACGGACAACGGCGGCAGCCTGATTAAAGCGTTACAACTTGTTTGCGATAAAGTTCGACAGACCAGCATCACTCAGGAACTCACCGAAATCGTCTCGAGAGCCGCTGTGGTTTAAGTTTAGGTCATGAATTACGTAGAGGATTGAAGATGGCTACTGGAAATGTCATCCAGGTTACCCCGTGGTCGACGTCGAGTTCCCACAAGACGCTGTACCAAATGTGTACAGCGCACTGGAGGTGGAAAACGGCGCCGCTCTCGAACGCACGAGAACGTTGGTCTATTCACGTCCGGTGCCGAGCTATTGAAGAGCTGGCCAATTCCCAGGATTTGCTGGAAACTGGTATTAAGGTTATCGACCTGATGTGTCCGTTCGCCAAGGGTGGTAAAGTCGGCCTGTTCGGCGGCGCTGGCGTGGGCAAAACCGTTAATATGATAGAGCTTATTCGAAACATCGCCATCGAACACTCCGGTTATTCCGTGTTCGCTGGAGTGGGTGAACGTACCCGTAATGACTTCTATCATGCAATGACCGATTCCAACGTTATCGATAAGGTTTCGCTAGTGCAACCGTCTACGCGTGGCGCTGACCGGTCTGACCATGGTGGAGAAATTTCGTTGTGGTTCTGAGCCGTCAAATCGCCTCTGTGGAGATTTACCCAGTGGTTGACCCGCTCGACTCCACTAGCCGTCAGCTGGTCCGTTAGTGGTAGGGCAGGAGCATTATGATGTGGTGCGCGGCGTGCAGTCCATTCTCCAGCGCTATCAGGAGCTGAAAGATATCATAGCTATCCTCGGCATGGACGATCTGTCCGAAGATGACAAGCTAGTGGTGTCGCGCGCGCGTAAGATTCAGCGCTTCCTATCTCAGCCGTTCTTCGTGGCGGAAGTGTTCACCGGCTCACCCGGTAAGTACGTGGCGCTGAAAGATACGATCCGTGGCTTTAAAGGCATCATGGACGGTGAATACGATCATCTGCCGGAACAGGCGTTCTACATGGCGGGCTCCATCGATGAAGCCGTGGAAAAGAAACTGTAACGCCTTGAGAGGAGGGTGATATGGTTGTAAAACTTATCATCTTGATGTGGTCAGCGCTGAAAAACAGATGTTTTCCGGGTGGCTTGAGAAAATTCAGGTGACGGGTAGTGAGGGCGAATTGGGGATTTTCCCTGGTCACGCCCTTCTGCTCACCGCCATTAAGCCAGGTATGGCGCGTATCATTAAGGGGCACAACAACGAAGAGTATATCTACTTGTCCGGCGGTATACTTGAGGTGCAGCCCAGCACGGTAACCATACCGGCCGATACCGCCATTCACGACAAGGATCTTGATGAAGAGAGGGCGATGGAGTCCAAGCGCAAGGCAGAAGAGCATATCAATAAATCCCACGGTGTATTGATATGCCCAAGCGTCAGCCGAGCTCTCCAAAGCGCTGGCGAAACTGCGGGTCATCGAACTGACCAAAAGCGATGTAATCAAGAGTGAATCATGAAAGGCCGGTTGCGATGACCAGCTTTATCTTTAATTAAGTTGCGAAATATTCACCGGTCAATGTGGGTAATTTCAGCTCCGCGCCGTTGAAAACTCCAGTTGTGCCGCTATTTCCTTTCTGGCAACACAATCGTGACAAATAGCCTTAGCACCGGGCGGCTACGCCCTGTAAAGTGTTTTTCATGCCAAATATGTAGCAATCACGCAGTAATCCCATCTGCGAACGGGTTTACTTTCGTCTGATAAACAGGATTTCACAAGATGGTTGTGTCGAATCGAGCATTAAGAGTGGTTGTCCTTGCCGCAGGCAAGGGAAATCGAATGTTTTCAGCCTTGCCGAAAGTGCTGCATCCCCTGGCCGGTAAAGCTCTGGTGCAGCACGTTATTGATGCCGCAACCCAGCTGGGCGCGGCGTGCATCCATATGGTCTACGGTTACGGCGGCGAATTGTTGCGTGAACGGCTCGCCCGTCAGAATGCTCCCTTAAATTGGGTGTTGCAGGCCGAGCAACATGGCACCGGCCATGCCGTACAGCAGATACTGGCGGATCTGCGCGACAAGGAAGATGTCCTGATCCTATACGGCGATGTCCCGCTTATTTCTCCAGACACCTTGCAGCGCTTGCTGACGGCAAGGCCGGAGGACGGTATTGGCCTGCTGACAGTAACGCTGGACAATCCTGAGGGCTATGGTCGTATCGTACGCAACGCCGACGGCGAGGTGGTCGGTATTGTCGAGCAGAAAGACGCCAACGAACAGCAGCGGCAAATAAAGGAAATCAATACCGGTATTCTGGTGGTCGGCGGCGGTGATTTGAAACGCTGGCTGGGGCAGTTAACCAACCATAACGTGCAGAGCGAATTCTATTTGACGGACATTATCGCCATGGCCTGGCACGAAGGACGGAAAATTAATGCGGTGCAGCCATCGCGGCATAGCGAAGTCGAAGGGGTGAATAACCGGCTACAGCTTGCGCGTCTGGAGCGACTATTTCAGCAAGAGCAGGCAGAGCGTCTTTTGTTGGCCGGTGTGATGCTGTCCGATCCAATGCGTTTCGATTTGCGTGGCGAACTGTGCCATGGACAGGATGTCTTCATCGACACCAACGTTATTCTTGAGGGCCGGGTGACGCTCGGCAACAGGGTGATAATTGGTACCGGTTGCGTCCTGAAAAATGTGGTTATCGGTAATGATGTGGTCGTTAGCCCCTATACCGTTATCGAGGATGCCCGCGTGGCGGCGCGCAGTACTCTCGGTCCCTTCGCCCGACTTCGCGCCGGCAGCGAGCTAGAGGAGGGCGCGCACGTGGGTAATTTTGTCGAGATGAAACAAGCCAGCTTGGGTAAAGGGTCGAAAGCCGGTCATCTTAGTTACCTTGGGGACGCCGAGATAGGAGCACAAGTCAATATCGGCGCCGGTACCATTACCTGCAATTATGATGGCGCTAACAAGCATAAAACCGTGATTGGCGACAATGTCTTCGTTGGCTCCGATAGCCAGCTGGTGGCGCCGGTAACCCTTGGCCGCGATGCCACCATTGGCGCCGGCACGACCGTTACGCGCGATGTGGCCGATGGTGAAATGGTCATCAGTCGGATACGTCAGTTTCCCATTGCTAACTGGACGCGGCCGGTGAAGAAAAAATGAGTGTGCGACCGCCATTAGCGGGTGGTTTTGTCGCGTTACCCTAAAGCGGCCGGTAAGACCCGCGACGCGTATCGGCGCCGCGCCGATCGGATTTGGTGCTAGCTTACTAACGGCGATTGCAGCCATTTAATCAGGAATAACCAAAATGTGTGGAATAGTGGGTGCGGTTGCGCAGCGTGATATTGCTGAGATCCTGTTGGAGGGATTACGTCGTCTTGAGTATCGTGGATATGATTCCGCCGGGCTGGCTGTGGTGGACAATCACGGCCATCTGCAGTGCCTGCGTCGAGTGGGAAAAGTCAGTGCACTGACCGAGGTGGCACAGACGCACCTGCTCTCCGGTGGTACTGGCATTGCCCATACCCGTTGGGCGACTCACGGCGAGCCGACGGAAAATAACGCGCATCCCCACGTCTCGGGGCACATCGCGGTCGTCCATAACGGCATTATCGAAAATCATGAACCGCTGCGCGAGCAGTTACGCGCACGAGGCTACTCGTTCGTTACACAAACCGACACGGAAGTGATCGCGCATTTGGCGCATTGGGAACAGCGCCAACAAGGCGGCGCGCTCTTTGAGGTGATGCAGCGGGTGGTAGGCGCTCTGCGTGGCGCCTACGGCACGGTTATTATGGATAGCCGCGATCCAAGCGTGCTGGTGGCAGCACGCTCCGGCAGTCCACTAGTAATTGGCCGCGGCGTCGGCGAGAACTTCCTGGCTTCCGATCAACTGGCGCTTCTGCCCGTCACTCGCCGCTTTATGTTCCTCGAAGAGGGCGACATCGCCGAAATTACCCGCCGTACCATTCGGGTGTGGGACCCGGCCGGTGAGAGCGTGGAGCGGCCGGAAATCGAATCCCAGGTAAAATACGACGCCGGCGATAAAGGGCTATACCGCCACTATATGCAAAAGGAAATTTTTGAGCAGCCACAAGCAATCAAAAACACGCTGGAAGGTCGCTTTAGCCATGGAGAGGTAACGCTGTCGGAACTGGGCGACGGCGCCGATATGTTGCTACGCCAGGTGCAGCACGTGCAGATTATTGCTTGTGGCACCTCCTATCACTCCGCCATGGTCTCCCGCTATTGGTTCGAAGCGCTGGCCGGCATGCCTTGTGATGTGGAGATCGCCTCCGAGTTTCGCTACCGCAAACCCGCGGTACGCCCCGGCAGTTTGCTGATCACCCTCTCCCAGTCCGGCGAGACCGCAGATACTCTAGCGGCGCTACGATTGACCAAATCCCTCGGCTATCTGGGTTCGCTTGCCATCTGTAATGTCGCCGGCTCTTCGCTGGTGCGCGAATCGGATATGGCGCTGATGACCCGTGCCGGCACCGAAATCGGCGTAGCTTCCACTAAAGCGTTCACCACCCAGTTGACGGTGCTGTTGATGCTGGTGGCGCGCATCGGACGCCTGTGCGGTATGGACCAGGAGATAGAGGAAGATATCGTTCATGCTCTACAGGCGCTGCCGAGCCGCATCGAGCAGATGCTGTCGCTGGATAAGCCCATTGAAACGCTAGCAGAAGAGTTTTCCGATAAACACCATGCGCTGTTTTTAGGCCGCGGCGCTCTTTACCCTATCGCTATGGAAGGGGCGCTGAAACTGAAAGAAATCTCTTATATTCACGCTGAAGCCTATGCCGCCGGGGAATTGAAACATGGCCCGTTGGCGCTTATTGACGCCGATATTCCGGTGATCGTCATTGCTCCCAACAATGAACTGCTGGAAAAACTGAAATCCAATATAGAAGAAGTGCGCACTAGGGGGGGGTTGTTGTATGTTTTCGCGGAGCAGGATGCCGGTTTTATCGCCAGTAAAAATATGAAAATTATCCCGCTGACGCACGTGGAGCAGATTGTGGCGCCCATTTTCTATACCGTACCAATGCAACTACTGGCCTATCACATTGCCTTGATTAAAGGGACTGACGTTGATCAGCCGCGCAATCTGGCGAAATCGGTAACAGTGGAATAACCTTAATGGTGGTTGCATCCAGCCACAACCGCACCGCGGTGCTTTTGCGGCGGTGGTTTTACTTTAAAACCATGCCATTGTCTTCGAAAGGCGCGGCTGGCAGCAACGGGATACTCCTGTCGGGCCGCTACTTCTTGACCTGCCGGAGGACGTGATATCTATGGATAGCTGTTAAGCTTTCGGCTTTTCTGGGCCTGTCTGGCTGTCGTACTAACCACCTCACCGTGCGTACCGACCTTCGCGACGCCGGTGGTCGAGGACAATCCTCGTACTGCACGAGCCGGTTCACCTGCTATACTCGTCGTGCCGATGAGATCTCACTTATCTTTCGTACAATTATAGCTAATGGTGTCCACAGTACCTAGGGAAAGCTCGGCGCCGATCAAGTTTCGCTATGGCATTCACTACCGATAACGCTTGGCAGTTATATGCTGCCGGGCAATTAATCCCTAGATAGCCATCGATTTTGACACATTCAGCCAATTGTTAGGCGCGGAGGTATTCCGTCAGTTGAGCTTGGCGCAACCGGTAGCTATCACTTGACTGCCTGGCGACATTCTCCGTCGTTGATGGGGTATCAGCAATGTCTGATTTATGAGGCCAGTTTCGGAGTTTCGCCAGCGAAGAGCTTATCGGTAAGATGAAAAGCAGTACCGCAATGTCACGACGAACTACCGGCAAACGCACAGCGCCACCGCCAGCGGCTTGGGTCATGATAATGACTATTTGATCGACAACCTGACATCTTGCAGTATGTCGGTAGGCCACGTAAAAATCAGTGGCAACAAAAGATATGTATAATCTGGGCATAGATTTCTTCAGCCGCTTTGAAAGTTATCTGTTTGCGCCAGACCAAATCCTATTTTGCTACAACGCTCGCCATTTTACGCGCAATGATAAAGCGCCCTTGCGAACATTGGCATCTGCCTTCTACCAGCAGCGGGTGGGAATTTTAGCCACAGCGGCTTGCCCGTTACGGGCTGAAAACGGGAAGTCAACGGCCACACTGACGCCGAATGCGATAAGCGACATCCGCTCAGTACTGGAGGGCACGCCGGCAATGGCGCACGTTGCAGC
Organism: Sodalis sp. (in: enterobacteria); assembly: GCF_036327475.1. Classification (NCBI taxonomy): domain Bacteria; kingdom Pseudomonadati; phylum Pseudomonadota; class Gammaproteobacteria; order Enterobacterales; family Bruguierivoracaceae; genus Sodalis; species Sodalis sp. (in: enterobacteria). The sequence goes on along the minus strand of NZ_CP132913.1, from coordinate 1,665,227 downwards.
TATAGCGGCAAGGTTCGGCGCTGCCAACATCGGGCATCGTCATCTAACTGTCATATTTCGTAAATCTTACTGTCACCAAGCTGACCTATTTTCCCTCCCGTACGGCACATCTTTACCAACAACAAGCACAAAATGTCGACGATTTTATTCAAGTAAGAGGGATTATGAAACTGATTCGTATCACCCTGACGGTATGGTTGCAGCCTCTTTCATTCTGGCGGCGGCGCCCGCTTTTGCTACGGCTAGCCTAACCGATACAGGTGCGACCTTTCCGACGCCGGTTTACGCTAAATTAGGCAAATTCCTATCAAAATCCACCCCACCGGCGTAAAAGTCAATTATCAAGACATCGGTTCCTTCGGCGGCGCAAATCATCGCTAATACCGTCGATTTCTGCGAATCTGACGCGCCATTGAGCGATGAAAAGCCTAATAAAGACGCTTGTTCTAACCCACCGTTATCAGCGACGTTGTGCTAGCGATTAATATACCGGGCATGAAGAGCGGCGAGCTGACACTGAAAGAGAAAAACGCTGGCTGAGTGACATCCATCTCGGTTAAATCAAAAAAATGAAATGCCAGGCGACAATCAAACTCAACCTGGGGCTGAAACTGCTGAATCAGGCGATTGCGGTGGCGCGCATTGCCGATGGTTCGGGCACCTCGTTTGTTTTCACCAGCTCAATCCTGACTGAAAAGGAAAAATCGGCGCCGGTTCGACGGTTAATTGGCCAGTAGGATTGGGTGGCAAAGGCAACGACAGCCGTGGCCGCTTTCGCGCTTACCCGAAAATATGCCTACACCAAACAAAACCATCTCGCCTATACCAAATTGATCGCTTCTGACGGCAAGCCGGTATCGCCTACCGAGCAAAATTTCAGTGCGGCGACTAATGGTGTCGATTTGGAAAGCTCATTCGCCCAGGACTTGACCAATCAGCCAAGAGACAACGCATGGCCGATTACCTTCCATCTTCATTTTGCCGCACAAACAACAAAATCGTCTCGAGCAAGGAAAAGAAGTGCTGAAATTCTTTGACCGAGGTCCATAGCTACGGCACGTAATGAGCCGGTGAACTGGACTAGGCACTGCTTGATGCGGTTACTCCCGCATCCGCGCGGCGTGGCTTATATGAGCAAGTTATGGCTCAATTCGGTATTAGCGTCTCGCTGGTGGTCGCGCCTTTACCAAGTATAGAAAAGTTTGGCTTTTTCTTTTGTGGACCCCTGGATGGGATGCGCCATCGGAACGTTTTGGCGCGCTGGTGCCTGTTTACGGCATTCTGATGACCTCGTTTATTGCCTTGCTGATAGCGGTGCCGCTCAGTTTCGGCATCGCGTTTTCCTGATCGAGCTGGCATTCGACTGTGGACAGCGTGCCGAGCGCGAAGGCGATAATCGGTAGCTTAAGGAACGTCGCGGCGATAAATCCAAAAATGAAATAGGCCACATAGTGCTGTTTCAATATGATCTTTATGAGCAGCGAAAAACCAAACGGGCCGTCAGCTCGAGGATTTTCAGCGCCACCTCTTGTGTGACGCCAGATAGGACAATCCGCGCTAAGACACATTACGCGTGTGAATCCGCCGCGAGCCAATGACTTACACTGTTTCTGCTTATGACGCCTACTGCTGGTCGTACCAATCAGCAACCGATCGAAGCATTTCGTCGCTCTGCACCCGCGGCCAATGGTCCAGTGTCAGCAGCGTCGCCAGTAGCATGCGGCCCAAGCTGAATGTGATGGAGAAACCCTGATATCCAGCGCTTCCGACGGCATGATGAAAGTACGGGCGCGTTGTCGATTTTGGCCGCAGCATGCGGCCAGCCAGCGTTACCGCGGTCAGACTCTAGGGGCTATTGCAGGAGCGGTCGCAGGAAACCAGCAACGTTGGTTGCGTCGTGTGCAGGTAGTGCAGAGGGGACGGCACGATATCGGTAGTGGCGCAGGCGAGACGACATCACGACCGGTCCCTCGCACAGCACGATGCGCAACCGGCTGGTGCAACAGCGTTTGCGAGAAGGTCTGCTATTGCGGATGAAGCTGATGCAACCGCTGGGTCAATCGGCGCCAACAGCCATGGTTGCTAGTGGATCTCGCGAGCGGTGTGCAAGGCCCGACGCTGCCCAACCACTACTCGGGATAGGATACAGCTGTTTCATCATGATGCCGCTTAATGATGCCGCTTATCTCTGTGGGTCGATGGGGGCTAATCACCGGCGATAATGACCTCTGCCAATAGTGGTCAGCACTTGCCGGTAATCATCGGGATTCGAGTGTCGGTAATCAGTCGCTGAATGCCAATGGCGGGCGAATAAGACAAAAACTCTTGCAGCCAAATTTACTGGCGTCCTCCGGGACGATGTTTCATGCGCGCCTTCACACATGACTCGATTCGGACTTGCCTCACCGGCGTGGAGTGGTGATGCCGGCTTGCAGATCGAAGCCGAGAAGTAGTGTGTTGAAACGATAAAATTGCTGCTCCGCGGCCAAGTATACAGTGAGTAGGAGTTCAGGCGCACGCTGCCGCCCAGCACCGTGACATCCAACTGTTCGTAGTCCGCCAGCTCGTAGGCGATATTCAGCGCGCTGGTTATCACCACCAAATTGTGGACCCGGAATCGATAATTCACGCCTGATCGTCACGAACATATTCCACCTCTTTGGCGTCGATGCGCAGTTTGATGTCGGGGTTGATGTGTCCTTTGCGCAGTGGCTTGTCAAGGACGAATTGTTGATTAAGCATGACCCAGCCATAGGATCGCAACGCGCAGCCTTTTCTAGATAGCGTATGTTGCTATAAGATTTCGATGATTTTTCACGGCGACTCAGGGCGTCCAGCGCTATGTTGTTCTGTTCCCGAGCGTGTTGCGAGCGCGGTCACAGCTTTTTTTCGCTAACTATCTAAAAATACTTTTATTCTACATTCAAGTGAAAGCGAAAATACAGCACCTGGTGCATTTAAATAAGGCTGGAAAATCCCATTTTCCGTCACGCTGTTTTCACAGGATAGGCGAAAACGAAAAGCTGGTATCGATTTTGCTCGAGTTGGCATATAAATCCGATAGCAAATTTAGCAATGAGCGATGGTTTCCGTGCGCTGACACCGCTTCTGATGATGACGGATAACGCACGCCTGAAACGAGTAAGCCATTGTCAGCCACTCGTTATAGTTATTTCGTTGTGGAAATTCGAAACGGGCAAGGGAACGCACGATATGGCGGAGGTTATCCACCCCACCGCCGTCGTGGTAAGACTCGCTTGCGTTATTTTCCATGATCAGCGCGCTGCCCTTTCGCCGGCGAAAGGGCAGCGGCCACCAGGATGCACTTGCGCTGATACCCTTTTCTGTGACCCATAGTCTTTGCATTGATTTACGTGTGCATCCAGAGCGTCATTGTTCTCTATAAACGAAATATTTCCAGTAATCCCCAGAAATTTAGTTGCGTTTTACTATCCACCAGTAGATGCCGAACATGACCAGCAGCGCAAAAATACCAGGAATAATGTTGTCGATCACTTGTTGCAGAAAGAAGGGTTTAACGCGCCAAAACTGAATTGCAGCGATGCGCTGAGCTTCACGTAGATCTATGACAACGCACTTATCATAAACAAACTAAGTAAACAGACTAAGGGTGCTGGCATCGGTAATGAGCATACGAGCCGTAAGCCGCCAGTCTACGACCAACAACAATCTGAATAATCGGCAGAAGCAAGAAAGAGGCGCCAAGAATACTTCCATTAGCAGAAACCTTACCGCTAGACTGAAGATGATTGGCTTTCAGCGCGTCGCCCAGTCAATTGAGTTGCCAATTCTAGCCATCGATCCCATCAATTTTGTTTTGTGTCGGTAATGGTGTTATTATCAATGTCTACGCCTTTCGCTTTCTGTTCTTCCATCGCGATGACGATGCCGTTAATCGGCGCACTAAACACGGCTTCAGTATTGTAAAACATCGAATGGCGTTTGATGGCAAGCTTCAAATCCTCCTTTTCTGAGTAAGCTTCGCAGGATAAGCAAAATAGACGTGTTGAGCCAGCTATTCTTTATATCTTTTCTGTTATCTCTTTAGGGTGCATGGGTTAAATCCTAACGCTTATTTCTTATTTTGATAATAAGAAATAAGTAATACGGCGCTGAGACAAAAATCGCCGCGCTGCACCATAGCTAATGACAAACCACGGTAGTAATGCTCTGTTACCGATAACGAAAATGGTCAAGACAAAGCCGAGCGCAGGGAGCAGACTCCCTGCAACGCTGAACCCATGAATCAGCCATTCCGGTATATTCTGTTTAGAAAGGCATTGATGCTGTCTTTGACGTAAAGAAACGGCGTTGACGGTTTTTCTGAATTGATCAAGAAATACGCCCATAATCCAGACCGGTACCGCATGGCAATGGCCAGCGTCGGCGAAAGGTCGGTGTTTAAGGCGAGTGGTAATAGTGATAATGACGGCCGGGTAATCATCGGCAGGCAAGTTGGAGTCTGCCGCCGCTACAAGATCTGTATGGCCGCACAAATGATTACCGCACGCATGAGTCATCCATTATCAAGCAAATCAGTACTTAGGCGAGTAATGGCTGTCGGATGGTGTGGATAATGGCATAACCTACGTCAGCTCTACAAATCCAGTACCAGAACCCGGTAAAAATCGCGACTTCCTACAAATCAGCCCTCCAGACAGACGTGTTATGGCTTTATCAACGTTAATTTGACTTCATCTGTTGTGACTAAAAAGAAGCGGCGGTTCCCTGAGACTGAATAAATGTGAGATCCTGTAAATCCTGATCATCAATGGATATTCTATTCACCACGCCGCGCAGATTGACACTGCCACCGATTCCACCAATAGGAACTTACAATACAATATTCCATGACATCAAATGTCTGACGTTACCAATGGATTTAATAACGCCAGTACGTTATTGCTGTGTAAGCGTCTCTCTTGAGAGGCGTTAACGAATTGCTCTTCGTCCATGACATGAACATCGACGCCAGGTGGCGACATCACATAGATATTGGCCAACAGGGGTCTTGATATAATTTGTCCTCCACTTAGTAACGGCCATATTTCGCCACTTCGTAATAACCTGACAATGAATTAGGCGAAAATCAACTCGTAACAGTTTAATATTATTCGTATCTATTCACGTTGGCTATAGATGTCACGTTTTTAATACTTACGCCGCCCACTTCAAGAATGCGATTGATGAGTTCTTCTATACTCAGTTCATTACGATACATCTCGGCTTCAATCAGCATTTGTAAATTCATGCCGCACATCACCGGAAAACCTTTTTTTGTTTAGCAAGCACCGCTGCCACGTTAGACAGCGTACCGGCGTAAATATCGATAAAATGATATTGTGCGTAGGGGTCAGTTTTAATACCTTACTATCTCTTCCATAAGCTGCTCTAGCGCCATACTCGGCACTAATAACAAGCAATAAATATTCTCTATCTTACCTAGGATTATTTCGCAGTTATTAACACTTAGTTGCCGAAACGGCCATCTGAAATAACGAATAACCATTGGACAACGTTTACATAAAATTTCCTACCAGAAACGGAAAATGTAGTCGCGAGATTTTTCTCCTGTGATGTTTATTGTGATACATGTAATATAATTTGACCTGTCGGACAATAGCTAGATTACCAAATTGGCGATTTCATCAAACTTTCCCTGACGGCCGAGGAGGATTTTTTGGTTGCAATCTTCATCAATATTGGTGACCTTTATGTCACGGCTTCACGGCGCCTGGCATCCCTCACAATCAGTGTCGGTTCATTGATGCCGTGCGCAACGCCCACGGCCCGAATACAAAATGTACCAAGCTCTTTCATCCGGGATAGGGTAAACTATGTACAGCGACTTTGGTTGAGGAATAACAACTCTGTTTTCTTTCGCTCTCAATGCCGGCCTCGAAGAGAATTTGTACCACTGCGACCTGTTTTTGCGGATCATGATGCGAGTGACTTCTTGAGTGCAAATAAAAGGTCTCTTTTGGTTCATCTCACCATAAAATAAAAATCGTCGTCGCTTAACTCGTATTGCGGCGTTTTGCTATAATAGTCGATCAACAGTCGGGCGCGGTTTAACCATCGCGTTGTTCATCAGTCTATAGATACGTTGATACTGGCGATATACGTCATTAACACACTGTTTGAATGCAGTACGATCAGTAACATCGCACAAGCGGTAATCCATTCAGGCCGCGCGGGAAGCGGAGCTCGGTATTTGGATATTTGCAACAATCACCTTGGCATTATTCTCCAGCAGGTGATTGACAATATGTGAGCCAATTCCGGAACTCCAGATGGAATAACCACCGCTGATTCAGATCTATCCACTTCTTCGACGCCATTGCATTCTCTCAAGATGAAGTTAAAGCTAAGTTGTGTGAGTGATAATACAAAGGCGTGCCAAATTTTACAATATTATTAGTGAGTTAGAGTTAATGTTTAGGCATCGCCAGAAACCTGTATACTATCTCGTTGGGCGTTTAACACTAGCAAGGAATGGTCAATAGTGACCCAGGTCTCTATGAGCTCATATGTCATTATGAATTCCGTTGTGGTCATGGTAAAGTGGTATTTGACAATAAGCGGCCTGTCTGTCGGCGAACATCATGGTTGAGCAATAATTTTCCACAATTGGTCAGGCTTATCATACTGATATTGATATAGAGATGGCGTTAGCATTCAATTTCATAAGTGGTAATGATTAACCTTTCGCTTTTGCCAGCCTCCACATTTTAGATCGTCATGTTCATTTTACGACATCATTTCATCATTTACATAACGCCTGGCGATTTCCTATAGCTGCTTTGACACCCCACCAAAATACAGGAGATGATCAATTTGCTCTGGATATGCAGTTTAATTTCGGCGTCAATATCCTCGAGCGAGCCCATGCCTACAAAGTCACCATATCGACGAACGGGGCATATCAAACACTTTGAGATAAAAACCCCTAGCAAATTATTCGCATTCCAGTAATGTCGGAGGCAGTGGTGAGTCCGTGAGCCACGATAGTGCTTTGGATAAGCGGCTCCTACTCGACTTGATGGCAAAAACAGTACTCAGCAAGGGATGCTGCAGGGGCGCCGATGTTTCCGGCAAGCGCCGGTGTGCAGCAACGAAAGGTTTCACTAGCCAGCAAACAAGCGTGCAGGAGAATGTATTCCGTCACCATGGTGAGATGCTCGATAGAAGCGGAAGAAACAGTGTTATGCAAGCACTATTGCAGACAATAGAATACGGCCTTTCCATCATTAATCCATACGTAAACCGCTCAGCTCGCTGGTAGAGCCGCCCAGCGGCCGCTTCCGCCCAGAGTTGCGAGATAATGCTCATCTAGCTTGCGAACGAATAGCGGGACATTATCGGATCATCGGCAAAAGTTTTCTAGTAGGGTTTCTCGCGCCACCGATCTTGTCGGTGTAAACAGTAATGCCGGAAGGTGTTCTCGTCCCAATGAAAATGACGTTTTCGCTATCATCTCGCGCCAGCGGATTACACAAGACGCATGCCGTTCTTTTGTCCCTACGTCCCTACATATAAGCGGAAGCGCGCAAAACTTTGATGCGGTTTTGAGTTCACCGATATTTCCCCGTTCAGGGGAAGTAATCAAATGGCGAATCGCTGCGCTTCAGCTTGGAAAAGGTGGATACCAGCGCCAGTTTCTCACCAAAGGGCGTGATTAGGACGAGGGTAATCACTTGGATACGGCGGTAGAACGTCGTAGGCAAAATATTTTCGCTGTTTTCGGTGGTGGCGAAAAGAAAACGCACATGGGCGCGACAAGCTTGGCGCTTATCACCCGAGCGATAAAGTAGCCTTTATTCATAAACAGGAAAAGTTTTTCCTGGTTTTCAGCGGATAGGCAGTGAACTTCGTCGAGAAAGAAAAGCCTTTGTCTGCTTCATCCAGCAGACCGGTTTTCTCTTTGTCCGCGCCTGCAAAGGGCCCCTCACATAACCGAATAGCGCACTGGACAATAATTTCTAGTCGGCGCAATTGAACTCAACTAGCCTCGCTCTGCGGGGATCACGTTGTTTTCACCGGCGTAGCGGTGCAACAAAGTGGCGAGGTGGCTTTTCCTACGCCGCTAGCGCCAGTGACCAGGATCAGTACACCGCCATCAGGCTAATTGACCGCCGATAAGCATAATTCGCGCTTTTCAAACTCCCGGCCGCTGATTAAAGCCCGAAACACATCTTGTTCTGGCCGCTGAGTCGCCGCGCCGCTGTCAGCCGCCCGGGGTCGCTAAGCCAGGAACGGACCGGCGATCCTTCTCCGCACAGCTGATTACTCTTCGCTCTCGTGATGATAGCACGCGCTTATTTGTCATGAGGTCTCTTTTGTTGAATTGATTAAAGGGTGCCTTGTTGCTTTCATGCAGGTTTCACAAGCACCGGAGCGGACGAAAGCCACCGCCTCCAAATTGACCGCTGCGCCTCATTGTGTTCCGTCGCAGGGCCGAATAACAGGCTGAATTTTACTAGACCAGGGCAGAGCGACGCCTACGGGCGCGCTGGCTCCAAAATGGGTGTTTGCTGCTGCGCGGCAGCATTTTGGACCCAATAAGCGGCCATTTTTGCTCGTACGGATTATTAAGATATCTCGGCAGGGATGATAGCTTTTCGGCGCCATAATGAGGCGCCCGAATATCGGTTTGGGTTGGCACTCAACCGAAACCGTGAATCTCAAGGGCAAGAGAAAGGAAGTGGACACTACTAACTAGATTTATTTTCCGATACAGAAACTGGAAAAAATCCTGCCGAGCAGATCGTCGGAGCTGAATTCACCGATAATTTCACTCAGCGCCTGTTGCGCTAGTCGTAACTCTTCTGCCAGCAGTTCTCCTGCGTAAGCGCTTACCAACCGTTCTTTTCCCTGCTGCAAATGCATGGCGGCGGTTTCTAGCGCATCCAGATGGCGTCGACGAGCCAACAAAAACCCCTCGGTGCTGTCTGTAAGACCCATGCTCTGTTTCAAATGGTTACGCAGCAGATCTACGCCCATACCAGACTTGGCGGAAAGGGTAATAAGTAAGTGACCGCTCACATCACTTATGGCGACGCTTTCGCCGGTGAGGTCGGCTTTATTACGCACTACCGTAACCGGCATACCGGAAGGCAAACGAGCGATAAATGCCGGCCAAAGCATATTCGAGTCATTAAGTGGGGTGACGGCGCCGTCCACCATCAGTAGCACATGGTCGGCCTGTTCAATTTCACGCCAGGCACGATCAATGCCAATCCGCTCTACCTCGTCGCCAGCGTCTCGTAGGCCAGCGGTATCGACAATATGCAGCGGCATACCGTCCAGGTGGATATGTTCACGCAGCACGTCGCGCGTCGTGCCCGCAATGGCAGTGACGATGGCGGCCTCGCGCCCCACAAGCGCGTTTAGTAGGCTTGATTTACCTGCGTTCGGCTTACCGGCAATCACGACTTTCATGCCTTCGCGCAGCAGGTTACCCTGGCGCGCTTTGATGCGTACTCCATCAAGACTGGCGATGACGTCGTTCAGGCTGGCTTCAATTTTGCCGTCAGAGAGGAAATCGATTTCTTCATCAGGAAAGTCGATAGCCGCTTCGACGTAGATGCGCAGGTTAGTGAGTGCCTCCATTAATTCATGAATTCGCCCGGAAAACGCGCCCTGTAGCGAATTAATAGCTGAGCGGGCGGCTTGCTCAGAGCTAGCGTCAATGAGGTCGGCAATCGCTTCTGCCTGAGCGAGGTCCAGTTTGTCATTGAGAAAGGCGCGCTCGGAAAACTCGCCAGGGCGGGCAATGCGCACACCGGGCAGTGATAGGATACGCTGCAGCAACAGATCCAAGATGACCGGGCCGCCATGCCCTTGCAGTTCCAGGACATCTTCACCTGTAAAGGAATGGGGGCCAGGGAAGAACAGGGCAATGCCCTGATCAAGCGTAGCGCCGCCATCAGCGCGAAAGGGTAGGTATTCCGCCTGACGCGCCCGCGGTAACTTACCTAGCAGTGTGTGGGCCACCGTAGCGGCCAGGGAGCCCGAGACGCGCAGAATGCCGACACCGCCGCGTCCGGGCGGGGTGGCAATGGCTGTGATAGTATCCGTCTGGCTCATTGAAACGCTCGCTTAGCGCCGTGGGGCGTGATCGAAAAATTAGGACAGTCATGGTTATAACCGTCTGATGCGTGCACCGTTATTTGGTTTTTTATTCCTGCTGTGCAGGCCGCGCTTTTCCAGGCCGTGATAAATAAGCTGCTGCTGGATAATGGTCACCAGGTTGCTGACGATATAGTACAACACCAGACCTGACGGAAACCACAGGAAGAACACGGTGAAAATCACCGGTGTAAAGGTCATGATCTTCTGCTGCATCGGGTCAGTGACGGTGGTGGGCGACATCTTCTGGATGAAGAATATGGTAATGCCCATTAGTACCGGTAGGATGTAGTAGGGATCCTTGGCCGAAAGGTCATGGATCCACAGGGCGAACGGAGCATGACGCAATTCGATCGAGCCTGACAACATGTAATACAGCGCCAGGAAGATCGGCATCTGAATCACCAGCGGCAGACAGCCGCCAAGTGGATTAACCTTTTCCGCCTTGTACAGCGCCATCATTTCCTGGCTTTGACGCTGTTTATCGTCACCCAGGCGCTCACGCATCGCCGCCAGTTTCGGCTGCAGCATGTGCATCTTGGCCATCGATGTGTACTGCGCCTTGGTCAGCGGGTACATGATGCCGCGAAGGATAAAAGTAATGATAATAATGGAAAAGCCCCAGTTGCCGATATAGCCGTGGATAAATTTCAACAGCTTGAACAGTGGCTGGGAAATAAACCATAGCCAGCCGTAATCAACCACCAAATCCAGGTGTGGGGCGATGGTCGCCATTTTGTCCTGGATTTCCGGGCCGAGCCACAGCGTGGCTTTCAGCTCGCTTTGGCCGCTGGCCGCGACGGTGACAGGGGTGGATTTGAAGCCGATAGCCGCCTGGCCGTTACCCTGGTCCGTGGTATAAAAAGTGTTTTTGCCTTGGGTGAAAGGCACCCAGGCAGTGGCGAAATACTGCTGCAACATGGCGACCCAGCCCCCCTCGGTGCTGACGGAGAGATTCTCGCTTTTGATATCTTTGAAGCTGTACTTATGATATTTGTCGTTGGCAGTAGAATACGCCGCGCCACGGTAAGTGTGTAACGCAAAGTTGCTGTTGCCGGTATCGCGCGCCTTGGGCAAATCAATGGATTGTTTTAGTTGACCGAACAACGTCAACTCAAGCGGTTTCGCGCTGGCGTTATTGATATCGTAATGGACGTTTAACGCAAAATCGCCGCGTTTCAAGATGAATGTCTTGGTGTACACCGCGCCGTCTGGCGCGGTGTAGGTCAGCGGCACGCGCAATTTGCTCTGGTTATCCGCCAGAACATAGATGTCCTGGTTGGTGGTATACAGTGGGCGTTCGCTGTTGGTGGGGTTATCCGGACCGTTTTTGCCAGTCAGACCGCTTTGTGCGTGATAGATGAACTCAGCGGAGGTTTCCAGCAAATGGAAAGGTTGCGGCGAACCCAGTTTATCAGGATAGGACAGCAGGAAAGCCTGTTCAATGTCACCGCCGCGGGTATTGATTTTCAGCGATAGTACGTCGGTTTTCACCGTAATTAGCTGGCCCTGTCCGCTGGTCGGCACGATCTGGCTGTCCGAGTCTACCGCTGTGGTGTTCGCGTTCTGTTGCGTAGTCTGGGCGGTAGGCTTGAGAGCATGTTCCGTCTGCCAGGCCTGCCAGATCATGAAAGACACGAACAGCAGAGCAATGACAAGAAGATTGCGTTGCGAATCCATTGTTAATGTTCTCTGTTGTCAAAGGTTTTTGGCGGCACGGGATCTTCGCCACCTGGGTTTAAAGGGTGGCATTTTAATACGCGTTTTAATGTCAACCAACCGCCTTTTAACATACCAAACCTGCGCATCACCTCAATTCCATACTGCGAACAAGTGGGATGAAATCGGCAATGAAGCCCTAGCAACGGGCTGATCACGAGCTGATAACCGCGTATCAACCCGATCAGCAGCTTTGGGACTGGCGACAATGGCGGCGCCATAATTTTTCTAACGCTTCCGTCACGGCATGGTTATCCAGATCGGCCACGCCTTTCTTGGTGATGACCACAAAATCCATGGCGGGCAGGGCGTGCTGATGTAGCCGGAAACTTTCGCGCGTCAGGCGCTTGATCCGGTTTCGTTCATGGGCCCGCTTTACATGTTTTTTAGCGACCGTGAGACCGATGCGGGGATGCCCCAGCGTGTTCAGGCGGCCGAGGATAGTGACATGCGGCGTGCCGGCCCGTTGAGGCTGCTGGAAGACGAAAGTAAAATGACTGGGAGTTAACAACCGTAACTCCCGGGGAAATGCGAGTTTAACCACCCGGTGGGCAAGCTTTCTTACTTGGAAAATACAGTCAGGCGTGTACGGCCTTTTGCACGGCGACGTGCTAAAACTTGACGACCGTTCTTCGTTGCCATACGAGCACGGAAACCGTGTGTACGATTGCGTTTTAATACGGACGGTTGGAAAGTGCGTTTCATAGCGATTTCTACCTAAACTTGATGATTACTGATCAGTAAACGCATTTCGCCGCTTGGCGAAAAACCACTAATGCTTCAATCACGATTGAAGAGGCGGGATTGTAATAATTGTACAGCCTCGAGTCAATTCACATTGCGCATGCCCGCCTGAACACCCGTGTTCCGGCCAGAACTCCGTCCAGCAAGTTGGATAGAACAGACGTCACGCGCAGAATTGGGAATTATACAAGGTTCGCGCAAAAACGCAAGGATCATGCAGGATCTACTCTATTCCTGGCACACATGTCCGCGATCCCGACTGAAAAATTTAGACTACACTTAATTTCTCGTCGATCATAAGGCTTACTTTTTATCCAACGGGATAGAATCAGGTACATGCCAAAGCGCTCGATCACCCTGTGGATAAAAAGGTTGAAAACTGTGTAGAAAAGGAGGATCTGCGGCACGGTTTGCGTTATGATCCGCACTGCCTGACGGGATTTCCACTAAAATCCGTTGCGGGAAAACCGTTTAAGGCGGTTCGCAGGTTGCACAGCAATCTGTGTCAAAAGATGGGCCTGAATCATACAGTTTTGTTTCTTTTCTTTTTTGTTCTTGTTCGATTGGAGTCCGCCGTGTCACTTTCGCTTTGGCAGCAATGTGTTGCCCGGTTGCAGGATGAGTTACCTGCCACAGAATTCAGTATGTGGATACGCCCCCTACAGGCGGAGCTGAGTGACAACACTCTGGCACTTTACGCCCCTAATCGGTTCGTGCTGGATTGGGTGCGGGATAAGTATTTGAACAACATCAATGGGTTGCTAAATGATTTTTGTGGCACCGATGCGCCGCTACTTCGCTTTGAGGTGGGTAGCAAGCCGCTGCGAATGGCTGTGCTTCAGCCCGCGAGCCATCACGCCAGCGGGCTCACGTCCCAAGCGGTGATCACCTGTCCGCGGCCCAGTCGGCCAAGCTGGGATAATACTCCACTGCAATCGGAGCTTTCTTATCGTTCCAACGTGAATACCAAACACAACTTTGACAATTTCATTGAGGGTAAATCGAACCAGTTGGCGCGCACCGCGGCGCGGCAGGTCGCCGACAATCCCGGCGGCGCTTATAATCCGCTGTTCCTTTACGGTGGCACTGGTTTGGGCAAGACCCATCTGCTGCACGCGGTGGGCAATGGAATCATAGCGCGCAAGGCCAATGCCAAAGTGGTGTATATGCATTCAGAGCGCTTTGTCCAGGATATGGTCAAGGCATTACAAAATAACGCCATCGAGGAATTTAAACGCCATTACCGGTCGGTAGGCGCGTTGCTTATCGATGATATTCAGTTTTTCGCCAATAAAGAGCGCTCGCAAGAGGAGTTTTTCCATACCTTCAATGCACTGCTGGAAGGCAATCAGCAGATTATTCTGACTTCCGATCGCTATCCCAAAGAAATAAACGGCGTCGAGGACAGGTTGAAGTCGCGTTTTGGCTGGGGGCTGACGGTGGCGATTGAGCCGCCGGAGCTTGAGACGCGCGTGGCGATATTAATGAAGAAAGCTGATGAGAACTCGGTTCGCCTTCCGGGGGAAGTGGCTTTTTTCATCGCCAAACGTTTACGTTCCAACGTCAGCGAAATCGAAGGGGCGTTGAACCGCGTCATTGCAAATGCTAACTTCACCGGCCGGGCGATTACCATTGACTTTGTGCGCGAAGCGCTGCGAGATCTCCTAGCACTACAGGAAAAGCTGGTCACTATTGATAATATCCAGAAAACCGTCGCTGAATACTATAAAATCAAGGTGGTCGATTTGCTCTCCAAGCGGCGTTCACGCTCGGTGGCCCGCCCCCGACAGATGGCGATGGCGTTATCGAAAGAATTAACCAACCATAGTCTGCCAGAAATTGGCGACGCGTTCGACGGACGCGATCACACAACAGTGTTGCACGCCTGCCGGAAAATCGAGCAATTGCGTGAAAAGAGCTGCGATATTAAAGAGGATTTCTCCAACTTAATCAGAACATTGTCTTCCTAACTATGAAATTTATCGTTGCACGTGAGCATTTGCTTAAGCCCCTGCAACAGGCCAGCAGCCCGTTGGGAGGTCGCCCCACATTACCGATTTTGGGTAACCTGCTATTGCAGGTGACGGAAGACCGCTTGCATCTGACAGGTACCGATTTGGAAATGGAAATGATTGCGCGGGTGAAGCTGAGCGCCGATCATGAGCCGGGCGCCACCACGGTGCCGGCGCGCAAGTTTTTTGATATTTGTCGCGGTTTGCCGGAAGGGGTGGAAATTGCCGTGACGTTGGAAGGTGAACGAATGCTGATTCGCTCGGAGCGCAGTCGCTATTCGCTTTCCACGCTGCCCGCCTCCAACTTTCCTAATTTGGAGGATTGGCAAAGCGAGGTGGAACTTACTCTGTCGCAGTCAATTCTGAAACGATTGATCGAATCGACACAGTTCTCGATGGCTCATCAGGATGTGCGTTACTATTTCAACGGTATGCTCTTTGAAACCGAAGGCGAGAAATTGCGTACCGTGGCCACCGACGGGCACCGCCTGGCGGTCTGCACCATGTCCGTTGGCGAGGCGCTGCCGCCCCACTCTGTCATTGTGCCACGCAAAGGGGTGATAGAGTTGGTGCGCATGCTGGACGGCGGCGAAAACCCCGTCAGGCTGCAAATCGGCAGCAACAATATTCGCGCCAGTGTCGGTGATTGTATCTTCACTTCCAAGCTGGTCGACGGCCGTTTCCCTGATTATCGCCGCGTGTTGCCAAAGAATCCCGATAAAACTCTTGAGGCGAGCTGCGATGTGCTCAAGCAAGCCTTCACTCGGGTCGCCATCCTCTCTAATGAAAAATTTCGCGGCGTGCGGCTTTATCTCAGCGCCAATCAGCTGAAAATCACCGCTAATAATCCCGAACAGGAAGAAGCGGAAGAGATCCTCAATGTCGTTTATCAGGGCAGCGAAATGGAAATCGGTTTCAACGTCAACTATGTACTTGATGTGCTAAACGTCCTGAGATGCGAAGAAGTGCGGCTGCTGCTGACCGATGGGATGTCCAGTGTGCAGATTGAAGACAGCGCCAGCCAGGCAGCTGCCTATGTTGTTATGCCGATGCGTCTGTAGCCACGTGGTAAAGTAAGGTAGTGTGAGTTAATGGCTCTGTCGCGTCTGTTGATTCGTGATTTTCGTAACATCGCCTCCGCCGATTTGTCCTTGGCCGCCGATTTTAACTTTCTAGTGGGCGGCAACGGTAGCGGGAAAACTAGCGTTTTAGAGGCGATCTACACGCTTGGCCACGGCCGTGCGTTTCGCAGTGTGCAATCTGGGTGCGTTATTCGCCATGAGCAGTCGGAGTTTGTGCTGCACGGGCGTATTGATGTCGGAGAGACCGATGCGCGCGCGACTTCTGTTGGGTTGTTGCGAAATCGACCGGGCGACAGCACAGTGCGTATTAACGGCAGCGATGGTCATAAGGTGGCGGAACTGGCCCAACTCTTACCAATGCAGCTAATTACGCCTGAGGGGTTCACACTGCTTAACGGTGGCCCTAAATACCGGCGCGCATTTATGGACTGGGGCTGTTTCCATAATGAACCGGGTTTTTTTACCGCCTGGAGTAACCTGCGTCGGTTGCTAAAACAGCGCAATGTCGCTTTGCGTCAGGTCAGTCGTTATCAGCAGCTGCGCGCGTGGGATCAGGAGTTGATACCGTTGGCGAATCGCATCAGTCAATGGCGCTCCGACTACAGCGAGGCTATCGCGACGGATATTAGCGCCACCTGTGCGCAATTTTTGCCGGAGTTTCGCCTTGATTTCAGCTTCCAGCGCGGCTGGGACAAAGAAAGCGATTTTGGCGAGCTGCTGGAACGCCAGTTCGAGCGTGATCGCGCGCTGACCTACACCACGTTGGGGCCACATAAAGCGGATTTCCGGGTCCGTGCCGAAGGCGTACCGGTGGAGGATATCCTCTCGCGCGGTCAGCTGAAATTATTAATGTGCGCTCTGCGTTTGGCGCAGGGCGAATTCCTGACTCACCGGAACGGCCGGCGTTGTCTGTATCTTATCGACGACTTCGCTTCCGAACTTGACACTGAACGTCGCCGCTTATTGGCGGAGCGTCTAAAAGCCACTCAAGCCCAGGTTTTTGTCAGTGCGGTCAGTGCGGATCAAATCCGTGATATTACCGATGAAAAGGGAAAGATATTCAAAGTGGAACAGGGTAAAATAAGCCTCCAATCTGGAGTTTAAAATGAGCAGGAAACGTTGATGTCGAATTCTTATGACTCTTCAAGTATCAAAGTACTCAAAGGACTGGACGCGGTACGTAAGCGCCCGGGTATGTATATCGGCGATACCGATGATGGTACCGGTCTGCATCATATGGTATTCGAGGTTGTGGACAACGCTATTGACGAAGGCCTTGCCGGTCACTGCAAAGAAATCGTGGTCATGATCCACGAGGATAATTCGGTTTCCGTCCAGGATGATGGTCGCGGTATTCCGACCGGCATTCACGAAGAGGAGGGCGTCTCCGCCGCCGAAGTCATCATGACCGTACTGCACGCAGGTGGGAAGTTTGACGACAACTCTTATAAAGTGTCTGGTGGTTTGCACGGCGTCGGCGTGTCGGTGGTGAACGCCTTGTCGGAAAAACTCGAGCTGATGATCAAACGCGAAGGCAAAGTGCATCAGCAGATCTATAATGGCGGCGTGCCGCAATCGCCGCTGGAAGTGGTTGGCGAGACCGACCAAACCGGCACCACCGTGCGGTTCTGGCCGAGCTTTGCCATTTTCACCAATAACACCGAGTTCCAGTACGAAATCCTAGCTAAGCGGCTTCGTGAGTTATCCTTCCTTAACTCCGGGGTGTCTATTCGTTTGCAGGACAAGCGAAACGACAAAGAAGATCACTTCCATTACGAAGGCGGCATTAAGGCTTTCGTGGAATATTTGAACAAGAACAAAACGCCTATCCACCCAAACGTGTTCTATTTTTCTACTGAAAAAGACAGTATCGGCGTGGAAATCGCACTACAATGGAACGATGGGTTCCAAGAAAATATTTACTGCTTCACCAACAATATTCCTCAGCGAGATGGCGGTACCCATCTGGCCGGCTTCCGCGCCGCCATGACCCGTACGCTGAATTCCTATATGGATAAAGAGGGCTACAGTAAGAAGGCCAAAGTCAGCGCCACCGGTGACGACGCCCGTGAAGGTCTTATCGCCGTCGTTTCGGTCAAGGTGCCGGATCCCAAGTTCTCTTCCCAAACTAAGGACAAGCTGGTTTCCTCTGAGGTGAAATCTGCGGTGGAGTCATTGATGAATGAACGACTAGTCGAGTATCTGCTGGAACATCCCAACGATGCCAAAATTGTTGTGGGTAAAATCATCGATGCCGCCCGCGCCCGCGAAGCCGCCCGTAAGGCGCGCGAGATGACCCGCCGCAAGGGGGCGCTGGATCTGGCCGGTTTGCCCGGTAAACTGGCCGACTGCCAGGAGCGTGATCCGACGCTGTCCGAGCTATACCTGGTGGAGGGTGATTCCGCCGGCGGTTCCGCCAAACAGGGCCGCAACCGCAAAAATCAGGCGATATTACCGCTGAAAGGGAAGATTCTTAACGTTGAAAAAGCCCGCTTTGACAAAATGCTCTCTTCCCAGGAGGTCGCTACGCTGATAACTGCCCTCGGCTGCGGTATCGGCCGTGATGAATATAATCCGGATAAACTGCGTTATCACAACATCATTATCATGACCGATGCCGACGTCGATGGTTCTCATATTCGCACCCTGTTGTTAACCTTTTTTTATCGTCAGATGCCGGAAATTATCGAGCGCGGCCATGTATTTATCGCCCAGCCGCCGCTGTATAAAGTCAGGAAGGGAAAGCAGGAGCAATACATTAAAGATGACGAGGCGATGGACCAGTATCAGATAGCGCTGGCGATGGATGGCGCTACACTGCACGCCAACGCCCATGCCCCGGCGCTGGCCGGTGAGCTTCTGGAGAATCTGATCGCCGAACATTATGTCGTGCAAAAGATGATAGGCCGCATGAAGCGTCGTTTCCCGTGTGCGCTGCTTAATCATCTGATTTACCAGCCGGTGTTGACTGAAGCACAGCTGCATCATCAGGAGCAGGTTACGAGCTGGATAGCGTCGCTGGCGCAAGCGCTGAATGAAAACGAAAAGCACGGCAGCAGCTATAGCTTCAAAGTGCAGGAAAATCGCGAGCATCAGCTGTTCGAGCCTCTGATGCGCGTGCGAACGCATGGCGTCGATACCGATTATCTGCTGGATTACGATTTTATCCACAGTGGTGAGTATCGCAGACTGGTGACGCTCGGCGAAAAGCTCAGCGATCTCATCGAGGCAGATGCCTATATCGAGCGAGGTGAACGCCGCCAACCGGTTACCAGCTTTGAACAGGTGTTGGAATGGCTGGTAAAAGAGTCGCGTCGCGGCCTGGCAGTGCAGCGCTATAAAGGGCTGGGCGAAATGAACCCAGAACAGTTGTGGGAAACTACCATGGACCCGGATAGCCGGCGCATGTTGCGCGTCACGGTGCAAGACGCCATCGCCGCCGATCAGCTTTTTACCACACTGATGGGGGATGCGGTCGAGCCACGGCGCGCGTTTATTGAAAAGAACGCGCTAAAGGTGGCGAATATCGATATTTAACGGCGGCTACGTGCCTCTTCAACATCAGGGAATCAGCGCCAGGATTTTACCCCGTTTAACCGATAAGCGATATTGACCCACGCGAAGGCAGCTTATTGCGCCTCCCACAACCAGGGCGGTGGATCATTACGCCGGCGTTGATCAGGATGGCACTCTATTCACTGAGCGTTCTGGCTCTCCGCTTAATAAAATCGCCTCTCTCTTGTCATGGCTCAAAATTATCCCTGGCGGATGCTATGGCAATACCGATCGCCAATATCGCCGGCGCGACAACGGTTGACAGCGTTGTCGGGTCATATAGGTTAAAGTAATCGCTTCCCTATGCTCCAAAGCGCTTAAAAACAAATGGCAGGCATTATTTATGCTTGTGGCGCAATCCAATAGGATACGATGGCGATAAAATTGATTGCAATTGATTAAATCACGAAATACCCCGGCACTGAAGAGACTATCGGCCGCGGCACCCGAGGACGTTTACGTTGTGCTGGCGACCGGCAGGCCTTGTATTGGTATAAAACGGTGTCTTGTGGAGCTGAGTTTACGAGTAGATGGGAATTCCTGTATTATCAATAACGGCGCGCTGGTAGAGCGAATGGTAGACGGGTCGCAATGGTAGACGGGTCGTATATTTCGCAAACAGCGTTGGACATTAACGATTACCACTACCAGGAGGTTTTGTCCCGGTAACGTGAGGTCCATTTCGCAAAGCGAGAGCCATTGTACCGTTTATAAAGCCTTATTAACCAGCATATCTTTTAAGTTTCGTACCGTTGCGGAAATGGGTACGTCACTACGCTTCCCGAAAGTCATGATGATAGACGATCCTGATATTCTGAATACGGCCATCAAATGCATCCCGCAGGAAGCGTTCTAGCGCTATACAATTATGAAAACGCACCTTACTTATCCGGAGTGGCTAAGCAAATAGGGCAATAAGGGCACGGCAGCAAAAGCATTGGCGGAACATCTGAGATTGAATCGTGATGAGGTGATGACTCTTGGCGATCAGCCTAACGATCTGGCAATGATTGAGTATGCCGGCACCGGCGTAGCGATGGGAATACCTTCGATGAAATCGAAGCCACTAGTCAATTTGTCACCCGGACCAATCTAGAAGATGGTTTGGCGCTAGCCATTCAGAAATTTGTCCTGGAAATTTGTCCTGGACACGTAGCCGTCCGCTGGTGTTGGGTCTGAACCAAGGCTGTCTTTCACCGGGTGAGTAAAGCGCGATCCATATTTCGGCAAACAATAATGGTGCAACAATTTAGGTCGGGTTTCGCTATCAACGCTCATTGTTGTGCGATAAATCTTCAGGGCCCAGGTCGTGTAGAAAAGCTGTTAAGTACTCTCTTAGCAAAACCGAACTATTAGGCCAGCAGATCATGTAAGTATATTCCTGGCAGCGGGTTGCTCCTGAAGCAGAATTATGTGAGGAATTTAGTACACCGCGCAATATCATTCGCGAAGTCTTGCGTTCGCTGACGGCTACGTGGTTCATCGAGATTATCCGTTATCGCGGTGCGTTCGTCACCGCGCGCAACAAATGGAACTATTTGTAGAGGTGTCCTACAGTGGGTGCTCGCCTGTGATTGTGATCCACGGTTTATCGCGTTCATGACCGAAGTGCGGAATCTGGCGGAGCCACCATTACACGCTGGGCTGCTGAACGAGCCACCTTCAGCGAAGTGGCCGTTTATTGAGGACGTTCTCAATGGCATGATAACTAACCATAACAATCGCTATGCATGCAACGAAGCACATGTTCGTTTTCACGAAGCAGTGCCCGATGTCGTGCATCATCTGATTTTTCAGCAGCTGGGCGTGGTAATAAGTTCGCGTGCTATGTTTTAACGTACCTCTATACCTGATGAAGGCAATATGCCCCGCATGTTGCGGGAACATCAGAACCTGTACGATGCTAATGGGCGCGGTTTTACCCTGGTCGTCAGCGACGTTGACCGCCAGCAACCGAAAGCAGTACGGTTACCGTTTGGTGCTGTCTTTGCTCGCAGGCGACCAACAGGGGAGTGGCGCCGCACGCCAGGTTGGGTATAACGGTCGGGTGGGTAAATCGTACCAGCGCTAATGAGCTCTATACACAGCCCCACACAAGTGCGCTGGTACCAGTGCGATCGTGGGCCTTGACCGGCGTCGCCGAATGGGCCAGCAGTAGAGCTGTCCGGCCCAGATATCCCTGGTGTTGAGCTCGCTTTGCGGGCAAGGCAAAGCGCCGTGAGCGCGCTGATGTGATTTCCCGTCGCCGCCAGTCCCAGCACCGTCTAGCTCTGATGATCTCGGCTGTTGTTTCGATCCAGTCGCGTGCACGTCGGCAGTATCCTAATAACCAAGCTATGGCCATATCTCTTGCCGTTAAGTGCAGCAGGGTACGATCTCTAGCGTCCCGCTGCGTCACTGGCATGTGGGGATATGTGAGCGGGGTATTCACCATCCGGTACTGACCATTGATGACCGCCCGCGTAACACGCAATGGCTGCGGGCGTTCTGCGCCGCAATGGCGATGACGGGATGCTTTAGCAGCATTTCGACCGCAAGAACTGATCAGTCGTCACAGCCCGCCACAGCGCGAAAAGGCTCTCCCAGTTGGCCTGATCGCGCACTGGCGGCCGTCTTGGATCAATGCTGTTACCCGCTGACGGACCCTACGCTGCCGTCGACATCGGCGCGTTATTACCCTGACGGCATATCGTGCCGAGGGCACAAGGGACGGCGCAGAAATGCGGCGTCCAGCGCGCTATCGCCTTGCAGCGCCACCTGTATCAGCATCCGTCGTTAGTTTCAGGGCAAGCCAGCAGTGCCTGCGCCAGCGGCAAGGTGTCGCCAACAGCGTGGCCAGCAGGTCGTCCTCACCGTTGCACATCAAAAGCGTCATCAGGTGTCTGATGCCAACGTCCGGTTTATCACCTGGGCTATATTAATCCGCTGAGCTGGCAAAAGTGCAGTAGCGGCAGGCTATGCTGGTCAATGAGCGCGGTGATGGCCTTCGGTAAACACTCAGCCGATAGCGCCGGTAGGCTTGGCGAGCGGGAGCGTAGATGGGGATGCGCTTGCGATATCACAAACAGGCTGCGGAGATCGAGTTTGGAAAAATGAGACTCAAAAGTTCGGGCAGGTATCCATAAACTATCCCGGCGCCCGGCCGCGCAGGGGTCAGAGGACCATCAATTGCCGGAAGAGCTATCATTCTCGTGCGTCTGAAGCCGCGCTCAACGAAGAGTAGGATGGCTATAGCACCGACATATAAGACGGCCTGAGTTGGCTTAGTCGCCCTTAAGTGGAGTTGTGCACTCATGCATGGTGGCTGTTCAACATGCGCGAACGGGGAGGCTCCTCATCGGTATTGATATCACGGCAGAAAAGTAGTCATAGGGTAACAACATACCGCTGAGAATGGTAAGTCTATGGCCGCCAGTGGGCGGATGCACCAGTTACTGTCTTTGTCGCGTAAAACCTGCATACTGGCGCGAGTGCCGGGATCATAGCCCTGATAGGGGCCGGTATGCGCCATGATGCTGGAGTGCCCGCTAGTGCCAAGCACGGTGCATCCTGTTGTTACGACAAATAAGACTTTTCTTAGCATAACCTATTCCGCATCCGTTGGGTTTACACTCGCAAAGCAATCTGCTCTCAGGATCAAATGAAATTACGCTTGAACCACCCTGCTAAGCTACAGCAATCAGTGTAATAGAGATTAAACAAACCCAATGTAAATTTTACCTGATATTTTTTCTCATTGCCTCTTGAAAAACCAAGCAGCGATCCCATTTTCGTTTACGAGGGCAGAAAGGATACACCGTATGGGTATTCCGGTTGCTGACCTGTCTAATAGGAAGGTTATTTGGAGGCGTTTAAAACTACGTGTCATTTCGATTTTTCACCGCTGTACGGACGTCAGTATTTAAAGGCACTGCCGAGCGCAATTTTGAGCGTAAATTCCAATTAGCTGAACATGTACAAATAAAAGGCGCTCAGTTAGCGAATGGCCTGATTTTGTAGGCTGTGAACGCGTGAGAAACCTTAAAGCTGCGCCGTATTGAAATAAATAACGCCCGACGGCAACAATTTCATACGCCCGTCCGTGCAGGATAACTTAACCCGCGGATTGAGTGGGTTGTCTCGCTTCATGAAAGGAGTTAATAGCATGCGTAACTATGATCTTTCCCCATTATTTCGTCAGTGGATCGGCTTTGATAAATTGGCTAGCAATATACAAGACGATTTTCAGGGGGTGAATTATCCCCCGTACAATATTGAAAAAGGTGATGATAATCATTATCGCATTACGCTGGCGCTAGCCGGTTTTACTCAGCAGGAATTGTCGATTGAGCTGGAAGGCCCGCGCTTGACCATTAAAGGTAAACCCGCGCTGACAGACAAAGAGGTGCATTATTTGCATCAAGGGCTTGTCTGCAAAGAATTCTCTCTCAGCTTCACATTGGCGGAGCATATGACGGTAACTCAAGCTGATTTCACCCACGGTCTGCTTAATATCGATTTAGAGCGGCATATTCCCGAATCTTTGCAGCCGAGACGCGTGGCCATTCGGACCTCGACACAGCAGTCGGCACTACAAGATCGCACGCTGGATGCTGAATGAGCCCAAACGGACCGCATCGTTGCGCAGTCCCTACCGCGATACCATTGCGGCGCAACAAGCCCTCATTCGCCTGGCAGGCCTGTTGAGGCACGTTTACCACACCGTCTCGCGACGGGCACGCGCCGCTTCTTCTGACAGAATGCCAATGCCGCGGTTGGTTTTTCCGGTCATTCATACGCAGGTACTGATGGCTGTAATGCCACTTGTGATTCTGCCCTTGATCAAGCCCGGGGAAGTGGTGGTCAGGCACCACCCGCGCGGTCAGCGCTCAGATAAGTTCCTGAGCCCGTAATTCGGTTTTCAGATAGGCGTAATAAATCGGCGCCGCCACCAACCCCTCCAAACCAAACGCCGCCTCGAGGATAAGCATCGCCAGCAGCAGCTCCCAGGATTTGGCATTAATGCTGCTACCGACGATCTCGGCATTGAGAAAATATTCCAGCTTGTGAATCAAAATGAGGTACAGCGCCATCACGCCGCCCGCGCTTAAGGAGATGGAGAGCGCCGAGATGATGGCCATAAAATTGGAAATAAGATTACCAATAATTGGCAGCAGTCCGAAAATAAAGGTTGCCACAATCAGCGTCTTACCCAGCGGCAGATGTACACCGAACAGCGGGAACAGGACCAGAATTATCATGGACGTCAGCAGAGTGTTGACCAGCGATACTTTGATTTGAGCGAAGACGATATTGCGAAATGCCTGAGAAAGATAACGCAGGCGTTCCAGCAGATACCGCGTGAAGCAGGTATTACAACCGGACGGTTTATTGAGCGAAATCACAGCGCCGATTATAAGGCCGATGAAAATAGTAATCAGTCCGTGCAAGAAAGAGCGACCCATATTGCGGATAATGATCAAATTGGATTCGATTAGGGCGAAGAGCTGATCTTTCAGTTCTTCCGCGCTTTCGGGCAGAAGTGAGGGTAGATAATTTGGTATGCGGCTTTTCACATCAGAAAAAATGCGGTTGGTTTCGGCGGTAATGTCGATACCGCGATGAATGTCCGAGGTCAAAAAGCTTACTAAGCTCACGATACTCAGCGTCATGGCAATGACCACAAATGTGGCAATCAGCGTCACCACTACCAAGCGGGCGCGAGCGCTGCCGACCAGCCGTTCAAAGCACGGCGTCAGAGATATAATCACCTCATATGCCAGAAAGCCAGCGATAAAGCATGGAAACAAATGTAGCGGGATGATCAGGGTGATAAAAAGAAACATCAACAGGTAAGAGGTCGCTTTCAACCGTGTTTCACTTACGCTCATTCTTCTTTCCTTTTATTAATGTCCGGTTCCTTTGTTACGCGTTTAGCAAAAAGCATAGGCGGTAATCATAGCACCGACAGCTTAAATCGCAGCGCCATCGGTTGATGCCGAGCGATTGAAATAATGCCACGGTCGTCGCGGGCGGTCACCGGTTCAGAGGTTTAATTTGCCCGCGTTGCCCTGCTTGGCGATGGCCGACGGACGCGATGAACTTCAAACTTGCCAGCGGGGTAATGCCTGATTAAGGGCGGTGATGAGATTGTTCACCGCATCGTCGGCCATATTGTAGAGGGTCTCATGGGTGGCGAGATCAATGTGCGGCAGCACCACGATTATTGGGCAGGCGCAGCAGCGGTAGGTGGGTGGCCGGCAGCGGCTCTTGCTCGAATACATCGAGTCCGGTGGCGAGAAGACGGCGGTTTTCTAGTGCTGTAATCAGCGTTGCTTCATCCACCACCGGGCGGGCCACGGCGTGCATTGATAAGGATGCCGACGGGCTTATTTTCGCTAGTTTGCCGACGTCGATTAAATGGTGCGTCTGTTTCGTCAAGGGTAAAATCAGGCAGATGAAATCCGATTGCGCCAACAAGGTATCGAGAGCGTGGTAATGGGCGTCGTGCCACTATGCTAAGGGCTTTGTGATGGACATTGACGTTGTATCGTCAATGCTGTGCTGCCATTTGCTGGCTTTGACCCGCTCGGCCGATTCAGTCACCCACCGTGCAGTGGCAAGCACCAGCGTCATCAGCGCATGCGCCACGATGTCGATTAGAACGGTCGGGTATGGTATCAGGAGTATACCGCGCGAAGCGCCTGTACATCAAAATAATCCACGGAAATCGTCGAGGTGGCTTTTAGCGCTGGCATGCTGTCAAGCAGGGAATTATTCATCTTGCCGCCGACTCCGATGAGGCCCACCGCGTTCGCCAGGGTCTGCGTGTGTTCTGCATGACGCTAAAATACTCATCGAGACCTTTGAATCAGCATACCACTTTGCATCGCGGGGAACAGACGCGCTGCTGGGGAGGTCAAGACGAAACAAGTAGCGCAGGATGCCTCGCAGTAGGGCTATGGAACGATAACGGAGTCGTGGAGGGTTAATGGGTGATGAAGCGTGCTGCTGTGTGCCGCCAGCGCGCCAGTGCAAGGTGAGGATGAGATGGCCGATTTCCGCATTGAGCGGCTTCGCAATCGGGATGAATCCGCGGTGGTGATAAAATCGGCGGGCGTGGCGGTTGAGCCGGTAAATTTTCAGCATCGCGTAGGATAAGCCTGTTGCCCGCCCATCAGCCCAAGCATGCTGATGGGCGGGCCATGAACAGCGCCTCACCACCTTGTCACGCAACACGCTGAAAGTCGGCCAGGAAAGCCAGCTAGGGCAAATTCCCGCCCTGCCACCCGGGTAAGGGTGGCAGGCAGATAGTCGTCGCGCACCGACAGCAGACTCTCCTGCCAAATAGGAGGGTGGAATGAAAGGATGCACGTAGGTGGCGCTCTTCAGCCACAGCGTCAGCATCGCCGGCAAATCCTGCTGGCGCATTAGGCTGGATCGTGCAAATAAGGTTACATAGACTCCTCTGCTGTTCGGCGAATAAGCGCGACGTTAGCCATTATAGTTAAATCTGCGGCGCGTATTTATAGTTGTTGCCGGATCCGGGCTGTATATCTGAACACCAGAGGGTATACTGGCGCCTTCTCATTACATCCAATTGCAACGCTTGCGAATTCAACATGAAAAAGTTTGATCCCAAGACCTTTCAGGACCTGATCCTGACGCTCCAGGATCATTGGGCGTGTCAGGGCTGCACCATCGTTCAGCCACTGGATATGGAAATCGGCGCGGGGACTTCCCATCCCATGACCTGTCTGCGGGCGCTTGGCCCGGAGCCAATCGCCGCCGCCTATGTACAGCCTTCGCGTCGTCCTAGCGATGGCCGCTACGGCGAAAACCCCAACCGGCTTCAGCATTATTACCAGTTTCAGGTCATCATCAAACCTTCGCCGGAGAATATCCAGGAATTATATCTCGGTTCGCTAAGAGCAGTTGGTCTGGATCCCACCATTCACGATATCCGTTTTGTAGAGGATGACTGGGAAAACCCGACATTGGGGGCCTGGGGTCTGGGCTGGGAAGTCTGGCTTAACGGCATGGAGGTGACGCAGTTTACCTATTTTCAGCAGGTGGGTGGATTGGAATGTCGGCCGGTCATGGGGGAAGTTACCTACGGGCTTGAGCGTTTGGCGATGTATTTGCAAGGCGTCGACAGCGTCTATGATCTGGTCTGGAGCGACGGTCCGCTGGGTTGTACTACCTATGGCGACGTATTCCACCAAAACGAAGTCGAGCAATCGACCTACAATTTTGAATATGCCGACGTGGATTTTCTGTTCATCTGCTTTGAACAGTACGAAAAAGAGACGCAAACCCTGCTCGCCCTTGAAAAACCTCTACCGCTGCCGGCCTATGAACGCATCCTCAAGGCGGTGCACAGCTTCAATTTGCTGGACGCTCGTAAGGTGATTTCTGTCACAGAACGCCAGCGCTATATTCTACGGATCCGCACCTTGACCAAAGCCGTGGCGGAAGCCTACTACGCTTCACGCGAAGCATTAGGTTTTCCGATGTGCAAAGAGAATGAGAAATAAGAGGCAGCCATGACGCAACACACTTTTCTGGTGGAAATCGGCACGGAAGAGCTACCGCCAAAGGTATTGCGCGCTTTGGCTGAGGCCTTCGCCACCCAAATTAGCAGTGAACTTGATGCGGTCAGCGTTTGCCACGGCGAGGTGAGCTGGTTTGCTGCGCCGCGCCGGCTAGCGATTAAGATTGCTGAACTTGAGGGCGCTCAGGCCGATAGCGACGTTGAGAAGCGCGGCCCAGCTGTCGCCAAGGCGTTCGACGCCGACGGCAACCCGACGAAAGCGGCCGAGGGCTGGGCGCGCGGCTGCGGCATTACGGTCAGTCAGGCCGAGCGTCTTACGACTAAGAAAGGCGCATGGCTGGTTTATCGCGCCCGGATAAAAGGGCAGCCTGTGCAGGCCCTGCTGTGTGATATAGTCGGCCGCGCGCTGGGTAAGTTGCCGATTCCGAAAATGATGCGCTGGGGCGATAACGGGACCCAATTCATTCGACCGGTGCATACGGTGACGATGCTGTTGGACGATAGTGTAATACCTGGCAGAGTGCTTGGTATTGACGCCGATCGCCTTCTGCACGGCCATCGCTTTATGGGTGAGCGGGAAATCAGCCTCGAACATGCGGACCGATATGCGCAAGTGCTGCTGGCGCGCGGCCGGGTAATGGCCGACTATTTTCAGCGTAAAGAAATGATTCGTCAATACGTGGAAGCAGCGGCCAAACGATTAGGCGGCGTGGCCGATTTGAGAGATAACCTACTGGAAGAGGTTACCTCGTTGGTGGAATGGCCGGTAGTGCTTACCGCCCGTTTTGAAGAGAAGTTCCTGGCGGTGCCAGCGGAAGCGCTGGTCCACACCATGACAAGCGACCAAAAATACTTCCCGGTGTATGACACTACGGGCAATCTGATGCCGCACTTCATCTTCGTCGCCAATATTGAGTCGAAAGATCCGCAACGGATTATCGCCGGTAATGAAAAAGCCGTCCGCCCGCGGTTGGCGGATGCGGAATTCTTCTTCAATGCAGACCGTAAACAGCGGTTGGAAGATCGCCTGCCGCGCCTGGATTCGGTGCTGTTCCAAAAGCAGCTCGGTACCATGCGTGATAAAAGCGATCGCATCGAAGCCCTGGCGTCCTGGATCGCCGCTAAAATCGGCGCGGATGTGCCGCAGGCGGCGCGTGCCGGCTTGTTGTCCAAATGCGATTTGATGACCAATATGGTGTTTGAGTTTACCGACACCCAGGGCGTGATGGGTATGTATTACGCCCGTCATGACGGTGAGTCGGAAGCACTGGCGCTGGCGCAAAAAGAGCAATATCAGCCGCGCTTCGCCGGTGATGCGCTGCCCACAACGCTGGTGTCCTGCGCGGTGGCCATCGCTGACAAGATGGACACGCTGGCCGGCATTTTTGGTATTGGCCAGCATCCTAAAGGGGATAAAGATCCTTTCGCTCTGCGCCGCGCCGCCCTCGGCGTACTGCGTATTATCGTGGGAAAACAGCTTCACCTCAACCTGCAGACGTTGACGGAAGAAGCTGCGCGCCTGTACGGCGAAAAGCTGACCAACGGCGCGGTGGTGGAGACGGTTATCGACTTCATGCTCGGCCGTTTCCGCGCCTGGTATCAAGAGCAGGGACACAGCGTCGACACCATTCAGGCGGTACTAGCGCGTCGCCCAACCCGCCCGACGGATTTCGACGCCCGTGTGCGCGCGGTGAGCTATTTCCGCACCTTGAAGGAAGCCGCGGCGCTGGCGGCGGCTAACAAGCGGGTATCAAACATTTTGGCTAAAGCCGACGATTCGGCCCACGCGAATCTGCAAGCCTCGTTACTTAAGGATCCGGCCGAAATCACGTTGGCAACCCATTTGGTGGTGCTTCGCGAAAAATTGCAGCCGATGTTCGAGGCCGGACGCTATCAAGACGCGCTAGTGGAGCTGGCAGCACTTCGTGAGCCGGTGGATACCTTCTTTGATAGCGTCATAGTGATGGCGAAGGATAATCAGGTGCGGGCGAATCGCCTGACGTTGCTATCGCAGCTGCGCGAACTATTCTTACGGGTCGCGGATATTTCGCTGTTGCAATAGGCTGCGTGTTGCCCGCCGACACGCATCGGGAAACTGCACTATCATTGTTACTGAGTCAAGGAAGGAGAAGTGAAGGAAGGCGAAATGAATGCCTATACCGGGAAAATGAGTTTTCATTTAGAGAAGTAAATGGTTATGACTTTAGGGGCGCATGAGCCTCTATCGACCGCTTCTGGCAATTCTGGTTTTGCTTTTTGGCGTCTTTCAACTGGGCCAGCCGCGGCAATAAAGAGCCGGAGCGGAGCGGCGGCAGGCCTTTATGCAATGCTTTAAATAGGTTCTGCCGGGCGGTGAACGAATCCTCACGCTGAGCCCGGCGTAAAAGGAGCGGTTTGGCCCTGGCGCCAATGGCTACCAGCTTTTACAAACCGTTAGCGACAAATTCCTTAGCTCGGTTAATGTCTCGCTGGTACCGGTGCTCGATAAAATAAGTTAAATTCGCGTGCCGCAGGATATATGTCCCATCGGCAGACGCTTGCGCAGGTCGGTGCGCTTAATATGCTGGCTCCCGATCTGGCGCGGGCCAAAGACAGCCCAACAATGGCCGCGCTGCACTTAAGCAACCGGAAAAGGTTTACAACCAGGCGTACGACAAGCTGGTAACAGGGCCACTCCGGCGATCGGTACCATCTCCTCTTTGGCGGAGTAGCTGATCTACATGGGGGATTTCCTCGCCATGCAGACGGGACAGGGGTAGCCCAGCCATGAGGGTGGATCGGCAAGCTTCCCAACGCAGCTGCAGGTCAAGCAGTATACGAGCTCATGACCGGCCTGCACGCCGGGCTCAGCAGCTGGTACAGACGCAAAACAGCACAATCGCGCCACTGTCCTGAAAGTGTGGACCGTGCCAACAAGTATTTTGTGATTTAAGTCACGTTTCTATTACAAATTCGCCACCTTATGATGTGAGATAGATCACAATAACTATGTAAATTAAGCTGGTTCCGCATAAATGTGCTTTTATTTCAGCGTTATTTTATGGAGGGCGTCTATGGAGGGCGTCCTCGCGATTAGCATCATAATAATTTATCTAGCTATACTATCGCAAAAGAGCGTGGCGTAGAGTAGTGCTGCTAATAGCAATATCGGCGAATGATGCAACACTACCACAAAAAATTTCACACGCTTTATTGTGTCGCGTGTCTCAATAGTTGGAGTTTTTATGTCTTCTGCAAATATAAAGGTCAGAGCTCAGAACTTTGGCCGCTTTCTGAGCAATACGGTGATACCCAATATTGGCGCCTTTATCGCCCGGGGTATTACATATCCGCCCGGGGTATTACACCGCGCTGTTTATACTTACGCGCTGGACATCAAACGCGACGTTAGCCAAACTGGTCTCGCCAATGATTACCTACCTGCTACCGTTGCTGATTGGCTATACCGGCAGTCAGAGATGGTAGGGGTGATCGTCGGCGTGGGCGGCTTGGCTATCAAACGCTTCGACCGCCTGATTGACGGTAAAATCAAAAAGAGATGCTGGTGAACAACTTCTTGGTATTATCGGTATGTTGCTGGCGATTGCAGCCTCCCTGGCCATTTATCCGCTGGTTGAGCCGTTGTAAAGAGCTCTGGGCGGCCGGCATTCATTTGATGGTGACCCACAACATGCTGCCACTGACTTCCATCTTCGTCGGGCCGACAAAATCCTATTCCTGAATAATGTCATCAATCACGATATCTTCGATGTGTATTCAACAAGTAGCGGAGACCGGGAAAATATCTTCCTGATTGAAGCCAACCCCAGTCCGAGCATGGATGTGCTGTGGCGTATATGCTGTTGCGGTAACGCCAAACAATCCGCCAATGGCGCCTCCATCATCATTTCCTGGGCGATATTCACGAAATTTACTTCCCCTACGTGCTGACAAGCTCGCGTTTATTGATTGCGATGATTCTTCTTGGCGGCATAACCGGCGTTTTCACATTGAATCTCCTGGACAGTGTTCTGGTTTACTCCATTCTGGCCGTGCTAGCCATGATCCCAAAGGCACCTATTCGCTAACCTGGCTGCCATCAAAGATGAATGAGGCCTAGCCGAAGAACATCGGTGTGACTAACAAGCGCCATCAATAATCTTCACGACAATGTGGATTTGGTGATGCGATCTGACCGAGTGCGCGGTGCGTCATACGCCGCAGGCGCAGCATATCTCGCTGAAAATTTTCTCGACAGCCAGCTTTGTAGCGCTTTGACCATGCGTCCGGAAAAGCGGGGATCATCAGTAAATGGTGTGCTCAACGATGGCCCTTTTCGCTACCGAACATCTGGTACGGATCAGCACCAAAAGCGTTCTCCGATCGGCTGCCGCTGAATAGAGGGGCTTGTGCCCGCTTTACCCACCCTTTACCCATGGAAAGGGTAGTATTAATCTACATACTGACACCTTCTTTCGTGTTCGTTATTTGCTGGCGGCGCGCGGCAGGGATAAATCAGACGTGGCTAAAACGTGCGGCCGCTTCATCCCAGCTCACCACGTTCCAAAATGACCTGATGTAGTCCTGGCGACAGTTCTTGTATTTCAAATAATAAGCATGCTCCCATACGTCCAGACCCAAAATTGGGTAGCCGGAGGTACCGGAAATCACTTCACCCATCAGTGGGTTATCCTGGTTGGCGGTGGACACTACGGCCAATTTGCCGTCTTTTTTCACAAGCCAGGCCCAGCCGGAACCGAAACGGGTCGCGGCAGCTTTCTCGAACACTTCTTGAAAAGTGTCAACGCTGCCGAAATCACGCTCGATAGCGCTTTTCAATTCGCCTTGCAAGGTGGTGCCTTGCTTTAGACCCTTCCAGAACAGACTGTGGTTGGCATGACCACCGGCGTTATTGCGCAGTACGGTCTTTTGATTCGCCTGGAACTGGTCTAATTTCTGAATCAGATCGTCGACCGGCAAATTGGCGAATTCCGGCAAGCTTTCCAAGACGCCGTTGGCGTTGTCGACATAGGTCTGATGGTGTTTAGTATGATGAATTTTCATCGTTTCTTTGTCGAAATGTGGTTCCATGGCGTCATAGGCATAGGGCAGGGAAGGTAGCGTAAAGCTCATAACAATCTCTCCATTTCTAATTGAACCGACCCCTCTAAAAGCATGCTAGGGTCTCGTAAGCAATCCGATCATTATAGTTAATTAAACGTTGAATAAAACGTTTATCGGTTACCTTAAAAAGAACATGTTTAACTGATGTCTTCAGCCATCCGCGTCGGATAGGTAAAGACCATAGCGCGCCCAGGTTTACTGAATCCCATCAGCGTTAAGGCCGCAGCGCTCAGCTACCCCTATCACCAGCAGATGGCCGCTTTCTGTGAACTATTTCCTGTGAACTATTTCATAGCTGGCGCGGCTCAGGGTGTTTTCACCTCCGCGCATACCAAGCAATTTATCCAGCGCTGTGTGGCACTCGACGTCTTCGGCGTCATAGTTTAAGTCCCCCTTGGGCGAGATCCAGGCCTCGGCATGGGTGCAGTCCGTATGAGTCGGTCATGAGTTGCATCTCTTGCAATTGCAAGAGCGCTCGATCCAACTGCACCAGGACCAACGTTGCGTGAAGGGTAATAATGGCAGCATGGCAGCGGCTTGCCGATTTCATCCAGTTGCTCTCACCGCGTGTACCGCAACCGGTGTGCCCGGCCAACACCCAACGCTGCACTTTCAAAACCACAACAGCGACTGGAAAGCTCGACCTCCACCTCTAGGCCTTGACGGGTAAGCACGACATCAATATTGTAAATATCCGTCGGCAAGTCGATTATGTCTTCGGATGATGAAAAGACAAAGGTGAAAATGCCCAGTTCTTTCGGCGACGCCATATCACATGGAAGATGCCATTATGGACCAGCGTGACCGATACTTCCTCGTCCAGTCAATACGGCTTCGTTCGATTAGGCCGGCCGCGCGGCGGACGCGTGACTGGCAAATACCCGGTTAGGCGCCATTGGCGTGAAAGTGACGTGTTTCATCAAGGGGTCTCTCCCGTATTCGCCGCAGAACGGCATAATGTAAACAGTTCAGTTAGTTGCGTAATCCGCCGGCCGTTGCTACGATTAATGGAACATCATTGCGGATAAGAATCGAGAGCTATGACCAGGCACTACCTTCAAGATCGCGCCGCTCCGTCGATCAACTCAACATCGCCGCACTGAACGGCAAAGTGATTCTGCAAGTGCCGGCGGCTTTCGTTTATCAAAGCCGCGAAGACACCATCATGCAAAGGCAGCGATGCAAATGATACCAGCGGCTCGCCGGTCTGAAAATCCAGCATAAGGATGTGCAGATACCCGTCAATCGGTTAAAGGTAACGCCATGCTCGGTTCCACTATCACCACGCTATGCGGGCAATATGTTGACCATTCAAGCGCTAACATAGAGCGTAGCACAATCGGTTTGGTGAAGCAAGTGCCGGGGGCGGTGGCGTTTCATTAACTTCGGTGTGGGGTCAACGACGGTTTCCCCTTTGCGCTCGCCCGAGACAGTGCATGCGTTCTTCGAAGTTGAATTTGCCAGGTCGTCTGCGACGACGCCTTGTTGTTATCCATCCGGCGAGGCCGTAGGCCACCCGGCGTTACATGCGCCAAACGGCCCGTGCCGGCACCTTGCTGTCATTTACCGGGGTGCACACCGGCATGATCCCCCATGACCCCGTCGACACGCTAGGATTAAATCTATCGGACGAGCCGTAAAGCCGCCTTTATTCTAGTTAAAGAGCTAGTAGCAAGACCGCTTTTATTTCGCGTTCATGAAACTCATCGACAGCTATTCCTGTCCTTTTGTGTGCAAAATTTCGGTAATTCTGCTTGAGAAAACTTGCCGTTTACGTTGATTCACACGGTGGATAACACGCTATCCAGTGCGATAAACTCGCTAGGTAGTGCGCCGGTATTGATTGATGCGCAAGGTGAAAACACAGCCATCCTTCGCTGATTGCCGAGCATCTGGAATGACCACAGCCTGAACCGGCACCACGGCCGGCTGACGCCAGTGACGCTCTTAGGATAAGAGGATGGGCGGCCTTAGCCGATGGCATCACGTCGGCGGCGCTGTGCGCCGGTGAACGAATGCCATCGCAGCGCAGACGCTCAACAGGAACAGCAGCTATACTACGGAAGGTCGCTGGCTGAACACATCTATGCTGTCGGTGGCGAATGTGGTGGCTGCCTGCATGCTTGGTTTTATCAACGTCCAGCTCTAATGCCCAACGAACTCTGCCGCCGGCGACGGCCGGATTGTATGGCGATGAAACCGTCGCCGCCAGAGTGTAAAGCCGCTCTGATAACCGCAATTTTCCTTTCCGTCAGCCCTGTTCATTGTCTCGACGTGGCGCCAATGTTACAAATATAGCATTTAGCATTTAGACCGCTCATCGCCGCGTGTGTGAAGGAGAGAGTCATGGCGCACAATCCCCTTATCACAAACCCGATTCCCGGCGAATACAGGTATCCTTTTCGGATAAAAACACGCACGCTGTCCGGCGATTATTTTGTCAATTTGACGCCGGTCACCAGCAAGCCGCTGTGCGAGGTCGCTAGTTCCGGTCTAGGCGACATCGATTGACGCTTGACGCCGCCCATGCCGCCCGCCCCGGCTGGGGGCGACGTCGGTACAGGAGCGGGCCGCGCTACTACATCGCATCGCCGACCGCCGCGCTACTACATCGCATCGCCGACCGCATGGAGCAAAACCTTGCGCCGCTGGCAGCGAAATCTGGGATAACTGTAAGCCCATTCGCGAAACCCTGGTGGCCAACGTGCCTCTTGCGATTGGCCATTTCCTCGCCGCTCGTATCCGCGCGCAGGAGGGCGGAATCAGCGAAATCGACGGTGATTACCACTTCCACGAGCCGTGAATTCACCACTGCTGATAGCCTGCTGGAACATGGCACCGGCGCTGGCCGCCGGCCGGTGTTGGTGTTGATGGAGCTCATTGACGATCTGCTGTTGTCGGGTGTGGTCAATGCGGTCAAAACGGAGCAGGAAGCTCGGACATCAGATAATGAACTCGCGCCCCAGCAGAGCACTGGTGCTGACGTCGATTTACGAGCGCTCTATGGGGTGTGCTATCAAGCGGGTTGAGACCAAAAACCGGTAACCCGCTCGATCGTGACACAATGATGCGCGCGCAGGTTTCCAGCGGCTAGCTGGAAACCATCCTCAACTATATTGATGCCAGAAAGCGAGAGGGGGTGGAAATGCTTGCCGGAGGACATCGCAAGCCGATGACGGGTGATTTAGCGGCGAGATATTATCTTGAGCCGACGATTTTGTTCAGCAACAACAGCATGCGGGTTTTCCAAGGAAAATCTTTGTCCAGTGCTTGCGGTCACAACTTTTAAGGATATGGACATGGACGAGGCGCTGGCCCCGGCCAACGACTCTGGTTACGGCCTTGGCGTCGGGGCCTGGAGTCGTGACATCAATACCGCCATACCGGATGGGCGAGGTATTCAGGCTGGGCGCATCTGGTTCAATTGCTATCATACTCATCCGGCCCACCTTGCCTTTGCGGTTATAGGCATCGGGCATTGCTCGGGAAACCCACAAAATGATGCTTGAGTATTATCAGCAAACGAAATGCATGCTGGTCAGCTGTCGATAGCGCGATAGATCTGTTCTGAGCCAAAACGGCGGTCAGGCCGCCGATGCCACCTTGGTAATGTGCTGCGCCGCGCGCCGGCGAATTAAAGCGCCGCATGAGTACGAACCAGGCCAGAACTCTGGCAAATTGAGGAAATTTTGAATCATCTGCTGTCGCTGATGGTATATAAAGTTTTCGCTAGCTCAATACCAAAGGTACGCCAGTACGGCGGAAACGGCGCCCTTGCTGATGTTGCAGGAAAGCAGCGTCAGCCTAGACGCCGAAAGCGCAGAAGCTCATCATGGCGGTCATCCACGAATAGACGCCGGGAGACAGCAGCGTAGCGGCAGTGGCAAGCAGCAAACCGCCGAGGGTGGGGCCGGCGCCTACGTGCGCCGGCCACTATAGCGTGCTAACATGACGTTACACACGATTAAAATATCAGCAGCTGTAAAACCCGCATTCCAGCGGTGAGGCCGTGATCGTCCATTTAAAATTAGATGATAAAACACGACGCTCGCCTGCATCAAAGGCACAAGTCTGCCGCTTTGCAACCAATTTCAGCTCCAACGTTGCTGCGGACACATTTCGTACAATAATAAGCCAAGTTAATCTAACATAACTTTATATTTATCAAGCTGTTAACCGTCTGCTGAGCTCACGGTAATACCGTAGGTGAACATAATTGGATGCTCGCCAATATGCTTAATTCAGCCCCGCTGTTTATGATTATTTCTGGGTATCTGTTCTACGGTGAGCGGGCGGCGACTAAAAAACCTGCTCAGGCTGGTGGCTGTTCACTGTTTTACAGTGCGGTGGGGCTAGATATATGGCTACTCCTATCATATCAGCGCGCATAAGGCGCTGATATGCATGTTGCAAAAGCCGGCATTTTATCATATTGGTACTTTCATACTGCTATCATCCTTTATTCGCTCTCACCATTAATTTTGATCAAAGCATTAAACGCTGGCCTCCTGGCGGTGATTATCCTGCTGGTAGCGGTACTGACAACCCCATAGCTCAGCGCTTCATCTCTGGCAGGGGTCTGGCAGGGGTAAAATTCTCGCCGACAAATTTATTTATTAATGGCGACATGATTTATTATTTTCTGCACGCTATTCTCTGGCATACCATTGGTATGTTGACGCTAGATAACAAACGCGTACCGCTGCTGTCGGCGCTGGCATGCCTGGTTGCCGTTGCGCTGATCACGGCGGGCACTAAAAGCAGCTTATTATTAACGGCGACTTCGCCAATACGTTTTAGAAGTTTTGCGGACCATTAGTCTTTAATCGCCGCAGTGAGTTTGTTTGTCTGATTTAAATCCGTCTTGGACCATCGGCGACGCTAGTTCTACTGTCTTGTGTCTCGCGTCATTCGCTGGGCATTTACGAATTCCACACCTTTATTATTCATTTTCTTCGCGCATATGACCTGGATATGAAACAGTGGGCGATACTGAATATTCCGCTGATTTGCTGCCACGTTGCTGCTAAATATGGGGCTATCGGTAGTGGAAATAGATACCAGACGGTGCATCAGGTAGATGCCGCGGACGGTCGCCGGCGCCGGTGAAGGCGTTTCAGTGGCGTCTCGAGCTTAGGCCGCCATGTACGCCGGCGGCGTCAGCGTTGTCGGTGTAGAGGACGTTATTGCTTGCCGATGCGCCGTCCGTTTGCAGCGTACGGGCAGTCGCCGCTCAGCTCTACGAGTCTTTCAATGCAGTTGACGACCAGAGGTAAAACCGACCCACAGCGCCGCTTTTCCATCCCTGGTGTGTGGTCGTTGCTCGTCTACCGCTAGGCGCAACTGCTCACTAAGATGGCGATCGCTCATGAAAACCCGCTGCGCTAGTTGCTCAGAATTTCGGTCTCCGGCTCGCGGGAAAGAATATCCTGTGCCCGATCGACGCACAGCCGAATGCAAAATGATAGCGCAGCTAGGGCGAGAAATACACGCCATTCCCCGTGCTGCAGACATCCGCTCTTGCGGCCTCACGTATTAGCTCACGAGATGCAGCGCCAGGATCAATGCCGGCGGTAATGCCGGCGCTAGTATAGACCCTCTGTCCTCGACAAAAATGCGATTGTCTTGTGGTGGGGCCGCCGGCACATGTTGACGCAGGCGCGCCATCACCTGCGCCGGATAAGACCAGCGTCCAAGCCGTGAGTGAAAGCGTGTCCGGTGCTGTTGCAACCATCGCTGGGCTGATTGTGTCTGCAGAGTCTCAAGCTGTCTGCTAGTCGCTGACGTCGGGCACAAACATCAAACTGTCATTAGCGTTAGACTGGGAAAGTCACCACATCTGACTGCGGACCGATATAGTACAGACGGAGCCCACTAGCCAGAGTCAGCACCTCTTCCATCGGCCCGGTGATATTCAGAGACATGGCATGCGGCAGCAATAGAAAATAAACCTTGCGCATCGCCTTCATTCCACGTCGCTGCGTAGAGTGCGTACCAGTTGGACGTCCGCATTAGGCTGTCAGCATAGCATGGTGCTGACGTAGGCATTACCTTCAAACGCCAGAACCTGCATATCCCAGATGCAGAACGATTCGTTGCACGCCAGCCGCCAGCTTCCGCCGTCAGTCACCCAGATCTTGATACGCAGCCCGTTCTCATTGTCCCACGGCCCAAAAAATAGTCGCGTTCCAGGCCCTGATTCAATCATGACGCCCCGGCGCTGTCCGCATGTTGCGCGTCAGGAGGCAGCTACGCGGTGAGCTGTAGCCATGCCACAGGCGATAGCGCTTCAGCCACCAACCACTCAGGGTAAGCAGTTCTTGCTGAGTAATCTACCACAGTTAATTAGGCTAGAGACGAAAGGCCGCCGGCGTCGGCGGTGCATCGGCACTGACAATCATTCATGCAGACCGGAGTCTGTCAGGGCATTATGCACGCGCTTGGTGATGCGGACATCGGCCTGACCCAGCCTGAGTCTGGATGAAAGGGGCTGCTGTTGGCGGTACAGAAGACATCCACCAGGCGCCACGCCACGCGTCTGGCATTTCCAACCAGCTCCAACATGCCTGCTGACAGGCCGGTCATTCGGTTTTCGACCAGAATGGACGACAAATGATTGCTGAACATCGATGATCAATATGCGCTCTACATTTTCGGACTCTTGCTATTCGCTATGTGGCCTATAGTAGTTTGGTCATTAGTAGTTTGTATAGTAGTTTGGTCATAAGCAACAGGCTAAAAGGACATAACGGAGCTGTTAAGGACCGGTGTTTGGCCTGTGCCTCGACGACGCGCTCCCGAGGAGATGTCTGACCGGCATGCATGGTTAGAGAGGGGTTAAATGATAAACTGCATCCTGGGTCAGCAGTTTACCTTGAGACCTCTCAAGCGGGGCGCTAGTCGGAATGATGACGACGGCCAGGGCGAGTCGATTGACGAGCGTTGATGACGGGCACACGCCGCCTAGGCCGGCTTTAAGTCAATGGGGAACATGCTCAGCCTGGAAGTTGGTCCACTCAGCATCGCCGCTCAAGCGCGATGCCAGGGAAAACGCGAAGTCGAAAGCGACGCCTAATCTCTTTTTTATCGCTTATAAAGATTACTGTATTCGACGACCTTTTGATTCACATAGGCCGTCGGTCACCTGCGGATTGGCAGTCAAATTCCGTCCCCTCCTGGCCGCCTGGAATCACTACCGAAGCGTAGAGTTCTTGGCGCGATTACTCGGCAGCGCGTCCGCAAAATACGGGACAGCTAAGCAATTCAAGACTCTTCTGACAAGCCAGCTTTTCCCAGTAAAATAGCAATGAGTCTGCTCATTATACCAATGCTCGTCCTGTATAGCAAATGCCCGGCCAAAAAGAACAGCACGATGATTTCCAAAAATAGAATATTGTTTTAAAAACGGCCGTAGTGGCCTGTCTTCCCGCAGGAGCGCGCAACCCGTCAGACGCCGTGATCCTACCTAGCGTACCTGGCGTGAAAGCGAGAGCTAATCACCTGATGCTGTCTATCACGCTAAGGTCAATTTTCGCCCAGAATATAATCATCCAGATCCTTAAAATGAAACACTAATCGCCCAGAAACTGTAGTTTCGTGGATTTCTTGCAGGTTGGTTGCATAAAATACTATCAGTGGACTATCCACTGGGCGTCACCGCTTCGGTGTAGGTAAATCCTTCGGTGATGCGGTCATCGGTAATCGGTAAAACCAGCCAAAAAACCTCACTGCAAAGCGTTTACTGCGCGCGATATCGCTGACGTTGAACGCGATGTAGTCCACTTGGCCGTTAGCAGGTTCGCTTTTCCCGCGCAGGGCAAGGTGTAAAATCAGCAAAATCGTCTTGTCGTTGGATAACGGTTAAACCTGCGTAATCAAAGGATAGAGAGTATATCTCAGATTAATGCTGCGCTGTTTGCCACCTGTCTGTATCGCGAAAAGCTGTCGCACGACGAATACTCCTCGGCGGTCAGGCGTGTCGGAGTCGTCCATCATGTGGGCAAATCCATTGCCACGTGCGGAAAATCCCCTGTTGCGCTCGGTAGTAAGCCAGAGGACAAGGGGCAAACGGTACCGATGGCTCGGGAGCCGGTAGTTGGCAGCGTCAAGGCAGCGGATCGGTATATCGGTAGTGCGTTAGCGTCAGGGATATCAAACGGCGTCTACGAAGGGCCCTCGCCGTCAACGCTGTGGCACATCCACATCCTGCCGGCTTTAAGCGACCAGCCGACATCCCCCTTACGGCAGCCCCGCGCGTCGGCCTGGTAAATCCAAAACCGGCTGGACGCGTGATGCCGCCCCATGGCGTTGTTCATTTCATCTATGACCTCGCAGCCAAGAAACGCGAAGAGTTCGCGATCAAAGTTCTTGGAGCGTGCGATATCGCTGACGCTGATGACCAGATGATCGACGACCTGTGACTAGGGACTAATCTCTTCCTCCGCTTATCGAGAGCTGCGACGATTATACCTGTTCGGCGTTATGCCAAAGCGTGGTGATGCTGCCGCTATCGCCGCTTAACGGAATTGGTCGCCGGCAGCGGCACTGGGCTACTCTGGTCGCGCTGGGTCCAAATTACCACGTCGTCGCGATAAAAATCGGCGCGGATATCCGGCGGATAGGCGCCAACCACCATGAAATCCCCTTTGGTGTCGATAATTTTATGACCCATGTCAGCGTGGATCAGAACCACATCCCTTGCTGCGAGGGTCACCAACGGCCCGGTTTCGCCACCTAGCTAAATCTGCGCCGGCCAGGAGTGAATGCCAAGCAACTCATGGGTATTGCTGTGGAGATGGGTAAACGGATAGATGTCGTAGCGCCATCTGCGCCGGCCAGCCGTTCGAAGCGAAATACCTCTCCAGCCACACTGGGATGGGATGTCCCCACCCTGGAATAACCTCGCGATAGATCACTGCCGGTAAGACATCGTTGAACGCACCCTTGGCAGTTTCGGCTAAGAAAAGCGTTTTAATTTTCATAGCGCGTGACATTCAGAATTTTTGCGTGGATCCCTATCAGGATAGTCAACATTTTGCGCCAAGGGGATGTTTTACAGAGCACGCTAATAGGGCTTAGGCCATTCAATGAATGATGATGGCTGGAGTATTGCCGTTTTTCTCTTATTCTTTTGCAGCACTCCATTATGAGTAATGCTTTTCGCCATTGCTGCGCGCCGCTCGCTCCATTTATGCCCTCAACAAGAACGTATCACTGTCGTCGTACGCCATTACCGCGCTGATGAAAGAAGGTTGTTTTGTCACGCGCATGAAACCCTATGGAACACCATCAAAGCACGCAAACAAACCGTCGTCCTTTGCCACCGATGCAGGTACAATTTACGGTCATTAAAACAATTTGTCCCCATGCTGATAACTTCCAGATTTGGTTATAACACTCCGCCGGGATTACGCAGTTCGCCTTTTGGCGTGACTCTGGCCCAGACGCCAGCCTGCAACACTATAATTCGCTTATCGACGATGAGGTTAAAAGCACGTGGAATCTGTCAGCGAGCTGGAAATTTCGGGCGCAAATGTTGTTTGATTCCATTGAAACCCCGCCGGCGGAAAACTGCTAAACCCGCCTCAAGGTATTTAAATAGTCGGCGGCGCCCGGCTAAGCGGGACTGGTCTGCACACTGGTCTTTCTCACCCCCCTGCAATGATTGGTTTACTTTCGCGCGATGCGGCCATCGTTATAGTCCAGGCCAAAAAACGGACGATTCCGAACGGAACCGGCGCCGTAGATGTGGAATATTACTCGTCAGGGAACGCTGATTTCACCCGTAAACCGACAGGAGGAGAGCAACAAATGACCAGAATGCCTGGTGTTTTTATTTTTTATCGCCGTGTGTGCCGGCGTGGTGCAAATGGGTGGCCATTATTTGTGGATCTGAATTCAGACTGCTGCTTTCAGACGGATTTCTGCTCGCGCGCGGCGCCAAGTTACGTATACCGGCATTCAGCACCAGCGCGGCGCTGGCGATGAAGAAGACCTAGCGAACCAGTAGCGCTGAAATGCTGGGCCCACCGACTGGCCGGCGACGCTCCACAAATACATAGGAGACTGATGATGGATGAAAATACGGCCGGTTGCCTGATCGCTTGAATACTTCATCAGCAAGGTTTGCCGGCATCAATGCGCCTTCCGAAAACCTCATGCAAAACAGCGCAATTAAGCAGCATAACGCGGTCATTAGGACGTGAGCCATGCCAATACGTTCCCCAACTGGCCAAGGCGCGGAGCGACCAATATAACGCCGACACCCCGGCACCGCAGTAATGACACCGCTGATAAACGCCAGATTATCGCGATTATCGGATAGTTATTTGATAAATAAGCTTAAAATCTGGCTGATGGAGCTGTTAGTCAACTGCATCATCATGGTGGTGATGAATTAATCGCGGATAGGACAGCGCGGCGAATACCGACGCCAATGCAGCTGATCGGCCTTTTCGCCATCACCGCACGCTCTTTGATTAACAGTGGCGTGACGAGAAAATTGACCGTCATTATACTGACGATGATTAAGAAAGACCCCGCAAGCTAAAATGGTCGACCATAAAACCGCCTAGCAGCGGGCCGCTAATCACGCCGGAAACCTGGCCGGTCGACAGCGTGGCAAGAGCGCCCAGCCGTTTTTTCCGCGGTATCTGCGACGCCACCAGCGCCATGACGTTGGGAATATATTCCGACGTCGCTCATCAGTGAGCGCGGCAGTATCAGCTTGCGCCCGCGCCGGTCAGCTATACTGCCCCATAATGGTGACACAACGGCCGAGACCAAAAGGCGGCGCTGAACACCATGCCTGACCAGAGATTCAGTGATTCGTGATAGTGTACACCGAGCCGTTTCACATACAGCGACCAAACGGCAGGATTTGGCTCACGGCCAGACCGGTAAACGCCGTGCGAAAAGTAGGGTGGAATATATGGTACCAGTTGCA
This sequence comes from Sodalis sp. (in: enterobacteria), assembly GCF_036327475.1. Classification (NCBI taxonomy): domain Bacteria; kingdom Pseudomonadati; phylum Pseudomonadota; class Gammaproteobacteria; order Enterobacterales; family Bruguierivoracaceae; genus Sodalis; species Sodalis sp. (in: enterobacteria). The sequence continues at coordinate 1,621,382 of NZ_CP132913.1, read as the reverse complement.
CACATGACGCCCCATCGAAATTTTCCTTGCGCTGTTTTACCCGCCGTGCAGCCGCCGGGCGCCGCCCTGATAGCTGATGGTTAATTGTTTAAACTACTCTTCTATTATCCAATGAGGCGGCTGGCGTAATGTTTGCAGACCTTTGTCCAGCGTCCGCTCCGCTTCGCGCCAAAAACGGTTGTTGCCGCCGGATAACACCTCTAGATGCAGTTTTTTAACGAGATAGACGCTAGCAAAATTGGCGTCATAGCGAATAGGCGAGTAAGGTATATCCGCCGATTTAATGGTCTTGGCTTCATTGCAGTCGCTGGCCAAATAATAACGCAGGGCCGCTTGATGCTTGATCACTCTGGATATAGGTCGGGAAGGCCGGCAGCGTCAGTATGGCTATTAGTTCTGCCACCTCGACGCCGAACTACTGCTAAATTTGCGTTAGGCTGATGCAGGTATTCTCGACGGTATCATGGAGCCAGGCGGCGGCCAGAATGGCTTCATTGTGCTGCACCTGACGCACCCACTCCACTACAGCAGTATAGGGGATGATGTACGGCTCCTAGGTATATTTACGGCGCTGACACGCCTACCGTGAACCTCGAGAAACGTCGCGCTAGCTGCTCAAGTGTCGGCATGGCATACCCTCCGATTTAACGTACCGCTGCTGTTGGATCCGCAGTTTTGCCTTTCCATTTATTCGGCCAATCTGGCGCTGAATAAGGTTTATTGTAAATTATATTTGCCAAGTTTAATCTGTCCCCTACCCGATGATGCTGGTACTGTGGGAGCGGAATGCTGTGATGGTTTTGGAAATCAGCGATTGGCTATTTCGCGACTCCGCGACGCTGACGCCATCGCTCAAACGTCTGGAAGGCGCTGGCCTGTTGGGGAGTTTTCGTTACGCCCGCTACCAAGCGACAGGTGATCATTTGCTTAACCGAGCATAGGCGTTCGCTGCGCGCTCTGGCGACCACTATCTCGATGGACGTGCTCTGCGCATCTCGTACAGCGCCGATGAACTTAGCGCCCTGAAACGCCAATTAGGGATGTTGCACAACCATTTTCCCACATTGAGGCTCAACTTGAGATCCACCTGCCTAGCCTTGGTGGAAGAGCTGGTGAGAATTTTTGCAATTTTCCTTGTCAAAAAAATTCAATCGGCCACTATTGCGCCACTCAATTATCGTCGGATTTAGCCTGTTGCTGCATCAGCAGCTAAGCTCCGTTTCTCTGTTTCTTGCCATCTATATCGGCCTGTTCCTCAATCTCTCGGTCTTCATCAGACGATTCGATATACTGCATCTGTCCTCCAGCGTCGGGCACATGATCATCACGTTAACAAATCACCGCCGCCGTTCGGCGGTCACCTGTTCTGTCGCATCGCGGCGTCGCTACTGGTGCTGATGTCGGTTGCCAGTTACTACATGACCAATTTCAACGTCGTTATCGGTTTCGGCATTACCGCCTCGGTGATGACGACCGATATCGATCTGTCACGCAAAGTCGTAGCATCACATTCCTGGTATGGATGGTAGGGATAAGCGCCTTGCCACTATTGCTGTTTGGCAAATGCCCTCGCGACACCCTGTTCCAGTAAACGCAAACGCCGGGCAGACGGGTGAAATCTTTGCTGGGGCTACTGGTGGCGCAGAATCTGCGTGAACGTATCACCAACATTAATATGCCCAGCTATGGCGTTTGGTAGCGTACTCCGACTTGCCGTCGAACTGGCTGGCGGCGCGCGGGCTGTTTGCTTATGCGCGGCTCGATGATAGCCAGGATAACGAGAGCCTGTTCGATCCCGCCAAGCAGTCTGCCTATCCGCCACCAGCGGGCATCGGTAATACCTACGTGGTGTTTATTATTGGTGAGACGACTCATTGGGATCATATGGTTTTACTGGGCCATGAACGCGATACGACGCCAAAATTCTCCCACGAAAAGAATCTGGCGGCGTTTCGCTGGCATTCTTGTGATACTTCCACAAAATTCTCTCTGTATGTTCATGTGTGCAAAAGTATGGCCCTACAATAACACCGACGCCAACAATTATGCCTTTCGCGAAATGATCGCGTCAGAGAAGTGCAATAATGGTGAATCCGTGGACGATGCGCTGCCCGTTGACGAGCTGAAGGAGGCGCTGGCCCGCCATCCCCAAGGCAAACACTTGGTTATTTTGCATACCAAAGGCTCACACTATTTGCATCTGATTAACACGTTCGATAACAGTATCCTGTATACCGACAGTTTTATCGACAAAGTCCGCGATAAAAAGCGCCAGTGTTCTATGCCGCTGACCATGGTGAGTCAATTAACGAAAAACTATCACTTGCACGGTACACCGCGCGACATGGTTCCGCCGGAGCAGTTCTGCGCACCAATGATGGTTTGGGCTTTAGACGCTTTCTAGCTAGTCCAGAGAATCATGCGCCTTTGCGCGGCCGCAGACGCAATGGCGCGCCGGCACGGTGCATCGTCATGAAGAATTTTTGATAACCTGTTTGAGACGCCTTGGTATCAGTCCTAGAATGGTGGTATTAAAGCGGGAAGTAGCGGGAGTCAGAAACCGTCGGCGGCGCAGCCGGCTGCCACGGTTAATCATTGCTGATAGGTTTGTAAACAGTTGATGGCAATTACTAAAAGGGATTGACGCCTGTAGCGAGACGCAGTAGCATGTGCGCGCGTTACGGTGAGTGGCGCAGCCTGGTAGCGCAATACGTTCGGGACGTATGGGTCGGAGGTTCGAATCCTCTCTCACCGACCAAATTTCAGCATTACCCGCCGGGGCAGCGATGGCACCGTTAGACGCAATGACCCGCCAGCGGTGCTATCCTGTGCGTTACCGCTTTGGATTGCGGTAGTCAAATGGCGATTATTATCGCATCACCGGTGATGCTCTCGTGTTATTACGACAGTTTCAATTTCTCCTCTGGAGGAAAATTAAGATAGCGTTGCTAATCATCAGCATAAATAATAGCCGATGATTTTAACCGGCCGAACCGATACTGAATTGTCACAATAGGCGATGATTAAAGCCGCGTTTAATGTAAGTTACAGGCGTGTTTAATGACTGGTTAGCGAGTAGGATGTTTTATTTATATTGTAACTAGTATGTATATTTCAATAGCAAGCGTCGCAGATCATGTAACATAAATATCCGTCGATGCATTAGATCGGTGGATTGTAAATTTACCAATGAGGAAGTGATGTAATTTCTTTTTTGATCAGTAGCTAAATAATAAAGTGTTGTTGTACGCTAAATTAGCGCGTAGGGTGGCCGATGCTTACCATTAATTGTCTCTTGCGGTTGATCAATATGTTTGCATGGGTTGCGTGGCTAAGATAATGATGTTTTCGGCTAGGCTATTATATAAATAGAGTCAACGGTTAGTAATTGAATAGTTTTAACATGATTAGTGTAAAATAAGTGCCAGGTGGCCGATGCGTCTAATGCTTGTCGGTAATTAATGCTTAATCCTCCTTCGCTATTAAAATAAAAAGGATGCATAGATGATGCATAGATGATGAGTAGTGATAACCTTCTCAGGAATATGCATAAATCTATCCTATCTTTTGTTTGCTTAAGAGCCTATCAAAAAGATAAGTAGTGTGATTCCGCCTTATGGTAAGCGAAGACACGCAATAAACTAGCGAGACTTTCTCGTCTGAATTGATAAAGCTTGGCGAAATAAACCAGATTATTTGTCTCCTGTGCCCGGATGAGGAGTAGATCATCAATTGCCTGACGCGCGAATCCCGTATGAGCTACAGCATAGGGATTGCGCTGTCTACGTAATTGCTTAATTCAGCAACTCCCGATCCTATCGATTTGCTTAAGGAATGATTGCGTGTAGAAATCTAGGGGTATACAGCTGGCCATGGAGCTGATTGCGCTTGGTGCTCTCTAAGGAAGTTAAAGGGACGCCGACTCCTACTATTGCTATTCTCCGCTGATTAGTTTCTCTACTTGGGAGCAGAATATCCACTCCTCCGCGCTCTACAACGCTTATCTCTGCCTGATTCATATAGGAAATATCACGGCCATCGAGACAATGATAAAAGCGTATCGGCTGTATATCGAACTCTGCGCGCAGCGCCAGGACGGCGGGCTAGTGCTGTGTTTGACCTTTGCCTAGATATTGCTACGTTTTATCGACAGCCAATTATCACCCACCATCAAAGACGGTTAAAAAGCGTAAACTTTCACATGTCACCACCGATAATCGCATATATAATTTAAGATAACGGAATATACAAACGGATTATTCCATCACTGACAACAACGTTCATTTTCTGGATGTTACTGTCTTGTAAGAGAATGCGGTGCTAGTTATCGTTGGTTAGTGGATTCTGTTAGCTGAAGGACAACTCGGCGTCTTATTTCAGTCTGCGAAATTTATGATCATCGCGTGGGTTTGTGTATCTTTGTTGCAGGAAATAATGAAAAGCTGTCTTATGCTACCGTAAAGTCAATTCCGCGATTGTGCCGTCCATCGCGTTATAATAAAGCGATGTATATTGATATCATGGCGCTGATATATCGTCTACTGTCAAAAAGTCGTCAGTCCGGATGATAACGCTGGAAAAAGGTTGACGATCCGCATAACAGCGTTATTTCAATCACTCTTCGTTGCTCGCGGATAATTATTGATTTTCTTATTGATTACCTACATCTTATGATCAACGGTAATCTCAATGCTTAATAAAATTGAAGCGCTGATGAATAAGGAGATAGAGACATATAAATAAGAAAATGATATCCCGATAAACAGTCTGATGCAGATAGGTGATACTTTGCTATCGCTGCGCGGCGGTAATGGGCGCGGTAAATGCCCTGGCCACGACGGGCCGGCTTGCGGGCGAACTCGTGCACTGCATTTGTGTAATATTGCGCTTCAGTTTTAGCGGCTATGCGCCACCGATCGCGATAGAGTTCGGCTACAACCAATCTGATGGAATCTGCTGATATGACGGTCAATTCATGAAAAAACGTCACCTCGGTTGCGATCAAATGGCGCAGGACGCAATCATTATGTCGGCTCTCAGAAGAAGCCTATGCCGATTTTATAACCGCGATGGTGGCGTTTTAGTGATGTGATTGCCGTGGCAGGGCGACGCAGCAGCAGCGCGAGTAGACCGCCGAATATTTCAAAATGCCGTTGAGTGAAGCGATTACCCACAACCGCAAATTCAGCATCAATAATTTCCCACTGCCCACTAACGCAAACGACGCCGCCGGGCCGACGCGTCAGTGTCAGCTCCAACTGGAACACTAGCGGGATATCCAAAGGATGAATGATACCCGCCTGCGCTTGCAGTAGATGTTGCTCAACGATCCGCGGCTGCAGGAACTGCAGCTGAATATGCGCATTACACTAATAGAGGGATTGCGTATTGAAATTGTCGACAGTAAAAAGAAGACCGATGTTCGCTACCGGCGGACACGGAAACTACGCCCTACATAAACTGCGCCCTACATATACAGTGTTATGCATATCATTACTCCGGTGCTTAACGATTTGCCCAATCGTACAAACCTGGCCGGACATACGGATAATCAGCCTTATTTAAATGGCTGGCGTGGCCACGGCAACCGGGAGCTGTTCGCCGATCGTGCCAATGCGTCGCGCCGTGAATTGCTGGGAAGGCGGGTTGATGAGTGAGAAAATTTCCGAGTCATCGGCATGGCGAATACCATGGCGCCGCGCCGCATTAGTATCGTTATTTTGATCCGCGAGCAGGAAGAGGCAATCCGCCAGGAAAATACCGGAACCATAGCGAAGTGGTTGACGGCGACCAGGATACGGCAGCGTACGATGTGCTAACTGACCGTGCGGTCGGCCATCGCAGACGCTCGCCGCAGGCGGGTGATTAGTCTGCTAAAAACCGCGTGGATCGGCGCTTTTCACCTATCGGATCTCATTTCCTAACGTAGACTAAAAGCCATGAAATCACTCACTACGAGTGCAGAGTGCCGTGGCGGAAGAAAGCAATCTGGAAAAAGCGAAGCACCCACCACCATTGATTACAACAAGCGCGCAAAGAAGGCCAAATACCACGTTCCAAGGACTAGTGTCGTGGCTGAGTTGCTGTCGGATGGAACCTGCTATGGCTGACGGTAGAGCATCTGGCTCGCGGTATGGGTCGGATGCTGCGCAGGCTATCATTTATCTGCACCTCAACGGCGATGAGAGTTGGTTACTGGCCTAATTTTCCAGCCTGCTGCGGTAAGGCGCTGCTGGCGAGCGCGCCGCTATTCCTTGGTGTGACGTTGGTGGCCACCGGGTCGCCGATGTTGATCGGTGGCATGTTGTTTGCAACAAGGCCGTCAATCTAGATCTCAACAATTGCAACCATTTAGCGGGCTGAAACGCCTGTTTTTCATGCAGATGATGGCTGAACTTACCAAGACGCTGTCAAAGTCTATCTGGTGGTGGGCGCCTGCGGCACCGCGTTGTGGTTTGTTTGGCCGCGGATGATGCAGTTCGCTCAAGGGGCCGCCCATTACGGTCATGGCGGAAAGTCTGTCGCTTATCCACCAGTGCGTGTTGCTTATCATCTTTAGCCCTTGATACCCGTGGTGGGGTTCGACATTTTGTGCGGATGCTGCGCCATGATATTCGCAAAGAATACAAAGAACAGCCATTGGCGAAAGGAACTAGCGTCGTGACTCTCAATATTCGTCAGCGGGCGGGCAGCAGAGGGGATCCCCATTCTGGAAGCGGCAGCGCTGGTCTGCGCCCTCTACTGGCACTGCGAGATAGGCGCGTCATTTACTGGCACTGCGAGATAGGCGCGTCATTCCGATGGAGCTCTATGGGATATTAGCTTGCGTCGCTGGCGCAAGCAAGGGGTTTCGGCCCCGGCAACCGAGCAAACTCACCGCACCGAAAGCATTGGATTGTGCAGGGGGAGTATTTTTAATAATAAATCTAGTAGCTAAACTGCATTAACCGATTTCAGTCAGACCAGGTGGCAAATCTTTGCGAGCCAGGTTGTGATTATCATGATTTTGTCGATGATGATTGCTTCGGTTGGCGCTCATGTCGCTTTGGCGCGGACTGTGTAGCTGAAGTGAGCGCACGCCCTGTGTTGGAAGCAGGAAAAACAAATGGCCGTCGACGCCGATCTCAATGCTGGCCTTCTCTGCGAAGAAGAAGCCAAGCAGCGGCGCGCGGAGGTGACGCAACTTGAGGTAAGTTATCGGCTGACCCGATGGTGGACGGCAGTCAGGAGATGGAGCTGTTGAAGTACATACGGTGGATCCGCAAAAATTCGCTCGTGAAATGGGATATCTGCCGCTAGTTGGCACATATTCGCTATAATTTGGAAATACCGCTGACCCACTACTATATCTTACTTCACAACGTGGAAGTCGGCTGCGAGGATACATATCCCGAGTGTTGGATGGCTATTAATTCCGGTAACATCAGTGATACGCTGCCAGGCGATCCCTGTCAGGAACACGCGTTTGCTTGCCGGTCGTATGGGTAACCCAAGTACTGTGTGATGCGGCCAAGACGCTGGGCTATACTATGGTGGATGCCAGCACAGCAGTCGCGACTCATTCGGTCAATTGTTCATGCAACATGCCAAGGAGCTGTTTAGCCGCCAGAGAACGCAGCAGTTGCTGGCACATTTGGGTCGTGAAATGCCAAAGCTTACGAAGGATTTAATCCCGGATGTGCTCTCGCTTATATCCTAAAGTATTACAGAATTTACTGGCTGAGCAGGTTTCTATTCGTGATATGCGCTCGATAGTAGAGTGCCTGGCGGAACATGCGCCGCAGCAAACGATGTGGACATGTTAACCAGTCTGGTACACCATAAATGGCCCGTGCCATTACCAAACACTGGTTTCCCGGCATCGGGGATATCCAGACATTGGCCTGGATATGGCGTTAGAGCAGGCGCTGATGCGGCGGTACAAAATTGGGATCTGGGCACCTCGCTTTAAAACCAGCTGTCGATATATCAGGAATTTTCCCGCGTTTCCAGGCGACCTTTGAGCTGGAGGTTTGCGCCATGATTTTCGCCTATACTAGTAGTCGTTCCCGTGGAGGTGCTGGCGGCGGTGAAGCTCGGTTCAATTTTCGATCACGCGGTTGCTATCTCGTTAGCCGGCTATTCGATGCCCATTTTTGATTGTGCATGATGTTGATTATGCTGGTGTCGGTGCATTTGAACTTTACGCCGGTATCCGGCCGGATGTGGGATACGGTGTTTCTCGATGACAACTAGCCTCTGACCGGTTTCATACTGATTGATACACTGATTGGGGTGACTGACGGCCATCCGAATCCCCTCATTTCCTCTGGCTTCTGGTGCTTCGCGCGCCAACAGCAAACGGGCTTTGCGCTGCCAGCCCAGCGAAAATACATTTGGCCAAATATTTTATGGCCGAGCACCGGCTGCCAATCGGTGCTGATGCTGGTGGCATCGTTGTCCGGCCGTTTTCGCGAATATCGGGCCGCAGGCAAGAGATATGAATATGCAGCTGATTTTGCGTCCGCCCGTAGGCGGAATTGATCGCCAGCGACGCAACAGAATAACAATCACCAATAGCTCAGTGTTCTCTACGTCGCATTAAAAACGGACTGCATCCGCTGGGATGACAGTCCATCATTGTTACTATTCTACCAGTAGGTCGCTTAGCCGCGCAATTTATAGCGTCAGGCATCGTGTTTCAGGTGCCGCTAGTAGCGCTAGCAATGCAAGTACAAGTAGATACCCGCAATAACCCGTACTGGACGGTGAGCCAAGCGGCAATATGCGGGGCGACCGATGCGCCGATGATTGCGGCCACATTATAGAAAAAGAGGCGCCAGTATAGCGAACTTCGATAGGAAATAACTCTGGCAGTAGCGCGCCAAGATGTGAGGCCTATCACCATAAATCCTATCAATAAAAACGCCATGGCTACCCAAATATTGCCGGAGCCCAAGAGCAACGTGAACACCAGCGCAAAGTCCATAATCAATACTGTAATGGCTACCTATGGTGTGCCAGCGGCCAAATTATCCGCCAATTGACCGGTGACGGGGACCATCAGGCCAAAACCAATGACGCTAATCATCAGCATCAACAGAAAATCCTTGAGCAAGAAACCAAGACCGCACGGCAGGGAGAGTAGTTTCATATTTCATTGAAACACCGTCATGTGATACTGTTTCGCAGGGTGCCGATGGCCATGCGCACCTGCGCCTTGGCGATTGTAGCGTCGCGGTGGTGGTGTTTCCCTGCGAGAAAAGATATGGTGGAAAAAATGGACCGCGGCAATCGCGTAGATTATAGAAATCGAAGAATTTGATGGCGGCGCCGATCAAGGAAGGAGCAATCACTTTGCCTAGCGAAGTGGTGAGGCGCTGCTGTGTTCCACCGGCGTCGATATCAGCGTCATCCTGAAGGAACATCCGTTTCCTCTCGATTATCATCTTCGCTGGCATAGTCGGCGGTGCTTATTCATGCGGCACAGAACAGCGTGAGGCGGGCAAAATAGAAGAACGCCTGAGCCAAATGACCGAGCCGAAGGCGGCACCAGAGGGCGATGTGAGCAGTTGAGGTAGCATCATGGTCATAAGATTTTGTTCACCTCAAAACCGCGGTTTGTGCCGCGGAATGACCCAAAAATTAGCCATCACTGTGCCCTGGCGAAAACAAACGTCAGCGACGGCGTGACGATGAGCGCTACCACCAACCCTATCAGCGAAACCAAGTCGCGCAGGTATTCAGGTAAAATTTCTCCTGCTCCCTGGGGATTGCGCTCCCATGCGTTACTCGGCTGGGCGCGGATGGCTTCGAGCAGGTTTCTCATCCATAGCTCAGACCCGAATAAAGCGCTACTAGCAAACCGGTCACCCCACCGTCGTGCGTTTGTTTATGGCGATTCGGACTGTGTCCTTTAGCGTGCTCGCCAGCGTTTGCTCGCTGATGCTGTTGGCGATTTTTTAATCAAGTCGGTGAGAATATTCGGAATTGGATGCCAAACTACACCATCAGTATAGGGATCATGGAAAGGTCATATGTGCCACCACCGGATAAGTACTGATCTTTTCGATAAGCCGTCCGCTATCAATCGGCTCATTTCTGGTATGTAGTGCGGTTAGCGGTATGGTAGTTTTCGCGGCATACGGTTTTTCGGCCATAATCCCTCTCAACATCAGCCTATAAGTTATTGTTGTAGTCAAAATAATTATAGCCAATGTTCCCAACTAGGAGGCCAGTATGCCGCCGACGTCTTTCGCGCGAGTCCACCATCCTGCCCGCAGTGTAGGAGGTCGACCCCACACGCCACAGCAATCAGGGGGGTAAGGCGGAACATACGGCCAGCTAGGCTGGCCCGTGCGGGAGTTAAACGGTTTACCGCATCGTCACCAGCTCTTCCGCCGCGGTCGGGTGAATCGCTACAGTATTGTCGAAGTCTTGTTTGGTTGCGCCCATTTTAATGGCTACCGCAAAACCCTGTAGTATTTCATCCATGCCGAAACCGATACCGTGCAGGCCCACAATCCTTTCTTGCGGACTGGTACAAACCAGCTTCATTCGACACGGTTGACGATGTTGGGTGACCGCCGTATACATGGAGGTGAAGGAGGTTTTATAGACCTTGACCTCCTTCTCACCATATTTTTCAATGGCTTCCGGCTCGGTCAGGCCAATTGCGCCGATGGGGGGGTGGCCAAATATCACCGTTGGTATAAGCGTATAGTCCAGATGCTCTTCCGGCTTATTGTTAAACAGCCGCTCCGACAGCCGGCGACCGGCGGCAACCGCCACCGGCGTAAGCGCCGCCACGCCGGTATTATCGCCGACGGCGTAAATGCCCGGCACGTTGGTATTTTGGTATTTATCCACCCGAATATGGCCCGTGCTGTCGGTTTCGACTCCCGCCGCCGCCAGATTAAGATTATCCGTGGCCGGCTCTCGGCCAATGGCCCATATCAAGACATCGACGGTGAATTGCTGATTATTGTGCAGCATCAGAGTCAGGCTTCCGTCCTGGTTTTTCATCACCGAGCGCGGCACCGAGCCGGCATGTAACGTCGGCCCTTCCATCTGCATGACCTCGAGTAACGTCTCGACAATCAGCGGATCAAAGGTATGTAGCGGTGCGTGTTTGCGGACAAACAAATGGGTTTGGGCCCCCAGCCCATTTAGCATACTGGCGATCTCTACTGCGACATAGCCGGCGCCCACCACCGCTACGCGTTCCGGCATGGCGTCCAACGCGAAAAACCCATCGGAATCAATGCCGTATTCCGCCCCACGGATGGCGACTTTACTGGGACGACCACCGGTGGCGATTAAAATGTGATCGGCAGTGATACGCTCGCCATTAACTTCTACGGTATGGGCATCGACAAAACGAGCAAGGCCGTGGATGACGTCAACGTGATTATTGCCCAGCACTCGGTCGTAGGATTGATGGATGCGATCGATATAGGCGCTGCGACTCTTGACCAGGGTACGCCAGTCGAATTTTTCCATGGTCGTGCTAAACCCGTAATCGTGGGCATACAACCTCACCGCTTCGGCGATTTGCGCGGCGTACCACATCACTTTCTTCGGGACACAGCCCACGTTGACACAGGTGCCGCCGAGGTATTTGGCTTCAATCAGCGCGCATTTACGGCCATATTGGGCGGCGCGATTAATTGACGCAATGCCACCGCTACCACCGCCAATGGCTAGGTAATCGTAATGTCTTGTCATTCTAGCGTTTCCTTCAGCGTTGCATTAATCCCTTTGATAGGCCGCCTGATTTTTACTCCGGCACCAGCCAGCAAGTAAAGCGTAACTCTGGTCAGAAGGCGCCAGCGTCTGGTGAAGCTACGAAGTCGCGGCAGCAACGCGTTCATATGTTGTTCCAGTTTCCAGGAGGTTGATGACATCATGCCTGTGAGGTAGTCATTGTCGCCATCGGGACGGCCTCCAGTTCAATATTGCAGAATACAGCGAATGCCACCTTGCTCCAACGCCGACAAGGTGCGCTTTACCTGCTGGCTCGGCACCACTGGATACCACAGCGCATAGATGCCGGTGGCGAAACACTTATAGCCTTCCTGAATCGCACCAATCCCGTCCTGATAGTCGATTTTCAACTCATAAGGCAGATCGATCAGCACTACACTGCGACGGGAAGCTAGCGGTAGTTGCAACTTCAGTTGTTGACAACCGTTAGCCCATGACACCGACCAGAGGATCTTTGTGAAACTCACCGCGCAACAGTGGACAGTCACTGAGGTGCAGCTCAGTCAAATGTAACTGATCTTCTCCGCGCAGCAGTTGGTAGGCCAGCAGGGACGAACCAGGATAATAACGCAATTGGTCGGCGCGGTTAAACGACGGACCACCTCAAGATAAGGCTCCAACAAAGCCGGGGTATCGTCACGTTGCCAGATCCGGGCGACCTGCGCCGGCATGGCTATCGAGATAAAGGAAGGATTTTTCCTTTTCCTTCATCGCGCTCATGATGAGACTGAGCGCAGTATGTTTGAGCACATCGGCGTGATTGCCGGTGTGAAAGCTGCGGCGATAGCTGAGCATAGGTTTAATATCTACTTGAGATCGGATGATTCTTGTATTTAATGCCGATGCTGTCATTAGCCACTACCGGCCCCAGTATGTTCAAGGACCCGCGCACATCACCAAAGAACCAATGGCATCGAAATACCAGGCCAGGGGAAAGATTATATCAGGATGGAAAGGGGTTAGAAGCTTCTCTACGCTTCGGAGCTTGTAGCATGAGGCGCAAAAGTACACCCGCTCTCATCATGATCCCGCGCCGGGCGCAAAGGTTTTCAGCCATCATCGCCGCGCGTGGCGCAAAAGCGCGCCAATACATACAGGGCGTACAGATGCGTGAAAAGGGAGGCTTACGAGGGTTAATGGCAGTATTCACTTTGTCTTAGAGGGATTAGATAACAGTAGATGTGTCGTCTCGCCCCTCGATGGATGAGAGGCAATCGGTCATTTGTCATCAGGTGTCAGGCAGCGATGGCCTGGCACCAGCACCAATCGGGAAGCAGCGGGATAAACGACTTAATATCTGCGTGTTACTCTCTTTTCGACAAATGTGAGAATCGCTTGCGATAACGTGACGACAGTGGCTTGATAGGGGCAGGTGCACGCCCTGGTTACGCGATTGCTAAATGTCGTGTCCGTTTATTGTGGCGTTATTTATTTTAACGTATCATTGCGTCGCGGCTAACTTAGTCGTGTTCAAGAACTGAAATGCTCATTAGTGTATTTCATCATGTCGTCGCTTCAAATATAAAATCATTTAATATTAATATTATTTAGTGCATGTGATGCTAGACCGCTTCAGGGTACCAGCCGGTTTTTGATAAAGGAGTATAATGCAGAGAGCAGATATTAATAAAAATAACCATGTCTATAATTGGGTTCCAGCAAGTTCCCGGCGAGCCTGTTAAATGCGACTGGTTTGGCGCGCGGAATTCGGTACTGGCCGATGGATTGCTGCACGCTTTTCAGGGTATGCTTAATTATCTCATCGCCGCTGTTGTATCCGGATTGATCATCATATCGTTGGTTTTATGCAGTTTTCCTCACTCAATTGGACAGCGAAAATCTCCGTCCCATTCTTTTCTTGACCGATGATGTCATTAAGTCCGTGGGCTACCATAGTGGCGGGTGAATGCATTGTTGGCGCGTTAATTTCTCTCGATATCAGTCGCTATTGTAAAATAAGAACCACGTTTTGTTTATGATTACTTTATCTATATTTAATTATAGGCTGTATATCCATTATTGTCGCCTACACGCTCGGAACGGCGGATGTGGTCACTATCATGTTCCATAGCGCCGGCTGGATTGGTTTAGTTATCGCAATCCTTTCCGTCATCAAATGAATGATGTTAACCTGTACTCTGAAAGCCTTGGTCTGAGACGGCGCTGAGAGGACTGAGCAAGGCAGATCGCACCAGAATGCCGAAATAAACATCAATGGTACAATGATCTCTCCCAGGAATACACCATAGGCGACGATGTAATGCTGTAAAACAGCATCATGACGCCAAAGGTAAACCGTAGCAGCAATTTTCCCAGAGCCGCCTTGTCCAACATTCGATTAAAGGCAGTTAGCATAGTGATGCCCGTCCTCAGATAACGGGAGATGCGTATTGTATGTGAATAATAAATATTTAACTTCGAACATTCACCTGCATCAGATCAAGCAATTAATCGCTAATCCGCGACAAATACCGGAAACTATCGTTTAATCACGCCGTGGTCCTGGTCCGACACCCAGCGGGAAAAATGACCAGTCGCGCCGCGTGGCGGCCGATACACTTCTCTCACCATTGATTTTCTCTATAGTTAGCCTTACCTTAATCCTCTTGGCTCTTCATGAACATCAGGACTGCGCTATGACCAATCCGCTACTGACCTCGTTTTTATTACCCCCTTTTACTGCCATTCGTCCTGAGCACGTCGTGCCGGCGGTAAGGGTCGCGCTTGAGTACTGTCGCCACATCATTGAGGAAGTCGTGGCCCAGCCCGACCCGTTCACCTGGGAGAATCTCTGCCAGCCGCTGGCGGATGCGGATGATCGTTTGAGCCGGATTTGGTCGTCGGTGAGCCATTTGAATGCGGTGAAGAACAGTCAGGAACTGCGCGAAGTTTATGAACAAAGCCTGCCTCTGCTATCTGAATATAGCACCTGGGTAGGGCAACATAAGGGCCTGTATCGCGCCTATCGGAATCTGCGCGACGGCCAGCATTATGTACAGCTGAGCGTAGCGCAAAAAAAAGCCGTGGATAACGCGCTGCGCGATTTTGAATTATCCGGTATCAGACTGCCGACGGAAAAACAGCAGCGCTATGGGCAGATCGTCGCCTGTCTTTCTGAGCTAGGTTCGACCTACAGTAATAATGTGCTGGACGCGACCATGGGCTGGAGCAAATTGATAACCGATGAACAGGCGCTGGCCGGCATGCCAGAAAGCGCGCTTACCGCCGCTCGCGCCCAGGCGCAGGCCCGCGAGCAGGAGGGTTGGCTATTAACGCTGGATATCCCCAGCTATCTGCCGTTACTGACCTATTGCGACAACGCCACGCTGCGAGAAGAACTCTATCGCGCCTATAACACCCGAGCCTCCGATCAGGGGCCGGATGCTGGCAAATGGGACAATGGCCCCCTGATGAGTGAAATTCTGGCGCTACGCCATGAGCTGGCGCAATTGTTGGGATTCGAAAGCTATGCCGATAAATCGCTGGCCACCAAAATGGCGAAGGATCCCCAGCAGGTGCTGGATTTCCTGACCGATCTGGCCAGGCGAGCGCGTCCACAAGGCGAACAGGAATTGGCGCAGTTACGCGCCTTTGCGCAAAGCCACTTCGGCTGCGATCGGCTAGAGCCGTGGGATATCGCCTATTATGGTGAAAAACAAAAACAGCACCTGTTCTCCATTAACGACGAGCAAATGCGTCCCTATTTCCCGGAGCCGCGGGTCGTCAGCGGACTATTTGAGGTGGTTAAACGCATTTACGGCATCACGACCAAAGAGCGTACCAATGTGGACACCTGGCACCCGGATGTCCGTTTCTTCGATTTATTTGATGAGCATGGCGAGTTGCGCGGCAGTTTTTATCTTGATTTGTACGCCCGCGATAATAAACGGGGCGGCGCCTGGATGGACAATTGCGTAGGCATGATGCGTAAAGCCAACGGCGAGTTGCAAAAGCCGGTGGCTTATCTCACGTGTAATTTCAGTCGGCCGATAAGCGACAAGCCGGCGCTATTTACCCATAATGAGGTCACCACGCTATTTCATGAATTCGGTCACGGGCTTCACCATATGCTGACCCGTATCGATACCCCGGGAGTAGCCGGTATCAGCGGCGTACCCTGGGATGCGGTGGAGTTGCCGAGCCAGCTTATGGAAAATTACTGCTGGCAGCCAGAGGCACTGGTGTTGATCTCCGGCCATTATGAAACCGGTGAGCCGCTACCTGATGAACTGTTGAGTAAGTTGCTTGAGGCAAAAAATTATCAGGCAGCGCTGTTTATTTTGCGTCAACTGGAGTTCGGCCTGTTCGATTTCCGCATGCATTATCAATACCAACCAGAACATGGTGCACGCGTGCTGGAGACCCTGGCGGAAGTTAAAAAACAAGTGGCAGTAGTACCGACGGTGGCATGGGGACGTTTTCCCCATACCTTCAGCCATATTTTTGCTGGCGGCTATGCAGCGGGGTATTACAGTTACCTATGGGCGGATGTCCTGGCGGCGGATGCCTGGTCACGTTTCGAGGAGGAAGGTATCTTCAACCGGGATACCGGCGAATCCTTCCTTGATACAATCTTGTCGCGCGGCGGTTCCGAGGAACCGATGGTACTCTTCGCCCGCTTTCGCGGCCGTGAGCCGCAACTGGATGCCATGCTACATCATTACGGCATCCGGGAATATGGGGCTTGAGTGGGGTTGTCAAAGTGAGGCCGGCGTCGATTCTTTGTGTTTGCAGATGCTGGCCGCGCGCTGGGCTTGATAAGCAATCCTCAGGCTGTCTGGAACTGCGCAAGCGGGACGAGCCGAAACTGGGCGCGGTTTCTGTTACTTCGTTACTGGCGCCATGGCGCACAGCGTCGCTACGGTGGCGGGCACAGCGAAGCAGTCGCCAAAGCGGTGGGCGTCAAAGGCCAATGGTTGCCGGATGTGGTTGACGCCACCGCCGGACTGGGGCGTGAGCTCTTGTGCTTGCCTGCCTGGGCCGCTCGTATGCCGATCCCGAATTGGACCTGGCTGAAGGAGCGTCTGACACTGCATCATCACGGCTCTAGCCTGAACGCGCTGGCACAGCTGCGCCCCGCGCCAGATGTGGTCTATCTCGATCCGATGTTTCCGCAGCGGCAGAAAAGCGCGCTGGTGAAAAGGAGATGCGGGTATTTCAACTGTTGGCGGGCAGGCATCTATCACCACTAAGAACATCGTTTTGAGGCTGCCGTCGCTGCAGGTAAGCTTAGGGATCTATGGGCGCTTGCATCTGCCCGACCAGGCTTCCGCCGTCAACAATCAAATACGCCTTGCGGACAGGTTTATCGTCAAAGACGTTTTGCAGAATCTCCAATGTTCCCGCTGCGTAACACGCTTGTGCTGATAGTAAGGTACTGGAGATAATATGGCGTCATGCCGTGATTCAGTATACTGCGTCAGGGGTAATCAACCAGTGCCATTAGGGAACTATACATCGCTACCGTAGCCTGCCGGTTGCCCCGAGGTTAATATCCAGGCGATGGCATCGCGATCGCAGAGTGTGCCATGCGCGGTATTCATCAAATAAAGGTGTCATTAACGTACCCTTGAACAGAGGGATAGAGAGATATCTGGAGATTGATGACGTCGTAGACCTTGACAAGGGATGCGGGCGTTTCATGGTAAGTCAGGCTAAGTTGTTTCTTAATCCGGCAGACGGTGTGGATCGTAGTGGTGTAATTTCGTATCGAAAGGTTTGAGTCGACGGATAACCGCTTGGCCGATGCGCCAAGTACCCAATGCACCAAGGTGCATACCTTCGATATCGTAGCTGCGGACCGCGCAGTCGGCGATGTTACAACACTGTTTTGCTATCAGGTGCGCGGGAAGATGGCTTCGGACTATCACCAGAATAGTCATCGCCATGTGCTTCGCCACGCTGATGAAGTTTGAAAAGGTGACCTCGGCCACGGTGATACCCCGACTAGCCGCGGCCTTAAGATCGACATGGTCAGTGGCGATGCCGGCGGTCAGGGCAAGTTGAGCTGGAGGGCTTTGGCAATGCGCTTGGCGGTGAGATAAGTTGGCCAGAACGGCTGTAAAATCACGACAGTGTCGGGGAAAATGGTGATCAGAATGGAGTTCGCCCCTCTTTATCGCTGGTGACAAGCAGTTTCGTGGCCTTCCAGGTAACATCGCACAATCTTCTACATAGAAGCTGCCCCTATCTGGAAGCTGCCCCTATCTGGCGTGGCGGGTTATCGCCTGCTGCGGATGACATTGCGGAGTCATAACCTGCAAAGGAGCGCTGGTTGCGACACGATGAGATGATCCCTATGCCATGGGTGAAAAATAGATTGGTACCGCGTTAATGGGGGCCATGCTGAAAACCCAGCCGCGGCTTACCATCTCATAAAGCACGTCGAGCGCATTGGTTTCAACGACTACCTGTTGGGCTTACACCCGCCTACTAGAAGGCGTATTCGATAATCCGGCGATTATACATTTCGTGATTGAAGAGGCACAAAGGGAATTGACCAACCTCTGTCCACTCCAGCTCAAACCCTTGTGTACGTATTCCACCCTCTGTCTTCAGCGCGTCACTAGGCCGGCGTGGAGTGCCGTTGCGCGCCCATCAGGCGCCAATCTTCCTCATTGTCGCCGTCATAGCTGAGCGGTACGATTAACATGTCCACATGGACCGTGTTAATAAGCTGGCGCGCTGAGGACATCAATTTACTCCAGAAATCCTGGTGATGTCCACACAGGACTAGGTCCACGTCGTATTTATTGATGGCGTCCACCAGCACCTGCCCCAAATCGCCGTTGCCGTTCAGCGTTTCGGCAATCGGGTAGTTAGCGTTTTGCGCCAGCTGGGTCATGGCGCGCTGCGTTTCTTCTGAGATGCGCCTTTGCGTATCGCCGAAATTGACATCAATAAGATCAGTGTACAGGTTGGAGTAGTTGATATCAACGTGAATCAAGGAAACTTTGGCATTATATGGTCTGGCCATCGATACGGCTTTTTCGACCAGCACGTTACTTTCCGGTGAAAGGTCGACGGCTATTAAGATGTGTTTGTAAGCCATAATCAGACTCCTTGCAAAAATGTCAC
The DNA here is from genome assembly GCF_036327475.1 of Sodalis sp. (in: enterobacteria). Classification (NCBI taxonomy): domain Bacteria; kingdom Pseudomonadati; phylum Pseudomonadota; class Gammaproteobacteria; order Enterobacterales; family Bruguierivoracaceae; genus Sodalis; species Sodalis sp. (in: enterobacteria). The sequence continues at coordinate 1,602,560 of NZ_CP132913.1, read as the reverse complement.
TCGTCTATTCTCGTTTCAATTCGCGACCCCGAGCGACAGTGGACGCATATCTCCAGTCTAACCGCACTCGACCTGGTAACGAAGCAGCTAACCCATGCAACTGCGAGAGTGGTCACGATATCCCTCCCCTACTATGAGGCCGGCGGCCATCAGCTGATGGCCGCGGTAAAACTTTTTGCGAAAACGCATAATTTCTATCGCTTCAGTTGGCGGCTTTTGTCAAAATTTTTCTACACTGAACAGTATGTCATCTCACGGTTCTCGTCCGAGCTGCTCCCCTGCGCATAGCAACAAACTTCGGATGGTCTGTCAGTCGTAAGCTTACTTATATCGGTTATAACCGCCGTCTACCCCGTAAACACTGTTGCTCTGTTCTAGGCTTTATGTGTCATATGCACTGTTAGTATGGCTCGATATTATTCTGCGTTGTGAGCATTGCTGTGAGTGTTGTACGGCTGCGATTCGCCGCTGTATCAGTGTATTGGTGGCAGTGGTTTTACCACTCATGGGCATCCCGGCAAGCGCTGCTGTGAGCGCGTGCGGGACAGTTTATGTTGACCAGTGCATTGTGTAGTCTCATTGTAGTCCTCATCGCCCCTGCAATTTGGCACTGAATCATAGACAAAAAAGAGGTCGATTGCTCGCCCTACTTCTGCAGCGGCGGTTAGATCAGCTTTATCGCCAACCAATAGAGGCCGCCAGCCAGAATGATCGCCACCGGCAGTGTCAACACCCAGGCCAATAGGATGTTTTTCACGGTCTCGCCCTGTACGCCACTACCGTCCACTACCATGGTGCCAGTTACCGCGGACGACAGCACATGGGTGGTCGACACCGGCATGCCGGTATAGCTGGCGACGCCGATGGACACCGCCGCGGTCATTTGCGCTGATAGCCCTTGGGCATAAGTCATGCCTTTTTTACCGATTTTCTCGCCAATAGTCGTAGCGATCCGGCGCCAACCAACCATGGTGCCCAACGATAACGCCAACGCCACGGCGACAATGATCCACATTGGCGCGTATTCCACGGTATACAGCAGATCATGACGCAGGTTGGACAGTAAATGTTTATCCGCGGCGGAAATTTCCGGCAGCTTCGCCACTTTATCGGCGGTATCGGCGATGCACATCAGCAGGCGACGTACGTGGGAACGCTGATCAGCATTGAGCATTTCGTAGCTGTCCAGATTGCACAGCAGCAACGAGGCGCGATTAATGGCGAACGACGCCCGCGACAGGTCACAATGGAATCCATGCGTTTGCGGGGCGATACTTGGATCCAGTATTTGACCATTCGCCATCGGCACGCCGATAGCGGCTGGGGGGGCAGTGTGGCTGCCAGAGGCGCCGGGTAAAGGTGTGGCGGGGGCGGGGATTGCCGAGGCCGGCGGCGGCATCGGCGCCTCGTCCGAGCTGACGATGTGGGTGAACGCGTCAGGGTTCTGCATATAATACCGCTGCAAATGATTAACCGCATCGCGAGTACGGCTGATATCGTAGCCACTGGCGTTCATATTGACCACAAAACCTGCCGGCGCAACTCCTATCAGCACTAGCATAATAAGCCCGATGCCTTTCTGGCCGTCATTAGCGCCGTGTGAAAAACTCACCCCGGCGGCGGAGAAGATCAAGGCGATACGGGTCCAGAATGGCGGCTTGCGCTTACCGTCCTTTTTCTCACGCTCTGCCGGGGTTAGATGGATTCGGCGGCGTTTTTTGGTGCTGCTCCAGTAGCGGCGCAGAACGAAAACCATCGTGCCCGACAGCACCAACCCCACCAGTGGAGAGACAATGAGCGAAAAAAAGATCTCAATCAGTTTGAGGATATTCAGCGCCTGCACCAGCGAACCATCACTCACCAGAGCATTGGTCAGACCGATGCCGATAATTGCGCCGATGAGGGTGTGCGAGCTGGAGGCCGGCAGGCCGAAATACCAGGTACCAAGGTTCCACAAAATAGCTGCCAGCAGCATGGAGAACATCATTGCCAGACCGTGAATGGAACTGACGTTAAGCAAAAGGTCGGTCGGCAAGAGATGAATGATAGCATAGGCTACGCTCAACCCGCCCATCAGGACCCCGAGGAAGTTAAACAACCCGGACATGGCGACCGCCAGCTGAGAGCGCAGCGCGCGGGTGTAAATAACGGTGGCTACGGCATTGGCCGTATCATGAAAGCCATTAATGGCCTCATAAACCAGAACAAAGATTAGTGCGAGTACTAACATTAGACCGGTATGGAATTCCAGGCCGGTGAATAGATGTAGCATAGAGAATTACGCCATTGTTTGGACATGAACGGGCCGCATTATCTGCGACAAGAGAGCCAGTGGAAAAGGAAAATATGACATTTTCAATAAACTTGCTGTCGATAAACATGTACTATCCCACATAATCTTTCAAATTCAGCAAGATACGCTTTTACCTAATCGGGCATTTTGTTACCATAGCAATGTGCTGCCAGGTCTATTGCAATCGGGCCGCAGTCTTGTCGGCCGCGTGGTCAGGTCGCCCATTAAGAGTATTGGCAGAGTGAAATAATGGCAGAACAGTTTGAATGGTGGTCATCGGCCGCTGGCGCGGCAGGCATGTCTTGCGCCGCCCAGGCTCAATTGGGTCGCCGCATGCTGTTGCTGTATAACGGCAAAACGAGCCGCAAGATCCTGATATCGGTCGGCGGCCGCTGCAATTTAAACCTGTACATCGCAATGGCCGCCTCTTTGCCTCAAAATCCCCATTTTCCACTATACGCAATGGGATTTCATCTGGTGCAGCGCCACGGCGTCGCCTGAAAAGACACTCTGGCAGTTGTTTGCAATGAATCGGCGCAGCGGATCGTGGATCTCTTGCTGGCGGAGTGCCGGCTCAAGGACAGGTCACGTTACGTTTGTGTAGCGAAGTGCTTGTCGACCACCCGACAAGCGGCGGTTTTCTGCTGACGCCGCCAAGGGAGATCTTTAGACCTTCGCACTGGCTGTTGCCACAGGCGAGCTGCCGATGCCCAGTCTGGGCGCTACGCCGTTTGACTACCATCTTACCCAAGAGCTTAATCTGGACGTCATGCCGACGCTGTCGGCGTTGGCGATCGTCAGCGCCAAGGAGAGTACCCGGTTTCGCGAAAATGTCCTCTTTACTGACCGCGGTCTGTCTGGACTGGCCATCTTACAGATTTCCAACTTCTGGCAAATGTGTGAGTGTTTTGACGATTGATTTACTGCCGGATGTGGTGCTGCCGGACATGCTGCGCGAGGAAACTCGCTGCCCATCCTAACAAGAGTCTGAAAATACCTTGGCAAAACTGCTACCGTACAGCTAATAGAATGCTGGTCCAGCCGCACGGTATCCCGGATATCAGCCTGCAACAGCTGACACCGCGTCATATCTCGCAGTGGGTATCGCCGTTGCAGCAGTGGCGAATTCAGCCAAACGGCACCGAAGATTACCGCACCGTCAAAGTGGTTCAGGACCGGTTTGTTTGTATGCAATGCTGTGCCAAGGCTGTATTTTATGCAATGCTGTGCCAAGGCTGTATTTTATCGGCGAAGTGGTTGATATTATCGGTTGGCTGAGTGACTATAATTTTCAGTGGGCCTGGAGCTCCACCATCTCAGGTTACGTTCCATGCGCTCGCCCCTCAGGTAGATGCAGGCAATCATTGGCACTGCGCGATGATTTTTGAATGTGCTCAGCGGGAGCTTTACGCTCCCGCTCAAAGGTGTGAAGCTGCGCTTGCACAGATAAGAGTGCGTCGTTATTGATCACATAAGCAAGGGCGACGGCATTTTCGAACAAAGAAATCGTCACCTGACCGTGATGCGGCATCACCGATTAACACCGCGCGCATGCGATGCCATGGGGTTATGGGAGTAACCTAGAACATACCCTAGCGTAAGAACGCCACAGTGTTCAGCGGGCTTGGCGTGCTCAGGCAGTTGCCCGGCCATGGGAGTCAATGGGCGAACTTTTGCCGATGCCTGCAACGTCGGCAAGGACCCACCAAGCGTCATGCTCCCATTTTCCGGGACATCCATGAACATCACGATCGTCGGCAAAGTCTTTACCTACGGGAAATTGAGCGCGTGCATCCTGTCGCCCATCCGGTCCATATAAGGCATATGGCTCGGGAAAGCGGTCCAAGACGGCGTCTTGGCCAGACCGTGAAAAGCGCTATTCCCGGTAAATACCGGCCGACCGTCATCGCTTATCATTTGGCCCCATCACAAATCAGTGCTAGCCATTGCACCATCAGCCCTGTACAGCTTAACTTCATCGCCGGCATCATCCAGTCGAGTCAGTTATTTACCGAGCCAGATAGTTTCGCGGCCGACGACATCCAGCAGCGCGGCCTGACAATCGGTTCTAAAGGCGTCACAGTAGGAATAGCCGTACTTATTTTGGCATTGATTATCACGCGCCAGCCGGCCGCTGGTAGGCCGCCCACTCTGCCGTCTTCATTACAAAATAGCCCGTTTCCGTTCCTGCCATCGGGGTATTCTCCAGCCATTTTCGATAAACGTAGGGCGCCGCGTCATTCGGCGCAAGAAAGCTACATAACGATCCGAGGAAAATTATCTCCAGGCGCACGCCATAACTATCGGCAACGTCCCAGATCAAGGCACCTAGGGCAGGAAGCCTTATTGACAAGACGATATTTGCTTGCTATCTCCTGGAGATAAATGTTTTTCAGACAATAAACATCAGCTTTGTACCTGTCATCCATTTCGGCACGGATTCATAAGCAACGTGATCAGGACGAGCCCCTTTATATCGCGCTCATCAGCGCTACCCAGTTTACGCCTCATGTCCATCGTGGTCATCACGCTCCTCCACTTCCCCACTTCCCCATAAAGCAAGCCTCGAAACGCTCCAGTATTTCGCGCTCCCACTCTTTATTGACAAGCTGATAGTTGTGACACAGGGGCATCCATCCTGCTTATCATGTTCATTTCATATTTGGCGAAATTGAAGTAGCGTAGGAACGTTGATAAGGGCGCTCTTGCCGACGGTCTGATAGACTTTTATGCGCTGCATAAAGAAAAGCGGCATCATCAGGTTATTAGCATATTCGATACCCCAATTCGCGTCGCATAAAAACCGCCGTGCATCAGTCTCTCCGGTGGCATTTACGCAATTTCCGCGTTACTGGTAACGTTGTACCATTCATCAAACTTCAGCGCCTTCATTACGTATTCCGCTGGTTCGATATTCGCATCGCTCACCGGCATGCCTAACGTTGGCATTAAATTGAGGAAATTGTCTTCAAAATGATCATCTAAAAGGCAATAATGAGAGATGTTGATTGCACTTACAATCTTGACCATATAGTACCTCATTAAATCATTAGTTTCTGATTATTAAAAGATAACAGGGCTGTAATACCCTTTGCTATTTCGATTAATTCAAAAGACAAAAGACATGGCAGAGTTAATCGGTATCGATACAGATAGGTTATCCGATGCAATACCGAGCTCGATGAGTAAAACATGACTCGCGATCGTCAGATAATGCTATTGGTTAATTCTAGTTACCACCACCTTATCGCCCCGGCTCAAACATTTTGGCGGAGAGAAACCTAAACCAACGCCGGCAGGCATACAGGTGGCGATAATATCTCCAGGCAACAACATGACATTTTGGTTTTAATCAGAGCAGGAATGTCAAAGATCAAATCACGAATGGCGGCTCACTGTCTTTTCACCGTTGACGGTGTGGGAAAAGATTTACGAACCGAGCGCCCAAAATTCATGCGTGGCTACACCAGGGCGCCTATGAGCAAAATCCACACAGTCTTTACCCAATCGCCATTGGCGATGCTGTTTCTGTAGGTGACGTCGTGTCATTTACCAAGGTGTAACAAAATATATGACAGAGATCGTCACTTTGCGCGACGCACCTTTTTTACCCAGAACCACCGCCAGCTAGCTCGGCTTTGTAATCAAGTGTGTCATAGAGGTCGAGCATACTGCTAATCTCATCATCCTGGTCGCTTACGGACGTACATGACTTGCTGAAATTATCGGGTGAGTCGGTAGTTGCCTGCGGCGGCGCTAGAGTTATAGCCACATAATTAATAGTTCTTGCCGACGCAGAATGTGTTTAGCGGGGAGAAGGGGTGGCGCCAAGCAAACGCATGTGCTCGAGCGGAATACCTCCCTCATCAGAGCTGTCACTACACATTTTATCGAACTCTCATAGCACGTATAATTCTCGATAAGTACATTCATAACTTTTATTATATTTGTCCTTTTGTCCTTTGCCGCAAGTTTTCGATTTCTTTCTGTAGTGGTGTTCAACTTCGTTAACTATCTCACCATCGACTTGCCTCTTGTCGTTTTACTGGGTTATGTGCATGATCGTGTGGGGTATAGCACCTTTTGAGTGGAGTTGGTAGTCAGTTTGCAATGCCTGACCCCGCTGTTTAAGCTGCCCTTACGCCGGGCGCCATGTCGACGGGTCGGCCCTAAGCGCATTGTTGGCTTGGACTGGGCGGCTGCCTGCTGCTGAGCGATGCGTGTCACCTTTTGTCGTTGTGGATCGAGTCCCTGCCATAATGGCGCTGACACTTTTTGTTTCTTCTCTTCCGGTGTGATACTTTGTGGCGCGGGCGCGGTTGGGTTTATCGCCTGGTTCATCTCGTGGAACAGCGGCGCCAGCTTGGCGCCATGGCCGTTGTTAGCGCGCCGCTTTTGTCGGCACCCGGCTTCTGCTTCCCAACAGCATTAACCGCTACGGTGGTTTGCTGGTCTCGCTAGTGTACAGTCGAGATTATCGGCCTATTCCGTCGCCGTTCACCGCTTTATGGATTTGGCGTTGGATATAATTGACCCGCTGGCGAAGATGCTGATGGCGCGTGGCGGGCTGCTTTCATTTACCTCATTTCCGCCCTGCTGATGTTTGCGGAGCTGCTCATGATTTTGTCCCTGCCGCAAGGCGTTAACTCACGCGGGCCGCGTTACTAAAAAACGCGGCGTTACCGGCACCATTCAAAATTAAGCGTATGAATGGTGCTTTTTCCACCACGTTTTTCGCTTTCTGTTGATCTCATTAACAGATGCACCTTACCCAACACGACCGCCGGATAGGCTTGTTGCCGCCGCTGGCGATAATGCTGTCTAGCTGCTGTAGCGATTGCCGTCGACAGTGATCGCTTTATTGATGACCACTTGTAAATCCGGATCGTTAGCGCGCGCTGCTCGTCAGCGTATCCAGTCCCTGCAGTGTATCGTCGCTCAAGATGATGATCACCGCTTTCGAATCCACGTATACATGCATGTTGTTCGCTTGCGTCCAGACCTTACTGCTTTGATCGCGCATATCCCCAAGCAATACTAAAAATTTACCATCTAGCAGGCTGATTTTACGCCTGTGGATCTGGCTGTACCTGCAGGTGCACCGGATGTCTCTTGATCTTTGCTATTATCACAGTCCGACAGGCTGAGGGCCAGCATCCTCATACCCAAACACTTTGCTATTTTGTGCATAAATTTACCCTCTCACTCCATATTATCCCGCTGTCTAGGCGGTGGTACCATGAGCAGATAACGCTACCACCCCTTATTCCTGCGCCTTGATATACACTGACCGGCGAAACATAGCATTGCCTGCCGACGGTTGAGTCTTTTAAGTAGAGCTTGTGATGCGTCACGCAAGCATATAAGCGTTCACAAACCTATAAAGGGTCAGCACCGCACGCAAGCGGCTCACCCCGCGCAGATTCTAGCACAAAGGCAGGATTAACTCAAGCGGGGTAATCCGGAATTGTTCCGGAGAGCAAAACGTTTAAGCAACAAGCCAAGCAGTACGCCATACATAGGCAGGAAGAAAATCATGCTTATTAGAAGTTTAAAGCTGTAATCCACCGCGGCCATTTCGACCCAGTGCGCAGCCATAAACGGATCCGGGCTTTGGTAGAAGGCGATGAAAAAAAATGCCGCGGTGTCGGAGGTGTTGCCAAATAGTGTAGAAACGGCTGGCGCGATCCACCAATTTCCGCACTGGCGCAGGCGGTTAAAAACGTGTACATCCAGAATTTGGCCGAGAGCATAAGCCATAAAACTGGCGCAGGAGATACGGGCCACAAACAGATTGAACGTTCCTAGTGCGGCAAACCGCTGCCACTCTCCTTGATAAAATAGCGACGAGACGCAGTAAGATATCAGCAACGCCGGTACCATCACCGTGAGTATGATTCTGCGCGCCAGCGGGGCGCCAAAAATCCGTACCGTCAAGTCGGTGGCGAGAAAGATGAAGGGAAAGCTAAACGCGCCCCAGGTCGTGGTGAAGCCAAAAATCGATACCGGCAGCTGCACCAGGTAATTACTTGAGGTAATTACCAACAAATGGAACAGCGCTAGCCCTATCAAGGCGTGTAGCCGCTGCTGTGGCGAAAATCTCAACATGATGTAATCTTTTAAACAATGGGAGCACCCAGAATTCCCAGCGCATTTTTCAGCACGCGACAGGCATGATACCGTTTTGTGCCATCAATGCAACGGGAGAATCGTTTAACCGTTGCGCCGCTTGCAGCTGCCGTTTACCGGCGTAAACAGGCGCCCTGATGCTTTGTGTTTAAAGATTAATACGGAATCATGTATGTCTGATGCTTTTGCCACCGCGGATCAAACCTTGGACGCTCGCGGCCTGCGATGCCCCGAACCCGTAATGATGGTGCGTAAAGCCGTGCGCCATATGGCCGACGGACAGACCTTACTTGTTATCGCTGACGATCCGGCCACTACCCGCGATATTCCCGGTTTTTGTCGGTTCATGGAACATACCCTGCTGGCGCAGGCTACGGAACAACTGCCTTACCGCTACCTGCTGTGTAAGGGCTTGACGGCGGCCTGACGGCCCACGGCCGCGCATCGGGACGCGTTAAAGATACAACGAACGCACGATCAGAAAATGGCTGGCGAAGTGGCACGCGGCGATAAGCGCGCGGGCAGCATTAAGCGCGCTCGCAGCATTGAACTGGAAGCGGTAATGACTGATTAAGCACACGCTCGCCGCCACCAGTAGCAACACGGTCCCGTCAGCAGTGAGAAGGTGTCATCGTTACCGAGCTGAAGAGATTGTTCGCCCGTGACCCACACCATCAAAAGCGTGACACTAACTAATATAGGTGCACACGGGCCAGCGCAACTCGTCAAGCCTGCACCAGAGTAACATAATCAGCACCGCGCCGAGGATCAGCAGCGTCAGCAGTAACGGCCAGAATATCGCCAGCGGTATATGGCTGGCGAAACGAATGGTGTACGGTGCATGGCAGAGAAAAAACGCGCCGACGTAATGGTGTACGGTGCATGGCAGAGAAAAAACGCGCCGACGGTGTAAAGAGCCGTTCACTCGATAGCCGGTGGCGGTGAGGCCTGACCCCTACCAGGCGAGCACTACCAGCAGCAACAGCGTGATAGGCTGAAACAACCAGCGCTGCCAGTCGGTCCACGGTAAGAGGCGTCCACGTACAGCTATCCAGAGAAGACACGGCCATGAAAGACCAAAGCATTGGCGTTCCTTTTGGTGCGCGGTGAGTAAATATCGGCGATCTTGCCCGCGATAGCGGCCGTCTGGAGCATCGCGCAGCAGCACTGGTGTGTCCTGACTTTGACATCCTTGACGAGGCAGATGCGCATTGTCGGTTAACATGCTACGTTAGTGCTACTTTTCCTGCGTAATTCATGCGTGCATATACTTACGGGAGACAGCAGGCTGATGAGCAGCGAGCAGCCTATCGCACTCAGTTTATTGATAATGGAAAAATTACCAGTTAGTTGTATGTGAGCTAAAGCCCCTGTTCGGCTTTATCGAAACCGGCGATTTTATGTTCAGCAGCCACGATAGCCTGGTGGTCGATCCCTCCGAAGAAAAACTGAAGACGGAGTTCAGCGGCGTTAGCCGCAATTACATTCCGCTGCAGGCGGTTATTCGTATCGACGTCGCGACGGAAAAGGGCAGCGCCCGCATTTCGATCTGGGCAATAACGTGACAAATGTTTTCCTATTTGCCCGGGAAGAATCCGTAATCCTTCAGCAAGATGCCGTTAAACCGCCGTTGCCCCGCCTGCGGAGTGATAGTGTTTCGGCGTAGTCTTGAGGCATTGGCGGCCACGGCCGCGAGCGGGCGCTGTGCCCGCTGTTTTTGCCAGGCAACCTTTTAAACACGCTGAAAAGAAACACCTGTGTCTGAAAACAGTGCTGATTTTGATTTGATCTTTGATCATCGTGGCTTTCAGCGCGTCAGTTGCAGCGCATGCATTACTACCATGAAAGACCAATATCAAGGAAATGTTTAAGCGGTTTAGGGAGCGGTTGGTCAGGTTGAACAACAAAATCCCCATGCCGTCAGCGTTAACAGACGGCCAAAATTAATCAATATCATGGTGCTTATCCGGCGTAGCGTGACGGATGTAGAGCCGGTACGCTACGTGCCCGGCGATTTTTTTCCGATGCAGCTGCCAGTGGAGCGGCACTTCGGGCGAGGGGCCTTTCGTTTCGGTTTCAATGTAAATCCAGGCGTCGTCAGCCAAACGCCGGTGCCGCTCCAGAATGGCCACGGTGTTGGTTATCATGCCTTGCCGGAAGGGGGGGTCGATAAAGACCACATTGAACGCATCACCCGGCTGCACGAGCCAACGCATGCTGTCGGTGGTGATGACCTGACACTGCTGCGCCTGCAATACCTGCAGATTCTTGGCGAGCTGTGCGCCGACAGCACGATCCTGCTCCAACAGCGTGACACTGGCGGCACCGCGCGAAAGCGCCTCCAGACCCAACGCGCCGCTGCCGGCGAAACAATCTAGGCAGCGGGCCTCCTGTATAACGGGCGCCAGCCAGTTGAACAGCGTTTCACGCACGCGATCGGTGGTTGGCCTCAGACCTGGACTGTTTGGCACCGGCAACTTACGACCGCGCCAGCGCCCGCCGATGATGCGAATTTGTCCGGCGGAGCGGGCGATATTGTTATTTGCCATAGATATTTTGTTATGAGTCAAAGCGCCTAAAGACCACAACGAATGTCAACGATAGCCTATTCTAGCTTGGCAAAGAGGTGGTGGAAATGTAATCGCATTTGACTAGTCCTGCAAGTCAAAAACCGCCGCGACACATGTTGCCCGCTGGGGTAAAGTGGTAAACTCTAAGCATTATCAGATAGGTTATTCGCCCTTTATCTTGGGCGAGGAGTGTAGTCGCAAATGGCAAAAGAGAAAAAACGTGGTTTCCTTTCCTGGTTAGGCTTTAGCCGTCAGGTCGATGACACGGTCAGCGAGCCGGAAACCGGATGGGAAACCGGCGCGCCAATTGCTACTACCGTGGCGCGCGGGAAGGTGGCGGATGCCACCGAAGGAGCGTTAGCGGAGGCGAAGGCGCAAACGCCCGCTGCTGAGCGGATTTCGGCGCCGAATGTTCCTGCTCGCGAGCATGACGCACAGCGCATCGCCACTGAAATTGTGTCTCTTACCGCACAGGTGGTGACGCAGAGGGGTCGCGCCGGCGCCAGCGATAAAACGCCGATGGCTGCCGCCGAGAACGGCGCCGTCGCTTCGCCATCCAGGGATAACAGTATTGCTCCGCTATGCAAACATGTAGACGCCGTCGCTTCGTCGATCGTGATTGCCGATGCCACGGCGCCGGAGAACCATCAGGATGTCAGCGTGGCGATAATGCCGGCCGCAGATATCATCCCCAATGAGGATACTGTACCGCGGCCGGCAAAAGACGGCATACCTCCAGCACCCGAGTGCGCCGGGTTCTTTGCCCAACTGAAAAACAGTCTGGTGAAAACGCGACAGAACCTGGGATCCGGATTTATCGGATTGTTCAGTGGCAAAAAAATCGATGATGATTTATTCGAGGAATTGGAAGAGCGGTTGCTGGTCGCTGACGTGGGCGTCAAGACTACGCGCAAAATAATCGGGGGTTTGATTGCCCATGCCGAACGCCACCATCTCAGGGACGCCGAAGCGCTGTACAGCAAATTGCGCGTGGATATGGCGGCAATCCTCGCTAATGTTGAGCGGCCACTGGAGGTAGCGTGTAAGACGCCGTTCGTTATACTGATGGTTGGCGTTAACGGCGTGGGGAAAACCACCACCATTGGCAAACTCGCCCTGCAATATCAGGCAGAAGGCAAAAGCGTCATGCTGGCGGCGGGGGATACTTTCCGCGCCGCGGCGGTGGAGCAGCTTCAGGTCTGGGGCGAGCGCAACCATATTCCGGTGGTGGCGCAACAGACCGGCGCCGACTCCGCGTCGGTTATTTTCGACACAATTCAGGCAGCCAAAGCGCGCGGTACTGATGTGCTGATAGCAGACACCGCGGGGCGATTGCAGAATAAAGCGCACCTGATGGACGAGCTGAAGAAAATTGTTCGAGTAATGAAAAAGCTGGACATTGAGGCCCCCCATGAGATTATGCTGACCATCGATGCCAGCACTGGGCAGAATGCTGTCAGCCAAGCCAACTTATTCAATGATGCAGTGGGATTGACCGGCATCACACTGACCAAATTGGACGGCACTGCAAAAGGCGGTGTCATTTTTGCCGTGGCGGACTGCTTCGGCATCCCGATTCGCTATATTGGCGTCGGGGAGGGTGTTGAGGATTTGCGGCTGTTCAAAGCCGACGATTTTATTGAGGCACTTTTGCCTGAGAGGATTAAAAAGGATTATTCGCTTTAAACAAGTCAGCAAAGCCTATCTTGGCGGACGACAGGCACTGCAATGGGTGGACCTTCACCTCCGTTCGGCTGAGGTGGCGTTTCTGACCGGCCATTCCGGGGCGTGGAAAAGTGCTCTACTGAAACTGATATGTGGCATTGAACGCCCGAGAGCGGGGCATATTTTATTCGGCGGTCACGATATCAGCCGACTGAAAACAGCGAAATCCAATTTCTGCGCCGTCAGATCGGGATGATCTTTCAAGATCATCATCTGCTCATGGACCGGACCGTTTATGACAATGTGGCGATGCCGCGGTGATCGCCGGTGCCAGCTTTGAGGATATCCGTCGCCGGGTCTTGGCGGCGCCGGATAAAGTCGGCCCGTTGGATAAAGCGCGCAGTTTCCCGGTGCAATTATCGGGCGGCGAACAGCAGCGCATCGGTATTGCTCGCGCCGTGGTCAACAAGCCGGCGGTATTGTTAGCGGACGAGCCGACGGGTAACTTGGACGACGCGCTGTCCGAGGGCATATTGCGTCTGTTTGAAGAATTTAACCGTGTCGGCGTGACGGTGCTAATGGCGACTCACGATACCGAGCTGATTGCGCGCCGGAATTACAATATCTTTACGCTCAATCATGGTATCTGGGGAGTCTGTGGCGAATAAATTCAACCGGGGCAGGCGCGTGAACAAACTGGCAAAGCGCCGCGCTCGCAGACAGTGGTGGCGAAAGCGGCGAAATCCAAGGCGTCAGCCCTGGCTACACTGTTTAACCATGATGGTGATTGCCATTTCATTGACGTTACCCAGTTTATGTTATCTAGTATGGAAAACGTCAGCCAGGCGACGTAGCAGTGATACCCCGCGCCGCAGCTGACGGCCGCAGCTGACGATGTACCTGGAAAAGTGCTGGATAACGATGCCGCTTTGAAGGCGATGGGCGTCCTTAGGCGGGAGGACGACGTCGCCAAGGTTAGCTACCTTTCAAGAGGCGAAAGGCGAGTTCCGCGACTGGCCGGGTTTTGGCGGCGCGATGGGCATGCTGAAGGAGATTCGCTGCTGGCGGTGGCCATTATCACGCCAAAGGTCAATTTCCAGAGCGTTGACGCGCTTAAGACGCTGCGCGACCGTGTCGCCGTCACCAAAGGCTGAACGAAGTGCGCATGGACGACAGCTGGTTCGCACGTCTGGCGGTGTTGACTGGCCTGGTCGGCAAGGTCTCCCCATGCATGATCTCCCCATGCATGATTGATAGGTATCCTGATGGTCATCACGGTTTTCCTGGTTATCGGCAACAACATCCGTCTGAGTATTTTCAGCCGGCGCGATACCATCAACGTCATGAAATTGATCAGTGCCACCGATAGGTTTATCCTAAGGCCCTTTTTAAACGGCAGGGCGCTCTGGGGATGGGCGGCGCGGTGCTGTCGCTGATCTTGTCAAGTACACTGGTTGGTCGGCTTGAATTGATGGTGGCGAACGTGGCGGCGGTATTTGGCACCGCGTTCGTGCTGCATGGCTTGAGTTGGGATAAAGCCATCCTCTTGCTGTTGATTTCGTCCATGATGCGGCTGGCTGCGGCCTGGCTAGCGACGGTGCAACATTTACGGCGGTTTACGCCTGATTAACATTTTTTTGGTATAATGGGATCTAGATAGAGGTCGCGATTACTAAACTCACCGGCGGGATCGCCGTCTTAGATTATCGGCCGTTCAATAACGGGAAGTCGCGTCCTGGTGCAGCTGTTCTGTAGAACGGCGTCCAAGTTTCTAGCGAGAGGTCATGAATGATCAAAGATATACAAGTTTTATCCCATGTTCCACAGGGCAGTCTGGAAGCTTATATGAGGGCCACCAATACCTATCCGATGCTGACGGTGGAGGAAGAACGGGCGCTGGCTGAACGGCTGCATTACCAGGGCGATTTGAAGGCGGCCAAGCAGCTGATCTTGTCTCACCTACGCTTTGTTGTTCATATTGCGCGTAACTATTCCGGTTATGGCCTGCCTCAGGCTGACCTGATTCAAGAAGGCAACATCGGCCTGATGAAAGCCGTTCGCCGTTTTAACCCGGAAGTAGGCGTGCGGCTGGTGTCGTTTGCGGTCCATTGGATCAAAGCGGAGATCCACGAATACGTGCTGCGCAACTGGCGTATTGTAAAAGTGGCGACCACCAAGGCGCAGCGCAAACTGTTCTTTAACCTTCGTAAAACTAAACAGCGCTTGGGCTGGTTTAACCAGGACGAAGTGGAAATGGTGGCTAAAGAGCTGGGCGTGACCAGCAAGGATGTCCGTGAAATGGAGTCTCGCATGGCCGCGCAGGATATGACCTTCGATCCCATACCGGAAGATAACACCCGCGAAGGACAATCGATGCCGCCTATGCTTTACCTACAGGACAAAGCGTCTGATTTCGCCGACGGCATTGAAGAGGACAATTGGGACGATCATGCCGCCGACAAGCTAAGTGCGGCCCTGGAGGGTCTCGATGAGCGCAGCCAGGACATCATCCGCGCGCGCTGGCTGGATGATGACAACAAAAGCACGCTGCAGGAGCTGGCCGATCGGTACGGTGTTTCCGCAGAGCGTGTGCGTCAGCTTGAAAAAAATGCCATGAAAAAAATGCGTCTGGCGATTGAGGGTTAACGACAGTACGGCGTTTTAAATTCATCGGCCGCTTCGTTTTCTACATGGCGGCAGAGGGCGTAAAGCGGCAGGGTTGATTTACCCTCTGTACCTTATCGCATCATGTCAATTTATAAGGGCGCTTAATCGCAAGGGTTGGCTGCAGGCATCGCCCTCTGACACACCGGCAATGCGCCGGCTATTTTACAAGTGTACGAAGTAGGTGCTGCTACAATGATGGTTAGCCACGCCATCAAATCGGTTTATCAGGTGTTCAGCGACGCTGGTATAAATAATGACGAATTTGTCTTTGTGCCAACGGTACTGGCCTATTGCAGTGACAGTAAAACTGGCCATCTTATCTCCCAGCTGTCCAACGACTCCACCTCGGTACTGTACTACAACAAAGACACCTTTAAGCGAGAAGTCTTGACTACGAGCGGTCGCCACAAACCTGGCAGCATTGGCGGCGAACACGGTCAAATTGCGCGAAGCCGCCCTGATCTGCGATTATGCCAACATGGCTATCAATGGCCAATTGGAAACTTCAACGGTCCGCTACAGATCAAACACATCCAGCGATTTGCGGATATGCTCAAGAACGGCGGCGGCGACTGCTGGCATAGTCATTGGCTTCTCGGGCTCGCTGTCGACTGTTTGGCAGTAAGTCAAACTCAATTATGGTGTCGGTATGATGTCCTATTGGTGCTGAGTGAAGGGCGTGCCGCAAAACGCGATGATTGGCGGCGACGGCCTGTGGGTTATGGCCGGTAAGAGTCCGGGAACCTATCATGGCGTAGCGAAATTCCTGCAATTCCTGGCTAAACCAGAAATCGTGGCCGAATGGCATCAGTAAACCGGTTATCTGCCGGTGACCACTGCCGGTATACGCTGAATAAACAAAGCACTATTACGACCACAGCCAGGTGCCGATATCGCCATTCGCCAAATGATGAACAAACCGCCACTGCTGTTCACCAAAGAGATGCGCCTGGGCCATATGCCGCAGATCCTAACAGTGGTTGATGAGGAGCTGGAACGAGTTTTTGGCGGCAAGGCCACCCAATAAGCAGGCTTTTGGTAACGTGGTGGTGCGCGGCAATCAATTACTGTGTCGTTTTGAACAATCCACACATTATTACTGCGCGGGCGTGACGACGCCATACGAGGGGCATGATGACCGCCGGCCATCGCGGCTTTCGCCACCGTGTGTTGCCCTAACTGCTGGTCCTGCCGCAGCTGACGGTAACCGCGGTATTTGTTCTTTGGCCGGTCGGTAAGGCGCTGTGGTATTCGCTGCAGGATATCGATCCATGCGGTCTAGTCGGCGGGTTTTCAGGTCTGGAAAATTTCCGCCGCTTGTTTGTCGATCCTGGCTATCTTGGTGTCCTTTGCACAACGCTAGGGTTTAGCGGGCTGGTGATAGCCAGTGGACTGCCATGAGTGCTGCTGTTTGCTGCACCGGTCGATCATGTGCTGCGCGCTAAGCGGTTTTACCAAACGCGGCTGCTGCCTTACACGGTGGCGCTGGCCATAGCGGCAATGCTATGGCTGTTTCTCTTCAGCCCAAGCTTCAGGCTTATCAGCTAGTTACTGAACGGTTTAGGTTATGAGTGGAGTCATGCCCGCAACGCCGGACAGGCGATGTTGTTGGTGATGGTCATCTCAGTGTGGAAGCAGATCAGTTATAACTTGCTGTTTTTTCATGACTGCGCTGCGTCCATCCCCTGTTCTCTGATAGAAACGGCGGCCATTGACGGTACCTGGCAGGTACGCCGTTTCTTTCGGTCAGCCTTTGTTGGTGGTGAATCTAGTTTATGCCTTTTCGATACGTTTCCGCCATTGAGGACGCAATGAATCGGCGGTTCTGTTCGGGCCACGACCACGCTGATTTACAAGATCTATCGCGAAGGTTTCACCTGGCCTAGATCTGACCAGTTCTGCAGTCGGTGGTGTTAACAGTATTTGTCATCGTGTTGACGATTGTTCAATTTCACTTTGTCGAGCGTAATATGTGCTATCAATGATAGGGCAGCGGCGCGGTCTAGATATCCTTTAGCCATTGTCTCTGGCCGGGGCGGGGCAGCGTGTTGATCCTGTTTCCATTATATGTCGCGCTGATTGCGGAATCGCTGGATACACATCAGGTATTTCAGATTCTACTGCGCTTGTGCTGCCCGTGGACACCTATGGAAGAACCTACGTCACGTATGGTCGCAGGGGTCAGCGGTCAGGCCGCACCACTCAGACGCCTGTTATTGAACAGCATGATTATGACGTTTAGCATCACCGTTGGAAAAATCAGCGTGTCGCTATTGTCGGCTTAGGTGTTTAGCTCATTTTCATGACGCTGATGGCAGTTCTTTATAATCGTGCCCATGAGCCGCTTGAGGCAGGGCGCATCAACGGCGCCGACGTTTTGGTGGGATATCCTAACTGCCGCTGTCAAAAAACCAATCTGGCGGCGCTGTTTGTGATCACCTTTTATCTACGGCAGGAGCCAATCTCTCTGGCCGCTGCTGATTATTCACGACGCCTCGCTGAGCACGGCGGTGCGGGCATGCAGAGCATGATTGTCAGTGGGGACGGTGCCACACAATGGAACCAGGTGATGGCGGCGATTCGGTACGCCGACGGAGATCTACCGCCGGCCGGCAACCCATTTTGTTACCGGCTTTATGGACTCGCCAGCCACGAATTTGCTGCTGGGATGCGTTAGCGTCAACGGGTGCTGGCTACGGCTAGATAACGGACCCACATTAGTATTGCCGGTCGGACCGCCGGCATTCATCCCGAGCAGATCCGCAGATCCAGCGCGGAGCTGCAACCACGGATTCAGCCGGCGACAGCCGCAGGCGTAATCTCCCCCCTGATCGGCCCCTTTGTCTGGCGCCCTCTGCCGCTGCGCCGACGACACAAACGGAGGAGATGTGCCGCCTGGAAGTGGCCACGCTTGAGTGGCGAGGCACAGATAATTTGGCCCATGGGTATTGGTAAGGTTGTGCGCTGGTGATACATCTGGCCAATGACGATCTTCTCGATCTCGGCGCGACGCTGCATTTGCATTGTCCCGTCGACGTATGGCACTATTGCGACTCGCAAAACGGAACCTGGATGGGAATATGACCAGGAAATGGCTTTATCCGACCATCGTGGCCCACCGTGGCGGCGGATCGCTTGCGCCGGAGAATACGCTTGCCGCCATTGATACCAGCGTCCGTTATGGTCAGCAGATGATAGAAGTGGATGCTAAACTGTCCGCCGATGGTCGAGTCTTTCTTTTGCATGACGACACACTGGAACGAACCAGCCAAGGCAGCGGCATTGCTGGTCTGTTAGATTGGCAAGCCCTGTCGCAAATCGAGGCCGGGGAGTGGTTTGAGGAGGCGTTTCGTGGCGAGCGATTGCCGCTGCTTCTTCGGTAGCGGAGCGTTGCCAGCAATACGGATTGGCGATTAATATCGAAATCAAACCCACCGCTGGCACTGACGAGGAGACCGGCTGTGCCGTGGCGCTGGCCGCGCGCCAGCTGTGGCAGGGAATGACGCCGCCGCTGTTGTCCTCGTTTTCCCCATCGGCGCTAGCGGCCGCTCAACGGGTGGCGCCGGAGTTGCCGCGCGGACTGCTGCTGGAAGAATGGCGGGAAGACTGGGAGACGCTGGCAGGCCAATTCGCCTGCCTGGCTTTGCACTTGCAGCATAAGGCACTGACGAAGATAGGGTCGAGGCCATTAAAGCCAGCGGACTGCATTTATAGCCTGGACCGTTAACAGTCCCTACCGCGCCCGCGTGCTGCTGGGGTGGGGCGTCGATACCCGTTGCACCGATCGCATTGACCTGATTGACGCTAATTTCGCCAATTCCTAAAGCTGAAACGCTGGAAGTCAGTGGTTGCTCAGCCCCGCTCGTTTAGGCCACCCCCGCTCTCTGCCGACTAAGCGACGATGCCAACGGCACCCCGAAATGTTGATGACATTGCTTATTTCAGTTGCGAGGATGCTCATCCACACCCCGCGCGAGCGCTGGTGACGCTACATCGCTGGCTAGGGTTTTACTGCTACCGTTGTTGCTGAAAGTGGGTTTTTGATCTTTTAATTATTGCTGCGCCCGGTTGGGGATGCTCCACCGGCAGCCAAGGTTTTTTGCCGCCAGCGTCAGCGGTGCGAGCAATAAAAGCGGTTCTACCCAACTCAGCTTTATCAGAATTTTCATGATGCTCTCCTGCCGTAATTCAACCATTATTTGACACCTTAAACACGCAATATGCCGGTGTTCAGCCTATCATTGATGGAAAAGAGGGGGATATTGGTAACGTGTCAATGATTAGCTCATCATTCATCAACAGGAATCATTATGAAGTTACTTCCCCGCCGCACGTTAACGTCTGGATCATAGCGTTGACGTTGCTGGTGACGGCTGCGCCATTTGCCCAGATGCAGTCAGCGGCACCACTTAGCTACTGCGTTGAAAACGATATCTTTCATCCCGTTACCGCAGTGGCAAGTGTGGATAAACGGTGCTGAGGTGGGGTAGCTATCCTGCGCCAATATGGGAACGCGGTAGATGCCGTAGTAACAGTGGGATTCGTGTTGGCGGTCACCTATTTCCAGGCCGATAATTTGGGTGGCGGCTTCATGCCGTACGTCGACTTGGCAGACCGTGGCGATCGCTTTTCGCGAGATGGGCGCTGCAGAGCGCCGCGTGCACAATGTTTATTAGTGCGCTCCCCGAGCAGCCCGCTGGCTTCAGGTGCGTCAAGAACCGTAGCGGGTCTGACCCTGGCGTTTAGTCGCCGCGGTTTAATGAATTTGATGCGGGTAATGCAGCCGGCGGTTCGCCTGCTAGAATATGGTTTCATCGTCAACTAGGGAAATCTGGCTCATTATGTCAATAGGCGCACGTTTTTAAGGCGACAACCCTACGCAGCGTGGGAGAGGTTGTGGCAGCTGGAGCCAGCGCGCAGTTATGCTTATTGCCCATCAAGGAGCGTGTGTATCACGGGGCTATTGCCCGCCAGATTGTCGCGGAGGTGCGGCGGCGCGGCGACCTGATTAACTGCCAGGATTTGGCTAATTACCAAGCGCTGGAGCGCCGGGCGGTGATGGCAAACTATCGTGACTATGAAATCTATTATATGTACAGGTGATGTCTTGAGGCGATAAAATATGCCTACGCCCATTATCCGTAATATCTGGGCGGCCCGAGTTTTGTCTCGGTCCCTGTGCAGACCATGACTAGCAAGGTCTACGCTAAACGCTGGTGCAGCGTATCGTCCGAACCATGAGCGACCCTCTTCCGCCATTCGACTTGGGCAGTTACAGCCTTATGAAAGCGATCAAACCACCCATTACTCGCCGATCGATAAACACGGTTGCGTGGTAGCGGTCACCTATACGTTTAATACTTACTTCGGTAGCAGCATTTAATAGTGGTATTTTGCTAAATAATGAAATAGTAATTTCGCAACCTAGCTCACTCAATCTCTTTGGCCTGGTGGACGCAGATGCCAACGCCATTGTTGCCCCGCGCAAGCATCCACTCTCCTCCATGTCACCGACGCTGGTGGTGAAGGACAGTAAAATTTGGCTGATGACGGGCAGCCCTGGCGGAAGCCATATCATCACCACCGTGTTACAAATGGTGGTCAATACCATTGATTTTGTGATGAATATCGCCAAAGCCACGGCGGCGCCGCGATTTCATCAACAGTGGGCCCGATGAGTTACACCTGGAGAAGGGGTTTAGCCACGACACACTTCGCTTGCTGCAAGAAAAGATCAGATACCAGCGCGCTGCAACCGGTAGGTGCCAAAGATGCTCAATTTGTGAGCAGATGTCAACCCGATAGCCATATTCTTCATCGCTTTCAGTTACACTGGCGTTTTCTGTTGGCGAGATTGCGCAACGTGCTGCTGTTGATCATCACCACTATCTGTGGGTTTTTCCTTTAGTTTGATTGGCAATACTTCTCCGGCCAAGTGGACAGTACCTTTTTCAGTATTGGTGCGGTCGGTACTGTGGTGTTGGTCTTTCTGCCGTTTGTTCGCTGGCGCGGTTACCGCGCGCAACTGCTGGCGTATATGAGGCGGGCACCTGCCAGCTCGGCATCATGCATTTGTTCAGCTACCAGGACCACCTTTATTTAACTGTGCAGGAATTCTTGCTGTTACAGTACTGACGCCGCTGTATGTCACGCTCATCTGCGATCTGTTGCACGACCAGCGTTTGCGGTTAGGTGATTTGAGCAGTGCACTGCTGGCGATCGCTGGTGCGACAACAATCCGTTACGACCACTTGAGCCAGCATCCTGGTTGGGATTAATGCTGGTGCAGACGGCCAACATTTCCGTCACATGGTGGGTTGTAAACGATTGTGCAGCATATGGCGTTCTCCTGGTTTTATCTCAGCGCGTTTTATCGCATGGTGCTTGTTCGGTAATGCGGTTTCATTGCCACCACTATGCTGCAATAGAGGATCCTTACTTGACTGAGTGTTGGCGTGTCCGCCATGGGCTATTTCATGCGGAACTATTGTACCACTCAGGCGGACGTCGGTACGTTTGGTATCATGAATAATCTCCACGTTCCGGCGAGCTTACTGGTCAATTTGGCTATCTGGCAGGCACAACCCGCGCTGCCCAAGTTTTATCGTTGGCGGAGTGGTCATTAAGCCTCGCTGTCGGTCTATCAGAGCTGGGTGGTATCAACGGCAATACATCACGAGGAAACGCGCGATGCGTGAACCTATAGCTAACGCCCGATGGTGATGCAGTCGCTCGTGCCGGCACCGCGGTTATGAAAGGGGCAATGGCCAGATAGCCGACTTTGGCCAGACGGTAGCAAGCCGGCGGGTCAGGTCATCCACGCGGACAAACGGTGGTGAGGCCGGAAAGCACGTTTTCACCGTCGGTCACGATCGCGGTGGCGGATGATACGCCCGCGGCGCGAGCAAAACCGCTAGCCGGCGCGGAAGGGTAAGGTTTCGTTAGGGCTCATTGGCATTAACTTTTGTCATTATCACAATTGGAACAGCTACACCTGTCAACTGAGGCCGCCGAAGCTGGTTCTGGCAATGTCTCTCGATGTGAATCTGGACCGTACTTGCCGCGCCGTCGTCATTTGCGGCGCGCGGACCTGACTTTAGGCACTGTGAAGACGTTAAAATGGGGTTTTATCACGGTAAATCCGAATCATTAATGATATTTTGGTGAAATAACTAATTCTTTATAGAGGCATATGCCGTGGAGCAGTCCGACGTTTTCCATCTTGGCCTGACATTTTCTGATCTTGTAGGCGCAACCCTTGCCATTGTTCCGGGCGATCCCCAGCGGGTGGAAAAAATCGCCCGGCTGATGGCGAACCCGGTACATCTGGCGACCCATCGCGAATTTACCACCTGGCGCGCGGAGCTGGCGGGAAAGGCAGTGGTCGTGTGCTCCACCGGTATCGGCGGTTCCTCTACTTCTATCGCGATAGAGGAGCTGTCCCAGCTTGGTATCCGTACCTTTTTGCGAGTGGGCACCACCGGCGCCATCCAGAAGGCCATCAATGTCGGTGATGTGCTGGTGAACACCGCCGCCGTGCGTTTGGACGGTGCCAGCCAGCACTTCGCTCCTCTGGCATTTCCAGCGGTGGCGGATTTTGCCTGCACCACCGCGCTGGTGCAGGCGGCGAAACAGAGCGGCGCCCGATTACATGTTGGAGTGACGGCTTCCTCTGATACCTTTTATCCTGGGCAAGAGCGCTACGACACTTACTCTGGTCGGGTAGTGAGGCAGTTCAGAGGGTCGATGCAGGAGTGGCAGAACATGGGGGTGATGAACTACGAGATGGAATCCGCTACGTTGTTAACGATGTGCGCGACGCAGGGGCTGCGTGCAGGTATGGTGGCAGGGGTTATCGTCAACCGGATGCAGCAAGAGACCCCCGATTCGGTGATGTTGCAACAAGCGGAAAGCGATGCCGTAACTATCGTTGTGGAGGCCGCCCGACTGCTGTTGACCGCCTGACGACGCGATAGAGCCACTGGCGGCGGTCCCGCGTCCAGGGGTGGTGCTTTCGCCGTTTTGTCCCTTTGACCGCGGGTGACAGCACCACGTTTTGGTGCTCAACTTGCAGCATGCGTCAGGATTATGCGTCGGTGGAAAACTGGATTTCCCATATTGTCTATTTTGTACCGGTAATTTTTGCTGGCCTTCGGCGAATCGCTGGCGTTTCGTCATTATTGTTGCCGGCTTGTTGCCGGCGATGATGATTTTGTTCTGGTTGGGCACATTAATAGGCGAGGCCAGTATCCCTTTTGGCTGGTTTTACTGCCTCCGCTGGCGGTTTTCGGTAACTAGCTCTCTTAATTGGTTGGCTAGGCGACCTACTGCCAGCTGCAGGCCTATCACCCGTGGCCGTTCACCCACAACCCCTCTATGCTAGAGTGGGGCTACACATTTTTATGCGCCGGGGATAGCCGGCGTCTTTCTAGGCTACTTTTGGTCTGCTGCGGGCGCTGTCAGTGCCGCTCGTTGTCGGGCTGTACTGTATGCCGCGGCTAGGATTTCAGTTCACCAATCTGTTGTCCGCGGTACCATGAGCGTTCAGTCCGCTGGCGTCCGACGCATTCAGCTTGCGCTGGCTGGCGCATTTCGTCGGCCAAAAAGGATCGAAACATCTATACAGTTCCTCTTTAACGTGGCTGTTAGCAGAGGTTAGGCGGAGGTAATATGGATTACGACCTGTTTTACGGTATAGGCGGCGCACTTATTGGCGCATTGCTAGGTTGGCTTATCGCCAACGTCCGGCAGCATCAACGGCATTTGGCGCAGGAAGCGGAACGGGTAAGCCTAGAGCAGGGAGTGCAGGCAGCCCGCCAGGCGTTGGCCGACGAACAACATGCCCGACGCCAGGCTGATCTCGCGCTGCGCGACGGCGAACGGGCGCAGCGCGAACAGTACGGTCGGCTGGCCGCCGCCGAGGAGCGTTTGACCTCCCTCGCGCATTTCCGCCAGGAGTGCGCGCAGCTTAATCAAGAACTGCGGGCGCAGCGGGAAATCAACAGCAGCCAGGAAGCGGAGCTGCGTGAGGTGGCCATTCGTTTGGAGGAAACCCGGCTGGCGGCGGAAGAAAAGCAGCGTTTATTAATCAATAGCGAGCAGCGGTTGTCGGCGCAGTTTGAAAATCTGGCCAATCGCATCTTTGAACACAGCGGACGTAAGGTGGATGAGCAAAACCGCCAAAGTCTTGACCGGTTGCTGATGCCGCTGCGCGAACAACTGGACGGCTTTCGTCGTCAGGTGCAAGACAGTTTCAGCCAAGAAGCGCGCGAACGTCACACGCTGGCTCATGAAATCCGGAATTTGCAGCAGCTCAATGTGCAAATGGCGCAAGAGGCCGTCAACCTGACCCGTGCGCTTAAGGGCGATAACAAGGTGCAGGGTAATTGGGGCGAAATGGTGCTCAGCAGGGTACTTGAAGCATCAGGTCTGCGCGAAGGCCATGAATTTGAAACCCAGATCAGCATTCAGCAAAGGGACGGCCGGCGGCTGCAGCCCGATGTGGTGGTGCGTCTGCCGCAGGGGAATGATGTGGTCATCGACGCGAAAATGTCACTGGTGGCCTATGAACGTTATTTCAACAGCGAGAATGAGGCGGAGCGCCAACTGGCGCTAGTCGAACATGTTAATTCACTGCGCGCCCATATGAAATCGCTGGGTCGTAAAAATTATCAGCAACTTAAAGGATTTCGCTCGCTGGATTACGTCTTGATGTTTGTCCCGATCGAGCCGGCCTTTATGGTGGCGGTCGACCGACAGCCTGAGCTGATTAGCGAAGCGTTGGCGCACAATATTATGCTGGTCAGTCCAACCACGCTGCTGGTTGCGCTACGCACGATAAATAATCTTTGGCGCTACGAGCATCAAAGCCGGAACGCCCAGCATATTGCCGATCGCGCGGCGCGCCTCTACGATAAATTGCGGCTGTTTGTCGACGATATCAACGCTATTGGCCAAAGCCTTGATAAAGCACAAGCCAGCTATCGGCTGGCGAGGAATAAATTGTTCGACGGGCGTGGTAATATTGTCGGCCAGGCGGAAGGGTTCCGCGCCCTGGGCGTGGAAATCAAGCGCCCCATCGTCTCTGAGCCAGGCGCTCATGTTCCTTTTACCGATCACCCCGGCGAGGATGCAGCGGGACCGAAACTAGCATCGATAACCGGTTCGCCAGCCGCTGACGTGCCCGCGTGGGACGAGAACTGCGAACAGTCGAAGGACGGGGTGCAAGACGCGCCTGCCCTGTCACGGCAGGCGCACGAGGAATGTCCGCCGCGGGAGTGACGCGCCGCGGTTAGGCTTTCACCACGCATCTGTTACACTTATCTGAAAACTAATTGAGCAGGACGACGAACATGGCAGATGAAGATAAGCCTGAAACAACCCATTTTGGTTTCCGCACCGTGGCGAAGGATCAGAAATCGTTGATGGTAGCGGATGTCTTTCACTCCGTCGCAGCAAAATACGATCTGATGAATGATCTGATGTCCTTCGGCATTCACCGCATTTGGAAACGTTTCGCTATCCAGTGCAGCGGCGTACACCGCGGGCAAAAGGTGCTGGATCTGGCGGGCGGCACTGGCGATCTGACCGCCAAGTTTTCGCGGCTGGTGGGTGAAGAAGGGGAAGTAGTACTGGCGGATATCAACGACTCCATGCTTAAAGTGGGGCGTGAAAAGCTGCGCAACCGCGGAATTCTGGGCAACGTCAGCTATATCCAAGCCAACGCAGAAGCCCTGCCGTTCCCGGACGATACCTTCAACTGCATCACCATTTCGTTCGGCCTGCGCAACGTGACCGAAAAAGAGCAGGCGCTGAGGTCGATGTACCGGGCGCTGAAACCCGGCGGGCGATTGCTGATCCTCGAGTTTTCCACTCCGCGCTTCAAACCGCTAAACAAAGCGTATGATCTCTATTCTTTTCACGTTCTGCCACGTATTGGCGAAATGGTGACCAGCGATGCCAGCAGCTATCACTACCTGGCGGAATCCATCCGTATGCATCCGGATCAAGAAACGCTGAAGTCGATGATGCTGGACGCCGGGTTCGACAGCGCTGAATATTTCAATATGACCGGCGGCATCGTGGCCCTGCACCGTGGTTATAAATTCTGATCGGATATGAGATGTTGCTGATGCCACTAATAAGCGCAACGCTGGAAGCCGTGCTTAAACGGTTGCTTTATCAAGATCGCGCCATGTCCGCCGCCCGTGAGCGTCTGAAAGGTAAACTTTTACGGTTTGAGTTGGTCGAATGGGAGACGCCGGTTATCATGGCATTCAGTGCACGCCAGGTGGATGTGCTGAACGCGTGGGATGACGTCGCGGACTGCACGGTGCGCACCCATCTCGCTACGCTGCCAGTGCTGCTAAAACGCCAACGGCTGACGCAGCTCATCAAGCAGGGCTTTCTCGATGTGGAGGGCGATCCACAGTGCATACAGCAGTTCGCCATGCTTCTGGATATGGCTGAATTCGATGCAGCGGAGCTGCTGGCGCCCTTGGTCGGCGATATTGTCGCTGAAGGCGTCACCCAATCCGCCGCGCGGCAGCTGACCAAAGCGCGGCAGCTTTTGCGCATCGGCCAGGGGCGGGTGGTGCAGGCGATGACCGACGAATGGCACCTAGCGCCTTCGGCTCTTGAACTGGCGTGGTTTTTTGACGAAGTGGATGATGTCACCCGGTTCGCTGAAAATCTGGCGACCCGCTTGGACAAGCTGGAGGCCAGCAGATGATATTCGGTGAGATACGCCGCCTCTATCTGATTATTCGCGTCATGCTCAGCTACGGACTGGATGAGCTTATCCCCGAAACGCGGTTGACGTTGCCGCTGCAACTGGGACGCAATTTGCTGTTTTGGATGCCGAACAACCGTGGACAGCGCATACTGGGCGAACGTTTGCGCCTGGCGTTGCAAGAGCTAGGACCGGTGTGGATTAAGTTTGGCCAAATGCTCTCGATCCGCCACGATCTGTTCTCGCCAGCCATCGTCGATCAATTGGCGATGTTGCAAGATAAGGTACAGCCTTTTGATGGCGCCCTCGCGCGTGCGCATATCGAACGCTCGATGGGACAGCCGCTGGAAAACTGGTTCGACGATTTCCAACAGGAGCCGCTGGCTTCCGCCTCCATCGCGCAAGTGCATACAGCCCGGCTGAAAAACGGCAAAGAGGTGATCATCAAGGTTATCCGCCCGGATATCTTACCGATGATCAAGGCCGATATGCGACTGATGTACCGTCTGGCGAGTTGGGTGCCGCATTTGCTGCCGGACGGTCGGCGATTGCGGCCGGTGGAGGTCGTGTTGGAGTATGAAAAAACATTGCTCGATGAGCTCAATCTGCTACGCGAGGCGGCCAATGCCATCCAGCTACGACGAAATTTCGAGGGTAGCCCGATGCTCTATATTCCGGAGGTCTATTCGGATTATTGCAGCGAAACCATGATGGTGATGGAGCGCATCTATGGTGTGCCGGTCAACGATGTAGCCGCGCTGGAGGAGCAGGGCACCAACATGAAGCTGCTCGCGGAGCGCGGAGTACAGGTCTTTTTTACTCAGGTTTTTCGTGATAGTTTTTTCCATGGCGATATGCATCCGGGCAACATTTTCGTCAGTTTTGAACACCCGGAGAATCCCCAATATATTGGTATCGATTGTGGCATCGTCGGATCGCTGAACAAAGAAGATAAGCTCTATTTGGCGGAAAATTTTATCGCCTTTTTCAACCGCGATTATCGGAAGGTAGCGGAGCTGCACGTGGATTCCGGATGGGTGCCGCCGGATACCAATGTCGAAGATTTCGAGTTTGCTATTCGTACCGTCTGCGAGCCTATTTTTGAAAAGCCGCTGGCGGAGATTTCATTTGGTCATGTGCTGCTGAATCTGTTTAATACCGCGCGTCGCTTCAATATGGAAGTGCAACCGCAGCTGGTTTTACTGCAAAAAACGCTACTGTATATTGAAGGTGTCGGGCGACTGCTTTATCCCCAGTTGGATTTGTGGAAAACGGCCAAGCCCTTTTTGGAAGAGTGGATCAAGGATCAGGTTGGTCTGCCGGCTATGCTGCGTGCGCTGAAGGAGAAGGCGCCCTATTGGGCAGAGAAACTACCCGAATTGCCAGAACTCGTCTATGACGGTTTCAAGCAACATCGCCTGTTGCAAAAAAGTATCGATCGTCTATCTGTGGAAATGCGGGTTCATTATGTGCGACAAAGCCAATCTCGTTTTTTGTTCGGCATTGGGGCCACGCTGCTACTTAGTGGCGCGTTTTTAATGACGCAAAGCGCTGAAGAGAGCTCTCTGCCGACTTGGTTTATAGCCGCCGGTATCGTCAGTTGGATTATCGGCTGGAGACGTACCGCGTAGCCGTCAGTGGACCTATAACAGGGGTTGCCCTCTTTAACAGAGGTAAATTTATGGGTGGTATCAGCATTACACAATTATTGATCATTGCGGCTATCGTGGTGCTGTTATTCGGTACTAAAAAGCTACGCGGCCTGGGATCGGATTTAGGCGCCTCGATTAAAGGATTCAAAAAATCCATGAGCGAAGATGACAACGCAGCGACGAAATCGTCGGATGAGTCTTCCCAGGATGCTGACTTCACCCCGCCGCCCATCGCGCCGAAAGTCGACCCAGCACGACCGGATGAAGCTAAAAATAAAGATAAAAGGCAGGTATAAGCCGTGTTCGATATTGGATTTGGTGAACTGATGCTGGTATTCGTGATCGAACTGGTGGTTCTAGGTCCAGAACGCTTGCCGGTTGCGGTCAGAACAGTGGCGGATTGGATCAAGGCAATACGATTCATGGCGTCGACAGTGCAGAATGAATTAAGGCAGGAGTTTAAGCTGCAAGAGTTGCAGGATAGCCTGAAGAAAGTTGAAAAGACCAATAAAAACAACCTATCACCGGAGTTGACAGCCTCTATGGAAGAGCTGCGTGAAGCAGCAGGGTCCATGAGGAAGGAATTTAATGGCATCAATGGTACAGCACTGAACCCGGCTAAGTCGAATACGATTCACGATCCACTGGTGACCGATCCCGAGGCGTTGCATGACGGTGTGGACCCGGCAGAGGGCGATCGCCAGGCCGATGTGTCACCGATTCCGTATCGAATTCGGTCGTCCAGACCGCGGCGCCCGCCCAAGGGCAGCCCGCCAGTGCAGCCGGCATCGTCCACTTCTCCACTGAATAATGATCGCTAATCCATGGCCGTTGATGACACCAAACCCCTGATCAGCCACTTAATCGAATTACGCAAGCGGCTACTTTATTGCATCATCAGCGTACTAGTGGTCTTTCTGGCGCTGCTTTATTTCGCTAATGATATATATCAGCTGATATCCGCGCCGCTTATTAAGCACTTGCCAGCGGGTGCCAGCATGATAGCGACCGATGTCGCGTCGCCGTTCTTTACACCGATCAAACTAACTATCATCGTCTCGGTATTTGTCTCCGCGCCTCTGTTACTTTACCAGCTATGGGCCTTCGTGGCCCCAGCACTATATAAACATGAACGCCGGTTGATGATTCTGCTGCTATTTTTCAGCACCCTGCTATTTTATACCGGTATGGCTTTCGCCTACTTCGTCGTATTCCCGCTGGCCTTCAGCTTTTTTGCCCATGCCGCCCCGCGCGGCGTACTTATCTCAACCGATATTAACAACTATCTCGACTTCGTTATGGCGCTATTTATAGCGTTCGGGGTGTCGTTTGAAGTGCCAGTAGCCATCGTACTATTGTGCCGGAGCGGCGTGGTGATGCCGGAGGTTCTGCGCAAGAAGCGGCCCCATGTTCTCGTCTGCGCCTTTGTGATTGGTATGTTGTTGACGCCACCAGATGTCCTCTCCCAAATGTTATTGGCGATACCCATGTACCTGCTGTTTGAGATCGGCGTGCTCTTCACCCGGTTTTACGTCGGTAAAGGGCGCAAAGGCGCTGAGGAAGAAGGCGATCTAGAAGGGGGTGAGCCGGAATAACGCCGTGACATTGGCAATACTAACACCGTCATGGCGAGAAGGGTTGCTGTTAGGGTATAGCGATTTCCAGGTTTATCAGATCACACCTGCAGCGATGTGGGGTCATCATCCTCGCCGGGACCGGCTATTGGATCTGATGAAACTGGCGATTATCCGGGCTTTGATGCACCTGTTTATTTAACAAATTCAGCAGAATGGAGCGCGCTGCGCCGTCAGGTTCGGTATAAATAGCCTGTCATCCTTCAAATACCCGGCGATGATCACCACCTTGTCGTCGGGTATTTGAAGGCGTTTCGGGATTGGTCACGTTATCAAAACTATTGTCGCGCAGTTCTTGAATGACCTCGGTGAGGATGATTACAGGCATAAAGTGGACGCCTCTACCACTGATGGTGGCATGAATGGTTTTCGGATCGAATTCAATAAACAAATAATTTGGAAACAGCGGCTCACAGGTTTCTGTACGGCTTGCCTCGGATAATTTTTGAAGACTTCGCACGAAAGCCATAACAGATGTATAGCACAGGACGCCAACCGCCGTGAGGTACTGGGGCTTATTTTCCGATCTTTGACAAAAGACCAGCAAGGCTGATAAACAGATCTTATAATGTAAATACTGTTCCTGATGATGCTATGAAATACAGTGAGTTGCGCGCCCTCCTCGCTCTGCTGGAGCTGTAGAGTGGGAATTAAATGAATCATCTTGCCAATCGATCCCTATTGGAAATGACGGAAATCACCAACCGCACGCCGCGTGCCGACATCATGCCGGTACTGTACAATCTGCTCGGCACCCCGGAACGGGTGGCGCTCGGTATGGGACAGGGGAGCGTCAGCACACTGCGGAATATTGGGAAATTACTGGCATTTTTTAAAGAGCCAGTGCTGACCAAAGGCTTTCGCGACCTGCTGGACAAAGTTCTCAATTCCGCCAAGTACTGCGCATGCTGAAGCGTTTTCCCGGCGCAGTCGCTCTCAGCGCCGATCCGGCGACAATTTGGCCGCGGTGACGCCTGTGCCTGATGCGTTCTCAGAATGCACATTCGCCAGCCTGCTGCAGGATTACAAAACCGAAGTGGCCAAGTGTGTTTCCTGCGATTTGAAGGTACCTGGCCAGCGCGGAGATCATTTTGGAAGGTTACCTTGAAGCGAGAGAAACGGCGACCGAAGGGCTATAGGGGAAAGCGCTTAATGAAGTTTTCGTCCAATATTGCAAAAGCAATTTCCAGAAATCGTGGATTTCTGCCGCTGAAAGGGCTCCCCACAACCTGGCGGTAGTGACCATCAAAAGCAATATGCCGGCCACGCCAAACGGGTAATGATGGGGCTGGTCATTCCTGCATCAATTCATATATATCGTGTACGATGATGATATCAATGCACGTAATTGGAAAGACGTGATATGGGCGATGACGACCCGTATGGGGCGCAGTCTTGATAGAAAACACACTGATAGATTATCTCGATTTCGCTGCGCCGGTTTTCGGGCTGGGCTCGAAATGAGCATGGACGCGACAAAGAAATGGCCGGGAGAAACCCTTTGCGAATAGGGTACCCCAATTGAAATGGATCGGACGGTGCGCGCGTTGACGCCATCTGGGACCAACTCTAGCTATCCTAAAAATGCCATTGCTTAATGATCCGACAGAGGGACTGCATGACAACATTGACCTGTGAGGTCTCTTCCGTGGATGCCATCACTAATACCGTTTACCGCGTACGACTGGCACCGAAAGCGGCTTTCCACTTCCGCGCCGGACAGTACCTGATGGTGGTGATGGATGAGCGCGATAAACGCCCCTTTTCCTTGGCGTCAACGCCCATGGAAACGTCGTTTATCGATCTACATATCGGCGCTTCCGAACTCAATTTATATGCGATGGCCGTCATGGATCGTATCCTGAAAAAGAGGGAAATTACCGTCGAAGTCCCTCAAGGCGAAGCCTGGTTGCGTGATGATACCGACAGGCCCATCGTGCTGATCGCCGGGGGTACCGGTTTCTCCTACGCGCGCTCGATTTTATTGACGGTGCTGGCGTGCCAGCCCGAGCGTAAAGTGGCGATATACTGGGGCGGTCGTGAACGGGGTCATCTCTACGATTTAGGCGAACTGGAGGTGCTCACTCTACAGCACCCGCAATTGTCCGTAGTACCCGTGGTCGAACAGCCGGATGAACAATGGAAGGGCCGTTCCGGTACCGTCCTGATGGCGATGATGCAGGACTATGACTCCCTGGAACCCTACGATATCTATATCGCGGGGCGCTTTGAAATGGCAAAAATCGCTCGTGAACGTTTTTGTGCCGAGCGCAGCGCCGTGATCGATCGCATTTTTGGTGATGCTTTCGCCTTTGTTTAAGCAGGTTCATCCGCATCAGTGCCGTTGCATTCGCGACGACGGCCCGACAGACGGAGCGTTATGATAATTATGGGCCAATTACGTTCCGTATAAGGCCTGAGCATGGAATCACTTTCTTCGTTATATCATCGCCACACTCAAACAGCGCATTCAGGAGATAGCGCGGCGCCAACAGTTGGATGGATTGGTGATGTATGCCGGCGAGCCGATAGGCCGCTTTCTTGATGAACATAACTACCCGTTTAAAGTTAATCCCCATTTCAGAACCTGACTACCAGTCACTCGCGTACCGCTACCGCACTGCTGGCTATGGGTGTAAACAAGCCGAAACTCTGGTATTACCCGCCGGTAGATTACTGGTGTTTAGAATATTGTGCCGTTCGCCGATCCGGACGAGATGACTATGCTGTTGTCGCCACGCGCGAGGGTCGCTTACTTGTGTTCGACGCCGCAGCGCACCTCCCACCTGGGGATTGAAAGTAAATATATCAACCCGCAGCCTGTGCTGGATTATTGCATTTTCACCGCGCCTAAAACCGACTATGAACTCGCTTGCATGCGCGAGGCGCAAAAATCAGTAGAGTAAACGGCTATCAAGCGGCGAAAGAAACCTCTTGTCCGGCATGTGCAAATTTAATATTAATATCACCTACCTTAGCGCCTGCGGTCACCGCGACACCGATGTGCCTTATAATATATCGCCCTGAATGTGCCAGAATGTAACGGTTACGCCGCCGACCTGACCGGTACCTATGCGGCGAAAAGACAGCGATTTCGCCGCGCTAATTACGGCGATGTGAATAATGAGCAGCGGGCGCTATCGTCACCATTGAAACCGGTATTAATTACATCGACTACCATGTACAAATGCACGGCAGAATCGCCAAATTGCTGCAGCAGTTCGATATTATCAGCGACCTTAGCGAGGACACCATAGTGGTGGAGGGCGTTGTGCCGTTCCTGCCCGTATGCGCTGGAATTACAGGTACACGATCTTGCCGGCTTCATGCAAGATGATCGTGGTACATCCCTGGCGACGCCGTCACGCTATCCCCGCCTGCGCTGTACACCCGTTCTAAAACCGCGCATGGTGTTGAGATCGAACCTGGTCTTTATTTTAGAAACACTGCTGGCGCCTTGGCGACTACAGCTACTTCAGCCGGCATTTCAACTGGTTGCGCATCGAAAACTTCAAGCCTTAAGCCTGCGGAAACCGCCAAGACCTTATGGTTTATCTATACGCGCTGACAATTGCCCGCGCGCTGGCGCTGTGAGGCGCGGGCATGCCGGCGTTCGACGCGATAGACCACAGCTTTTCTCGATTGCCATCGGCGGGTTTTTCCACCAACAATGCCGGTATCGGCCATGACCATAGCCCGCTTATCAATACGATCGCCCTCGGCAGTGTTTTACTGATATCCGGGCGCAACTGCGGTTTACATTTCCGCTAACGGTGGTCTGTATTTTGCGCTACGATGTATACGATTGCAGCCTGCAAACGCTTAACAAGGCTTTCTTTCAGGTGGTACTCTGGCGACTACAGGCGGGTTTGCTACCGACAGTATCGCCCAGTGTCTGCTGTTTCTAACGATGTTGCCGGTTCTACCGGCGGCGGATTGAAGGTGATTCCCGCTGCTTGCATGGCTCGCGAGAACTAAAATGTTTGGTGCATTACAACGCTATTTGTACCACTACTACATTGGACAACCGGACGCTGCCGGAGCGAGCGGATTCTCGAAGCAGCTTAGTTTTTCCCGTTTATGCGCTAGTGTTTATCCTCAGTATGCTGGCGGTGGTCACCACCGGCGCCGACAATTTTTGGCAACGCTTAACAACCCTGGACCATGCCATGGGGTTGTAGTAGATAACTTTAGCTCCATAAACACAGTTACCAAGTGAATCCTCATTTTTGACCATGATATTTGGCCGACTGGAGATATTTACTTTATTGGTCCTGTTTACACCGATTGGTCCTGTTTACACCGACGTTGGCATGAGTGATACAAGATTTGCCATGAAAACATTGATGCTCTACTCGAGCCACGACGGCCAAAGGTACAAATCGCGCGTGCTATCGCAGCTTAATCTTACCGATTGCGTTTTGTTTCGTTAATTTGAGGCGTGCAAGCCCGATAACCGCTGGTTTGATCGGGTCATGATCCAGCTGATAATGCATGTGACCGGCAGTGAAGTCGATCGCACCAAGGAAGTGAAATATACGGATTGGCAGCAGTTTCCGCTTTTGCCGCTGATTTAGCGCATTAACCGTCAAACAGGCGACGCAGCGCTACTAAATGAGGGTTTTGCTGAAAAATAAATCAATCAGATCGTATTTGAGCCAGAGGCAAGCGGTCCACGAAGGTTAAATAAAAGCTTGACTCTGCAGCGGAAAAGCGTAGTATACGCCACTTGTACCGGTAGAGGAATTACCCTCCCGGACACGCTCTTTAACAATTTATCAGACAATCTGTGTGGGCACTCATAAGACAGTATCGATACACGAAATATCAAGTCTTGAAGAGTGAACAACGAATATTCATAGGAATACCAGTTTTAATTCTTTGAGCATCAAGCTTTTAATTGAAGAGTTTGATCATGGCTCAGATTGAACGCTGGCGGCAGGCCTAACACATGCAAGTCGAGCGGCAACGGAAAGAAGCTTGCTTCTTTGCCGGCGAGCGGCGGACGGGTGAGTAATGTCTGGGGATCTGCCCGATGGAGGGGGATAACTGCTGGAAACGGTAGCTAATACCACATAACGTCGCAAGACCAAAGTGGGGGACCTTCTGGCCTCACACCATCGGATGAACCCAGATGGGATTAGCTAGTAGGTGGGGTAATGGCTCACCTAGGCGACGATCCCTAGCTGGTCTGAGAGGATGACCAGCCACACTGGAACTGAGACACGGTCCAGACTCCTACGGGAGGCAGCAGTGGGGAATATTGCACAATGGGGGAAACCCTGATGCAGTCATGCCGCGTGTGTGAAGAAGGCCTTCGGGTTGTAAAGCACTTTCAGCGGGAAGGAAGGCGATGGCGTTAATAGCGCCATCTGTTGACGTTACCCGAAGAAGAAGCACCGGCTAACTCCGTGCCAGCAGCCGCGGTAATACGGAGGGTGCAAGCGTTAATCGGAATTACTGGGCGTAAAGCGTACGCAGGCGGTCTATTAAGTCAGATGTGAAATCCCCGGGCTCAACCTGGGAACTGCATTTGAAACTGGTAGGCTAGAGTCTCGTAGAGGGGGGTAGAATTCCAGGTGTAGCGGTGAAATGCGTAGAGATCTGGAGGAATACCAGTGGCGAAGGCGGCCCCCTGGACGAAGACTGACGCTCAGGTACGAAAGCGTGGGGAGCAAACAGGATTAGATACCCTGGTAGTCCACGCCGTAAACGATGTCGATTTGAAGGTTGCGGCCTTGAGCCGTGGCTTTCGGAGCTAACGCG
Source organism: Sodalis sp. (in: enterobacteria) (assembly GCF_036327475.1). Lineage (NCBI taxonomy): Bacteria > Pseudomonadati > Pseudomonadota > Gammaproteobacteria > Enterobacterales > Bruguierivoracaceae > Sodalis > Sodalis sp. (in: enterobacteria). The sequence continues at coordinate 1,566,453 of NZ_CP132913.1, read as the reverse complement.
TTAAATCGACCGCCTGGGGAGTACGGCCGCAAGGTTAAAACTCAAATGAATTGACGGGGGCCCGCACAAGCGGTGGAGCATGTGGTTTAATTCGATGCAACGCGAAGAACCTTACCTACTCTTGACATCCAGAGAACTAGGCAGAGATGCCTAGGTGCCTTCGGGAGCTCTGAGACAGGTGCTGCATGGCTGTCGTCAGTTCGTGTTGTGAAATGTTGGGTTAAGTCCCGCAACGAGCGCAACCCTTATCCTTTGTTACCAGCGATTCGGTCGGGAACTCAAGGGAGACTGCCGGTGATAAACCGGAGGAAGGTGGGGATGACGTCAAGTCATCATGGCCCTTACGAGTAGGGCTACACACGTGCTACAATGGCGCATACAAAGAGAAGCGATCTTGCGAGAGTCAGCGGACCTCATAAAGTGCGTCGTAGTCCGGATTGGAGTCTGCAACTCGACTCCATGAAGTCGGAATCGCTAGTAATCGTGGATCAGAACGCCACGGTGAATACGTTCCCGGGCCTTGTACACACCGCCCGTCACACCATGGGAGTGGGTTGCAAAAGAAGTAGGTAGCTTAACCTTCGGGAGGGCGCTTACCACTTTGTGATTCATAACTGGGGTGAAGTCGTAACAAGGTAACCGTAGGGGAACCTGCGGTTGGATCACCTCCTTACCTAAACGATACGTTAAGTGACGTGCCCACACAGATTGTCTGATAACTACCACGAGCAAGAAACCTCCTATAGGCTTGTAGCTCAGGTGGTTAGAGCGCACCCCTGATAAGGGTGAGGTCGGTGGTTCAAGTCCACTCAGGCCTACCAGTTACACTTATCCCGATGAATGAGACCGCAGCGTGTTGTTGTCAGGCAAACGTGTCAGGCTGTGTTCAGCATGCGGTGAAAAGAAGATTGGCTGTCGCCCTGTTTATTGACTGTGGTGAACGAAGCATTACCTGGCATGCAGGTAGACCAGGCATATGCAAGATGAACGACTTGGGGCTATAGCTCAATTGGGAGAGCGCCTGCTTTGCACGCAGGAGGTCAGCGGTTCGATCCCGCTTAGCTCCACCATTCATGGAATGTATTTGTGGGATGAGCGATTTTTCTGTCGTTGATTTGTTTCAGAGCGCGTTTGATAAACGCGCTCTGAAATATCGTGCTCTTTAACAATCCGGAATAAGCTGAAAATTTGAAACACATGCTGAAGTGCAAGCTCAGCATGTGAGTCTCTCAAACGAAGTAAGCAAACCTGAGATAACGCTTAACGTTATCACTGTCGTGCGATAGGCGCTGTCGTTTCAGCCCGGTCCTCACAGACTGTGCCGAGTCTCGCCTGTATGGTGAGACTCAAGCGAGACGACGCAAGTGACTGAAAGCCCGGAAGTCGTGGCAGACCGTCGAACCAAATGCAGACAGCTCAGGGTTGTGAGGTTAAGTAACTAAGCGTATACGGTGGATGCCTAGGCAGTCAAAGGCGATGAAGGACGCGTTAATCTGCGAAAAGCGCCGGTGAGCTGATATGAAGCGTTATCAGCCGGCGATGTCCGAATGGGGAAACCCGATGCAATTCGTTGCATCATCGTCAGGTGAATCCATAGCCTGACGAAGCGAACCAGGGGAACTGAAACATCTCAGTACCCTGAGGAAAAGAAATCAACCGAGATTCCCCCAGTAGCGGCGAGCGAATGGGGAACAGCCCAGAGCCATCATCAGCTTGCGCATCAGGAGAACGGTCTGGAAAGTCCGGCGACAGAGGGTGATAGCCCCGTATCCGAAGGTGCGCTTGTTGTGAGCTCAATGAGTAGGGCGGGACACGTGATATCCTGTCTGAAGATGGGGGGACCATCCTCCAAGGCTAAATACTCCTGACTGACCGATAGTGAACCAGTACCGTGAGGGAAAGGTGAAAAGAACCCCGGCAAGGGGAGTGAAATAGAACCTGAAACCGTGTACGTACAAGCAGTGGGAGCATCCTTCGGGGTGTGACTGCGTACCTTTTGTATAATGGGTCAGCGACTTATATTCTGTAGCAAGGTTAACCATATAGGGGAGCCGTAGGGAAACCGAGTCTTAACTGGGCGTTTAGTTGCAGGATATAGACCCGAAACCCGGTGATCTAGCCATTGGCAGGTTGAAGGTTGGGTAGTACTAACTGGAGGACCGAACCGACTAATGTTGAAAAATTAGCGGATGACTGGTGGCTGGGGGTGAAAGGCCAATCAAACCGGGAGATAGCTGGTTCTCCCCGAAAGCTATTTAGGTAGCGCCTCGTGAAGTCATCTACGGGGGTAGAGCACTGTTTCGGCTAGGGGTCCATCCCGGATTACCAATCCGATGCAAACTGCGAATACCGTAGAATGTTATCACGGGAGACACACGGCGGGTGCTAACGTCCGTCGTGAAGAGGGAAACAACCCAGACCGCCAGCTAAGGTCCCAAAGTCATGGTTAAGTGGGAAACGATGTGGGAAGGCCCAGACAGCCAGGATGTTGGCTTAGAAGCAGCCATCATTTAAAGAAAGCGTAATAGCTCACTGGTCGAGTCGGCCTGCGCGGAAGATGTAACGGGGCTAAACCATACACCGAAGCTGCGGCAGCGACACGTATGTGTTGTTGGGTAGGGGAGCGTTCTGTAAGCCTGTGAAGGTGACCTGTGAGGGCTGCTGGAGGTATCAGAAGTGCGAATGCTGACATAAGTAACGATAAAGCGGGTGAAAAGCCCGCTCGCCGGAAGACCAAGGGTTCCTGTTCAACGTTAATCGGAGCAGGGTGAGTCGACCCCTAAGGCGAGGCCGAAAGGCGTAGTCGATGGGAAACAGGTTAATATTCCTGTACTGGGTGTGACTGCGAAGGGGGGACGGAGAAAGCTAGGTTCGCCGGGGGACGGTTGTCCCGGTTCAAGCGTGAAGGTGGAATGAGCAGGCAAATCCGCTCATTCTTAACATTGAGGCGTGATGACGAGCCACTACGGTGGTGAAGGAATTGATGCTACGCTTCCAGGAAAAGCCTCTAAGCTCCAGGTCACATCGAATCGTACCCCAAACCGACACAGGTGGTCAGGTAGAGAATACCAAGGCGCTTGAGAGAACTCGGGTGAAGGAACTAGGCAAAATGGTGCCGTAACTTCGGGAGAAGGCACGCTGGTGTGTAGGTGGAGGGCCTTGCGCCCCGAGCTGAAGCCAGTCGCAGATACCAGCTGGCTGCAACTGTTTATTAAAAACACAGCACTGTGCAAACACGAAAGTGGACGTATACGGTGTGACGCCTGCCCGGTGCCGGAAGGTTAATTGATGGGGTTATCGCTTGCGAGAAGCTCTTGATCGAAGCCCCGGTAAACGGCGGCCGTAACTATAACGGTCCTAAGGTAGCGAAATTCCTTGTCGGGTAAGTTCCGACCTGCACGAATGGCGTAATGATGGCCAGGCTGTCTCCACCCGAGACTCAGTGAAATTGAACTCGCCGTGAAGATGCGGTGTACCCGCGGCAAGACGGAAAGACCCCGTGAACCTTTACTATAGCTTGACACAGAACATTGAGCCTTGATGTGTAGGATAGGTGGGAGGCTTTGAAGTGCGGACGCCAGTCTGCATGGAGCCAATCTTGAAATACCACCCTTTAATGTTTGATGTTCTCACTCAGGCCCGTCATCCGGACCGAGGACAGTGTCTGGTAGGTAGTTTGACTGGGGCGGTCTCCTCCCAAAGAGTAACGGAGGAGCACGAAGGTTAGCTAATCACGGTCGGACATCGTGAGGTTAGTGTAAAGGCATAAGCTAGCTTGACTGTGAGAGTGACAGCTCGAGCAGGTGCGAAAGCAGGTCTTAGTGATCCGGTGGTTCTGCATGGAAGGGCCATCGCTCAACGAATAAAAGGTACTCCGGGGATAACAGGCTGATACCGCCCAAGAGTTCATATCGACGGCGGTGTTTGGCACCTCGATGTCGGCTCATCACATCCTGGGGCTGAAGTAGGTCCCAAGGGTATGGCTGTTCGCCATTTAAAGTGGTACGCGAGCTGGGTTTAGAACGTCGTGAGACAGTTCGGTCCCTATCTGCCGTGGGCGCTGGAAGATTGAGAGGGGCTGCTCCTAGTACGAGAGGACCGGAGTGGACGCACCACTGGTGTTCGGGTTGTCATGCCAATGGTATTGCCCGGTAACTACGTGCGGAAGAGATAACCGCTGAAAGCATCTAAGCGGGAAACTTGCCTCAAGATGAGTCTTCCCTGAGGTCTAGAGCCTCCTGAAGGGACGTTAAAGACGATGACGTTGATAGGTCGGGTGTGTAAGCGCTGCGAGGCGTTGAGCTAACCGATACTAATGACCCGTGAGACTTAACCTTACAACACCTGAGCTGTTTGAGAGCGAGCCACAAAAGTGCAGGTAATACCACCAACACCTGCAGCAAATGCAGGCAAAATGTGGTCGCTCATGTGCTAAGAGACAAGACACGAGACACCATCAGTGATGTTCCGGATAACGCCCGATGATCACGTAAGTGAGGGTTGGGTAGCCAGAGCCCGGAGCCCTCCGTACGGCGAAAGCGGTGCAGACAACGAATTTGCCTGGCGACACTAGCGCGGTGGTCCCACCTGACCCCATGCCGAACTCAGAAGTGAAACGCCGTAGCGCCGATGGTAGTGTGGGGTTTTCCCCATGCGAGAGTAGGAAACTGCCAGGTATCCATTTTAAAAAGGTTGTGCTGGTTAATATCGGGCTAGCATTTTCCAGGCTATACCGTAGATAAAGCGGTAAATTTACAGGCGCCGAATATATTGCCGTTCTGACAATGGGTGGGTTTGTTTTTGTTGCTGAGTATCGGAGAGCAATATCCAATGTGGCGGTAGGGCTAGCAAAGACGGATCAGGGGAGGCTCAGCATGGCGGCTCTGCTGACCTATCTTAATGATGAATGCCGCGATTAATACTCTATGCAGCAGGTGATAAACTGGCGATCAGCAATCCCAGTGCTCACGTCAGGGGATAGCACTTAGGATCCAGACGTTGGAGATGGGCATATTCGGCGGGGTGGTCATTGGTTTGGTGTCTCATTGGCTGATAACCGTTGCAACAAAATTGTGTTGCCGCAATTTCTCGGCTTTTCGGTAGCTCGCACTTTGCGCCAATCGGCCGGTCTAGTGGATGCAACCGGCTATTTCTGGGGACCTTTATCTATAGTTTTGTATTGCAGATGCTGGGCTAGTTTGGCTTACATCATATTTTCTATTTGCCGTTCTGGTCGTAGCACTTAGCGGCAGCGAGATGATATACTGCTGGCTGTGTGGAGGGATTCAGCGCACTTTCTTTACGAAATTAGCGGGGATTCCAATACCAGCATTATTATATCGGCACAGCGTGTTTTATGTCCGGACATTTTATTACAATGATGGTGTGGGAGGGCTGCTGCTGTCGGCTGCGCTCACTTCTTTCTTGACCGGCATTACTGAGCCTATCGAGTTTCATTCCTCTTTATTGCTGCGCTGTATGTGTTGCACGCCGTGTTCGATAGTTTGCTGGCCTATATTCTGCAGGCGGAGGCCCGTAAGCAAGTCAGCGCCTGCGGGGTGATTAAACGCGGCAACGTGTTGTGCAAGTCATCTATGCTCCCATGTGACGGAAATTGTGAAATAATAGAGAAAGAGACCGCGTGAATCCATGCTGACGATAATTACAGGCAAACTGAGAACCGCTGCACGGTGCCCAGACATGGCATGTATGGCGTTGTTAGTACAGCAAGGTGGGTTGCTGCGATCCGCACCAACAGTCTTGGTGGATGTGGCGGCGGTGCGACGATAGGTTGCGCTGCCGGTTATCGCTATCATCAAACGAGATTATCTCAACAGCAACTGAATATACCGCAAAGATGAGCTTATGGCGACTCAGTGGCCTATTGGTTGTCATGGACGTCACCAATAGTCGCGTTTCGGCGGCGACTCGCTGGCACAATAGGTGGCTTGTTCCGATATTATCCGCAATTACTATTGATGGCCGATATTGCAAGCGTAGTATAGGCACGCGTGGCTGAACGTCAGAGTTTCGATATTGTTGGCACGACGCTTTATGGGGTGCGATGCCTCTGCAATGGAAACGAGTAACGACGCGAGTGCGGGTGGTGAGTTCAAAGCCAATATTACGACTGCGCGCCGGCAAGGCCGATTGATGTTCGGCGATCGCACTGCTAGCCAACGCCAGTAGTGCACGGATCTAATGGAGTGTTGTGTTACGGCCGACGGCCGGTCGAACTACCCTGGACTAGATGGCTGCAACTAGCACTCCAGTGGCAGGTCAGCATCCTTGATGCCTTCTGGCTTCCAAGGGCGCGACCAATCTGTAAACATGCCGGGGGAGAAAACGCAGCCTGTTCAGAGTATCTGTCTGATCAAACGGTCGATGCGGATACGGCGTAAACGACGGATAAGCTTACGCACTTTGACCGGATAGTCGGCGATGCTTTGCAACTCGGTGAAGTGCCGTACCGCCAAAGTGTGGGTACGGATCAGTGCGAGTTCACGCAGGCGCTGTGCCCGCAGCGCCTGCGTGGGATCGTGAATCAGCAGTGCATTCTCCAGATCGAGCCGCCAGGCCCGCGGGTTCAGGTTATTACCGGTCAGTAATTGCCACTCTTGGTCCACCCAAACGCCTTTTAAGTGATAGCTATTGTCGTCGTCTTTCCATAGACGCACCACCAGTTGACCGTTGTCTACATAACGCTGCAAACGGATAAGAAAGCGGCGCAGGTTGATTTCATACAGGTAAGGTAGGGCACCGATGATTTTAAACGGCTGATCTTCCGGGATATAGAAATCGTTAGCTGTTTTGTCGCCAACAATGATCTCCACTTGCCTTCCCAGGCGTAGCAGCCTGATGAGATCGCGTACCAGCAGCGTGGGCAAATTGAAATAAGGAGTGCACAGCGTCAAGGTATCGCGAGTCGAGCACAATAAATGGTGGATTGTTTTGTTTAGCAGGCTTTGTTTGCCCAATCCTACCAGCGGGGTAATGGCCAATTCATTGTGGCCTGCCTCACCTCGATAACGATAGCCTGCCCCCCGCAGAGTCTGACGAAACAATCGGGTATCGTTTTTTATTTCCAAACTTTTCGGTCGGGCGGTGTTGTCCAGTCGGTTCACTGCCGGTGCCGTGAGCAAGTGTTGTGTGATATAGTCGAGCAGCGTGTCTGCCAGCGACTGATTGCGGATAATCTGATAGCGATCGTAGCGGTATTTATCCTTCTGATGCAGATAGACATCGTTCAGGCTGGCGCCGCTGTAGATAACCTCGTCGTCGATGATAAAACCCTTCAAATGCAACACGCCCAACGCTTCACGGGTATTGACCGGTACGCCATAGACTGGTACGTCCACGCCTGGATGAGCTTGAGCCATCCGGCAGTACCAGTCAGCGTTGGTATCGGCGGCGGCGTCGCCGATGCGGCCGCGCTGCGCCCGGTGCCAATCAACGAGAATCCCTATTTCAAGCGTAGGGTCAGTGCGTTTTGCCTGATATGTGGCCTCAAGGATCTGTTGGCCGCCTTGGTCCTGCTCTAGATACAGCGCGACAAGATAAATCCGCTGTCGGGCACCGGCGATGGCCCGTATGAGCGCTTGATAGAAATCTTCAGGGTTGAAAAGCGTTTCAACATCTGCAACCGTCTGGGGGATTTTTGGCAGTTGTGCAAGGTGTTGTTGGTGTTTTCTGCGTTTGAAAGTTGACAACATCACAGCGCGCTTCTTCTCTTGTCATAGAAAGTTGGAATGACCCTGTGCAAACAGGTAGTTGCGTTGCATTGGTTATAAGGTTATAATACCACTACTTCCGTTGCTTGTGGTGTTTCAATTTGCCCGGCGAATCCTTGCCGCTATCGATGCAATGCTCTCTGTAGAAGTTCCAGTGCTAACGACAGCGCAACCGATGCCATCCTGTAATTAAAATATCTACCGTGAAGCCTAATTTGCGCGCCAGCGTTATCATGCTGTTGGGTATGTTCCAGCAGCATGCGCCCCGAGTCCCAGCTTTCAAATCGGCACGCATCAGCACCGCGAATTCCGCATCATTACTATCGGAAAATAGCGCGGGTGACGCCGATGATGACTTCACCTTCTTGTTGCTGCGTGACTACTACAAACGCCTTTCCCCGATCGTAGTCAATTTGTGTCATATAGCCCAAATCTTCAGAAGTAGCGGTAATAAAAGATCTTTACGGGTCAGTTAGCCACTGAAAGCTTTCAGTGGCGGTTCATCTTCTGACAAAATCGGCCGGGATAAGGCCGAATAGACAGCCGCGCGTCGGCGTAGCCATGGTATTCGCTTAAATGCAAACTGGCATCTAGCGCCGTCATATCCGCTGCCGTAGGCCAGCAGCAGATAATTTTCTGGCAATCAGCTACTAACAATCAGCTACTAAATCAGACACCTGCACCAGCAGTTGACTGAGCGTAGCGGTTCCAGCGGATACTGCGGGCGGTTATTGCGCAGAGCGCCCGTCTTTAATCCCTGCAGCAGATGATAGCCAGGCCATATTAAGCTGCGTCAGCACTACCTACCTCTTCGCTATCGCCTAACAAAATCAGCGAGCCGAGGACGGAGTCCTGCTCTATAAGCACGATGGCCGCTTTACAGCCTCGTTCGCCGAGCGCAGTCAGCAGCGCTGTTTAGCCTGGCGTGGGTACACACTACCGCCAGAGCCGACGTCAGCGGCAGCAATGCCATCAAAGGATAGCTGAGCACGCCGCAGACCGCCTGATATTCAGCGTCATCGGCAGCACAGACCTGTACCGTCCCGTCGCCGTAAACTCATCTATGCATCCCTTGCTGGTTAACGGGATAAGTGCAGGCGTTTTATTCATTCCTGCTGACGGTAGCCCTAGGGAGCCGTGCGGCGAAGCGATGAAGCATCGACGCGGACACGTTGTCTGGGTGGGACAGTGGCGCGTGCTGGGTAGACTAAGACCGATAAACGCCATCGCCAGCGGAGATGGCTGTTAGGGGCGCTAGGCGCGGCGCATGGGGTTTACCCGCCAGATGCGGCTGTGAAAGAGGATAAATGCGCCATCAGCGCGTCAGCGGCGGCCCTGTCTCCCACCAGGGTAAGCGAGGCGGCGTCCACTTCCGTGGCACAATGGTGGCCCTCGCCGTGGCGGCCGGGCGTTGGGTAACGCATGATTGACCACGCGTGCTTCCCACGACGTAGGGCCGGCGGGAAACACGAGATACGGTTGAGATACGGTTGATGGAGCGGATCGGCTACCGCCCACAGCATGGCCGGATCCGGTTCGGTACGCGACAAGACGAATTTTGTATCGTCGGCAGAATATCGGTGATTAACCCCGCCCGGTGTTGCTGACCTTGATGGGTTCAGGGTCGAATACCCACAGACAGAATCAGCTGTTGGTCTGCTTGGGCATGATAGTGTTGCACAAACAGCGCCGACGCAGCAGAAGAGATCGCAGCGCAGCACCTGGAAGACCTAGCCAGTGGGCACGAAAAGGGCGCGTGGAGTGTTGTAAGCGCAAATGGGCGTGCAGCGTTTAAGGTCATGGCGTGGCCAGTGGTGGAAAAAGAGGATGAATTTACCAAAGCGCTTAAGGAAGGGTAATGCTTTTGCCTCACGGTCTGGGCTTTCTGGGTGCATCAGCCCATTCGATCAAGGCGGTTTTCTTACGGCATAAGTTTAGGGGCTTTACTTACCGTATCGGGACCGCCCCTGGAGAAGGTCGTCTGACTGCGCTGACCCACTTTATGACGGGCCGGCGTGTGTTTAGGAGGTTGTGTCCTAGAGGGAGAGGCCTTCATCCAGCCACTCCTTGAATGGCGCTTTCGGTATTGCACCATGAAGCGAGTCTACTTTCTGCCCTTGCTTGAATAACATAATGGTTGGAATACTGCGAATACCAAAACGGCTGCTGAGCGCCGGTTCGGCTTCGATATTGATCTTGATGAAGCGCACTTTATCGCGACGTTCGCCGGCGACGGCATTAAACACCGGCGCGAAACCTACGCAGGGGCTGCACCACGGGGCCCAGAAATCGATGACGATAGGCAGATCGTCTTGCAGCAGCTTGTCAAGCGTAGCGCCGGTGGCGTGAATAACTGAACCGTCCAGCAGCAATTCAGCACAGCGGCCGCATTTAGCGGCATCATTGATCCTGTTGTCCGGCAGGCGGTTGGTGGCCAGGCAGGATGCACAAACTGTGTTCATAATGTTGTCTCTAATGAGCGTAACCGCCACACCGGGAATTTGCGACTGGACAGTATTCGCACTTTAGTGGGTCAGTTAGTAGTGGAACAGTCTTTGAAGTGTGGCAAAAGAAATAACGGGTGACAAAATGATTTGTTCAATAGTTTCGATAGTTGCCGGCTTTGACATTAACCCGGTAGCCATATAGGCGGAGATCGGGTAATCTTCGCGCCCATCAGAGAGGGAAGGACAATATGAGCGATAGCGATACGTTAAAGGGTAAGAATGGCAAAGTCCGCGTGATGTATGTGCGAAAAGAGGAATGCCAGGCGTCAACGCGCCGCACTGTCACGCGCAGCTCCACCACCAATTGCAAGAGCGGTCAGCGTGATGAGGATCGTAATCCGTGGAGAGTGCCCGGCGACCGCGCCAGTGGCGGTGCACGTGCCGAACGCACCTCCTCTTCAGGTGACGCACTGCGTTGCGCCCGGCAGGATGCTCCGCCCTGCGACGACAGTGCCGGCCGCCGGCCGTGCGGCGAAACCTCGGACTCGCCGTGGAAAACCTTTTACGCAGGGAATGACGTTGCCGTACACAATCATGGAGGCATCAGCGGCAAAAGTCAGATTGATCCCGAACAGCTGCGCCGCCAGCGCGCCGAAGAAACCCGCGTTTACGGGGAAAATGCCTGTCAGGCGCTGTTTCGCAATCGACCAGATGCCATCGTTCGAGCCTGGTTCGAGCAATCGGTGACGCTGCGGTTTCGTGATACACTGCGCTGGATGGCGGCAAACCGCAAGGCTTATCATGTGGTGGAGGATAATGAGTTGGCCAAAGCCTCTGGCACAGATCATCACGGCGGTGTCTGTTTTCTGATTAAAAAACGTGCCGGTCTTGACGCTGACGGTTACTTGACTAGCGTCGCTGCAAAACAACACGCTTGTGTTATGGCGCTTGAACAGATTAATAACCCTCACAATCTCGGCGCAATCTTGCGCAGTTGCGCGCACTTCGGCGTAAATGGCGTGATGATGAGCGATAGCGCCCTATTGGAGTCCGGCGCCGCGGTGCGCACCGCAGAAGGCGGGGCAGAGTACGTCAAAGCCATTCAATGCGACGATATGTTGCAGGACATGCAGCGTTTTCAGTGCGCAGGTTACACCGTGGTGACGTTGGCCGGTAGTGGCGGCACGCCACTTTCCAAAGTGAAGATGCCCGCCCGGTCGGTGCTGGTATTAGCGGAAGAGGGCGGTGCGCTCTCACAAGCTATACTGTCGCAGGCGGATATCGCGGTGGTCATCAACGGCACTGGTCGTGTACCCAATTTGAATGTGTCCGTTAGCGCCGGCATTTTATTGGCGGAGTGGTGGCGGCAAAACCGCGGTTGACGGTGGCGGGACGCAAAACGTCGCGGAGGATCCTTTTGTCGCTTGCTGTGGCAAGCGACAAAACCCACTCCAGCATATCCTCTCTGAGATATGCATGTCCAGCTTGTTTAATAGCTTGCGGGTCAGGCTTTCCAATTTGCTGCTTTTCCGCTTCATTCAACATCGATCACAGGGAAAGTGAGCAGTGTCTACGGCGACAAGAGATTATCGAGAAACATCTGCCCTGACGTTCGTTGTATGCAACTGCAAACAACGGCGGTCATTTTCGCTCTCTTTACGTTCAATCTAGCCGCGTCGGTATGCAGGTGGCGTTGGTACGAGGGAACTCAATTCTGACGGCTGATATATTGCAGCTGACCCAGGATTCCAGGGTTACCAACGCCATAAACATGCACATGCACAAACGGGTTAATAACATTTCCTGGAAAGGAAAATCGTTTTTGCTGCGCGCGCAGCGTTAACATTTGAAGGTAAACGAACTTTCCATCGGTAACCTGTACCTCATTAGTTTCAGGTTATATAATAACTAAAAGTTTTGACGTCTATATAAGTGTTGAGGTAATGTCAATTCACCTGCTTCTTAACTGCTACGATCAAAATGTCGGCGGGTACTTGTACACCACTCCATACGTCAGCGTGCTGAGAAGAGTGTCGCCATAACGGTACTACGACGGTACTACGAGTGCGGCGAAACAACGCCGTTAACGCCCGCCAACGCAGGTCGGCTACGCTGCTGCGACTCCTGGAGGATGGGGGATGTCAGGTAAGGTGGAGACCACCAGCAATGCACAATGGCGGTAATGCCGATACTGTCCAGTATCCGATCTAGGGCGGCCGTTGCATAACGGCTGGCCGCCGGCGCTGCCCGCCAGGCAAAGCGGTAACCAGCGAAACAGAAAATCGCCGTATCGCCGTCCAGACCGTGCAGCCAATGATCAACACGGTACTGGTCACCGCTCTCCTCCTGTAACAACGACAGCAACGCTGCCAGACAGCTGTCGCCGAACCCAGAATGTCATGGGGATCGATACCAACCAGAGGCCCACCAAGGCGCTGACCAGCGCCGGTAGCATAAAGCCTAGTATCGCCGAGACAGCGGGCCAATCATCGAGCAGACCATGCCGGAACAGACGCCAGACAGCGTGCCGGCCACCCACGATAACCAAGCACATAGCGCGACGCCTAGTATCCAGTCTTCCAGTTGCAGTTATCCCGACTGAAGCGGCTGATGGCGGCGGCGAAGACTTCATCGGTCAGGCCGAAAGCCCAGAAGGTGGTTTTACAGGGCGCCAACGCGCAAGGAATGCGTTCGCAGTGCTGGTTCAATAAAGACGCACGTCCATCGCCATGACCGTCAGCACTGCTATCCACAGTAAAACGCCGGCGCTGAACAGGATAGTAATTACAAACTGGCTGGCGCCAACGTAAATGATGCAGAAGATGAACAGCACTTTCAATACCACTTTCAGCGGCGTTAAGCCGAATTTTTCGGTATTCAGCCCAAAGGCGAACACCATCGGCATATACCTGATGACAATCGGCAGGCTATCTTTCATGTCCTGATGGAATGTCGCGAGTGCGGTAGTGGCCGGCAGACCGGAAATGTTATACTCCATGATGAATCGCTTTCTTTCCTTGATGGCTTACAGGAGCCAGGAGCACGCCGCCACGCGCCGTGGCGGCGAATCTTATCAATACCAGCGGCGCACGCGTGAATCGGATGCGAGGAAGGCTGGACTCTTCGTGACAGCTGTCGCGCATTCACAATAACAAATTGGTCTGGCAAAATGGACCGACGGCGAGGCTGACGCCGTTCCAGCCGGCGCTTTGGTAAGCCATGGTGGATACCCGCGACTCGGAGGCGCCTCCGGCGAAATAGCTGTTCATGTAATCGGAGATTAAGCAGTTACGCGCCTCCGGCATACGCGGTAAATCACTCTTTAGTTCGTCTCTTTGGTTAGAGATGTTCAGCCCATACACCACCAAATCGAGGGCAATGATACCCGAGCACTAGCAACAGCCAATGAGATATAGCCACTACCCAGAAGAACGGCAGCAATAGCCCCCCGCATGGCCATTTTGACTTTATCTCGGTCTACCAGCGCGCCGGCGCGAGTGACAGCTAATGCGCCCGCAGCGCCAACCAGGTCAAACAGGCCGATTTTCGACTCGCTACTCGCTAAAATAAAGGTGGCGCGGTCAGCAAAACGCCATGAAGGTCCAAAGTTTACTAAAACAAGCAAAGCTGAGGTAGCCCGGCAGAGCACGGTTGCGTAATATCGGCGATTACCGATAAATGCTGTTGAACTGAGTAGTTGGCGGTAATTGAGCACTGTTTATACCGCGGCAGGGCAAACCACAGTATATTACTGCCATGACCACCATCAACGCGCTCGCCAGCCAGTATACGGTTTGCCAGCCGCCGAGATCCACCAGCGCGCCAGCAGGATGCTGAGCAGCAGACCGCCATGAAGGGTACCATGACTGCGCCATCATGGAAAAGCCGGTCAGAGAAGCGGTGCCCAATAGCATCATCAGCAGGGATGGCGTCGAGGTAATCACCATCATCACGATCATACTGCAGCGTTCAAATTTATCGCTGAGAGGCAGTAGGTACCCTGACGGTAGGGTTTGCCATCTTTGCTAGCGTGGTCGTACATCTCTATCTATCCGAGGTTTCTGGTTCACCGCCAGATAGGTCGCATTGCCGTTAGCGATGGCTGGGTGGTAACGTTGTAATCCACTTCATTAGTGGGCTTGAGCGTCGTAGCCAAGTTTCTGCAGCGCCTGATTAACCAGCTCGGTTTGAAATGATTCTTCCGGCAGCGCTTTTCACTGCTCTTTACCACTACGCCTTTACCTGGCAGCGCGGTAGCGCAGACACACTGGGTAAATACGACGGTGAGCGCGAGCGCACAGATAACTGTATAATGATGGGGAATTCCTGTTCTGTTTATGCTGTTTATGGCTTGTCTCGGCGCAATACGCTGCCGTTGCCCGCTCCTCGGGGAGACGATCGAGGATAATCGCCAGGATCACAATACCAACGCCGCCGATGGTGGCCACGCCCATGCCGAGCATCGACATTTACCAGGCTATCAGCGCGAAAATAATTATCACCACGGGGCCGGTAGGCTAAGCAGTAGATGTTGAAAGCCGTTTAGGGTGAAGTCCACCGGGACGCGGATGCTCTGGAACAGCGAACGAAAATGTAATACTACCCATCCATGCCTTCGGTGACCCGGCGAACGAGGGGATAAGCGTTCGAGGGGATAAGCGTTTGATTTAAAGTAGGCAAGCACATTGAAAATGCGCGGGCGCACATGGATCGATTGTGGTGTTACTCATTATTCATCCCATTTTTATTATCCAGCGTCTGCAGTAGCATCCCTTTGCGGGGATGGTGGCCGGCGATGACAGCAACGCGTCTTTCAGAGTACCGTTGGCGGAAAGGGCGGCCTTCAGCGAATCAATGGAGACCGTGTTCAGCACATAGTCGAAATCACGATCCTCATCTTGCAGCAGCCTCAGCGCGGAGCGCGGGCCAATCGCCCGGGTTGACAGATCAGGGTTACCGGCCGGCGACGGGCGATATCTTTATCTTTGGCGCTAAATACCTGCGATATATCCACGCCACTATTGAAGATCTCATCCGGCGTGCTCACCTGCACCACCTCGCACCCTTGCATGATAGCGATGCGATCGCTGATGCGCATCGCTTTGTCACGTTCACGAGAGATAAAGATGATGGCGCGCTGATAGCGGGGCTGTGACTTAATAAGTTCGTCCTGCATTTGGGTACGAATAAGCGGATCTATCGGGATTGATGGCTAGTGCACGCCAAGCCGATACGATGGCGCATGTCGCCAGACAGCTTATCTGGCTAGGAGTGTGCATACTGTTCCAGCCCCACCTGCGACAGGGCTTCCAGCGCTTTTTACGTCGCACTCGCGCAGGGCGACATCTGTGATATTCGCGATGTTTTCGCCGTCAATCAGCATTGAGCCGGATAATCCCATAAAGACTAGCATTTTACGTTAACCGTCAGACAGGTTTTAAAAATATGGTATCTTTGTCTTGCTCTGCGTTAATCAATTTGAATGCCCTGTTCATAGTGTTCACAAAATAAATATTTTATAAAGGCTTTTATTTCAAGTTTTACTGCCATGAAATTATAGTTTTCCCGTATAGTATCTACTATATAAAATAATCATAACCAAATTAAAACGCTCTACATACTAACATGTAGAGATTCTGAGACAACCTCCAGCCGTCTTAAAGATAGTTCATGACACGAATAGCCTATTCCAGCCTGATCCACTACGGCAGATAAGGGCTTGCGGCAAATATTATCTTCGATATCAGCAGCAAAATGCGGTGTGGAGAGACCGCTTGCGGATATGTATCCGTTTCGGTCTCGCTCCGTATCGGTTCTATCAGTGAGGAAGTGTGCAATAATGTACTTACCACGGTTCTTTTGCGCAAGCATAATAGTGCCTGGCTACAAGATGGAGCGTTTTACCCAGTCAATCGCCATAATGGAATATTCGCGCATTACGTTTAATATCGGGTCAGAAATCAGTCAAGTATTATGGTTTTGAGCGAAAGAAATACGGCATTACAGATGTGGCGAAGAAGAGAAATAAGAAATGTAGGAGCACGGCTTATGCCTAAGAAGTGAAATTGTCAGGTATCAATCTCACTGTTTACCAACTTGTCTGCAGGAAAACACGATTGCCTGCTGGGGAATCTAGCCGGTGCCGCAATTTCGGCTTATCTATCCTCATCTGCTATATTGACCACACGCCCCATCATATAGGAGGAGATAGAGCCAGGGAATAAGTCATGATTCTCATCCGCGTTTGGCGACAGGGCCGAAAGCATGGCGAGATTGATGGCAGTCATCTAAGCCGGAAACAGTGCTTTATAACTGAGATTTATCAATGCATTATTGGCATTATGTAAAAAGCAGTGACGTCCTAGGTCCAATCGACGTCATCATACAGCGCGGCGCTGTAGGTTAGCTCATTCTCATGGAGATCCTACAGCAGGCCAACAGCAGGCCATAGGCGAACAACTTGACCGTCTTCGTCGCTCCAGGGCGGTTGCCGCCGCCAGAAGTCGCTGGCCAACAAATCCGGCAGGGCATTGGTCAACTGTAAGGGCAACATCCACCTGCGCTGAAATTTATAACCGATATCTGTGTACCGCAATAATAAGGTGAATCAAATCTGTGGTATTAGTCAGCTTGCTTTTACTGGAACAATACATTGTACTAATAATACATTGGTAAATAGAAGCCGGAATAAAACAAAGGAGTTAGAATAAAATAAGAATGATTGCAGATTATTATGTTGATAATGACGTAGAATAATAGCTGCCTTATTTTGCAGCACCGCCATTCTCTTTTCTCCAGCGATAAGCGGTATCCAACATGCGTCATGGAACAGGGGGTGGAACATGCGTCATGGAACAGGGGGTGGAGAACATCGAGCTGTAGGAACGGGCGTGTAACGCTGCTATAAAATAAATATGATATTGGAAATGCCGCCTCTTCATACAGAGTATGGGCATTGACTCGGGGTAAATATCCGGTTCTTGTTGCTCCTGGGTGGATAGGGCGTTTCATGACGGAACGTCATTGGACAATGGCAGTTTGTGCGGTCAGTTCCGCCTGATACAATGTCACGCGTCGTTACGGCATCGAGAAAAACAGTGTTAGCGATGGCCCTTGGCCCGCGCTGAGACGGTGGAGCAAGACGAAGCGCTGCTTGACGTGCCGACTTGTCGTATCGACTGAATGCCTATCCATCGTGTCTATCTGGCGACCAAGCAGCGGCGACGGGTGACGATCGCACGTGCCAATGAACCCAGTCTGATACTGTTCGGTGAGCCGACCAGCACACTGGATCCGGAGCAGGTAGTGGTGGTACTGGACATGATGAAAGATCTGGCGAAGCAGGGGATGACGATGGTCACGCGCGAAGTCACGCACGAAATGGACTTCTCCCGTGAGGTGGACGATAGGGTGGGCTTTAATAGACAAGGGTGGCCTTTTTATGGTTAATGGATCAATTATCGAGCAGCGCTTGCCTGAAGACGTGTTCCGCGCACCGCTGTCGATTTTCGCGCTTGAAGCCAGCATCGATGATAGTTTAATATCCTACGCGCAGCGCGTCCGCAACGGCGATCATCTTTACTGCGGTAAATCATTACTGCTCACGCCGGTCGGCGCTACTAAGGGTAAACGCCTCTTGACAGGCGGTCGTTGCTAGCGTGCCAACTTCAGATTCGCCGGCACGAACGGCGTCAAATTGTCGCCCGGCATTGCTTCACCGAAATAGTGTTTATAGCACACAGGAAACGCTTCAACTTCGGCATCAAACGCTGTGTAGCCCGCGCCCGGCCGAAGTTCAAAACCCTCAATGCGTTCACGCACGTAACCGGTCTTGGACTGTTCCCCGTCGGTGACAATATGGATGCCGACCGCTACCTATTCCTCGCTGCTGTTAGCACGAGAAGTGATCGGGATGCTATAGGGCAATCCCCCCACTCAACAGTATGCGTAGAGCCAAGACGCTAAAAGGCATTTCACTCCAGCTCTAACCGCGTTTAAGATACGCATCAAAGCCAGATGACAGGGGCGGTCGGTGGCGTTGGGCCCGTCATCTCCTGGACGGATTCGGCGAGACGAAACGGTGACACGACCTCTCTCTTTCACGGTTCCGGCATGGCTTCAGATTAAGCTGCAAGCCGGATAAAACATAATTATCCATTCTGGTTATTTTATCTGCGACATATCCTAGTATTTTTTCTTAAAAGACAAGACATTTAGGGTAATGCTGAACCGTTAACGGTGATCGAGACAGCGTTGGATTAAAAGCTTATTTAGTCAGGGAAGCACGGCGGCGGAAAGCCGCTAAAGGTGTTTCGAGTTACGACCGACTGATATTACGAGGATTATCCTTTTGAAACGTTTCATCAGTATATTATATGTTCAATTCTCATGGCTGCTTTGGTGTCATTTCATAAAATGAAAATAAAGAATAAAGCGGTGGGGCACTTTCGCCTTAATCTGTAGCGCCTCAGCTGTGGCGGGTAGCGGTAACCACAGCGATCAAGATCTTTCTGACTAGTGGCACCAGAGCGTAAGCGTTGTCGGTAGCTATCATACAAACTTCGTTCCGGAACTAAATATGACGTTTATCTAGAATATGAGGCATTGACCCACAAAGAGTGGTTTGTGTCGGTAATAGCGCCGATCGTGGTCTTTTGGATAAAAGGGTAGTCGCCATTCATGGAGCCAATCATTACGTTGATATCGCTACCACAGTGATCTAGCGCTGTCATTGAATATTTATACAAAGTAAAAAATTATGGCGTCAGCAATGAAAATAGCTTGGATGGGTATCGCGTCAAAATAAAATATTTCTATCCTCTCACCACAATATAGATCGTCTGTCTAAGTTATATCGGTTTCACTAGCTTTGACTTTGGCTATGATTTAGTCGACAACGTCGGCGGTACACGCAGCAATAATGTTATCGCCTCCAGCCATATTCTGGCCCTAGCCTATGATCATCGGCATTACTCGCTGGTTGCTATCTATTGATAGTGGCCAGTGGCGCGACGGCAGCCGGCTGGATTTTGGCGGTGGCCGTTCAGCGTTGCTCTATCTAAGAGCTGTTGTGGGCCGTGTCTTTTAATGATAATCCAGGTGCCGTTGCGCGCTGACGTGCGGCCATTTTCCAGGTCGGGATCCGAAGGCCTGTTAGCGTTTTTAGCGCTGTCGCACGGACATTCTGATATTTAGTGCTGAAACAAGTATATTCTCAGCGTATTACGCTATTGGTTGTTGATGAAAAATTCCTGCAACAAAACCTCTTCTTGTTTGACATCCAACTTGGTATAGATATGGATGGCTTTAGTGTTCTCTTCGTCAACGATAAAATACAGTTTATACAGATTAAGTACCATAAATCCGAAAGTCAGCGCCAGATGAGTCGCTACAGCATGGTTCCTCAAACCAGTAGCACATCATCATCTCATTACTATTGAGCTGATGAATAAAGTACAGATCTTCACGTTCCAACAAGCGCAGCTTAATATGATGATCCTCTGAAACTTGGCTTGTTGTTTTCATTAACACATTTTCGGTTAGTTGAGTTAAGATATAATAAAGCCGATCAATAATCGGCGGTTTTGGAGAATAGATTAATAATCAAAACGCCGGCGATGATCATGGTAATACCACATATTGACACGACATCCAATTTTTGCCCATACAGGAAATAGCTTACGATAGCGACAAAAACAATGCCTAAACCGCACCAACTGGCATAAGCGATGCCGATAGGTACGGTTTTAAGGACAAGCGACAACAGAGTAAACGAGATGGCGTAACCGATTATCACTAAAAGAGAAGGCACCAGTTTGCTAAAGCCCGCAGATGCTTTGATAGACGAGGTAGCAATGACTTCCGCAATGATAGCAACAAATAAATAGAGATAAGCCATAGATGACTCTAACCAAGTAATCAAACTTCAAGACTACCACTTTTCGCGCGTGGAAAAAATACCATCTCCTGTTGTGTAAGCAAGACGCGCAGTAGCGGCGAATAAAGTCTACCCGCTCAGAAATGTGATAAACACATTTTCCTGTGCGTTGATTGGGTTGAAAAGCGATTGAAGTAACCGCTTATTCCCATCAAGGTCTTTGCGTTCGTCGGCGCTTGACAGGGTTATTCACCAGTGAAAAGAAGAGCGATCGCCGGCATTATCGGTCAAGGACGTCGACAGAAAATCTATAAATACCAGCATGTTGGGCGGCAACTGGGGATTGAGGTGAGATGGCACCCAGGTCATGCCTTGATGGGGTCATCAAACGCCATTGTGGCAATATCGGCACCAGCGTCCCCTCTGCTAGCGTGGCGGTGGTAAAGTGCGGCAGGCAGGTAATGCGCAAATGCTCGATGACTACCGCCATACGCGCTTCACGGCGGTTGCTCACAAAACGACCGTACACCTCGACCTACCGCCGCTATTTACCCTGACGGAATCACTGGCGGTTACCCTCTAGCATTTCCCCCAACAAAATACAATCGTGCTGCGCTAAACCTCCGGCAGTTGCTCTGCGCCGGCGGCCAGTTACCGATGATGATAAGCATGCCCAAGTCGCTGGCCAACAAATCCGGCAGGGCATTGGTCAACTGTAAGGGCAACATCCACCTGCGGATAACGCTGTAGAAAATGGCTGATTAACGGGCGGATAACGAATTTGTATGCTCCCTAACGAGCGGTGGCGATCCGGCAGGGCGCGCATGAAACGGCGCCTACCGCAGCGCTGGTACCGAGTGATGTGGTAGAGATCCGCGCTGGCGACCGCATCTCGGCGGATCGGGAATCACGAGGCTTACGGCCCGCGCGTCGAAGAGGCTATTCTCACCGGCGAGTCAACGGAAAAACGACCGCCGCGCTGACGTGCGAACTTTCGCTCGGCGACCGCACCAATCTAGTGTTCTCCTAGACAACCGTGAGTTCCGGTCACGGGCAAAGGCGTGGTGGTCAAAACCATCGGCGTCACCGAACTGGGTTATATCCACCAGATGATGTCTGACATTGAGCAGCACCGTACGCTGTTGCTGGTACAAATGGACAAACTCAGCAAAAGCATTTTATCAGCATCTTGGTTATGATGGCCGCGCTGTTCGCCTTCAGCCCACTGTTTCTCGAGATGCCGATGACGGAATCGCTGTCGTCGCTTATCATCCTGGTCGTCGCCTCCGGTGTCTGAAGGGCTATCCGCTATCATTTCTGTTATTTTATCCTTGGCGTGGTGACCATGGCGCGCCAGCATGCCATCATTCGCAAGTTGCCAACCGTAGAAACCTTAGGTGCGATGACAGTTATCTATCACGATAAAACCGGCACGTTGACCATGAATGAAGTGACGGTGCAAGCGATGATTACCGCCGATCGGGTTTATCGCGTGGAGGGGACAGTTATGCACCGGTGAGTGCGATGCATCTCGGAGATAGTCAGACGCCCGTCTCCGATTCGCTGCTGGAGCGCTATTTGCGCATCATCGATCTCTCTAATGACGGTCAACTGATGCAAGATGAAAACGGCCACTGGCAAGTGACCGGCGGTCCGACGGAAGGCGTGCTGAAAGTGCCGGCCACCAAGATGACGCTTCCCCTCGTCGCCAGCGCATTGCGCAGATAAGATCACTTTCGACATAAGTATATGGCGACGCATCACCTTGTCGGCGATAAAGAGCGCATTTTGCTCACCGGCGCGCCGGATGTGCTGTCTCAGGCTGTGCCGTGAATAGCAGACGGAAAAGGCCTGCAGGCGTTATCGACCTACCCTATTTGGAAAGTAAAATCGCCGAGTATGCGCGCGAAGGATTACGTCTGACACATCAGGATCTTGAACATGGAGCTATTTTCCTCGGCATAAGCAGTATGATGGATCCTCCGCGCCCCGGAAGCGATCGCCGCAATTCGCAACTGCTGGCAGACCGGCATGCGGGTGAAAATGCACCGGCGACCACCCGCAGACGGCGATGGGCACAGACAATATGCTCGGTATCGGCAGCGCGCATCAGGCCATTACTGGTCGCAAACCGGAGATTATGGACGAAACACAACTTAGCGAAGCAGAGCAGACCTATAATATTTTGCATGTACCAGCCAGGATGATAAATTCCGTCCTGTCCTGGCAGGCGCTGCAAAGTAGTCAAGAGATCGTCGGTATGGCCGGCGGCCGCCTCGCAATTCCTGCCTGCATGTCATGGACTGCTTTGCCATTGGTGCGCGGTGTTTGTTAGTGGCATGATACCACTTAGCGCCTTTGCCTTTGTACTGGAAGCCTAGCAACAGCTGCCGGACATTCGGCTGAATTCATTCGCAATGTACTGTTAAACGACTTCTCGCTGAATATAAAGTTTGCTGCCAACCGCGGCATTTGGGTGATCAGTGCTGTGCTGCTGTTTCAGCTGCTTATCATCCATGCTCCATTTTTCTGAAGCTGCTTTGTGCCGCGGCGCTGCCGTTGCGCTATTGGGCCATTACTCTGGCGATTGGTTTGATCATGTTCCTGGTGAAACCGTTTGCGCGGGACCCTTAGCGTTGCCCAGTAAAGTAGGGGACGTCGCCGCCAGCAACCCGATAACGCTAAAATTCAACAGGCATAGCACGGGCAACAGGGCGCGTTTCGCTGCGCCACGTTCCTGGCGCTGCGGGTGAGGCAGCTAAAGCGTAGGCAGCTAGCCACACAGCGGTCGACCAGCAACGCCGAGACCAGAGGTGCGAGCATCGCCGCCATGGCAAGCAAATGAACCGCGTTTCATTGCCAAGCTCCGCCCAGGCGACCATCGCCGTGATTAGGGCAGCAGGCTAGTGCCGGGATCATCACCGTGAAGCTGAACGTTCCCATCAGCACTTCCAGTACAAATACAAATAGCACGCCGCCCGTCACCAGACCGCGTGACATCGGCACGCCGGCGCGGCCGCAGTAGTGGGTGGCGGTCTCCCTGTAAAAAGCTCTCTTGGCTGATGATGTGCGGCAAGCCATGCATAATGCATAGCATGAAGCAGCATCACTAGCAGCATGCTGCTAGTGATGACGACAAGTCAGATGAGGATGACCGCCAGAGTCAGAACAAAAAGAGAACGAGAAAGAGGATCTTGCCATAATGCGCGTCTACTACTGTAGGTTTAAGTTACGGCAAAGCCAGGATGGTGCGGTTGATTATGGCTGAATCATTAAAGTTAAATTATCACGAAACGACGGTTGCCACCCACAGCAAACTGGCCTTGGAGGCTGGTGAGAGAGTTTTCTGCCGTTGATTCATGAATGAACTTTCTTTCTGTCACCTGCCTGTGTCGCCGCAAGATGGTGGTGTCGCGCGACAAAAGCTTAATGGCAAAGACTCGTTATGGTTACAAATACGATAACAGGTACAGGCGCTTTGCTTTATTACTAATAATTAGTATCAATATATGTATTAAAAATCAAGATGATGACGGTTGACGCGCTATGCGTCTCGGCCGACTACCTGGCGAGCACTTATCCGCTGACGGTCACTGATATGGACGGCCAAACTCTTACGCTGGCGAAAGGGTTCCAGAGTATCATATGCAGGACGGCTGCGATAGCCTCTCTGGCTCGGTATCCCGGTGATGTTTATCGATTATAAACTGCATCCAGAAAAGAATACCGCCGCTACGTTATTGGGCAAGACGTTGAATCAGGAGGCGCGCCCCGGCGAATACGCCGCTTTTATCCTCAAAGCTCGCCAGCATGCAAACCCACGGTATTTATTGAGCCTATTTCCGACAATAGCGACAACTGCTGTTTTACTCATGGCAATAATGGTTGAGGTGGACGGTAGAATCGGTAGACGTAAAATGTAGGTTACACGCTGTTACCGGGCGTGTCCGGGTTTGTTTCACTGGAAAAATCATTGCCATGAAGCCGGACGCCTATATCATGATCGAATCTAACCATATGAATAATAATATGTTTCTGTTCGTGTACGGTGTCACCCATAAGCAGGTTAGTGCGGTCTTTAATATGCTTATTTGCCGAACCGGATTAAATGCAATGTCGCCTATCAAGACGGGTAGTATGCAGGGTCTAGCATCTTTTATAAGTATCAATATAATATCATCGGTATGGGAGTTCTAGTGAAGATCTTTATCCAACAGGCGTTCACCTGCCTGGATTCCACGCTTATCATCATATTATTACAATCTATGCCCGCACCATGAACAATGAACACCGTTATAAAACCGTGCTGCCTTCCACAGCACCAGGCGGTTAGGAAAGGCAGCGCCATGGGGACTAGCGGTAAAGAGGCATACCGCCGGCTTTCAAGCCAGGCCGGGCAATCCGTTCGTTATCACGCCTGCGCCGCCGCTCATCTACGGCTACGCGCGACACTTCCCATTGCCTAGGCTGATATTCCAGACACCTGGGGTTTGTGCTCCACTTACGCCTGTTGCTGGCGGCCCCTTTGCCTATGGTTCAAGTTTCCCAATGCCGATGGCACGCGGTTTCCCCCATGCCGAGGTTCGTTTACACGTACCGAGTGGCTTACCTATGCAAAAGAGAAATGAGGATATTCGCGGAAAAGTCACGCGCTTTGCTTTTTATGGACGCAACCACTGCAAATGTTAATGACAGATAATACGCCAAGATTATTGATTTCATTAAGGAGTATTTGAATTATTTCCATATACAAAGTTGAGAAAAACCGATACAGGGTGAGGGTAACGATTTCGTTTATTACGCTAACTTATCTTATCTAAGCATAGACTAATTGCAGTCGATACAGCGATAAGAAAAATGTTGCATGGCGTGATGATAGAATACCCGCATATGAATGGTAAACAAAACTTAAACAAACATTTAAAATGGCCTTATTCATTGCCGCTCCTAATTTTCATTTAAGGAAATTCAGTTAAGATCTTTTCGGTTTGTAGCGCAGTCATTCATTACAGAAGGTTACCGTTCAGCGGTAATACCGTTCGCGCCAATCATATCACTTGCATCATTTTGAAGAGAAACCGAATAATGTCTGAATTTTTGCCGTTCCCTCGACCTGTGCTGGGTGAGGCCGACCTCGCCGCCGTCGGTGAGGTATTGCAGTCTGGCTGGATTACCGCCCGGCCGAAATGCGCAGAGCTGGAACAGGCGTTCTGCAATTAACTGGCAATTGCCATGAGCTCGGCGACCGGCAGTATGCACACGCTCATGTCTTTGAGGGCTGTGGCCGGGTGATGAGGTGATTACGCTTTTGAGGTGGGTTCCACCCTAAATATGATCTACTTGCTCGGGCTGAGCCGGTTATGGTCGATGTCAACCTCGACACGCTGATGGTGACGCCGGCGATTATCAAAGCGGCGATCACCGCGCGTACCTGCGCCATTGTGCTCGTTCATTACGCCGGTGCGCCGGCGGATTCGGTGCTGTTCGCGCACTAGGCGCACGCTACGGCATCCCGGTGATTGAGATTGAGGATACGGCGCATGTAGGGCACCGGCTACAAAAGCCGCCACGTGGACGATGCGCTAGCACATCGCATTCGCAGTCTTAAGTTTCACGATCTGTCAGTTGATGCGTTCGATCGCAATATGCAGGGTTGGGCTCCGCAGGCGGAGATGATGTCGTCGAGTTACAAATACAACCTGGCCGATATCAATGCCGCCATAGCGCTGCTGCAGCTTGATAAACTGCAGCATAACACGCGTCGTGCGGCCCTGGCGAAGTGCTATCTGAACGGGCTAGCCGATACGCCGTTTTCTCCGCTTGCGGTGCCCACTTGGGAACACCGCCACGCTTAGCATCTGTTTATCATCCGCGTCAACGAACGGCGGTGCGACATTGATCCCGACGGTCTGATGTAGGTGCTGAAAGAATGCGGCATCGACACCGGCCTGCATTTCCGCGCCGCCCATACGCAGTGTTATTACCGCGAGCGTTTCCCGATTTGGTTCTGTCGGACACCGAGTGGAACTCCGTGCGCATGTATTCGCTGCCACTTTTCCCTCCGTGAATGATGACGAAGTTGAGCGCGTGATTGCTGCGCTGCGCGCCATTTCGAAGGTTTGATATGACAACGCCCATGAAAATAGACAAAATTTCGATCGTAATTCCGGTCTATAATGAGCAAGAAAGCTTGCCAGAACTGATGCGTCGCACGGCGGCGGCCTGCGAGAGGCTCGACGCCGCCTATGAAATTTTGTTGGTGGATGACGGCAGTAGCGACGACTCCGCAGCCGTATTAATTGCCGCGGCCGAAGCGCCAGGCAGCCATATTGTCGCGGTATTGCTTAACCGCAATTACGGTCAGCACTCTGCCATCATGGCCGGGTTCAGCCACGTGAACGGCGATTTGGTGATTACTCTCGATGCGGATTTACAGAACCCGCCGGAAGAGATCCCTCGGCTGGTTGAGATTGCGGCCAAAGGCTACGACGTAGTAGGTACCGTGCGCCAGAATCGGCAGGACAGCTGGTTCCGCAAGCGCGCCTCACGCATGATCAATGCCTTAATTCAGCGCACAACCGGAAAAGCGATGGGCGATTACGGCTGCATGCTGCGCGCCTATCGCCGCCATATTATCGATGCCATGCTGTACTGCCACGAGCGCAGTACCTTCATTCCGGTTTTGGCCAATACATTTGCTCGCAAAACCATCGAAATACCGGTGATGCATTCGGAACGAGAATTCGGCGATTCCAAATACAGCCTGATGAAGCTTATCAATTTGATGTATGACCTCATCACCTGTCTGACGACTACGCCGCTGCGTATGCTGAGCGTTATCGGCAGTATTATTGCCCTGCTTGGATTCGCATTTTCCTTGCTGCTTATCGCGCTACGCCTGTTTTTCGGCTCCCATTGGGCGGCCGAGGGCGTATTTATGCTGTTTGCGGTGCTGTTCATTTTTATCGGCGCGCAATTTATCGGCATGGGACTATTGGGAGAATACATTGGCCGTATCTATAACGATGTGCGCGCCCGTCCTCGCTATTTTGTCCAGCGTGTGGTCAGCCAAGATCCACTATCATTTCAACAGGAAACACAATGAAAGCTGTCATTTTTGCTTATCATGATATGGGCTACGTAGGCGTCACCGCCCTGATTAAAGCAGGTTTTACTATCGAGGCCATCATCACCTATCCTGATGCCCCTACGGAAAAACCTTTTTTTGGCTCGGTGGCGCGCATTGCCGCGGAACACGGTATTCCGGTGTTTGCGCCGGATGATGTTAACCATCCGCTGTGGGTAGCGCGAATCAAAGCAATGGCGCCGGACGTGATATTTTCCTTTTATTATCGCCAGCTGCTTTGCCAGGAGATTCTAAGTCTGCCGACGGTGGGCGCATTCAATCTGCACGGTTCGCTGCTGCCGCGCTATCGCGGCCGCTCGCCCCTGAACTGGGTGCTGGTCAACGGCGAAGAGGAAACTGGCGTAACCCTGCATCGCATGACGGCGTTGGCCGATGCCGGCAACATCCTGGCGCAGCGCGGCGTGGCGATTACGCCGCAAGACGATGCGCCGTCGCTGCACCGCAAACTGTGCGAGGCGGCAGCGGCTGTGCTGGAGAGCATTTTGCCGGCCATCCGTGAACAACGATTTAGCGAAACGCCCCAGGACGATAGCGCCGCCAGCTATGTGGGCCGCCGTACGTCGGAAGATGGCCGCCTGGACTGGTGTCAGCCCGCCGAGACCCTCGCCAATTTAGTGCGTGCCGTGACCGATCCTTGGCCGGGTGCCTTCAGCTATGTCGGCGGAGAAAAATTTATTGTCTGGAAGGCACAAGTGCGTCCGAACAGCGACGCCGTACGGCCCGGCACCGTTTTGTTCGTTGATCCGCTGGTTATCGCTTGCGGCAGCGATGCGCTGGAGATTCAAACCGGCCAGAGCCAGCAAGGGGTGTATATGCAGGGCGGCCAATTGGCTCAGGCGTTAGGACTGGTCAATGGCGCTCTGTTGAACTCGCGCCTTCTGGTCAGCCATAAGCGCCGTACCCGCGTGCTTGTCCTGGGGGTGAACGGCTTCATCGGTAACCATTTGACCGAACGTTTGCTGCGCGACGGCAATTATGAAATCTACGGTTTGGATATCGGCACCGATGCGATAAGCCGTTTTATGATGAACCCGCTGTTTCATTTCGTCGAGGGCGATATCAGTATTCATTCGGAGTGGATCGAATATCACATCAAACAATGCGATGTTGTTCTGCCGCTGGTGGCGATCGCCACACCTATTGAATATACGCGCAATCCGCTGCGGGTGTTTGAACTCGACTTCGAAGAAAACTTAAAAATTATTCGTCATTGCGTCAAATACCAAAAACGCATCATTTTCCCATCGACGTCCGAAGTCTACGGTATGTGTACTGACCCAGTATTCGACGAAGACGATTCCAGCTTGATTGTCGGGCCTATCAATAAACAGCGCTGGATTTATTCGGTGTCGAAACAGCTGCTGGACCGCGTCCTGTGGGCATACGGTGAAAAAGATGGGCTGCGTTTCACGCTATTTCGTCCCTTTAACTGGATGGGACCGCGTCTGGATAATCTTCATGCTGCGCGTATCGGCAGCTCGCGCGCCATTACTCAGCTAATCCTAAATCTGGTGGAGGGATCGCCGATCAAATTAGTGGACGGCGGCGCGCAGAAACGCTGCTTTACCGATATCAGTGACGGTATCGAGGCGCTGTTCCGCATCATTGAGAACAAGGACCAGAATTGCGACGGCCAGATAATTAATATCGGCAATCCGGACAACGAAGCCAGCATTCGGCAGTTGGCGGAGTTGTTGGTGGCAAGTTTCGAGCGCCATTCGCTGCGCCAGCATTTCCCTCCGTTCGCCGGTTTCCGCGATGTGGAAAGCAGCAGCTATTACGGCAAAGGTTATCAGGATGTCGAGCACCGCAAGCCGAGCATTCGTAACGCCAAGCGTCTCTTGGATTGGGTGCCTATGGTGCCCATGGCGCAGACCATCGACGAAACGCTGGACTTTTTCCTGCAAACCGTCGATTTTCCGGACCTGTCGTAATGAAAAACGTCGGTCTGCGTATTGATGTCGATACCTGGCGCGGCACCCGCGACGGTGTGCCGCGCCTGTTGGAGATGCTAGCGGCGCAGCAGATCCAGGCGACGTTCTTTTTCAGCGCGGGGCCAGACAATATGGGACGCCATTTGTGGCGTCTGGCAAAACCACAATTTTTGCTGAAGATGCTGCGCTCGCGCGCTGTTTCGCTCTACGGCTGGGATATTCTGCTGGCCGGCACCGCCTGGCCCGGCAGAAATATCGGCCAAGGGCTGGCCGCGCCGATCCGCGCCGCCGCAGCCGACCATGAAGTCGGGTTGCACGCCTGGGATCATTTTGCCTGGCAAACCTTGGTCGGAGTGTGGAGCGAAGGTCAGTTGACGGAGCAGATTCACTTGGCGCGGGATGCATTAACAACGATTATCAACCGACCGGTAACCTGTTCCGCGGTGGCGGGCTGGCGCGCGGACGATCGCGTGGTGCAGGCTAAACAGCCATTTGGCTTTCGTTACAATAGCGATTGTCGCGGCACGGGCCCCTTTCGACCGCTGATGCCGAACGGCGCTTTCGGCGCGGTACAAATACCGGTAACGCAGCCTACGTTTGACGAGGCCGTCGGTCGGAGCACCACCCACGCAGACTACAACCGTTTCATTCTCGATAGTATCAAAGCGGATGGCGGAACGCCGGTTTACACCATTCATGCCGAAGTGGAAGGCATGGCACTCAGTGGCATGTTTCTGGAATTGTTGTCGATGGCAGCGGCAGAGGGGATCCGCTTTTGTCCATTGCAGGAGCTTATCCCTCTGGACATCGCTGCCCTGCCGATCGGTCGGGTGGTGCGTGGCGTTCTGCCTGGACGGGAGGGCTGGGTCGGATGTCAGTGCTTGTTAAAGTGAATCGAGAATGAAAGCCACCAAAGCCGGTGTCTGGCTGTTGCTCGTCATCGCCCTGTATTATCTTCTGCCGCTGGCGTTTCGCGGCCTGTGGCAACCAGATGAAACGCGCTACGCCGAGATAAGCCGCGAGATGCTGGCGAGCGGCGATTGGATCGTCCCCCATTTCCTGGGCCTGCGTTATTTTGAGAAACCGGCCGCCGGCTATTGGATCAATAACCTCAGTCAGTGGGTGTTTGGCCACACCAATTTCGCCGTGCATTTTGGTTCCACGTTCTCCATTGCTCTGACGGCGCTCATGGTGTACTGGTTGGCGCTGCGTTTATGGCAGGATCATCGCCTGGGGCTAACGGCGGCGACGATTTTCAGCTCCTGTCTGCTGGTCTATAGTATCGGGACCTATGCAGTGCTTGATCCGATGGTTGCCTTATGGTTAGCGGCCGCTATGTGTATTTTCTGGCAGGCGGCGCAGGCGCTCCATGGTTGGGGTAAAGGCCTGGGCTATCTAGCAGTTGGCGTTGCCTGCGGGCTGGGGGTCATGACCAAAGGCTTTCTGGCGCTGGCGGTGCCGGTGCTCGGCGTGCTGCCGTGGATCATCGTGCAAAAACGCTGGAAAGAGGTGTCATCTTACGGGTTGCTGGCAGTAGTCGGCGCCGTCGCGACAAGTTTACCCTGGGTTATCGCCATCGCGCGTCGCGAGCTGGATTTCTGGCATTATTTCATCTGGGTCGAGCATATACAGCGCTTTGCGGAAGATAATGCCCAGCATAAAGCCCCTTTCTGGTATTACCTGCCGGTGCTGTTGGCAGGGACGCTGCCTTGGTTGGCGCTGCTACCTGGTGCGCTGCACGGCGCCTGGCGTGAACGTCGGACGCAAAGCGGGGCGTTCTATCTGCTGGGTTGGGTCGTGATGCCGCTGCTGTTTTTCAGCCTTTCGAAAGGCAAACTGCCTACCTATATCCTGCCCTGCTTCGCGCCGTTGTCCCTACTGATGGCACGCTATGCGATGGCGTGGGATGGGCGGGCACTGAAGGTCAACGGGGCGACCAATCTGCTGTTCGGTCTACTGTGCGTCGTCGCGCTAGCCGGCGTATTCGCCCCCTGGGGGCTGGCGCAGCATCCACTTTTCGGCCCCGATGAAGGTAGCAAAGTGCTGCTAGGAGTGCTGAGCTTTGTGATCTGGGCAGCCGTGGGAGGGCTGACCTTGCGTGCGCCAGCGGTACGCTGGCGCTTGGCGGCGCTGTGTCCGCTGGGGATTGCGCTGTTAGTTGGGCAGGCGATACCGCAGCGGGTGATCGATGCCAAGCAGCCCCAGTCATTTATCCAGACGGTGCGTCTGCAGCTGGAGAATAGCCGCTTTATTCTCGCCGATAGCGTTGGCGTGGCGGCTGGACTCGCTTGGGAGCTACAGCGCAGCGATATTGGGTTATTTGAACGCCAGGGAGAGCTGGCCTATGGCCTGAGCTATTCCGACGCTGCAGGCCGTTTTATCCGCGAGAAGGGGTTTTCTGACTGGCTGCGTGAACGCTGCAAAGAAGGTTCGGTTGCATTGCTGCTGATGCTTCCAAGCGGTGAGTCGCAGATTGACCACCTGTTGCGCGCGGATGAAACTTTTCGTCGCGGACGACTGGTGCTATTGTCATACCATCAACACCGGCCATGATTTATCTACTGGCTTTCCTCGGCTGGCGACAAGTGTGCTGTTGCTTGACGTCGTCATGTTGGTGTGGCTATGGGTACTGCAGTGGATGCCAGTAGGTATCGCCTACCCGATGTTCAGCCTTAATTTGGCTGGTCCCTGGCCGCCCGTTTGCTGTGGCGAAAGCCAGTAGAATGGCGTCACGGCGTCGGCCTGCTGTTAATCGTGGCAGGAGTGATAGTCATGGGGGTCAATCTGTGAGGGGTTATGGCTTGTCGATGATGCATTTGCCGCCGCTTTACGCTCCCCGCTTGTGGCTTGACACTGGCAACGCGGCAACTATTGTGCTGTTGTCTGGCGAATTACTGACCTATGCATGTTACAGGCTGTTGGTTTATGGCACTGCGCCGCTTGCCGCTGAATAAAACCTATCCATTGCTCAGCCTCAGCTATGCCCCAGTGGCGGCCTATGCGTTGATGATCCCTGAATTTCATGAGCGGCTTACGCTATCGCGTCTGGTGGGTGTGGCGTTGATTTGCGGCGGCCTACTGCTGATTTGCCCACCCAGTCGGAAGAAGGACGCTGCGCCGCGCCTTGCTAATTTTCTAATGTTGCCTTCAGCTCATGGCGGCATAATAGGCCACTTCGAGCCGGCGACGCAGGGCATGGGGCTCGATGACCCACACTACGACGCACACG
The DNA here is from genome assembly GCF_036327475.1 of Sodalis sp. (in: enterobacteria). Classification (NCBI taxonomy): domain Bacteria; kingdom Pseudomonadati; phylum Pseudomonadota; class Gammaproteobacteria; order Enterobacterales; family Bruguierivoracaceae; genus Sodalis; species Sodalis sp. (in: enterobacteria). The sequence continues at coordinate 1,534,089 of NZ_CP132913.1, read as the reverse complement.
ATGCGCGAATTCCCCTGCATTGCTCAATTAGGGATAGAAGCTATGACAACTTTCACGCCAGCTTTGGAACAGCTTAACATTTATTTATCAACATCTTGCCATCGTCAGTGCCGGCAAGCTGCGCGGGTGGGAGCATTCTTTTCCAGCGACGCCGTAGCGCTGTTTCCCATGGTGTTGCCATTCAATTGGTTTTGGCGCGGCAAGGCGCGAAAACCGTGCTCTCCAAAACGATCATACGTCGCTGGCTTTCGCCATCACCCTTAGGCAGGGCCAGCTCTGTTTGCGGTTAGTGTGCCGGTCTTCTTGATCATGGTACTTATGGGCGTTTATTTCCCCCTCGATATGGCGACATCGTTGGGCGTGGCGCTGGTGAGCGTGAGGTTGGGTTTGCGGAGTATAACGGCGGTAAATGCTGTGTATGCCTATGTTTACCACCGCTATCATGCCCTATTCGCCGCCGGTATACGGAAAGGAGGTGATCAAATAATAGACCGGCCGCGTTCTTCGCTTACTTGCCTTTTCCACGAGGTGGCCTGCGGGTTAAGAGCATGACGTACTACCAGCCCACTGTTCGCTATCCTGTCGCCGCAGTCGGTCCAGCGCCCAATAGTAACGGCAAGCGATCTGTCAAGTGCCGAAACGTTGTTGCGTGAGTCAGGGCCAGTATAAAGGTTACTTCGGCGCCCTGCGCTTGATATTTGGTGACAATGGCCTCCAGCGGCGGCAACACTGGAGGCATTCCAACTTTATGTATCAAACAACAATCACCGTCGCTGAGATCCTGACCATACGTGAATTGCTCAATGAGATGAGAATGAGATCGTTGCTGCTGTCTCGGCGGCCAGCTTTCTTTCGCTCGGCATTGATCACGTGCGCCACGCGGTGGGCAAACAGTATCGTTGCCAGCACCACGCCGCCCACGCCCACTGCCAGATTGTCTGTCCAGACCGTTGCCGCAACGGTTACGCCCATCACTAGCGTTTCCGAAAAGAGCATTTGCGTAGCACGTCCGAGCTAACGCTGTGCCAGTTGACGGTTTTGAGTACCACAATCATCAGCGTCGCCAGTACCGCCCATCGGAATACGCACCATCACGCCGCTTAACGCGGTCACCAACAACAGCAAGACGAGCGCCGCCGTGAAGTGGAAAGGCGGGTGCGCGATTATCCCAGTTGTAGACGAGCTTTGTCCTATCATAAGGCAGCCGGTAATTCTGCCATATCGCCGGCGCAGAGGTTGACTGCCCAGCTCCCATGCATGACTCGCGGCGCTTGCTCGAGCGCCTGTCGGTCAACTCATCCACCAGGTTGGTCGTCAGCAACGGTTCCAGTAGGCTAACAAGCCACACTGGGGTCGTGGGCCAGTAATCCGCAGGGTTTCGGCGATTAACGGCACGCGCCACTGAAGCCTGGCGTTCGGCCATCATAGGGCCTACATCCCAGACGGCTGGCACCAGCCAGCCGTCCAGACCGCGATGATGATCACGACAACGATCACCACCAGCGACGAAGATGTCAGGCGCGGCCATGCGAACATGATCACCCCGTTAGTGCAAACAGAAGCTAAACTTGCCAAGCATGATGCAGTAGGTGCAGAATCTGAGCGACAAAAATCAGGATGCCCAACGCGTTGACCAAGCCCATCATTACCGGGCGCGGGATATGACGCATCATGCGCGCCAGATCCGCCAGAAAACAGGATCTACATACTGCCCGCAAAAGCACCGCTGGAAAATACGCGCCACGCCGTAGACATGCGCCATTAACCAACACCACCGAGCCGGCGGAGGCCCGCCGAGTAGCGAGGTCACTATACACAGCACAATCGATGCCACAAGGCAGTTGACTTTGTGGTCGACGCCGGCGATGACCAAACAGGAGATCACCTCCCACACCAGCGCGAGCGCGGTGACAATATCTGTCAGACATTCACGCGCCAATAAACGGGGAACGCTGGGCGCGATGGGGAAGGGCGTTTGCCATGCAATACCGCTAACCAGGGATATAGGCAGGCCATGCCGTCAATGAAACCGCGCTATAGCGATATCGAGCATCCTTTTTAAAACTATTTTAGAAACCTAGCAGCTGCAGGCTAGGCATTGGCGGTCATATAGCTCAACGACTCGATAAGGCTGAGCGGGGCCGCCCCATTTATAGCGATATTTAACGGTGGAACTCGGCCAATAAAACGGTAGTTTCTACGTGTATTGTGAATTGATTATTGAAGACGATTAAAAATCAATACTAAAACGGTGACTAGAATGTAAACTTAAACTAAATACAAGACTTGGGCTTGGGTTTTGGTTTTATGCTTAACTTGAATCTATTCCACAATCGTAAATGGTGCGCACTTCGGTGCCGGGGTGGTCGTCGTTCGGGAGATCGCATTTTCCTGCATTCGGGTGCGGATAGCCAGACCGGATGCGCATCGAAACTACCCGGCGGCGTCGACCGCCTGGTACATTCTAGGCGGACAAAGGTTTGTCGGCTCAAATGCCGATGCAAGACGGGGAAGCTATACACGGCGAGAGCGGTGCCCGAACAGGCTTGAACCGCAGAAGGGCGGGGAGCGGGTGGCGGACGGGGTCGTGGTTAATCCTCATCAAACCCGGCATTAAACAGCTCGATCACTGCCGCCAGCGCTTGTACCTCGTCAGGCCCGGTAGCCTCGACTTCAATCATCCGCCCTTTGGCGGAATCGAGCATTAGCAAACCGATAACGCTGCTGGCTTCTACTTCGGTGCCGCTGTCGTTGCGCAACAGCACTTCGGCATCAAAACTCTGTATTAATTCAAACAACTTCATTGCCGGACGGGCGTGCATCCCCAGGCGGTTTTTTATCTCTACCGTTTGTTTGACCGTCATGATTTACGCTTTTCCAAAGTGCGGTGGCGGGACTGGACATTCTTGCCGCGAGAACGGAAATAATCTGCCAGCCGTTCAGCGATATAGACCGAACGGTGCTTGCCGCCTGTACAGCCTATCGCCACCGTGAGATAACTGTGGTTGTTGGTTTCGAACATTGGCAGCCACAGCGCTAGATAGCTGCGTGTCTGATAGATGAAATTATGTACTTCGGTATGGCGATCTAAAAATGCCGCTACGGGGCGATCCAGGCCGCTCATCGGCCTAAGCTTGGGATCCCAGTGGGGATTGGGCAAAAAGCGCACGTCGAACACATAGTCGGCGTCGATGGGGATGCCGTGTTTGTAGCCAAAGGATTCAAACACCATGGTCAGTTCCCGCTCGCGCTTGCCCAACAAGCGGGCGCGCAGCATTTCGGCCAGCTCATGCACCGACATCTCGGAGGTGTTGATCACCAAATCGGCGTGCGAGCGCAGCGGCTCAAGCAGCGAATCCTCTTCATCGATGGCGCTTTCTAGCGACAGGTTCCTGGCGGAGAGCGGGTGTAGCCGGCGGGTGTCGCTATAGCGGCGGATGAGCGTGTTGCGATCGGCGTCCAGAAACAGGAGCTGTGGGGAAAAGGCCTGCGCCAGGTTATCCATGGCCTGCTCAAAAACTTCCGGCGATTCGGGCATATTGCGCACATCGATACTCACCGCGGCGGAGATATTGCTCGCCGCCAGCGTACTGGCAAGCTGCGGCAGCAGCACCACCGGTATATTATCGACGCAATAAAAACCCATGTCCTCCAGTGCGCGTAGCGCAACGGATTTACCTGAGCCGGAACGACCGCTGACTATCATCAGCACCATGACGCCCACCCCTTGCCTTACTTATCTCATCCCCTGGCGATGCAGCTATACCTCGCCCGTTCTGTCGAGACGATGCCACAACATCAGTCGCTGTCATCCGTCTCTGTCATAATCTGATACAGCTCTTCGTCGCTTTGTGCGGCGCGCAAGCGGCGAGAAACGGTTTTGTCCGCCAACCGCTTGGCAACCAGCGATAGGGTGTGCAAATGGACCTTGCACTGTTCCGCCGGCACCAGCAGCGCGAACAGCAGGTCCACGGGCTGATTATCAATGGCGTCAAAGGCGATGGGCTGTTCAAGCCGGATAAAAACCCCGACCGCGCGCAGCGTGTCCTCTTCCAGCTTACCGTGCGGAATGGCGATACCATTACCGATACCTGTACTTCCCATGCGTTCACGCGTCAATACGGCGTCAAATACCACTTGCGGCGCCAAGTTGAGCCGTTTCGCCGCTAGTTCGCTGATGATTTCTAGCGCTCTTTTCTTGCTCTGGCAGTGGACGTCGCTGCGGGTACATTCAATGTTTAACACTGAATCAATTTGCATTGCTGTATCGTTAGTCATTTCAAGTCACTTAGGCGCTAGTTAACCTTTAAGACTCATCGGTCTGTTTACCGTAGGAATAACAAGCCGATGTGAGGTTTAGGTAGCGTTGTCGGCTACGGTTAAATTAATATTGTTTCAGCTTTCCTTGTATACTTGTTCGGCTGTCGCGTGAGTTTATAGATCAATAGATCGACGGCGGCATATATATCATCCTCTTCCGCAGTCGCGCGCACTCATCGCGCCATTGTCGGCAATCTTCTGAACTTTCCCCACCTTCAGGACAATATTGAGAATTTGATGGTGATAAATTCTCGTAAGGTGTCGGTGATGTCAACATGCTGTCCGGTAACGCTCAGCTGCATAGTGCCTTCCTTCTCTGTAGAGGTCAAACCAATTGTTTTCGCTGGTTTGACGGCGGGATGGATAAATACTCTCTGTACTTTAACTGCGGCGCGTCGCGCTACCATCAGAAAACAGGCTGTCGCTAAGCGGCTTTATCGGGTTTTCCGCAGAAATGAGTTTTTACCAACGCACGAACAGCCGTTGAGGATGCTTCGCCTCCACTTTCGATATTGACGTGATTTGAGAAAAATATTTCAATTCAAAGATGCTGCTCTGGCTGTGTAGCCATTTCTTGGTGGTGACGTGCAAGATTGTGAACTCGTACATATCTGCCGCCTTGGCAATGTCCGTCAACACCATCAGTCACATAAACTCTTCCCCTTGTTTAAAACGCTCTCTGTCATTCGACAATGCAGCGCGTCACTTTCAGCAGCGTTTCATTTCGGCTTTCAGGCTTTTAATCAGCCAGCGCATCTCCTGCAAATGGCTGCGAATTAACTGACCGTCCTAATCATTGCTACTCAACACCGCGTACTGCTGATTGATACGCAGGACTGGGATACTGTCGGTATTAAGTTTCACTACACAGTAGTTTTGCAGTTTTCGCATCAGCACGTCAGGAATGACATAGTGCGACTCGCCGGTATTGACGGACTACCCTGGACACGGATTAAGCGACTGTATCAGCCCCATCACGGGTTTCAGCACCACTTCTTTCAGCTTGGCTGAACGCATCTAGCTGCCCAGCAGATTAAGATAATTGTTGACCATGAGCTGCGCTTCGTTGAGATAAGGCAGAATCAGCAGGCAATCGCGCAAACCCCGCGCTACCACGCCAACCGGATCAAAGCGCTGGATGCGTTCTGGCACCACTTCTATTTTGTGGTCACGTTTTTGTCCACGGCGTCGATTATCGAGAAGGCGATGGTTTTATCGGGACTAGAGGGTGGGGTGAGCTTCACCTGCCACATCAAGTAATCCTGAAGTGAGTGGTTTCGCGACAGCTCTTTCGGCATGCCCTTTTGTTCCATCGCCCGTGAGTGTCTAACGATTCACTGTCGTGTCCATCACGCACCTTCACCTCGTCATGCAAACTGGCCTGCTCAAGCAGGAGGTTACGTTCTAGCGCCGTCTGAATTTTCCGCTGGGGTTCAAGCGTGGACAGTTGCAACAGACAGACGACCTGTTGCAACTATATGGCCATAGCTAACTGCTGACTCAGCCTGAGTTGTAAACCTTGCTTCATATAATGCGTCAATATCCTCACGAACCACGGCGGTAACGTCACCTTATCAGAGGCGGAACTCTTCACCCAGATAAAACCGCTTGACCTGTTTGTCGAGCAGGATGTCGGCGGGGGAGCCGTGAGCAATAAGCTTACCCTGACTGACGATATAGGCCCGTTCGCACACGTCAAGGGTTTCACGCACGTTGTGGTCGGTAATCAGCACGCCAAGGCCGCTGTCGCGCAAATGTTCAATGACTTTTTTGATGTCGATGACCGAAATCGGATCGACGCCGGCAAAAGGTTCGTCAAGCAGGATAAATTTAGGATTGGCGGCCAGTGCGCGCGCGATCTCCACCCGGCGTCGTTCACCGCCGGATAGCGACTGGCCGAGGTTGTCGCGCAGGTGGCTGATATGAAACTCTTCCATCAACTCTTTCGCGCGATCGTTGCGCTGTTCGCTTGTCAGATTCCGGCGGATTTGTAGCACTGCCATCAGATTGTCGAACACGCTCAGACGGCGGAAGATCGAGACTTCCTGCGGCAAATAGCCGATACCGCGCTGGGCGCGGGTGTGTAGCGGCAGAAGGCTGATATCGTCTTTGTCGATCACAATGCGGCCGCTGTCGCGGGGAATAATACCCACAACCATATAAAACGTGGTGGTTTTTCCCGCTCCGTTTGGCCCCAGCAATCCCACAATTTCGCCAGAGCTTACCTTAAGGCTGACATCTTCCACCACGCGGCGCCCTTTATAAGCTTTAGCCAAATTTTCTGCGATTAATGTTGCCATACATCTCTATACCTGTTTATTTGGCTGATTTCGCCGACGCTTTAGCGCCGCTTTTATCCTGCAACTGCGCCGGCATCAGCACGGTAGTGACCCGTTTGCCTTTGTCGCTGAATGCCTCCATCTGCTGCTCCTTGACCAGATAGGTGATACAATCGCCCTTGACGTTGCTGTCCAACTGCTCCAGATAGGCATTGCCGGTCAGGATCACCAGATCATTAGCCGTCTCATAGCGCACTTTCTGTGAATGACCGTGGACCGGCTTGCCGTCGTCCTGCAACTGATAGAAGGTCACCGGATTACCGAAACCTTCCACCACTTCGTTACCGTTCTTAGCATCAGGACGGCTAATAACCACCTTATCGGCGCGAATATCGATGGAACCGCGCTTGACCACCACATCACCGGTTAAGGTCACGATATTGGTCGCCATATCTACCGCCTGCTGCGCGGAGTCGATCTGAATCGGCTGCTGGTTGTCGCTGGTGAGCGCCAGCGTCTGTGCGTTGACCAGCATTAAGACGCCGGCTAGAAGCAGGCTGGGGCGTATGTTGTGAATTCTGGATTTCATAAGAGGTTTTAACCTTTTCAATCAACTCAGCGGTCTTGTTGCGCAGATTGCCGCGCATCTTCATGCCGGTGGAGTTAAAGCCGGCACCATGTAAGGTGACCTCATCATCCGAGGAGACGTCTTGCGTGACTAGATTAACCACCGCGTTATCTGTTGTAATGCATTTAAGCTGCGAGGCGTCGGTCAGGCTATCCACCTGAACATGGCCATACAGATAAAGTCTCCTGTCTTGGGTCAGCTTGCCCTTATCGGCCTTTGCCGTCCAGGTTGGCATTTTGTCTTCATCGAACGTAGTGGCGACCGGAAGAGTAAACCAGGTTATCTGTTGTTCGGCGTAGTGATTCACGTGATTGGCCGCCAGTTTATACTTAAGCCCCCCAGCCGGGTTATACACCACTGTGGTGGTATATTCGCTTTGGTAGGTTGGCTCGCCGGTATTAACCAGCGCCGAGTCGATATCCGCCAGATTCCGGCCGATAAGCACCAGTACCAATAATCCCAGCAGTGCCGTTGTAAAACGCACATTCTTACTCATACCGACTGCCCTTTGGTATCCTCCAGCTTTCCCTGCACCAGCAGCAGGTCGCAGACTGCCCGCGCGGCACCGCGACCACCGGCGATGCTGGTAAGGTAATCGGCCCTGGGCTGCAATAGCGGGCGCGCATCCGTCACCGCCGCGCTCAGGCCAACCTGCCCCATCACCGGAGCATCAATCAGGTCGTCGCCAACATAGGCGACCTGTTCCGCCGCTAATGTCAGTTTACTTAGAAGCGCCTTAAAGGCCATAGTGTTATCAGATAGTGTTATCAGACTGCCCCTGGTAAAGGTACGTAATGCCAAGCGTGGTGCAGTGGCCCTCTAGCAGCCTGGCGGAGTGGCCGTATAATAGCGACCTCAATACCCAATGTCAGCAGACAGCGAATGCCGTAGCCATCGCGGACATTGAAGGCTTTGGGTTCTCACCGTGATTGCCCATACAAATCAGGCTGTCGGACATCACACCATCCCACATCACAAATCAGTAGACGAATATGGTGGACCCGCTGCAACACCTACTGCGCGACCGGTCCATAACACGTCTCAACGATGGGGTCTATTCATGCAGTACACCACCCTATCAAGCGGTCGTTCTGCACTACCAGCAGCCAGCAGCGAGGCAATGTGGTGCACTTGCATCAGGTTGAGCGCCTCCACCGCCAGCATGTCGGGGACGATGCGCACGCCGTCGGGGTCAACATCGGCGATGCGTGCCCGGTTAAGGTCGATGCCCATACAAACCTCGCCGCAGACGCCGTTGGTAAAAATAGAGACCGTGCGGACGATCTGCGGAATATCGTCGCCGCTGTACATGATATCGCTCACGTGCAGCAGCAGTTCGCGTCCCAATGCGTCGTCGAGATGAGACGGGGCGGATCTTTGGCGGTGAGTCCTTGTGCCCGCAATAGGGCTACTGCTATGGCGTCGCCCATCACTATTGCGGCGGTGTGCTGACGGTAGGCGTCAGCTCTGGTAGGCTTGCCACGATCGCCGGTACCGTCAGGCCGACCCTCAAATCGTTTAAGCCAAAAAACGCGCCAGGACGCTAGTGTTATCAATCACCATCCGCTCCGAAATGGGCATAATAATAAACGCCGGTACTAGCCACGGGATCGTCGCGGTATTATTACTATCCTTCGGCAGCTTCGCCAGCTGTTCACTAATTAGTGTGTCATGGTGATGATAATCAGCAGGTAAGTAGTCGCCGCCAGAGCAAGACTCCATCAAGCCTGCCCAGGATATTGCCGCCGTCATATCGATTTGATTATTCAGCGCGGCGGTCACCGATACCAGTAATTCTGGCAGCGAGGTCCGAAAGCGACGATGGTACAGCCGATAAGCCAGAGCGTAACGCCGAGCGAGCGGCTCAATACGCTGCACTATAGACCAATCTGTCCGCGTCATAAACCAATAGCACAAGGCCAATAATTAATAATAACGTGGTAAAAGCGTGATAAATCATTGGATTAAAAATCTATTTCGTTGACGCAACATAGCCCAAAAGGGAAATAAACGTAAACTGGCATTAATTTGCCCACCTGACAGATAAAAGTAAAACGAGGCGATAATGTTGTTTTGGATTGCTGGGCCTGGATGGGGCGAGAAAAGTTCGATGAAATGGTCAGCTTGCTTTACTATCATTACTGCAGACCATGGGTGTGGAAAAGGGCAGTAAGCTATGAACCAGAGCGATAACCTGGTCGAGATTCGCGGATTAAGCTTTCGTCGGGACGATCGCGTTATTTTCGATGATATCAGCATGCAGTTTCCGCGCGGCAAAGTCACCGCGATCATGGGGCCGTCGGGCATTGGTAAAACCACCTTGCTGCGCCTCATCGGCGGGCAACTGCCACCGGACAGCGGTGAAATTTGGGTGGACGGTAATAATATTCCCACGTTGTCGCGCCGACTCCTCTACGAGGCACGTAAAAAAATCAGCATGCTGTTTCAATCCGGTGCGCTATTTACCGATATTAACGTTTTTGAGAACGTGGCGTTTCCGCTGCGGCGCCATACCCGTTTGCCGGAGCCGGTGCTGCGCAGCACGGTGCTAATGAAGCTTGAGGCGGTAGGTTTACGGGGGGCGGCCGCGCTGATGCCTGCCGAGCTTTCCGGCGGTATGGCGCGCCGTGCGGCGCTGGCGCGCGCCATTGCATTGGATCCTGAGCTGATTATGTTCGATGAACCGTTCGCAGGACAGGACCCGATTACCATGGGAGTGCTGGTCAAGCTTATCGACGAGCTAAATCGCGCGCTCGGCATCACCTGCATCGTCGTGTCCCACGACGTGCCGGAGGTGTTGAGTATCGCTGATTACGCCTATATGGTCGCCGACCAGCACGTCGTGGCGGAAGGCACCCCGGCAAGTTTGCGTGATAACCAGAATCCCCGAGTGAGACAATTTCTCGACGGCATCGCCGACGGGCCAATGCCATTTAACGTTTCCGCCGAAGATTACCAGACCCAGCTATTGGGCGCAGGGGGTTAATCTCAGCCATGGTATTAGAAGCTATAGCGTCCTTCGGGCGCCTTGGGATCAGCTTCTGCCACGGTTTTGGCCGGGCCGGTGTCATGCTGTTTAGCGCACTGATAGGTAAACCGGCTCTGCGCGAACAATGGCCGCTGCTGGTGAAGCAACTTTACGGCGTCGGCGTATTATCGCTGGTGATTATTATAGTTTCTGGCCTGTTCATCGGTATGGTGCTTGGGATGCAGAGCTACATTATTCTCACGACCTACAGCGCGGAGTCCAGTCTTGGGATGTTGGTCGCGCTGTCGCTACTGCGCGAGCTGGGACCAGCTGTGACTGCGCTGTTGTTCGCCGGTCGGGCGGGATCAGCGCTTACCGCCGAAATAGGGTTGATGAAGGCCACCGAGCAGCTGTCTAGTCTGGAGATGATGGCGGTGGATCCGCTGCGCCGAGTGGTGGCGCCGCGTTTTTGGGCCGGCGTGATTAGTATGCCGCTGCTCACGGCAATTTTCGTCGCGGTCGGCATCTGGGGCGGTGCCGTAGTCGGCGTGGAATGGAAAGGTGTCGACAGTGGGTTCTTCTGGTCCGCGATACAAAGCGCCGTGAACTGGCGGCAAGATTTGGTTAACTGTGTAATCAAGAGCATTGTTTTCGCTATCGTCGTCACTTGGATTGCGCTGTTCGATGGTTACGACGCGATCCCAACCTCCGAGGGTATCGGCCGCGCAACGACCCGCACGGTGGTTCACGCCTCGTTGGCGATATTGGGTTTGGATTTTGTGCTGACAGCACTGATGTTTGGGAACTGAGTGAATGCAAACCAAAAAAAGTGAAATCTGGGTCGGCGTGTTTATGATTATCGCCTTCTGCGCCATCATGTCTCTTTGTCTCAAGGTCGCGGATATCCGTTTGGTGAGCAATGCCGCAACCTATCGGATCAGCGCATCTTTCGATAATATCGGTGGACTCAAGGTGCGCTCGCCGGTGAGGGTTGGCGGGGTAGTCATTGGCCGAGTTGCGGATATCATCCTCGATCCGAAAACGTATGCGCCGAAGGTCATCATGGATATTGAACAGACCTATAATAATATACCAGATAGCAGTTCCCTTGCGATTCACACCTTGGGGCTGCTGGGGGAGCAATACTTGGCATTGAATATCGGTTTCGAGGATCCGGAGACGGGGACGTCTATTCTAAAAGACGGTGGCGTGATACACGATACCAAGTCCGCCATCGTGCTAGAAGACCTGATTGGCCAGTTCTTGTATAAAAGCGGCTGTGACAATAATAGTGCTGGCGCGGTTCAGAGCAGTGGCACCTCGGCCGGGCAATAAGATGCTGTCAGCGGCCGCAGCGGGGTAACCTCAACAGGAGGAATACATGTTTAAACGTTTATTAATAGTGGCGCTGCTGGTGACCGCACCACTGACACAGGCTGCCGATCAGACCAACCCTTATCATTTGATGAACGATGTGGCGAGAAAAACCTTTGACCGCTTGAAGAATGAACAGGGCAAAATTCACCAGGATCCCAACTATCTGCGCACCGTGGTACGTGAAGAGTTACTTCCCCATATGCAAGTGAAATACGCTGGCGCGCTAGTGCTAGGACGCTATTATGGCGAAGCCACGCCGGCGCAGCGCGACGCCTATTTTAAAGCCTTCCAGGTCTATCTGGAGCAGGCTTACAGCCAAGCGTTAGCGCTTTACAGTAATCAAACCTATCAAATCGCGCCGGAAAAGCCGTTGGGTGATGCAACGATTGTAGCTATACGCGTCACGATTATCGATCAGGGCGGCCGGCCGCCGGTACGTCTTGATTTTCAGTGGCGCAAAAATAGCGTCTCAGGCAACTGGCAGGTCTACGACATGATTGTTGAAGGGGTCGGTATGATTACCACCAAGCAAAACGAGTGGGCCTCCACGCTGCGCACCAAGGGCATTGACGGGCTGACCCGGCAATTGCAGGCCGCCTCCGGTCTGCCCATTACCCTGGATAAGCAACGCAATGGCTGATGAGCTAAGCTGGCACACACAGGGACAAACGTTAATTCTACGGGGCGAGCTGGATCGCGACACACTGCCGACGCTTTGGCTGCAGCGCCAGGAGTTGCTTGACGGTATCCGATTTCTGGATGTATCCGGCCTAAAACGTGTCGATTCCGCCGGTGTAGCACTGATGCTGCATTTTTACCACCAGCAGCAGCGGGGAGCGACGCTCGCTCTCACCGGCGTCACCGATCGGCTACGCACCTTGATCGCCTTATACAAGCTGCAGGCGATCCTGCCCTGTGCGCCATCCGCAAGCATTTAATCTAGCATCCCGGCGGCGCTTTTCACGCCGCCGGAAGACCATGCCGCGAAACCCGCTAAACCCCCTGCCTGCTGATGTGGGGAACCGGCGCCTGGCCATTGAGTGCGTGACGTAAAGAATTGCGGTTAATCTTATTGCCTGTTCCCGAGCGTGATGGTTTCCTTTAAAATGTCGGTCTGATTTCCGACCCCACAAAGTAGGACGTTATATGGAAACGAGTGAAATCAAAGCGATGCTAATGGAAGCCTTAAAACTGGACGAAGTCCACGTAAGCGGCGACGGTAGCCATTTTCAGGTTATTGCGGTCAGCGACCAGTTCGCCGGTATGAGCCGAGTTAAAAAACAGCAGACGATTTATGAGCCACTGATGGAATATATTTCAGACAACCGCATCCATGCCTTATCGATAAAGGCCTACACTCCAAAAGAGTGGCAGCGCGATCGCAAGCTAAACGGGTTTTGAATGTTGACCCTGGCGGATAACAGTCTTCCTATTTAATAGAGAGCAGTCATAATGGATAAATTTCGTGTCCATGGCCCCACTCGGTTAAGCGGCGAAGTCACCATTTTGGGGGCCAAAAATGCCGCGTTACCGATTTTATTTGCCTCGTTGCTGGCGGAAGAACCAGTTGAAATCCAAAACGTCCCCAAGCTGAAAGATATCGACACCGCCATGAAACTGTTGGGCCAGCTCGGCGCCAGGGTTGAACGCAATGGTTCGGTGCATGTGGACGCCAGTGGCGTTAACGTTTATTGCGCGTCCTATGAGTTAGTGAAGACCATGCGTGCGTCGATTTGGGCGCTAGGGCCTCTGGTGGCGCGCTTCGGCCAAGGGCAGGTATCCTTGCCTGGCGGCTGCGCCATCGGCGCGCGCCCGGTGGATCTACACATCAGTGCCTTGGAGCAACTTGGCGCCACCATTAAGCTGGAAGAGGGTTACGTCAAAGCCTCCGTAGATGGCCGTCTGCTCGGAGCACATATCGTCATGGACAAAGTTAGCGTCGGTGCCACGGTCACGATCATGAGCGCTGCGACGTTGGCGACCGGCACCACCATTATCGAAAACGCCGCCCGCGAGCCGGAGATTGTCGATACCGCCAATTTCCTTACCACGCTGGGTGCGAAAATCAGCGGCGCCGGTACCGATAAAATTACTGTCGAAGGGGTTAAGCGCCTCGGTGGCGGCGTCTATCGCGTACTGCCCGATCGCATCGAAACCGGCACCTTCCTGGTCGCAGCGGCTGTATCCCGCGGTAGCGTGGTCTGCCACGCTACGCGTCCAGATATGCTGGATGTCGTGCTGGCAAAATTGCGAGAAGCGGGCGCGGATATTGCCGCCGGCGACGACTGGATCAGCCTGGATATGCGCGGCCAGCGTCCGAAAGCCGTGACAGTGCGCACCGCCCCTTATCCCGGCTTCCCTACCGATATGCAGGCGCAGTTCAGCTTGCTGAATTTGGTGGCCGACGGCACGGGGGTGATTACCGAAACCATTTTTGAAAATCGTTTCATGCACGTCCCCGAACTGATTCGGATGGGGGCACATGCGGAAATCGAAAGCAACACCGTGATCTGCCACGGTGTCGATGCGCTGTCTGGCTCACAGGTCATGGCGACTGATCTGCGTGCTTCCGCTAGCCTAGTGCTGGCCGGCTGTATCGCTGAGGGGGTGACGGTGGTGGATCGTATTTACCATATCGATCGTGGTTATGATTGTATCGAGGAAAAGCTGCGGCGTATGGGTGCCAATATCGAACGAATCAGCAGTGAGTAGTCAACCGCCGTGCCCGGCCGCAGTGTTCACCGGAGCGCTTTGAGTGATTGACATGTTGCTCGCCGGTGTCGCCTCTACCGCCTGCTGTACGGCGCACCAAATTAGCATCAGAGCGTACGGCTTGCCGCTCGTTGGCGTCACCCCATGCGGCGGTTCTGGCATCTGGCAATGCGCGCACAGCGCTTTAGTTTAAGGCGTCGGCGCGATCCTGGACGAATTTCCGCCACCTGATCCATCGTTTCGATCGCGGAAATGGCTGGCTTATGGTTGACGCTTAGGATCACACCTTCCACCCGAATACCGGCCTACATCGCCGGGCTATCTAGCGTCACTTCATTGACGATGATGCCTTGAATGCGCGAGGGCCGCCGCCGTTGTGTATCAGCGCTACTTCACGGCTACCGATACCGATATAGCCGTGGGTCACTCGACCATCGCGAATTAGCTTGTTCACCACCTTGGTGGTCAGCACGGTTGGAATGGCCAAACCGATACCTTTCGCCGTTATTGCTCTTATCAAACGATAACGATTTGCAAGAAATTCTGCCGCTCTGACGGGCTCAAAACCGATGCGGCCGATGGCGCTAAAAATGCTTTGGTAATCGTCTACCCTAGATTGTAGGGGTTGCAAATCGCCATCACTACATCGCTGATATGTGGCTGTCGGTCGTGATTGATGGGGATCACGGCAGGTTGTTGGCGTTTCAGCAGCGCCAGATCGGTCAGACTGACTAAACCGACCGACAGCGCCTGTGTATACAGGCCAGTCCTGCAGCACGACGATAATTTGCTCGGCGTCGTTGATGACATGCTTGACGGAACGCAACAACTTGAGGAGCATGGTAACATGAGTTAAACGGACACCGCGGCGCCGGCGTCCCTTTTTTGATCCCTTAGCGCAGTAACAGGAAAATACTCGTGTCGCCACGCACGATATTTAGCGCCATGACCGCCGGTTTGGCGTCCAACACTTTGCGCAGTTGTGCTAGGCTTTGTACCCGTTCGCGGTTCAGGCCCACGATCACATCGCCTTTCTGCAGGCCGATCGCGGCGGCAGGGGAATCTTTCACCACATCCTTTACCTGAACGCCCTTGGTGCCGTCTTTCAACTGACCATTACTCAGAGAGGCTCCCCGCAGCTCCGGAGTGAGAATCTCTTCGCTGGTGGTGGCGGACGCGCTGTCATCCAGGACTACCGACGCCGTTTGCGGCTTGCCGTTGTGCAGTAGGCCGAGCTTGACGATTTTACCTGGGGCGGTCGTGCCGACTTTCACCCGCAGTTCGGCGAAACTCTGAATCGGCTTGTTTTCCACTGAGATGATGATATCGCCGGCTTTGATACCGGCCTTGGCCGCGGCGGAATTCGGCAATACTTCGCTGACGAACGCGCCGCGCTGGGCGTCGATGTTAAAGGCTTTAGCGATATCGGCGGTCAGCTCAGTACCCTTAATACCCAACTGGCCGCGCTTGACTTCGCCGTATTCAATCAGTTGCTGACTTAGATTTTTGACGATATTACTGGGGATGGCGAAACCGATGCCGATATTGCCGCCCCCCGGCGCCAGAATGGCGGTGTTAATGCCGATAAGCTCACCGTTGAGGTTAACTAGCGCACCGCCAGAATTGCCGCGGTTGATAGAGGCATCGGTCTGAATGAAGTTTTCCAGGCCATCTAAATTAAGACCGCTTCGGCCAAGGGCGGATACGATACCTGATGTGGCTGTCTGCCCGAGGCCGAACGGGTTACCCACCGCAATCGCAAAATCGCCGACCTTAATGGCGTCGGAGTCGGCCATGGTCACCTCGCTGAGGTTTTTCGGGGAGGGCAACTGCAGCAGCGCCAGATCGGTCTGCTCGTCGTGCCCTACCAGCTTGGCGTCGAATTCGCGACCGTCATTGAGCTGTATTTTGATCTTGTCCGCGCCGTTAACCACATGGTTGTTGGTTATTACATAACCCTTCGCGGCGTTGATGATGACCCCTGACCCCAGCCCTTCAAACGGACGCGTTCCACCGTTGCCGCCAGGGGTATCTGGACCGAAGAAGTATTTGAATTCCTTTGGCCGCATAGGACGCCGAATGGGTTGATAGCCTTCCACATGGACGCTTACCACCGCCGGCAAGACTTTGGTCAGCATCGGCGCCAGACTGAGCATGGACTGCCCCGCCACTTCGGCCGGCAACGCCGCCAGGGGTGCAGAAAAAGGGAGTAGACTCAGCCAGATACTGAGAACCAATATGCTGAATAGAGGTGTTGTTTTCATCGTAACGTTAACTCGCTCGTTTTCGTATCAGATACCCTGCTTCAGCCACCTGGTGACGGTGGCATAATCGCCATTATGACCCTGCCGGGTACGGAAAAGCTCAGCCATGGCGCGCGCGACGCCGGCAAAACGCGGCTGGCGGCGCTGGTCTGGCACGCAAGCCACGCGTAGTGCGCAGCAAGCCGCTGGCGCTTTCCGAGTAATCCCGCGGCTGCATTTCCGCCAGGATTTGATCGCTGTCCGCTTCCGCTTCGGTTAAACGATAACGGAACGGATTATCTTTGCGGCGCTGCTCTGGCAGCAGACTATTGGAGCTTTTGGCCATATGCTGATACAACTGACGGTAATCGTCTGCCATATTGTCCAATAATTCGGCGCTGCGGGCGAAATGGCTGGTCAGCTCTTCACTATACTCGTCCAGCTCGGCTTTACTCTTCTCCAGCTCGTGCTCAAGTGTTTGCTGCTGACGCAGTTTACGATTGCCAAACCGCATGGCGACCGCGCCGATGATAATGCCCGCCACCAATCCAACCAGCGTATATTCCCAGGTCATAATGGCTCCTGTTTTGACTTCGTTGTCCCGTAGGGTTTAATACACAGTTACCTTTACTATAGCCGGTAACGCGCCATCAGTGGAACCGGAGCGTGTGACGACGGGTTACCAGCTTGGGCGCGGGGCGATGGCATTCGACCGCGCCGCTGCTTAGGATGTGTGGCACGCGCTTTTGCCTTTCACGTTCATTCAGGGAACGTCAGTCACATTCAGGTCACCTCACCCTGTCCCTTTGTCAGCAGATGCTTGCGCAAGGGGAATACCAGCCTGATGACGTCCAGGCCGCTGCCATTGCCCGGCTGGACCGGATCCACCAGCAGTTTGGCGCGGTGCAACACGCCGCCACCAGCGGCCCTCGGTGTTACGCCTGCTGGCAAAATGGCTTAGCAAGGGTAAGCGCGCAACGGACGAGCCGGTCCAGGGACTATATATGTGGGGCGGGGTAGGCAGAGGCAAGACCTGGCTGATTGATTTATTTTATCGCAGCCTGCACAGTGAGCGTGAACTGCGGCTGCATTTCCACCGTTTTATGCTGCGGGTGCATGAAGAGATGACCTGTCCTCCAGGGGCACCAGGGTCCGCTGGAGATCATTGCCGACGGCTTCAAGGCCTAGACCGACGCGGTGCTGCTTGGTACCCTGATGCAGGTACTGTTTGCCCGCGGCATTACGCTTGTGACCACCTCCAATATTTCGCCGGACGATCTTTACCACAACGGGTTATAGCGCACGCGTCTCCTGACGGCCATAGAACTTATTAAACGCCATTGCGAAGTGATGAGTATCGATGCCGGCATCGATTACTGGCTGCGCACCTTGATGCAGGCTAGTTTGTGGCCGCCAATCGGCGACAAGACGGACAGGGCGATAGCGTGGATGTCAGCGCCCTGACGGGGAAACATCTCGCGCTTGAGGGCGACCCCCAGCGCTGGATCAATCATCGGCTGCTACCGACTCTGGGCGTGACCGACGGAGTGGTGCGCTAGATTTCGCCGATCTGTGCGGTGTCGCGCGCAGTCAAAACAACTATATCGTGCTCTCTGAACTCTTTCATAGCGTCCTGTTACACAATGTACGGCCGATGAGCAACGAGAAAATACCGCCCGCCGATTTTTAGCGCTGTGTGGATGAATTCTACGAGCGCCGCGTCAAGTTGGTGGTCGCCACCAGTGTGCCGATGGCCGTGCTCTATCAGGGGCAGTTGCTGCGTTTCGAGTACCAGCGCTGCTTGTCGCGTTTGCAGGAAATGCAAAGCGAGGAATATCTCCGGTTGACGCATCAGCCCTGATGACGTGAAGATGATCGATCTTTGCGGATGACTTCTATATAATCTTGCAATCCTACGTTACATTGAGGTTTTTCCTAAAACTTCAATTGAGCAACGGCTACTCGAAGGGGTGGTTTTCCAGACTGGAAGCCGTGTGGGTCTCATAACTATTCATTGTACCAACGTGTAACTGAAATTGGGTAAGCTTTTAATGAAAACTTTTACAGCAAAGCCGGAAATGATCAAACGTGGCTGGTATATTGTTGATGCTGAAGGGAAAACACTTGGTCGTTTTGCTACCGAACTGGCTCGTCGTCTGCGCGGCAAACATAAAGCGGAATATACGCCGCATGTGGATACCGGTGATTATCTCATTGTTCTGAACGCTGATAAGGTGGCTGTTACCGGCAACAGGCGTAACGATAAGATCTACTATCACTACACTGGTCACGTTGGTGGTATCAAACAAGCGACCCTTGAAGAGATGATTTCTCGCCGCCCTGAGCGAGTGATTGAAATCGCAGTTAAAGGCATGCTGCCAAAAGGCCCGCTCGGTCGTGCTATGTTCCGTAAACTGAAAGTTTACGCCGGCAACGAGCACAACCACGCGGCACAGCACCCACAAGTTCTGGACATTTAATCGGGATTATAGGCAATGGCTGTAAATCAATATTACGGCACTGGTCGCCGTAAGAGCTCTTCCGCTCGCGTCTTCGTTAAGGCGGGCAGCGGCAACATCGTTATTAACCAGCGTAATCTGGATCAGTACTTTGGTCGCGAAACCGCCCGCATGGTCGTTCGCCAACCTCTGGAGCTGGTCGGCATGGTGAGCAAATTGGATCTGTACATCACCGTTAAAGGTGGCGGCATCTCCGGTCAGGCAGGCGCCATTCGCCACGGTCTCGCCCGTGCACTGATGAAATATGACGAAACGCTGCGCGCCAATCTGCACAAGGCTGGTTTTGTTACCCGTGATGCCCGTCAGGTTGAACGTAAGAAAGTCGGTCTGCGTAAAGCACGCCGTCGTCCGCAGTTCTCGAAACGTTAACTTCATAGGATTCATTTCCACAGCTTTTTATTTATTGCGTCACGACCCGCCTGGAATATCAACCGCGGCTAGTTATTCACGCTGATTTGCCATATCCCAAAAAAACAAGCAAAATCTGATAAACTAGCTAGTGCTTATATTACCTGTTTACTTGGCTGGCGTTTTGTCGACCGGCTGCAGACTTTCCAGGCCAGGTTGTAGCGGGCAAGGTGCTATGGGGCAACGGCGGACAAATCAGGAAAATAACCCTGGGTTAGTGTTATTCGCGGTATTTCTCAATAAACTTGGAGGTTTTCATGGCTGTCGCTGCCAATAAACGTTCGGTGATGACGCTATTTTCCGGCACGACCGACATTTCTAGCCATCAAGTGCGCATCGTGCTGGCAGAAAAGGGGGTAAGTGTCGAAATTGAGCAGGTTGAGATGGATAATCTGCCGCAAGACCTGATTGACCTCAACCCCTACCGCACCGTGCCGACGCTGGTCGATCGCGAACTGACGCTTTACGAGTCACGCATTATCATGGAATACTTAGATGAACGGTTCCCTCATCCGCCGCTGATGCCGGTGTACCCTGTAGCGCGCGGCACCAGCCGCCTGATGATGCACCGCATCGAGAACGATTGGTACACGCTGATGCGCAAAATCGAGCAAAGCAGCGGCAGCGAAGCGGATAACGCGCGCCGGCAGCTGCGCGAGGAGCTGCTGGTGATGGCGCCGGTGTTCAACGAAGCGCCGTTTTTCATGAGCGAAGAGTTCAGCCTAGTGGATTGCTACCTTGCGCCGCTGCTGTGGCGTTTGCCACAGCCGGGCATTGAACTGGCCGGCGCGGGCGCCAAAGAGCTGAAAGGGTATATGACGCGCGTATTTGAACGCGATGCCTTCCTGGCCTCGCTGACTGATGCCGAACGGGAAATGCGCCTATAGATCCAAGAGTAAGGGGGTGTAAGTAACTCAGCTTTCGCCGAGTCGGCCTTGCTTGCTACGGGCGTTTACGAGCAGTTGTTTGATAATCAGCTGACGCCTCAGCCCATGGTGAATGTCGACGTGGATGATGTGACGGTGCCGATAGAATTTGCCCATGCCGGGCAAATCGTGCTCAGTATTGCGCCGCGCGCGGTGACGAATTTGGCGCTGAGCAATAGTGAGCGCAATTTAACGCCCACTTTAGCGGGGTTTCGTGTCAGATGGTAGTGCTGATGGCGGCTGTGCTGGTGATTTGCGCCCGTGAAACGGTGCCGGCACGATGTTTGAGCCCGATATAACAATAGCATACGAGCGACTGGCGCTGGCCGTCCTTCATTGCGCGTGGCGAAGTACTTGCTCGACGACGTTACGGCTCTACCAGCCCAAGGCCGCCGATTTGCAGCTTGGCCTACCTTACCGATTTTACCAGAAACACGCCGGCTTCAAGCCACACAACAAGACGCCGTCCTGGTATTGCGGCGGGATCGGCGTGTGTCTTTGGCCCTAGCGTGAATGGAAGCGCTTACACTTCCAGGTAACGTGATGCTTCGACCTCTTCTTCGATCTCTTTATGCCTTTCAGCAATGGCGGTGGCTACCAGATCAGAGCCGCGCACCGCATCGCCGCCGGCGAGGATATTCGGATTGCTAGTTCGGATTGCTAGGGATTGCTAGCCTGAAAGGCGGCCTCTCCGTGTTCCGGCGTCATGATCCGACCTTGGTTGTCCAGTTCAACGCTGAAATTGGCCAGTCAGCTCATGTGTTCGGACGGAAGCCGAAGGTGACTACCACCGCATCGGCATCAAGAATATGCTCAGAGCCCGCAACGATTTCTGCGCGTCGGCGTCCATGGGCATCTGGCGCGCCCATGGCGGTAGGGGCTATTTTCACGCCGCAGGTCCGGCCATCTGCGACCACCTCGATACTTACCGGCTGTAGATTCAACATGAACTCCACCCTTCCTCGCGCGAGTTTTACCTCACGGCATGAGCCGGGCATGTTTTCCTCATCGCGACGACAGACGCAGACAACCTGGCTGGCCGCCGTGACGAATAGAGGTCCTGACACAGTCCATGGCGGTATCGCCTCCGCCCAGCACAGCCACTGTTTCCCCGCTCATGTTGACATAGGACACTTCGGCGGGGTTGCCGCAGCCCATCAGTTTCACGGGTATTGGCGCAACGTGTTATACACGTCAGGCGCGTCGTCATTGCCAAAACCGCCTCACATCGGATAGGTACCGACGCCAAAGAACACCGCATCGCATTCTCCGAACAGATCGCCCAACTGCACATCTTGACCGATTTCGGTATTCAATGGGAACCAAATACCTGTGTCGCTAAAGATTTCGCGGCGCTTTATCACCCCTTTCCGGCTTAAAGGCACGGATGTCGAAGGTCAATAAGCCACCGATTTGATAATCGTTACCCGTTTTTCAGTGGGAACGACGCTGGCAACGCGAGGTTTCCAGCCCATTTCAATGGTTTTATGGTTTTGTCGTTAATATAGCGTTCAATATTGCTGATAGTGACCGTGCCGAACTTATCGTTGAGCGTCCAGAGGCCCTCACTCAACCTGTCCTGCTGGAAGACGCGTCCGTACACTTCCGGTAGACTGTTGGTCTAGTGCGAAAGCTCAGTTTCGGAATGTGGTTGTGGACCGGACATTTCCATTCACAGTAAGGGTTGCCGCAGGAGAGATGACGGTCCGCCCGCGCTTTGGACTGCGAGTCAGAGCAACACTTTCACATCGCTTGTTTTGCTTCACCAGCGCGCAGCGGTCAGCCCAAACCCGCCAATTGGCCGGCAGCTCCTCGCTACGGTGGGAGTCGGTCAGATGAATGTGTTCGGTTATCAGCCCACGCAGGTGATGCTCTTCGTGAATGGCTAACCTTGTCGAAGTTGGAGAAACCGCTAAGCCCATTCATGGCCTAGGCCAGTGACTCGTGGGCCTTTGGGTTGAGCGTGTCGGTGGACATCGCGGCGGTGTCGAACCGTTTAAATGGCGTTTCGGCTAGCTTAACCTGACCCAATGCGACCACTCGACCGTTAGGCTTCAGTGGCAGCAAATCTTGTGGCGTCGCGACTGGCCACTGGTTACCAGATCGGTATACTGACGATATCTTGCCTATCGCCGCTCTGTACAGCCTGTTGTAGAGTGCGCACCACATTAGGATTGTAGGCGTGATATTCTTTCAGACGTATTTCAACGCCGACCCCTGTCGAGGGTTTTGCGTTTCAGCCAGGCTCGTTTCGACATGTTCAGTAAATCCGGCTCGAAATCGCTAAAGTTGGCACCACCGATACGGCTAACTACGCCATGGAAGCACAGATTCTGTTAGGCCTACCGCTTCAAACGGCTTTGAGCAGCGGCACGAGACGACGGTAGAAATGCCTATTTGTACATGATCTTGTACAACCCCTTATTGGAAGTTCAGCATATCCGTACGATCATCTTTCTCGATGGCACCGTTATCCACCATCCCGGCCAAGCTTTCCCGGCGACGAAGCCCAGCAGCACCCCAAAGTGGTGCGGATCGCTGGCGCTGGCAGGTTCAACAATCAAGTTGGCATCGCAGCGCATGTTTTTTCCACCTGGCGAGTGATGGATGGCCCCGCTACCATCGGCGTCGGCACCGGTATGCGGCCCTGGAGATGGCGCGGTCGGTCAGTACCAGTACACTGTGAGCCTAAGATCGTGTCGTGCAGGCGCGCCTGCGTCGGCTTAAAGGTAATATCAAGCTTGTTGGCGCGATAGTGATCTACAGCCTGCATCGCGAGCTGAGTAAAGTGTCAGAATAGAGTAAAATGGGCGATTTGAACGCCAAACAGTACGCTTAACCTTCCGCTTCGCTAAACATATTACGGCTGATGCAGGTGACCAGGACATCACCTGGGCCTCGCGCAACGAGATAGGCGGATTGATCACCTAAGCAAACTGCTGGCGGAAACAGTCATAAATCACTTATGGTCGGCTGGGAAGCACGGCGAACGGCGTATCTCGCCCATTGACCAGGTGGCTTCTCTTCCCCCAGCACGCGCGCGATGGCGTCTAGCTCTTCAAAATATACCCGAACTGTTTTTCGCGCGGAACCCAACCTGATTGTCCGGCAGATCTTCGAACGGCGTGAGGTAGTGCACGTTGCGGAAGGGAGCGGCTTTTGAGATCGTTATCAGTTTTGAGTGCAGAATGCGCCCGCTGGTGATGTCCATTGCCATCAGTCCGCCGGGGCTGATGCGACCTTTTCCACGATTTCGTCTGGTTGAGTAGTCCCATATACCGATCCGCAGGCGAAGGTGATGAGCTTATCGGTGGTAATGACGTAGTGCGCCTGGCGCAGGCCGTTACGATCCGGGTTACAAGCAGCGAAGAGAGCATCGGACATGCCAGACAGGCCGAACTATCCCAGGGCTCCATATGCATCGAGATGCATCGAGTTAAAGTCGAAAAGGCGCGCAGCTCGGGATCCATATTCCGGGTGTTCTGCCAGGCTGGCGGCACCCACAGGCTCGCTGATGAGATCCATCGCGCCGTTTAAAAACACCCCCAGCATATTACCTAGCGAACTGGAGTCCGCATCCGGTTTCATTGACGAACGGCGCGGCATCTTGCAAATCGCGGATCAGAGGCGTTTTCAGCTTCAGCTGATGGGGGCGCGTCTCACTGCCGGTTACCGGTAGTAGTATTTATTATGGCCAAAGTAACGGCATGGCTGGGCCAGCGGCCAGCGCGGCACGATGTTGGTTGAAAGCACCAATGGAACGGGCAGATGGTCGATTCTGGCCGCAAATCCGCCAAGTCGAGATAAAAGCACGGCAGGTCCGCCGTACGCAGAGGTCTTTATACACGATCACCAAATTGGACAGATTACAGACGTTACAGACGTAGAAACTGTCGTCGGTGACGCGCTTTCGATGCGGCGGCGCGCCCCATACAAGCAGAGCTTCATTATCGTGCTAGCGCCAGCTGGCAGGGGCGTTAGCGAAAATTTGCTCGATACGCGGCGGTGAAGACACCGCTATTGCCCAACTATGGACAGCGTCTCTTGATACATCTCTTCTTCCACGATACGGCGAGCTTGGTGCGAGCTTCCTCTTCATCCTAGCTCAGGAACATCATGCCGATGGAGTAGTTTTAGCCGCCATCCGCGTTCCTGCGCCGCCATACGATAGAAGCGATCAAGTTTTGCAAAGCAAATTGCGGGCATCACCGGTTTTGCCGTCGACCGGGATCGCACCACGATGTTGCATACGGATCAGCGCATGAATAACAGTGCGTACGACCTTATGGCTGGGCTCGCCATTTATATGGGCAATCAGGCCAAAGCCGCAGTTGTCCTTCTCGTGCGTAGAATCGCACAACATATCGTGAACTCCTCCAGCCTCCCGATAACTCACACAACCTGCTGCGAGGAGGTGCATCTTTATTATGGAACGGCAGCGGATGACAGGATGAACCCTTTCTGCGCTCTGCTGTCACACTTTCACTCAATACCTCTCGCGACGGTCTGTGACATTGATAAACGACTAGTATTAAGAAGGAGTCCTCAATAACTGCATAAATATGACGAGTCGTTGCTTCGTAAGGATTTCTTCCAGCAGCTTTCTAATTTAATGATATTCATAAGTTAATGATATTAACCACGTAGTTCAAATATACATGCAAAGGACAGTGATAATGGGAATTTGTGAACTAGCCATTAAGAGATAATAATAAAGTGTATCTTTACCTCTTAATAAGGTGTTGTTGAGGTGCTTGGGTATTGCGCTATATCACGTGGTGCAGCGCTGCTATCAAAGCACCTCGCTAGTGCGGAGTGCTTTGATAGCACGTTATTCTGTAATCGCGATTTTTGCGACAGATGCCACTGTTTTTCAGGATTGGCGCATATTTGAGTAAATCACAATGGCAGGAATTATTAATCCATAAGAAAATGTTTAAATTATTGATTATAATGCATATTTTATGATCGCGGTCAGCATTTAGGGCACCGGATGCATAAGCCTATGCAGTTACAAAAATTAATTAATATGTTTGGCAACGATCTCCATTGGTGCTGCGGCGAGAAGATCCATAAACTTAGCCTACAGACGGTTTTAGCTGCCCAAATCGATACAGTACACGGGGAGGGGGAGATCGCACCTTCTACAATGTCACGGCGCTCGGCGATCCGCATTGGTAATATTCTCCTATCGCCGAACAGTTGGCCCAACCAGGTGGCTGGGTGGATCGCGCCAAACGCTATCTCACCTACTTCAAGGCCTGTACCAGTACTTATGTAGACGTGCGAGTACAATCCATATCAACAAGCGCTTAGCTAAGGGAATATCGCCGACTTATATGTTGTCACTTGATCCGATTGCGTACCGCTGTCAGTGTTGGATCTGCTGACCTGGTATCAGGATAAGGGCTATGAAATCTAGCCGGAGTTGGGTTTACAGAGCATACAGGAAAACCCTACGACGCATCAACTGCGGCCATGATTTTCCTGTTTCAGCGCACCGCTGCCTTGGCACGAGAGTGGGGACTGATGTGCACTCACATCGTTATTGGTTTTCCCAGCGAGAACGCGACAGCGTGCCTCGACACCCTCAGCAAAGTCGTAGCTAAGGGCGTAGCGGGTTTAAAATTGCATCCGCTACATATCGTTAATGGAAAATGATTCGCTGACATTATCTTTCATCGCGTATTCGCCAATGCCCATCGTGCCCTACTGCTTGCGCCACAATGGTGCGCAAATCGTTTGGACGGCATGCTAGCCGTGTATCACTATTTACTGGAACAAGGAACGCAGGGTAGCGCCATCGACACACCTTTGTGGCTCCCTGTCGCCGCATATTATTTGTGACCGCTTACTTTTTGTACGCATTTACCGGTCATCCCACGCGCGCGGCGACATTGACGACTAGGCGCCTCATTTGACACCGCACTTTGACGCCGTAGCGTGCGCCGAGATCGCCGACGGCACCCATCTGCGGAAAATTCTGTGGAACCTCATCGACAACGCAGTGAAATTCACCCGATAAGGTGAGATTGTGATCCGCATCTGACGTGAACAGCGGGATCGTTTATGCTCTGATGTGCAGAACTCCGGCATCGACATTTCCGAAGAGGAGCAAGAGAAGATTTTCGCTATGTACTACCAGGTAAAGGTCAGCACGATGGCAAGCCGGCGACCGGCACCGGAATTGGCCTGGCTGTCTCCAAATGGCTAGCGTAGGCAATGGGCGAGATATCACTGTTAAGAGCCAACCAGGCCAAGGCTCTTGCTTTGCGCTAGCTATCGTGGCGCCGGCAGAGATGGTGGCGGTGTAAAAACCGGTAGATATTGGACACCAGCTATGCTGGAACAATATCTGGAATTGGTGGGGCCGGCATTGATTACCGAAAGTCTGGCGATGCTTGAGATGGTGCCCGGCTATTTGCGCTAGCGATCGGCATGACATCACGGCAGGGGCACAAAACAAGGTCGCGGCGGGCTCGGTAGGGCTACGTCTTTGCGGCAGTTGGCGCAGCAGCTCCAAGGCCCTGAGCTGCCGGCCTGGTGGGATAACGTCCAGGAGTGGATCAACGAGTTGAAGCACGAATGGCACCACGATGTGCAAACGTTGCGTAATTAGGTTCAGTAAGCAGAAATGGCCCTGACTTATGTGCCATGGTGCGCGGAGATTGCGCCAATACCAAGGACACTGTTTACCACCGAGAAGGCTCAGCGGCGGTAGGGGACAGAGAATAAACTATAGTAAACAACAAAATAATATTTTAAGATCCATTAAACTTTGGGATGTAGTACAGATTTTATCAATTGAAATAACAAGTCCGCCTACCAGATAGGGGGAATCTAGCCAATGAAACGGATCGGTGTCGTGTCGAGCGGTTACGGCGTCAATGATGGAAATGACATTCATGAAGCTGTGCTTGCGTTTCATCGACCGCGGGGCGACGCGCTCTGTTTTGCGCTCGATAACCGCAGTTGCAGGTGATAAATCATCTTAGAGGTGAGCCGTACGACGAACGGCGCAATGTGCTGCTGGAAGCAGCGTGGATCTCGCGCGGGCATATCTAGCCGCTATCGGCGGCTAGCGCCGATGAACTCGATGCGCTTCGTCCCTAGTGGCTTCGGTGTGACAAAGCAATATTGATAGCGATAACAACATCATAACCACGCTAGCCCAGGAGACCTCGGAGACCTCGAGGCAGTCAAATGTATCGACGAGCTGGCGGCGCGCTGGCGACGCTCCGTGCTGCAGCGCACGGCACTGGCTATTTAAGAGACTGTCTGGCCCTGGTGGCGCTGTGGCTGTTGGCGATAATGTTTTGCCTTTGTGCCGACGCCTTTCAGCGTCGTTATGGCGGAATGGTAGATGGACCACTAGCGTAAGAGGGGGATTTTCGCTATGTCGCCCATTCGCGCTGGG
Organism: Sodalis sp. (in: enterobacteria); assembly: GCF_036327475.1. Lineage (NCBI taxonomy): Bacteria > Pseudomonadati > Pseudomonadota > Gammaproteobacteria > Enterobacterales > Bruguierivoracaceae > Sodalis > Sodalis sp. (in: enterobacteria). The sequence goes on along the minus strand of NZ_CP132913.1, from coordinate 1,506,292 downwards.
TGCCGATGCGGGCTGTTGCCCTGTCGATGGTCTTGGCAGTGATGTCGGCCGAGGACCCAAGGTTCGCCTTGGTATCACTGCTATCCGCGATGTAAGGGATTGGCGGGATAGGGGATGCGGACCAAGCAGTGCATTTTGACCGTATATTTGAATATTGTGGAATTTGGCGAGGGCATATTTGGCGTGGAGGCGACGCCGCTAGCAGCAGCACTACCCAATCCGCTGAGCTTACGTACCGACGCTCCCAGCGTCTACATTCACCAACGGCAGCGCTTGGATCCTGTGCCAGATGTGGCAAACGGACGGTGATGATTATCGGGCGCAGACGGGCCTGCGTTAGTCGCGGTTAACAACGGTCGGCTCAAACCGCGACTATTGTAAATAGGTGAAGGCGGTCGTGACATGTTTCACGCTGCTCACCTTACTGGCGACTTCAGCCGCGGCCTTGCCCTCGGCGTTGGTCACCAGCCCCAACAGGAAGACTTCGCCGTTCTCCGTAGTCACTTTGACGTTGGAGGACTTGACCGCGTCGCTGGCCAGCAGCTGCCAGCGGATCTTGGTGGTGATCCAGGTATCCATTGACGCACGTCCGAGCGATATCGGCTGCCCCTGACGGATTTCGTTATAGACCTCGGTGGCTCCGTCGACGCCCATTGCAATCTGCTTGGCGCGTTCGGCCAGTTCGGGGGTCAGCGCCTGGCCGGTTAGTAGAACTTTGCCCTGATAGGCCGTATTGACGATATGCGCCTCTTTCTTCAGTTGCTGATCTTTGGCTAGTGCATTGGCGATCCTGGCTTCAAGCGTGCCATCATCGACTTGGGTGCCGACGGTGCGGGGATCGGTAGCGGTTTTGGTGGCGACCGCGGCGGCACCAACCACTACCGCGCCGACGCATCCTTGCAGCATCAAAGCGGTACACAGCAGTATTAGTGGCGTATGAACCTTCATCTGGGCTCCTTAATCGTCCAGGTGGGTGGAACAACTTATTATCTATCAAATCACATAGACAGTTTACGGTGAGCATATGCATCTCTTGAATCCGTACACTGCGATGGGATGGGATACGGATTTCAATGTCCTGCTGACCAAGCATGTCGGCCAATTCGCCGTCGTCGTAGTCCGTCATGGCGATAATTTTCTCGGGTGAAAATCGCCAGCAGGATATCGCCGACCTCATCTGAGCGCGCGCACCTGCATGACGTAGATCTCGCCATACAGGTGATCATTGGCGATGGGCGGTCAACGCTACAGTATCGGCATTCAACGCCATTGCTGGCAGGCGGGGCGCTCGACTTCAAAGCGATTCAGCATACAGGCAGCGACGTGCTGCGCGTTGGCGGCAGAGGTACCATTGCCGCAGTATAAGATTTTTATCGTTGAGCAGCGCCTACGCTAATACATTGGCAGCATGGGCGATGGCGCCAGCAGCGCTTCCGCCGCCGCTATTTGGGTTTGGATACTTGCTGCCAAAGGCGTCTTCAGTCATTCTACCCAACTTCTGATAATGGCGACAATGTCGAAGCGACAGATAGAAATGTTAAAACTAGCGCTGTACCAGCCAGACTTTCGCCACCAGCAGTAAACGAACGGCGGCGGTGCTATATGAGTTGCCCCACGGGCATTTCAGGCATGACAACGTCCTGTTGATTACGCAATGCGGCGTTGCCGATACAGCGTGTCGATTTCGTCCGCAACCTGAAAGCTCGGAAGCTGGCGCATTTCGCTTAAGTGATTGGCCAGCGTCCAGACGTCCATACCATGGCGCACAGCCGAACCATCGAATAATCACCGCGGAACTGGGCGCTTATCTGCAACAGCAGCACCGGATGTATCCGGTTAGTAGCGGGATAGCGCTGGTCTTAATCAGCGCCAGCTCGTCGGGGTGGCGATAATATAGGCCGCGTCGCGATACCGTCGTTGGCATTGGCGGATGTCGGCACCGCGCCGTTATCCTGTTGTGCGAGGATGGTAGGACCGTGGTTGGTGCCGCCGTGTTGGCCGGCGCTTCTCCATCGGCTATCGTCGGAAAACGCATTGGCACTCTGTCCCCATGGCCCTACTGGTGAATATGTTGGCCACGTCGCGCGCTTCATCTTACAGTGACAGGGCAAATAGCAAATATTGGGCCGCGATTGCAGGTGCTTCAGCTGATTGAGCGTTATCGTTGTACAACTGCTCCACGTCGTTCTTCAGGAGTGGACCGATTATCATACTGGCGCCGTCACGCTTACCGTCTCCCGACGCGACCGGCGTATACCTAGAGCGGTTACCGGTCTGTTCTGATTTGCGTGACCGCCGTCGGGCGGCGTGTCCTCCACGCCGTCGTTAAGGTTGGTGCCATCGGCGATCTGCTCGGCGGTGGTAATGGCCTGAACCGGGGCGCTTTTTTACGCGGTCAGACCGTTTTGCACCACCGTAAGCCCCTGCTGAATCACGTTGAAATACCTGCGTCTGACCGTTCAGTAACAACAGCAAAGCAATGCCCACACCGATGACGATGAGTAGTTTTGCAGTTGGCCCCAGGGGTGGCGGGGTTTTCCGAGTTTTGCAGATAGATGGCCTACCAGTCTTTTATTTCCGCCTGCAGCAGGCTAGGTCCTGGCGGTCGTCCTGTTGGTGTTGATCACCAGATTGCCTTGCTGTGACGGAAACGATACTAGCGTTTGCCAGGTTTTATCGATATTTTATGATCGGCGACCGAGTCGCTCAGCAGCGACATCTGAGCAACATAGGTCAATACCAGAGCTAGTGAAGGTTCGCCGTAGGAGCGGCGGCGCTTTGTGGCTGACGCGAGACCAGCGCAAGTTCCGCGCTCAGCAGTAGGTGTCTTTCTTTAAATGAACGCGTGAATGGCGAATAATTAGTAGCTAGGTCTTGGTATCATTGCGGCTTTGCTGCATCTGCTGTAAATAATAGTCAGCGTTGGCGTTGACTGAAATAGACACGCGGCCAGTATCGACGAGGGCAGCAAGACAGGAAGTAGGCGCCTGTTTTAAAACCCAATACACAAGAGGAAGGCATACTGTATCTGGTGATGTTGTTCAAAGCGCTCAATGTTAAATCAGCAATCCGGATTAAACAATGAATCAATACCAACAAGCGGATATTTCCGCAACAACGCTATATGTGGTACCGACTGCCATTGGTAATTTGGAGGATATCACCCGGCGGTCATTATCTGTCCTGCAGGGCGTTGATCTTATTGCCGCTGAGGATACTCGTAATACCGGTCTGCTATTACAACATTTTGCCATAAATGCGCGGCTGTTCGCGTTGCATAACTATAATGAACAGCAAAAGGCGGACGTCCTTTTGGCGAAACTGCAGGACGGACAAAGTATAGCGCTGGTCTCTGACGCCGGTACGCCGCTTATCAACGACCCGGGATATCATTTGGTACGCCGCTGCCGTGAGGCCGGAATTCGCGTCGTGCCTCTACCTGGCGCCTGTGCGGCTATTACCGCCCTGTCCGCCGCCGGGCTGCCTTCCGATCGTTTTTGTTATGAAGGTTTTCTGCCGGCGAAGCGCAAAGCGCGCCTCGATTCCCTACAAGGGTTGGCACTGGAGCCGCGCACGCTGATTTTCTACGAGTCTACCCACCGGTTGCTAGAGAGCCTGGAGGATATGGTCACCGCCTGGGGGCCGCTACGCTACATGGTGCTGGCGCGGGAGCTGACCAAAACCCGGGAGTCCCTTCATGGTGCGCCCGTCGGGGAGCTATTGGCATGGGTGCGGGAGGACGACATGCGCCGCCGCGGTGAAATAGTGCTCATCGTCGAAGGTTATCGTGCGCCGGACGATACGCTACCGCCGGAGGCGCTGCGTACGTTAGCGCTGTTGCTGGTCGAGTTGCCGCTGAAAAAAGCCGCAGCGCTGACTGCGGAGATCCACGGCGTGAAAAAGAATACGTTGTACCGATACGCCCTCGATCGGCAACAAAAGCGTAACGCGATGCGGCGGCATCATTCCTGGAACGCGTATCGCGGATGACAAGTGTCGGGAACGTGCCTATACTTCGCACTGGAGTTGACTAGACAGTCGCCGCTTCGCCGTCATACTCGCAAGGGGAAGCCGAGGAGGGGAGGAAAGTCCGGGCTCCATAGGGCAGGGTGCCAGGTAACGCCTGGGGGGTGCAAACCCACGACAAGTGCAACAGAGAGAAAACCGCCGATGGCCCGCGCAGGCGGGAACAGGTAAGGGTGAAAGGGTGCGGTAAGAGCGCACCGCGCGGCTGGTAACAGTTCGCGGCACGGTAAACTCCACCCGGAGCAAGGCCAAATAGGGGTTCACATGGTACGGCCCGTACTGAACCCGGGTAGGCTGCTTGAGCCAGTGCACGAGCGCTGGCCTAGATGAATGACTGTCCACGACAGAACCCGGCTTAACGGTCAACTCCACTCTTGTGTTAACCTAGCGCCTCATCCTGGCGCGGGGTTTTACCGTTGGCGTTCGCTGGCTTACGGCACCGATTGGTCGTCACCGGCCAAATCAATCAACTGTGCCTGCAACGGCGCAGCGTAGTGGCTCGCAATGTCAAATATCATGGGTCATTCATCATGCATAAACACGCCGTCTCTGCAGGAAAGTTGCCCGCGCGCCCTGTATACCGCCAATCTCTACATGGTCATACACTGATTGCACATAAGCACGCCAGCGCCAATGCGTCGTCGGCAGCCATGCGGACGGCATGACCGTTGCTATCGCGGTGTTCGGCTTCGCCTAGCAAGAGGATATTCAACACATCGGGATAGGTTCGCGGCTGAAAGGCGGCGCCGATCGCCCGCACTTCTTGGTTCAGCGTCAGCGTAGTGGTCGAAAAGGTAGAATGCCTGAACCAGCGGATTGTTAGCAATTTAATCTGGATACCACATTCAAAATCCCGAATAAGAAGATCCGATGGCTAAAGGCCGGGCAATTGACGCTTGAAGCCCTGCGGGTAATACGATGCGATCGATAGGCGCGGTAGCTTTGCCCCGCGCCGGATGAATTGGGACAGGTGCCTGCGGCGCTAAGTTACACTATGCAGAAAAAATTAGAGGGAGGGCCGAATGTGGTTTTGTTCGGCCGCTCTGGCTATCGCACTAAATTCACCAATGTCCGCGGATAGACAAAGCGGCGCGCAAAGCCAACACTCAAATTTCCATTATTAGTAGTGAAGTAGTGCTGTCCGGTGCCTGGGAGCGTCTGAATAAAGGCGGGTTGATATCGTCATCGTGCTGGATTTGCATTTCTTCGCGTCCTCGGAAATCAACAGCCTCCACTAGAAGCTCGAATCACTGTCCGAAGTCACCCGCGTCAAATATCGCAGGATCGCCATCGCCAATACCGCCAGCAAACGGTCGGTGTTAACGGCGCAACGATAAACAGCAGCACCTAAACGGTGAGCACGATGGCGGATAAGCACAAGGTGGCTCGCTGGGCCATGGGTGGCGACGATGCCCTATCCGCTGGTGGAGACGGATATCGCCGCCGAGCGGTTGCTGGTGGTTTAGCCCGTAGTGCAGGGCCGGTAGCGATACCACTATGGCCTGGCGCCCGACGTTGTCGTCCGGTGGTCGACGCTCACGCTTCACGGACGCCGAAACGCGCTGCGCGACTGTGGGGTTCGCCGAGATCGAACTGCGGCTCGATAGAAATAATACTGTGCGGATTGAGGGTCGGATGACTGCGGAAATAATATGAATATGGGCGAAATCCACCGTTTCGGCAATATCTGAATAGCTGTAAATCCATTAGTCGCACCCAGAACAGCGAAAACCTCCTGACGGGTAGCGAGGCTGGCTTTGTAGACGCCATTATTGACCTGCAGGTATACCTAGCCGTTGATCTCATCAATGGCGGCGCGCAGGTCAAGGGGTAAATAGTTACCGGCCAGCGTGCCGGCGCCGTCGAAGGTGCTATTGAACATCCGCCTGCAGGATATTCGCCGATTCATTGCTGACAATGATCCGCTGCTTATCCTACCGCACCGGTACCGTACGCAGCCGTTATAGCCGGGATCCGGCTGTAAATAGAGTTGATAAAGAAACGCTTTGTTAAATCGGGGATCGCCGGTAGCGCCGGGAAAATCCTGGCTGAAGGTCCAGCCGTTCTCGGGCATTAGCGGGTGGGCCACCGAAACGGGAATTAACTAGGTTAAGCCTTTCAACTAACGCATCAGTAGGGTGCGGTACCGCTAATGACACATAAAGATGGTAATGGCAGCGGCCGCCTTCGGCGCGAAAGCCGCCGCACCCTTCAGGACCGGTATTGCCGCCGGGCGCTCTCCAATGCGGAACACTGACGCCGAGCGATAAAACCGTCCGTTATAGCGGAGGTATCGTACAATTTGTCCCGCCACTTCCCATCGACGAGCAAGCCCATGCCACATTCCCCTCAACATCATGCCGCTCGCTTTTTACGTCCCTACCATCGTCAGCGGAAAGGGCGGGATATCGGTTTTACTCGCTTATACCCCTGACTAGCTTGGGCCGGCGGATGTTAGGGGTAGCCTCGGTTACCATTTTAGCCAGCAGACGAGGGGTAGCCTCGGTTACCCTTTTAGCCAGCAGCAAATAAACCGTCGGAGATGGGCAGATTTTTCATAAAATTGATCTGGTTACCTGCCTGGGTAAAATCCGCATGGAAAAGAAACGCTGTCAACAACGTAAATATCACGGTGATAAGCGACACACTGCAGGTCAAGTAAGCCGAACAGAACCGCCAGACCGCCGCCGACTTCAAGCAAATAGTCAACAGCAATAAACCCGGTGCGGCCATCGTTGCTGCCATGTACTGCTGGGTATCGCGGCATAACCGGCGCCTACTTTGCCGTAGCCGGCCAGAATAAACAGTATAGACACCAATACACGCGCCACCTGAAAGGTGCTATCATGATCTAATTTTTTCATGATTCTTTCTTGATTTGTGTCTGCCGGTGTAATGCACGCTAAGGCTTCTGTGAGACGCGTCTCACGGATCAGTCAACGGGAAGAGGATATTAGATACAGGCAGTATAATGCGCCTTTCTGACCGGTGAGAGCGAGTAAAACTGTCAGGGTCGATCAGAAAAATTGAATAATGCGTGGGCGATAAAAACACTTCTAGGCGACCGATCTAATCGATTCTACCTTTAAAGTATGAACATGTCGACAAACACTGAAACCAACCCCCGTTCGGGATAGCGTTCTGGCGCACGATCAGCGGATCAATAGCCTGCAAAGGGTTTCCGCTGTTGGGCTTAATGAAATTCTAGCTGCTGCTCGCGTGCCGAGGTGGGCATTTTATCATACTTCAGTTCAAAATAGGCGTTTGGCGAAGGGCTGCTGGAGCGTTATGTCACGGACTATCTCGCTTATCTTGACGCCAGCTGAACGCACATGACCAGAGAAAACATGGCGCATCGTCTGATGGCGTACTGGCAGAATTGGCAGGACACGCAGTCTTTTACGATTGTCAGGGCAAGTGTCTGGCGGTCAAGTTGGGCGTGTAGGCAGCGGATCTATCCGAGGTGATGCGGCTGGCGCTGGCGCGCGGGACCTCTGGCGTTACTCGTCGACTGGCGCACGCCATTGAAGATGGCGTGGCGGAAATTGCGCTAAGCCTCTACCAGTTATGGCTAAGTGCCAACGTCATGATCAAGATAGCTCGTGATAGCCAACCCTGTCACGGCTATGGCAACCACACGTCATATTTTGCATCTGACCCTATGACCGAAGGGATACAGATAAACGCACTTCCACCGTGTTTTTATCTTTCATTTAACCGCTCTAATAATCACATTCACGCAACACTTTTTCCAGCGTATCCGCCAGTGATTTCAATTCCGAACGTAAATATTCAGAAGTAGCATCTTTGACCATGGTTCGGCTCCTTCAAGGTTTTGGCATCGGGCGGGGCGATCCGCTAAACAGCAAAAGTGGTAACAATTTCTTAGGGCTAATCCGGTTAAAGACCAGACCACCCGACAGCGGTAGTGGGCCGAGGGTTGGATAGCGCGCCCACTTGACAAGGACGGCGCGCCGAAGCGGCGGGACGGTATAGCCCCGCCAGGCGCTGTAGCGGCGGCTTTCAGGATCGCATAGTCCTCAGGCGGGTGCTTGCAGCACCAATTGTGCCGTCTGCGCTTGTTCCGGGGTATCTAGACGAACAATCATGCTGTCCTTGGCGGGGTAATGCTTTCACGCGGATACCGCGATCTTCAGGAAACTGATAGAGCAAAGCCGTCCGGCAGCGAACCGTGTTCGTTGGCAACGGTGATTTGTAGCATGCTGTCGTCGCGGCACAGCATCGGAAATAACAGCGTCAGCAACATCCAGCACCGCCACCGCCAGCAAACCGAAACGGAAGCGTGTCGTAAGGCTAAACCTGACACTTTCATCATTCTTTATCTGAATCGGCAAGCCGTTTACGGCGCCAGATAACCACCAACGAACTCACAAACCCGATAGTCAACAGCGCCAGCGGCAGCAGCATCAGGCATAGCATCAATTCCTCTTCATAGCGCTGAAACACCGGCATTTTCCCAAGGATGAACCCGACGAGTGTTAAGATAAACACCCATAGAAAGACGCTGATCCAATTAAAAACATGAAAACGAGAACTGCCTAGGCCGGACAGACCGGCGATAGTCGGCAGCAGCGTTCGCGCAAACGCGACAAACCGACCAATAAGCAAAGCCGAAAGTCCATGGCGATGAAACATCTGATGGGCCCGCTGATGATGGCGCGCCGGCAGATGCGCTAGCCAGCCCTTCACCAGCCGGTTATTTTCCAGCCATTTCCCCTGTATGTAACTAATCCAACTGCCCAAGCTAGCGGCGACGGTCAGAAGCAGCAGTACGAGAGGAAAATTCAGCGTCCCTTTTGCAATCAGCACGCCGATCAGTATTAATAAACTGTCGCCGGGTAAAAAGGCGGCAGGCAGCAGGCCGTTCTCCAAAAAAAGGATGACAAATACCAATAAATAAATGATCCAAACCAGGCTGGGATCGGAAAGTGTTTCAAAATCCTGTTGCCATAGGGCGTGCAGCAGCTCCTTAAAGATATCCATTGTGTATTCTCAATCATTGACAACATGTCATTTACTGCCCGTTACCGAATCGGAATAGAGGAAGCGAGCTCGCGGCGTTGGCTTCGGAATGCACGCTTACGCGCCTATCAACCACGAACGGCAAGGCAAACGCTGCTCTATCCGCGCCGGCGAAACCTGTCACTGCATCTGCAGTGAGAGAAAAACCACGCGCGAAACGGTGGCTAGCGAACCGGCCAAAGTGTAAAGAAATAACCCGTACTGTAACAAAACCAACCCCATTGAGACAGTGAAACATGGCCGAAATGCCACGTGATGGGCGCTTTAAGGGGAAAATAGACCCTGCGCTGTCAGTTTTACATCGGCTGACATAAAACGCTTACTGACTTTAATTGTTCGCGCCCACCCGCTTTGCGCTGCAAAATAGCGCCGACCAAACCTTTATGACGAGCGGCGGCACCCTTCCTCGGGCGTGGAAAACGGGTCTAAGGTGGGCGATCGGCGCGACAGCGTTGAGGATGGCAGAGCATTACCAAACAGAAGAGATCGCGTTGGTTGGCAAAAGTCTGGTCTGGAAGCCTGCAATATACGGTGATAAAACAGCATAAAACAGCAGTAAAGATATTTATGCCGATAGACTTCTTTGCTTAGCAGATAATTAACGCCGTAGCTATCTTGCGCGCGTGCGGTAATCCCTTATGTGCAGCTAGATAATTTCCCGCTCGTCAGGCCGGTTATGCATCGACACAGGTGAGCGCTTTTATTCTGTTAAAAAGGATCGGTAATTTAATATTCCAAATTCTTTTGAAATAACTTAAAAGTGAGTTTATCTGGCTGGCCAGTGGAAGGCTATTCCTTAAGCCTTCAATCTCTCTGGTGAAAGCCATTCTCACCATTCTTGGGGTATCATTATATGGCCTTTAGTAGATCATAACCGCTTGTAGGATTTATCACCGGCAGAGACCTGGATTTCCTGCGGTAATAAGCGATTTGGCACCGCCTACATCGAGTTGCGGGAGCGCAACGGACTGCGCGAGCAGGCGCAGCGCCTGGGGTGACACGCATCCACTCCGCGTCGCTGTCGCGCATTTTGATTCTCTGTATGCTGATGCGGCAGTCAACTACCGCACTGGGCTTGACCGCGCTCGACGCCATACACAAATAGTGCGGCCACTGATAGCCCCATGGCCGAAGGGAAGGGGCGTCGCATAAATGGTTGAAGGATTTACCCCATGCGGGGCGTGAAAAAAAATCCATGCGCACTGTGCGACGGTAGATAATATCGACGTGCTTTTTGACGAAGACATATGTATCAGCTTGATCTTATTGATGAAAGGATTAGTTATATTGGCGAATCGCTGCATTTTGATTCCCACCACTTTTGCATTTATCATTTTTGGTAGTTGTTTGCCGGCACTGGCCTATTTTGGTGATAGTCATGGTACTGCCCGCTGGGCTCGGTGAATTGGGCCACAGCAAGCAACAATAGTTGCCGCGTGGCATTTTACCAGCGCGCGCTTATTCATGCCGCACAGAACAAAACGCGGGCGGCAAGGGAGATGAAGGATGACGATTCTGAATGCGCTTTGTGTGTTGGTGGGTATCATGTTTTCCACGGCTATAATTAACTTGCGTGATAGTTCTAACCCAAGACGTTGGAAAAGCGCCTGTTTTTTAGGCATTAATGCGATTATTTTCATTCCGAGGCGTCTGTTGAACGGCTGGGAAGTGTGCGCCAGTCGTCTTAGCAACCGATTGTTCATTTCGGCGTGCTGATCCCGCTGGTGACGCTGCTGATCCCAGGCGGCTCCTCCACCCTGGCTGCGCTTGGTCTGGGCATTATTGTTGCGTTTTTCGTCGTGCTGAGTCTGATGATATTGTATGAGACGCCTGCAAGCGAGATGAACGAAGGTCGGCGGCTTGCTTGACGCCATCGGCTGGGCCAGCGTCCTGCCGATGACGTCGCTTGGGGAATTTCGCCTTGGCCAGGGTGGGTAAAGCTGATAACGAGCTGATTACCATCCCTCTGGGACTGTCCGTTGTCGCGGTTGCCGCCTACTGCATTGGCATAGCCCTGCTCACCGTTATTATGGGAAACGCCTTTGCGGCATTTCCCATCATGACTGCCGGCATCAGTTTACCCATTATCGTCGGCTATATGGGCAGCAATCTGGCTATCATGTCCGCTATTGGCATGATGGTGGGATTTGCGGCACACTAATGGTAGCGGCCAATTTTAATATTGGGCCGCACCACTTGAGTTTTCCGACCAGCAGGGGGTTATCAAGCAGTTTTGAGCGTCCATACGGTTTGGCCTGATTGGTTAAAACTGGTGGCTGAAGTTTGACGCCGGTCATGACGATCATATCAGCCGCTACCGCCGAGGCGCTGGCGGATCAAATGGTGACGAGTTTTAAAAAATTTGGACGCTGTGAACCTACCCTACTCGCACCGGGTATGCACTTTAATGGCGCTTTTCCGGTATGCGGGTGCTGGATTACGTGCGAGTCAGCCAGGATGCGGCGCCGGAAGCGGTGCTGGTCGATGGCGAAAAGCAGCGTCGGCGAGAGATGAATCTTATCGCCGACGCTGATAAAAGTGGAATCTCTCGGCTACGGCGTTTAGCGCCTGGGTGGCAGGTGTTCCTTCCGCGGCTTATGTTCCTTCCGCGGTTTAACGCGGAACAACCTCAGACGCTGTTCCACCTGGTTTTCTGATGCTGGCGCATCCTCGCCCAGCAGTGGGAGCAGTGCCGGATTTATGGGCTACAGCAAGTAGCCGCGGCGCATCTGCACGCCGAGCTGGTGCATTTAGACACTAATCATACGGGCGTTAACTGGCTGGCCATCTACCGCTTTGCTAATCTTCGAGACCTGAGGCGACGGTACGCCGGTTGTTTTACCCCGCTAGTCACGGTGTTCAAGCGTACCACGGGGTATCGCTGAACACATAGCGGTTAACGCTGGATTCAAAATCGTCGGCGGTGGCGTGGAACAGCACCTGCTTGGTGTTTTCCAAATGTTGCCACATCGCTAGCTTGGCCGCATATGGAATCCTCGCGGATCAGCGCTTTGAATGAGTCATGCTCTTCGCGCTAGCTTTCTGCCGCCTCATCGTCTGCTCGTGCAACTTGACCAATAAGGGTTATATAAGCTGGGTTCATATCTTCAACGATGGACGCCCGCTGTTGCCAGTGTCCAGCGCCACCTGATTACTTGCAATAAACTGCCGCGCTTGCAGCATCCCCAAACGGACCAAGCGTGGCGACCTGAGTTTCGCCGGCGGGCAACACACATGCTGTGCTGATTAATATGGATACCCGAGCTTTTGCGCACTTCTACGCAACTTTCCTCCTGCATGATAATCACTTCCCATACCACCGTGTGGCTGATGTTCATCTCCCTGGAGATATAGCGTTCCGCTGACAGCTTCTCGCTGACCAGATAGATACCAGATTCAATACGCTGCGCTGTTTCAGTTCGACCACTAGCTGCTGGTATAATCTGCGAGTCTCCGTGGGTTTTGCTCTTCACAATACAAGAAAGTGCATGCTGACGTTTAGCGGCCGGCGCCGGCGGGTACAAGAAGGGATGGCCGCATGTGCTTATTATATCACGGCGCGCCTGGGCGACGTTACACTGTCGCCGTGGTTCTTTGCACCGGACGGTTTTTCAGATTTGCGCCGGACGGTTTTTCAGAATGGTCCAGATGTACAGGTCGCCTAACAAATCGAACAGCGACAGGACCGCGAATGGTAGACTAAGCCGGATGGTATTCGCCAGCCACGCGGCCATGCCGGTCAGGCCTTGGCGGTCGCCACTATTGCGGCCAAAGACGCCCGAGGACAGGGTAATCCAGCGTGCCACGACTGATGGGTGAAGCCGCCGATACACAGCAGGCCGATAGCCACATTACGGGCCGGTAAATCAGGCCAATCATGTCGGGGTCAATCATCAAGAGCGCCTCAGCGTCACGACGCTACAACCCAAATCAACGAACAACATCAGCATCAAGGCGAACATAGCGATTTCTTTCAGGTTAAAGCCGTAAACTTTAAACATGAACAGCGGGATCTAGGCGTTAAAAGGCCTCAGGCTGGCTCGGCGAGAAAACGCAGCAGCGCGATGCCCAAGAATTGGCGGCTGTACAGGATTTCCCGGGCGCTCATTTTCTTACCGTTATTGACCTGGTGCTGGGATTCCCTGGCCAGTATGTGCAATCCCGTTCTTCTTCTGTCAATTTCCACCTAACAAACCATTTCCCGGCTGTGAATCATAATCGCCCAAATCATCAACGGCGGAACAACCATGGCGCCGTGGAGGAGCCAACGTTAAAGTAGCCGACCGCAAATAGAGGGCTCTGTTGACGGAAGCCATTCGTTACTTGCCTTCAGACCGGCCTGGATCATCGCGGTTTCCCTACCGTACCTCGGGCGATAGCCAGGCCCAAACTGCTAGTCAGCGCGGTGGCCATTAGAATACCGCCCACAGAATCGCGAACACCACATACTTTAGTGCCAAGCATGTCCAGTAACAGGTGGAATAAGTGACGATGATTAAGAGTATTGCTGTGTGGTAATGTGCGGCTTGTCATGCAACGTCGGGGCCGCTGCCGCCGCAATGGCGTTACGCCGCTAGGTAGCCCAGCGCGCGCCCAAGGTAACCAGGGAGATCATATACCCGCGTAACCCTTTAATCTTATGTATTAAAGCTTCTTCCAATAGTAGTGCCTTCAATCCAACTGCTCAGTCGGTGGTTCACCGGCGCTGTAGGGTGTCCCCTAGATGTTTGTTTTATCAGGCTGCCCAGGGTACTGCGTCCTGTCGGTATGGCTTTCAGCTGGCCGGTTAATTTCCGGCTCTTTCGAATCCCATCCACCCCACTTGGGTATCGCTAAACTCACGAGGTCCTCGCCAATAAACAAAATTTTAGGCCCTGACTGAAAGCGGCGTTACAATAATTTATCATATATATTTAAAAGTTGAGGACAAAAACAATTAATAATTTCATGGATAATAATTCTGTCCCACCAGCCGTCTTTTAGGCGGAATTGGCGTAAAGATGTGACATTTCTATTGATTCATGAAGGGTGTTTGCTACAACAGGACTTAGAATCCAATCAGTTTGTTCTAAATTGGTATAACATATTCCTTTGGAAATATTACTAAAAGAAGATAACGGGCCTGTTATGACCGTGTTTTTAACTGAAGATTTTGCTGGACATCGAATTCGCCCGCTGTTTGTATTATGACTATACGAAAGTCACTGCCATTTACCGCCGGAACAGATCGCGCAAAATTACCGCAAAACCTGTATGACAACCAGAAAGGTGACAACCATAAATGGTGCGCGATGCACACACCAACGGCGTGGCTGAACGTTTTTGTACTAGCGACGCCGGCGACTGTGAAAATTGAAGCCTGGCGCAGACTGTGCCGCACACCATCAATCCCTCTATCACTGGACCAATCTGGAACTGCGCCGTCCGTTCAGCATCAGCTGAACATGAAAATGGTCGGCACCACCGATGATTCGATCGATGACCTGTACATCATAAAGCCGTCGCGCAAGACAGCAGCTTCTCTATCAAAGTGCTGCCCAACTTGCGCCCGGATAAGTCCTTCAATCAATATTGAAGCTGAAGGTTACTCGAGGGCGACTCGGACACCGCCATCAGCGGATTCAGGGCGCTTTGCGACGCATTGTCGAAACGTCTTGGTCATTTCGCCGCCCACGACTGCCGCGTCTCTGACCACGCGCTTGAGTGGTGGTCCATTGGCGAAACTATGCCAACACGTGCGATGGGAAACTATGCCAACACGTGCGATGGCATTCTGGCTCGTCGTCTAGACGGTAAGCTGCCGAATGCCGAGGAAATCGCGCAATTCAAAATCGCACAATAGCCGCATGCTGAAACTGCTCAGCCACGATACTGGTTTCGATTCAGTCAACGACCAGCGGACATAAAGCTGTTGGGCGAAATGGTGAAAACATTTGCTTCGACAATGCCAAAAATTACTTTGCCATTGAACCTCTGATTAAGCCTGGCGGATCGACGACGGTCCACTCGTGTATTATTGAAGATAACTCTTGAATGCAAACGCTAAATCGTCAAAATTTTCCAGGTCGCCGGTATACCGGATCGCCTTATCCAGTTCGGCGAAGCGAATTTTTTGCGCGCCTTTTTGACTGACAACTGGATTTGCTGAACGAACACACTGAACTTGATGCCGGCATTGTCGTCGTACTCCCGATCGATACCGATTCCCCCACGTCGTTGTCGACCCAGGACGAACGAGCAGGGAGGCGCGGTGCGCCAGTCGCGCATTATCCAGTCTGTCGGTCGCGAGATTATGCCGCCAATTCGATGACTATCTGGCGCTGGCTCATGATGCTAACATCTGTTTTGTCTTCTCCAACACCATCGAGGCCGATATTAGCTTTAAGGACGACCGACTGCAGGATGCGCCGCCGCAAGTTATGCAGTCAAACTGACGCGTTTGCTGTACGAACGTTTCTGCCATTTTGGCGATGTGGAGGATAAGAGTGGGTGCTTATCCTCTGCGAACTTATCGATTATAACGGCGACGCGCGAAATGGTGCTGCACTATGCTGACCTGTTAGCGCTGGCTGCAGAATTTGTCCACTGGTTAAACGATAGCAATACCTCCTGCTCGACGCTAGTGAACCGCATCGTCACGGGGGTTACCCGTACAATGAAGCAAAGTGCAGACGCTGCAAACGGAGCTCGGCTATCAGGGTATTTTCCTCGACACCGCCGAATTTTTATCTGTTCGTTATTCAGGGGCCGACCTGGCTGGCCAGGCGTTACGTTTGGATCAGCTCAACCTGAACATTTGCATCGTCTGCTGGATTTTACCTCACGACGAACTTATCTCTTTTGCTGAGGTGGCACAGAGGCATTTCGCAATCCGTTTATTGAGCATCAACTGTTATCCATCGCGCTCAACGGTATGACCAAATTTCGCACCCGCATCCTGCCACACAGGTTGAATAACAACCGTAGGTTGGCCTGTGGGCATGCGGGACGCCGTTTCCGCCTATTGCTGAAACCCAAAGGTTCATCACGAATATTATTAAAATTTCGACAATGTAGCGGTCGCTCTGCAAGGTCTGCAGCTGACCAGGCGTGTACTATCGGTAATGACCGCGTCACGCTACGTCAGCCCGTGTTTGCCATAACGCCCATGGTGGCGAGGGGATATGATTATCAAATATGTGCCCATCAGGCACGCCAAAGCCTCATCCAGCCGAAGAACATATTTACTGCAGAGCGCGAAAACCAATCTCAATGTTCTGGATGCGTGCTGCCGCCGCAAATGCCCGGCAGCAAGGTGCAGTTTACTGGCGCCGCAACGGCCAGGTTGGTATTCGCAACGAGCTGTGGATCCTACCGACCGCGGGCTGCGTCAACAACGGCATCGCCCGCCAGATCCAGCAGCGATTCCTCATGGAGACCTTTGGCGCGGAAGATATCGACAGCGTGCATTTGTCACCCGCCTGTTCGACTGTTTGCAGCTGGGGCAGACAACATGGTGCGCAACCCAAACGCCGGCGTAGTACTGGTCATCTGGCTGACTGCGAGAATAACCAAGTTGATGTTTCTGCACCACCCTCGGCGAGTTCGATAGCGAGCGGGTTACCTTCATGATTTGCCAGCATCGGTGAAGTGGAGGACGAACTGGAGTGTTTGCGCGCTCTTTATCAGCGCATACGCGACGACCTGCTCCAACTGGGCAAGCTTAGCGAACTGAAATTTTAGACTGGAATGCAGCGATTCAGACCGACCTGTCAAGGATTACCGCCAGATCCATGCTCGGGCGTTTTTCGAATTATCTGATCGCTAATGTCAGCACTACCGTGCTGACGGAAGTGCCGGAAATGTTCGGCGCCGAACGGATCCTGATGAGCTGCTACTGAGATGAAGTCACCTTTGAAAGATCGTGCATATAGTCAACGATTTCAAACAGTACTTTATCGCCCATCAGCAGCCGATTTATGCAACCCCACAGGCAATAAAACCGGCGGTATCACAATGCTTGAAGAGAAATCCCTTGGTACACATAGAAAGCCGGTCAGAGCAAGGTGGTAGACGTGTTGAAATACGGTGAGCGGTGAAGCGTAGCAGGTCTTAATCTCCTGAGCGTGCCGGGCACGATGCCACATGGTGCTGTTCAGCACCAATCACAGTGCGGTAATTTTGTACAGATACAGACCGTGAATCGGCCGCCCGAGTTTTTCTAACAGGTAGCCGATAAGGAATGCCAGCGCTTGACTATCGGCTACCGGCTACCACCCATCTTTCTGTCTGGAGCAATAGGCTCATAGCAGGGCGTAAATGCCAGCGCCAGCGCGACCCACAGCAGCGACCATAGCTCCGCCTATTTCATTGACGGGGTTTGTCCTCGGAGAGGGCCCTGCATTAATAAATCCATGGCCAGCATGATTTATCACCATGACAGCAAAGCTGCCCCATAAGAAAGGATTGCCGACGGTATGCATCTAAGATAGTCCTTCTACAATGAACAACGTAAGTAAGTCTCGCCTTCTTGCAAGATCTCACTTACAGCCCGCATGAAAATTCTGCAGTTGCTCGGCTTGCTGTGAATCACATTAATGCAAAAACGCAACCGTCAATATCAAACCGTAAAATCACCGCGCAAACAGCGACGCATGAAGCAGCTAGTAGACCTTGGCTGTGAGGTGTAGCGGCAATTTTACCCTCTAGACGCTGGTAAGGGGTCGCACCGTTCCGGCTCTTTCGCCATCATACGCGCCAATAGCTGTGCATAACGGCTGGAACTCAGGATGAAACTGGGTGATTGAAACGTTGGGCCCATAGGACAAGCACCGTAGCGCCTGCAAAGTAAGCACTGACAATGCACCAGATTAGCGCCAAAGCGCCGGGAAGCGCCGTCAGCAGCGCGCCATCTGATGCTCAGGGGCGCAGACAATTACCTATTTCGCCTCAGCTAGAGTGGAGGCGAGCGGTTGTTGACAATGCTGGACGTTAGGCGATATACACAGCGTTAATCCGGTTTGAGGCAGAAAGCTGCTCCAGAGAGCGGCTGGACATATCCGCCTGGCGCGACCAGTGACACCATACAGGCCTGTTGCACCGCGAATGCATTGACTTACAGGTGTACCTGTCAGCGCAAGCGATTAACCGGGCCGACGTTGATTTTCAATGACGCATTCGGTGCACTGACCTGTGCGTTGCAAGGGCGCGCGCCGTTTTGCGTCAGCGATTCGTACATGAGCCAGCTCACAACCCGTTATAACCTGACGTAAAACACGCAGGTAGAGCAGGTCATTCTGCTGACAGGTCATTCTGCTGAATAGTTTGGCGCCTTTGCCGCCGCCCGGGCTAGTGCTGTTAAGAGTGCCCAAACTCTCGTGTTGTTTGAACAGCAACTGCGCGCCGTACGCCAGGTAGCGGGTCCTGATACACTTTCTTGCCGACTGGCAAAATACGCGAGATTCATCGTTCCACGCTGGCGCTGTTTAGCGACATTATCAGCCTAACCTTACACCTCGCTGGCGCAAAAAGTGCGGCTATCTACAACACCTTGGCCGAATAGGCGCCCTTATCGCCGTCGACTCCCTGCATCTGGCCGCTGGGGCATACGCCGTATCAGATCCACCACGTCAATGTCTTCTCCCTCACATCGCTGGATATCTGCGCGTATTGATGTCCTAATTTGTCGCAAGAGGTTGAGGGGACGCTGGTGGACTGGGTATGACAACGGTATCTTGGGGTTGATGGTGCTGACGGTCAACCCGCGGCCGAGCACATTTTGTCAATGAGTCCTGTATGGCAACGCCTCTAGCCGGATTGACATAAGCGAAAACCGGCCGGCGGATCTGCCGCGCTGCTGGTTTCGGGTTGATAGCGGCTTGGATGGCGTCCCAGCGGCTGACAGTGTATAGGCCATTGTCTGTATCCGCCTTTTCAGCAACCGTAGGCGAACGGATTACCTCGCCCAGCAAGTGTTCGCGGTGCTCGGCGCAGCCTGCAGTAGAGCGGTGAGCTGCCATCGTAATCATCATTTGGATTATTTTCGTCAACTTGAACGCCTGTATGGCAACTGCCAGGCCCTCGGCGCTAGTCAGAAATTGTGGTGCTAAGAGCGTAAAGATGCGCCAAGGACGCTGACAGGGCGGTCGGCGACAATGGGTTTGTTTCCGTGCTGGACAATCATCATACTGCGCTAAAGACCGATGAAAGGAAGAGGCATGTTGTTGCAAGGGTTGGAGACGCATTTATGATGCGGCCTTTCACTGCTGGAACACTAATACAGCGCCAGCATGTGTGACGACAGGAGTACCAGTCGTTGCAGCACCAGTTAGAGCATGTTTGGCACTGAAGTGCGGCTGCGGGAGCATAATGCTATGCTTGTGGGTAAACAAATAGCCTGAACAGCTCGCCGGATCGCAATGGCCTGCTTTACAAGATAAAATTATCAGCGCGCGTATTGCTGCGTTAGCGAAAGAGGTCGCGGCGTTGCGCCAGTCATGCCAGCACTGATGGGCAGGATAAGCGCTTGTCCGGTTCCCCGGTGGTGCACCTGTGCTGTGCCGCGTTAGGCGCGCGCTGTAAAACTAGTTCATTTTGCATCATTGCCCACTCGTCGGAATGATAGCCGTTTATTGGGTGCTCTAACAATAGCGACGCAACATCATGCTGCTTAAGGCGCTTCTTGACCCAGCATGGGTGTTAAATCCGCGGTCTCTTGGCAGTAGTCTTAAACAACTGCCCATTGCTCCGGTCCGCGCCAATACGTTTTCTTTTTCTTTAAGGTAAATAGCGACTGAGAAAAAGGCATGAGTGGCGCAGTTGTATAATAGTGCTCGCGCTTTTGGGTACTAACTGAGCGAGTAGCCCTTCCTTTGGTAGTGGTTCAGTGTGTGATTCAGTGTCGCTGTCGTCCGACTGTCAAAAATGGCGAAATGCCAATACTTATCTTTTCATCGCGACGACCGCGCTGAAATACCCGATCAGCACAGTTCCTTCAAATGGGGTGGACATCATCAGCAACAGCAGCACTCACCCACTCCATAGATTGTTTTAACTTCTCCCGCGCCAGGGTTGAAGCGCAGAGTCAATTCATCGCGCAGGTAGCGCGCAACATCTTTGATGCTGTTCTGGTGTATCGGATTGTAGAGCACGGTTGGACTCACCACTACATTACTACATTGTCATGGGACGCTCACGGAGCGAAATGCTCTGATGCAGCACATGTCAGTCGATCTGTTTCTCGCTAGTGCGATGGCGCTAAATCTGCCGACAACTGGGTCAATTGACAGAAATTTTTCCACACATCGTTAAGTGCGGCTTCCGCCGGTCACCGTCGGTTGTATTGTTTGCCATTTTAACCCCATATGACACAGTGTATTCTCCATTTTATACCATGCGATCGTACAGCGCGAGGCTCAAACCTGGCGTCTCGCCTGGAAATGCTAGGTTTGAGCGCTCCGCCGGGTTTAGGTGGCGCGGCCAACAGTTGTGCAATGACGTCCGCTTTGTCGGTTGGGTGAATCGGTTGAAATAATTTTCCAAACGGCGCTGCAGCGCCTGCTCCTCGTGTGGCGGCGGAAAAAATTTGCGGTGATACTGGCGAGAGCAAAGAGTAGGTTGCATAAAACGCGGCTCGAATTGAATAGATGAATAAGCCAAAATAAGAAAAAGATTTTTCGTGTGCAGTGAATAACTTTATACGAAATTTATATTGAGTTAAATGTATTTGATACGATTAGCCACTGTCGGGCCTGTTACCGCACACCGACTCAAGATGCGTAAAAGAGAAACAATAAAAGTGGCACTTTCAATGAAATGTCCAGAGGACATTTATCACTCTGGCAAGGATACGAATATCTTGCACAAAAGGCATTTTTAGACTTTGATCCTTCAATTCAGGGTGCAGAACAGGTCCCGTATCAGAAGGCGGCCTTCAATTCAATTAGCCACTGGCTGTTGCTAAGTTCACTGAACTGATAATTGGTGATAAATCGTTTACTACCCTCCAACAGTACGCCGGGCCGGGCGTGGATATCACGATCGAGTTTAAACCAACAAATATCAAGGCAAATGTGCTTGCATCATAGATTTCACCATTGATTAAGGTTACTTGCTGGAACTGCGAGTGTTTGTTTCTAACTTTGATTTCGCGCGTTCGGTGAGCTATTCTAGACGGACGCTCGTATTTGCCAGGCATTTAACCACTACATCAGAAGATGTATAAGTCTCTTTTATAGCACACTGAAAGATTTAGGCCGTGATATTGAGATGCTCACAATACTCAATTTTAAGGTTGGAAAATTTACACTTAACATGGCATGGCTTCCACAAAGAAACATTATTTCTTGTAAATTGTTATTGATCGCTTAGATTAACGCTTAATTTTAATCGCTTATTCTTCTGGTTTTTAATAAAAAGTGATAGCTTATGAAGCTAGCAAAAACGGGCTACCATGAGCTGACATGGCGGCTGGAAAGCACCGCCTACTCTGAAGATTTAATTGTTCTAGGATTTCATCCCTATGTGTAATGATTGCCATTGATGTCAATCGCTCAGGTTGACAGCGTCATTATTCGCGATTTTTGACCTCGACGCAACGTCACAAGCCTCCCAACGTCAGAAACGGGACAGCTCAAAACTGATTCTGCTCGATCTCAGATCGAAGATGGGGCGTAGGCCAAAAACATAGCGATGGTGCGATGTTTTCGCCCTATCGCCGGCAAACTGTGTATGCCCTTCGGGTGCATCGCCAACCAGGCGCTCCCCCGGCGCAATTAATCGCATGATGAGCCCTCATTCATTTCTCTCCTTATAAAAACTAAAGAAGTGTAATGGAAATATTTTGTTCCATTATAAAAGGAATCTTCACGGGCTACCCTCCAGGATTTCGCTGTTGTATCGAGCCTATTTCTCTATGCAGGAATACGGATGAATTGTGGTTGCGCTTTTACAATTTTAACATTATAAAGGTAGTATTTCGCCTGATATATTAACTATCTATTATCTGGGTGATGCGACAATTTACAAAAAATCATGTTGTAACGATAAGGGTCAATAGACCTCACGTTTGATGAGTTAGTGCCGTTAGAGCGCATGGAGTTAATTGTTAGATTGACTACTTCCATGGAAGGCTGTGCCGGTTTTCATGAGAAGGTTAATAAAGATCATTAATACGTTATCAATGTAATGGCTATGATTCTTAGTTTCACCAATATGGAGGGTAAGTGTTGATGGATTGTACGACCCTGTATCATAGTGGTCGTTTATTCGTATTAGTGGTTAATTTTTATTATTTCTTCTTGATAATATATGCAAATTATTGTTAATTGGTAAGCGTTACGAATGCGTCAAAAGAAAAGGAATGGTATCTAAAGCAGAATCATCGAATGTATTGTATTTCATGATGGCGCATTACTGATGCTCAAGCTACAAAACGCTGAATCTATTACCGTGGATTACTTATTTATTCCACTATAACAGTCAAAATATTACTCTCTTTCGTTTTATTGAGTCAGGTGTCTCATAGCAGTCAATAGTCATGTTGAGATTAATCGATGACATTATGAGCCTTCACGACCAACATTAGCGGCAAGCTCGTTCTCATCGATAAGGCCAGACGTTTTCCGGCAGGATCCAGAGCGGTAAGCGTTTTTCTCAGCACTATTTTGTTCCGCCTTATGATGAGTAACCTCTGCTGCGGCTGTGTATTAATTAAACCACTACACCCTGCGAAAATGCGGCCTGCCAGTGCGGGAAAATGGGCTTGCGGGGATGGTGTCATTATCGGCGGACGCGTAGACGCTGAATAAAAGAGCCTTACCTTCTATCAGCACAGTCCCCTTAGGACTTAATGGGCTGAGGTCGCTTAATGATAAGCAGAAGAGGGTAGCGCGAGCGACTAAGTCAACAGTATTTGCGGATCGGGAAAGCAGCGTGCCTCAGACTTCTCTGCTATAGACGAGCAGCGCAGCGGCAAAAGCGCGACAGGCTCAATTCGCGAGCGGTTCTCAAATCCACTATATTGCTATTAGTGACGGTGTGAGTTGGCTGTGGCAATGGTGACATTGCTTGCCACGAAACCCGTTGAAAAGACTGTAATTCACCCTGGCTAACGGGTCCAACTCCAACAAGTAAACGGTTGCTTTGTCGTTGTCACTCATGCAGATTGATATGCCTTTATGACTTAGTGAATAAGTTTAATTAACGGTTTATCGCTAGAGGATAGCACAACGAATAGTTAATGCGCTGAGAAAATTAACTATTTGCTAAGTCATCTCCCTTGATGATATCCTCTCGAAGAGAGTGCAATACGTTTATCTGAGCGCTCGAAATTGCTGCTGAGATATTCATTTTTCATCTCTAGGTATTGTTAATTTTATTCTATAAAATGTGCGGCTATTTATATCTATATTAATAATAGCGACATACGCCTGGTAGTCTTTGGACGCTGCGTTAAAGACATTGTACTTAATGTGCATAGGTAATTCAAATAGTTTTGAATAAATCATTATTAATCGGGTTTTGCTACCGATCAATGACAGCCGACAGGATGAGTCCTGCGCATTAAGCCGACCGGTTGTCGAATTGGCGATTGCCGCCAGCTGAAGTGTTGGAATACCTCCTGACGCTTTTCAGCGAAGAGGCCTAGGCCCTGGTTAGATGCCTTGCTTTTCATCCAGGTGACGATACGCTAGGCAAGGCGATCAGGATGGAAATTGCTCGTGCCAATCACTCGTATCTTACCCGCCTGCCTGGTACGATTCCTTCATTGCTCACCAGGCGCCGTGGACATCGCTGTAGGTACGGGTTCAAGTTGCAAGCGATTAAGGGATTGCTCGAATCGCGCCTTGGCTACCTGGCATACTATAGCCAAAGTTTAGTCATCATAAACAACTTATAATGCGGCAAACCGCTTTGTTTTAATACGCTGCCACCTGAATTTCATTTTGATACGAGTATCTATTATTAGGCGATACCCACAGTGATGGTATCCAGCACCACGTGCTCGCATTCGAAAAGTTTAGCGATCTGGTAGACTCAAAATCCCACTAATGGGATGGCGATGCCGTTATTAGTGTTGTGCTCTGCATCAGGTTTTCCTCTCTTATTCTACGCCCGCCAGACGCTGGCGGTTCGCGCACGGCAGCGAAAGCGTCAACACTTATTGGCCAAGATTGGTTTAGCAAGATGATATCTGAATCGGCGACAACCTATTAGTCGCCTTCCTGTGCATGCGTCTATGCGCCAAGCTCATTAATCGACTGTAACCGTTATTCATTGCTAATAGTAATCGAGTTTATAATCGTGGTGGTTTACTGGTTGTAGTAAGCGCTTTCTTGCAGTTAGTTAGCATGCTTGTTATCTTGGTATTTTCCTGGGCACTGAATTGCTCCAGCTTGGCGGACAGGTATGTATACCTTAAGAGAAATTGATCGCAGCGAAAAGCGGCGCTTCGCTAACTGAAATTTAAGGCGCTAAATGCTTGGCTAAATTTGACCTGTCGACCGCAGTCCTGGGCACTGGACAAGATCAAGCGGATCCTGTTGCTGCGTTTGGACGATCGGCGGCATGGTAATTACCACCGGCACCGCTAGACAGTTGGCCGACAATGGCTATCATATCTCGGTACTAACCGGTCGCGTGCCAGACATTGCTGGCCCGTTACGATGCTGTACATCAAACCTACTGCTACGATAAGCGAATATCCGATTTTGATGATGTAGCGAACTAAGAAAGGCTACGGCTCCTGCACCACCTGGCGCCGCGATACGTTTAACACTCCATTGGTCGTGGTATACAACACACGTCGGCTTAAAACGGGTTGGTAGCCTATAACATCTGAGCACCGCATTACGATAATGCGATATAGTTAGGTCATCGATCGTCTCGCGGTGCGCGAGCTGCCGCTGGAGACGTTATTGTGTGGATGACAAACCGGCCGACATGGCTCGCTTGTCGTCTACCACCGTCGCGATGGGGATTATCCGGAAGACGCACGGCTGCCGGCGCTGAACACTATTGCCAACGGTAACCAAATAAAATCCACATCTCGCGCGAATTACTTATCATAAGCATGCCCTGCAAAGCGATAAACAACAGCATAAAAAATACAGCACCGTGTCCAGGCGATATTCTGACGAGGCCAGCAACGCCAGGCCGACAGCGCCCCTGTAAAGCGCACCGAGATAGACGCTATGGGCGGTATTGATGTGCGTGCTGTCGTAATTGATGAAACCCAGCTCGTGCTTGAAACCCAGCCCGAACCAGGGATGCAGGCTTACTTCCATCAAAATATGATGTCAGATACTGATACGCAGTTCGGATTCATTGCTTAAGCTCTTAAAACGCAACAACAGCTCGCCGAGCGGAGTGAAAATCAGCATTAGCGCCGCCAGCAGCGCACCCAGCCATAGCGCGCGACGCGGCGCTGGACGCCGCCAGCGCCAACGCTAGCAAGGGACAGCGGCTTTGAGTTATCACCAGCATGACCGCTGGATGACCACCAACACATGCTCAGCATGATAGCGATGGCGCAAAGTTCGCTAGATCGATCACGTTGTCAGGGCTGGGATTGCGGTCGGAAACTTTGCGCAAATAAAGGACTTTGCCGGCATCGGGGCGATGGTAAACACCGACAGCACCGTAACCCCGGTGATCATGGCGAACATCATCATATGACGACTCGCATCCTGCAGCGCCAGCGACCCCAGTAGAATGAATATAATCAGGTACAATCTGTGGGTTAACGTAGAGGAAGTTTGTACCACGCTAATTGCGAAATAGACCACCAATAGGCTTCAAGCTCAGCCCTTGTAACGTTATCCGATCCTGCCGCAGGTCACGATAGAGCTGCCCGCGCATCAACAGACTCACCAGCAGCAGCGCGCAGAACACATGGACAGGTTGTTGACTTTCGTGACATTGCAAAACAGAGTGCTGAAAAACAAGAAGGCCGTGAACAATGTTAGCGCGGCATTTTCCAGCCTGGATAACATAGACGTTTTGGCCTTAGTTGCACGGTTGCATTGCGGATCAACGCAGATGGCGATCTACAGGGAAAAGAACTGGGGCGCTGCGGCCAGAAGAAAGTCGTCTCGAAGCGGCGGTTGCTGGCGTAATGGTCGGCAGCCATACGGTGTGGGAGTCGATAAAATGGAATGCTCCATGGATCAAGATGGCCTCAGACTACAGAATCCTTCAAATAGATAATTCCTGCCTCCTGTTGCTTAATGCTCGACGCCTTGTACTGTTTATCTCTTTCCTTTGACGCCCCACCTCCTTCCACTCACTTCGTGCCTGAAGTCTAAAGTTTAAAGCCTCATGACGCCGGCGCCGCGCATAATGCGCAACCGTCAATGGCCCATGCTCATGCTAACCCGCTGGCTCACCATAGGATAATAGGGTCATACCGACGTCTTTCTGTTTTGTATGCCGCCAGGGCCAATACCGATATACTGTACCCTGCTGTTGACAGGCTGGACACCACCGCAAATAAGCAGATTGCAGATTGACGCAACCGTGGTTATTCTTGCTCGCATTCTGAAGAAATTGACCTTATTTACTGGGAGCCGACAATGCTTTAGTCCGCTATCTTTCCGATGATGGGCACCTACGCCAGCCCACAGGAGTACGTTGGCGATTAAACGTATGCCGGTACCTTTAAACGTATGCCGGTACCCGATAGCCTGTATTATTGCAGATTGAGACTTGGTTCACCATATGCCAGAACCCTCCGTTTCCGTAATCGACAATAAGGATGTGCTGACCTTCGGCTGCTTGTTGACTCACAAAGACATGGAAATCGTCGGATGCCGGGCGTTCGCTACGTCAACAGCGCTGACGTCAAAGTTGGGGTCGATCGGCAATGTATGGGCAACACCATAGGCTGATGGCACCGGCGATGGGTTTCAATGGATTGAGGGAGAGGATCAGGATCTTGTCGCTAATGACGCTGATGACAAAATTAATCAGATGTATTTGCGGTTAACCATTGATGTTTTACGGAGTTGAATTGCAATATATGGATAAAATTATGTATCTCCGCGATCTCCGCGGAAAGCAGCCCACGTTAGCCACGGAATATAAAGGTACTACCGGATTATTGAATCCTGTTTTATCGAAACCTTGGCAAACCGTCGTGTCTTTGACTTACCGTAATAATTTCCACCGATGGTTACGCTAATCCTGCCGAGTAAGGAAGAGTAAAGAGTTCATACTCTCGATCATTGAACTGCGCCAGTCTATCAGCCAGTAATTTTCAGTGAACCTTATGAATGCGACTGAACGAATGAAGTGCTCTTCTTTTGACTGTGCATCCAGACATGGTCGACTTCAACATGATAGTGACCAGATCGGTATTCTGCCTGATGGCGTGTATTGTGTCAATGCGCCCGGTGATGCCGCACTCATCGGCGAACCGGGATTGAACACACTATAGCGCCATCCCATTTCGTAGATAGTTGCGACCTGAGCTCTCCCTGGAAGGCGCCGCATAAACGGCGATGATCACATTGCATTTGGCAATTGAAGGGGTAGGTTATACCTGATCCAACACGTTCTGCTCCGGCCTCGACGGTGTGAGCCGCTCTTGCATCGTACAATTGTCAGTGCTGCTCAAAGAAATTATCCTTCTTTGAGTGCAAGGGCTAATCATGTAGGGAAAGGTGATATTCATTATGAAAGTATGACCGCATTCATAGTCAGTACAAGTCACGCTATGGATTTGTTAATTCACGGTGCTTTTATGTTGTTTTTCTGATTATTGACTTTGCTCCACATGATGGGCACTCAATTCTCATTACACGCATGTTTATTGCTTTGGAAATATTTTATGATTTTAACTGATTATAATGAATCGCTCACTCTCTTGCGTCTCCCCTTTTCAAAATCAACATTTGTCGGGATTATCCCAGCAAGCCCAGCCTAAAATCAGTGAGCCGTCAAAACATCTTGCGCGCTGATACTTTGACGTTCTAAAACTCATCTTTTGCACTAATATCCACTATGTGGACAAATTTAATACCGTTAGGATCGCCTGTTCGGTATATCAAATATCGCGCTAAAGTTGCCGATCTCTTTTGATTGTTCAAGCTTCTGTATAATTTTCCGTCATATTCGGATCATTAGAATAGAACACGCCGTCGGTATGGGTACCGCTGTGATAGTAGCGGCGCCTGAATATTGGTGCTTCACCATTCAGCAATGCGAAACGAATGCCGCCGATGTAATCCGAAATATGATATTCTCCAGCGGGTAAATCATTGGCCGTTCCTATTGTAGCATCACAACTTCCTCGGTTTTGCACTGGCGAGTATATAACGCCGGTAATGGATAGAGAGCGATCACCGCCCCAGCCGTTGTGGGCCTCTAAAATTGCTACGCACCGAACGTCAACCGGTCAAAAGCGTGGCCAGTTTCGGCGATGCGGTCGGCGATAAATACCATGGCGTTACCGCTGGCGGTGGACGCGCAGCGTATTGTCATAAAGCTGGCGGCGATTTCGGTTTCTTCTTCCTCATTCCACTCCGCGCCAACAACGTCGATGTCGATCATCTTTATCAAAGGCGATTTTTTGTTTCAACGCCATAACAGGTTGCCACGGTCTGACGTATGGCAACATGTTGTATGCTTTCAAAACCACCGCTGCCCAGGCCGGTAGTGTCTACATCGATGTGCGTCATATTGTATTGGCCAAACAATTTCTTAATCTGTGCCGCTTACCAGCTCCAGTTCATCCCCTGTCAGTGAAACACACCTAACACGCGGAATTTTTCTACCTCGCCACACCTCACAGTTGCAATCGGACGCAATACACAGTCTTTGCTATCCACGAATTTGCCAGGCTTGTGTGGTTTATCGTCTTTGCTCGTCCCGGTTGATAATCACCTTGATATAGCGAGCTTCTACCAAATCTTCCTGATGTTTATTATGCTGAGCGCGCATCTTAACCAGATGGGCCATCAGGTTGTTCAGTTCTTGCTGTTCAGTGCTTGAAGCTCAAGTTTTGATTTGCCATCATGTAATGTTAACGTTTGAATGCGATGATGCAATGCTTCTTCTGTTGATCCGTGAGAGAGCAACTCAGACCAGCGCTATTTACTGCCTAATAATAGACGATACGTCGATTTGGCAAATTAAGCTCGCTGGCGATTTCCTGCGGGGTATAACGTTTTAAATAAAGCGCCCGCGCTACAGCGCTACACCTTTCAATTGCTCAGAATATTTTCCATATTCTGATGTGTTTGGCTAACAGCAGATATATCTAACTATTAGATGCAGAGGGAAAATCGGATAATGTAACGCCGGTCGATTCCATCATGCCGTTGCCGGTAGTGATTCCGTCGGTTTTACCGGCGGCAAGGTCGGATGAGCCCTTCATTCGTCAGATGTGGATGGCACAAGCTTGCCGAGCGTGAAACCGGGAGAGCAGTTACAGCAGCAGTGCGCCGAGGTATCGCAGCGCGTCACGCGAGCGAGTGACTGGAAGCGAAAAACTAATCAGGTCATCCGTGAAACCTTGATGATGCGTAAAGTGACGGCAGACAGTGAAACGCGAACTGATTAGCCGTGAACAACTTCCAGGCGGCAGACAAACCACTGTGATCAGCACGGCATCGCTGTTTACAAGCACTATTCATCAGGTTACAACGGGTCATTACAGCATTGAGGTTAATGGAGGCCATCTTAATTGCAGTAAGCGGTAATGCAGAATATGATCTCATCACGGCATGGATTGGGTCGGAATAAATTAACATGGTGCATTTGATGCCAAACACTGTTACCTTTGTGCAGCAGCTGGCAAAGCAATTAGCCAGCTGCTGCACCCGTCAAGCAGTCAGCCGACTAACAATGATGCGTTTGCGCAAAGTAGATAAGGGCCGAAGCGCTGGCCGAGGAAAATACACCTGTTATCAGTAAGTAGTCCGCTCAACATACCCATTCACAGAGCCAATTTGGATTCAATTTGGCACTAATTGTTACTTTAAATTATTTGTATAATACAAGATGTGTTAATTAGTGCAAGCCCGGTAAAATTTTGTGTTAAGCAGAACCTAACTGTCGGAGTTCGTCATGCCGGTTAGATTATATATTTTGGCAATGACATCAGTATAGGAGATGATGTCATCATCGGTGCGATGATATTTGTTAATAAAAACATTCTTCAACAAAATCGCTATTAAAAAAAGAGATAACCTTCCTGTATATACATAAGGCATTAAGAAGTAATATAGTACACTTAAGCCTCGAAAACCACACAATCCTCACCAGGTACTAAATCTGTCAAGCCTCCCAGAACGCGCTCAGAGAAACGTAGTGCCAAATCCGATCGCGAAACCATTTCTCGCGGTATACTGCCGCGTTTATGCGGCCTGCCCGCAATGAACAAGAAAGTGACAAAATGGTGCTATACCGCACCTGCCTGTGGTTATCGATATGAAAATAATTTCAGTTTTTCGAGGATACAAATCATCTGGCCAGCCTGTGTAAATTGAAAAGAGTGAAAGTGATTACAGTTTTTCCCAGAAAGTGGTCCGCGGTAGAATCGATGGAGAATTCAATAAGTTGAAAAACATGATGAAAATCTTTATTCAGAGGGGATTAGATAACGTCAAGTTAAGCAAATTGGAAAAACCTGTGGCGGGATGGGGCGGCGTTTTGTAAACTGAAAAGTAGTTTAATTATATCGCGCACAACTCAGTTAGCAAAGAAGAGTCGCGAAGAAGGGTCGCGTTCAATCTTTAGCAATAATTTCAAAGAAGAGCCGAACGGCACGCGAGAAGGGCTAACGCCTACAGCTGCAGCAAATCCACCTTGCGTCAGTTCGCGTGATTCCCGCATGCTTTTAACGTCACGTGAGTAGTGGCGGTGAATAGTGGCTGGGGCCAGTTCACCTTTTCGATGGCCACCATTTGTTCCATTTTAGTAAGTTGGTCAAAGAGTTCTTTTTCCATCGTACTAATTTCATTAGAAATCTTGTTTGGTACTTTCTTCTTTTGCTCGGACAAATGATCTTGCGATTTTTTAAATAAACTAGTGGTATGCTCAGCAAGGTAGCGGCAAATAACCCTCATACCACCTCGCAGCAAAAAGTCTGACGCTTCTGAAAACTGTCATCATCAATCAGTTCTGAGCGCTGTTTATGAAAACCGATGTTTCTATAAATCTGAAGTGTCCTATCTTCTCCATAAGACTCGTATAGAGCACGACTGTCAACAGGAAGTTGTACGGAGTACGAGCTTTGAGCGTTTATAAATTAATATAAGGCAGGATGAACAAAATTAATTTGGAAGAAAGTTCGTGATACACTTAGATATTTAGTAAATAAAGAACAAAACTGCTGTAAGAGGTTTATTAACTTATTGATTTTAAATGAAATCATGATGGCCCCTGCTGGATTTGAACCAGCGACCAAGCGATTATGAGTCGTCTGCTCTAACCACTGAGCTAAGGGGCCGAGTGGGCACTGATTATAAATGATGGAACCAATGGGGTCTATAGTCTCCCTCTTGCCAGATGGATGATTTATCGCCGTTTTTGGTTAGTATCGTTAATACTTCCCAAGGCCAAAGATAAATGATGGGGATCAATAATAGAAGATATTCTCATGTATACGGGTGATGTTTTACGGCATCAATCCGAGTTATACAGCGCATATAAAGGGGGAATTTCGTTAATCTAACAACCGGTTTGGAAAACGATTCATTTGGCGGGGTTTACGTCAAGCCAGCTGTGTCTGCACCACGCGCTGGTGGCGCGACCCACTAACGAAGCTTTTGGACTGTCGCTGACGGAATACAGTCAGGGTAGCGAGCGGCTGATGAGCGAGATAAAAACCTATCAGCCTCAGGTGCTGACAATTTTTAAGCAAGCGTACTACCGGCGTTTCAGGTAATGAACGCTCCTGGAAATGGCAGGAATGGCGCATTAGAGTGACGCAGCTCTGGGTAATGCCCAATCCCAGCAGCCTGATCGTTTGAGGGGGTGATTCGCTGCTGTCGGCCTATCGCGCCCTGGCCAACACACCCTCTCTGCTGACCAGCGCACGGGCTATACGAGTGTCTACAGGGTTTATCGTGCGTTGTAAGCAGGGGGGGAATAGCTCTGCCACCATGGGACTTAATCGTCCAGGAAGCTGCGCAGCACTTCAGACCGGCTTGGGTGTCGCAGTTTACGCAGCGCTTTCGCTTCGATCTGACGAATGCGCTCGCGGGTGACGTCGAACTGTTTCCCCACTTCCTCAAGCGTATGGTCGGTATTCATGTCGATACCGAAGCGCATGCGCAACACCTTGGCTTCGCGCGCTGTAAGGCCGGCTAATACATCATGGGTCGCTGAACGCAGGCTCTCGGAAGTGGCGGAATCCAGCGGAAGTTCGAGGGTCGTATCCTCGATGAAATCCCCCAGATGCGAATCTTCATCGTCGCCGATAGGCGTTTCCATGGAGATAGGCTCTTTAGCGATTTTCAGTACCTTACGGATTTTATCTTCCGGCATCAGCATGCGTTCGGCCAGCTCTTCTGGCGTCGGTTCGCGTCCCATTTTCTGCAGCATCTGTCTGGAGATACGGTTGAGCTTGTTGATGGTCTCAATCATATGCACCGGGATGCGGATGGTGCGCGCTTGGTCGGCGATAGAGCGAGTGATGGCCTGGCGGATCCACCACGTGGCGTAGGTCGAGAACTTGTAGCCGCGGCGATATTCAAATTTGTCCACAGCCTTCATCAAACCGATGTTCCCCTCCTGAATCAGATCCAGGAACTGTAGGCCGCGATTAGTGTATTTTTTGGCGATAGAAATAACCAGACGCAGATTCGCTTCAACCATTTCTTTCTTGGCGCGCCGCGCCTTGGCTTCGCCGATCGACATACGGCGGTTGATATCCTTCACCTGCTCGATGGTCAAGCCGGTTTCTTCTTCAATCTGCCGCAGCTTTCGCAGGCTGCGATGCACATCATCATCGACCTCATGCAGTTTTTCTGACCAGGGCTTATTCATGGCCAACGCGGCTTTGAACCAGCTTTCGCTGGTTTCATTGCCAGCGAACAGCGTGACGAAGTTTTTCTTCGGCATCTTGCTGATTTCAACGCACAGCTTCATGATCAAACGTTCCTGGGTACGCACGCGATCCATCATGGTGCGCATGTTATTGACCAGGTAATCGAACTGTTTCGGCACCAGGCGGAGCTGTTTGAACACATCGGAAAGATTTAGAATCTCCGCGGCCGATTTGGCATGGCTGCGCCCGTTTGTTTTGATGACGTTGCGGGTGATTTCGTACTGCTCACGCAGCTCGATAAATTTTTGGCGCGCCAGCTCCGGATCGATGCTGTTGTCATCCGTGCTGTCGTCGTCGCCGTTCTCTTTATCCTCGTCGTCGTCATCGGCGATTTCCTCGGCGGAGAGTTCAGAGCCGATATGGGTTGCGCTGGATGCCATATTTTCTTCCGCGTTAGGATCGACAAAGCCAGTGATAAGATCGGACAGGCGGGCCTCGCCGGCCTCGACGCGGTCATACTGTTCCAGCAGGTAGGCGATGGCTTCAGGGTATTCGGCGACTGAGCACTGAACCTGATTAATACCATCTTCGATACGTTTGGCGATATCGATCTCACCTTCACGGGTCAGCAACTCCACGGTACCCATTTCACGCATATACATGCGTACCGGGTCGGTGGTGCGGCCAATCTCGGACTCGACGCTGGACAAGACCTGCGCCGCGGCTTCTGCCGCATCTTCGTCGGTGTCGGAGGTGGTTTCTGCCAGCAGCAGGTCATCGGCGTCCGGTGCTTCTTCCATCACCTTGATGCCCATGTCGTTTATCATCTGGATGATATCTTCGATCTGATCGGAGTCGACGATATCCTCCGGCAGATGGTCATTGACTTCAGCAAAAGTCAAATAGCCTTGCTCCTTACCACGCATGACAAGCAGCTTGAGCTGTGACTGCGAGTTTTGCTCCATAAGACGGTATCCACACTTCAGAGTAATGATCGGTGTTGGTTGGTGAAAGCGCATCACCAACAAGAGATCTAGGCTTCGTTTCGTGCCCTAGCCCAATACAGCATTCAGGTTTTTTTCGCCAGCGCTTGGTTCAGCGACCAGAGCTCCTGGCGTTCTTCGGCCGTTAGGCTGTGGGTCCGGTCGCGGGCGATAAGCGCTTCCTGGCGGTGTTCAAGTATGGAGTCGTAAAGACTTGCCAGGGTGTCGACAAATGTCGCCTCGATCATCTCATCGATGATCATGTGGTTCCAGGTCGCCAAAGTTTCAAGTTGTGAGGAAGACTTACTCTCCCGATAATGCTCCAGCAATTGGCCGGTCGTTAACCCCGGCTGGGCCTGGCAGGCCTCTACTAACTCGATAAACAACGGCACGCCCGGCAGACTTGTCTGCTCAAGTCCCTGGACCGTGGGAACCAAGGCGGAAAGCCGCGGATGTTGCACCAGCAATCCTATCAGGATACGCATGGTTGTGCGTTTTATCCGCGTCTGCGGTGAAATATTTGCCTTTAGCGTCGCCTTGGACAGCAGTTTCTCTAACTGACTGTCGTCAAGGATTCCCAGTTTATTGCCTAGCTGCTGGCGCAGATAAAGACGCAATGTCTCCCCGGGCACTTGTCCTATCAGCGGCAGCGCCAGGGTACTGAGTTTAGCACGGCCGTCAGGGCTGCTTAAATCAACCTGTGTCATCAGTGTTTCAAATAGGAACGTTGACAGCACCAGCGCCCGTTCGATGCGCTGTTCAAACGCCTCTTTACCAATTTTGTGAACCAGCGTATCGGGATCTTCTCCTTCCGGCAGGAACATAAAACGCAGTTGGCGGCCGTCGCTTAGGTAGGGCAGCGCGTTTTTCAGTGTACGCCAGGCCGCTTCACGTCCGGCGCGATCGCCATCATAACAGCAGATCACACGATCGGTGACGCGATAAAGCAGTTGAATATGGTCAGTGGTAGTCGAGGTGCCCAACGAAGCCACCGCATAGTCGATACCGAACTGCGCCAGCGCCACTACGTCCATATACCCTTCGACTACGAGCAGCCGGGATAATTCCGGATGCTGTCGTTGGGCCTCATACAGACCGTACAGCTGGCGGCTTTTATGGAAAATGTCGGTTTCCGGAGAGTTTAGGTACTTTGGCTGCCCATCGCCCAATATCCGCCCGCCGAAGGCGATAACGCGGCCGTGTCTGTCGCGGATCGGAAACATGATGCGTTCACGAAAACGATCGTAGGTTCGACCGTTTTCGTTGACCACCAGCATGCCGGCATCGTTGAGCCCGGCGCGATCCTCCGCCGAACGGCCGAAACGCTTAATGACATTATCCCAACCAGGCGGCGCGAAGCCAATGGCGAAATGCGCGATGACCGCTTTGCTTAGTCCGCGCCGTTGCAAATAGTGATCGGCCCGCGTCGCTGTTGGCGCCCTTAACGCCTGCTGGTAAAAACCGCTGAGTTTGTCCATCAGCTGATACAGACTTTGACGCTGATGGCGCTCCTGTTGATTCGGGCTAGAGCCGGTTTCATACGGCACTTCCAGACCGTGCTGGACTGCCAGTTCCTCGATGGATTCAACGAATTCCAACCGATCGTAATTCATCAAAAAGTCGATAGCATTGCCGTGGGCGCCGCAGCCAAAACAATGGTAAAACTGCTTTTCGCCGTTCACGCTAAACGACGGGGTTTTATCATGATGGAATGGACAGCAGGCGTGAAAGTTCTTGCCCTGTTTTCTGAGCTTTACCCGTGCATCGATCAGATCGACAATGTCGGTACGTGCCAACAAGTCTTTGATAAAGACACGTGGGATTCGTCCAACCATAGCCTTGTCAAGTAGCACTTGAACAACAACGAGCCGCGCAACCCTTCCGGACAGCACGGCCTTCATATGCAACAGTTAAGTCTGCGGATTAATCACGCGGTCGGGGTAGCTCGTACCTCGGAAAATCAATACAGACGAGTGCGGCGTGCGTTTTCGCGAGCCAGTTTTTTGGCATGACGTTTAACGGCGGACGCTCTAGCGCGTTTACGTTCAGTCGTCGGTTTTTCATAAAACTTGCGACGACGAACTTCTGCCAGAATACCTGCTTTTTCGCAGGAACGCTTGAAGCGACGCAGTGCTACATCGAAGGGCTCGTTTTCACGTACTTTAATTACCGGCATGTGCTTCTCACCTCGATAGAATTCGGATTTTGTCGCTGACCTGCGCCAGTCTTTTTAATATGGCGCCAGATTTTACTTTGAGCCTGCTCGCTTTGTAAAGCGCCACGCTGTACGATCTCATGATCCTCCCGCCGTGTACGGCATAATTATATGATGTTAGCGGTAAAAGCGCCAAAGGCGCGCAAAAAGAAAAGCCAACATCAATCGGCGTAATCGTTTAATTAATATCATGATGGCCGCTGGAAAGATAGCAGTTTACGCCAAGAGTGATTCCAACGCCTCATCGCGCGTAGAATTATGATAGACTGTGCGCCGCAAAAGGATGGTAATGACATATGCGCGTATTGGGTATTGAGACGTCATGCGATGAAACCGGCGTGGCGATTTACGATCAGCATCAAGGGTTGCTGGTTAATCAACTGTACAGTCAGGTGAAACTGCACGCCGATTATGGTGGGGTGGTGCCGGAGCTGGCCTCCCGCGATCACATCATCAAAATCGTGCCGCTGATTCAGGCGGTGCTGGCACAGCTGCGGGTCGGTATGCGGGCGTCGGATATCCATGGGGTGGCCTACACCGCCGGACCGGGTTTGGTTGGTGCATTGATGGTCGGCGCCACCGTCGGTCGCGCACTGGCTTATGCCTGGCGGGTCCCGGCGGTCGCCGTGCATCACATGGAAGCGCATCTGCTGGCGCCCATGCTGGAGGCAAACCCGCCAGCGTTTCCGTTCGTGGCACTGCTTGTTTCCGGCAGCCATACCCAGCTTATCGCGGTGACAGGTATTGGCGAATATCGACTGTTGGGTGAGTCTGTTGATGATTCCGTCGGTGAGGCGTTCGATAAAACTGCCAAGCTCCTAGGACTGGATTATCCCGGCGGGCCGATGCTTGCGCGTCTGGCACAGCAGGGCGTTCCGGGACGTTACACGTTCCCGCGCCCGATGACCGGCCGGCCGGGGATGGCATTCAGCTTCTCTGGATTGAAAACCTTCGCCGCCAACACCGTTCGTGCCGGCGCCGATGATCATCAGACGCGCGCAGACATCGCGCGGGCATTCGAAGACGCCGTGGTGGAGACACTGATGATCAAATGCCGGCGCGCGCTCGATCTTACCGGTTTCTCACGGTTGGTGATGGCCGGCGGCGTCAGCGCCAATTGCTCCCTACGCGCCAGCCTGGGGGAAATGATGCGCCAGCGTGGCGGGAAGGTGTTCTACGCCCGTCCTGAGTTTTGTACGGATAATGGCGCGATGATCGCCTATGCCGGCATGGTGCGACTGCAGGGTGGGGCGCGGGAGGATCTGGCGGTGTCAGTACGGCCTCGCTGGCTGCTTGAGGAATTGCCGGCGCTCGTCACCTGAATCAATTTTGCTTTGTTGCTGGCGGTATCTCGGTCTTTTGCCGGCGGCGCCAGATTCGGCTTTCTTGACCGCACCACAGCCGCTGAATATTGTCATGGTGGTGTAAGAGCACCATGACAGGGAGTCTTGCGACCGGAAAGGTGAATTGCGGCTTGAACCACCAGACATAGAAGGGCGCGATCAAGGCGCTGACATCTCCCCAGCAAAGAATAACCGGAGAGCAGTACCGTCAGAAGCCAGGTGCCTATCATCAGGCTGTATAGATCATAGCCAATTGAATAGCTCCCAAGGTGGTAGCAACCCCTTTGCGCCGCGAAAGTGAAAGAATACCGGATAAATATGGCCAAGACAGATGGCAATCATCATTGGGCTCAGCCAGAACGGCAGCAGCTTGAGGCCGTAGCCTATACACACCTAGATCGTCCCCTT
This sequence comes from Sodalis sp. (in: enterobacteria), assembly GCF_036327475.1. Taxonomy (NCBI): domain Bacteria; kingdom Pseudomonadati; phylum Pseudomonadota; class Gammaproteobacteria; order Enterobacterales; family Bruguierivoracaceae; genus Sodalis; species Sodalis sp. (in: enterobacteria). The sequence continues at coordinate 1,468,300 of NZ_CP132913.1, read as the reverse complement.
GGGTATATCGAATACCATCATGCCGTGGCCGCCGGTTTGTCGCTAAGCCGCAGCGCATTGGTGGCGCCGGGATTGTCGGAGCCGCTGGCACGTGGCTCCGACAGACACGCGATTTTGCAGATCAGGATCGCGCTGGATACTGAGCCGCACAGCTAGGCGAAGATTATCATGCCAATCCGATAGCATTCATAATCACATTCCATTCATCAACATTCGTTTTATTTCGCTATCTGTGGATAATGCGCATATTACCGAGGAAGTAGTATCCGATAACCACAAAAACCGAGTATGGCACATGGACATTGTATTTATTGAGCAATTAACGATAATGGCGGCAATAGGCGTCTATGATTGGGAGCAGCAACGCCTTCAGAAATTAGTTTTCGACCTGGAAATGGGCTGGGACACCCGCCCGGCGGCACGTAGCGATGATGTTGCGGACTGCCTGAACTATGCGGATGTCACCGAAGCCGTGCTGTCGCTCGTGAACGGCAGGCGTTTTGCTCTGGTGGAGCGGGTCGCCGAGGAGACGGCGGAGCGGCTAATGACCCAGTTTGAATTGCCATGGATATGCGTCAAAATCGGTAAATCCAGTGCGGTACCGCAGGCGGCAAATGTCGGCGTCGTCATCGAGCGCAGTCGGCAAAAATTCTGAAATAGCACAGCGGTAATCACTTGGCCATACGGTTGCAACCAAATTATCGTATGTTTGTCTCAATGAGCGGGAGATTTAGTGGCTGGTCTATTTACACACCGCCGCTTTTATTATCGTGACTTTGATGGAAACGTTGTATGGCGGATATGCATGAGTAGGTTATCACGTTCATTCTGTGGTGGTAGAAGGATTAATGATGGAATTTCTGCCGGTTTACAGATGACAAGCCTAAGGCCTTCTCCTATTGGGGTCGATCCTGACGGTAGTAGTGTTTTGGCGCCGGCTGTTTTGTCTTATCGGTATTCATTTTAGGCAGGTACCTCACGATGGGGCCGGCAGCAGTCGTTCGCATTTGTGGCATATCTTGTTGGCATGATCCCGGCGGCGGTGCTGGGATTGGTCTTTCATGAGCAGATTAAATCCATCTTCACGCCGTAGTATATCATGCATGCTCTGGTGGGAGTTTGCCTCTGCTAGAGGGGAATGGCTGAAACCCAAGCAACCACGTGCGGGCAGGCATTGATGATTTGGATCGGCCGTTTCCAGTGTTTGGCGCTGTGGCCGAGCTTTTTCCACTCCGACGCCACCATCAGAGGCGGTCTTTGTCGGCGTCAGCTGTTATGTCGCATCTGAGTTTTCATTGATATTGGCGATGCCGATGATGCTGGGCACTACGGTGTTTTATCTCTACAAAAACTTGCCTTTCTCGCTTGGTAGGATTATCCGATGTTCACCATCGGCTTCGTCACCGCCTTCGTTGGCCCTGCCATCAAACTTCTTCCTACAAATCATCAAGCGCATCTCATCGCGCCATTGCCATCTATTGCTTTATGCCGGCGGCGGTGGTATATCGTGACTTGATCTTGATCGACTGATCGGGCGTCATCGGCTTCTTTCGCTGCGTCGATGCTGGCCGAGCAATGGGAGCCAACGCCGACGTCACGCCTAGCACGTGGGCAGCCAAACGATAAAGCGTCAAATGTCGCCAAGGAGTGCAACAGCGCCCGACCCGTCGCCAGGATGTGGCAATAACGCCAGACCGTGGGCAGGGCGGAGAAGTGCAGCGGATGCCGCCGATAGGCGCTAGACTTAATTCGCGGCTGCGTGGCGTTCTGGATGCAGCGTTCACGGCGGCGGCTCAGTCCCAAATGGCTTCAGTGTCGCTGCTTGCCTGCTGTCGCTTCCAACTGGCCAGAGCCTGCTGACGCCGCTGGGTAAGCTCCTCGCCGATCTCGGCGCCGTTGAATCCCGCCGCCATAACGTCGCGCGTGGTAACCGACGCAGCCACATTGAGCGCTTCACGTAGGAAATTTCCCTGCGGATAGAGATGGTTTTCGCAACCGGTACGTCCGCGAGCGTCAGCTTCGCTGGCGAGGATCACTTGCTCCAAACGCTCCGGCCGGCGCCAGACATCAATGGCGCTGAAGAATTTTATCAGCGTCTTCGGCGTCAGATTTTCGGCGCTGTGCAACAAGTCATGGTATTGGGTTACGATCTTCGCTAAATTACGCAGCGAATTAGGTACCTTCAGACGCTGGCACAGTTCTTCCACCACCTTTACCCCAGCCTGGCCGTGGCCATGATGGCTGGGCCACAATTCGCGCGGGGTCAGCGCTTTGCCCACATCATGGCAAAGCGTGGCGAAACGTACCGCGATATCGTCCGATAGCCTGGCTGCCATCGATACCGTCATGAGGGTATGAGTGCCGGTATCAATTTCCGGATGCCATTTTGCCGGCGCAGGGACGCCAAACAGCGCATCGACTTCCGGGAACAACGTTTTCAATGACCCGCAGTTGCGCAATACCTGAAAATAAACTTGTGGGTTACGGGTTTCCAGCGCCCGCTCGGTCTCTTTCCAGACCCGCTCGGGAGCTAGCAGCGACAGCTCATCGGTCATATGCTGCATCAGCGCCAGCGTTTCCGGCGCAATGCGAAAATTCAGATGAGCAAAACGCGCAGCAAAACGAGCGACCCGCAGCACCCGTAATGGATCTTCGCCGAAGGCATCGGAGACATGACGTAGCCAGCGCTGGCGGATATCGCGCCGCCCCTGATAGGGATCGATCAGATTGCCCTGGTCATCTCGGGCGATGGCGTTGATGGTGAGATCGCGGCGGCGCAAATCCTCTTCCAGCGTAACTTCCGGCGATGAGTGGCAAATGAAACCAGTATACCCTTGACCGGATTTGCGCTCAGTACGCGCCAGCGCATACTCTTCGCGGCTTTCCGGGTGCAGGAAAACCGGGAAGTCCTTGCCAATCTGCTGATAACCCTGCGCCAGCATATCTTGCGGCGTCGCGCCGACCACGACCCAATCCCTTTCCGTGACGGGGAGCTGTAAGATATCGTCACGCACGGCGCCGCCCACCAGATATTTTTTCACAATTCACTCCTGGCAAAGCCAGTGTTACCTTACCGGTACTATCTATTGAGTGTAGCCGTATTTTGCACGCGATTCACCGGTGCTGTAGCGGATACGCGGCTCAGTTCACCCCGTGGTTGTCTTTTTGCGGCTGGAATGATGTGGGCAGCAGCAGGCCCAACAGGCCAACGCTGACCACGCCGCCCCATACTGAACCACTGCAGATAATGGTGCGCTGTTTATCGTCAAGCTGAACCGCCGCTGCGTTGATTTTTTCTGAGCCGTCGTGAGTTGATCCTTCAGCGCCTGATTCTGCTTTTTGAGATCATTGATAATACCATCGCTGATAACCACTTTTCTGCATGTCGGTACACTGATTCCAACCGGTATCGAGGATACTGAGTTTTGCGTCAGATTCCGCACCTGCTGCTCCAGCGCCGGCATCCTGGTACGTAGGCTGGGCTGTGCGCTCAACCTGTCCAGCGGGACCCATGCATTGCGACTCTTTTCATTGCACATCTGCGTCAAGCCGGCGTCGTTGTTTTGGCCGACAAGGGCCGACAAGCGTAACGGCATCGCCAGAATTCAAGGTGCTGACAAGCAGGCCGTCGGAAAACGTTGCTCGCCGGCGCTGACAACGCAGGCGAGACCCAGATTGAGCGCGACGAAGTCAATATGGCATAATCTCAGCATTATTCCGTCATTTTTTAGCAATGTTGCACGATTAGTGGCGGCCTCAGTTTGACGACGCAACGTCGTGTCCGAAATGAGAATACTCTTACTCTCGGACTCGCACCGGGCCCGTTGCCGCTGCCGCCACACGATGAGGTGGCATCCACGGGCGCGACGTTCATTCTTCGCCGCCGATGGCGGGTTACGAAATCGAATTAAAGCTTATCGAGCCGCCCGAGATGCTGCCAGCACTGCGGCAGTGGTTATCGGCGACGGGCCATGACGGTCATGCGCTCCGGCGATTGATCAATACCTTATTTTGAGACAGACAGTTTTGATTTACGCCGCCATGGCATAGGGTTACGTATCCGTCAGGTAGAAGGGCAATATGAGATGACGATGAAAACCGCTGGGCAGATTATCGACGGGTTACATCCGTGAGAAACAGCGGGTGACGCAGGGTGAAAGCCAGATCGAGGTGAGGTCAGTGCTGGCCATCTCAGTGAGGCGATCTGTGAAATGGGGTGGCTGAGCGGCAACGCGCGCGATCTCTCTACCTTTTCCAGGACACTAAGCGATGCTGCCGGCCTTCATTATAGGTAGGCTGAGCAAAGCCGCGCGCGGTTATCATCTTCAGCGGGGAAATTCTGCGCGCCATCCGACCATTACTGCCACTTAAATTCCGCCGCTCAATTGGCAATATCATAAAGAACTCTGGCTGTGTAGCGATCCGCAGGCCAAGGTCGGCTGCTGGAGGGTATTACGCTGGTACGCGAGACCTTCCGCATGATGGGTAACCTGGTGCTTCTGAAAGTGATGACCGCGCTGCTGGCAGATGTTGTGCCTTAACGCCTGGCTAATGTTCAGCGTCTGGCAGAATACCGCTGAAAAACTCTCCGGCGCTCGTTTATCGGCCAACCGAAGTCGTAACCCATCTGATGCACCGGAAAGCGCTGCATCAATCAACCGCGCAGCAAGGACCCGAGGATAGGGAACATTTACGTTGACAAGTGCTGGCGCAGGTGGAATTCTGACCGTTGCCGGCCACCGGGCCGCTATTAGGTCTTGCTTGTCTGCAAGGAGTTTTGATGATGACGCAACCTCTACTGCCGGCGGACGAAACCATCTCTGCGCTAGCTGTGAGCAATTTCTCAACGACGCGCTGATAAATCATCCGGCATGGCCGCGGGAGCTGGCGGCGCAGCCACCTCGACTGGCGAGGTGGCTGGATTATGCCAGACTGTTGGCCTCTCCCATTGCGGCGGTGGATGATGAGGCGGGGCTAGTGCGCGAGCTGCGACTGTTCCAGCGTCGTATGTTGGTGCGTATCGGCTGGGCGTAGATCCTCGGTCTGTGTGATACTGGCGAAACGCTGACCCAGCTTAGCTAGCTGGCAGAAACCCCAATGATCGCCGCACGAGACTGAGTGTGGCATGCGTGTTGTCGCGAATGGGGCGTGTTCTACGGTGCTGATGGAACCCTTCAACCGCTGCTAATTTTTGGTATGGCCAAACTGGGCGCCGGCGATATCTGTAAAATGGGGTTTATCATCCAGATATTTCATTGATCCGCGGCGGTCGCGGACTGCATCTCCACGCGTGCGCTATTGCAGACGCTTGCGGCAATAGCAGACGCTTGCGGCAATAGGCGAACTGGGTCTGCTCGCGCCGGCGCAAAGCGCGCGCCTGGGTGAAACTATCTTTACTGGCGGCGGCTGAAAATCTGTTGCAGGGCATTCCGACGACCAGCAGACCAAAATGCTACCCACCGACGCGCTTAATCAGGCACGTCCGGCCTGGGGTACGACGAGGCAAACTGGCCGCCCACATGCAGTCGATGAGGGCGGTGTTTGATTGGCTCATAGGCGATAATACATCCGAGACATTGCAAGCGTCTGAGGCCGACGTCGCATGGATTTCCTGGCCCGCCTGGAACAGCATGTCGTCGATTTCCGTTGCGATGTGGCGAGATGCCGCAGCTGCTAACGCATATCGGTGATGGCGACACAGCGGACGTGGCGTTTGAACGCTTGGCGCCAGTGCTGCTCAGTGCCAGTGCTGCTCAGTATCGTCTCTCGCACCACGTATCTAGAGCTGCTGTTGGAGTACCCCGGCGCGCCGAGGTACTTGGTTTGCCTGTGCGCCGCGTCGTCGATGATCGCTAGCCAGCTGGCACGATATCCGCTGCTTCTGGATGAATTACTCGATTCTGCTACCCCCTACTACCGCCTCGACCTATGGCAAGCAGGCGTAGCAACTGCTTTATCTGCGGCTGGCGCAGCAGGTTATGCATTTATTCAGCACTCGAACTTCGACGGGGTACTGCATGAAGTGGACGCAAGGCTGCGCCCTGTCGCCGTTGGTATACTGTTCAGTACGCTTGCAGCATTCGAGGATTATCAGCTCATGAAGCCTAGCGTACTGTGCTGCGGGTGGCGATCCCGCTACGCTGCGCCGTGAGGTCAGTAAAGTGCGTGCCGAGATACGGCAACATTTGGCCAGTCAGTAATCTAACGTTTTCGATATCAAAACAGACGTGGCGGTATTACCGATATCGAATTTTAGCGCAGTATCTGGTGTTGCACCACGCCGCTAAAAACCCGACTGACGCGCTGGTCGGATAATGTGCGTATCTTCGAGCGGATGGCCAAACAGGGATTATTGATGGCGACGATGCCGATGGGCTGTGCGCCAGTTACACCACGCTGCGTCAGTCAGGTGCCGGTAGCGCAGTTCGCCCGCTAGCGCGCCTTGATCAGCCTCTGCTGGTACCAGTGGTCGGACCGAGGTGCACTGTGGCTGCCGTAATCGCGGAGCGCCATGTATTCGTGGGTCGTAATACCCTCGACGACCGCTTACGGCAGCGGCTTGGCTGTGTAGCGATCTATCTGCCGTGGGCGAACTAGAGCCAGGCGCGCAGGAGGCGATTTTTCCCGCCTGTGATATTATTGCGCTCATGAACAGGATCTCTTTGGAGTGCGTGAATGAAAGTGACCTTGCCTGATTTCCGCCGGGCGGATGTGCTGGTCGTTGGCGATGTGATGTTGGACCGATACTGGTACGGTCTTACCAGCCGGATTTCACCGGAAGCGCCGGTACCTATCGTAAAAGTGAACGTTATTGAGGAACGCCCAGGCGGGGCCGCTAACGTCGCGATGAATATCGGCGCGCTGGGCTGCCATTCGCGCCTGGTCGGCCTAACCGGTATTGACGATGCCGCCCGCGCACTGGGCGCGCGGCTTAGTGAAGTGGCAGTGATTTGCGATTTTGTTGCCGTTGCCATCCACCCCACGATAACTAAGCTACGGGTGTTATCACGTAATCAGCAGCTTATTCGCCTGGATTTCGAGCATGGCTTCGACAATGTTGACTCCGCTCCCATGTTAGAGCGTATCCAGCTCGCGTTGCCGAAAACCGGCGCGCTGGTGCTGTCCGACTACACAAAAGGCGCGCTAGCGCGCGTGCGCGAGATGATTGCACTGGCTCGGGCCGCCGGCGTGCCGGTGCTTGTCGACCCGAAAGGCACCGACTTCAGTCGCTATCGTGGGGCCACGCTGCTGACACCAAACCTGTCCGAGTTTGAGGCGGTGGCAGGGGCTTGCAAAGATGAGGAAACGCTGGTGAGCCGCGGCATGAAAATCATCGCCGACTATCAGCTTTCGGCGCTGTTGATTACCCGGTCGGAGCAGGGGATGACCCTACTGCAGCCGGGTAAAGATCCGTTAAATTTACCGACCCAGGCGCAGGAGATCTACGACGTGACCGGCGCCGGGGATACGGTCATTGGCGTGCTGGCCGCCGCGCTGGCCGCTGGTAATAGCCTAGAGGAGTCCTGTTTTCTGGCCAATGCCGCGGCGGGCGTGGTGGTCGGGAAATTGGGTACGTCGACCGTCAGCCCTATCGAGCTGGAAAACGCCATCCGCGGCCGCGCCGAAACGGGCTTTGGCGTAATGACAGAAAGCGAATTGAGGAAGGCCGTGGCGCTGGCGCGCCAGCGCGGCGAAAAGGTAGTGATGACCAACGGTATCTTCGACATCTTGCATACGGGCCACGTCAGCTATCTCGCCAACGCCAGCAGGTTGGGCGACCGGCTTATCGTGGCGGTAAACAGTGATGATTCCACCGAACGTCTCAAGGGGGAAGGTCGCCCGGTAAATCCTCTGGCGCAGCGCATGGCCGTCCTGGCGGCGCTCGAAGCCGTGGACTGGGTAGTGCCTTTTAGCGAGGACACGCCGCAGCGGTTAATTGCCAGCGTGCTGCCGGATGTACTGGTCAAGGGCGGCGACTATCAGCCGCATCAGATCGCTGGCAGTAGAGAGGTCTTGGACAACGGGGGCGACGTGCTGGTACTGAATTTTGAAGACGGCTATTCCACAACCGATATCATCAACGCCATTAAACGCGGCGAGCGGGGATAAGGAGCGCGCCGGTGGGTGTCCTGGTCGAGGCGAGCGGCACGTCAGTCTGGCAGCGTTTCCGCTGACGCCGTAAGGGGCTAGGGTCGTTATAGCTTCTTGAAGGTGTTTTTGGCCGGCTTGTCGTCTGCGCCGCCGACCTCAGGCACTACCTGTTCCATGGAGGAAACGTTGATGGTGTCGTCCACGCTACTTATGCCCGCGAGTTTCGATCCCGCTGCGGCTCCGGCAGGTGCTGCCGGGCTGACCGGTGGATCGCTCTTAGGCATGGTTTCCAGCGCGTTAAGGCGAAGTTCCAATTGACTCAGTTTTTCTCGGGTGCGCAACAGTACCTGGGTCTGCACGTCAAATTTTTCGCGGCTGACCAAGTCCATTCGGCTCAGCTGGTTTTGCAGCGCCTGACGGATCTTTGTTTCCACGTCGTCGCCTAAATCGCGGATGCCTTTCGGTAGCGATTCCTGCACCTGGCGGGCAAGCTGTTCAAGTTTCTTTAGATCAATCATCGTAGGTTCCCTAGTTGGTCAGAATGCATTAAGTGTAATGCCAGTTCCCCTGAGTGGAAAGCATTCATTGAAATTATGCGGTTGCTAATTGCTTCGGCAGCGGGTTGGCGCTATAGTATTCTTGTTTATTCTCAGGGCGGGGTGCAATTCACTCGGCGGTAAACCTGGCTAAATTATTGCACAGGAAGCCTGCAAGCACTCAGATTGCGTGCAATCTGAGATCAGCAGATCCCGAGGCCGACGGTGATAGTCGGGATGGGAGAGAGTAACGACGTCCAGGCGGGCTTATAGCCCGCTGTCGTTGTTTTTGGTCCGTTTGCGGTTACTCCTAAGTCTGCCCTGATTCTGGTAATCCATATTAATTATGAGGTTTATTTACCATGAATCAGACGCTTCTTTCCGAATTCGGTTCTCCGCTCCAGCGCGTGGAAAAAGCGCTGGAGGCGCTGCGAAACGGTCGCGGAGTACTTGTACTGGACGATGAAGATCGTGAAAATGAAGGCGATATGGTATTCGCCGCGGAAAACATGACTGTTGAGCAGATGGCGCTAACCATCCGTCACGGGAGCGGTATCGTGTGCCTGTGCCTGACCGAAGAGCGCCGCCAGCAATTGGCGCTGCCGATGATGGTTGAACGTAACAGCAGCCATTATCGGACCGCGTTTACCGTCACTATCGAAGCTGCTGAAGGGGTTAGCACTGGAGTATCCGCCGCCGATCGTCTGACGACAATTCAGGCCGCCATCAAAGATAACGCCAAACCCACCGATCTTAACCGTCCTGGGCATGTGTTCCCACTGCTCGCGCAGCCGGGCGGCGTACTGGTGCGCGGCGGGCATACCGAAGCAGCTGTAGATTTAACTACCCTCGCCGGCCTGAAGCCGGCGGGTGTGCTGTGCGAAGTGACCAATGATGATGGAACTATGGCGCGCATGCCGGAAATTGTGGCCTTTGCCAGGCACCACGGCATGCCGGTGCTCATTATTAAAGATCTGGTGACCTATCGTCGCTCTCTGGCGTGAAAAGCAAGCGGACCGTCCTGCTAGGCAGAGGGTGTCAGTGAGTCGCCAGCGCTAGGCTCCGCATTTCTGCCAAGTGTAAGCCATCACCTCATCTGTAAAGTGCTGCGCGGCAGCAATCATCACTGCCGCGGTATCCGCCGCCGTTATAGCGCGGTATTTTCGCCCGTTCCCGCAGTACCGTGCCGCGGCAAAACATGGTTGAACCCGCTCTCCAGCGGGCGGCGCTCTTGCTGCTTGCCCAGGATCATATCGGTGAAAAGCGTCTGCGCAGCGCGCAGGACAACGATATCCGTTCCGCTCCTTTAAACGCGGATACGGCGCGTAAGAACCGACGCTCACGTCTACCGCTGACACCAGCGATGGTGGACGCGTGCCCTGTTTCGGGGCCGTTTGCGCGTAGTCCCGAGGGCGTGGCGCAATGGCAGCTTTCGCCCAACTACCGCTGACCTTGCTCGTAGACGCGATGTCCTAACAAGATGGACAAGAGATTACTACCCACTAATCCGCTGGCGCCAAATAGCAATGCTGTTTTCATTTCGGTTATTCAATTTTCCTGATTATCTTCATCATCGTTATCTCAGTTCTTTGCACGGTGAAAGCGCTGATCTGATGTCATCAGCCGCCGTAAGTAACGCACCACAAATAAGGATATCCAATGAGTAACACACCAACATGCCGTCCTTTCCCTCTGTCACTGCAGTCCGGTGAACGTGCAGGAAGACAACTGCTACACCCGCATCTGGCAACAGCTTGGTCAGACACTGTCGTGGCCGAAGGACATCGTGGCCATTTCTGCCATTGGTATACGCAGGGCACTACCGTCACCACCATAGCGCAGCCACGCACTCTACACGATTTCGGCGGGTTTCCGCAGGAGCTTTCGATAAGCGTTACCCGGCGCCTGGATCGCCTGCGCTGACGCAACAAGTATGCTGGCGGCGCCGGTGGCGGTGCATGTATCCGAGGCGCGTATTCCAGTGGCGCAACTCAGTATCGACACAACGCGCGATACTGCTTACTATTTTGCCATCGGAAAAAACTGGCCGCGCTACGCGATGAAAGTGTGATACTGATGGCCAGTGGCAATGTAGTGCATAATCCACAGTACGCTGGCAGGACGAGGTTAAACCTTACTTGTGGGTACTGTCGTTCGTCAGTTCGTGTGCTGGAAACCCAGGTGTGCAAGAGGAAGCATATCCGCTTATAGCGTATCGGAAGCATCGGGATGCTGCGCTGTCCAACCCGTTACCGAAGCACTTTTGCCGTCGGTGTAGGTGGCTAAGGTAGCACGATGTTATTGTGCCGCCGCAGAATCAGTCAACGATGATGTGCGGATAAAAACGGGAGAGATCTTGGGTAATGATTTGCCCGTCTTCGCGCAGACCGATGCCGCAAGGTTGATCCGTTAACCAGCCAGCTACCGATCACCGTATAGCTGTCGCCAAAGCGGGATAGTGGCAAAAGGCCTGGACAATTGATCCCTTTTCTCCGTAAGGGCGTCCACCCGTGTGGCCTCTCGCCCTTGCTCAAAGACCCGTACGTTAGCGCCTTCCCGCGAGAACAGTGGTTTCATGACATAGTTGTTCATCGGCGGAAAATCGTCTTCAAAATAGGCCGGCAGCAAATTGGGATGGCCGGGAAATATCTACCAAAGCATCGGCAGCAGCGCCTTGTTGGATACAATGCATTTCCAGGCGGGTTCTAGCCAGCGCACGCCGGCGTCTTCTAGCTTGATAGAGAAATTTCGCACAGCATGAGCTCCCACGGATAGAGCTTGAACAGGTTGCTGATAACCTGATCCTGCATATCGGTAAATTACCCCCACTCACCCAGCCCCAGCTCTTCAATACGTATTAGGTAACCCGGCTTCCGTGGCGCAATCTTGGAGATACTGTACCGTGCCGCGATCCTCTTCGGTATTCTGGCAGCAGGTCAGTGAAGTAGGCTGAAACCGTGTTGCGACTGAAGTTCGGCGAAGCGGGCGATAAGCTTCTCCTGAAGGCTATTATACTGGTCGGCGTCAGCCGGCAACTGCCCGGCATTTAATTGATCTGCCAGCCAAATCCATTGAAAGAACGCTGCTTCGTACAGAGAGGTGAGCGTATCAGCATTGTTTCCCAACAGTTTTGGTGGGTGCTTGCCTCATACGATCAGATCTAGACGTGAATAGAGCGACGGCTGATGCGTTTGCCAGGCGTTGCGTACAAACGACCAGGTATATCGGGGGATCCGGAATTTGGTCATGCGCTCGTCGCTGGCCACCACTTTATCCACCATCTGCAAGCACATCTGATGAATCTCGGCGGTAGCCTCCTTCAGTGTTTCGATTTGCGTCAGGGTAAACTGATAGTAAGCGCCCTCACACCAGTAAGGCTCGCCGTATAGGGTATGAAAATTCAAGCCGTACTCGGTGGCTTTCTCGCGCCAGTCCGGCCTTTCTCTGGGGGGTAATTCGTTTCATCTCCTGTTAGCACCCATGACGCGATGCGTGCCGCTGCTGGTGCGCATGGCGCTCTGTTTGATGTCTCGCCGAAGCCGCCGCGAGGGTGATGGTCTGAGTGATTGCCGGCTCAGGCGCCATGACAGTCTTGGATGCGGTCATCGAGCGGCCGCTGGTGTCGACGAACTGGCCGCGCGCAGTATTGGCGTTACGCGACGTATCGGCGCCACCGTCTGCGGATCGGTCTGGACTATTTTGCCGAGCGTATTATTCAGTGTCACCAGATCCGCTTCGTTCAGCGTGCCGAGAAGCAGATTTGAGGTTTAATTGATTAAACAGACAACCGTAGCGCGCTTGGGAAATATTCCGCTTGCGATCATAAAGCGTGGTATAGCAAATTCGTTCATGGGCTAGCTCCTGCGACAGATGGCGCCGATAACAGGCTGAGGTTTCGGTTTTCCGATTCCTTTGGCATTAGTAATCGCATTGATACACTTGGCCTTAAGGCTTGCGATATTCAGCGTCGCAAACTGCGGATAATCAATGCCGGTTATCTAGTGCAGCACTTCTAGTGCATTGTCCGGATCATTACGGGCGCTCACTTCTGAGGCCAGAACCGTGTCATATTACGAGTGCGCATTCTGCACACTCGTAATGGCCACTAGGCCCAACGTTAAAGCGCCTGCTTCTTCGCTTCGGTATAAGACAGTGTGTCAATGGCGCTCAATACATTAAATAAGCAGCGGTATTAAGGATTAATGATTGCTCGCCGGTTTGCAACCACCGTTTTTCCTGGAGTGTCAGGGCACACCAATTCAGGGCGTGTCCTTCATTGATTTTCCAAAGGCTGCATCCAGAGCGGCGAAGATCCCGATTGAACAGTCTCGCCTGCTGATACACCTGTAGTATGTCTGATTCATTGCACTGAAGCCATCAAGATTCAGTGCAATGAGGAGAGGGAGCAGTTTCTTCCTTTTGAAACAGCAAAATTGCTAGTGTGGTAGCGCTACTAAAAATGGTGGTTAATTCTAGCAAACACTGGCGGACGGAATGGGTGGCTTAATGCGCCCGTACCGGAGCTATTTACAAAATCTATCATAAACCGTCAGTTTCCGGCAGGCTGACTTAGCTAGTCGGCCGCGGCGTTATCTGCCAATGGGAGCGCTATAATGACCTCTTCACATTTAGCCGTAATGATGTTGAAATGCTTTCCCATGAGACGTTATATAATGGCTTTTCAAGATGAAGCTTTACCACTTCCCGATTGTTTAATGGCAGAATGAGCCAGATGGTAACTCAGGAAATCTTTGAGCGCAGGTATGCGATTGTCTTATTACCCTATGATGTGCGGCGTAACCAGGTGCTATTAGCAGGTTGCCTGGCGTGAAGCCGTTGAGGAGATGGGACTAGCGGTGGGCTGCCGCAAACGGATGCCTCAGCTATCTGGCCAATCATAGCGGCTCCAGCGAACGCCTGACGGCGATGGTTGCGGTGGGGAAGTGGACGCGCTAAAAGCCGAGGGTATCCATGGACTGGTGGAGGAAAATGAAGATATCTGTCTGCATGCGGTGAGCCGCGAACAGGTGTGCCGCCGGAGGACGTGATCGATAACGCCGCCTCTGTCGTTGTTCTGCAATGGGCCGATTAATGATAAAGCGCTGCACGCCGATTTCCCTGAAATGATGTGGTTGTACGAAACCAACTTTGCCCAACTACACGCCGGTTGCTGCCGCCGATGAATCAGGTGGGTGAAACCGTCGCCTCTTAGGCGCATGGCGTCAGCTACCGGTTGACCATTCAGGAGTCCACCCGATACACAGCGTTTTGTGGAAATCACCCAGACCGCTATCCTCGATGAGATTGTCAGGCTCCATAACGCCACGTTGTGGAGCTGTGTTTCAGTCAGCAGGTCTCTTGCTTCAAAGCACGTCATGATTATCCGAACAAAAGTTACATCAATGTGATGAGAAACACTAAATCAACCAGTTCCTCGCGGACTGGTTGCGCTATTGTTTGGCGTATGGTGCCATGGCGGCGCCTGTTTGTTAGGCAGATTTCAAGAACAAAGGACAATCTTTGGAAAGCCTGTTGAAACTTCCTGTGGCGCGTGGAGCCAATATCAGGATTTTACAAATCACCGATACTCACCTGTTTGCGAGTGAGGACGAGACGTTGCTTGGGGTGAATACCTTGAACAGCTTCAGCGCGGTGCTGAGGGCGGTACAGGCTGAACAGCGGCATTTTGATTTAGTGGTTGCCACGGGTGACCTGGCACAGGATCACTCGCGCCAGGCATATCGGCATTTTGCCATCCGGATCGCGCGCCTGCCCGTACCCTGTGTCTGGCTGCCTGGCAATCATGACTTTCAGCCGGCGATGGTCAATGTGCTAGCGGAGTGCGGGATTTCCTGCGCCAAACAGGTGTTAATCGGCGACGAGTGGCAGTTGCTGCTGCTGGACAGCCAGGTCTACGGCGTGCCACATGGTGAATTGAGCGACTATCAGCTGGAATGGTTGGCGCAGGCGCTGGTCGGCCAGCCTAAACGCCATACGCTGCTGTTGCTGCACCATCATCCTTTCCCTTCTAACTGCATCTGGCTTGATCAGCACAGTCTGCGCAACTCACACATGCTGGCGAAGGTGCTACAATCCCATCAGCGGGTAAAGACTCTGCTGTGCGGCCACATTCATCAGGAATTGGACGTTGATTGGCTAGGCCGGCGCGTGCTGGCAACGCCTTCCACCTGCGTGCAGTTTAAACCGCACTGCACCAACTTCACCATCGACACCCTGGGGCCAGGCTGGCGCTATCTCGACCTGCTGCCTGGCGGCGCGGTACAGACCGAAGTCCGTCGTCTGGATGGGACTGAATATCTGCCCAACAGCGATTATGGAGGTTACTGATGGCGACACTTTTGTATATCCACGGTTTCAATAGCCTCCTCTTTCCGCCAAAGCCACCGCCCTCGGTCCTGGCTGGCGCGCCACCATCCCGATATCGAGCTGCTGGTGCCGCAGTTGCCGGTGTGCCCTGCCAATACGGCGGAAATGATGGAAACGCTGATGATGGAGCGGGCCGGGGACATGCTGGGGCTGGTGGGCTCGTCCCCTCGTCGGTTATTTTGCCACCCGACCATCGCAATCGTTTCTGTTGCCGGCGGTGGTAGTCAATCCGGCGGTGCGGTCGTTTGATTGGCTTATATTCAGCGAGTCAGCGAGAAATTGTTTTGGCGCCGCGGCGCCTATGATTTAAAGGTGATGCAGGTTGCAGTGTTAGAGTCGCCAGATCTTATCTGGTTGCTAGTGCAAAGCGGCGACAAGATCCTCGATTATCGCCATGAGTGGCCTATTACACCCATTGCCGCCCGACCCAACAGTCGGGCGGCAACCACGCTTTTGTCGGTTTTGAGAATTATTTTCATGCATTTTTGGTTCACAGAATATCTGCTTCCCGAAGGCCGGTCTTTGCGGTAGGCTCTCCAACAATTTGTCACGAAATATGATTCAAACCATGACTCAATCAAGCTATAACGCTAACGCGATAGAAGTGCTGAGCGGACTGGAACCGGTCCGCCGCCGTCCTGGGATGTACACCGACACCTCGCGGCCCAATCACCTTGGACAGGAAGTCATCGATAATAGCGTCGACGAGGTGCTTGCCGGCCACGCCCGACGCATTGATGTGATTTTGCATGCCGATCAGTCGCTGGAGATCACCGACGACGGCCGCGGTATGCCGGTGGATATCCATCCTGAAGAGGGCGTACCGGCTGTGGAGTTAATCCTCTGCCGTCTACACGCCGGTGGCAAGTTCTCCAATAAAAACTATCAGTTTTCCGGCGGTCTGAACGGGGTTGGGGTTTCGGTGGTCAACGCCCTGTCCACCCGGCTCGAGGTGACGGTGCGCCGCAACGGCAATGTCTACCGCATTGCGTTCGAGAATGGCGATAAAGTCGAAGATCTGAGCGTGGTCGGCACCTGTCCTAAGCGCAACACCGGCACCAGTGTCCATTTCTGGCCGGACGAGCGCTTCTTCGATAGCCCCCGCTTTTCGATATCCCGTTTGACCCATTCACTGAAGGCGAAAGCGGTGCTGTGTCCGGGCATGGAAATCGTCTTCCAGGATCAGGTCAATGACACCGAGCAGCGCTGGTGCTACCAAGCGGGCCTGACAGATTACCTCAACGAAGCGATAAATGGGCTTATCACGCTGCCAGAAGCGCCATTTGTGGGCGCGGTAAGCGGTGATACTGAAATGGTGGATTGGGCGCTCTTGTGGCTGCCGGAAGGAGGGGAACTTCTGACCGAAAGCTATGTGAATCTGATCCCCACACCGCAGGGTGGGACCCACGTTAACGGACTGCGTCAGGGGCTGCTGGACGCGATGCGCGGGTTTTGCGAATACCGCAATATTTTGCCGCGCGGCGTCAAGCTGTCGGCTGACGATATTTGGGAGCGCTGCGCCTATGTCCTATCGGTGAAAACGCAGGATCCGCAGTTTGCCGGCCAAACCAAAGAGCGGCTGTCGTCGCGGCAAAGCGCCGCCTTCGTTTCCGGAGTGGTGAAAGATGCCTTTATTCTTTGGTTGAATCAGAATATCCAGGTGGCGGAGCAACTGGCGGAACTGGCTATCGCCAACGCCCAGCGTCGCTTGCGCGCGGCGAAGAAGGTGGTGCGTAAAAAATTGACCAGCGGGCCGGCTCTGCCGGGCAAGTTGGCCGATTGTACTGCCCAGGATCTAGCGCGTACGGAATTGTTCCTGGTGGAAGGGGATTCGGCGGGCGGGTCCGCCAAACAGGCGCGCGATCGAGAATATCAAGCGATCATGCCGCTAAAGGGGAAGATCCTCAATACTTGGGAGGTCTCCTCCGACGAGGTGCTGGCATCGCAGGAAGTCCATGATATTTCGGTGGCGTTGGGTATCGATCCTGATAGCAACGATCTTAGCCAGCTGCGCTATGGTAAAATTTGTATCCTGGCAGATGCCGACTCTGATGGCCTGCATATCGCCACGCTGCTGTGTGCCTTGTTTATGCAGCATTTCCGCAAGCTGGTGGAGGATGGGCATGTTTACGTGGCGATGCCGCCGCTCTACCGCATCGATTTGGGTAAAGAGGTTTATTACGCCCTGGATGAGGAAGAGAAGACTGGCGTGCTGGAGCAGTTGAGACGCAAAAAGGGTAAACCCAACGTACAGCGATTTAAAGGGCTGGGGGAGATGAACCCGTTGCAGTTGCGTGAAACCACGCTCAACCCTAATACCCGCCGGTTGGTGCAATTAACGGTAGGGGCGGACGATGTGAAGCAGACGCTGGCGATGATGGATATGCTGCTGGCGAAAAAGCGCGCCGAAGACCGCCGCAACTGGTTGCAGGAAAGGGGTGACGAAGCGGAAATCGAGGTGTAAATCTTGAGGGATCTCCGGCGTTCGGTCTCAGAGTGCCACAGGCTTCTGGCCGCGACAACCGGCTTTCTTGCGGCTAAGGGATGGGTAGTCGATTCCGTGTCACTATGCTGTGCGTCTTCCTAGGCGTATAGCGAGGCATTTCACGGCGTTGCTACTTTCAGTGCGTTAAACACCTGCTTTATAGTCTATGCATAGCATGCCGAATGTTCCCTGTCGTGCATAGCCATGAGGGGTCGTTCTATTTCAGGGTCCATACTAGCGCTGACGTTCTGGCGATAATGGCTGGCGTAACGCGCCGCACCGGAGGCTGCAGAACGCCGCCTCAATCTTTCCGACTTTCAGCCTCCTATCGTCTGTGTTTCACCATTGAAGAGTATTAACGCTACACTCTCGACCCAGCCTTTGTGCGGATAGCGGATGCCTCAGTCTGTCGGTTGCTGCCGCCAGGCGTCGATGGTAGTATTTGACTGCTAAGACGTAAAGATGGCTAGATTCCAGGACGGCACTGATGTTGGCGGATCGTAACAAGGACGCGAAAATAAACCTTTAGCTGAACTGGTCGCTGCCTGCCGCTGGATAGGCGCGCGGGTTGGGGCTCGGCTACAGGCGGCAACATGTCACAGCGGCGAGATGCGCACAGTTGTTTTATCACCACCTCCGGGCTGAACAAGGGCGACATCAGCCCCGACGATTTTGTTGCGGTGGATATCCATACCAGCGAAACCCAGTCCTGGCTCCGGCCTTCCGCAGAAACCAGCTTGCATGCTTTCCTCTATCGGTGTTTTCCTAAGGTCCGGTTGCGTGCTCCATACTCATTCGGTCAGCGCCACCGTGCTATCGCGAGTGGAGCAAGGAAATGTCCTGCGGCTGTCCGGTTACAAGATGCAAAAACGCTAGCTGGTCAATCGGCGCACCAATGCGAATGGCGTCACCGTTTGTTGGAGGCCAAATGATCCAGGCGGTTATCACCGATACCGAAGGTACCACAAGCGATGTTCGTTTCGTCCATGAGGTGCTATTTCCCTACACCCGGCAACGGATGGCTGATACCACAGCGTGTCAACGCCAGCGAGATCGCGCTGGTACTACAAGTTCTACGCACCGAGATTGGCTGGCCAGATGCTGATGATTTGTTGACGGTGCTGTACGGCTTTGTGGTAAAGGATCCCCACCCGCTAAAGCTTTGCTGGGTATTATCTCTGGTGTGAGGGCTACCGACAAGGAGACTTTTCGGTCGTGTTTGCAATGATGTGATGCCGCAACTGCCGGCCTGGCGTCGGCAGGGGTAGCGCTCGGCGTTCATTCCTCGAAATCGATAATTTACGTTGGCGGTTCAGCTACTATTTTGGCGGCGGTGCTAAGCTATTTTATTTTTATCCGATATCTATCACAGGAGCTTGATGGCACCCGTGATGCCGGATGATGGCGCACATGTCAATTGATTCACGACGATCATTGTGCCAGCGGCAGCCATCCGCAAGGCGTGTCGTTATTGACGAGATCCTTCTACAGGAGTTTTAAATGAGCGCATTCGCGTACCGCGCCTGGGGCGCTGAGCTAGCAGCATCGTTAGTTCAGGTCGGCCGTATGCTAGGCTGGTTCCGCAAGTCTATCAATCAATGCAGCCATCATTCGCCGTCAACCGTCGTCGGTGGCCTCAGACGGTTCCTCTCTGAACGCAACGGCCGGTTCCCTCTCCTACCTGCCGCAATGTAACATGCCGGTATCCAAGCACCCAGCCGTCAATCAGCGCTGCCGGGTGACATCAAGGGCGGGATTGTAAACGTCCGCGCCGAAAGCTACCTGTTCGCCGGTCACTTCAGCAGCGTCGCGCTGCTCAATGGAAACGACATCGCTGCTGGGACAACTGATGTCACAAATGGTATGGGGCGCCGCCACGTAGAATGGCACACGATGCCAACGGGCTAGCACCGCCAGGCTTATAGGTACAGATTTTATTGGCGACATCGCCCGTTGGCGGCGATTCTTCCTCGACGACCAAAACGGCGTCCACCTTTCCACGTACCATCAGATCCACGGCCATCGCATCGCATATCAGCCGTTAAGGTACTCCCAGCTCTCCTAGTTTCCAGGCGGTAAGACGGCCGCCCTGTAGCAGTGGCCTGGCCGGGTTTTGCCCACCAATACCTGCGCGATGTTGCCTTGGCAATGAGCGAGAGTAATCACGCCCAGAGTGGTGCCGGTGCCGGTCGTTGCCAGCCAGCCAGTATTGCAGGGGTCAACAGGCGGCTTCCGTGTTTGATCAGCGCGGCACCATACCGGGCAATGGTGTCGTACGGCGTCCGATCTTCTCTTTCTCCATCAATTACAGCGCTTGCACATCAATTACAGCGCTTGCAGCCCCATTGCAGTGACGAAATCAGACTGCGCCAACGCATGCGCCATGTAGATTATTCATCAAATTTACCGCTGTCGGCCGCGCCGCACACAACCGACGCCACCTCGTTGGACGCCCGTGTCGCCAACATGCCTAAGCGGCCTGGGCCGCCGCCGCGGGATTTTCACGCGCGCCCGGTTACGCAAAGCGACTTTCTGTCGGGCGGGCGCCCCTTTCGCGACGGACGATTTTCTTACGGCCGATACGGTAAATCCTGGTTCTTCTATACTCAAATAACGATACCATCGACTTATGTCAAAATAATAATCACTTAATGAAAAAATATTTCTGTGGATAATTGCCACTATTTTTATCGTTAGCCTGCTGACGTTGACTGGTGTCTTGAAATTGATCCTCTGATTCCGACTGGCGCTAACGGCACGCCCATTAGCGCCAGCCTCCCTTCCCCTTGTTTTAGTGCGATCAACGACAATAATATCGTCGCAGCCGATCGTCGCAGCCGGCCCATACGTGTGGCGCCTGTTACGCTCTCGTGCATCTCTCTAAAATATGAAATGTGACATCCACCACGTCATCGCGAACATTGGCGCGATGGGCATCCATATGTGCGATTTTTTGGTGTTCCTCCAAATGCCGAATCTCTTCATTGTTCTAGCATAGAAATGGAGTCAGGAGCGGCTTTACGCCACGATACTTGCGCTTTATGGTCGGTAAGCAATATTCGCCACATCTATCTTCTGTCAGCACGTTCGGCCTGAGAACTTCAATAACGGCTAAAACCGCTTCTCTTATTTCACTTTCGTTTGTGAGCGCCATTGGTTAAGCAAAGACGCGGGCTGGATGCCCGTGATATTTTATCGCATCCGCGACCACTTATTATACCGGATGCAACAGGACCTAAGCCACGCTGACGTATTGGCGCCCGCGCGAGTCTTGTGACAGCAAGGGGCGGATAGGGTAGTATCATGCTCACGAACCCCATATCCGTAGCGTATGCGATGTGACTACTCACATGGCCATACCGCGGCCAGAGGAAACAATAATTAATGAGCGAACTGACTCATGACGGCGCCGAACACCTGGCGCTGCATAAATTTACCGAAAACGCCTACCTCAATTATTCCATGTACGTCATCATGGATCGTGCGCTACCGTTTATCGGCGACGGGCTCAAGCCGGTGCAACGCCGCATCGTTTATGCGATGTCGGAGCTAGGACTGAACGCCAGCGCGAAATACAAAAAGTCGGCGCGCACCGTCGGCGACGTACTGGGTAAATATCATCCCCACGGCGATAGCGCCTGCTACGAAGCCATGGTACTGATGGCGCAACCCTTTTCATATCGCTATCCGATGGTGGATGGCCAAGGTAACTGGGGGGCACCGGACGATCCCAAATCCTTCGCTGCCATGCGCTACACGGAATCGCGCCTGTCTCGCTATGCCGAAGTGCTGCTCGGCGAGTTGGGGCAAGGCACGGTGGATTACGTATCCAACTTCGACGGAACCCTGGAAGAGCCGAAGATGCTGCCGGCGCGGTTACCGAATGTGTTGCTGAACGGCACGACCGGTATCGCGGTCGGGATGGCGACCGATATACCGCCCCATAACATTAATGAGGTGGCCGCCGCGGCGATTGTGCTGCTGGACAACCCTTCCGCCACGTTGGAAAACTTGCTGGAATATGTAAAGGGGCCGGATTTTCCCACCGAGGCGGAGATCATTACTCCCCATGACGATCTGCGCAAGATTTATCAAACCGGCCGTGGCTCCGTGCGCATGCGCGCGCTATGGACCATCGAGGAGGGTGAGGCAATTATCAGCGCGTTGCCGCATCAAGTGTCCGGCGCTAAGGTTCTAGAGCAGATAGCCAGTCAAATGCGCGCGAAAAAATTGCCGATGGTGGAGGATTTGCGCGACGAATCAGACCATAAAAACCCAACCCGCTTGGTTATTGTCCCGCGCTCCAACCGCGTTGACCTGGTTCAGGTCATGAACCATCTTTTCGCCACTACCGATTTGGAACGCAGCTATCGCGTCAATATGAACATGATCGGGTTAGACGGCCGACCGGCGGTGAAAAACCTGCACGAGATTTTGTCAGAATGGTTGGTTTATCGTCGCGACACTGTACGCCGCAGGCTGAACTTCCGCCGGGAGAAAGTCCTGCGCCGGTTGCATATCCTGCACGGCCTATTGGTGTCCTACCTCAACTTAGATGAGGTTATCCACATTATCCGCACCGAGGATGAGTCGAAACAGGTTCTGATGCAGAGATTCGGGCTGAGCGAAACCCAGGCTGATGCCATTCTCGAATTAAAACTCCGCCACTTAGTCACATTGGAAGAAATGAAGCTTCGCCGCGAACAGGATGATCTTGGGAAGGAACGCGACAAAATTCAGGCGATTCTGGCCTCGGAACGCAAGCTGAGCAACCTGCTGAAAAAAGAAATCGAGGTGGATGCCGCCGCTTATGGCGATGCGCGCCGCTCGCCGCTGGTGGAACGCGACGAAGCGAAAGTGCTGAGCGAAAATGAGTTGATTCCGTTGGAGCCGGTGACGGTGATCTTGTCGACCATGGGCTGGGTGCGCAGCGCCAAAGGCCACGATATCGATCCGAGCGGGCTCGGCTACCGATCCGGCGACAATTACCTATCGTCGGTACGTGGCAAGAGCAACCAACCGGTGGTGTTTATCGACTCTACGGGACGCAGCTACGCCCTAGAGCCTGCCAGTCTACCGTCGGCGCGCGGCCAGGGAGAGCCGCTAACCGGTAAACTAGCGCTACCGCCGGGCGCCTCGGTGGAGCAAATGCTCACCGGCGCTGACGATCAGAAATTGCTGATGGCCTCCGATGCTGGCTACGGTTTCGTGTGCAGTTTTAGCAACTTAGTGGCGCGCAATCGCGCTGGTAAGGCGCTGTTGACACTGCCGGAAAATGCCAAAGTCATGCCGCCGCTATGGATAAAAGGCGCCGCCGATAAGTTGTTGGCATTCACCCAAGCCGGGCGTTTGCTGATGTTTCCAGTCGACGATCTGCCGCAGTTGTCTAAAGGAAAAGGCAATAAAATCATTTCCATCCCCTCTGCGGATGCGGCGGCGGGTAAGGATCGTCTTACCGGTCTGTATCTGCTGTCCACCAAAGCCTCCGTTACTTTCTATGTCGGCAAACGCAAGCTCACTCTTCGCCCGGAAGACTTGCAGCAATTCAGCGCTAAACGCGGGCGCAAGGGAACGTTGTTGCCACGCGGACTGCAACAAATCGATCGGGTGGAAATCAACGATCCGCTGGCTGGCGCTAGCGCATAATACCTGTGCCGGCCGAGTATCCACGCTCAATTTTCTCTACGGTGACAGGCGATAATCCACTGTGTTGTTTAACACTGCTAGACGGCCGAGGGGAATAGCCGTGTATTTTGTCAGAAAGCCGGTATACTAGCGACGGCTGAATGTTAGGGGGTAACTATGCTCGCTATTATTCGCACCATTTTGGTGGTGCTGTTGTCGATAATCATCTGTGTTTTTGGCTTGATTTATTGCTTGTTCAGCCCGCGAGACCCTTGTCATGTCGCTACCTTCGGCCGCTGGTTTGGCCGTATGTCACCCCTGCTTGGTATACGAGTGGAAGTTCGTCATCCCAAAGGCGTGACGCTGCCGCAGAATTGCATTTATATTGCCAATCATCAGAACAACTACGATATGGTAACCGCGACTCATGTCGTGCAGCCGCGCACTGTAACGGTGGGGAAAAAAAGCCTACTATGGATTCCGCTGTTTGGGCCGCTTTACTGGTTGACCGGCAATTTGCTTATCGATCGCGATAACAGTGCCCACGCCTATAGCACACTTACCAAAATCGTACAAAGTATCAAAAAGCGCAATATTTCCATTTGGATGTTTCCAGAAGGGACCCGCAGCCGCGGTCGCGGTTTGCTACCCTTTAAAACCGGAGCGTTCTATAGCGCGATTGCCGCCGAGGTTCCTATTGTGCCGATTTGCGTCTCCAACACCTCGAACAAAATAAAACTCAATCGCTGGTCTAACGGCTTGGTCATCATCGAAATTTTGCCGTCGGTTGAAACGGCCGGTTACAGCCGTAAGCAGGTACGCGAATTGACCCGACACTGTCAGGAAGTGATGAAAAATAAAATCGACGATTTGAACACGGAAGTGGCCAGGCGAGAAACGCTGGAGCGCTGAAAGCTTTTAAACCTCAGACCGTCTGTCACGAACGGCGGGTGTTGAAGCCTTTTCCTTTAATGTCGGCCGTAACGATGTTTGTGGCTACGACGAATAGAGACATGGGGGCAATTTGGTCACGATGTACAGTTGATAATTTCCCGGCCTGACGCAGGTCGGACATAACAAGAGAAGTTTTGCCGTGTCTAACGGAGCAGATATGTTACTCAGTCGGCGTCGGTTTATTCAGATATACGGGGGTACGCTTATGGCCAGCGCGCTACCGCTGCGGACGCGAGCCGCCGATGCGCCCGTGGCGCTGCCGATCCCACCCTTGCTGGAATCACGCCGCGGGCAGCCGTTATTTTTGACACTGCAGAGTTCGCACTGGACCTTTGCCGCCGGCCGACGCGCCGCCACCTGGGGCATCAACGGCGGTTATCTCGGCCCGACGGTTCGAGTGTTCAACGGTGATGACGTAAAACTTATTTATAACAATCGGCTGAATGAATCTGTGGCGATGACCGTCAGTGGTCTGCAGATGCCCGGCACGCTAATGGGTGGCGCGGCGCGGATGATGTCGCCAGGCACGGACTGGTCGCCTGTGTTGCCGATCCGTCAATCGGCGGCCACCTGTTGGTATCATGCCAATACTCCCAATCGTATGGCACCGCATGTCTATAACGGCCTGGCGGGGCTATGGTTGGTGGAGGATGCTCTAAGCAAAGTTCTGCCGTTACCGAATCATTACGGCGTCGATGACTTCCCGCTTATCATCCAGGACAAACGGCTGGATAATTTCGGTCAGCCAGTGTACAACCCACCCGCCAGCGGCGGTTTCCTTGGTGATACTCTGCTGGTGAACGGCGCGCAGAGTCCCTTTGTGGAAGTGTCGCGCGGTTGGGTGCGTCTGCGACTGCTCAATGCCTCCAACGCTAGGCGTTATCAGTTGCAACTCAACGACGGTCGCACCATACAGGTCGTTGCCGGCGACCAGGGGTTCTTGCGTGCGCCGGTGCCGGTCACCCGGCTATCGCTAGCGCCTGGCGAGCGGCGTGAAATTCTCATCGATATGTCCAAAGGGAAAAACGTGGCCATCACCGCCGGCGAAGCGGCTGGTCTGATAGACCGGGTACGCGGCCTTTTTGAACCCTCATCAATACTGGTCAATACCACGGTGCTGACGCTTAAACCGACCGGGCTGTTACCATTGGTCACCGATAACCTGCCGATGCGTTTGTTGTCCGATCAGCTAATCGACGATGGCATCAGCCGCACCCGCGAATTCTACCTCGGGGGGGCTACACCCGATATCAATGGTGTGTTGTGGAATATGAACCGCAACGACTTTCAAAGTTTACAGGGCAGTTTCGAACGCTGGATAGTCCATACTAACACCCCACAGGCATTCCATATTCAGGGGGTGGCTTTTCTGATCAAACGCGGTAATGGCAGCACGCCATTGCCAGAAGATCAGGGTTGGAAAGATACGGTATGGGTGGATAACGAAGTGGAACTGCTGGTTTGGTTTCCACAGGTAGCGCCGGAGCACTTTCCTTATCTTTATTACAGCCAGATGCTGGAAATGGCCGATCGCGGCGCTGCGGGGCAATTTATCGTACGGCCCGCAGCCCTGGACTAACCGGCAGCGAAGAGTGCGACACGGCCGTGAGGTACCGCTGCAACCGCGCTGCCACCCTCGAGGCGCCCAATCGCCCGGTTAAACACCCCATTACCACCCTTCGCCAGAGGACTCCAGGATTCGGTCAAAATCTGGTGCCAGGCATCGAAGTCTCGTAACGCCTGTTGCTGCAACAGCGGATACAACTCAATTTGGTTTATCACTGGCATCACGCCGGTTTCGTCCAGTAGGCGTTGAAACGGTGCGGCTCGCGATTACACACTCCGATGCTTTTGCCAGTCCTTCTTCCTTCAGTTTCACCATGTTGCGCCAGGCCTGTACATGGTTATCCTTGCTCGGTACCGGCCGGTGCGTTAAATAAAGATCGGCCATGGTTTTGATCGCTGCTCCACAGTTTAGTGGAAATAAACAGATCTTCCCGCGCCACCGTGGCGCTCTGCAGTACCTGGCCGACACCCTCTTCGTTTTTGTAAATAGCCGCGGTATCAATAGAGTGATAGCCGACCTCCAGCGCCTCCTCGATTGCGGTGACCACTTCTGGTTACTGGCTTTCCAGACCCACATAAACCCAACTGCGGCATGGTATGTTCATCGTGAAATATGACCATAAGTTGTGTCGCCATGCTTTCTCCTTTTGCCCAAGCGCCGCACCCGGACGGCGGTGGCCACGAGTGATGGGATAAGTTTAGTTTTGGTGGAAAAAGAGCCCGCCGCGGCATCGGCGATGCGTTAGGGCCACTGTGCGCGCAGTGATATTGGGTGGTGACCCGCTTCACGCTACGGCGAGGGGGGAAAGGCAGGCTGTAACAGAATTGCCTGCGTGACGGGCCTGGTGGCGTTTTCAGTCACCGCCGGCAGATAATCAGCAGCACGCTGCCTGTCAGACCAGTGGACCAGCATCATCACGGGCAGGGCGATTAGCGCCATCATCACCTGATCTTTATGATGTTTCACAACCGGCACATGGCTGATAGCATAGCCAAGGACACCAGCACGGTAACTCAGATTAGCACGGCTTAACCAATTGAACAGCCAGCAGCATGGTCAGCCCGTGACGATCAAACAGGGTTGCAAGCGCGCAGGTGATGGTGGGCGGGCAGATGGGCAATCCGCTTCTGACGATACGCATATCACCAAGCCAGCGTCCCTGCGCAGGTAGCTGAGCCAGCAGCCGAAACCAGCCGCCGCGCTGAGAGTGATGAGCGTGAGGGAAAACGCCATGACACCTTTGGCGACCATCGTGCCCGAGAGCAGCAGTAGACGACTATCACCCGGCAAGTGGCGGGCCGTGTGGTCACCAGCTCTTCCGGCTGATTCGCCAATATCAGCGACTCGAAACTCCACATGAGTAAGCCATGCTGAAATGAGTGAAGCGGTCCAGATAATGCAAAAGAGAACAGCCTGCTGGCCCGGCGAGGTCGCGCACAAAGACGTCATGCCCTTTGCTGCTTGGCAGTGTCGAGTGATTGATTACCGCCACCTCAGGACGCTGCGCCAACCAGCGCGCCACACGCGCGGGCCGTTTCCTCATGCTGTGTTTTAGCCAGATACAGAACGTACGCAGCCCCGCGCGCCATATACGCAGTATCGGCGCCAATCATCTATCCCATCCAGATAGAATTGCTTGCGCAATTGGTCCCAGCAGCGTGCGTTGGCTACCGCGGTACCGATCATCGCATCGGAATGGCTGATCAGATACTTAGTGCCGGCTTGAGGGGAGATATCGACGCCAAAATCCAGCGCCTTAAGTAATATGTCTGTCGCCAGGTATATCCAGCACAATGACGATATCTGGATTTCTGGCCCGCACCGCACGCGTTCCGCATTTCCATGGTTGATTAGAGGGCCAATATCCGCGCTCTATCTCTGTGGTACCGCAGGGATAGAGCGCGTAACCGGCACCTCCTTCGAACTCCACCATCGCTTGCTGCAATGAAAAATGAGTAGACGTACCTCGCCAGTCATAAAACAGCTCACTGTTGGCGCGTCCCGCCGTCGCCCTCTCCTTATGCTGGACTGAGTTAAAATCAGCGAGGATGCCCTGTGCGGCAATAAATGTTATTGTTATAACAGCTTCTCTCATGGGGATAAGTGTCAATTACCGCCCTGTCATGACGATCGGCGTGGTCTCGTCGACCGCGGGTGACCCTAGGTTTGTCGTTTTTATTGTTGTTTAGTGCATTTTGCTTTGTTTTCTACCGGAAAGGCTATTGCCTTGTCTTTCCACGACCCTGCGCCATCACGACCATGAGTTGTGTCGCTAGAATGCATCCATGACGCCTCAACGAGCGCCTCGCGTACCGTCGATGCTCGGCAAGCGCAGAAGGCGCATGGGCGATGCGCTTACGGGCGACATCCTGTCCGCTTACCTCACGACGGAACACCGCCGGGTCTGCAGGCCGGCACTAAGACACCGCGCGGGGCGCCGCCAACACAGTTGGCATCCTATGGCAGCAAGTCGTCGAGGAGCAAGTCGCGCACCGAGAGTCGCCAGTCCAAGGGCAGCACCTTGACTGCTGGCATGGACATGAAGCTGGATACGGGGCGGGACATTATTCTGCAGTCCGTGCAGAACATCGAAAATACCGTTGAATAGCATCGAAGATAGCCATGTTTGGCGTAGGCATCGGCGCTGATTCAGGCGGCTGTGGCATCAGCGTTTCCGTTGGCGTCAATGTAGGTCAGGGCCATGAAGCGCTCAGGACAGCGACCGCTATGATGATGTGCCAAACAACAAGACGCACCGCTGGCGGGCAGCTTCACGTTTGGTGCGATGACCGGTTCGACCTTGTCAGTACTGGCCAAGATAAGCTTCAAAGTCACTTTGACGACGTGAAGGCGCAGACCGGGCCATTTGTGGGTGAGGACGGATATAAGTTCAGGCACAGACACGTTTCACACTTGATGGCGCAGTGATAGCCAATCAGGCGGGAAAAGGGTACAATCGTCTTGATACCGGTACGCTCGGCTGGCGCGATATCCATAATCAGGCGGTGTTCAAGTGAAGCATAGCGATAACTGATTCATCGGAGGGCCGGTCGACAAAGATCTCTTGACCAATATGGTCGGCAGCATGCTCTCAGGCGCCAACAACAGTAGAGACAATGAGGGCACCACTCACTTCAGGATTAGCGAAGGCACCTTCATCTATGATCATGGCAGGCAATAACAGGACGTAGCACAGCTTAAGCGGGAGGCATGGCTTGGCAACGCCGGCATTAGTTCACTCTTTGAGGGCAGGGCCGGCCAAAAGCACAGCTGATAGGCAACCTTGGCGCTCAAGCCGTTGAAAGCGCAAAGGGCCCAACCGCGCTGTTCCCGGGCTCGAGAGCAATTGCAGAGGGACGGAAAGAAGGTGCATGAGGGGCACGCTCACGGCGCTGGCGAGAAGTGACCTGTTGTGGCGCTGACGAGCGGTGCCTCGCCAAACCTGGCAACGGAGATTAGCACCTGACTACCGCCCGTTAACAGGAATGGCGCACGCGCTACCAGCGCGTTGACGACACAACTGAATTATCAATCGGCAGTCGCCGGCGTCGGATGTTGGTGGGTAAAACGCTGGAGCAACTAAGCGTAAGCGAAAAACAGCAGGTTAGTCCAACTGGCCGCTGAACTTTCTGACGGGCCTGGTGACGGGGGATGCTGGCGGCGTGGTGACGACGGCTCAGACCGGAAAGAATGCAGTAGAAAATAACCTCATAAGGACAATATCTTCCGACAGCGTGGACAAAATTGTTGAGAAAATTGAGAGCGGCGACAAGATATTAGCCACTGCCAATAAGTTAATTAAGCTGGAAATTCCGGCAAACGTAGCGATGCACTGGTGTCTGAATTTACCAAAGATCCTTCACAACTGACCAATTCAGAACGTACTGAGTTAGCAGGTTATCTGCGAGTTGAAAATGGAAAAGGAATACGGTCCTACGGTTGCGTATGAACTGGTTAAAGGAGTGATGTCATGGAGCCAACTACGTCAAACGTAATCCTGATTCTGAAACGATGGGTACTGATTAGAAAACAATGAATATGGGGATATCATAAATCCAATTCTAACATTAGTGACGCGCCATCGATATTTAGTGCTAGTGTGCTAGGCATCACGATAAAAGAGCATGCGCTTAATGCAGAAATAGGCGTAGGTGAAAATACCGATGTTCAGCTCAACGAGAACGACCCGTTCAGTTATGTGGATACAATTATTTCTAGCATGATGGCGCAATTGGCAAC
The DNA here is from genome assembly GCF_036327475.1 of Sodalis sp. (in: enterobacteria). Taxonomy (NCBI): domain Bacteria; kingdom Pseudomonadati; phylum Pseudomonadota; class Gammaproteobacteria; order Enterobacterales; family Bruguierivoracaceae; genus Sodalis; species Sodalis sp. (in: enterobacteria). The sequence continues at coordinate 1,438,416 of NZ_CP132913.1, read as the reverse complement.
AGGATTAACGGTGAAGATCCGGCTAATGCTGTCATCAGTGCCGGCTTCGGTAGTACAACTGAGAGCGTTGCTGGTAAAGTGGTTGATGCATTGTCTCCAGTGACTGAACAAGTAATTGATATGTTATTGGCGTAGTTACAGGATCTGCTGTTTCGGAGCTGACCGTATAAAAGAGAACTAAACAAGCGAGACAAGATGCGATGAAAAACCTAGAAAGCTAATCCATGGCTCTAGCTATTATATGCACTAATGCGTTTATAAGCATTTCCGATCGGTAGAAGAGCTTAATAAAAGTTTATTTTTGGATTTGGAGGTGCAATTGAATCCTCTCCCGTGTCAGCAAATTCAGAAACAGCTGCAGTAAGAGCTGAGCGCGTGGGATAATAGCATATTAGGTGTATATACGATAAGTTGAATAGCCTGCTAAACTCTTACGGCAATGCCGTCTAATTTTCTGTACGTAGAATAATGCCACTGTATCAACCACCATCCCCGCCGTGGCTGCAATCGGCAAGATGACATCAGTAACGGTGCTTGATTTCGATCCGATGTGCTCTTTAATAATATCAACGATTTGCCCGGCGGCGTGATAATTTAAGTGCGAATAGTGGCTTTAGTTCGATGATGAATTTAGACGATTTATAAAATTATCACGAATATAGTGATATTGAACAGTGGAATTTTTACAGTCTATAGCAAGAATAAGAGGGTCGATAAGAATTCACATCCGCACCTTGCCTAGCTACGTCTAGTGTATATATGTCATTCCTTACCGTTTTGAAAAAATCTTTTGATCTTGGTTTAAAGACTTAACTATGATGAAATCAGTTGACGCGTCGTATTGATCTGTGATGCATTGGTTTTTAGCCAATGCTGTGTATTCCAACGGCCGCATATGAATTTCATTCATTACTAATGACATTAACTAGCGACGAAATTCAGCACAAAAGATACAAGATCTTTACACCTCGCAACAATATACGTCATAACTCTTATTGGCGTTATCATCGGCATATCCGTTACCCCTTCGTTTTTAATAAGCCATTTTACTACCGTGCGTTATCACGCTTAAACGGCCTGTCCAATGACATCATGTGTACGTAGCGCTTCTGGGAGCAGCCAGCGCTTGTCGCTCATTTCGCCCGCGAAACATATTCTAGCGACGTCGCGGCAACTGCCGTCATTACGTCATTCAGCACGCCATATTCCTCGGTAGAAGATATCGACCATGGTGCGCACTGGCGTTTTGACTGCGTGTTTTCAGTCTTTTGCCTGCGGGATGTTTTTCTAATCCAGAAAGCAAAGATGATGGGTAGAAAAGCGCACTCCAGCCCCATACCGTAAATTTGTGCCGTTGCCACCGCGCCGATGGAAAAGCTAGAGATCAAAAATTCCACTCGTCTTATTACGCATACGCAAATGCCTCGGCCAGCTCTCAATCACATAGCGCCGTATTCTCCCGCCATTCCAATCCCGATCACCAGGCGGGCGATAAACAGTGTGGTAAAACTGGGCGCCAGACTACAAGATAGTGTTCTGCTGAAAACAGCAGGATGCTGGACAGCATCGCCGGTCGTAGCGGTCACCCATGGGCCCAGTATATGGAGCCCAGTATTAAGCCGCCAAATCAGCGTGAGATAAATGCCGTCACGATAAGACTTACTACCGTTTACACCGTCGTGAGCCTGAATTCGTGCTGAATTTCTGTCAACACAAAGGCAATGAGTACGAAGTCGACACCGTCGAGGAGATGACCTAGTCAGGCGGCAAAAGCCCATCTTTGCGCACGGTCGAGATAGCGGCATCACGGGATAGGTTGCATAACATGGCTCATGTGATACTCCCGCGATGGGCTTTGCCCATAGCTTTGGTCGATGTACGGATTAAAAAGCTGTTCCGAATATCCAGCAGGCGCGTTGCCCGCGGGCACAAGGGGTTTCATCAGGGCTATTGCCCTTTTCACGCAACAGATTTACCACAAGGACTTCAAAGTTCAGGCAGATATTTCCGCTATTGGTGCGAAGGGCTTTCGACACAGCGGCATGGTCAGTACACCTGTTATAGCACAAAACCGTTTTTAGCCCGCGGAACCCCCTGCGCGCGCAGTACCAAAATGGCGCCAGCCCATAATGTTGTAGGTGCTCACAACGCCACTATCGGCGCCGATAAGCAGGCCGGGCAAAGGTTTCGTTACATTCGTTATAGAGAATCAAATCCTCGGCGGATCTGCTGCATCTGAAACAGATCGCCAGAGGTCCGTTTCAGCGCAACGGTAGCGTTACTAAAGTGGCTATCTTGCGCAAGCATGAACGTGACCCCGCTCAACGAGGGAATGTTATAGACCACCATCGGCCGCCTATTAGCCGCGTCAGTTATAGCGCGATAATGTTCGCAATGTTCATGAAAGCTAAAAAGATAATAAAACGGGGTGACGACGGAGATGGCATCGAAACCATAACGACAGGCCGCTTGCGCTAGCTGCTGGATTTCATGGGTGCTGACGGCACCGAAGTGGGCAATTAACGTAAGCTTTCCCTTTGCTTCTTTAGCCACGACATCAAGTACGTGCGCCCGGCAAGGTGCTGGAAAACGCTTCACCCGTGGAACCGCCCACATATAGCCCGCTAACACCTTGATTAATGTTGAAGTGAACTAGGCGACACAGACTGCCGTATCTAGTTTTCGTTGGTATCAAAGGGGTGGTAGCGCGGCCATCACTCCCCAATTGAGCATCCATCCCCTTCTCCTGCAGTAATAGTTTTCATGACTATATACCTTTATACCTGTTATGCCAGTGTAATCGATTTTGCCATGAGAAAATGTTGAGCGGGATTTAACACACTAAACGATCGGCAGACGATCCTGCCGTATACCAGAAGGGATAGCGCTATCAGGGGAACGGGATTGATGCTATTTATTGAAAGTATATGGCGGAAAACGCTGTTGAGATGGGTATGCAAAGCGTGATCAGCAGCATCGAGGTGCGCTGGCGGATCGCGAAATGATCGCAATATACCGCTAACTGACATTATTGCTAATGTAACTCATTTTCCCTTTGGACAAACGGCGATTAGCTAATCAGGCAAGGCAATCTGTATCACCAAGAAGAGGGGATTGTCCAGTGTCTCGGAAACATCGGAACGAATGAAAAGATCGTTTTTGTCCAGCGCTTGATTGTTGAGTTTTAGCGCTTTTCCTAAGCGTTCAATTTTGGCGTCCGTCGCATGCTCTCCAGACTGAACTCGAAAAACGGGCGTAATTGCTCAAAATGGGCGATACCGCCGAAACGTGAGAGAAAATCCTTTGCCATACCGAATAATTCGCTAATGATGATGTCGGCAGATAGGCTCGCTACCCGTCGCTGATTTGCACTAGACCTTAGACCTTTACGCTTCAGCGCCCCCAGCGCTTTCCGCACCGAGGGGCGGCCAACATTGAAAACCATCACCTCACACTCTGAAGGCAGTGGCCCGCCTTCGGCAAATTCTCGGCGACAGGGATCATCTGCTCAAGCTCTTTGCTTCCACCATCTCCACCATCTCAGACAATTTCTTGCGCACCAGCGGGTGTGGACGAAGCGTGCGCCCGATACTTTACCGGTGTTTCCGCGCGTGCGAATCAGATACTTTCATAGTGCCCGTGGCTGTAGAGAACAACACATGTAACAACAACCCCATTGTATCTATCATATCATGGGAATATCTGACTGGCCAAGTTTCGGCCATTCAAGCCAACGGCATGGGCTGGCGTAGCGATTGAGCGGGCGGTCAAATCTCTGATGCATAGTCGTTTACGTCAGCATCGCTTCAATGAACGGGCTTTCATCAAGTGCAATGCGTAGGGAGGGGAGAAGCAAGGAAAAGAATGGTGCCCGGACTTGGAATCGAACCAAGGACACGGGGATTTTCAGTCCCCTGCTCTACCGACTGAGCTATCCGGGCAACGGGCCGCATTAGACTGTATTGGCTCGATTTCGTCAACGGGTTTATCCGAGAATTACGTGAAACCGACGTGAGTTTTCAGGCAAAAATTCAACTCAAAGCGCCGTTTTCCGGCACAGTGCCAGACGTAAAATACCTTCCTCCAGGACGGTACGCTACCGCTACATCCTGAGTGTTATGTTTGACCAGCAGTCAACGTTAGCTTCATTTGCTGCGCATTCATCGCATCATTCGTCTACTTGGACGGCATGGTGGAGTGAGCAGTCTAACGCCTCGCGATTCGGCCAGTAGACGCTCAACTGCGCTAGCGGCAGCCCAAGCTCATCGGCCAGCATCGACAGTGATACACCGCACAAAACCCCGTTGCTCAAGCAGGCTCAACGTCCGGTTCCGTATATGTTCCGTTGCACATTTCCTCTTAGTTAACCTGCGGTTGCTTAGCTGAGTGTCGCTCACGGCGCCAGCTTCCGCAAAGGCAAAACCAGTTCCCAGCGAGCCGGGGATCTCGTTGCCGTGGCTATCGAAAAACAAAATTGTCGGCAGCCATTTTGCGCAGGAGCATTGGCGGTAACATCCACTTGAAGCAGAGTCAGGCGATGTATTTGCTCGGCCACGGCGGGATCGCTGAAGGTGTATTTACGCGTGATTTTCTCAAGTGTTTCACCGGCTGGAACGTCGACAAAGACGATGGCAAGGTGTCTTGCACTGACAGTTGCTCCAAAGCGTCAGGCGGGTCTGTAGCGCCGGTGTTGCAGGGTAAACACGCCGAGCATCGACAACGCCGGCAGGATAAACAACACGGCAAGCCCAATCGGCAGTGCAGGCTGTTGCAGCGCCGCCTGAAATTGCAGGTCAGCGGCCGCCACTGCTACGCCCAGCAGGGTAATGGCCATCCCCATAACGTAGACCACCGCCAACAGCGCACGCGATTGCCGAGAACGACGGCGGAAATCAAGGGATACATCGGCAGTACGAATGGCGTGAAGGCGATACCGAAAAATGGCACTCTGTCACTTTGGAGCAGAGTGCTTTGGGGTATAATCATTCCTTGGCCGATCGCCGGGGCTTTCGCGTCAGCCGGTGCCGTAAAACCTATTGTAATGACGCTCTGGGCGGGTAGTGTGAAGGCACTAAGGGTGGCGTTTACCAGCTCCCGTCAGATCTGTTGACGGTATAAGCAGTAGCCGGGATGAACGCCCCGGCTCAGTGTCAATTGCGATCTCTGCTGACGAAAATCGAAGCGGCACGCCTGGTCCCACTGGAATGAGCTGGTTGCCGTGAGTATTGCCGAACAAGACGGCCTGGGCGGGCGGCGCGGTAGGCATGCTAGCCACGTCAACACGATCAGCGTAAAGAGTCGTTGAGCCATGATAGATAATCGGGGTCGCCGCCGGTGACGGGCAGTACCAATAACTCCGGGGTTTGATAAGGATGATGGGCTTTGATATGCGTGAATACCGCCTGCCGCAGAGCCATGCGGCTTTTGATAAGCAGTTGAACCTCGGCCTGCCGCTGGAGCGCCCCCTGCCAGTAGTAAAGCGACGTGGCGCCAGGCAATAGCGTGACGCACGCGGCGAGATTGCCGGCCAATAAGCGTTGAGCGATGGCGCAGGCGTAGGCTTCGTCTGGCGCGGTGCAGAGAATGATACACAATCCGGTATCATTGGGCTGCGGGAGAACGCCTTCCGGCTTGCCGTCTGGATTATCTGCCATTATCATCCCTGTGTGGAAAACGCCGGCGGGCATTATAGCCTGTTCGCGCCGCTAGCGACAGTGCAAGGTCAGGACGGGGTATCGTCAGGGTAGCGTTTGGCTTTGTATTTAGAATGCATCAGGTTTTGCAGCGAGAAGATATCATCCAGTTGCGCCTCGGTGAGCAGGCCGCGCTCGAGCGCGGCCTCGCGCACGCTTCTACCGGCTTCGGCACAGATTTTACCGACGATACCACCGTTGTGGTGGCTGATAAACGGGTTAAGTATAGATCATGATACCGATGGGATTAAAAACATATTGTTCACAAATAGCCTGGTGAGTGGCAATCTCGCCAATGCATCTGTCCTGTAGATTGAAACAGGCATTGGTAAGAATATACATCGACTCGAACATGGCCTGACTAATAACCGGCTTCATGACGTTTAACTGTAACTGCCCCGCTGCCGCCGCCATGGTGATGCAGGTATCGTCGCCGATCACCTTGAAGCACACCTGATTTACCACCTCCGGCAGCACGGGGTTGACCTTGGCTGGCATGATAGACGATCCTGCCTACAGTTTGGGCGGATTGATCTCATTCAAGCCGGCTCGCGGACAGAATGACAGCAGCCGCAGGTCGTTGCATATTTTAGACAGTTTCACCGCCAGGCGTTTCAGCGCGCTGTAAACCGTGACATAAGCACCGCAGTCTGAGGTGGCCTCAATTAAATCCTCGGCCGGGATGCAGGGCATCCCGCTTATCTCCGCCAGTTTCTCCACCGCCAGTATCTGGCACCCTTCAGGGGTATTCAGGCGGGTATCGATGGCGGTCGCGCCGAGGTTCACCTCCAGCAGTAATTGCGCGGTGCGCAGTAGGTTTTTTTGTTTTCTTCCTTCAGCAGCACGTTAAAGGCGTGGAACTCCTGGCCGAGCGTCATTGGATCGTGTCCTGCAACTGGGTTCTGCCCATTTTAGAATGCCGTTGAATTGCTGCGCTTTTTCGGCGTCATTAGTGGACTGACATAAGTTGAGGTGATCGTTGGGATTAAGGAATTGGTATTCCCCCTTTTGGTGCCCCATCAGCCCCAAGGCGATATTCGTCAGCACTTCATTGATATTCATATTAACGGAGGTGCCGGCGCCACCCTGAAATACATCTACCGGAAACTGATCCATGTAGCGCCCCCGAACCAGAACTTCATCACAGGCTTGGCCGATGATATCGGCGATATCCCGCGGTAGCGTTTTAAGTTCTTTATTTTGGCCAGTGCGGCGGCTTTTTAACCATCACCATTCCGCGGGAATATCGTTGATACGCATATTGCTGATGTAGAAATTTTCACTGGTACGTAGGGTATGAATGCCATAATAGGCGTCGGCCGGCACTTCACGGGTGCCGAGCAAGTCTTCTTCTGTACGGAAGAGGGTTGATATGCGCTCTCCTTGCAATCATTAAGAGCCTTAAACTGACGTTGATTTTACTTTTGCCATTATACTCTGTTATTAAGACAAGGTCACTAGGCCGATCACGCTTAGTTAAGCGTTTTTATTTAACCAGTTATCGCGGGAGGCGAAGAGCGCTTGCAGGCAACGACTCGGCATATTCTTTGAAAATTGTCTTAAGGGATACTATTGCACTAAGACTAAGCCGGCAACAAGGCGCATTTTGCGGTGGCGAATTTTATCGCTTGGGACAGATACTCTCGCGGCGGCAATCGATAACATAAGAGAATTCGCTGCGTTGGATCCCGTTCTTAATCATTTTGGTTGTCACCTACATTGAGACTTCCCTTTTCATCCAGGTTGCCAGCTTGCTTGGTGTACTGGCAACGTTGTTGCTGCTAGTGATCGCGACATCATTTATCGGTGCATCGCTGGTACAGGCCCAAGGCCCGCGGTGAGCGTTTCGTCGGTGAGATGATCAAAAGCGTCTCGCTGTTGCTTGCGGAATTTCTGTTGCTGCCCGGCTTTCATTGATTTCCTCGGCCTGTTACTGTTATTGACGCCCGATACAGAATCTGTTGACGCTAGCTTGCTGCTTTATTTGCGCTTTCAGCACGGTGTCCCGCCGCCGCCGGCGGCGGCGGCGGGATCTTTAAGGGCGAGTACCGTCGCCATGATTTTCATCATGACCGATTAAATGATCGGAAAAAGGTAGAATGATACCATATATCATATTGATTAAATTAGTGTTAAATTTATTTTGGCTAAAATTCCATCGCTTAAGTGAAAAAAAAATCCACCCCCCCCCTTGAAGCTTCTCTGAACGCCCCCATTGTATTAACTACAAGGCCGGGCATGGCATCATATCCGGCGTTCATCCCCAAAAACTGATACAGACTTTCTCAAGGAGAGCTTTCAATGAAAATTCGTCCATTACATGATCGCGTTATCGTCAAGCGTAAAGAAGTTGAAGCCAAGTCTGCGGGCGGCATCATGCTGACTGGCTCCGCAGCGGGCAAGTCCACTCGCGGTGAAGTACTGGCTGTGGGCCATGGTCGTATTCTGGAAAACGGCGAAGTGAAAGCGCTGGACGTGAAAGTTGGCGATATAGTGATTTTCAATGATGGATATGGCGTAAAGGCTGAGAAAATCGACAACGATGAAGTGCTGATTATGTCTGAAAGCGATATTCTGGCTATCGTTGAGCAGTAATCAATGTGTAAATTATCTGAACTGAATGAATTTAAGGGAAATCGAAATGGCAGCTAAAGACGTAAAATTCGGTAACGACGCTCGCGTAAAAATGCTTCGCGGCGTAAACGTTCTGGCCGACGCAGTAAAAGTGACACTGGGTCCTAAGGGCCGCAATGTAGTGCTGGACAAATCCTTCGGCGCGCCGATTATCACCAAAGACGGCGTGTCAGTCGCACGTGAAATCGAACTGGAAGATAAATTCGAGAACATGGGCGCCCAGATGGTGAAAGAAGTTGCTTCTAAAGCTAATGACGCCGCAGGCGACGGCACCACCACCGCGACCGTGTTGGCTCAGTCTATCGTTAATGAAGGCCTGAAAGCCGTGGCCGCTGGCATGAACCCGATGGACCTCAAGCGCGGTATCGATAAAGCTGTTATCGCCGCTGTAGAGGAGCTGAAAAAACTTTCCGTACCTTGCTCTGATGCCAAAGCGATCGCTCAGGTGGGTACCATTTCCGCCAACTCCGATGAAACCGTCGGCACCCTCATTGCCGAAGCCATGGCAAAAGTCGGCAAAGAAGGCGTTATCACCGTGGAAGAGGGTTCTGGTCTGCAGGACGAACTGGACGTGGTTGAAGGGATGCAGTTCGATCGTGGTTATCTTTCCCCTTATTTTGTCAACAAACCGGAAACCGGCGCCGTTGAACTGGAAAGCCCGTTCATTCTGCTGGCTGATAAGAAAATCTCCAATATCCGCGAAATGCTGCCGGTGCTAGAAGCCGTTGCCAAAGCAAGCAAACCACTGCTAGTTATTGCTGAAGATGTTGAAGGCGAGGCGCTGGCTACGCTTGTTGTAAACACCATGCGCGGTATCGTTAAAGTCGCCGCCGTGAAGGCGCCGGGCTTCGGCGATCGCCGTAAGGCCATGCTGCAGGATATCGCTATTCTGACCGCAGGTACCGTTATTTCCGAAGAAATCGGCCTTGAGCTGGAAAAAGCTACCCTTGAAGATATGGGGCAGGCCAAACGTGTTGTTATTACCAAAGACACCACTACCATCATCGACGGCGTAGGCGACAAAGCCCTTATCGATAGCCGAGTTGCGCAAATCAACCAGCAGCGCGACGAAGCCACCTCCGATTACGATCGTGAAAAACTGCAAGAGCGCGTGGCCAAACTGGCTGGTGGCGTTGCGGTTATTAAAGTAGGTGCCGCCACCGAAGTCGAAATGAAAGAGAAGAAAGCCCGGGTCGAAGACGCCCTGCACGCTACTCGCGCCGCAGTGGAAGAAGGTGTGGTCGCCGGCGGCGGCGTGGCGCTGATTCGCGTAGCTAACAACGTTGCTGAACTGCTTGGCGACAATGAAGATCAGAACGTCGGTATCAAGGTTGCGCGTCGCGCAATGGAAGCGCCGTTGCGTCAGATCGTGGCCAACGCCGGTGAGGAGCCGTCCGTCATTGCCAATAAAGTGAAAGCGGGCGAAGGTAATACCGGTTACAACGCGGCGACTGAAGAGTACGGTAACATGATCGACATGGGTATCCTAGATCCGACCAAGGTAACCCGCTCCGCGCTGCAGTATGCGGCTTCCATCGCCGGTCTGATGATCACCACCGAATGTATGGTGACCGATCTGCCGAAGGAAGACAAACCTGACATGGGCGGCGCAGGCGGTATGGGCGGTATGGGTGGTATGGGTGGTATGATGTAATTCCCCCGTATCGCTAATGGCGTTGTGAACCCCCCGGCAAGCCGGGGGTTTTTGGTAAAAATTATCACCAAGCGGGATTTAGAGTATAGATTCAGAGTGTCCGCAGGACGGGCCAGCCTGATAAATAGGCCGGCTGTGCCAGCGGGCAGTGTGGCGCGCACAGCAAATTTGCCATACCCTTCAGGAATTCATGAGAAATGTAGACCAAATTCTTAATGATGCCTTGTGCCGGCAGTCTGTTGGTAGCGGGATGTAAGCAGTACGCATGATTTAACAGCAGTCGGTCATAAGTGCGTTTCACCGATACCAGCCTGGCAGCGAGTGCTGCCTTTTGGGTGAGCCTACTAGTACTCAGGGTAACTGGTTTTCCAGCCGAAGATAGCACCGTGCGTGGGGCTGCGAATGATTTGAGGAACCGTGCGGCCGCAATGGGCCGCAACGGTATCTACGGCGCCACCAGCCCGGTCAGTAAAAGCAACTTATCTGTTCAGCTTGTGCCGCTGAACAAGTAAGATTAAAGGCTAGGTATATAACTGTCACTGTCCGTAAAACCGTAAGCCCGCGCTACCGATATACCCAGCGGCCACAGTAGAGACCGTTTACCGCCGTCAGGTATCGGGCCATGGCGCGTCCTCAAGACTAGGGTAATGACGTGCCACTCGACCCAGACTGGGCAGGGGCACAACCTGGCAATCCCGCACGCATCGGATCGGATGCGCAACCACTGCCAGGCTGCCGATTACTCTCCGGCGCATCGGCGCCAGTCTCCCGGACAGCCACTGACGCCAAGCTGGGGCCATTCTCACCACTCTGGCGCGTAGCCGCTGGGCAGCCAATGCCGTTAGCGTGCCGCAGTCCCAGATCAAGCGGTGTCTTGCTGCGCTCGCCGCTGATTTCCCGCGCCAGCCGTGGCACCAGATAGCCTGATACTTTCTCCAGCAGTTGCTGCATAATTTCTCGTGCTTGGGTATCCTGCACCATAAAATGCGCAGCCCCCTGTACCCTATCCAGCACATGCAGGTAATAGGGCAAAATGCCGGCGGCAAAAAGCGTCTCACTGAGCGCGGCCAGCGTAACTGCGTTGTCATTGACGCCGTGCAGCAGTACGCTTTGGTTGAGTAATGTCACTCGCGCATTTAGCAACCGTGTCATACTGTCACATACAGTGGCATCGATTTCGCGGGCGTGGTTGATGTGGGTCACTAGCACCACCTTCAGCCGGCAGCCGGCCAGCCGTTGGCAAAGATGCGCGGTAATGCGTGTCGGGATGACGACCAGCAGCCTGCTGTGAATGCGTAAGGTGGTCAGGTGGGGGAGTTCTTCCAACAGACAAATCAGCTCATCCAGCTCATGATCTTTAGCCATTAACGGATCGCCGCCGGAAAGAATGATCTCATTCAATTCAGGATGCTGCCGGATATAGGCCACGGCGCGCAGCCAATTCGTTTTGTTGCCCTGATTTTCCTGGTAGGGGAAATGGCGCCGAAAACAGTAGCGGCAATTGACCGCGCAACTGCCTTTCACCAGCATCAGCGCACGGTTTTGGTATTTATGCAGAAGACCGGGCACCACGCTATGCTGTTCGTCCAGCGGATCGGCGCTAAATCCCGGCGCTAGATCGAATTCCTCTCGTGCCGTAATTACTTGACGCAAGAGTGGATCGTTTGGGTCGCCCGGCAGCATGCGCGCCGCAAAAGCGCGGGGGACGCGAAATGGGAACAGGCGCCGCGCTTCAGCACCCTCGCGCAGGTCAGTGTATTGCTCGAGCCCAAGATACTCTAGAAGTTGAATGGGGTCGGTGATGACATCGGCAAGTTGGTGTAACCATTCTTCTCTAGCAGGCGTATTTCTGGTCATAATATGTGCCATTTTCATTACAAAGTTTATATTTAGGGGACTACCATGGCGTCTTATAGTACCAATGAATTTCGTTCTGGTCTTAAAATCATGCTTGATGGCGAGCCGTGCGCGATCATTGAGAATGAATTCGTGAAGCCCGGCAAAGGTCAAGCGTTCAACCGGGTCCGTCTGCGCAAGCTGGTTTCCGGTAAAGTGCTGGAAAAAACCTTCAAATCCGGTGACTCGGTGGAAACCGCCGATGTGGTAGATATCAACCTGACTTACCTGTACAACGACGGTGAGTTTTGGCATTTTATGAATAATGAAAACTTTGAACAACTGGCCGCCGATACCAAAGCCGTCGGCGACAACGCCAAATGGATGGTCGAACAGGCAGAATGCGTGCTGACATTGTGGAATGGCCAGCCAATCGCCGTGACACCGCCTAACTTCGTGGAGCTGGAAATCACCGAAACCGATCCGGGCCTCAAAGGTGATACCGCCGGCACCGGCGGCAAACTCGCTACGGTGACCACCGGCGCAGTGGTGAAAGTACCGCTGTTCGTTCAAGTTGGTGAAGTGATCAAGGTCGATACGCGCTCCGGCGAGTATGTCTCTCGGGCTAAATAACGCGTTACGGGAAACGCCATTCCAGAGGCGGCCGCAACCGGCTTTTGGCATTCGTGGATTTTGGAACCTGATTGGCAAAATGACCAAGCTATTGTATTCGCCGTTCTGGCATTAACGACTTTAAGCGCGTGTACCACCTGCGGCTTCAGCGAAGATGTACAACATCTCGGCGGGGCCATTTCTATGTCGCCAACTGATTTTAGCGTACAAAAAGTTTGAAATTGAGCATGTTGGCTACAGAAATAATAAATACAGCGAATCACATTTGATGTTCAAGTATAATACTATGTTGAAAACTATCATTGCCTTGTTATCAGTTGTGGTGTTGTCTTCTCTGACCGCGTGTAACGCCACTCGTAGTGTCGATAAGGATGTCTCTGCGAGTAGAGGGGCGATTCGCAGTAGCGGCAATTCGGTAGCGATTAAAGCTTCACCTTTGCGCGCCCGTGCCCTCTAAAGGCTTAGGATGATGTAGCAAAAGCGATGTCAGAGAAGTATGATCAGAAAAAGTGCTTGGCCGTGTCTCTTTTCTTTGTATTATATGATATTTCTTTTCACCGATCGTCTTCTTTATTCACGCTCACATTGACACTGAAGCTGGGTTGATGATACTCATTGAGGCTGATTGTGACATTACTTGTAATTTTCTGACCGTTATCAATGTGGTCAGCCGTTTTCTCAGTCTACTCCCGCCTCGAACAGCCGGAGCGCCTGCCGCCTATTGCCGTTTCCCGGAGCGTGTTCTTTTCGGCTTCCTTGCCAGCGTTAACGCGTTTCACCATGAGGCGCCCACAACGCTTATGCCGGCGGCGTCATATCCTGCTTAACTCAAACCAGACTGCCCATCGGAAAGTTGAGTTCCCTTGAGGTCTGTAGCAACGCTTGTTGGTGTGAGCGATAAAATCCAGCTCGGTCTAGCAACCAGCGCATAACGGTAATCTTCATCCAGGGTGATTAGGTGATGGCCACCGTAAAAGGCCGGAAAAGAGCCCTTTAGATCCAAGAAACGCGCTTTTTCGATACTTTGCTTCCAACGTTGTTTGACGGAGGGGAATCTTGAATTGATAACCTTGATACCCTAATCAGAACGAAAGATATATTGGACGAAAACACGATCCAGGCCGCGCTCAAAGGGATGATCGAGACGGAGCATTTCATGCTAAGTTTCCAAATGGCGGTCTACGCTACAGGATAAAGACAGCAGCAAAGAGATGAGCAGCGAAAGATCCTCATGCAGAGATATAGCAAATCCATTGGAGGATCAGAAAAGAAATAAATGTAGTAATCTGCCGCGAATGTGTAGCCGGTTCGACAAAGCGGGGCAGGCGACTGATGCGAAACGACACAAATCGTTGTATTAAGAATGGAAAATGGAAAGCACTAATTCACCCCTTTCTAAGGCGTGGCCTACAAAAAGATACGAGTAGACTGTATTTCCTGTTTAGGAGAGGGAAAATATGAGCGATTCGGTCAGCTGGCAACCAAGCGCACCCATTACCAATTTGTTAAAGCGTGCTGCAATTGTGAGCCAGATCCGGAGGTTTTTTAGCGATCGCGGATTACTTGAAGTAGAAACGCCGGCCATGAGTCAGGCAACGGTGACAGATATTCATCTGGTTCCATTCCAGACCCGCTTTGTCGGGCCAGGCGTGGCCGGCGGTATGCCGCTGTATTTGATGACCAGTCCAGAATATCACATGAAGCGTCTGCTGGCGGCCGGTAGCGGCCCTATATTTCAGCTTTGCCGCAGCTTTCGTAATGAGGAAGCCGGTCGTTATCATAATCCAGAATTTACCATGCTTGAGTGGTATCGCCCTCATTGTGATATGTACCACCTGATGAATGAGGTTGACGATCTCCTGCAGCAGATCCTGGATTGCGACAGTACGGAAATGCTTTCTTATCAGCAGGCCTTTACTCGACATGTTGGTATTGATCCTTTGTCGGCGGACAACGAACAGTTGCATGAGGCGGTAGTTAAATGGGATCTCGGTGAGGCAACGTCTGCCGATGACGATCGCGATACCCTGCTGCAATTACTGTTTGCTATGGTGGTCGAACCCAATGTCGGGCGCGATAAACCGGCTTTTGTTTACAATTTTCCTGCTTCTCAGGCTGCGCTAGCGGAAATCAGCACCGAGGATCATCGAGTGGCGGACCGATTTGAAGTCTATTTTAAGGGCATTGAGCTGGCCAATGGTTTCCGTGAATTAACCGATGCGCACGAGCAGCGCCAGCGCTTCGAGCGGGATAACCGCAAGCGGGTGGCGATGAGCCTGGCTAAACAGCCCATCGATGAAAATTTACTGGCGGCCCTGGCGCAGGGCATGCCGGAGTGTTCCGGGGTGGCGTTAGGCGTGGATCGACTGCTCATGCTAGCGCTGAAGGCCGAGCGCTTGAGTGATGTGATCGCCTTTTCGGTGGAGCGCGCCTAAGTGCCACGTTGGCGCGGTAGCGCCGATGGCCTTTTCCAGTACAAGCGCTATCGCAGGTTCCGTCCGCTCCGTGTTGACGGGAGCACCGCCGTTACTGACTGCCCGCTGGCGCCGCTAGATGCCGCGCCCGGCTTTGCCCCGTTTACTCGCAAAGTGGCTGATGCGTTTCGCCGCCCGTTCGACAAGTGTAAAAGGACGGCAAGCTGTAGTTCCCGTCAGAGCGAGCCGCTTTCCGGATTGATGAGACTGCCAGGGGCATCGTCGGCCTTGATTTGATCCTTGCGCAACTGGAAGGGTGGGAATGGCAATTCTATGCCGTGCTCGCGATAGCTTTCTAAGATCAGCGCGTGGACCTGATGGCGCAGCGGCATCCTGTGCCCCATTTCGGCGGCGTGCATACGCAGCTCAAATAGCGGTAAACCCTGCTGTAAATCTACCAGGAAAGCTTCCGGCGCCGGCAGCTCCAACACCAGCGGGCAGCGGCGTGCCGACTGCACTAGAATGTGCGCTACTTGCTCGATATTGGCCCCAGCGGGAGCGGGCACGTTCAATACGACGCGCGTGACGGTGTCGGATAGCGACCAGTTGACGAACTGTTCGGTGATAAAGGCCTTGTTAGGCACGATGATCTCCTTTCGATCCCAGTCGGTAATGGTGGTGGCCCGGGTGTTAATACGGGTAATGTTGCCGGTCATATTGCGAATGGTAACGGTATCGCCAATTCGAATCGGTTTTTCAAACAGGATCATCAGGCCAGAGATAAAGTTGGCGAAGATCTCCTGCAGGCCAAATCCCAGCCCTACACCCAATGCCGCCACCAGCCACTGTAGTTTCGACCACTCGATGCCTATCATGGAGAAACCAATTATTCCTCCCAACAGCATCAGGCCATATTTGGTCAAGGTGGTAATAGCATATCCTGTGCCAGGGGTTAAATCCAAATGCTGCAGCAGCGCCAGCTCCAACAGTGCGGGCAAATTGCGCACCATCTGGGTGGTGATAATGAAGACCAGAATGGCGATCAGCACTGCGCCGAGCGTAATCGGCTGGATGCTATCGACGCCTTGAGTAGTGGAAGTGGCATCCCAAAGGGTAATGTTTTCCAGGAAGCCGAATGCCGAGTGCAACTCCGACCACAGTAAAATCACCGATAGTAGCGCAATCAGCGTCAATATGGAACGTACCAGCTGTAGCGATTGCGCGCTGATTGTATTGAGATCCAATACCTTTTCATCGACTTCGGCGACGGCCTCATTAAGCTGGGATTGCGACAAATCTTCTTCATTGCGCGCCCGCTGGGCCAGCATCTCCGCACGGCGCTGCTTGGCGCGTTCGAAAGCGATGCGCCGCCGCTGAATGAACATCCAGCGGCGAATAATATGATAAATAATCAGCAGGAAGAACCAGATCGCAACCGAGGTTTCCAGCCGCGCCAACAGCGCCTGCGCGGTCGCCAGATGCCCCATCGCCGCCGCCGCGGCGGCGGCGATGGGGGCGCAGATCATCAGATTCCACAGCGAACGGTTGACGACATTATCGCTGGCGCCGTGTTTATCAAGATACAGCGGCAAGCCAGCGCGTTTCAGGCTGCTAGTCACCAGTGCCAGACAGGCACACAACAGGAAAAAACATAATCTGCCCAGGGTGCCGGCAAATTCTCGCTCACTGTAATCATCAAACGATATCAGCGCCATAATTAACGGTACGATCATGCCGATAGACAACGTGTAGTAGCGCAGCGCGCGCTTTACTTGCTGTTGTGGCCATCCAAAATGGACGATAAACAGTCCTTGCGGGCGGGCGAAGTGGGCGCATACCACGAACACCCACAGCACCGGCACTGTAGCGCTGACGCCGTCACCGATAGCGACCGCCACCGGATAGGGCCAGGCGTGGCGCAAGCCATACCCTAGGGCCGCCCACAGGACCGGCAGGGGCAAGGCAACCAGCACAGACCAGAACACATTGCACAGGGTCAAGGAAAAATGGTCCTGATCGACTTTCCCCACTCGGCCGCTGGAGCGCTCAAGAAAGGTATGATAATGCCGGCGGGAACTGAGGCTAAATCCAACTAGCAACAGTGCGCCGAACAGCGGAATGAGCGTTTCCTGGCTGGTCAGCATCATATCAAGCGCGTGGGTCAGTTGGCTGAATGTGTCTAAGGTCACCAGTCGGCGCAGATCCTGACCGACATGCAAGGGGTAGGAAAGGCCAATCGAGCTGACGTCGGCCACCCAGAACAGATAGCGATGGGCCGCTTCCTGGATCTCATTCATCGCCTCTTCAAGCTGGCTATTGGCCACCTTCAGCTTAGTAAGCTCCAGGATTTGGGTATCACAACCGGTCAGCAGCGCATTGAGCAGGTTGCGCTGGGTGGCGAGCTGTGCGTCAAGAAGGCGGCGCTGCGCCGGCGTCAGCGGGGAATCGTCGTCCTGCGTTCCCTGAGCAAGCTGCGGCAGTTTGTTCATTAAGTCTTCAAAATGCAGGCGCTGCACGCGCAACTGCGCCATATCGCTGTCGATCTGCTGTGGTTTGGGCATCTTTGGTAACCTGGATACCTGTGCGCGCAGAGTTTCCCCGAGTGCCGGCGACTCATCCAGCCATTGCGCCTGCTCGCGTAGCGTCGTAAGAGCTTGACGGACCTGCAATGTTTGCGAAGCAGCCTGACGCTGCTGCGAGGCGATAAGATCCATGCGCTGCGCCTGTTGATTTAGTGCAATGGACAATTCGCGATTAGTTTGCAGTGGGGTGCCGATCGACTCTGGCAGCTCGCCGGCCTGTTCTGCCAGCATTTCGGTGTGTTCGATGGCTTGCTCTGCCTCCTGCTGACGCAGACTATTAAGCTGGTTGCGCAGCGCTTGTAGCGCTTGATCCACACGGTCATGACGTTTCTTGAGCAGCTCGGCGCGCAGGCGCGATAACTCCTGGCGGTTATTGGCGCTTAATTGGGCAAGATCCAGCTCCTCCACCTTGAGGCGACGGGCGGTCTGTTCAGCCTGTAGCGCGGTGGCCTGCGCCTGCTCCAGCGGCGTGCCGGGGGTGGGCAGCGCTTGGAGCTGTTGTTTCACATCGCTTAAGGCCCTACGCGCTTCGGTCTGATGCTGCGGCAGCAGACCCAGCGAGTCGCTGATGGCGCGTGCTTGATCCTGCTCTTGCTGTAACTGGCTGGCCAAATCCATCAATTGACTATTAGCTTGTAGCAGCCGTTGATTCAGTTCACTGCTGGCAAGTTTGAGGTTAAGAGGATCGGGTTTATCCGGTTCTCTGTCTTTTTCATCCCGCAATTGGCGTGTCAGCGTCGGAAAGTCGTCGATGGCTTTCTGATATTCCCGTATTTTGGCGTCGGACGCTTTACTCTCAGCGAGGGCGTTCAGCGCTGACTGTAGCGCCTCGACCATCGCCGCCTGGTTCGGCGCGGTTTTATCATCCTGCGCCTGCTGCAGTTCCTTTTTAAGCTTACCCTCGTCTGGCAGATTGGCGGCGAAGGCCGGGGAGGCCAGCAGCCACCCCAGGAGAAAAAGTGTAATCGAGCGCAAGGTGAGGACTCTCCTGTTAACCGTAGGGGATTCAGGTCAGAGGGCTGTCAGTTTGCGTTGTGCCGTGGCCAGCCTCTGGCCCACGCGGGTGACATAGTGGGTGGACAGATAATCGCCCAGCAGCACGTTTTTTCCGGCAAACAGGTTGATGACGGTGGAACCCAACTTGAAACGCCCCATTTCTTGTCCTTTCAGCAGTACAACCGCCTCGTCGGCGTCCGCCCGCGGATAGCGCCAGTGTTTAATAATCCCCTTCCGCGGTGGCGTGACGGTGCCCGCCCAGATGGTCTCGATACTGCCGACAATAGTCGCACTCACCAAAATTTGCGCCATCGGGCCGAAATCGGTATCGAACAGGCAGATAACGCGCTCGTTACGGGCGAACAGGTTGGGGATATTGGCCGCGGTCAACGGATTCACCGAAAACAACTCGCCCGGCACGTAAAGCATTTCGCGCAGCACGCCATTGCAAGGCATATGCACGCGATGGTAATCGCGTGGGGTCAGATAGGTCGTGGCAAAGTTGCCGTTGCGAAAGCGGGCAATCATCGGCTCATTGCCGGCCAGCAGCGCTTCCAGACTGTAATGGTGCCCCTTCGCCTGGAATATCTGCTCCACCTCAATGTGGCCGAGCTGCGAGATGATCCCATCCGCCGGCCAGACCATTACAGCCGGGTCGGCATCAATGGGTCGCGCGTCGTCGCGCAGCGGCCGGACAAAGAAGGCGTTAAAGGTGGGATAGGCGGCGACATCCGGCTGCTGCGCTTCCTGCATATCGACCTTATAACAGCGCACGAACAGCGTAATAACCCAACGGGTAAGCCAGCCGCCGCGGCGTTCTGCACCCCATCCGGCCAGCTCCGTTAGCCAGCGCTTAGGTAGTAGGTGTTGTAGAGCTATCTTTATCCTGTCCAGCACTGGGATCTCTTTCCTGTTTCAATGAATAGCCAAAGGAGATCTCATTGTACAGGCAGCAGCAATAAATGTCAGCGATCGGTCCACCAAAACGTCTTGCGGGCGTTGACCTGCGTTTATGCTGTCGAGAACACGATGGCAGTTATCGAAGGTTCGTAGGCGATAGCGCTGCTTTCCACCGCCTCACGGATCGCGCAGGCGGGATCGATATCATGGCGGCAGTCGCGGAATGTACAAGTGCCCAAATAATCCATGAATTCGACGAAGCCGCGAGCAATAAGTTCCGGCGTCAGATGCTACAAACCAAATTCCCGTGCCCCAGGGAGCCAGTTAAATGACTTCCGTGGCTGAAATGATAAGGCTGGGGCGGTAGTGGCGGTGTGCTGCCCGAGCTCAGAGCTATTGGGGACGATATTGAGCAAAATCTTCTCCTGATCCTGCGGTAAGCAAGCGCATTGAGTAGGCTCGATTGACTCACCACGACTAACCGGCGAAAACACTGATTTGCCCGGCGGCCAGCATCTCCCGGAAAGGATCCATGTCCTTCGCCGGTATGGCTTGACACCATCAGCATCAAGTAGCTGATACGGCGATAGACAGCCATTCGACGCTCTACGTCCGCCCTTGACGCCGACGTCAAGAGATTCATGTTATTCAAAACGATGAGCGGATTCACCTCCACTGTTTCGCACGCCACCAGATAGTGATCGATAATACTCAAAAGACAGCTTGGGTAAAAGCGCGGGGACAATGATTATTTGGTCCATATTTACCGCGATAGGTTTGACGCCGTCATACACATCAGGACGAGTCAGCACCGAACGGCACGGATGGACTGCTTCCATAGCTGACCCTGGACGGCCGTGGGCCACCGGAGCGACAGACCGCCCAATCACGCGTGACTAGGGATTTCATCGCACAGCATAGATTGCAACGATAAATGCGGCCCGCGGTGTCTTCCATTCGGCCATGGATGCCGAGCTGGATAACGACCGCCCCTCTCCTAATTGCTGCTGCCCCATTTGGACAGCGCTGCGCTCATGCTGCTGCAGGCGGCGCTGATCGTTGGCTTGTACCCGGCGCTCCTGACCTTTGGGTAGTTATTTTGCTCACTATGCCTCCTTAGTAAGTACGTATGCATCGCTCGTGGCGACGAAAACGGCTATTATGCAGGGTATCCTATCACAGATAGGCCGTAAATTCCTTGCTACGAGAAAATCATGCTGGTAAATGATGACAACCTTATTTTTATCGATCTGGAAATGACCGGTCTGGATCCCGAGCGCGATCGTATTATTGAAATCGCGACGCTTGTCACAGACGCCAATCTGGCTATTCTAGCGGAAGGGCCGGTGCTGGCGATACATCAATCCGACGCCCAGTTAGCACTGATGGATGAATGGAATGTGCGTACCCACACTTCCAGCGGGCTGCTTGACCGTGTCCGTCACAGCCAACTGGATGAAGAGGCAGCGGTGGCGAAGACGCTGGCCTTCTTGGCCGAATGGGTCCCTGCCGGCAAGTCACCGATTTGCGGCAACAGCATCGGCCAGGACCGGCGTTTCTTATTCCGCTATATGCCAGTGCTGGAAGCATATTTCCACTACCGTTATCTGGATGTCAGTACGCTTAAAGAACTGGCTCGCCGCTGGAAGCCGGAAATTCTGGCTGGACTGAAGAAAAAAAACACCCATCAGGCGCTGGACGATATCCGCGAGTCGGTAGCGGAATTGGCCTACTATCGCGAGCATTTTATTCGTCTATAGCCGCTTTGCGGTGAAAATGCGGTGGCGTTTCCCGTATAATGCACTTCCCGTGACACCAGATTTTCACGTTACGCCAAGCGGTAATAGCTCAGTGTCAGAACACAACTTTACTAAAGTTGGGGTCGCGACTGCGGGCCTTGCATTTCCCATTCCAATTCTCCATTCTCATTGCTGCTGTCGCGCTTACACACCGCATCATCGCAAAATAACGACTTGTCATTAGCGTTTTGAACGTTTCTATTAATCGCAGAAAATGATCAATATCCGATAGTCGTTGGATGGCAGGCGCCTGCTTAATTTGTCATCTACCGTCGCGTTTACTTTGTGGCTATTTTCAGCTGGTTCAACCTATTCACACTTTTTCCTAAGGCAAGAGAACGGGGCAGCCCGCTATTTTATAATGTCGCTCACTCTATAATTTCGGTATTGCCCTAAACACGATATATTGATGAACCCGTTTAGCTATGATTCCAGTGTAGTGATAAATCCAGTCATCATGGCCTAACGGCATGCGAATCCTCACTGGTGCTAGCCCCTGCTATGACGCCGTGTGATTCGCTCGAGCATCAGCGCCTCAGCATGTTGTCTCAGTACCAGCCCGACAATATTGACGATATTTATTTTTATTTGTTTAGACTTTCCTTACTCTAACTCTTTTGGAGAATCGCTGTGAGAATATAGGGGGGGATCGCCGACATTGTGTTGGTGTTTTTTATGCCCTATTTCGGGCAGAGGAATTCTAATGGCCGCCGAAGAGTTTTTATTCTGCTGGTCAGTTTTTGTAGCGGTGCTGCTATTGCTGGTGCAACCGTTGCGGCATTTGATAGCGGGCTGGTGCCCGTCGTCCGCTACAGCTGACGACGGGCTTTAAGCGGACTCTCTGGAGACCGTGCGGGTTGGCGCCCATGCACTAGCGTCTATCCGTGGGCCACCTGCTATTAATCGCTGTGCGGCGCGCTGCTGTTGGCGATTTTGCTGCTTCATGGCCTGCTGCCACTCAATCCGCAGCATTTTCCCAGCTTATCCTGGCATGTAGCTTAAATACCGCGATAAATTTCACCAATACCAATTGGCAATCTTATTCTGCTGAAACCACCATCAGCTACTTCAACACCCGGCTGGCCTCGCAGAATTTTCTATTCGCGCTGATTCGGGGTTTCGCCCGGCACAGTACCCAGGATCTCGATAACGCCTGAAAACATTAGCCTTTACTGATGGTCTCACGCTGGAAGGCGCGCAGCAGACGCTGCACATTGGGCAGGTCGCCTCACAAAAGCCAT
Organism: Sodalis sp. (in: enterobacteria); assembly: GCF_036327475.1. Taxonomy (NCBI): domain Bacteria; kingdom Pseudomonadati; phylum Pseudomonadota; class Gammaproteobacteria; order Enterobacterales; family Bruguierivoracaceae; genus Sodalis; species Sodalis sp. (in: enterobacteria). The sequence goes on along the minus strand of NZ_CP132913.1, from coordinate 1,416,034 downwards.
AAAATGCCCGGCACTAACAGCGGCGACCTGCTTAACTCCAACTCCCATCTCTTTAAAACTCGATAGCACTAAGCAATTTTGTGCAGATGCTGGCGATATTCCTTATGCCGACGGTGCTGTACTTTAGCGAGGCGATGGGCGATAGACGTCAGGGAAAAACGGTTTTGTAGGCAATGGTATTGATGTTTGTTTTGGCGGTGCTGGCCATGTTGGCCGAAGCTCACAGCAATGAGCATCTCAGTGTTGGGAGCGGACAGCGCGATGAATTGGAAAGGAAAGTCAGTTCAGCATTTTGACCTCTAGCCTGTTCGCGGTGCTCGCCACCGAAGTTTCCTACTTGCGGTTAATACGATGCATGACTCTTTCACCGCGCTCGGTAGCCTGATTCCGCTGTGGCTGATACAATTCTCGGGGCCATATAGCATGTTGATCAATGTGGCGGTGTTTATTGCCGAGTTAATGATAGGGCGCACACCGGAAATTGGCGTACCGGAAATGAAAATGGCGGCCATTTATATTTTTATTACCCCGCGATGGCACTGCTTGGAACGACACTGGCGATGATGACCGACGTGAGGCGCGCCGGCATGCCAACCCAGGAGCGCACGGTTTCAGCGAAGTGCTATACGCGGTCTCCTCTGCGACTAACAATAACGGCAGCGCCTTCGCCGGTCTGTCCGCCAATACGCCGTTTTGAAATGTCTTGCTGACAGTGAGAGCATGCTGCTTGGGCGTTTCGCGCTGTTTGTACCGCTGATGGTGATTGTCGGTCGCTGGCGGGCGGCTTCCCGCGCGATATAGCGAGTCCTGGAACGTTGCCGACCCATGGCGTGCTTGTATAAGCTCGTTCCCACGAGCACAGTTCGCAATCCGGTGATGTTTATCGTGTATTTTAGCAGTATTCTGACGACGTGCCTAGCCATCGCCATCACGTTGGGTAATCGCCAGGCCAGTGAGTTTACCAGCGCATGGGTCGCGAGGACGCGCTGGCTAACGCGGCGCAGTTGGCATCGCTGGCGCTGAAATCCGAAGGGACGCAGTATTGTTATACTAGCGAAAACCCAGTACAACTTGCATAAGCGCAGTTTCAAAGTCTGAACGCCACCTTTAATTGCCTTCTCTGCCCGGACGCGAATGAGCGGCGTGAACATTGAGTCAAAACTCGTACGTAAAGGGGCAGTGGAGGCTGAGGCTATTGCCGCCATGTAAAAGTCATGGGCGAGCGGCTTCCCGCGCGATATGGAATGGAAGCGCAGGCGGGGCAGTGGCGTGTCAGGGGATACGCTGTTGATGGTAGCCGAAAAACACCGCAACACGGTGATGGTGGCCGGTAAGAGGTGGATGATTTCCTGTCGGAGGCCACGCCCGCGGCCAAGTCGGCGCTTATTCGCCAGCATCAGAGTGAGGGCCGAATGGTCGCCATGACCGGCGACGGCACTAATGACGCGCCGGCGTTGGCTCCGGCCGATATCGCGATGGCGATGAATTCAGAGACCTAGGTTGCCAAGAAGCGGAATATGGTTGATTTGAATTCCAACCAGCCAAGCTGTTGGAGGTGGTACATATTGGTAAACAGACGCTGATGACACGCGGGACGCTAACCACCTTCAGTGTCGCCAATGATCTGGCGAGATGTTTTGTCATTATTCCGGCGACTTTGCAGTAACTTGTCCGTCGCTGAATCGACTCAATATAATGGCGCTTCATTCTTGTGTTGGTAACCACCGTCGCCTGGCGGTAGTTTCTCGGCACGGCGCAAGGTTCACTGGTAATGCAAGACGGCCAACCGTGTAGTTACGCGCTAAACGGCCAACCGTGTAGTTACGCGCTAAATTGGTCAGGTGTTTACCCGCGTTGGCTATTTCAGGGGCGGCCGTCGGCGACAACACTGACGCCTTATAATGCGCTGGCCTAGTCGGGCAGTAATCTGGCGGTCAATCGGCACGGTCCAGAACGACGCGGTGAAACAGCGGGTTGGGCTCTATATGCAGGCCAATCCGCACGCGAATGCACCAGTGCCGGTTGAGTGAGTTACCTCCCCTACCCGTGGTCTGAGTCCATGTATCAATCACGCCGCTGCGCCGTGGCAGGTGCTGCACGTCGCCGAAGCCGGCAAATGCCGCAGGCGGAGCCGCGCCGCCTGGTGTACGGCTACACCAGGCGGCCGTTTCTGTATTTATCGGCGAGCCGGTGGTCAATGCGCTTGAGCCGAATGAGGCGTTGAATGCGCGCGAAAGGTTAAGGAATCTTGATGAACCCCTGCGTCCCGATCCGGACGTCCTGCTGGTGTAGGCCGATAATGACGGCCGCGGTAAGCTGAAAATCTACTTGGTGTCTGCGCATGGTGGCAAAACTTGGGCGATGCTGCAAGAGGTGCGCCGGCTGCTAACGCAGTGGCTGGATGTGGTGGCCGGCGTTCTGGAAACCTACGGTCGTCAGGAGGCCGTGCTTTGCTTGAGTGGTTGGAGATGTTCAAGCCACGCGCTACCGGACAGTGCCGCCATCAGGTATTTGGTTTAGACGCCGCTCTGGCGCGCCGTCCCGCTGTAATCTTGATGGACGAGTTTGTTTATTCCAACGCCACGGGCGCCCAGCATCCCAAGCGTTGTCAGGCTGTCGAGGAACTGCTGGAGACGGGTATCGACATGCTGACCACTGTCAAGAAGCATCTGGAAAGCCTCAACGACGTGGTCGGCGTAGCGTGACCGGCGTACGGGTGTGTGAAACGGTACCGGATCCGTTTTCAATGCCGCCACGGAAGTGGCGCTGGTGGACCTGTCGCCGGACGATCTGCTAGTGCGTCTCAAGCAGGGCAAAGTTCATCGGCGATAGCGCGGAGCGGGCGATCGAGATTTTTTTTCCAAAGGGAATGTGACCACCCATCGCAAATACTGGTCCGAACATTTCCAGTAGTAAGGAGTGACGTGCAAGACGATTTTTGACTGTACCACTCCCTGGCACCTCAAGACGCACTTTGAATGCCGACTTCAAACGGGTTGAAGTGCATTTGGTGATGAACAAAGGTGCGGAAATCACCCGCACGATGGCAACCCACTGGCACGCCCTGGCCGATGAGGTCCATGGCATTTATCTCGGCGCTGTTATTGGCACTAAAGTGCCTGAAAGGTCGCGCATGGCACTGTCGATTAACGGTTACCGAGGTCTAGTATCAATACGGTGTATTAAAGCCAAGAAATAGGCATGGCGTCCTTGCCACCGTGACTTTTATTTGCGTCTTATCGATGTCATCAAACCCTAATGTTAAGATTTTCCACAGAATTAAGCACGAGCGGTTACATGCTATGCATGGCCGACGCTGCCATCGCCTCTCTTACCATGGCAGGCAAATGCGATAAGCAACACGCTTAATTCTCTTGTCACAGCGCAATGATGCTAAGTAACGTCACTGCCTGTCAATTGCTCTGCTGGAAAACGTTAGGCGGCGGTCTTGAGCGCGCGTAATGCCGTGGCTGACACGCTCTTTCATGAGCGCCATTCGCCGCCATTACCCCCTTGACGGTAAACGGATCCGCGCACGCGACCGATAAAAGCGTGCCAAGTTGAGGTATCCGGTACATCATGCCATTTGTCGTCACGAAGGCTATTAAGGCGTAGCCGTTCAAGCGCCCGCGGGACAATCGTTCGCTACCTTTTACAGACGAATTAATTGCGTGAATGATTTATCCACCGTTAAAGGCAACGCAGCGTCTGCCGCGTATGCTTCGTTATGCTCCGTTGTAATCTTTTAAACAGAGCTATTCACAGACTTCTTCGGACCATCGACCATGCGCGTTCGGCTATTGAAAATTTCGCTCTGCCATATCCATTTGAAAAGAAAGATAAATTTTTATTATGAAACATAAGATCGATCTCTTGCGTTTTTGTGACGATTGTGCGTTTTTGTGACGATTTATTGACAAGGGATTTTTGTTTTTATACACAGCGGCAATGTGCTTATTGCGGGAGAACTTTTCACGAGAATTTGTCTAAGCGTCGCGGGTTAATTCTTTTCGATAGCCCTGACCAACGCGTTTGCGGCGCGTTTTGTATCGCCCAGGCGGCGGCCTCTTGGCGTACCATCTTCTCTTTCCAGAGCCCAATGAATATGGCATCCAGCAGCGGCAGTTCTCCCGGACGACGCCCACAGCACCAGCACGCTCTCGTCCTGATAGGATACATTACCCAGCGCGACCGTAATATTGTTTGACCAGCGCACGTGGCTAATGCGCCGAATGACTGACCCTTCGGTAACGCGCAGAAATGTGGCCTCATTCCAGTCAAGAAGTTCCACCAGTTCAGTGGTATGCAATACCGCGTACGGACTGAAGTCCGGCTCATATCAGTGGGCCTAGTACATCGGGAATTTCCTCCTCCAACTCAATCGTCAGATAGGAGATACAGCGGCAAGCATCAAGAGTATAAGGCTCGACGATGGCGCCGGTGAGCGGGTGTGATACACACGATACGGCGGCCGCACTGTTCGACCAGTGGTGCGTTAACCGGCAACAACAAATTCATCAGCAATTCGCCGAGAAAAACCACGAACCGGCTTAACGACTGAGAATAAGAATACCTATACAGCTGATTCCCGCTTTAGTCGCCAGCAGGCGCTTCATGATCGGCGCTGAATTGACAAAGGGGCGGAAATTCACCTCGCCTCAGGCGTCGCGGATCCGCTCGCCTAGTTGTTGTTTTAGACGATTGCGTAAAACTTTATCACGGCCCAGCGCATAACGAATATCATATTCTGATGAAGGATTTGCAATTCCGACGCCACCCAATAGCATGCCGTGACGCGCCATCCAGGCATCTCGCCGTAGTATTGGCGATCAAGCCAGGCTGTAGTGTTGGCTCATGGGCGGCAAGGTCGATGTCGCAAATCACGACTTGCAAAAGCCCAATTCCTACCCAAGCACTGAATTTGCCGGACTAATTCTGTAAAATTAAAACGACAAGGCATGACTGACCGTGCCAACACATTTTCCCTACAAAGTTTACACAAATCTGGCCAGCGTGCGCTCTATCAGCTGATGCAGCGCGCCGGCACAGCAGCGTTCCAACATATTCTTTGGCTGTATCCAGGCGCCCATCGCTGGCTGGTGCTAGCGGGCCATGGTAACAACGGCGGGGACGGTTCAGTGGTGGCGCAGCTTGCCGCCACCGGTAAATAAGTCACGATGCTGGCGTGCGGCGGCAACTCTCCTTTGTCTGCCGAAGCAAAGCAGGCTAAAGAGGCATGGCTTGGCAGCCGGCGCGCAGGGAGGAGCAGAGGTGTTGTCGATGCGCTGCTTGGAACGGGCCTAAAGGCGGCGTCGCGCGATCCCTATTGCTCGCTTATCGCCGCAGCAACTGGCATCCCGCGCCACCAATCTGTTCTGGATATCCCACCAATCTGTTGGCCGAGACTGGCGCGACAACCTGGAGAGGTGATGTCTGCCGAACATACCGTGCGTTCATCGCTCTTAAACCGGAATCGCTGACCGGCAAGGCGCACCAGCGTGACCGGACACGTGCATTATGATGATTTGGAGAAAATGGCCCGAGCATGAAACGCCACTAATGGAGTGGCTCAGCGTGGAACTGTTGCCGCGCCGGCTCACTGTGCACATAAAAGCGACAACGGCCGTCTGTTGATTGTGGTGGGGATCATGGATTTGCCGGCGCGATTCGCATGCTGGGAGAGATTGCACTGCACCGCGGCGCCGGACTTGTCAGCGTGCTGACCCGCGAGGAGAATACCCCGTTGTTGACTGCCTGGCTGGAGCTTATAGTAGCGCCACTGACGCGCAGCACCTTTCAGCCGGGTCTGGAATGGGTGGATGTGATGGTAATCGGTCTGGACCTCGGACAGGACAGCGGGGAAAATACGCTGCGCGAGGAGGAAAATTGTGACAAACCAATGCCGTATAATATGGATGTGCTTAGCTTGCTGGCATTTAATTCTGAGAAACGTCAGAATCAAATCATGACGCCTCACCCGGTCGAGGCCGCCCGTTTGATGAATGGCAATGTCGTCGCCATTGAAAGTGACCATTTACTTTCAGCGCGCAAACTGGCGAGGCGCTACGGCGGCATTGCTAGTACTGAAAGGCACGGGGACCTTGCTGGTTGCTAAAGATGGCCTAATCGCCGATGTCGGTAACACGGGCATGGCCTCAGGGGAATGGGATACATTGTCCAGTATCATCGGCGGTTTGCTCACGCAAAAGCTGTCGCTGTATGATGCAGCCTGTGCCGGCTGCGTAGTCCATAGCGCTACCGCCGACCGTCTGGCGGCGAGAAAGGAAGGCGTGGCATGTTTGGGCCACAGATTTACCGCTGGCATTGTACCTACATAGCAACCAAGAGCTTACCGCACAAAAATCAGACATGGAAAAACGTGAAATATTCCTGGCGGATGAAACAACAACCGTCGCCTTCGGCGCAGCATTGGCTGACGCCTGCCGACAAGCTTGTGTGTTTTATCTTTATGGTGACCTTGGGGCCGGCAAAACGACATTCTGCCGCGGGTTTCTTCGCGCGCTGGGACACCAGGGCAATGTAAAAAGCCCCACCTTCACCCTGGTCGAACCCTACGCGCTGCCGCGCTGGACGGTTTATCATTTTGACCTTTATCGCCTGGTCGATCCGGAAGAGCTTGAATTTATGGGAGTACGGGACTATTTCGATAATACCGCCTTGTGTTTGGTGGAATGGCCGCGGCGTGGGAAGGGCATACTGCCGGCGGCGGATATCGCCTTGACGCTCACCTACCAAGAGGACGGCCGGCAGGCGCATGCGCGGGCTCTTAGCGCCACCGGCGAACGCATTCTGACGCAGCTGGCACCGCGGCAAGGAACGCCTGTATGATGTTGAAGTTCGGGATAATGCTGGCGTTAATAGTGTGTTTAATCGTAGGGCGGACAATGGCGGCGAAGCTCAGCGATATTAACATTGCCAACAGCGCCAATCAATCGACGGTCACCCTCGGGTTTAATCAACGGCCGGTTTACGCCTTTTTCTCGCTGCACAACCCAGAACGAGTTGTGGTGGATATTCGCCAAAGCGGCCCGGTGCAAGGACTACCGCTCGATTTTAGTGGTGAAAATGTAATTAAACGTATTCGCACCAGTACGCCGGTGGATAAGCAGAGTATACGCCTGGTGTTCGAGCTGACCCGCAAATCTCGCGAGCAAGCCACGATACGGCAGGTGGACGGGCGCTACAATATCGTGCTGACCGTGACGAGCCTGCAACCGACTGCCGTTGCCTCTGCTCTGCGGACAAGCACCGCCATGCCGACCTCAAGCGCGCCGTCGCTGTCAAGATCGGTAAAAAACCCCTTTACCAACCGGGTGACGGTGATTGAGAGCTCCGCCACGGTGGCGAGGTCGGCATCGGCACCGCGTCGCCGGCCGCCGGCGGGCGCCGAGCCGGTAGTGGTGGCCATCGATGCCGGTCACGGTGGTCAGGATCCGGGAGCTACTGGCCCTCATGGCCTGCACGAGAAAAATGTGACCATCGCTATCACTCGCAAGCTGAAAACGCTGCTCGATGGAGACAAGATGTTCAAGCCGGTACTAACCCGCGACGGCGATTATTTTATTTCGGTCATGGGCCGTTCCGACGTCGCGCGCAAAAAAGGCGCCAGCGTGCTGGTGTCCATTCATGCCGATGCTGCACCCAATCGCAGCGCCAGCGGTGCGTCGGTTTGGGTGTTGTCCAACCGACGCGCCAATAGCGAAATGGCAAACTGGCTTGAGCAGCATGAGAAACAGTCGGAGCTGCTGGGGGGGGCGGGTGATCTGCTAGCCAACAGCCAGGCCGATCCCTACCTCAGCCAGGCGGTGCTGGATCTGCAGTTCGGCCATTCGCAGCGGGTGGGATACGACATCGCGATGAAGGTGCTGGGCCAGCTGCAGCCGGTAGGCGCTCTGCATAAACGCCGGCCGGAACACGCCAGTCTCGGCGTACTGCGCTCGCCGGATATTCCGTCGCTACTGGTGGAAACCGGTTTCATTAGTAATACTCGGGAGGAGCGGCTACTCGGTAGCAGCGCGCACCAGGATAAGATCGCTAACGCCCTGTACCTGGGACTGCGTGCTTATTTCTTATCACATCCGCTGCAAACCGGCCTAAAGCTCAAAAATCGAATGCAGGGCGTCAGCTCCGCGGCCGACGTCAGAGCCAGCGGGACTCAAGCGGTGGTCCAGTCCCACGCTGGCGCGCTAGCGCCTGCCGCCGCAGGACGCCATGTCGTCAAGCGGGGTGAGACGCTCTCCTCCATCGCTCGCCAATATGGGGTAAGCATGGAGGAGATCCGTACTCTGAACAAGTTGAAAAAAGAGAATGTCTTGGTCGGGCAACGGCTGCGCATTCCCGCGGGAGGAAGCGCTCAGGCCGCACCGCCGCCCGCTGCTACACAGAAGAGCGGTCCGCGACGACATCAAGTGGCGCATGGCGATACATTAACTGCAATCGCCGCACGCTATGGTGTATCCGCCATCGATATCAAGCATGCTAATAATATGATATCAAATAACGTGATGCTTGGACAAACATTGACCATACCGCCCGCTTAAGGCCAGAGGACTCGATTATCGTGCCAATTCAGGTACTGACGCCACAGCTTGCAAACCAAATCGCCACCAGTGAAGTCGTGGAAACGCCCGCGTCCGATGGTAATTGAGCGCGCCGGCGCTGAACGTATCCGTATTCGTGATAATGGCAGTGGTATCGCTAAAGAAGAGCTGACGCTGGCGCTAACCTGTCATGCGATCAGCAAAATCGCCAGCCTGGATTGAAAGCATCACTAGTGTGGGTTTGCATTGGCCAGCGTAAGCTCCATGTCATGTCTGACTTTGCCTCGAACACTGCCGCGCAGAGCGAACCTGGCAAGCCTACGCCGAGGGCGCGAATTAGCGGTACGCTCAAATCCGCCACCCATTCGGTGGGAACGACGGCGGATATGGTGGATCTGTTTTACAATACACCGGCTCGGCACAAGTTCATGCGCACCGAAAGACCGAGTTCACCCATATCGATGAGGTCATTCGCTATATCGCGCTGGTCCGATTCGACGTGACATTCATTTTACAGCACGACGGCAAAACAGTGTGCCAGCACCACGTTGTCAGCCAGCATCTGCGCGGTTGGGCTGTCTTTGCGGTCCAGCATTGCCGCGCGAGCCTTGGGCGTTTCCTGGCAGCACGGCGATCTGGCGATACACGGTTGTGTAGCAGATCCGGCGGGCTGCCCGAGATACAGTACAGCTATGTTAATCGGCGCACGACAAATTGATCAATTACGCTATACGGCAGGCCTATCAGAATCAGCTGGCGAGAACGCAGCGGCCAGCATTTGTGGTGTTTCTCGATGTGGATCCGTATCAGGTTGACGTCAATGTCCACCTCGCCAAGCACGAAGTACGGCTTTATCAGGGGCGGCTGGTGCATGATTTATATATCAGGTAGTGGTGACCATCTTGCAGCAAAGCGCGGTGTCACGCCTGCCGATCGGCGACGATGGCGTGAGGCCGACGAGCGCGCCCGGAGAATCGCCAGGAATCCGAGCGCAATCATTTTTCCCTATCTGCCGGCGAGCCATTCCGGCTGCCGGAGGATGCTTCCGCATCTGGGTTGGCGGCGTCGCGGCATGCGGTCGTTGCGGCCGGCGAGGAGCGTCGTGCGGCGAGCGAGATGAGCGGGGATACGATCATGACCGCTGGTCGGTAAAGGTAGTTGATGAGCATGCTTCTCCGCAGTAGTCTTCCGGCGCGACGGCTCGCGGCGGCCGAGCACGGGACCGGAGCGCCAGCTATGCTGGCGCTCCGGTCATCAGCACAAAGAAGGCGCGCTGTACCGGCAGTTGGTGCAGACCGCGCCGCTGGCACAGGGGGCAAACGACACCGCGCGATATTTCGCCTCGGCCAGCGGATAGCGGTTCGCTGGCCGGCGACAACAACACGACACACACCGACGCCGCCTTCTCGTCCAGCACCATCATAGGTAGACGTCCGTCAGCACCGGGTCGACCGTCGCTGGTAATCCCCGCAGTTGGCAGGGTGGTAAGCCTGATCACGCCCTGCCATGCGTTGGTAGAGTCGACGAGCGGCTTGGCGATGCTCTCGCTGCCGGTTACCGAACGCGGGTTGGCTGAACGTAAACTGCGCCCGGTACGGAACAGTTGCGCGCTCAGCCGCCGCTGATTCTGCTGCGTATGACGCTGCGCGATAAAGGAGCCGTAGTGCTTAAACGCTATCAGCCACTGCTTCAGGAAATGGAAATCACTCTACAGATGCATCCTCATCAGGCAATACTGAATGCGGTACCTTTACCATTACGCCAACAAAATTTACAAAACTTGATTTCAGACCTGTTAGGCTACCGGCACGGTGAAACGTCGGTGACGCATCACCAGGTTGCGGTCTAGCTTGCCCGCCGACTACGGCGCAAATCGGTCGTCTGGAGCCATTCCCGGGCGATACAATTGCTTGCCTAGGTGGAGCGGCTTTGTCCGCGCTGGGTGAAAGCCCCGCCCGTAACACTGAATTTTGCGGCTGCCATTAAAGCCATAAACCATGACTGAGCCAACATTTCCGCGCCAGCCCCAGGCCATTTTCCTGATGGGGCCTACCGCCTCCGGTAAAACTGCGCTCGCGATGGCGTTGCGTCGGCACCTGCCGGTGGAGATCATCAGCGTCGATTCTGCGCTAATATATCGCGGTATGGATATCGGTACGGCCAAGCCCAGCGCCGACGAGCTGGCGCGGGCACCGCATCGACTGATAGATATCCGCGATCCGACGGAGTCTTATTCAGTGGCGGATTTCCTCCGTGATGCGCTTAAGGAAATGGCAGGAATCACCATGGCCGGCCGTATTCCGTTGCTGGTTGGTGGGACCATGCTTTACTTTAAGGCACTGCTGGAGGGATTATCCCCCTTGCCCCCAGCAGACCTAGAGGTACGCACACGCATTGAACGCGAGGCGGAAGCAGTTGGGTGGCAGGCGTTGCACCGGAAATTGCAACAGATCGATCCGATTGCGGCAAATCGTATTCATCCTAATGATCCACAGAGACTGTCGCGGGCGCTGGAGGTTTTTTTCGTTTCAGATAACACCCTAACGGAACTGACAAAAATATCCGGTGAAGCGCTGGCGTATCGAGTGCATCAATTCGCCATTGCGCCACTTGACCGCGCATTGCTGCATCAGCGTATTGCACGACGCTTTCATCAGATGTTGGCCAGCGGTTTTGAGGGCGAGGTCAGTGCACTTTTTGCCCGAGGTGATTTTCACCGGGAGATGCCGTCCCTTCGTTGCGTCGGCTACCGACAGATGTGGTCATATCTGACCGGCGAAACCGATTATAATGACATGGTGTTTCGCGGAATTTGCGCGACACGACAGCTCGCCAAGCGCCAAATGACCTGGCTACGTGGGTGGCGCGATCTTCATTGGCTGGATAGCGATGAACCCGCCGCCCTTGACAGGGTATTACAGGTTGTTAGTGTATAGGTTGGGTAGGTTGGGTGGTTGTGTACAATTAATGGTATTGAACGCGCTTTTACAACAATTATTTTATTTAGAGCCGTATGGTTCTTGTTACAAACAACAAGCACATAAGGAAAAACAGAATGGCTAAGGGGCAATCTTTGCAAGATCCGTTCTTGAACGCGTTGCGTCGGGAACGTGTTCTTGTTTCTATTTATTTAGTGAATGGCATTAAACTGCAGGGCCAGATTGAATCTTTCGATCAGTTTGTCATTTTGTTAAAGAACACGGTCAGCCAGATGGTTTACAAGCACGCCATTTCCACCGTCGTACCATCTCGCCCTGTATCGCATCACAGTAACAATCCGAGCGGTGATTCCAGTAATTATCACCACGGCAGCACCTCGGCTTCACAATTGTCGCAGCCGGAAAGCGATGACGCCTAATAGTGGCGCCTTAGCATGCTGTTGGCGCTAAGGCCAGATTATAGCTACAGTATATCCGCATGAGAGGTTGTACGCTTGTTTGACCGTTATAATGCCGGTGAGCAGGCCTTACTGGTCCACATCTTTTTTTCACAAGACAAGGATATGGAAGATTTACAGGAGTTTGAATCCCTTGTCTCTTCCGCCGGGGTAGCGGCGCTGCGCGTCGTTACCGGCAGCCGCAAGGCACCGCATCCAAAATATTTTGTCGGAGAGGGAAAAGCGAAAGAGATCGCGGAGGTGGTTAAAACCAGTGGCGCCTCTGTGGTCCTATTCGATCATGCTTTATCCCCAGCCCAGGAGCATAACCTTGAACGCTTGTGCGAGTGCCGGGTTATCGACCGCACGGGGTTGATCCTGGACATTTTTGCTCAGCGAGCGTGCACCTATGAGGGGAAGCTGCAGGTGGAGCTGGCCAAACTGCGTCATCTTGCCACGCGTTTGGTGCGCGGCTGGACGCACCTTGAGCGGCAAAAGGGCGGCATTGGGCTGCGCGGGCCAGGGGAAACCCAGCTCGAGATCGATCGCCGTCTGTTGCGGAACCGCATCAGCCAGATCCTTTCCCATCTGGAACGGGTGGAGAAACAGCGCGAACAGAGCCGGCGCGCCCGCACTCGGGCGAATGTCCCTACAATCTCGCTGGTGGGCTATACCAACGCCGGTAAGTCCACTCTGTTTAATTTGATGACCGAGGCCGAGGTGTATGTGGCTGATCGGCTGTTTGCCACCCTCGATCCGACGCTTCGGCGTATCAACGTCGGTGATGTAGGAGATACCGTACTGGCAGATACGGTAGGTTTTATCCGCCATCTGCCACACGACCTAGTGGCAGCGTTTAAAGCGACGCTGAAAGAAACGCAGCGGGCCGCTCTGCTGTTGCACATCGTCGATGCCGCCGATACGCGAATTAATGAAAATATCGATGCGGTGGACCAGGTACTGGCTGAGATAGAAGCCAACGATATTCCGACGCTATTGGTGATGAATAAAATCGATCTGCTTGACGATTTCGCGCCACGCATCGATCGCGATGAAGAGAATCGACCGGTTCGGGTGTGGCTTTCCGCCCACAGTGGTGAAGGGGTCACACTATTGATGCAGGCACTAACTGAGCGACTGACGTGCGAGATCGCGCGCCATGAGCTCCGTTTGCCCCCGCAGGCTGGCCGGCTGCTCAGCCGTTTTTACCAGCTGCATGCCATAGAAAAAGAGTGGGTTGAGGAAGATGGCAGCATAGGACTGGTGGTAAGGCTGCCCATCATCGACTGGCATCGTTTATGTAAGCAGGAAATGACGTTGGCCGATTATCTTTTGTCTGACTGTCCTTTGGGAACTCAAACCTGAAGAATACCAATTAAAGTAAAAATGGAGCGAAAACATGGCGTGGAACCAGCCCGGTAATAACGGACATGAGCTCGACCCGTGGGGGAGCAGCAATAATAATAGCGGCAATTCTGGCGGAAATAACCATAAAGGCGGACGAGAACAAGGGCCGCCCGATCTGGATGATATCTTCCGCAAACTCAGCCGCAAGCTGAGCGGGTTTGGTAATAAAGGCGGCGGTAGTGGCGCTAGCGCGCTGGGCAGAAGCGGCCATTATATCAGTCTGGCAGTGGCGGCCGTGGTGGTCATCTGGGCAGGCAGTGGCTTCTACACGATTAAAGAGGCGGAGCGCGGTGTAGTGCTGCGTTTCGGCAAATTCGATCATCTAGTTCAGCCTGGCCTGAATTGGAAGCCGACGTTCATTGATACCGTGACCGCGGTTAACGTGGAGTCGGTACGGGAGCTGGCAGCGTCCGGCATCATGCTCACCTCCGATGAGAACGTGGTGCGCGTCGAAATGAACGTGCAGTATCGCGTGACCGATCCAGAACGCTATTTGTTTAGCGTCACCAACGCCGACGATAGCCTGCACCAGGCTACCGACAGCGCTCTACGCGGTGTCATCGGTAAATACACCATGGATCGCATCCTGACCGAAGGCCGTACCGTGGTGCGCAGCGACACCCAGCGGGTGCTAGAAGAAATTATTCAGCCATACAACATGGGTATAGCTCTGCTGGACGTCAACTTCCAGGCAGCCCGGCCGCCGGAAGAGGTGAAAGCAGCCTTTGACGACGCCATTGCCGCGCGGGAAAACGAACAGCAGTATATTCGCGAAGCCGAAGCGTATTCCAATGAAGTGCAGCCGCGTGCTAACGGCCAGGCACAACGCATCCTGGAAGAGAGCCGAGCCTATAAAGCCCGCACCATTCTTGAGGCGCAGGGGGAAGTGCAACGTTTCGCCAAGGTGCTGCCGGAATATAAAGCAGCACCGGAAATTACTCGCGAACGCCTGTATATCGACGCTATGGAGCGCGTGCTGAGCAATACCCGCAAAATTCTGGTCAACGACAAGGGTAGTAATAATTTGATGGTGCTGCCGCTAGATCAGATGTTGCGCAATCTATCGGCGTCACCAGGCAATAGCAAGACGCACTCAAGCCGCTCAAGCAATGAGACGCTTAATTTGTTGCGACTGCCTGCCGGGGGCGCCAACAGCGGTGCAGCGGACAGCAATGCTAGCGGAACGGTCATGGATCAGCGACGTGCCAATGCACAGCGTAACGATACAACGCGTGAAGGGAGGGAGTAATCGGATGCGTAAGCCTTTATTGCTTATTGTGGCGATAGTACTAGTGGTGTTGTATGCGTCACTGTTTGTGGTGCAAGAAGGCCAGCGCGGCATCGTTCTGCGCTTTGGTAAAGTATTGCGCGATGGCGACAACAAACCGTTGATTTACAATCCCGGTCTGCACATAAAAATACCGTTTATTGAAACGGTCAAAAATCTCGATGCACGCATTCAGACCATGGAAAACCAGGCGGATCGTTTTGTGACGATGGAGAAGAAAGACCTGATTGTTGACTCCTGTATCAAATGGCGTATCAGCGACTTCAGCCGGTATTATCTGGCGACCGGCGGCGGTGATGTGTCGCAGGCGGAAGTGTTGCTGAAGCGGAAGTTTTCCGACCGTTTGCGCTCGGAGCTCGGCCGGCTGGATGTGAAGGGGATCGTCACCGACTCCCGCAACCGCCTGATGACCGATGTACGCGAAGCGCTTAATAACGGGACCTCCGGCGACGATGAAGAGACGCAGGCGACCGCAGCCGATAACGCCATCGCTTCCGCCGCCGCACGGGTAGAGCGCGAAACCAACGCCCCGCAGTCTGCGGTTAACCCGAACAGCATGGCGGCGCTGGGTATTGAAGTTGTCGATGTGCGTATCAAGCAGATCAACTTGCCGACAGAAGTGTCAGACGCGATTTATCAGCGCATGCGTGCAGAACGTGAAGCCGTCGCCCGCCGCCACCGGTCCCAGGGTCAGGAAGAGGCGGAGAAGCTGCGTGCTGCCGCGGATTACGAAGTGACCCGTACGTTGGCCGAGGCCGAGCGGCAGGCGCTGATTACTCGTGGTGAAGCGGATGCGGAAACCGCCAAGCTGTATGCCGATGCGTTCAGTCGGGATCCGGCGTTCTACGCCTTTATTCGCAGTCTGCGGGCGTATGAAAACAGCTTTAACAGCAATAATGATGTTATGGTGCTGAGCCCGGAAGGTGATTTCTTTCGATTCATGAAGTCGCCGGAAGATACCGCGCTCAGCCGTCGTCCATAACGGTTGCCTCGCACATTCAATCAGGCTCGAGTGTGCGAGGCACTTTCTCCCTAACCCGCCTTTTCGCTAGCGTTCCACTCTTTTGGTTTGAGTGCAGGCAGGTAGTAATAAGCTTATCCCGCCACGAACCGGTAAACCTTCTGCAACTGATGTGATTCGCATCGCTACACGGTTGTGTTTGATAGCATCCACGAACCGAAATACTGATGAGCATCCGCTATCCTAGTGGTTGCCCCGTTTTGCGGATATTTTCGTCACTGAGACATTTTTTAAACAATTACGCAACAATCAGCTCGTTTCTACGATTAATAAAATAATTAATGGTATAAATTTAACGGCTATTTAAAGAGGCTATTCATCATCTAATTTAACGTGTTTCACTGATGTAGTGATATGCACTCTATGATTAAATCACTTGAAGCGTTATTAATAGCAACAACACTGGTATTCACCTCACTCGCCACTTTGCCGGCCTTTGCTTGAGCATATAGCCGTGCTAGGTAATATCGCTAAGAATTGCGCAGAGCTTTGCGCCTGGACGGGGACCGGTTTCCCTATTCGCGATTTTACCCCCAGCGACGTGATGACTCCAAGATTGAACTCAACATGATGAAACTTGATGATGCATTGCGTTCACTGCATCGCATTGGTTTTCATTTTGATAAAAATTGAATCGTCTCTAGGTTTAAATCAGCATTTAAAATGTTCATGATCTCTATGAACGCTCACTTCACGGTTGGTCAACATTAGAGATGATACATACCGAACGATTATCCGATTGTCGAAAGAAAAAATTACAGAGAGATTTGCTCCTGTAAATAATGTCTCATGCAGATGCCAATCAAGCGAAGAGAGGTGCTGTCAGGTGAATCATAAAATAACGATTATGAGTTTCCACGCTATGAATTCTCGAGCAAAGAGGTTAACATAAGGATAATCACCTATATATACCATACCGTGTCCACTTAATCCTTGTGCATTGGAGGTTTTTATAATCAATGTTGAGACTATGAATCAAAGAAGATGCACAGTCTAGATGCAGGCCAAGCGAGACTCTCTCTGCATCCTAGAGATTATTCAAAACAGTACCAAGAAACAGCAAGGCTATTGGATTTGCCTGGAGTAAACTGTTATTGAAATCGATATAAATAGTACTCTTCCTTTATTAATAATAATAGCTCATTAGCCCATTTAGCCTATTAAAGCGGACTCGTTGGCGGAGGATAGCGAGCTTGCATGATACTACCTGTACCAAGAAAGAATGCAAGTCATCCATTTCCCATGTCAAAGTCATGAAGTTTATACGATAGCCTCTATCGCAATGGTCTGGAGCGAGGAAAGAAGGCTTGATGTAGGGAGACCTATCTTACTGGCGAACCTGTTATCTAACGATACGATATCCTGATTGAGCGTGCCAAAAATTCAGCCTATTAAAAATCGACCTGCGACTGACGATGCGTTTGCGGGGGCGCTTCCCGGCATACTCAGACTCGGTGCCTCAATGAACCTAAAACGCAGTATCGAATACCTTTGGCGACATTGTTTGTTCAACAATCAAATATTGTGAATTAAGGTGTCCTCCCATCATTCAATGCAGAGCGCACACTCTGGAACGTGTGTCTAATCCTCTGTGATGAGAAGATCGAGGGCAACAGCCTGACGCTTATTATGTACATCTGTTACGCATACACTTAGTAAGGCGAGTAAGAGGATTTTTCAAAGAGTGGCCGTGGGGGCGTATCGCGATCGTCAACAAGCTCATTTTCAATAACATTGAGCGAACAGCAGCTTTATTGACCTAAAACTTGATAAACGGGAACCTCGTATTACCTTTAAGTATTATAACTGAGGAACAGAAGCAGACTGTATAAGACCATTGACTATTAGTATCCGCTATCCTTATTTTAGCCTACTTCTGAACACTTAGCGCTATTTTTACTTACCTCTTTTTCTGCTAGTCATCCTAGTCGCCGGTTTCGCTATCGTCTATGTTTGAGCAAATCAATGGTTTCTGATCTCGCTGGTTTCTGCCATTGATTGTGCTGTGTCATCCAGAACATAGCCTCAACGATTAGCTCTTATGTCTCCAAATCTAATAAACCTACTGTTTTACAAATCAACAATTGGTGGTTAATAAATATGATGAAATACAGTTCACGATAATACCTTTTAGGCAGATTGAAAGAAGCGTCTTATGTTATGAGTTCGTTGAACTGACGTTTAGATGTCATTTAATCAGCTAACGAGACGTGTCGATAAATAGCTTAAGTCGTAATGAATATAGGTTTGCTTAATTCTTTTATGTCGCTAGCGCTTAAGTCATAAACGGTCTTAGCCTTGAAGGTAGGCTGAATAAGAGATGGCATGTAAATCTCGCCTGGTGAGTGATGATATTTTGAATGTATGGATTATGGGTATTATAGTGTTGCCATTTAACATGCTGAACGACTTGATATAGCATAGAATGATCAATATTGGTAGGAGTCTGCTATATGGCAAGATTCATGTCTCAGTGCCGTAAAAAGGACTGCGAATAGATGTGTAACGGTTCATAATGTCTTGTACAGATGTCCGTAAGAACACTTGCAAATAGGCAATATAACATTCTGCCTTGACAATTATGAATTTTCACATTTCTGGACAGGGAAATACACATTATAAGAGCTACCTTTTCTAATCGGTATCACAACAGACACTACTATTGACCTTTTCCACCCGATTCCTGTGCTTCTAAAGCGTTTGAATCAATGCCAAGAATTATGAAACAAATCGCCCAGGGATCTTATGAATCGCTTTCTTCACTTTCTGCGTGGAAATCCACTCCTTAGTCATACTCGTAATTAACACCGCAATTCATATGGATCCACAAATAACGGTTGCGGAGCGGGGTGGGCTGAACAGTTTTCGCCATGCTTAGGATGGGCAACGGCGTCACAGAAGACGTTGACGCCTCTGTCCTGCCGTTGGTCACTGCCGTCCATAGACATACGGTGTCGGCTTTGCCTTCGCGCTGGCGTAGCGGTACCTGACATGGCTAGGATAATTCGTAGTGAGAATCACACGTCAGTGGCTGTGCTTGCCGTACGTCCTTCCCTAGCGCCTTATTTAAACATGATGATAACCTCCAACAAGAATTTCCATAGGCTCTTTGAAATTGCTCGCGCTTAATGTAATAATATTAAATTATTCGGGCCTTTTTCTTTGAGGTTATGTCATAAATCTGACAATTTGGATGACGCTCAGTGTGGTGCTGAAGGGATTAAGGCCGATGTTGTTTCCCGGCGTCTGGCGCAAGATGATAAATTCGTGACGACGCCGCCGGATAGAAAAATGGGCGCGTTGATCGCAGCGTAAAAACAGCGCGAACCGGCTCGAAAAAGTACTGAAAGTCATGGATTCAGATGGTAGAATTCATTTTTAAGCAATTTGGTGAAGTGAAGAGATGGGTAAGAACGTCGTTGTGCTGGGCACCCAATGGGGTGACGAAGGTAAGGGCAAGGTCGTCGACCTGCTGATCGAGCGGGCTAAATATGTTGTTCGCTATCAGGGCGGACACAACGCCGGTCATACTTTGGTTATCAACGGTAAAAAAACCGTCCTTCATTTGATTCCCTCAGGCATTCTGCGTGAAAATGTCGTCAGTATCATCGCCAATGGCGTCGTGCTATCGCTGGAAGCGCTGATAAAAGAGATGGGAGCGCTGGAGGCGCGGGATATTCCAGTGCGCGAACGCATGCTGATTTCCGAGGCGTGTCCACTCATTCTTGCCTATCATGTAGCGATGGACGTCGCGCGCGAAAAGGCCCGCGGCGCCAAAGCCATCGGCACCACCGGCCGCGGTATCGGCCCGGCCTATGAAGACAAAGTGGCGCGTCGCGCGCTGCGCGTAGGCGATCTGTTCAATAAAGACACCTTCGCCGCCAATCTGAAAGAGGTTGTTGACTACTATAACTTCCAACTGGTGCAGTATTACCAAGCTGAAGCGGTGGATTATCAAACGGTGCTGGACGACATCCTGGAGGCGGCGAACGTTCTGACTGGGATGGTGGTAGATGTCTCCGAGCTGCTAGACACCGCTCGCAAACGCGGCGATTTGGTGATGTTTGAAGGCGCCCAGGGAACGCTGCTGGATATCGACCACGGCACCTATCCATACGTTACCTCCTCTAACACCACCGCCGGCGGTGTCGCAACCGGCTCCGGCCTCGGTCCGCGCTATGTGGATTATGTCCTCGGCATCGTCAAGGCGTATACCACCCGCGTCGGCGCTGGCCCGTTTCCCACTGAGCTGTTTGACGACACGGGCGAGTTTCTGTGCGCCAAGGGTAATGAATTCGGCGCCACCACCGGCCGCCGCCGCCGTACCGGCTGGCTGGATGCGGTAGCAGTACGCCGCGCAGTGCAGATCAACTCTCTTTCCGGTTTCTGCCTCACTAAGCTCGACGTGCTTGACGGCCTGCAAGAGGTGAAAATCTGTACCGCTTATCGCCTGCCTGACGGCCGCGTGGTAGAAAGCACCCCATTGGCGGCGGAAAACTGGGAAGGTATTGATCCGATTTATGAGACGTTGCCGGGCTGGAGCGAGAGCACTTTCGGTGTGAAGCAGTTCGACAAGCTGCCCGAAGCGGCACGTCGCTATATCAAGCGTGTAGAAGAGGTGATCGGCGTGCCAGTTGATATCGTTTCGACCGGGCCTGAACGTAGCGAAATCATGATCTTACGCGATCCGTTTGACGATTAACGGCCATCGGGCGTAAATCAGCAAAAAGAGAGAGAGCAAACCGGGCTACGCCCGGTTTGTTTTTATATGTCAATACGTTATCCTTCCCTTATTGCCGACCAACAAGTTTTATGGCCTGTTTGGTTCTCAAGGGTTACTATTATTATGTTTTCCTTTTTACCGGTACGAATACCCCGCTAGGGTTTGGTGGGCTTACCAAGGATAGCGTATTGGTTGTAGCGCGGAAACAGAGGTTGACATATTGCCTGCCGTTGAAAACAGGTGTTGCCGCAGGCACTCATAGAGTCCATCCATCATTTTGTGCCTGGCGTGGCCGGCATGATGGCCCTAACCACCGCTCCACAAAAAACGTGCGCGTACCTGCTAGCGGCACGGTAATCTGTTTTGACATTATGGAGATAGCTCAATGTCACAAGATCCCTTTCTGGAAAGAGAGGTAGAAAAATACGCGTTCCCGGTGCCAAGCCGAGAATTTATACTCGCCCATTTAGCTAAGCGGGAAAAGCCAGCCAGCCACGAGGAGTTGGCGCAGGAACTGGATATCAGTGGTGAAGACCAACTGGAAGGCTTACGCCGTCGCCTACGTGCAATGGAGCGTGACGGGCAACTGATTTTCACCCGTCGGCAGTGCTATGCGCTACCGGAGCGTCTGGATTTGTTGCGCGGTACAGTCATCGGTCATCGAGACGGTTTCGGTTTCCTGCGCGTCGAAGGTAGCAAGGATGATTATTATTTGTCCGCCGAACAGATGAAAATGGCCATTCACGGCGATGTCGTCATGGCGCAGCCGCAGGGCGCTGACCGCAAAGGCCGCCGCGAGGCGCGCATTGTGCGTGTGCTGGTGCCGAAAACTAGCCAGATTGTGGGCCGCTTTTTCATTGACGCCGGTAGCTCGTTCGTTGTGCCAGACGATAGCCGTCTCAGTTTCGATATCTTAATCCCGCCAGAATCGACTCAGCGCGCCCGCATGGGGTTCGTGGTGGTTGTGGAGCTGACCCAGCGCCCGACACGGCGCACCAAAGCTATTGGTAAAGTGGTAGAGGTGCTCGGCGATAATATGGGAACCGGCATGGCGGTGGATATTGCACTGCGCACCCACGATATTCCCTATGTCTGGCCGCCGGAGGTCGAACAGCAATTGGCGGATTTAAAGGAAGAGGTGCCGGAAGCGGCAAAGCACGGCCGTATCGATTTACGCGCACTGCCCTTGATGACCATCGATGGCGAGGATGCGCGCGACTTCGATGACGCGGTATACTGCGAAAAAAAATGCAGCGGAGGTTGGCATCTATGGGTGGCGATTGCTGATGTGAGCTATTATGTCCGGCCACATACGCCGCTGGACCAGGAAGCAAGCCGTCGCGCAACTTCGATCTATTTCCCCTCGCAGGTGATCCCGATGCTGCCTGAGGTGCTGTCCAACGGGCTGTGCTCCCTCAATCCGCAGGTGGACAGGCTGTGTATGGTCTGTGAGATGAACATTTCCGCCCAGGGGCGTCTCTCTTCTTATAAATTTTACGAAGCAGTGATGAATTCTCACGCGCGCCTGACTTACAACAAGGTTTGGCAGATCTTGCAGGGCGAGCAGGAATTGCGTAGCCATTACGCGCCGCTCATCCAGCCATTGACTCAACTGCATGAAATGTATCAGACACTGGAACAGGCCAGGTTGCAGCGCGGCGGCATCTCCTTTGAAACCGAAGAGGCTAAGTTCATCTTCAACGCGGAGCGCCGTATCGAGCGCATTGAGTCGGTGAAGCGCAATGATGCTCATAAGCTCATCGAAGAATGCATGATCCTGACGAATATTGCCGCGGCGCGCTTTGTCGAGAAGCACAAAGAGCCTGCACTTTATCGTGTGCATGACCGGCCAAGCAATGACCATATTACCTCGTTGCGCACGGTATTAGGCGAACTGGGGCTGACATTGGGGGGCGGCGATAAACCTGAGCCTAAAGATTATGCCGATATGATGAATTTGGTCATTGGCCGTCCTGACCACGAAATGCTGCAAACCATGCTGCTGCGATCGATGAAACAGGCGATTTATGATCCTGAAAACCGTGGCCACTTCGGACTGGCCCTGCAGGAATATGCTCACTTCACCTCGCCTATCCGCCGTTATCCAGATCTTGCGCTGCATCGGGCGATCAAATATCTTCTCGACCGACAGAATGGCGACGTCAGTGGACGGGCCACACTGACCGGCGGTTGGCACTCCGAACTGGAAGAGATGTTGCAGCTAGGCCAGCAATGTTCGCTCAGCGAGCGTCGCGCCGATGAAGCGACTCGCGACGTGGCGGACTGGCTGAAGTGCGATTTTATGCATGATCACGTTGGGCAAGTATTCAGCGGCATTATTACCAGCGTTACCAGTTTCGGTTTCTTTGTGCGTCTCGATGAGCTGTTTATCGACGGATTAGTACATGTCTCATCGCTGGATAATGATTATTATCGCTATGACAACATCGGCCAACGGCTGATAGGCGAGTCCGGCGGCAGGGTGTACCGGCTCGGGGACGCAGTAGAAATCCGTGTTGAAGCCGTGCATATGGACGAACGTAAAATCGATTTTTCATTGATTTCCAGCCGCCGTCAGCCGCGTAGTGCCGGCAAAACCGGGCATCAGCGCGGCGGCGTGCAAACGGCCCAGGGTGCTCAGACAACTCAGCCTGCGGCGCACGACGCAGGGCGCGGCAAAAGCAGTCACGCCTCTTCGGCGCCGGCCAAACTACCAACCGAGGACACTTCGCGCAAGAAAACCTCCATCGAGAGCACTACCCGTAATAAAGCCGCTAGCGGTAAAACGCGCCGCCGCAGGAAACCCGACGTGGCTTCCGGTCGCTCAGAAAACTATTAACTGCGACGTTTATTAGCACAAGCCTAAACGGGCCGGCAGGCCCGTTGACGAGACGATCATGAGTGAAATTATTTACGGCATTCATGCCGTACAGGCCCTGTTGAAGCGCGATCCTCAGCGTTTCCTGTATGTGTATTTGTTAAAAGGACGCGACGACCGCCGCTTGCGGCCCCTGGTTCAGCAACTCGAACAGGCCGGCATCGTTATTCAGATGGCCAGTCGCCAGTGGCTGAATGAGAAAGCAGAGGGCGCGGCACATCAGGGTATCGTTGCCAGCGTGCAGGCAGGCCAGCAGTTCCAAGAGAACGATCTGCCAGCGCTACTGGCACAACAGGCCGCGCCGCTGCTGCTGGTTTTGGATGGCGTTACAGATCCGCATAATCTTGGCGCCTGCCTGCGCTGCGCCGACGCCGCCGGTGTCCATGCGGTAATAGTACTGCGCGATCGCTCTGCGCCGCTGAACGCCACCGCCAAAAAGGTCGCTAGCGGTGCCGCGGAAAGCGTACCGCTGATCCGCGTCACTAATCTGGCACGTACGCTGCGCTTGCTGCAAGAGCATAATGTGTGGATCGTCGGCACCTCCGGCGAGGCAGATCAGCATCTTTATCAAAGCAAACTTACCGGGCCGCTGGCGCTGGTGATGGGTGCGGAAGGTGAAGGCATGCGGCGCCTGACCCGTGAATATTGCGATGAGCTCATCAGTATTCCCATGGCTGGCGAGGTTTCGTCCCTTAATGTATCGGTTGCTGCCGGAGTATGTCTATTTGAAGCCGTGCGGCAGCGAGGTTAGACATCTTCTCGCGGACGCCGGTGGGCGCTATCGACTCGGTGGGCTAAGGCGCTTTTCAATTATACCCACTCTATGAGCTATACGTATGTTCGCCGCACCACGGCCATGGCGGCATAAACGCCAAGTAAATGTTTGTGTCCTCGTTGTTGTCCGTTTTCACCTTGACGACGTAACGCGCGCCGTCCGGGGTATTCGCGCCGATGAGCCCCTAAATGCGTGCGTGCGCCGCACCATCCCCTCTGTGTGCCAGACGCCTGGAAGTGCCGTTCGATCATCGGGATCTGGTAATAATGCGCCTGACGTTCATCCGCCTGACGTTGAATGGCGTTTTTCGGACTGTGACGTCATTCACGGTGATTTTTCCTGTTCAGGTCAGCGAATTTACCTTATTGCGGCTGATTTCCACTTTTCACCGCCTATTTTTCAGGCGCTGGTTTGTCGTTGAACGCGCTACATTTCGCTAACGGCAAGCAGCAAAAGACGATCGTCAAAAGAAGCCATTTCATAGCTAAATATCCGCAGTGCTTAGTCGATTAAAGTATAGTGAAACCGGCCGCAGTGGTCATGATAATGACCGGACGCTGTGGCGACAGGATGACGTGGCGCGACGTGTTACGGCGAACGCGGGAACAATGAGTAGAGATACATCAGGAGTACGTTGGCTACATCGAAGTGATACATGCGGTGCCGGTGGGCGGTTATACTTTAGGGCTGCCAATACTGTTTTACGATGGCCATACTTTCTCCAAAGAGGTCTGTGGTTATTTCCGCTGGCGCTAGCCGGGTTCCATGTGATCCTGCCGGATGCTCTTATGCCATGGTGCCCGCTTGTTTAGGATATTTTAGCAGACTGATGGGCAACGCGTCGGCATCTCTACGGCGCGTCGATGAGCGGCATGACGGCGCTATGGGCGCTGGCGCGTTATGGTTGGCTATCGTCTGCCGCGGCACTGATGGGATCCGGCGATTTTATGCGGCTCAGCCGCACACTCTTTCCGCCGGTGACGCTGGAGGATGCGCCGAATTGTGAACGGCGCTATGGGCGCTGGCGCCGCTGGTGGACTACGATGTCTTTCAGCAGCTGGATAAATTGAGTGATCGACTGTTGCTGCTTTGGCATGGCGATGCGGATCCGCTGGTACCGGTCGGCGGAAAGCGCACGACTGTATCAGACGCTAGTAACGCGCGGAGCCCATCATCGGGTACACTATTTACCGAGCTGTAGATTTAAAATTATCGTTGGTGCTCTCGCGGCCCACTGTCGCTTTTTTTTGGGACGTCCTTTAGTGTTGTGGCTGAACGCCGAGCGAAAGCCGCGTAACTCAGAAATAATCCGCCGAGATCCTTGTGTTTAGTCGACTGGGTAAGTACAATTGCGCGTCATTTTTCGACCGCACACTTATCACGTTTCTTGCTTCCATGGGCTGCGGTTGACAACTAACAGGAGGCTGAATAATCCGTAAGGAGCAGTTCTATGTGTCATTACGAAATCGTTTTTATGGTTCATCCTGACCAAAGCGAACAGGTTGCCGGCATGATCGAACGCTACGGCACCCTTATTACCGGTGCTAAAGGCCGGATCCATCGCCTGGAAGACTGGGGCCGCCGTCAGTTGGCTTATCCGATCAACAAACTGCATAAAGCGCACTATGTTTTACTGAACGTAGAAGCGCCGCAAGAAGTGATCGACGAGCTAGAAACGGCTTTCCGCTTCAATGACGCTGTTATCCGCAGCATGATTATGCGCGTTAAGCACGCTGTGACTGAAGCGTCTCCTATGGTTAAAGCGAAAGACGAACGCAGCGAACGCCATGAAGATTTCGCCACTGAAACCAACGAAGACTCCGATGCTGAGGATTCTGAAGAGTAATCGATGATGACGGCGAACCGTCTGATACTGTCGGGCAGTGTGTGCAAGACACCCATCCGTAAAGTTAGCCCGTCAGGTATTCCGCATTGCCAGTTCGTGCTTGAGCACCGTTCTATGCAGCAAGAAGCTGGTTTTTCACGCCAGGCATGGTGCCGACTGTCTGTAGTGGTCAGTGGAAAAGATACTCTAGATATAATTCGCAGTATAACGGTTGGCACGCAAATCACCGTGCGGGGGTTCATCAGTTGCCATCAAGGACGTAATGGCCTCAGCAAGATAGTTCTACATGCCGAGCAGATTGGTTTGATAGATTCTGGAGACTAGCCATATGACACGTTATTTCCGTCGTCGCAAGTTCTGCCGTTTCACCGCGGAAGGCGTTGTTGAAATCGACCATAAAGACATCGCTACTCTGAAAAACTATATAACCGAAAGCGGTAAAATTGTCCCGAGCCGGATTACCGGTACTCGCGCTAAATACCAACGTCAGCTAGCCCGCGCAATCAAGCGTGCGCGCTACCTTTCCCTGTTGCCGTACACTGATCGTCATAAGTAATCGGTCATTGTTCACTAATTCTTTGAGAGGATGATAATGCGAGTTATTCTACTTGATAAAGTTACCAACTTGGGCGGTGTGGGTGATCAGGTTAATGTTAAGGCGGGTTATGCTCGTAACTTCCTGGTGCCGCAAGGAAAAGCCGTGCCGGCCACCAAGAAAAACGTAGAGTATTTCGAGGCGCGCCGTGCTGAACTGAGAGCCAAACTGGCGGACGTTCAGGCTGAAGCCGAAGCACGCGCTGCGAAAATTAATGAACTTGGCAGCGTCACCATCGCGTCGAAAGCAGGCGATGAAGGTAAACTGTTCGGATCTATTGGTACTCGCGACATTGCGGACGCGATTACTGCCGCCGGCGTCAACGTCGAGAAAAGCGAAGTGCGTCTGCCGAGCGGTGCTCTGCGCACAACTGGCGACCACGACGTTAGCATTCAGGTGCACAGGAATGTTTTCGTTACCCTGAATGTGGTGATTGTGCCAGAAACGTAAGAGATTATGCAATCTTAAAATGCCTTCTCCGTGCCAGCACTTTGCTATTTCGCCTGCACAGAGGGCAGCAACCGGCCGGCTGAGCGCTGGTTTTTGCTGGCGCGTAGGGGCAGCGGCGTTAAGGCGACGCCGACAGAATGGCCATCGTCACTGGTGGCTGATGTCGAGCTGGATCGCAACGCATCAGGCTGGCTGAGCCGGCTATTCTATTCCAGCAGCGTCAGGACGCCCTGTATCGTTTTGCACGATGCGAACTCCTGCCCGGCTCATGCTACTTATCGGTTTATCGTTGCCCTCTACCCGGGCCATGGAAGACATCCGCTACTGGCAGTTATACGCGCGGGGCAACTGAGCCAGCGCCTTGCCGTTTCGGAACGGCAGAGGATGTTGCATCATTGTGAACCACCGGTGCCGGAGTTTCGTTGGACCGTAGGGACAAGTAAACCGATAGCTACCAGTAATGCGATAATCAGCAGCCAGCGCCGATTGGCGCGCGTTCATCGCCCTCAACGGCAGGCCGGCTGATGTCATCAGCGAGAACAAACGGAGATGGCATACCCCGCAGGCCGTCCAGGCTCGGCAGCGAAAGCTCGTTGACGTGTTTTCCCTTGGAGCAATCTACCCATGATCACATCTCTTGCAAAACTGTGCCGTAACCCGAGAAGTATAGAACGGTGTGAGATGAAGCTCCATCTCTATTTTATACAGTGACACTGACGTTAAAGTGAGACGTCATACTATTTGCACGTGGGATTTTACCCTAACCGCCCGCGCTGCTATGCCGCATCTTTCGCTGTTAAAGGACATGTCATAACTAGCTCCTCTTACAACAGCGTTGAAGCCCAGGCGAGCTACGGTATCGGTCTACAGGTAGGCCTGCAATTGGTGGAATCCGGTTGCCGGTGGGCGTTTGGCGATAGAAGGCAATAAGTTCCTAGCGGACAATGCCGACTAAGGAGGGCGTTATACTGACCGAATCAGGCCTGCAATTTAAAGTCCTGACCAAAAGGACAGGGCAATCCCCCTCTCGCCAGGATCGCGCCGGCTGGCTACTGGATGGTATCGTGTTTAACGGTTCGAAGCGCTGACGTTGATGCCGGTCGGCTTGCGGTGGGAGTTGTATATTCCCCACAAACTGACCTACGGTGAACGCGGCACGGGCGCGTCCATTTCGCCTTTCTCCGCGTTGATTTTTAAAGTGGAGCCGTTTGAAATTCTGTAAACCTGTGGGACGCGCGCCGACGCGTTTCTCCTCTCTATATGTCGGCAGTCCTCTTGACGGCGTAGCGTTATGCAACTTCTCCCGTTTGGGGAGTCAAAGAGTTATTCACTCCGGATAAAATATTATTATTATTATTATTATTATCTTAAGGCTCATCTTCGAGGTGGATTATGATTGATAATTACCCTTTCACACGACGCCAGCGCTGCCATCATGCAGGTCCACAACGACGAAAAGCTGATGGAGCTGAATCAGAACGATTCGCCGGTTACCGCCGCAGATCTGTTGTACATTGGGTCATCACCGCCAGTTTACAGGCGCTGACGCTTGGACGGCACTAATGGGTTTCTACGCCGTAATGGTGAATTTTCGGTCAAGATTGCGCTTCGAGGGCGGTAAGCCGGTGATGGGCGTGGTCTATGTGCCGGTCACAAATTGGCTTTATGCCGCAGCGGACGGAAAGCCTGGCGTATTGACGAGCACGGCGAGCGTGAGCCATAGAGGTGAGAGAAGCGCGCCCGTCGCTGGTGGTGCTGAGCCGTTCGTACGGTAACAATGCGGAGCTATAGGATTATCCGGTTCGCCCGCCTGGGCGAGCATCGAAACTCTGTCTGGTGACGGGAGGACGATGCAGCCTTATCCGCGCTTTTGGGCGACCGGTGTCTGGGATACCGCCGCAGGGCACACGGTGGCCATGGAGGCCGGGGTTCAAGTCAATGATTGACAGGGATTGGCACTAGATTATAGTCCGCGAGAATCTTTCTTGAATTCCGGCTTTCAGGTGTCGTTGTTCTGGCGCTGAGCGCCGGCGGCGATCATGCCGCGGGCGGTCTATCCACTGCCAATCTCGCCCCGCCGACAGCCGCTTCTGGCTCGCCGGCATTCATCGGTCCTGTTCGCGCAAGGGGGCGCTGGATACGACTGACGACCGGGCGTATTTCCTCCATCGTTAACAGTCTCTCTTCGGCCCATCACACATCTCCTCGAGCGTTAAGCAGCACTATGGTCGAACTTTTGCTTTTCAACTGCCAGCCATGACGCACAACGCTGTTAGTGTCGTCGATAATCTGCTACCAGGGATAGCGCTGCGGACTCGCCTCGATTTGGTGGCGGATGAATCAGCTGGTGGCGAAAAGGCGTAGCCGCGATCGACGATGATTGATGATTGTCGTCGTTTGGTAATATTCTCACGGTAATCTTACCTTGCGTAGTGTTTCAATCAACGCGGTATTTATTTTGCGCGCCGAGGTACGGGCCATTATGATCGCAGATTACTGCCCCTAATGCATGACCCTTACAAGGCGGAACCAGTTCACCGGTGCGCAGCAGATGTGCATGCAAAGGGAGGAAGAGGTAACATACCGGTAGATCGATGAGATAGCGCATAAAACCCTTGTTATTAGGATCTAACAGGGTCCTCTTTGACCCAGTGTGTGCAAGCACATTTGGGACAATTACTGTTTGTAGGAATTTTTTTATACCATACTGTTAAATATGTAAAAGCAACAATGCATCCTGTGAGAGCGTGAACTGTAGTGTTGTCGAACTTCCAATCGTAGTAGTCAGTACCATAGGAAGAAGTAATCCTGTGGGAGGAAAGTACAAAAATGAGAATCTTCCATCGCTATAACGCAATAAAAGTAGCCAATTACGTAAAGGCCTTATTTCGCGACACACCTTACATCAAGGGCATCGGCGCTTTTTAGTTTGATAAAAGTAAAATTTTGTTGCCAAAGGTGTGAGATAGACAACATCTCAGCGTCATGTCTGAAATCAATCGTCAGGCCAACGACTCCAGCTAGGCATGGTCTAAGAAGCTTTACGGTGAACCGCCACTGTAGCTATTACGCCTCCGCCGCGCGTCGGGGCTTTTCATCACTGCGGCCATAATCTCAGGCGACATGGGCATTGTTGTAGGACGCCGGCGACAATAACAGGGGATTTCTCCTCGCCACACATAACTAGCAGCTGATCTATTTAGTTGTCGATATCCACACACCCCAAACTCGTGGCCAGCATATCAGGCAAAATCGGTGCGTTTTGGGATTTTGTGTAGCATAAACTCATGAAGCCGTTGATGGTTTTGTAGTTGCCTGATCGCGGAAACTTATCGATGTGCAGCGCCCGCATCACATCATCAATCGGCGTACCGCCCTCAATCAGCCAGGATTTCGTCGCGAGCGACAATCTGTTCCTCCAGCCCCTGTCTCATAAAATCCCTCATAAGCGTGGTTGTCACATCATTAAGAGTAATTACCGACCATTTGATAAGTTCATGTTCTTGCCTTGCGCAGTACGCCGACCAGCGTCCACGGCCTCCAACACCGCGTAAATATCGTCGGAAGTAATATCGCCTTTGTGCACTATGGGCAATTTTAGCATTCTGAATCTGAAAACGATGCTGGCCAGACTGTTAAACAGCCACACCAGCGGACAGAATACCAGCGAGCAGAAGCGTATTGGGTTTGATGATCTTGACGGCATAACTTTCCGGGAGATTAACGTGATGCGTTTCGATGTCAAATCGGCAAGCAGAATAAACATGCCGGTCATCAGCGAGAAGGGACAAAGGAAGTTCAACTGTTACGCCAGCTTGGGTGACATGAAGTAAGCGAATACCTAGGCAAACGGAAAAGGCAGCGTCGCCAACGATGCTTCCGAGGATAGCTGCGACGTTGGGGCTATCTGAATCGCGGTAAAAACACGCCCGGCGTCTCTTATAATTTGAGTACGCGCTGCTCATTAATAACCCCCTTGTCGGCCAACAATTTCAATTTTATTTTGCACGAAGCGGCCAGTGATATCTCTGATATCGAAAAAACTATTTAGCATAAGTTAACCAGTTCATAAGGAAGCGCCGGCGCCCTATAATGGCGAATGTGCGTGAACATATCGTCTCAACGCTACGGCGACTGTATTGCACGAACAGCATAGTAGCGTCTGTCATCGCGCTGCCAATACCGCTTAACGGGCCGGCGGCAGGCACACGCCAATGCCCTCGAGGGCGCGATAGCCGCTGTTATGTTTATATGATATTATTTATGTTTATTCTCGACATAATAAAAGGGCGTCGCGGGTTCCAGCGCAGTCGTGATGGGCTAATTATCGCCGACGGCGGCCATCGTTTTGGCAAAGCGGCCGGGCTTGCACACGTGGCCTCGCACTGTGCATCATCCTGGAGAAAGAGCGCCGAGCGGTACTGGTTGCCGATAGGTCGAAGTGGTTCTGCAAGAATAACCCAGTAAAGCCGTGTAGGGGATGATGCGAGTGGTAGGGTTGGGATATAGCCGCCGGTATAGCCAGCTGCAGTACTGTTACCGGGCCATTGCCAGAACAGCCGCTCCATGCCCCCAAACAGCCCATGGTGAATATAGCTAGCGCCATGCCTCCAGGACGTGGTTCATGAAATGGGTACAGCACCGGATGCGTGGGGGAAAAGGGCATGGGCGTCATGCGCTCCGATAGCACTCACTTCGCGTAATGAGCGTGAGAAATTTGCGCCGCCTTGAACCCCTCAGGGGTTGTTTAATCGGCACACTTTACCGACAATAAAGTGCATCATTACATGATGCTGTGAAGATAAATCAATTTTACTGGAAATCACTGACCATAGAGGGTTGATACACCTGAGCATTGGGTGAGTAAGTGCTACTCAGCGCCCGACGAAGAGACGGCTGCGGCCGTGCAAGACCCACCCGGCAATTTTGCCAATGGCAAATTGAGTCTACTAATAATATCATTAATGCCCTCGGATGGAGAGATTTTGCCAGGAAAGAAACAATCAGAGGTCATCAGCGTGAAAGTACGGTGTGGCCGAAAATCCTTATTTTTCTGCGTGCTGTTGCTGATGCCGCAGGCCCATAGCGCCAACGTCCGCCTGCAGGTGGAGATGCTCAGCTGCGACCTGCAGCGCAATGTACGCGCGCGCCTGTCCACTATTGGCAGCGATGAGGTGACCGCCTCCGCGAGCTTCCAAAGCCGGGTGGATAACGTGGTGCGCGAGGGGCTGCGGGCGCTTGGCTATTATTCGCCCACCATCGATTTCGTCTTTAAGCCGGCAGTGAACGGCGGTCGCGATGTACTTATCGCCCGCATCACACCGGGTAAGCCGGTAAAAATCGCCGGCGTCAATGTCATTTTGCATGGCGAGGCGTGGCAGGATAGCGATTATCGCCAGTGGGTGTCAGACGGCAAGCCCACCCTTGGTACCGTATTGAACCACGGCGCTTACGATAGATTCAAAAACGGTTTTGCCAGCCTGGCGCTGCGTAAGGGATATTTCGACGCTGAGTTTCGCAAAAGCCAGTTGGTTATAGCGCCGTCGCGCTACCAGGCTTATTGGGATATCGATTTTGATAGCGGCCAGCGCTATCGCTTCGGTAAAGCGCGCTTCCACGGCGCCCAGATCCGCGAAGATTACCTGCAAAATCTCGCCAAAGTACGCGAGGGCGAACCTTACAGCGCCGAATTGCTGGCGGAGATAAACCGCCGGCTGGCGGCCACCAACTGGTTTAATTCGGTGGTGATCTCCCCTAACTTTTCCTCAGGTAAGCAGAGCAAAACGCTGCCGCTGGACGCGGTCGTGACGCCGCGTAGTCGTAACAGTCTCGAAATCGGTGTCGGCTACCTCACCGGTGTGGGACCGCGGGTAAAAACCATCTGGAACAAACCGTGGCTTAACTCGCGCGGCCACAGTTTGCAGACCAGCCTTAGCTTGTCGACGCCGGAGCAAGCGGCCGATGTCAGCCATAAAATTTCGCTGCTCAAAGATCCGTTGGAGCAATATTATTTGCTGCAAGGCGGCTTCAAACGCGAAGACCTCGGTGATATCCAGGCGGATTCCACCACGCTGAATGTGGCGCGCTATTGGGATCTGTCCAACGACTGGCAGCGGGCTATCAATTTGCGCTGGAGTCTAGGTCACTTTACCCAGACCAACGTTACCGATACTACGATGCTTATCCATCCCGGCGTCAGCATCAATCGGACTCGCCAGCGTGGTGGACTGATGCCCACCTGGGGCGACAGCCAGCGCTATTCAGTGGATGTTTCCAATACCATCTGGGGTTCGGATATCAATTTTGTCATTCTGCAGGCACAGAACGTCTGGATCCGCACGCTGGCGGAGAAACATCGCTTCGTAGCCCGCGGCAACTTAGGCTGGATCGAAACCAACGATTTTGAATGCGTCCCGCCTTCGCTGCGCTTTTTTGTCGGCGGCGATCGCAGTATTCGCGGCTATAAATACAAATCCCTGTCGCCGCGCGACGATGACGGCAAATTGACCGGCGCCTCCAAACTGGCCACCGGATCGTTGGAGTATCAATATAACGTCACCGGCAAATTGTGGGGCGCGGTATTTGTGGACAGTGGCGAGGCGGTTAATGATATCAAACAGAGCAACTTCAAGACCGGTGCCGGCGTCGGCGTGCGCTGGCAATCGCTCGTCGGACCCATCAAGCTGGATATCGCCGCTCCGGTGGCGGATGAACATGAGCACGGTGTGCAACTCTATGTTGGGCTGGGGCCGGAATTTTGAATATAGTTAAGAAAATCTGCCTGGGAGTTGTGCTGCTAGTGGGTACGCTAGCGTTTCTAGTGAGCACCACTAGCGGGTTGTACTTGATGTTGAACGGCGCGGCTCGCTGGGTATCGGGACTGGAAATGGCCTCCGTAAGCGGCGGTTGGCGAAATTTAATCATTAAGCAGTTACGTTACCAGATACCTGGTGTTACAGTCTGCGTCGGCGAATTTCGTCTTGTGCTGGATTTTGGTTGTCTGCGGAATCGCCAGCTGTGCCTCAACGGTCTCTTTCTGCGCGATGTGAATGTTGGCATAAACACCGCCGAATTCGTGTCACCAGCACCGAAGGCGTCAGGCGGCGGTTCCATATCGACCCCATATCCGCTTAACCTGCGCCGTCTGACACTGAATAATGTGCAGGTCAAAGTGGATAATACCCGCATTACCCTTAACGAATTTAGCACCGGCCTTCAGTTTCAGGGCAATAATCTGACGGTGACGCCAACGCGTATCGCCGGTTTGGCGGTGGTGTTGCCGACGGCAGCACAGGTGGTGGATAAGGCGGCGACCACCATCGCGCAGGCGATAAAACCCAACATACGCACACCGGTACAAAAACGCACTACTGATGCTGAGGTGGCGCTGGCGGCAATTCGCGTACAGCCGCCGCTGGCCGAGACGCTGCGCGCACTGTTCGCCAAGCCGCTCCTGCCGCCGCTTTCATTTACCCTGCCGTTGAATCTGACGGTTGAGGATATTGAAGGAGAAAATCTGCGTTTCTCCGGAGATACTAATCTGCTTATTACCCGCTTACGTTTACAGGCAGCGACCCGCGATCGGTATGCCGAATTGAAACTGCTGGACATCGACTCGCCCAAGGGCTTGCTCAACGTGTCCGGCAACGCCGAATTTAGCGGACGTTGGCCGGTGTCGATGAGGATCAACATTATTGTAAATAGCGCACAATTAAAAGGCGAGAAGATCGACCTCGCAGTGGACGGCGACATGCGCGATGAACTGCGCGCCGCGCTCAATCTCTCCGGTCCGCTCACCGCACAGTTGGCGCTGAAAACGCGCCTTGCGCAGGCGGGTCTACCGCTGACATTGACGCTTGATGGCCAGTCCGTGCAGTGGCCGTTAACCGGTACGCCGCAATATCAGGCGCGAGGTCTAGCCCTGCGCTTAGACGGCGCGGCGCGGGATTATCGGCTGACGTTGAAAGCGGCGCTCAGTGGTGATGGTCTGCCGCCGGCGGATGTGAGTCTGGACGCAAAGGGCAATACCGACGGCTTTACGCTATCGCGCCTACGGCTGGCGGCGCTACAAGGCAATACCGATCTGAGCGCGGTAGTGGATTGGCGGCACGTCATTAGCTGGCGTAGCGAACTGTCGTTAAGCGGGATTAATACTGCCCGCCAGTGGCCGGACTGGCCCGTGCGACTGGACGGAAAACTCATCAGCCTCGGCAGTCTGTATGGCGGCAATTGGCAACTACAGGTGCCTGAACTGGATCTCCATGGCCATATCCGGCAAAACGCGCTCACCGCTAAGGGGTCGCTCGGAGGTAACGCCGCCGGCCAATGGCAGGTGCAACAATTACTGTTGACGTTGGGGCGCAACAAGTTGACGGTAAAAGGCGAATTGAACGATGCCTTCGCGCTGGACGCTGCGTTCAACGCACCGTCGCTGAACGGTGCTTTGCCAGGGCTAGGCGGCCGGGCGGCGGGTGATATCAAACTACGTGGCAATCTGCGTGCGCCGCAGTTGCTGATGGATCTCAACGCATATGCACTGCGCTGGGGAAAGTTAACCGTCGAACGCATTGCGTTGCATGGCGATGTTCATTTCAGCGAAATCGTGCGCGGTAACGTTCGACTGCAGCTGGATAGGTTTCTACAAGGGGCGCTATCCATCGCCCAACTGACCCTGGACGCGAGCGGCGATGAAAAGCAGCATAAGCTCAAGCTGGCGATGCAGGGTGAGCCGGTTGCCGGCCAGTTGCAATTAAACGGCGGTTTCGATCGGCAACAGCAACGCTGGCAAGGAACGCTCAGCCAAACCAGTTTCGCCACGCCGATAGGGGAATGGCGGTTGACGCGTGCAATGATGCTGGATTATCAGGCTATTATGAACAATCTCATTGTCGGCCCGCATTGCTGGCAGCACCCTAACGCGCAAATCTGCGCACCGCAAAACAGTGAGATAGGGGCATCCGGTCAGGCTAGTTTGCTGCTGAACCACTTCGATTTGGCGATGTTGAAACCCATGCTACCGGCGGAAACACATGTCAGCGGCATCTTCACCGGCCGGGCC
Source organism: Sodalis sp. (in: enterobacteria) (assembly GCF_036327475.1). Classification (NCBI taxonomy): domain Bacteria; kingdom Pseudomonadati; phylum Pseudomonadota; class Gammaproteobacteria; order Enterobacterales; family Bruguierivoracaceae; genus Sodalis; species Sodalis sp. (in: enterobacteria). Next base: position 1,380,056 of record NZ_CP132913.1, on the reverse strand, counting down.
GATATGCGTTGGACCACGGGGGGCGGCCTACCGCAGGGCAAATTGGCGTTAGTGGGCAACGGCGTAAAGATCAGTCAAACGGTGCAGGGCAAGACTCTGCCGGTAGCGTTTGAGACGCTGATGCTCAATGTCGTTCTGGATAGCAGATTGGCCCATCTCGACTGGCTTTTCAAAATCGCTGACAATGGCCAGTTCAACGGTCAGGTGCAGATGGCGGATCTCCAAAATCGTCGGGCGCTGTCCGGCAACGTCAACATCAATCAACTTTCGCTGGGGCTGTTAAAACCGTTAATGTCACGGGGCGAGAACGTCGATGGACTGGTCAATGTCGCGTTGCGTCTCTGTGGCGATGTGCAGCGGCCGCAGCTATACGGTCAACTGGAGCTGGAGCGTCTGGTTATTAAAGGCAACTTCATGCCCTTTGTCATGACCGACAGTCGCCTGGCGCTCTCTTTCACTGGGACCCGTTCTACGCTACAGGGGCTTATCGGGACCACCCACGGCCAGGTCAACCTTAGAGGCGATGCCGACTGGAGGCAGATGGCAGCCTGGCGTGCGCGTATCAATGCCCAGGGTAATCGGGTGCGCATTACCGTGCCGCCCATGGTACGGCTGGACATATCGCCGGATATTGTGTTCGAGGCTATGCCGACGCTGTTCGCCTTTAATGGCAAGGTTGATATTCCCTCGGCACATATTGAAGTGAAGGATATGCCGCAGAGCGCGGTCGGCGTCTCCAGTGATGAAGTGCTACTGGACGATAATCTGCGGAAGAAGAGCACCGCTATCCCCATTACTTCCAACTTGCTGGTGCATGTCGGCGACGATGTGCACCTGGACGCTTTTGGCCTTAAAGCCAAGCTTAAAGGTGATTTGAAAATAGTGCGGGATAAGCATGGGTTGGGGCTTAACGGGCAAATCGATATTCCCTCCGGCCGCTTCCACGCCTATGGACAGGATTTGATCGTCAACAAAGGACAGTTGTTGTTTTCCGACCCGGTTGATCAGCCTTATCTTAACATCGAGGCCATCCGCAATCCGGATTCCACCGAGGATGATGTCACGGTAGGGGTACGTGTCACCGGCTTGGCCGACCAGCCGAAAGTGGAAGTCTTTTCCGATCCGGTCAAATCGCAACAGGAGGCGCTGTCTTATTTGCTGCGCGGACAGGGTCTGGATGCCTCCGGTACCGATAGCAATATAATGACATCGATGTTAATTGGAATGGGAGTTGCACAAAGCGGGCAAGTTGTGGGTAAAATCGGACAAGCATTCGGGGTCAGCGATTTATCGCTGGACACGCAAGGGGTTGGCGACCGCTCTCAGGTCGTTGTCAGTGGCTATATCGCGCCCGGTTTGCAGGTCAAATACGGTATTGGTATTTTTGACTCACTGATAACGTTAACGCTGCGTTATCGTTTAATGCCGAAACTTTACCTGGAAGCCGTGTCTGGTCTTAATCAGGCATTAGATTTGCTCTATTGGTTTGAGTTTTAACCATACGGTAATCTGCAACGCAAGCAGGGGAGTAGTTACTGGATGACCAACGCCCAATAGTTGGGAGATTACACTATTCCAGGCTATTGCGCTTCGCGATCTCGGCCATTATCCGACGGTAGTTGGAGGCGACGATGCGGTCTATGGCAAGGTGTACCGCACGTTTCCACCGTCCTGGAAACTAATACGCTGTGCACCAAAAGCGATTGGATGGGCCGATATGAAGACCTTCCGACCGTTGGTTAATGGCCGAAAACCGCTCAGTGTAAGCGGTTTTCGGCGGTGTCATTTCTTTTTAGCGCGCTCGAAAGAGGCGAGAATTTCGGCTTTGGCTGCTTCGGCATTATCCCAGCCGCCAACCTTCACCCATTTGCCGGCTTCGAGATCTTTGTAATGTTCGAAGAAATGGGTGATTTGTTCCCGCAGCAGCTGGGGCAGATCATCGACGTCTTTAATGTTGTCATATTCTTTCGACAGCTTAGTGTGCGGTACCGCCACCAGTTTGGCATCTTCGCCGGATTCATCGATCATTTTCAACAGGCCGACAGGACGGCAGCGCGCCACGGCGCCAGGCTGTAGCGGATACGGCGTCGGCACCAGCACGTCCACTGGATCGCCATCCAGGGAGAGAGTGTTGTTAATATAGCCGTAGTTACAGGGATAGAACATCGTGGTGGATATGAAACGATCGACAAACAAGACGCCGCTTTTCTTGTCAACCTCATGTTTAATGGGGAACGCGTTAGCCGAAATTTCAATAACAACATAAATATCTTCCGGGAGATCTTTGCCTGCTGGTACCTGATTCAAACTCATGTCGTTTTCCTTACATTTCTCAAGAATGGCGAAACGGCTAGTATAACCGATTGCTGCTGTGGGAAGCTTGTCGTCCGCGGATGGTTCACTCTGTTGCGTCGACCAATGCGGCGCCGTCTCCGGCCCGTGACGCGGACGCAAAGTAGCACGGCACGGATATCCCGCGATGCTCACCGGCGGCTCCCAGGTTTAAACGTTATTCGAGTAATCGCGGTCAAAGCATTCAACATCATCAATCGTGGACTCGGTGCCAGTGAAGAATGCGAAACGCTGATGCAGCTCGTACGGCTCAATATTCAGTGTGCGATTTTGTCATCGCTGATCCTGCCACTGGCCTGCTCGACCAGAAACTCTATCGGATTGCACTCATAAGTTATCGTCCGTCTCCTGGCAGTATTTGATATATTTCCCGCTGAGAAACTTAATGTAGTTTCCGGAGTGTATCTGCCAGTCCCGGGAAGGCGCATGCTTTCATGGGGCAGATAAAAGACTTCTGTGATGGATCGTAGGTAAAAGCGTGTATGCTACAGCCGGTAGTGTACACCAGCATCGTGGAGGGGTTCGTAGACCACATAGTCGGCGGCGACCTGTTTATTGCCAGGTTGAGGAAATCTTCTTTGGTTACCGGCGTACCGGTCGACGCGACGCGCTGGATAGATAGAGAAAATAGTAGCAACCGAGACAATTGACGTCGATATCGGACGCACTGTCCGATGGATCCACCAACACTACGTACTTGCCGTTTCATCCTTTCAAAGACGACAATTTCATCTCCTTCCCCAGAGGCAAATGTCCCGCGACCTGGCCACGGGCCTTTAGCCTTTCGTTCGCGAACAGATCCAGTCTCTTTGGACTTCGCCTGCATGTTTCCAACCCGCTAATACCGAGGATATCCACCAACTCTGTTTTGTTAATATCACAATGAATAATTTAGTTCCGAACTTTATCGCTCAAATAACGTGATTATCTCGTCGGTGACATGCGGAAAATCATGTTGCTTCTCAACAATAAATTCGCCTAACGCTTTCATGATATATTTCCTGTACCTTAAAAGGACCATGAAACTACAGATGAAAAGCGGTGCAATTCTTTTACCGCTACAAGTCAGTTTATTCAATTTTGCTTAAACAGATTGCTAGTACATCATTAAATACCATTTCTATCAATCGACCAAGGCGCTAGAACAGGCGGTACACGCAGCTAATTCTTGCTATCTGCGGCATCTTTACAGGCTATATGTGGTCCTGGCGATACTGGTGCGTTCTCTTAGACGTGAGGCCATCGGCTCGGAGTTGGTGGTGTGCCGGACAATTTCTCTGTCTCCGCTAGACTTGGGTCCGTTCTTTGTGGTTGAGGAGGATAAATACGATTGCGCCTTTTTCGATAAACGGCTCAAGTCCGTCCAATTACTGTCCGCGACCCTTATTCTGAATAATCTGGAATTTGACCACGCTTATATTTGATGATCTCAAAGCGATCTAGAAACAGTTCCACCATCTGATCCGGCTAGTGACTGATAAGGGAAAGAACATTTTGCGGATAATGACGCCAATCTTAAACATACCCTGGCAATGGGGATGCGAGAGCGAAACGGAATACACCGGTGAAGAAGGTGTATGGCGTATTTGCACGATGAGCCCGTTGGCGCGGTCAGTTGGCAACTGGTGGGCGTACGCATAACTCGCTGATGGCTGATGGCTATTGCCGCCGTTCGCCACGTCGGCGTACAGCCGGCGGACTCATGCCAGGCGCTGGACTGCTTTATCAATGCCTGCCGGCTGTTGGAGATGAAAGGTACCGCCAACGGCGTGACGGTTTACGATGATTTTGCCCAATCCCACGGTTATCCTGGCGCCGCTTGCGGCGCTGCGCAGCAAAATCGGTGGCACGGCACGAATCTTGGCGGTACTGGAGCCCCGTTCCAACACCATGAAATGTGTAAAAATAAGCTGGCGCCGTCACTCCTGAGGGGTGTTAGACCCGGACAGCGCTTTCTCGCGGCAGGAAGGGAAGCGCTCTGCGCCAGGACAACCCCGCTAGCGGGGTAACTCATTGCTAGACTTCAAATGATTCCCTCATCGTCTATAGTATTTCACAACATGACACATTGTATGGTGCTATCAAAAGCATGCCCGCCAGGTGGCGCTAATCTGCCAGGCGTTGCCGCGGGCAACCGTCCGGATTCTGGCGAACTGATTATTTGCGGTGGCGTGTGCGTAGGCTTCGGTTACACGGTACATTCTGGTTTTCATCATTTTAACCCCTTTATAATGCTCATCTTTCTCCTAGTGTGTGCTTATCATGAAGCTAAGCACACACTAGCGACGTAGTTTACTAATAGTTTTTGTGTTAGAAGAAAAAGTTATCAACTATGCGTAAAAAATAAGCGCATTTTGTAAAATCATGTAAAATCTTGTAGAAGCATGCGAATAAGTTGATGTGGCTAAAAGTGCAGTCTGATTTCCTGTTGGCCTACAGATAAAGTCCCTTATTCTGCCATGTAGCATCCGATCTCACGCTATTTGCCGAGGTGAAAACCTACCGGGTAAAGACAATATTTAAAACGCCGTTGAACTTATCGGACCTGGCTTTGCGCATGATGGCAGATTAGGGCGCGCGGGCGTTGTGTTATTTAGCAGGAAAGCGCGGTAGCTTCTTGGCACGCGTGCGACCGCCACGGCAATGGCGGCGCCCGAGCGGCAAGCATAGGCTAGCAGGCGCCGGGACACGATCGGCTGGGCGTCAGAGCTCTTGTTAAAGTGGACTAGAATAATTTCTACAGTCGTTTGACCGAGAAGCCAGGCGTGGGCGTGGTAAAGATCGTATCATCGCCAGCAGCGCGCTGCTGGCGGCGGGAACGCCCAGCTTCGCCTGCAGGCAATATACCATTTCCATCTTGGCATGGTGAGTGCGTACGGCGCCGAATTCAGTCAGCATGCGCGCGACCTTGCATTGATTAATGTTCTCAAAGCCCGTCTCCTGCAGCGCAAGCACAATCTCGCCCTGAGGGCTGATTTTTTCTCTTCCAGTGGCGCATTGAACGCCCTGGCCAGTTCTTTCTGTTTCGATTGATTTCGCATGTTTACCGCAGAGAAAGCCAATTATCTAACAGATTATTGTGCATGTTTATGAATTTTTATGCAATGAAATTGCTACAGAAGACGGCTTTCGCTATCCATGGGTGGGTGAAAAGCCTACAACTTGCAACACGTCTACAGATGCCCTGCTTCTCCATGCGCTGTCGCAATCCTGGTATTCATCAATTGTCTTCATTAGGCGATGCCTTTAACTTTTCAGTAGAGCATGAGATGCCGTTCTTCGTAGGGATATAAGAAGATTATAATGGAGGCCACACTGCTCGTCGCGGCAGGCAGCATCGGCTAGGCGCTGGTGCTGACAACCCGTTTAGGATAGGGAACTCTCGCTGTATGACATCGAGCCGGTGAAGGTGCGTGTTTTTGCGGTCCAGACACGTCACCGGCGTCACTCGGGCCGATATCGTGCTGATTGTGGCGGGCTCATCGGTATTATATCCGGTGAATGCCCTGGTTGCCATCGCCGTTGGCGTGCTGGCGCAGGCCGGAGTCTATCAGCCGCAAAAGCTTTTTGTATCACCACACTAGACGCCATCCGTGCCGACAGTTATGTAGTGGACATGAAAGGGCAGCGACCGGATCAAATAGAGGTGCCGGTGGCAGGCAATTGTCAGGCGTTATCATTCTGCCTTTGTTATCGCATGTGTGGGATCACTTTCAGTGATGAAGAAGTGAATCTCCTGACGTGGCGCATCCGCAACGACGGCACCGAGGTAGTGGAGGCTAAATCCGGCGCCGGATCGGCCACGTTTACAGTGGGATAAGCTGCAGCCCGCTGCTTTACGCTATCGCTGGTGCGGACGCTGCAGGAGGGGAAGCAGGGCATTATCGAATGCGCCTATGTCAGTAAGCAAATCGGCGTTTTCCCGCTTTTGTCCAACCATTGCTACTGGGGCTGTAGGGTTAGCGAACGGAAGCCGCTTGGCATCCTCAAGTGACTTCGCGCAGCAGGAATTATAGGAATGCGCGCGGCGCTCAATCATGACATTGCGCTCGGTGACCAGTTCCTGCAGCAGCAGCCTGCTGCTGCCGTGAGGATATAGTGCTATGATCCTTGCGTCGGCGTGGCCATTTATAGTCACAGCCGCCATTGTTTCGTCGAGCGTTTCGCCCGGATAGGGGTATTGCTACGCCAAAGCGCTGGCTGGCGCGGCGTGCCTAGGCGTCAAGTAGGGCCGCTATCGGCGAGGCGCTATTCATGGTGAACCGGTTGTCATTCGTTTTCACATAAAACTTATTTCTTAAGAGAAAGAATATTATATAAATTTTATGTTCTATTCTAATAGCTGGCATTGATCTTATTTTTTAATGCTACCTTTGATCCAATACGCTTTTTGTATTGTAATGAGCGTTACGACAACATGTAATGTCATACGTTAAATATTGTCGTAATAGCGGAATGGGAATCAGGTGCTGTAAGTTCCACAGTATCCGCCTAAACACAGTATCCGCCTAAACCGCGCGATGGCGATAGCGCCAGGCTTGCCACAATACAAGGAGGGGATTAAAACAGAAATAAAAAAGAATGGATTACAACACACGAATTGATTGGGTAAAACACGACAGGAATTGAATCGGCGAGCCAAGGAGGAAGGCGAAAAAAGGCGGCGCGAAGGTGCGCGCGGCAAAGCAGTAGCGTGTGCCTAGCACAGTTTGCCGACATAACAGGACGCTTTCTTTAGGGCTTCACAGGAGGCGTCAGCAACCTGGAACGAAATTCATCGGCAACTTTCCGATGCGGAGCGCGATTTTTCGTTTTTATCGTCTCTTTATATCGTGCGTGAAGGTGTGTTGAACATGTTAAAGCTCTAGACTATCCGGATGAGCCAGTTAACGACCTCAGGCCGGAATGAAATAATGCGCCAGGAAAGGCATGGCTCTTCCTTGGCGCCGAGGATCAACGCTGGCGTATCAGGCTTTTTCTATCGAGCAGCGGCTGGGCCATATCACCGGAGAATAGACTTCCAGTACATCGGCGATGAACCATTCATCTTTGGCCAGGACTTGGCGTCCGTCAGCGTGGATGAACTCAATCCCGACGCACGCGGTACCGCAGCCAGGCAGGCTCCGTATTTACAGAGTGCCGCGATGATATCCACAGGCGCCAATATATTTCTTGCACCCATATTTCTAGCGCTGTGAGACAAACACGGGTTAATGGTATAACTGATCAATGCAGATAAAATGATGACAATGATCATAGCCTTTAGTTAAAATATATAGCACAAAAATTCCTAAAAGCTTTTAATTTTCCAAATAAATTCTAATTTGTTGTGCAGGTCAAATTTAGCATGAAATCTCATGAAACATGCCTGATTCAACACGCAGAACCTGCTGTCCGTCGCCGGACTACCCAGTACCCATCAACGGACTACCCGGTACCCATCAAGGGCTTTGTGATCTTGCCAGACGTGAAAACGGCACCGGTGGCGCAAAAGGGAGAAGGGGCAGGAGCGTGGAGTATGTGTTCGATCCGCTGGAAAATACGGGACGAGGAACGACGTCGAATGGGCTCTTGAAGCGCTAAGAGGTCAGTGGCCCTACCTGAAAATCATCTACAGGTAGTTGACCGTGAAAGAGCGGGTGATTGCTTTTGTTGCGCGTGAAGGCAACAAGCACATTTATCGTACGGCTGGGGCTGCAAGAAGAGTAACAGAATTTTCTAGAGAGATTCCTTTCTTCATGACGATTACGCTTTCAAGCGCCACGCTGTACCGCCACGTGGGCCAGGTCCTCTAGCGCATCGCGGTAAGGGGAAGACGACAGACAGTCTAAACAGGCGATAGCTTTATCTGCTTCCTCTTCCGCACACCGGCGCGTGTACCCCAGGGAATCGTGCTGGTGCATGGTGTCCAGTACTGTCTCCAGCAGGTGGCGTCCATTGCCCTGTTCGATCGCCTGGCGGATCAGTGCCGCTTGTTCTGGCGTGCCGTTACGCATGGCGTGTAGCAACGGGAGCGTCGGCTTACCTTCGTTTAAGTCATCGCCTGTATTTTTACCCAGCGTTTTCCCGTCCGCGCCGTAATCCAGCAGGTCATCAATGAGTTGAAAGGCAGTGCCCAGATAACGGCCGTAATCGCGCAGCGCCGCCTCTTGGCGGGCATCAGCGCCGGCCAATATGGCAGAGGACTGCGCCGCCGCCTCGAACAGCCGCGCAGTCTTACTATAGATAACCCGCATATAACTGTCGATTGTGATATCCGGATCGTTACGGTTTATTAATTGTAGCACTTCTCCTTCAGCGATAATGTTAACCGCTTCAGACATCAGCTTCAGCACACGCAGGGATTTCAGCGCGGTCATCATTTGAAAAGCGCGTGTATAGATGAAATCGCCGACCAAGACACTGGCGGCGTTGCCAAACGCTGCGTTGGCCGTCGCTTTGCCACGGCGCATGTCTGATTCATCCACCACGTCATCATGCAACAACGTGGCAGTATGGATAAATTCGATCAGCGCGGCAACGGTAACATGCTGATTGCCATCATAGTGCAGCGCACGTGCCGCTAGCACCGCAATCATGGGCCGGATGCGTTTGCCGCCGCCGTTGATAATGTAGTGGCTGAGCTGATTTATCAGGGCGACCTCTGAGTTTATCTGCTCGCGAATTGCCGTGTTTACCTCCGCCATATCCTGCGCGGTCAGTTCAGTAATTTTTTCAAGATTCATTATTTTCTATCGGTTTATAGGTATACCGTCAGTGTAATGCCGTACACGGGACCGAATGGCGGAAAGAGTGTTGCTTGATTGTACTTGAAAAATGTAAGAGATAAATGGCGATGAAGAAACTGCACTTTTCGCTTTTGCATGTATTCTGTACTTGTCTTTAGTGAGATTCTTGCCTAGAATCCACGTTCTGTTGTAAATATTTATAGCACGCTCTAGACGATTACAGATTGAGCATGCGGAAAGCGGAGTTTTTATGTACGCGGTTTTCCAAAGTGGTGGTAAACAACACAGGGTGAGCGAAGGTCAGACCGTTCGTCTTGAAAAGCTGGACATTGCAACGGGTGAAGCTGTTGAGTTTGACCAGGTTATGATGATCGCTAACGGCGACAACATCCAGATTGGCGGTCCTTTCGTGAACGGTGGCAAGATCACGGCAGAAGCTGTAGCTCACGGTCGCAGCGATAAAGTTATGATTGTAAAATTTCGTCGCCGTAAGCACTTCCGTAAGCATCAGGGGCACCGTCAATGGTTTACTGACGTTAAAATCACCGCTATTAGCACTTAACAGAAGGGCAGACTCATGGCACACAAAAAGGCTGGCGGCTCTACACGTAACGGTCGCGACTCAGCAGGTAAACGCCTGGGTGTTAAACACTTCGGCGGCGAAACGGTAAATGCCGGCAGCATTATCGTCCGCCAGCGTGGAACCAAGTTCCACCCGGGGATCAACGTAGGTTGTGGTAAAGATCACACGCTGTTTGCTTTGACGACGGGTAAAATTCAGTTTGAAGCGAAGGGCCCGAAGAACCGTAAATTTGTTAGCATCGTTGCTGAATAAATTTTGCGTTCTCCGACAGCCGAGTAAAGCCTCGCACCTGGTTACGAGGCCTTTTGCCTTGTTCCATTGTCTTATGCTCACTGTTCATCATGAAAATACGCAGCAGCCTGCATAGCAGGCTGGCACCGGCGCTACGCTCACATTGACCACTGCTATGTGCTGGGCGGCTCCCCATGCCATGAAGCGGGTCTTTACTACCATGGAGCTTTACACCGTAGTGGTACTATGATCGGTATCAGGCGCGGTTATTTTTCCGCTAGTGGTGCCTGGCGGCGCTCGCGGCGCGGCAGAGACCACACGGCTTTTGAGCAACCTTGTCTTTCGGTACGCCACTACAATGCTGGGACCCTATCGCCTCCCAGGTCATCGGACTGGCAGGCGGCGCAAGTGAGCAATTATTACCCTGACACCGTTGTTTGCCATGATTTTTCTAATTTGCTGGCGTTGTTCTGACCTGCAGCTTTCGTGCCGCCGTCGCTGAACTTTGTCGGCCATAGCAGTGCGGTCAAGGTGCGATGTGTTTCGCTGTCGGTCACCACTGGTGGCCCGGGCTGAAACAGACGGGTCTCGATCGCCGTTATATAAGCTGTCCTGCAAATGGGTATGGAGACTTATCATGAAGTTTGTTGACGAAGCCGCCATTTTGGCGGCGGCTGGCGATGGCGGCGACGGCTGTGTCAGCTTTCGCCGGGAAAAATACATCCCCCGCGGTAGACCGGACGGCGGTGATGGCGGTGATGGCGGCGATGTGTGGCTACTAGCGGATGAAAATCTGAACACCCTTATCGATTACCGATTTGAGAGAAACTTTCGCGCCGAGCGCGGACAAAACGGCCAGAGCCGGGATTGTACTGGTAAGCGCGGCAAAGACATCGTTATCAAAGTTCCGGTGGGTACCCGGGTACTAGATTTGGGTACCAATGAAGTCATTGGCGATATGACCAGCCACGAGCAGCGGCTGATGGTGGCCAAAGGCGGTTTTCACGGCTTGGGCAACACGCGTTTTAAATCGTCAGTCAATCGGGCGCCGCGACAGAAAACCGACGGTACCAAAGGCGAGATCCGCGAGATCCAGCTTGAGCTGATTCTGTTGGCAGACGTCGGTATGCTCGGCTTGCCCAATGCTGGTAAGTCTACGTTTATCCGCGCAGTATCGGCGGCCAAGCCGAAGGTAGCGGATTATCCGTTTACCACGCTGGTACCAAGCCTTGGCGTGGTACGCATGGATAACGAGCAGAGCTTCGTAGTGGCGGATATTCCCGGACTGATCGAAGGCGCGGCCGATGGCGCTGGCTTGGGTATGCGTTTCCTTAAGCATCTGGAGCGCTGCCGGGTGTTGCTGCATCTTGTCGATCTGGCACCGGTGGACGAGTCCGATCCGCTCGAAAACGCCCGCATTATCGTCACTGAGCTGGAACGCTGCAGTGAAAAGCTGGCCGCCAAACCGCGCTGGCTGGTATTCAGCAAGGTGGATCTGCTTGGCGCTGAGGAAGGGACAGCGCGCGCCAAGGCTATTGCCGAGGCGTTGGGTTGGAAAACGCAATACTATCTGATTTCCGCCGGCAATCGCGACGGCGTAAAGGCGCTGTGCCGGGATCTGATGGCGTTTATCAACGCACATCCTAAAGAGCAGGCGACGCCCGAGGCAGGATTAGAAAAAGTGGAATGCATGTAGCTGATTATCACCGCGATCTATCAGCTCATGCAGACGGAAGCCGAAGAGGTTCTGGATGATAATGGGGATAAGGACGTGGAAACGATCTATTAGCGCTGAGAATCATTAACTTTTCCCCTCGGTGGTCAAGGCATGGCCCGGTTGGCGATAGCTGGTTTACTGGCTTTGCCCGCCCAGCCACACGATAGCGCTGCCTAACCGCGCATTGCGCCCGGGAGAATGTCTTTTCAGGCTGTAATGTATTTCTACTATCGCTGAAGAATCCGCTAAAATTCCAGTGGCGCGGCACCGGAGGCAAAGGACACGCCTTGCGTCCGGTGCCGCGCGCGTGCGCCCCTACGCTGATGGACCGTACAGGCCCCTAACGCCCGCTGAGGACCGCTGAGGACCGATATGACCAGTATTCTGGCGATGCGGTTACCGATCTCGGCGACGCCGCCGCCCTTGGTACGAGGGGCATTAGCCGTAGCGACCGACATCAACGACAACATGTCGGACGCCCAAGAGGCCATGGGCTACGGCGACGTCTGTCGCTATGGCGAAGAGCGAGCCTGTGAGCACTCCGTCGCGCGCCCAGTAGCGCTCCGCGCCCCTTAATGTTAAGGGCACGCCGGCCCATGCTGCACCGCTGCCGCGGACTTGTCTGTCACCGCATTCCCGTTCGCCGTTGCCGTGTCACGTGAGCTACTAATATCTCTGTTGCTCCGCAAGCGTTCACCGGCTATGGCTGCGTCTGCTGGCGAACGCTTTCGTACCTCAATACACATAACGTGGGATGTGATACTGTTTTGACATGCCTTGCCGAAGTCATTGAGGGAACCAAAGCGCGGTACAGAGTAGCGCCCATTCGTTGCGTAGTGGATGCCGCTATGCTCTCTGGATCGGCCGCCTTACTCCTGCGGACGCCTACCGCCGACCTATGACCTGATGCCGTCACAATAGCGTATGGCGTGTCGCTTTTCCCTGGCGAGCTACTTGCCACCCCTCTTCCTATGTCGCGATTGGCTAGTTTCATTCATTCCACGAGGAGTAATTCCTGTTCGAGCGTAAGCAGGACTGACCGAAGATTTAGATGCCACGGCAAGAGCGTACTGTGCGCGGAACGAAATTCGACGTTGTGAGGGGCAGATTGGGGAGGGCAGAGTAATGGCGTATCTGCATAGCTTCACAGTTCATGTGCATTCCTATGGCATGTCGTCGAGATCGGTCAAGGTCACCACTGTCGCTTCAACGATAACGACGACAGTGGCACATCGAACACCTGATGCCTGCCATCTGCTGCCATGATCTGCGGAAATTGAAAATCATCGCCGACCGCTTGTAGGAAAGAAGAGTGTCACCTGGTCGGCGTGTGGGCCAACTTGGCGCGAAACGGCTGGTTATTCTACCGGCTGCATAGTCGGAGAGGTATAGCCGGAGAGATATTGCACAAACGCCATACGTTGACCGCTGGCAGTGGCGAAAAAGCCCGTTAGGCCGTAGCCCTTATAGCGAGCCGGTTTTCGCCAACCACTTTGCCGTCGACCACAGTTTCATGCAGACCCGCGTGGTACATGAGCGTGCTCATAACCCGCCAGTGTCAGCGTGGAGATAAAGTCCAACGTCTGATCGTGCTGACTAATATATTGCAGCACTTGCATCATGGTGGAGGGGAAATCAAATCGTGGCGCGACAGACCGGAACCATCCGCCCTGATACTGTTGTCCAGATCGATTCCCGCCTGCTGATGCAGGATCTGGTGCGTCGCATCCGAGTCCGTGCGCTGGGTGCCCGGCACATTAAAGCGTTCGTGGCCAATCATGCGAAAACCGTGTCGGCAATCATATTGCCGGATTTTCAGCATAATATGTAGTAATCAGCATAATATGTAGTAAATTGTGCAGCCGCGCGGAAGAGGATTGCACTCAAATGTGTCCCGGCGGGCTGAGCTCGGTCATGCAGCTAGTAAGGGTATAGCGGTCAAGCCCTTCCGGCACCATCTCCAGCTCGCAATGTTGCGCCGCGGCCCATGCTCGCACCTGACTGAACATATGCACTGGGTACACGAGGCGACGTAGATAAACGTTGGCTCCCCGGTCGTCCGGGCGCTGTAGAACGACACCGAGAGACAGTTGCGATCGACAATGGCCGCGCTCGGCGGGGCGCTAAAGCGCCGCTTCAGATCGTTCAATGGCCAGCTGAGGGCTCTGTCATGGCTGGCAAACACAGAGGTGTCGATAATTAGGTTACCGGTGATTTTTTTTGATGTCTTGCTTACACAGCTCGGCCACCATGATTGCGCAAACGCTGTCAAGTAAACGTAGGATCGCCGCCGAAGTGCGTGGTCAGGTTGCCTTGCAGCGCGCTGCCAACCAGCGCGGAGGCCGCTTCGATGGCGGTGGTAAAAGCGACAGGCCCAGCTTCAACAGCGCTGCCAGTGCAGTGCGCAGCTTCTATGGCGCTAGCTGGCAAGGCCAGCTGCTAACTGTGATAATCAATAACGGGCCGCGGCCCCGCTTTTGCACCACCAGCGCCAGGTTAGCGCCGTCGGGCAAATATTCCGTATAGTTTTCGTCGCCTGTGCGGAACGCATGACAACACTGGTCAATCCTATGACTAATCCTAAAACACATAATTTGAGCAACAGCAATGTAACGTGCTGTCATACTACGGTGCAAGCAGGGATAAAGTAAACGATGACCTACACCGAACTCTGCGATAAAATACGTATGAAAATGCAAAATTGGGGCTAGCCTGGGAAGTAATTCTAGGATCGTTTCCTTTTGCTTTTCGTTTGAAGGGAGGTGTATGAAACGCGCGTCGCGCCAGCGCCGCCCGCCCCAGAACGGCGATTATTTTAGCAGGAAGATGCATAGAGGTACAATTATGAATCAGGTTCCGATGACTCTGCGCGGCGCTGAAAAACTGCGGGAAGAGCTCAAAAATCTTAAAAGCGTCCGTCGCTCTGAAATTATCCGGTCTATTGCCGAGGCCCGCGAGCACGGCGATTTAAAAGAAAACGCCGAGTATCATGCCGCACGGGAACAACAAGGCTTTTGCGAAGGCCGAATCCAGGAAATTGAAGCCAAATTGTCCAATGCGCAGGTGATCGATGTGACCAAACTGGCCCCGAGCGGCCGGGTCATTTTCGGCGCTACGGTCAGCGTGGAAAACCTGGATAACGAAGAGAAGCAAACCTACCGCATCGTCGGCGACGATGAGGCCGATTTTAAGCAAAACCTGATTTCCATTCATTCTCCCATCGCCCGCGGGTTAGTGGGCAGGGAAGCGGGGGATATCGTCGTCATCCAAACCCCTGGCGGTGAGGTGGAATACGAAATCCTTAAGGTGGAGTATCTGTAAGCATCCTGGCAGCGCCGTCGCTGGCTTTGTAAAGAAAAGCAAAAGGCCGCGAGTGGCCTTTGCTGTGGGTCGGAGAGTGGTATTTTCTATCGAAAAATGATGTTAGTGGGACAGCGTAATTTTCTGTTCTGTAGCCGACCGATACAACACCAGAATAATCTGTACCTTGCCGGCACCGCTTTCACGAACGATGGCGTCGGCGATCAACGTTTTTGTCTCACGCTCTTCCGTGGTAATTTGCTTGAGGAGCTCATGATGCTCCAATGCCTGTTTGATTTCGGCGAACACACCTTCCGCCAAGCCGTTATTGCCAAGCATGACGATAGGTTTCAGCAAATGGGTTAGCTCTTTAAGATGCTGCTTTGCTTATTATTCAGATTCATGTGTGTTTTTGCTTAGGTTGGGTAGGTTGGATTGAAACGGCATATTTACCGCCATTTCACATATATCGCTAAATCGGCGTCCATCGATATCGGCGCATGGTGGCCAAATCTTTCCACCGTTGCACTTTATATAAGATAGTTGGAAAATAAGATGGTGACCAAAAAGCGTTCTACAAGCTCCAGCCGCTGGCTGCAGGAACACTTTAGCGATAAATATGTCCAGCAGGCACAAGAAAGGGGACTCCGTTCCCGTGCCTGGTTTAAACTTGATGAAATACAGCAGAGCGACAAGCTATTTAGTCCGGGGATGACCGTGGTGGATCTGGGCGCGGCCCCCGGCGGCTGGTCGCAATACGTCGCCACGCAAATCGGCGACAAAGGGCGTGTCATCGCCTGTGATATCCTACCGATGGAACCAATAGTGGGCGTTGACTTTCTGCAGGGGGATTTCCGTGACCTCCTGGTGCTGCGGGCTTTACTTGAGCGCATAGGCGAGCAGAAGGTGCAAGTGGTGCTATCCGACATGGCGCCTAATATGAGTGGTATCCCGGCGGTCGATGTTTCCAAATCCATATATCTCGTGGAGCTGGCGCTCGATATGTGTCGGGATGTTCTGGCGGCGGGTGGGAGTTTTTTGGTTAAAGTCTTTCAGGGAGAAGGTTTCGATGAGTACTTGCGGGAAATACGCTCTCTGTTTACGAAGGCAAAAATCCGTAAGCCAGACGCTTCTCGGGCCCGCTCACGCGAAGCGTATATTGTGGCGACAGGGCGCAAAATATAGTATCCTACGCTAATTGTTAACACCGTTGTAATATGAGGTTAATCTCTTGAGTGGCATGGCGAAGAACCTGATTCTCTGGCTAGTTATCGCAGTCGTGCTGATGTCGGTATTCCAGAGCTTTGGGCCCAGCGAGTCCAATGGGCGTAAAGTGGATTATTCCACCTTTATGTCCGAATTGAATCAGGATCAGGTTAGGGAAGCGCGTATTAACGGTCGTGAAATTGCCGTCACTAAAAAAGACAGTAGCCGCTACACCACCTATATCCCGGTCAACGATTCCAAGCTGCTCGATATCTTGTTGACCAAAAACGTCAAAGTTGTGGGCGAGCCGCCAGAAGAACCCAGCCTGCTGGTATCGATCTTTATCTCTTGGTTCCCGATGCTATTGTTGATTGGGGTCTGGATCTTCTTTATGCGTCAAATGCAGGGCGGCGGTGGTAAAGGCGCCATGTCATTCGGCAAGAGCAAGGCGCGTATGCTGACGGAAGACCAGATTAAAACGACGTTCGCCGATGTTGCCGGTTGCGATGAAGCGAAGGAAGAGGTTAGCGAGCTGGTGGATTATCTGCGTGAGCCGAGTCGTTTTCAAAAGCTAGGCGGCAAGATTCCGAAAGGCGTGCTGATGGTGGGGCCGCCAGGAACAGGTAAAACGCTGTTGGCTAAAGCCATTGCGGGGGAAGCAAAGGTTCCGTTCTTCACCATTTCCGGCTCCGACTTCGTGGAAATGTTCGTCGGCGTAGGCGCCTCCCGCGTGCGTGATATGTTCGAGCAGGCGAAAAAAGCAGCGCCCTGCATTATCTTTATCGATGAAATCGACGCTGTCGGGCGTCAGCGTGGCGCTGGTCTCGGCGGTGGTCATGATGAGCGCGAACAGACCCTGAACCAGATGTTGGTGGAAATGGACGGCTTTGAGGGGAATGAAGGTATCATTGTCATCGCCGCGACCAACCGCCCTGATGTGCTGGACCCGGCGCTACTGCGCCCGGGCCGTTTCGACCGCCAGGTGGTAGTGGGCCTGCCTGATGTGCGCGGCCGCGAACAGATTCTGAAAGTCCACATGCGCCGCGTCCCGTTGGCGCCCGACATGGATGCATCGGTTATTGCGCGCGGCACGCCCGGCTTCTCGGGCGCCGATTTGGCCAACCTGGTAAACGAAGCAGCACTGTTTGCCGCCCGTGGCAGCAAGCGCGTGGTGTCGATGGTGGAATTTGAGAAGGCCAAGGATAAAATCATGATGGGCGCCGAGCGCCGTTCTATGGTGATGACCGAAGCGCAAAAAGAGTCCACTGCTTACCACGAAGCTGGTCATGCGATAATCGGACGCCTGGTGCCGGATCACGATCCTGTGCATAAAGTGACGATTATCCCGCGTAGCCGCGCCTTGGGGGTGACCTTTTTCTTACCGGAAGGGGATGCTATCAGCGCAAGCCGCCAGAAGCTGGAAAGCCAAATCTCCACTCTGTACGGAGGCCGGCTGGCCGAGGAGATCATTTACGGCCCAGCGAAAGTGTCTACTGGGGCTTCCAACGATATTAAAGTGGCGACATCGATTGCTCGTAACATGGTGACCCAATGGGGTTTCTCAGAAAAACTGGGCCCGCTGCTGTATGCAGAGGAAGAGGGTGAAGTTTTCCTCGGTCGTTCGGTGGCCAAGGCGAAGCATATGTCTGATGAAACGGCGCGCATCATCGATCAGGAAGTGAAGTCGCTGATTGAGCGAAATTATATCCGTGCCCGCACGCTGCTGATGGAAAATATGGATATCCTGCATGCCATGAAAGATGCGCTGATGAAATATGAAACCATCGATGCGCCGCAAATAGAGGATCTGATCAGCCGCAAGGCGGTCCGCCCGCCCGCAGGCTGGGACGATACAGTCTCCGGCAATAGCGGCGGCGTGCCGACGCCGGTGGATGAGCCGCGCACGCCGAATCCCGGTGATACTATGTCGGAGCAGTTCGGCAACCGTTAATGGTTCCATCACGTGCCAGCGGGCCAAGGCTTCGGCGCAGTACTACAGACAACCCTACATAGTAGACACGCCGGGACTTTTGCGCAAGAGATGCTAAGATAGCGGCCTTACAGTTTGCGCAGAACAAGGAAACCGCGTTATGCAACTTAAAGCGCGAGAGCGTACCCTTAGTCTTTCTATTCCACGCGTCATGGGGATCCTCAACGTAACTCCGGACTCATTCTCCGACGGCGGCAAATACCAGCATCTGGCCGCCGCAATCGATCATGCCGCGGCGATGCTGCATGCCGGCGCGGCCATTATCGATATCGGTGGCGAATCCACCCGCCCGGGGGCGGAGACGGTCAGCGCAGAAGAGGAAGCGGCACGGGTGGTGCCTGTGGTGGCGGCGCTGGCGCAGCGCTTCGACACCTTCATTTCGGTGGATACCTCTAAAGCACTGGTTATGCGCGAAAGCGCGGCGGCCGGCGCCCATCTGATTAATGATGTCCGCTCGCTGAGCGAGCCGGGCGCCCTGGCCGCTGCCGCCGCCAGCCAGTTGCACGTCTGTCTGATGCATATGCAGGGCGACCCGAGCACCATGCAGCAGGCGCCGCACTATGAGAATGTGCTGTCGGAGATAGAGGCGTATTTTGTGCAGCAAATTGAGCGCTGCGAAGCGGCCGGCATCACCAAAGATCGTCTGCTGCTTGATCCGGGTTTCGGTTTCGGCAAGAGGTTGAAGCATAATTATCGACTACTGGCCAAGCTGGGGAATTTTCATCATCTCGGCCTGCCGTTGCTGGTGGGGATGTCGCGCAAATCGATGATAGGTCAATTGTTGGGCATTCCGCCAGAGCAGCGAGTTACAGGCAGCGTTGCCTGCGCGGTTATCGCCGCGCTGCAGGGGGCGCAAATTATCCGGGTTCATGACGTCAAGCAAACCGTGGAAGCAATGCGCGTGGTGCAAGCCACGCTTTCAGCGAAGGAAACTTATTTCCAATGAGCAATCATCAATATTTTGGCACTGACGGCATCCGCGGCAAGGTCGGTGATTCCCCCATTACGCCGGATTTTGTCCTCAAGCTAGGGTGGGCCGCCGGTAAGGTGTTAGCGCGCCACGGCTCGCGTAAAATTATCATCGGAAAAGATACTCGAATCTCCGGCTATATGCTGGAGTCGGCGCTGGAGGCGGGACTGGCCGCGGCCGGTCTGTCCGCCGCTTTTACAGGCCCTATGCCGACGCCAGCTATCGCCTATTTGACCCGCACCTTTCGTGCTGAGGCGGGCATTGTTATCTCCGCCTCCCACAATCCGTTCTACGATAACGGCATTAAATTTTTTTCCATCGACGGCACGAAACTGCCTGACGCGGTGGAAGAGGCTATCGAAGTGGAGCTGGCCAAGCCGTTAACCTGCGTCGAATCGGCGGAACTGGGCAAAGCCAGCCGGATTGTCGATGCGGCCGGACGCTACATCGAGTTTTGCAAAGGGACTTTCCCGGGCGATCTGAGTCTTAAGGGATTAAAGATTGTTGTAGATTGCGCCAACGGCGCAACCTATCATATCGCTCCCAGCGTGCTGCGCGAACTCGGCGCGACAGTGGTGACCCTTGGCTGCCAACCGGATGGCATGAACATCAACCAGGAATGCGGCGCCACCGATGTGCGTCTATTGCAAAGCCGGGTGCTGGCGGAAAAAGCCGATCTGGGCATTGCCTATGACGGCGACGGAGATCGGGTGATTATGGTGGATCATCTGGAGCAGAAAGTGGATGGCGATCAAATCCTATATGTCATCGCGCGGGAAAAATTACGTCAGGGCCAATTATCCGGCGGCGTGGTCGGTACGTTGATGAGCAATATGGGCTTGGAACTGGCGCTTAAGCAGTTGGGGGTGCCGTTCGCGCGCGCACGTGTTGGAGACCGCTATGTACTTGAAAAAATGCAGGAAAAAGGCTGGCGTATCGGCGCGGAGAACTCCGGCCATGTCATTTTGCTGGACAAAACCACCACCGGCGACGGTATTATCGCCGGGCTGCAAGTGTTGTCGGCGATGGTCGGTAATCACATGAATTTACACGACCTTTGCAGCAGTATGCGCCTGTTGCCGCAGATTCTGGTCAATGTACGCTTTGCGGGACTTCACAATCCGCTGGAATCGACGGCGGTAAAACAGGCCAGCGCCGAGGTGGAGCAGCAGCTCGCCGGGCGCGGGCGGGTGTTGCTGCGTAAGTCGGGCACCGAACCCCTGATCCGCGTTATGGTGGAAGGGGATGACACCGAGCAGGTCAGCCGGCTAGCGCACCAGATCGCGGATACCGTAAAAGCCGCAGGCTAAAATGTACGAAAGGTCGGCGCGTATGTGGTGGATGTGATGAGCTAAAGCCTTAGACTCCTGATATTGATGCCGATTAAGCCGCGAACTGAAACGCCAAACTTTTTGATGTTAATATGATGAAACCTACGGGCTGCGAGACGTAAGATTTTCAACACTGATACAGTGAACACTCCCATACGGATATGCAGGTTGACGCTGCTTATGCTGACGGCCGCTGCCTTGCACCGGCCGTCAGCATAAGCAGCGCGTCAGCGTTCGCTGCGGCTTTGGCCAGCCCCGTCAACCGGCGTCGGCGATTAAGCGGCGAACGGCATTGGGGTTTTCGCAAAGGGTCAGTCAGCCGTAAAACACCCTTGCACGCAAAGGTCGCTTTGGTTAGTATTCACACTCGCTTCAGTCGGCAATGCTGAGTGCCGCCTTGAAGGCTGCGGTAGCTTAACGTACTGTGGTAGACGCACGGATATTGAGAGATTATGTACCAAGCTCTGTTAGTCATATTCCTGTTGGTAGCGGTTGGTTTAGTTGCGCTGATCATGCTGCAACAAGGTAAAGGTGCTGATATGGGAGCCTCGTTCGGTGCAGGTGCTTCTGGCGCCCTGTTTGGTTCAAGCGGTTCCGGTAACTACATGGCCCGTATGACGGCCGTGCTGGCGACGCTGTTCTTCGTTCTCAGCCTAGTGCTGGGCAACCTGAGCAGAAATCATGGGCAAAAAGGTAGCCAGTGGGATAATTTGAGTCAGACTCAGCAGGCGGATAAAGGACCAGTCGAAGCGCCGGAACCAGGTAGCAAGCGTTAAGCGTTGCCAGGCAACGTAACGAAACAGCAGCATAAGAGTCAATAGAAAGTGCCGAGGTGGTGGAATTGGTAGACACGCTACCTTGAGGTGGTGGTGCCCGGTTGGGCTTGCGGGTTCAAGTCCCGTCCTCGGTACCAATCCCAAAGATAACTTGCTTTTTCAGGGTTATCAGCGTAATATTTTGGCGTTTTCAGACGCGGGGTGGAGCAGCCTGGTAGCTCGTCGGGCTCATAACCCGAAGGTCGTCGGTTCGAATCCGACCCCCGCAACCACATTCCATTAAAATGCTTTTTCAAATATGCTGCCTATAGGCGTTACGTTTACCGTCACAGGCCTTTTGAAAATGATTCTTTGGGATGGGTTCAAAACCGCTTGCGGTTTACAGAGTCCAGTCACTTAACCCCCGAATTTTCGGGGTTTTTTGTTATTCCACTACAGTAATACTGGGCTAATGGGTCCTTTTATGCCTTGGAGGCGGCCTTGTCCACATTAGAACAAAAATTAACAGGGATGATCACAGCACCCGTGGAAGCCATGGGGTTCGAGCTGGTGGGCGTTGAATTTATTCGTGACCGCCAGTCGACGCTGCGCATTTATATCGATGGCGACGGAGGCATCACCGTTGATGATTGTGCTGATGTAAGCTACCAGGTCAGCGCGGTACTGGATGTCGAAGACCCTATCTCTGCGGCCTATAACCTTGAAGTCTCATCACCAGGCCTGGATCGCCCGCTGTTTACCACCGCGCATTATCGCCAATTTACCGGTAGCAACATCAGCGTAGTGCTCCGTATCGCGGTACAAAACCGCCGTAAATGGAAGGGGATCATCAAAGCGGTTGACGGTGACATGATCACCGTGACGGTGGAAGGAAAAGATGATGTGTTCGCTTTGAACAATATACAGAAAGCGAACCTGGTGCCACACTTTTAACGTTTCACTGAGGCAACTAGGATGAATAAAGAAATTCTGGCTGTTGTTGAGGCGGTGTCCAACGAGAAAGCCGTCCCGCGGGAAAAGATTTTTGAAGCACTAGAGACGGCATTGGCCACGGCAACGAAGAAAAAATACGAACAGGAAATCGAAGTCCGCGTCAGCATCGACCGCAAATCGGGGGATTTCGATACCTTTCGCCGTTGGTTCATCGTAGATGAAGTGACTCAGCCTACCCGGGAAATCACCTTGGACGCGGCGCAATTTGATGACCCTGAGGCAGAGCTTGGCGGCTACATTGAAGATGAAATTGAATCAGTAGTGTTTGACCGTATTACCACCCAGACCGCCAAGCAAGTCATCGTGCAAAAAGTGCGTGAAGCCGAACGGGCGATGGTGGTCGATCAGTTCCGCAGTCATGAAGGCGAAATTGTCACAGGCGTGGTGAAAAAAGTTAACCGAGATAGCATCAGTCTCGATCTGGGCAGCAATGCCGAAGCGGTGCTCAGCTGTGAAGACATGCTGCCGCGTGAAAATTTCCGTCCAGGCGACCGTATTCGCGGCGTGCTATATTCTGTGCGTCCGGAAGCGCGCGGCGCGCAGCTGTTTGTCAGCCGGTCGCGGTCGGAGATGCTGGTAGAACTATTCCGCATTGAAGTACCGGAAATCGGCGAAGAAGTGATTGAAATCAAGGCCGCCGCTCGCGATCCGGGCTCACGGGCGAAAATCGCCGTGAAGACCAACGACAGGCGTATTGATCCAGTCGGCGCCTGCGTCGGCATGTGCGGCGCGCGCGTCCAGGCGGTGTCCAGTGAATTGGGCGGTGAACGCATCGATGTCGTGCTGTGGGATGACAATCCGGCCCAGTTCGTTATTAACGCCATGGCTCCTGCTGATGTCGCCTCCATCGTGGTGGACGAGGACAAGCACACCATGGATATCGCGGTAGAAGCGGGTAATCTTGCCCAGGCCATCGGTCGCAACGGACAAAACGTCCGGCTGGCTTCTCAGCTTAGCGGCTGGGAGTTGAACGTAATGACGGTAGAGGATCTGCAGGCAAAACATCAAGCTGAAGCTTATGCGGCCATCGATATTTTTACACGAAATCTGGATATTGATGAAGAGTTCGCCGAGGTACTGGTAGAGGAAGGTTTCTCATCTCTTGAGGAGCTGGCCTATGTACCGATAAACGAACTGCTTGAAATTCAAGGGCTCGATAAAGAGACGGTAAAAGCGCTGCGCGAACGGGCTAAGAGTGTGCTGACAACGCTTGCTTTGGCGCAGGAAGAGAATCGCGGCGCGGGCGTACCGGCTGA
The DNA here is from genome assembly GCF_036327475.1 of Sodalis sp. (in: enterobacteria). Classification (NCBI taxonomy): domain Bacteria; kingdom Pseudomonadati; phylum Pseudomonadota; class Gammaproteobacteria; order Enterobacterales; family Bruguierivoracaceae; genus Sodalis; species Sodalis sp. (in: enterobacteria). The sequence continues at coordinate 1,356,623 of NZ_CP132913.1, read as the reverse complement.
AGACATGCTGGGTCTGCCTGAACTTGAGCGCGACATGGCGTTCAAGCTGGCAGCGCGTGGTGTTTGTACGCTAGAAGATCTTGCCGAACAAAGTGTTGACGACCTGTCAGATATTGAAGGGCTCAGTAGTGAAAAAGCCGGTGAGCTGATTATGGCCGCGCGCAATATTTGCTGGTTTGGCGACAACGCGTAATAAATTGTAGCAGGAAAGGAATAGCATGACAGATGTGTCCATAAAATCGCTCGCCGCAGAAATACAGACTCCGGTCGATCGCTTAGTACAGCAATTTGCTGATGCGGGCATTGATAAAACCGCAGTGGATTCTGTGACCCAACGGGAGAAGGAAGTCTTACTAGCGTACCTGAACCGCGATCGCGGCGCGACGCTCAATAAATTAACTTTGCAGCGCAAAACACGCAGCACGTTGAATATTCCCAGCACCGGCGGTAAAAGTAAGTCGGTGCAAATCGAAGTGCGCAAGAAGCGCACCTATGTGCAACGCAATCCACAGGCGAAAGAGCAGGCTGAAGCGGAAAAGCAGGTCCAGTGTGAAATCACCGAGAAACGTGACGCCGCAGAAAAAGCAAAACGCGCGGCCGAGGAGAATGTCAAGCGTGATGTCGCTGAACAAGCGAAACGTGTGGCGGCGGAATGTGATAAGTTGACTAACCAGCAGATCAATACTATGACCAAGTCATCACAGGCGGCTGAAAAAGCTCGCCGTGAAGCCGAAGCCGTGGGGCTCAGACGCAAAGCGGAAGAGGAAACGTGTCGAAAGGTCAAAGAAAAAGCTCTCCAGGTCTCGGAAGAAGCGTGTCGTATGGCCGAAGGGCGCGGTGGCACATGGGATAACGCGCCTGAGTCGGTGGAGGAAGATACCACCGATTACCATGTTACGACCTCCCACCACGCTAGGGAAGCTGAAGACGAAAACGATCGCAAAGTGGAAGGCGATCGCCGCAGCCGTGCCCGTGGTGGTAAAGCCACTAAACAAAAGAAGATTAGCCGTTTGTCCGAATCCAAGGCCGATCGCGAAGAAGCACGTGCCATTGGCCGTGGTGGCAAGGGCAAGCGTAAACCGAGCATGCTAACGCAGGGCTTTAACAAGCCGGCGCAGACGGTGAACCGCGACGTTATCATCGGCGAAACCATCACCGTGGCGGAACTGGCCAACAAAATGGCGGTGAAAGGATCGCAGGTCATCAAAGCGATGATGAAGCTCGGCACCATGGCGACCATCAACCAGATAATCGATCAGGAAACCGCGCAACTGGTGGCGAAAGAGATGGGTCATAAGGTGATTTTACGCCGTGAGAACGAGCTGGAAGAGTTGGTGATGTCTGACCGCGATACCGGCAGCTCCGCCGCTGCGGAATCGCGCGCACCGGTGGTGACCATCATGGGTCACGTCGACCACGGCAAAACCTCGCTCCTGGATTATATCCGCTCCACCAAAGTGGCGTCAGGCGAGGCGGGGGGCATTACTCAGCATATCGGCGCCTACCACGTGGAAACCGATAACGGCATGATAACCTTCCTTGATACTCCGGGGCATGCGGCCTTTACCGCAATGCGCGCCCGCGGTGCACAGGCGACGGATATCGTGGTGCTAGTGGTTGCTGCCGATGACGGCGTGATGCCGCAGACCATCGAAGCCATCCAGCACGCCAAAGCGGCCAAAGTACCGGTGGTGGTGGCGGTCAACAAGATTGATAAGCCAGAAGCGGATCCGGATCGGGTCAAGAATGAGCTGATCCAATATGGCGTCATTCCTGAAGAGTGGGGCGGTGAAAGCCAGTTCGTGCATGTTTCCGCCAAATCCGGCGCGGGCATTGACGAACTGCTGGACATTATCTTGCTGCAGGCGGAAATATTGGAGCTAAAAGCGATCCGCAATGGTATGGCCAGCGGTGTCGTCATCGAATCTTTCCTGGACAAGGGCCGTGGCCCGTTGGCAACGGTGCTGGTACGTGAAGGTACCCTGAATCGGGGCGATATTGTCCTGTGTGGTTTCGAGTACGGCCGCGTGCGCGCCATGCGCGATGAAGTGGGCCGCGATGTGGTTTCCGCCGGCCCGTCGATTCCGGTCGAAATCCTCGGTTTGTCCGGGGTGCCGGCCGCTGGTGATGAAGCGACAGTAGTGCGCGATGAGAAGAAAGCGCGCGAAGTGGCGATGTATCGTCAAGGCAAATTCCGCGCAGTCAAACTGGCGCGCCAGCAGAAGTCCAAACTGGAAAATATGTTCGCCAACATGGCCGAAGGGGAGGTGTCCGAGCTGAACATTGTGCTGAAGTCTGACGTACAGGGTTCCGCCGAAGCCATCAGCGACGCGCTGGAGAATTTGTTCACTGACGAAGTGAAGGTGAAGATTGTCGGCTCTGGCGTGGGCGGCATTACCGAGACCGACGCGACGCTGGCGGCGGCTTCCAACGCCATCCTACTGGGCTTTAACGTGCGTGCCGATACCTCCGCTCGCCGCATCATCGAAACGGAAAACCTGGATCTGCGCTATTACTCGGTCATCTACGATTTGATTGCTGAAGTCAAACAGGCGATGAGCGGCATGCTAACGCCGGAATACAAACAGGAAATCATCGGCCTGGCGGAAGTGCGCGATGTGTTTCGTTCACCGAAATTCGGCGCTATCGCCGGCTGTATTGTAACGGAAGGCGTGGTGAAGCGTCACAACAAAATCCGTGTGCTACGTGAAAACGTGGTGATCTACGAAGGTGAACTAGAATCGCTGCGTCGCTTCAAAGATGACGTTAACGAAGTGCGTAACGGCATGGAGTGCGGCATCGGCGTGAAGAATTATAATGACGTGCGCTCAGGCGACATGATTGAAGTTTTTGAAACTATCGAGATCCAACGTACCATTGTCTAATGACGCGTTATCGTCAGCGCACATCACAGGGGGGGGCAGAAAACCCCCTGCTTGTTCGGAGAATTGATCATGACTAAAGAATATAGCCGCACCCAGCGTGTCGCACAAGAGATGCAAAAGGAAATCGCCATCATCCTGCAGCGCGAAATCAAAGATCCTCGCGTCGGCATGGCGACGATATCCGGTGTCGAAGTCTCGCGCGATCTGGCTTATGCCAAAGTGTTCGTCACTTTTTTGAATGACAATACCCACGAACAAGTGAAAACCGGCGTCCGGGCGCTACAGGATGCAGTGGGTTTTATCCGTAGCCTGCTCGGTAAAGCCATGCGTCTACGCGTTGTGCCGGAGTTGACGTTCACCTACGATAATTCGCTGGTAGAGGGCATGCGCATGTCCAACTTGGTCAGCCAGATTATGCAAAACGACTACCTCCGTCGCGGCACAACCCCGACGGCGGATGAAGGCGGCGAAGGGAAGGAAGACTACTGATGGGCCGTCCAAGTCGCCGTGGCCGTGATATCGACGGCATCGTCTTGCTGGATAAACCGATCGGGCTTTCGTCCAACGATCTGCTGCAAAAGGTAAAACGCCTGTTTCGCGCTAATAAAGCTGGGCATACCGGCGCGCTGGATCCGCTGGCGACCGGCATGCTGCCCGTCTGCCTCGGCGAGGCGACCAAGTTTTCCCAACATTTGCTAGAGGCCGATAAACGCTACCGGGTGACCGCCCGGCTCGGCGAACGCATCGATACCTCCGATGCTGAAGGCCAGACGATCAGCGTCCGGCCAGTATCGCTCGACAAAACGCGGTTGGAGGCTGCGGTGAACCACTTCCGCGGTGAAAGCCGTCAGGTGCCGTCGATGTTTTCGGCGCTGAAGCATCAGGGGCGCCCGCTGTACGAGTACGCCCGCAAAGGTATTACCGTAGAGCGCGAGGCGCGCCCCATCCACGTATACGATTTGCAGATACACCACTGGGACCTGGCGGAGGTGGAACTGGAAATTCATTGCTCCAAAGGCACCTACATCCGCACTATTGTCGATGATTTAGGTGAACGCCTCGGTTGCGGCGCGCACGTCACGGCGCTGCGTCGGTTGGCAGTCGCCCACTATCCCACTGAGCGTATGGTAACGCTTAGAGCACTGCAAGCCATCGCCGCCGACGCGCCGGAGACGGCGGAAACCCTGGCGCAACTGGATGCGTTATTGTTGCCAATGGATAGCGCGGTGGTGGATATGCCGGCGGTTAATCTGCCGTCTGATGTTGCCGCGCGGGCCCGGCTTGGACAAACGGTAGCGGTTACAGCGCAGCCGCAAGCCGGTCTGGTACGCTTAACCGAGGGGGATACCGGGCGTTTTTTCGGCATCGGCGAAATCGCCGCGCCAGGCCGGCTGACGCCGCGCCGCTTGATAGTGGAACCGCGTGCCTGATCATATAATCGCCTTGCGATCGCTATGAGCTAAGAGTAGAATAGTGTAACTTATGAGGCGGATGGCTGAATTAGAGATTGGCGCCCATCTGCTTCACAATCATTTTGGAGTGTTGTAATGTCTCTAAGCGTTAAAGCGAAAGCGAAGATTGTTTCTGATTTCGGTCGTGATGCCAAAGACAGCGGTTCCACTGAAGTTCAGGTTGCTCTTTTAACCGCTCAGATTAGTCATTTACAGGGGCATTTTGCGGAGCATAAAAAAGATCACCACAGCCGCCGTGGTTTGCTGCGTATGGTTTCACAGCGTCGAAAGCTGCTCGATTATCTGAAAGGCAAAGATGTAGCGCGTTACACTAGCCTTATTGAACGCCTGGGTCTGCGTCGCTAAACTAGACAGTTCCTTATGTGGCCCCTTTCTTCTGGGCAGCTCCACCACGATGGGCGGGGATAGTTTCGCCCGCACAACGATGGACTCTAAGTAGGTTCTTCCGTTGGTGAGTGGCGCGCGGCTACTGAGAGATAAAGATTTAGTCGCGAGGATGTTGATGGGAAGGTTGTTCGTCAATGGTGAACAGTGGGTTTGCGCTGCACGCTCGGAATTGTTTTGTTAAATTATACCGCCATACTAAAACTGGTATGATGACCCGTAGGCAACTACCGCAGTCATGGTAAGCGTGGACGAAACGGTGGTATTTTAACCACTGTAAACATCACGCAAGCAAAGTCAACTATCAGTTGGTGTACGCCGTTGGCCGTTTCCCAGGCGCGTTCTTCTGCCATGAAGGCCAACGCTAATTTTGCGTCTGTTCGACCGTCCAATCCGTCCGCTGTTCCCGGAAGGATTCCTGAACGAAATGCAGATTATATCGCCGCCGCAGTATCGGTTAACCTGAAGGTGAGTCCGATATCGTGGCGACGATTGACGCTTCTGCTGCGCTGAGCCTGTTCGGTATTCCGTTCAGCGGCCCTGTCAGCGCCGCGCACGTGGGCTACATCAACGGTCAGTACGTGATCAGGCTGGGTTGGCTACAAGCCGCCTAGATCTGGTGGTAGTCAATACCTAAAATGCGGTGCTGATGGCGGGATCCAAAGCGCAACTGTTAATGAAGACCAAATGAAGACCAAATGCTTGGCGCTGTGATGTACGGCCGCGATCAGCAGCAGGTGATGATCGATAACATTAATCTGGTGGTGGTTGAAGTCGGCAAGCCGAGGTGGTCATGGTAGGCGCAGGACGTGAGCTGGCGGAGTCTCATTTTGGCCGACGCCTATCACATCACTGAAAAACAAGAGCGCAAGAGCGCTATGCCGCGGTGGATAGCATTAAAGTTGCCACTCTCGGTACTGAACGCGATGCGCAGAATATTGATGAATTGACGGGTGAACGGGCAGACCGTTTCCTGTTACACCATAATTCCCCTCCGTACTGCGTCGGTGAAACCGGCATGATGGTTGGGTCGCCGAAGCACCGGGAAATCGGTCACGGCCGTCTGGCGAAGCGCGGAGTTCAGGCAGTAATGCCGAACGCCAGCGAGTTCCTGTACACCGTGCATGCAGTATCAGAAATCACCGAATCCCAACCGTTCCTCCTTCATGGCTTCCGTGTGCAGCGCGCGTCGCTGGCGCTGGTGGATGCCCGAGAACTATCAAGGTGGCCGTTGCCGGTGTCGTCATGGGGCTGGTGTAAGAAGGCGACAACTTCATGGCGTTATCCGATATTCTTGGTGATGAAGATCATCTTGGCGATATGGATTTTAAAGTTGCCGGCAGTCGTGAATGCCTCACCGCACTGCAAATGGACATGAAAATTGAAGGCATCACACGCGAAATTTTGCAGATGGCACTGAATCAGAACAAGGCGCGCGTATGCACGTTCTCGGCGTAATGGAGCAGGCAATCAGCTCGCCGCGGGATTATATTATTCGTGGCGGGCATTCATACCATTGAGATCAGTTCCGATAAGATTAAAGCCCGTTACTCGCCGCATTGAAGAGATCACTGTGAAATCGAAGTAGGCCGGATTTTAGTGCCCCGCATCGTCGGCTTCGGCGCCCTTCTTGCCATCGGCAGCGGCAAAGAAGGATTGGTGCGTATTTCCCAGATTGCCGATAAGCGTGTAGAGAAAGTGGCTGATTATCTTGAGCTAGGCCAGGAAGTGCCGGTCAAGGTTCTGGAAGTGGACCGTCAGGGTCGTGTTCGTCTGAGCATCCAGGAAGTGCTACCAGCCAGGATTATCGTGTTGACTGAAGCAGGATAGCGCTAAACTGTTAGCGCATTTAACAGCCCCTTACCCAAGGTGGGGCTGTTCGTGTCACAAGGGTGGGGACGCCTTGTGTTAAGCAGATGATAGACAGGGTGTTCATTCATGCTTTCTTCAGGAGTAGGAATGAGGCCTTGCTTGCGCTGATGGTTCGTTGCAATGGCGCTACTGTTGGCAGGATGCAACAGTGATTAGTGTAGTATACAGATAGCGTTTTGCCCGTACTTTGCAGCTCATGCTGGCGAGCTCGACCCTTACCGGTGATGAACGAGCACAGCTATTATATGAGCGCGGAGTGCTGCATGATAGTCTCGGGTTGAGAGCGCTGACGCGCAATGATTTTTCATAGGTACTGGCAATCCGGCCCGATATGCCGGAAGTTTTTAATTGTCTTGGCATATTACTTAACGCAGGCAGTCAATTACGATGCCGCCTATGAAGCGTTTGATTCTTTACTAGTAGAGCTTGATCCAACTTACAACTATACGTATTTTAATCGCGGCATTGCCCTGTATTATGGCGGCCGCTACAGCTTAGTGCAGGATGATCGACCCAAACAATCTCTTCCGTTCGCTATGGCTTTTTCTTGAGAAAATCGATGTTGATAAAACAGTAACGCGCTGCAAAGCCGTTATGTGAAGGCGAATAAAGCGCAATGGGGATGGAGTATTGTCGAGTTCTACCTGGGAGACATTAGCGAATCGACGCTGATGGCGTGCCTCAATGCAACGGATAACACTTCGCTCGCCGAGCATCTCAGTGAAACTGGCTTCTATTTAGGTAAACACCACTTGAGTCCGAGGTTAAGAACGCCGCTTCTGCGCTGTTCAAGCTGACGATTGCTAACAACGTGCATAATTTGTTGAGCGCCTCTATGCATTGTCGGAATTAGCACTTTGGACCAAGAATCAGACCAGGAATAGCTACGAACAAGATATGCATAGTCCACACTACTCTTCTCACCTGAGAGGGTGAGGTTTGTTTTTGTTTTAAATCCAATTTGAGCTGCTTCATACTTGTAATGAAAATGAATGAAAGTTTTCACGACGAGATATGTAGACTAGCCTCCATTAAGAAATGAGACACGTGTACATGTCTAAAATAGCAACCTCTTTTGCCGATCTATGGCTGAAAGCTCCTATCCTTAATGCACTAACCGATCTAGGTTAAAAGTCGTCATCCATCCAGGCCGTCTGTATGCTGCATCTGTTGGCCGGCCGTGACGTACCGGGCATGGCGCAGCCCGGTAGCGGTAAAACCGCGGCCGATCCCGAACTGGCCGCGCCGCAGGTGCTAGTGCTGGCGCCGACCCGCGAATTGGCGGCACAGATCGTGGAAGCCTGGGTCAACTTGCCAAGCATATGAAAGGTGTTAACGTGGTCGCCCTGTACGGCGGACAGCGTTATGACGTGCAATTACGCGCTGCGCCAAGGGCCTCAGGTTGTGGCTTGTACCACGGGCCACCCGCTGGATCATCTGAAGCTGCGGTACTCTGGATTTGTCCAATTTGAGCGGGCTGGTACCGGATGAAACCGATGAGATGTTGCGCATGGGCTTTATCGAAGATGTAGAAAATGTTCTGACGCAGGCGCCCGCGCAGCATCAGGCCGCGCTGTTCTCCGTCACCATGCCAGAGTGGTTCCTGGAGGCGGAAGCTTTCGCGCCGCCATTATTCGTACGTACAAAATGCCACGCTGAAAGTGGCTGAAGCGCCGGCGCGCAGTGGTTACACAATGGCGCTACCCTGAACGGCGACATGAACCAGGCGCGGCGCGAACAGGCGCTTGATCATTTGGATCGTACCGGTCTGGCGCTGCTGTTCGTGGAAAACCGCGAGCGCTGTCTGTTGTGCAATATTGAGCGTATCATGAAACTGACCATCTCCGAAGTGGAGCTACCGGCCGCCGAGGTGCTAAGCATCCGTCGCCTGGCAAAGTTTTCCGCCAAAGTGTAAATCAGTTGGAACGCAGCGATCTGGATATGTATCGCACGAGCGCTCATCGGGGTAATCGCCAACAAAGGGGATATCAGGAGCGGCTATATCGGTAACATTAAATTGTTCGCCTCCCATTCGACCATGTGAGTTGCCGGGAAAATGCTGCCTCACTTCATCCGCACGTATATGCTGAACAAGCCAATGAATATGCAGTTTGTCGGTGAAGCGCGGTCGCACAGCGGTGAATGTTGTGACGATCAGTGTGCGGTGTACCGGTCGACTGCTGCCGTTTCGGTGGAAATGTATAGTCGTCGAGGCCGTCATCAGGCATGACGCACGTCGCCGTCGGGCGGCATTGTGCGCTGGATGATGAAGGTAGGCGACAGGCTCCGTGCCTAAGACCCAGGTGTGCCCAGCGTTCATGCCGTGCCGCTGATGATCAAAAATCCGCCGACAGGCGGTTTTATGGTGTGCCGCGCCGGTGGCGTCAATAGGTATTGACTCAGCCGCCACTGTTAATCCTTCAGGTGTTCCCGTGCCGCCATGGCAATCTCAAATGAACGTAGATGTGCCTGATGATCAAAATCTAGCTATTAATCATCAGTTCGTCGGCGCTGGTCTCTGTTATCATATCAGGGCATTAGCTCGCCCTTGACCTGCGCTGCATCGCCAACTACCGACAGCCGCAAAGCTTAATTAACGCGGTATTGCGCACCCGATGACCACAGCGCCTCAATTCTTCCACCGGCGGAGGCAACGGGCCCAGCCGGCCACGACGCAGATTGATAACTTGTTGCTGCATCGAAGTGAACAAGAAGCGGGCGTTGCGTTACCGAGGTGGCAGCGCTGGTGATGCCGGTCTATTATGATGTTCCACCATTCAGTGGCGGTGGTAGCCCAATCGTTCAGCGTGGGCGCTTCCAGGGAGGCATGGAGCGTATCATGCGGCGTTGCGCCCTGCGCAGCACCAGAGCGAGAGCCAGGACAAAATCAGTATCTATTTAGTTATGATGGCATACTCACAGGTTTGTGCCATAACTTTGCTAATGGTAACTATGAGTATTAACTAAAAATATGGGCAGCAATAACCCATTATTTATTATGGTTGATAGGCTGACGATAGTTCATAGGGCGGTGCGACGCCAGGGGTGTTGCCTCTAATGAGTCGGTGGCCGGTTGCGGCGCCGGCGTGAAGGCCAATATCATCAACGTTGACGCGCCTCGCCGCAGGTACTAACGCTCAACATCATTGGCATTGATGCCCTTACGTCAGCGCCAGGCCGGGAATGCGTCACTAATGGCCATGTCATTCTTTCTGACCGCTTAGCAGCGCGTCATGTTGTTGATAGCGCGAAACGCTAAACAGGTCCTAGGGCAACAGGCGCACCACTCCACCAGCCCTGCCATGGAATGCGTCATCACAGGTTACCGCTTGGGTAATGGAGACGTCAGGTTTCGCATTCGCCGACTGCCTATCGAAGGAGATACGGAACTTGGCCTGACGGTCAAAACCTGTTGGACACCATCGATCCCGGGCACAACCGACCCTGCTGCACCGCGTCCTCTGCTGATTCGAAGGAAATCTCAGTTGATGCGACGGGGATTGACAGTCTGCTCAAGCGGGCGTTCAATCGGGAGAGTGAAGCCGCCTTGGTGCGCGTACTCAAGGAAGGAAGGCGGGCTGCTGACCCTGGGCGCGGTGGCGACCGATGACGAAGGCGGGCTGATCGGCTATGCCGCCTATTGCTCGGTTTGATATAGATGGCGAGGATCACCAGTGTGTAGCGCTGGCGCCGCTGGCGGTAGACGACGCCTGGCGTGGGCAGGTATCGGCCGCCAATTCGTTTATGAAGGGCTGAATACGCTTGGTGAAACCAGGCGGCGGTATGAACCCGTGTACTTCACGCCTCAAGGCTTGCCCGGCAGCAAATTTGCACATTGCCGGCTTAATACCTGTTTATCTGAGAATGTATCCTGACACTGATGACTTCAACGGTGAGGGTTAATGCAGATGGTGGGGTTAATGCAGACATGCGACAAACGCCCCTCAATAATTCGAGCAGGGAGTGGTATAGTGCTCTATTGCCCTGGGTTCGATGAGTTTGGTAGCATAGCGGCGCGGAATCGAGATCGCCAACGGGATGAACAATGACGACAAGGCGCGATTGGCTGTTACAACAACTGGGCATTACGCAATGGACGCTCCGGCGCCCGGCTGTGTTACGGGGGGAGGTTGCAATCATCTTACCGGGGCGTGTTCGTTTATTGCTAGTGGCCGATGTGGCGCCGCCGCTAGATCATCCACTGGTGGCCGATGTGGCTCGCAGCATGGCGCTGACGCCAGCGCAGCTCTACGTGGTGACGCCTTTACAGGCGATGATGCTGCCGGATAATGTCCATTGCCATTGCTGGTGGCTCGGCCTTGACGCCCTGCGTGAATTTAAGGGAATCTCTTTCCATACGCCGCCACTGGCGGCGCTTTCAGGGGATGCCGGTGCTAAGCGCGAGCTATGGCGCCGGATAAGTGATGATGAATACTATACTATCACTGCTGCCGACTGATCTCACCGAAGCCTGGCACATAGAACAAGTTAGCCACGCCTTTCCTTAGAGAGCTAAGACCTTTGTCGGCAATCAAGGCGAAGGCTATTTAAATTTCAAACTGTGCGTGGGCGATCGCATCGCAGCTTGCCATCACTCTAACATCGCAGTTCACCCCGACTTTCAGCGGCAAGGTCGCGGCCAGGCGCTGCTCGGTTATTTGATCACCAATCTGGAACAGCGGCAAGCATTGACGCCTTGCTTGGAAGTGCGTCAATCCAATGACCGGCCATCGCCCTGTATCGCGCGATGGGTTTAATGAAGTCTCGATTCGGCGCCATTACTACCCGTCGGCGGACGGCCGGGAGGATGCCGTTATCATGGCGCTGCCGTTGGGCTAACGCCGCCGCTGGCCGGAGAGCTACCATGTAGAATCTGCAACTAGTAAATCCCTTTTAGAGAGACACTGTGGCGCGTGCTTGCCGTGCGCTCATCGAGAAAGTGACCATGACCATGAAGAGTGACCTCTACGTCGACAAAATTGCGGCACGGCGCACCTTCGCGATTATTTCGCATCCTGACGCCGGTAAAACGACAATCACTGAAAAAGTGCTACTGTTCGGACAGGCGATTCAAACCGCCGGTACTGTGAAGGGTCGCGGCTCCAGTCAGCACGCTAAATCCGACTGGATGGAAATGGAAAAGCAGCGCGGTATTTCCATTTCCACATCTGCGATGCAATTTTCTTACCGCCAAGCGCTGGTCAATCTGCTGGATACGCCAGGGCATGAGGATTTCTCCGAGGACACCTACCGCACCCTGACGGCGGTGGATTGCTGTTTAATGGTGATCGACGCCGCCAAAGGAGTTGAAGATCGGACTCGAAAACTGATGGAAGTTACTCGCCTGCGCGACACGCCGATCCTGACCTTTATGAACAAGGTAGACTGCGATATACGCGATCCGATGGAATTGCTTGATGAAGTGGAAAGCGAGTTGCGCATTATCTGCGCGCCGATCACGTGGCCTATCGGCTGCGGTAAGCTGTTCAAGGGCATTTGTCATTTAGCGAAAGATAAAACCTACCTTTATCAAAGCGGTCAGGGTCATACCATCCAGGCAGTGAGGGTGGTAAAAGGGCTGGACAACCCGGAACTGGATCAAGCGCTGGGCGAGAATCTGGCCGCGCAACTGCGAGAAGAGCTAGAGCTGGTGCAGGGCGCGTCCCATCCCTTTGACGAACAGGCTTTCCTGGCTGGCAAGTTGACGCCGGTCTTTTTTGGTACCGCGCTGGGCAACTTTGGCGTTGATCATATGCTGGATGGTCTGGTGGCATGGGCGCCGCCGCCCATGCCACGTCAAACAGACGTTCGGATGGTGCGCGCGGACGAAGAGAAGTTCACAGGCTTCGTTTTTAAAATCCAGGCTAATATGGATCCACGGCACCGGGATCGAGTGGCGTTTTTGCGCGTTGTCTCCGGCCGTTTTGAAAAGGGCATGAAACTGCGCCAGGTGCGTACCGGCAAGGATGTCGTTATCGCCGATGCGCTGACCTTTATGGCGGGCGACCGCTCCCATATCGAAGAAGCCTATGCTGGTGATATTATCGGCCTACATAACCACGGGGCTATCGAAATTGGCGATACCTTTACCCAGGGTGAAGAGCTGAAATTCATCGGTATCCCCCATTTTGCGCCGGAATTGTTCCGTCGTATCCGCCTGCGCGATCCGCTTAAGCAAAAACAGTTACTTAAAGGGCTGATACAGCTGTCTGAAGAGGGGGCGGTGCAGGTCTTTCGCCCACTGGCCAATAATGATCTTATTGTCGGCGCGGTCGGCGTGCTGCAGTTTGATGTAGTCGTGGCGCGGCTGAAGAGCGAATATAACGTTGAAGCGCTGTATGAGTCAGTAAACGTTTCTGCTGCTCGCTGGGTGGAGTGTGGCGACACAAAAAAGTTAAAAGAATTCAAGCACAAAAATGAACTCAATTTGGCTCTCGACGGCGACAATAACCTCTCCTATATCGCCCCGAGCATGGTAAACTTAAATCTGACCTTGGAACGATATCCGGATGTTCGGTTCCATAAAATGCGCGAACACTAATCGCGTCTGTCCTGGGCCGCCGCGAAAGCAGCGGCGTCATACTTTCCTTATCAGGCAGCGTCGCACGGTGACGTTGTTGTGGATGACGTATGGCTGTTTTGGCACCGCGTCGGGCGCCGCCGACTGTTGATAACCGGTCGGTCTCTTCCCAGCCAATATACCGGCGCGCCTCTGTATCAGCACTGGCGACTGTCGCGACGTTCCTGCCGTGCGCCTGCGTTTATGCCTGCTCGTCGAAGCGTTAGTCGTTGGATGTTCAGGCCCGCGGCGGCCGATGCTTGCGTCACGAAAAGCTACTGACTCCTTGTTTCTGCTTTTGATTCGACGATTTTCTTTTCCATTAGCATGCAAATTACTTATGGCAGTCTATAGTTAAATTGTCACTGACGGAGCGGTTAATTATGTTAATCAATCCAGTGAAGTCAGAGCAGTTCGCTGTTTAAGCGCCGTGAAGATGGGCTGTTATTCGGTCTCTAGAAGAGAATGAGACCAAAAGGAGATCAGACCGCAGCAAGCGTGGATGTCACCTTACGTTTTTAATGAAGGGTCACTGTAAGGTTGCAGGACGCGGAAATTGTTGGATGCCAGACCAGCTCGTTAAGCGGCGGCGCATTATTGCCCAGGCATTGGGTGGCAAAAGGAAAACATTGATGAATAAGAGCAAGATTGCAATCGCTGACGGCTATCGTACTAGGTTCAGTTCTGGCCGGCTGGTGCAACCACAATGGCGGATATCTCCGTGATGCAGGACGCCAAGTCCGCGGCTAACACCACGAGGTAGAGGATCGATAGCTCAATGAAGTCAGCGTCGGGGTACACATGGGCGATATCGTCATTACCGCGTACCGCGAAAGTCAAAAGCGCGCTGGTCGGCAATGAAGTCGTTAACAACAACGACATTTTCGTTGAAACTAACGACATTTTCGTTGAAACTAATGAAGACGTGGTGATGCTGAGCAGTTTTGTCGCCAACCAAAGCCCGGATGAAGGGCGTGAAATCGGTTATCGATAACTGGCACATCAAGGAAACCAACAAAACGTTGATTAAGACCTACGCCAGCGATGCAGTGAAGTACAAGCGAAGTGAAAGCGAAATTCCTGGCCAACAAGAGCTACCGTCGCAGATGATTAAGTCGCAGATGATTACAGTGGAAACCATAGACGGTATCGTGCAGTTGAGCGGTAAAGTGGAAAATGCGACACAGATCACACGACGTCCGGTCAGCTTGTAAAGTAACCGCGGTCAATTTGCGATTAAAGGGACTAAAACAACCGGTATCGTCATAGGAAGTGTATTTCTTCGGGGTATTATTTTCTGTTTATTACCTGATTGCAACTGCATTGGGGTTTGAAAATCGTATTCGTCGTTATTTCCTGTTCCTGATAAGCCCATTTACCGGCCGTCGCGACAGAACGGCTATTTCCGGTTATGAATAATGACATCGTGATAGGCGGATTGAAACAGTGGAAAGTCAGATGTGGTTGTTATGGACAGGTGGTTTGATAGCGACTGTGCCGGGTTGCATGAAGCAATGATTACCTCTCCGGCGTTTTACAGAAAGGTTACGTAAATTGGCAAAACCGGTATCGCCGATGGCCAGCAAATCCTGCCACTGAATCACCATTCCGTGGCCTGTTCGCGCACGTCAGCGACAGATTATTGTGACGCCGTTCTTCACTTAAGCTTCGCTTTTGTCAACTTACTACCGCCATCGTCACCTTTTTCCCTCTCTAGCGTATTGCGTTGACCGTAACCCTGGCGTCATTATGCTGCTCAAGATAGACTCTGTCATTAAAGGCAATCTTGCGGCGCCGAGCCTGACCTTTTAACTATCACCCCACGCGTTGCGACCACCTTGAAGTACTGCAGGGCGCTGTGGCTTATCGACATGTGGCTACTGCGATGCGCAGGATGCACAGCCGGTTGCCAGCTGTTCGTAGGAGTGAAAGCGCGCACTGCCAGAAGGTGCTTTATGTTATAAGCTTGTTGAGGAACACGGCTCGGCCTACTAACACGCGGCCGCTGGCATGGGGGAGTCTCATGAACCCATCACGCTTTATCGATATGCATTGTCATTTCGATTTCCCGTCGTTTTGGGCGAGTGTTGGCGCTGACAGAGCGGCATCCAATGCTGCATGTCGCGCTCGGTTTTCCGCCATCGAATAGTGTTAGGATGAGGATGTCGACTTATTAGAGCGGCATTTACGCCAGACCGTAAGAGGCTGACGGCGGTCTGAGAAATCGGCCTGGATGCTCATATGCCGCAGCCGCAGCTACTGCGCCAACTTGTGTTATTGGCGCAACTGCGCTTGGCGGTACCCATCACGTATTCCTGCGCCAGTAAAGCCCGTGATGTCATGGCGAGATTGCCGTTGTCGTGCCTGCTGTTGGAGAACGGATGCACCTGATATGCCACTGTCAGGTTACCAAAGCCGGCCTAACTTGCCCGGCGGATCCGCCAGCCTTCGCTACGCTATGTGATCTGCGCCGCGAGCCGCCGGCGGAGATTGCCGAGACCCTTTATCATAATAGCCTGCGTCTGTTCGTGCTGCTGGCAAAGCCTGCCGTGAAAAGTCATCCGCCCGCCGGGCGGCGCCATAAAAGCGAGAGGGCACGTACCTGAGGGCAAAGCGCTGTTCGGCCCCAAAACTGTGTAACGCGTAACTTAATAGCGCGCGCGGGCAGCATACATTCCGTATTATCGCGCATAAAGCGCTGGAATCGGTGTGATTGGGCGACGCACGCTAAAGTTGTGGGGCAGCGCCGACTCATGGCACGTCGGTGGCTTGGCGTCGACCGTGACACGACGTTATCTTCTTCCGCGCGTCGTTTTCTCCAGCGGCGCGGCGTATTGGCGGTGAGCGGGTGAGGCGACTGCTGTTGCCAGCCAGCAGCTGCGGCGGTTTTCAGCAGCGTGCGTGCTAGGATAATGCCGATGGCGCGCGCCAGCAGTATCATGAGACGCATCAAGTTAGTGATGTTATCCGACTGTTTGACCTCAATATCCAACACGTGGGTATCCAGCGTTAGTCGGACAAAACCGCTCGGCCTTTGTCATCTCTTCGATTGTCCGCACCAACTGGTGATTGAAGAAGCTGCCCGCCTGCTGGTTGCCGATAGCCAGCCGATCGCGTACGCTGATGTTTTCGCCCAAGCGGGCCACTAGACTGCCGTCCATGTTATACACGCTGGCATCGAGAATGCGGCTATCGCGCGTGAGGCAACCCAGGATTTGATGGTGCGCTGTTGTTGTCACGGCTGGTCATCAATGGCAAGGGTGTCAGCTCTCCGATGACCTGGCGAATCAACGTATCCGCCAACTCCTCCACCTGCGCCGAGCGGGCCGTTTGGTGGCTCGGGCTGAAATAGATCGCGCCCTACATCAACACCACTAGCAGTGCGACGCAAATCAGCACGATAACCATGCGGTATAAACGGATCTGGCTTATAGGTTTCCTTTCTCTTTTAGACGTTTTATGTTGCCAGAAGAGCCAATGATAGAATAGCTTGTTGAGCGTTGCTAGCGCAGGAGTCAAAATGCCAAATAGTTTGACCTGTTACGATCTGTCCGAGAGAATTTCACGCTGGCCGATAGCAAAATTTGGATAAACAGAGTCCTGTCGGTGGTATTAGCGCGCTAGGCGCGGCGATAGTATTGGTTTCCGCAAATAGACGACTATCGAGTGGTGCGTCTGGCTTGGTCGCTGACCGCGTGCGTCGCGCGGCTGTCCCATGATCACGGCCTGGCGTGGTCCTCTTTGGCAAGACGTCCCATTTCGCGCGCCGGGCCTGCTGATTGTGGATATAGACTCCACGGTGATACAATCGAGCGCATCATGAAACTGGCTTGACGTACAGAGACGGCCGAGGTCACCGAGCGGGAAATGCGCGGCGAGCTGGATTTCACCGCCAGCTTTCAAGGGGTCGATGCCGACAATGGGCCGATGCCGATATTTTGAGGCAGGTGTGCGAGGTGTTACCGCTGATGCCCGGCCTGATCCAACTAAAAAGCTGCAGAGTCTGGGCTGGCAGTCGCTATCGCCTCAATTCGCGATGGTCGCTTGATGGTAGATGCTGGTTACAAAGCGCGGATTGACGCGCCTAGCGGACAGGTTGCCCATCCCTTGGCCATCCCATAGCCAGATAGTGGCTATTGGCGACAGTGCAAATGATTCATTGATGATACAATCAGTAGGTCTGACGTTCCACGCCAAGCCGAAAGTCAACGAACAGAGTAAAGTAACGATTCGATCTGCTGAGAGCGCTGTGCATCCTGAGCAGCAAACACGATGAACGCTGAGCGTGCTCGCCGCGGCGTATCGATCGCGGCGTCCGGCGCGCCCTATCTTGCCGAGGTAAGAGGTAATCTGTGGCTAAAGCGGTAAAACGCGCTTTTGTATGTAACGAATGCGGTGCGGATTACCCCCGCTGGCAGGGGCAATGTACCGTTTGCCATGCCTGGAACACCATCACCGAAGTGCGCCTTGCGGCCACGCCGGCGGTGACGCGCAACGAACGGTTCAGCGGCTATGCCGGCGAGAGCAGCGTGAGCAGAGTGCAAAAACTTTCTGACATCAGCCCGGACACGCTACCTCGCTTCTCTGCGGGTTTTAGCGAGCTAGATCGTGTGCTGGGCGGCGGTATGGTGCCGGGGAGCGCCATTTTGATTGGCGGCAGCCCCGGAGCCGGGAAAAGTACGCTGCTGCTGCAAACGCTCTGCAAGCTGGCTGGCGAAATGAAAACCCTGTACGTCACCGGCGAGGAGTCCCTCCAGCAGGTGGCGATGCGTGCGCACAGACTCGGGTTGCTCACCGCTGATCTGAAGATGCTGTCGGAAACCAGTATCGAAAAAATTTGCCTGATTGCCTCGCAGGAAAAACCGCGCTTGATGGTTATTGACTCGATTCAGGTCATGCACATGGCCGATGTGCAGTCCTCTCCGGGCAGCGTTGCCCAGGTACGGGAATCCGCCGCCTATTTGACCCGCTTCGCCAAAACCCATGGCGTGGCGATAATCATAGTTGGTCATGTGACCAAAGATGGCTCATTGGCGGGGCCGAAGGTGCTTGAGCACTGTATCGATTGCTCCATTATGCTGGACGGCGATTCCGATTCCAGTTTTCGTACGCTGCGCAGCCATAAAAACCGGTTCGGCGCAGTGAATGAGCTTGGCGTATTCGCCATGACCGAGCAGGGGCTGCGTGAAGTCAGCAACCCCTCGGCGATATTCCTAAGCCGCGGGAAGGAGATGACGCCCGGCAGCAGCGTGATGGTGGTGTGGGAAGGCACCCGCCCGCTGCTAGTCGAGATCCAAGCGCTAGTGGATCACTCGATGATGGCCAATCCACGCCGGGTGGCGGTGGGACTGGAGCAAAATCGGCTGGCGATCCTGCTGGCGGTGCTACATCGCCACGGTGGGCTGCAGATGGCGGATCAGGATGTCTTTGTCAACGTGGTCGGCGGGGTAAAGGTTAGTGAAACCAGCGCCGATTTGGCGCTGATGCTGGCGATGGTATCCAGTCTGCGCGACCTACCGTTGCCAAAAGATCTGGTGGTATTTGGCGAAGTCGGTCTGGCAGGGGAGATCCGCCCGGTTCCAAGTGGACAGGAGCGGATCACCGAGGCCGCCAAACACGGTTTTCGCCGCGCCATCGTGCCGCAGTTCAACGTGCCGAAAAAAATGCCGGAAAATATGCAGATCTTCGGTGCAAAAAAACTGGCCGACGCGCTGGCGATACTGGAAGAACTTTGACGCCGAGGAAACTATGTCGTCGCTCAACTATCTAAAAAGCGCTATCAAGCAGCAGGGATGCGCCTTACAGCAGGTGGCGGAAGCCTGCGGCGTCACCAAAGGCCACCTTGGCCAGCTGCTGAACGCAAAAAACAAAAGCCCAAGCGCCAGAAGCTCGAGGTCATCTGCCGTTTCCTGGGATTGGAGTTTCCCTGGCGGTAGAAAACGGTCGGGGTGATTTCGGCAAGTTCTATCCTGTGCATACCGGGCACATCTATTTGATTCAGCAGGCTTAATCCGATGTATGAGTTGCATATGATCCTTAACTACGACGATTAGCGCGATCTGCGGCTGTTTAGGACGGCGCCATGTCCCAGCAGCGCACGCTCAACGAGTAGGCTGCGCTGATTGCTGCAAACTTTCAAGTACCCAAAATATCCATATTATGCGTTCAATGAGCAAGGGATGGAGCATTACTCCAACAGTTTGCAATGTCTGGAGCCGAGGCGAAAGGGTTTCATGGCCAACAAAGGCAAAGGCATCGAAGCGGATTTTATTTATTCAAGCGAAAACAGAATCTCGCGCACTATTGTGAATATCTGGAGGTTGAAACCGTCATTAATCGATTCCGACCGTTTGTTTATGTCCGTCAGCAGAGAGCAAATCTGTCAGGATCCCTTCCTCTATTGGAACTATATTCCAATAGAGGTCAAACACTTCTTCGTTCGCACTGCGGCGTTGATTATCGAGTAGTCTAGTGGCAAATCTACCATGGTCAACAAGCTTGCTAATAAACCTTGCCGGCAATGAAATGGCACTGCAATATTCCGATTACGATAAATTGCCATGGCCAGTCCTAGTTCATCGATTTCGCCGTGAAATACGCCAATGAGGTGACCTGTATTGATATTGATTTCGTCATCAACTAGGCGTTTTTCAAAAATATCACCGCCGTGAGCACCCTTTCGTGCAGGCAATGACTGATGCGTACCGCTTCGATTTGGTTATCTCAGTGAAAGAACAATACTTGGGTCGTCGATGGTCTTCGTGGTCTCGACGCGCCGACGGATTGTGATGAGTTCCAGCGCTTACTTGGATAATCATATCCCTTACGTGTTGGTGGACGTGGCGGATTATGACTAGCGTTTTTACAGCGCATTACTTTAGTAAAAGAAGAGCTGCTGTGGGAGCGCTGACGGCACCGTCGGCCGACGCCGACGCCAAATTTGCAAGCGCCTCCGAGAGGCGTAGAGGCCAACGCGCGGCACTATCGAGCACATCGACCAGCGTTTGGCGCAGGTCACTCGTATGGCGCAGGCGTAAGAAGGCGCTGTAACATACTGCTGGCCGTCAGGCCATTTTCTTGTACTTGATGCGGTGCGGTTGCAGCGCTTCCGCGCCCAGCGTCCCTTATTATACCCTTCGCATTCGGTAAAGTTTCCCTCAAAGAATTCGATGTTTCTTTCATCCTGGTAGTCGATAATGTGCGTGGCAATGCACTCGAGGAACTAACGGTCATTGGAGATGAGTATAGCGCAGCCGGGGAACCCCAACAGGGCGTTTTCCAGCGCGTGCAGTGTTTCGACGCCCAAATCATTGGCCGGCTCATCGAGCAGCTGCTGGAGATCTCCTTCTATTACGGTTTTGCCGTTATCCATATTGTCGCGGAACTGGTCTACCGAGGCTAACTGTACGGTATTCCACAGCATGATGCTGCCGCTGTCTGGCTGTTCTTTGCTAGATAGCGATCAGAACAGCGTGGTTTATGGGTTTACCGGCGCAGTTGGGGCCGATGATGCCGACTATCGCCCCCTTTTGGCAGGGAGAAAGACAAACCATCGATAAGTAAGTCGGTCACCGTAGGATTACGCAGCTGGCTGACTTCCAGTACCTTGTCACCTAGACGGGGTTCGAGCAGGATAAGCAATTCGCTGGTCTCATTGCGCTTTTGGTACTCGACATTATTGAGCTCCTCAAAGAGGGCCAGGCTGACTTTACCTTTCAACTGGCGACCTTTGGCATTCGACCGAACCCATTCCAATTCCTTTTGATGGATTTGTGCCACACTGTCTCGAATGAGGCTTCTTGTGCCAGGCGCTGATCTTTTTGTTCCAGCTAGAACAAATAGTTGCCTCTCCAAGGATTCCCTTACTACGGCCCAGCTCCAGGATCCGGTCGGCGACATCATCCAGAAATAACGGTCATGGGTAATCGCTACCACGATACCTGCATAGTTGTGCAAGAAACGTTCAATACAGGCGACAGGCTCGGTGTCCAGATAGTTGGTGGTTCGTCGAGCAGCAGCATATCCAGTTTTCCAGCAGTACATAGCGCTCCGTCGGCGTTTGCCACCGAATAGGGTGCCGATTTTGCATCCCAGGGCGGCAGGCGCAGTGTGTCGGCGGCGCGTTCCAGTTGGTTGCCAGATTCCAGATTGTGGCCGTCGTAGGGCTGGGTGATAGTTTCCAGCTCTCTGTGCTCTATTGGGCAGTTTATAAACGTTGGCGTCCGGTTATTCTAGGTAGAATACTCTTCGGGCGTGGTTTTCTCATCGTCAAACCGAGGCTCCTGCGGCAAATAACCGATATTAATGCCGAGTTGCGGCCAGGGTTCACCCCGATGTCGGTATCGATGCCGGACATGATGCGGAGCAGCGTCAATTTCCGCCACTAAGACCTGGCGCGCCGATTTTGGCGCCGGAAAATATGGCATTTTGGCGGAACGATTTTGCTAACGCGGTGCATAGTGTAGACGAATTGAGCCATGTTGCGATAAGCCTCATGTTGATGGGTTTTGACTGTCCCGCGCGACGGCTGGAATGAGCTGGGCAAGACAACGCGGGATGGGAAAAGGCGACCACCGGCTTGCGACCACGGTTAAAGAACGCCGCTGCCGCCCACGGAGAAGGGAAAAGGAACGCGTCGTGGGCGCAAACCGGTTGGTTAAGCTTGCAACAATGCCCCGCGGCGGAACGGGTAATCAGCTGAGGATGAGTAATAACGGTCAAGGTGGACAGATGGCGGTTGTAGGTAACGGCGATCGGTGATGACACTGCCCGTGCTGGTATAGACGGATTCCCTTGAGGCCCAACGGCAGCGCTATCAGTTTGTTTGGCTTGGGACGCGCAGTAAATGGACGTGGTAGCGCAATGCTACCCACCCTGCGCATCCTTATCTGTCGTACCAGCAGCTATCACAAGATCTCTCCCAGGTCAGTCCCGATCAAATCACTGTCCTTATCCAGGCCAACCCGACGCTGCTGTCGGCCAGCTTCTTGACAGCGCGCTATGTTACGAACTACTGACGAACCGTCAGGACTGATGTAGCCTGCTGGCTTTTAGCCCGCAGCCGCCGACAGGAGACCTGGGACGATGCCCGCGACGTCTGGCTTAACGGGCATTTTCTTCCTGACAGCTGCAACAAACTGTTCGGCGTTTGAGTCCAGGCTGGCGAATGCAGCCTGTGGGTCACTCTCGAACGGATACGACTGCCGATGAGAAGGGTAATACCGGTCTTGTCAACTACCTGCCAAAGCAGCTGCCGGCCGAGTACCAAACTATAGGCAACGCACTAGCGACGCTACAAGATAACCCGGCGACATTGTCGGATTTCGCCCGCAACGTCGGCCTACCGATTTAACCTGCCAAGCGACGCAAATTGTCTTTGCCCGCCTGGCCCGCACCGAGTGGAAAACGCCCGTTCCCTGATCACGATAGTGGTCAGCGCGCAGCGAATGCGCGACAGCGAACGCCTAGCGCTTGAAGAGAGAGCGTCGCCTGGCGACTGATTGGCACCGAAATCCCGAACGGGAGCGCTAGCACGATGGGGTTATTCTGCGTGGCCATTTCACTGAATTATTGGAACGACGCACCCGCATATTTGACCAGGGCCATATGTAGGAGGTCCCGCCTGGTTGGAACAGTTACCGAAAAAGGAATGAATGGCGTTATTGCGTTCTCTGATGCAAGCGCGCGAGTTTTATCCCATGGCGACGTAGGCGTTGGGCCAACGCTATGTCATTAACGTGGCGCACGCCGCAACGCCGGACCAGGCTTTGGCGCGTTGGAGCCGGTTATCGCCCAGGTGCGCGAGCTGATGTCACCGGCAAGCTGTGCGACTATCTGGAAGAGTGCTTCCCGCTGGCCTGTCACTAAACGTTCTGTCAGGCGACCAACGTAAAGGAATCAGCCAAGATTACGCCAGGCCTTCGCCCGTCAGAAGAGCGCGTGGAATCTAAAAGGTGCGTTCACCGGTGGATACCGGTTGCCTGTGTAATTGAGGCACAGATGTTTAATATGGAAAACCTACCCGGCCTGGCTGGCTATTGGAACACAAATTAGCATCGCTCTCGGCACGGCCTACTGGGAATATGTCTATCAGATGTTCGGCCGTAACGGTATTCTCCAAACATCGCTTACAATGCCGGCCCGGCAGAGTCAACAGCTGGTTTAACACTAGCGCCCTAGCGCCGGACGCGCCGCCGCCATCGCGTTCAGAAAGTATTCTCTTTTTCGAAACGCGCAGCTATGTCAAGAACGTCCTGGCCTATGCGTGTGTTTTACTGCTATTTCCTGCGCCAGCCTGCTGAGCCAGACCTATGCCGATGAACTGCACGTACTGTAGTTGATGCTTACGCTCGACGAACGCGAGGCGCTGGCGATGCGTATCCGCATTATTCAGGCCCTGTGCTGGTCTGGGCGACGCCAGCCAACGAGAACTGAAAAACGGGCTTGGAACCGGTATCACGATCACTACTTGAGAACGAATAGCCTGAAGTCGGTGCCGCCGGAGCTGAAACGCTGGCTGATGCAGTAGCTGCTGAATACACCAGTCTAGTTGCACGGTCGGCGAGGTTCTTGATAATCGCGTCATGGAAAGTACCAGCGCCAGAAATAGCGTTTGTTGGCACACGCTGCTGCGCGTCAGGCGGCCTTCCGTAAACACGCAAATGTCGCCACCGCGGTGCTTAATGTCCACAATACCAGTTAATCGTGCCATTTCATAACCCAATTCTCGCCCTTCTGTGATTCCCTGTAATATACTACTAGGTAACATTAAGCTGGCGGAGCGCAGATGTGCATTTTCAATCACCATCCAGGCAAAGGCCTATCATCTCAACGCCGGCCTCGACGCCGACCAAAAGTCCGTCTCGGGATTACCTGGCGGGTGGTCGTCGCCCGGTTGCGTGCGTTGCTGCGGGTCTGATGATCGCTCGTCGGCCAGAAACAGCACGCTGCTGTCAACATCAATGCCCGTCACTTGGCAATATCAATGCCTGTCACTTGGCAATTATCCGTACCGAACGTATTGTCAAAAGGCGTGCTGAAGGCGTCAATCTTGGCCGGGTTATTGGTGGCAGCGATTACATTGTACATGGTGTTTGGTTAACCCCGTTTCTCACGCAGAATAACGGAAAAAAAGTATGTTACATGTTTATCTTGTTCGTCATGGCGAAACTGAATGGAATGCGTTGCGCCGTATTCAGGGGCAATCCGACAGTGCATTGACCGCCAAGGGTGAACGCCAGGCAGAACAGGTCGCTGAACGGGCCGTATCATTGGGTATCACCCATATTATCAGCAGCGATCTGGGGCGTACACGCCGTACCGCAGAGATCATTGCCGCCGGCTGCGGCTGCCCGATGACGGTGGACGCGCGGCTGCGCGAGCTGGATATGGGGGTACTGGAAACCCGCGATATCTCTACCCTGACCCGTGAAGAAGATAATTGGCGTCGGCAATTGGTCAACGGCACCGAAGGCGGGCGTATTCCGGGCGGTGAGTCGATGACCGAAATGGCGATGCGCATGCATGCCGCCCTTAACCACTGCTTGACGCTGCCGTCGGGTAGTACGCCGATGCTGGTCAGCCACGGCATGGCGCTTGGCTGTCTGATAAGCACCGTTTTGGGCCTGCCGGCCTATGCCGAGCGCCGACTCAGGCTGCGTAACTGTTCCCTCTCCCGCATGGATTACCAACAAAGCCCGTGGTTAGCGCCTGGTTGGGTGGTGGAAACGGCAGGTGATGTGTCTCATCTGGATACGCCCGCCCTGGACGAACCGCAGCGTTAACGGTGCACGGGAATCAGATATTAGCAGTGGATGGTGTCGGCAACTCCGTATTCGGTTTGCGCTCCGTGTGAATCATTCGGTGTCGAATCTCTTGCGGTGCACCAGGCTTTGCGACGGCGGGCAGATGCCGTAGAATAAAATCTTATAGGTTGTGGGGGCAGGCCTTGATAAATTAGAGCGGGCGTATTCTCCATCATCTAGATGAACGGGCTACAAAGCACCTCCTGTTTATCCTCTTTCTCTAGGGTGTGTGTTTAGACTGTATAGCGTCTGGCTCGGTACGGAAGCTGCCGAGCTGCTCCAACGTGCAGGTGTAACTTTGCGCGACGCCGATCAGTTTCATTGCCGATAGCCGAATGAACTCGGCTTGGGGCAGCGCGCTTTGATCCAGACGAATCGACTGTCGGATGTCGGTGGAATCCGACTCTTCTTTAACAGCAATGCATGCCGGCGGAATTGTTTCTTGAGCACGCGGGTAGGGTTTGCTGGGAATTAAAACGGCGCTGGATCGTGATATCCAGTGTTGGCCGGCTCGTCAGCCATAAGGCCACCGCCGCCTTGGATAATCTGCGTGCGCGAACGTAGGCGCCGATGGCAGGCCGGTCACTTCTTTGAACATGCACTGCAGGCTCCATTTGGAATAGCCCACTTTGGCGGCGACGTTGTCTATCGACAACGGCTGATCCAGCTAGCTACCGAGCTAGCTTAACAGGTCACGAACGATACCGGCTTGAGTCATAACAATCCTCAGAAGGCGGTGATGTGTCGTTAAAAAGCGTCGATGCATAATGGCAATATTTTAGCTAACAAGTTGCAAAAGATTTACAAGTTTATTATTGCCAGTTAATACTGAGGAGTTCAACCGGTGCCCTCGCCCGGAAGCCATGGGCGCTATACGAAAATATGCTGAACTACGAATAAAAAACGTTATCGCCCTGATGGGCTACACCTTCTGCCTCGGGATGGCTCGGGCCTAAGCTGTTCGAACCAGATCATAAAATCGTGATGGAAGCGTTTGACGATCCCGACGTGCCCAATGTGACCTGCTATCTCTCAGCCGCGCCAATACCAGTGGCATCAAAGGCGGCCCCGGCCTGACGGAGGATACTTCCGATGCGGCGATCTCCTGCCAGAAAGCGGGGTCAATCACCTTAAGTGACGAGATCAAAAGTCGTCCTGAGTACGGAGTGTAATGTTTCAAAATGCACCTCGCTGATTTTCAAACGCCTACAGGCGGTACGCTTTTGTGATCCAAAACGCAACGCGCTGGTGTGTCTCTCCTATTCGGATTCGGGTGATGGAGGTTTCACCCAAAATGCGCTGAGCGCGGTGCCGATTATGCTCTTTGGCGAATCTCGTCCGTAATCACCTTTTCAGCAGCGGTACCACCTGTGCAGCCTACCCGCACTAAGGAATTTGGTTACAAGGGGGCAGGAAGCCGTTTACAGGTTGGTGAGGAAAGACATCGGCCGCCTGCCAAATCGCTGCAGAAACGATAATCTTCGCCATGAGTGGTGGCGATGATTTCTAGCGTATCTTGCCTAGATTCTCGCAAAATGCAGCATGGAGCGGAATTCGCTGTGCGGTAGCTTGTAACTCTCACTCTGAGCTAAGCAGCGAACGGCTATTGATATTAAGCTACAATTGAATTTATAGCTCTTCACCAATTTTCGCTCCCCAAGCATGTCGCCCAAACTTATGGTGCGGGATAGCAAATTGCGTGCACACAATAGGGAGTTCGCGGGGGTTGAAGGGCTATAGAATCGTCGACGCCGATTTTCAGCCCAAGGATCTTGTCAGCTTCGTGATAGCGGCCGGTGAGAAACACCAAAGCGACGCTGGCATGCTCACAAAGTTCTCACGCCAGCAATAAACCATTTTACCTGGCAGGCTGATTTCAGCATAATCAAATTAATGTCACGTTCTGACAGAACGTGGTGTATCCCTGCGTCGTGGATAGCTTCATGGACCATATAGCCTTCGGCTTCAAAATGCTTTTGAGGATATTACGAGTAACTGACGGCGGTGTCTGCATATTTTGCTACTTAGAAGAGGAGGTACTCAAACCGCTGGTCAGTCCTTAACGGAGCGGAGGAATAAGACGTATCCCAAAGGCTTCAGGCCTAAGCATATCGTGCCATATCGTGATTAACGCTCTGTTACCGGCGACACCTACTTGGAGGCCTGTTTTCTCGAGCTTAAACGCTGCATAGCTTACTCTTATTAACAATAATACAACAGAGTCAACAGAATTTATTATTCAAGAATAATATCATTTTCTGACGTATATCAAAATAAACCCTAACACCTGTTCTATTTCTGTAGATAAGGTTAACAGCGTGGCACGCTAGATAATTTTCACGTCTCTTTATGCGCCATTGTCTTATTATTGTTTAACCCGACAAGACGTTCGAGTGAAATAAGGCAACTGAACGGCCGCCGGAGGGACGCAGCCCGGCGTTTGGCCCGATGCTGTGAGCGATAATGGCTAGGCATATTAGCCTGCATTATCGGTAATAATAATGCGTTTCCGCGTGCCTTTGGCGCAGGTGCGTGGTATCGCACGGTATCGACTGGTCCGACTCAAGTCATGCAGCCGGCCGTAAAGCAGATATTCATTGGCTTTAGCGTCTGATTGCTTTAGCCAACAGAATACTAATAAAAACAGTGATAATGCCAACCATCATGCGTACTCTCTTCAGCCACGGCACCATTATTTACCATCACTGATACCACCACGGGTAGCGGCGCGGACTGACGTATATAGGAACCCAGAAAAAGCTCGCATCTTGACAGTGCGATTTTTAAGCTTAATTCAGGAGATGAAACAGAAATGCAAGCACTGAAAATTCGGTGGTACCTCCTCCGTCGCCAACGAGGAGCGTTTTATCCGCATCGCCGACATCTTTGAGAGTAATATCCGCCAGGGAAGGTGGCGGCGGTATTATTCGCGCCGGCAAAAATCACAAACCACTTGGTTGCGGTGGCATACTATACCCTAAACGACATTGATATCCAGCTGAATATCCTTGACGCCGAACAGATCTTTATCCGACTGTTGAACGGGTTGGCCACAGCCAAGCCGGAGTTTGCTCATCCGGTGCTGCGTAGCCAGGTAGGGTAGGAGTTCCGCAGCTCAAATAGTTACTGCACGGCATTTCACTGCGCAATACCGCGCTGATAGCGTTAACGCCGCGATCATCAGCCGCGAAAACTCTCCATAACTCTCCATCACGCCAATGGAAGCGCTATTGCGCGCTCGCGGCTTCAACAACGTGA
This sequence comes from Sodalis sp. (in: enterobacteria), assembly GCF_036327475.1. Lineage (NCBI taxonomy): Bacteria > Pseudomonadati > Pseudomonadota > Gammaproteobacteria > Enterobacterales > Bruguierivoracaceae > Sodalis > Sodalis sp. (in: enterobacteria). The sequence goes on along the minus strand of NZ_CP132913.1, from coordinate 1,328,389 downwards.
CGGTCATTCGACTCGGTGGAGAGGCTGATGGCGCATGGGCTATCTTGGATCGACGATAGATATCGCCGAGTCTACCCGGCGCCTTAACGATATCCCCCGCCGATCTATCCTAATGGCGGGCTTTACCGCTGGTAACGAGCGCGGTGAACTGGTAGTACCTGGCCGCAGATCCGATTACTCGGCGGCGGTTCCGGCGGCCTTTCTGCGCGCCGGTTGCTGCGAAATCTGGATGAATGTAAACGGCGTTTATACCTGCGATCCCAATCAGGTTCCAGATGCGCGGGTTTACTCAGTCGGCTATTCTATCAAGAAGCGATGGAACTTTTCTACTTTGGCGCCAAAGTTCTTCATCCCCGAACTATCGTCCCTATCGCGCAGTTCCAAATTCCTTGTCTTATCAAAAACCACCAATCCTCAGGCGCCAGGCACGTTAATCTGGCCCACAAGCGCTGAGGAAGGTAACCCAGTCAAGGTTCACCCATCTGAATAATATGGCAATGATCAATGTTTCCAGCCTGAAAATGAAAGGCATGATTGGCATGGCAGCGCGGGTTTCGCGGCAATGCCGCGCTCCGGCAGCTCCGTGGTGCTGATTACGCAATCCTCTCGGAATGTAATCAGTTTTTGCGTGTCGCAGCATGAGTTGACGAGGCGCCAGCGGCGCGCTGAACCTGGAGTTGAAGACGACTTACTAGAGCCGATAGGTGTGGTTTCCCGCTTGGCGATTATTTCGGCGGTCGGCGACGGAATGCGCATTCAGCGCGATCTGTCCGCCAAACTTCTTGCGGCGCTGGCGCGCGCCAATATCAACATCGTCGTATCGCCCGGGGATCCTCTCTGAGTATTCCATCTTGGTAGTGGTGTACAATGGCAGCACCACCTTACCGGTGCACGGGTCGTGCATGAGATGCTGTTCAATACCGATTAGGTTATTGAAGTTTTCATCATCAGCTCGGGGACGTTGGTGGCGCGCTGATCGAGTAGATCCTCCGTCAGCACACGTGGCTAAAGGATCAGTGTATAGATTTACGGGTATAGTCAACTCGCGCGCTTTGTGACCAATCTGCACGGCATGACTTGGTTAACTGGCAGGAGCGTTGGCGGAGGCGTGCAAGCCGTTCAACCCGGGGCGGTATCACCTACTTAACCCGGTGATCGTCGATTGCACCAGTAGTGAGGTCGGTGGCCAACCAGTATGAGAATTTCCTGTCGGATGGTTTCCAGGTGGTAACGCTCAATAAAAGCCAATGCCGCCTCAATGGATTATTTTACCATCAAAATGCGCGCTGTCGGTTTTCGAAAATTTACAGAACTTATTAAATTCCGGTGACGAGTTGACCCGGTTTTCCGGTATTCTTTCCGGCTCGTTACCGTTTATTTTCGGCAAACTGGATGAGGGTATTAGCTGTGTTGGCAACGCTTCTGGTGCGCGGCATTAGCGCGCCCGTCGCGCTGGAGGCCAATCGCGTGGCAATTATCACCCTGGCGTTCGGCTACATCGTCGCCGATGTGGTGATTGATCGGTTTTGGCGCGCAATCTTTATTACACCGATGGCGCCCGCCGTCCTGGTGCGTGCTGGTGCTGACGTTGATCGGGGTTGGGCTGGTGCTGCTGGGAAGCGCGAAGCGTATGCTGCCCAGCAGCGATGGGGCTGAAGCGGGATGTTGTAGGAGTGGCCAATTGCCGGTTTGACCGCGCAAGACTTAGGCCAGAGGGCAGCAACTGCTGACCGGCGGCGGATAACAGCGCGCGTCATAGGGGACGTCCGGCGCATAAGGCCCTATCGCGTGACTTTTGCCGTTACCCATTGATGCAGGACGATATGACCTCATCTTACCTTGCATCCAACGTTGTTGAACCTGGGAAATAATCGGGCGGCGAAAACTTGAAAAGTTCATTTGCAGCCGCATATCAGGTTTACGACCACAATGAAATTGAACTTTTAGTGGAGATGTTTAGATGGGAAAAATCATTGGTATCGACTTGGGTACGACCAACTCCTGCATCGCAATTATCGAAGGCAGCAAACCTCGCGTACTTGAAAACAGCGAAGGCGATCGTACGACTCCTTCCATCATTGCCTATACGCAGGATGGTGAAATTCTGGTTGGCCAACCGGCTAAACGTCAGTCCGTTACTAACCCGCAAAATACCTTGTTCGCCATCAAGCGTCTGATTGGCCGTTGTTTTAAGGATGAAGAAGTGCAGCGCGATGTTAGCATTATGCCATACAAAATCATCGCAGCTGACAATGGCGACGCCTGGTTGGAAATCAAAGGCCAGAAAATGGCGCCGCCGCAGATTTCAGCTGAAATCCTTAAGAAGATGAAAAAGACCGCGGAAGATTATCTGGGCGAGCCGGTTACCGAAGCGGTTATTACTGTGCCAGCTTATTTTAACGATACGCAGCGCCAGGCGACCAAAGACGCCGGCCGTATCGCCGGCCTGGATGTTAAGCGTATCATCAACGAACCGACCGCCGCCGCGCTGGCCTATGGCCTCGACAAAGAAACTGGTAACCGTACTATCGCGGTATATGACCTGGGCGGCGGGACATTTGATATTTCGATTATCGAAATCGACGATGTCGACGGCGAAAAAACCTTCGAAGTCCTGGCGACCAACGGCGATACCCATCTAGGCGGTGAAGACTTTGACAGCCGCTTAATCAATCATCTGGTGGATGAATTCAAGAAAGATCAGGGTATCGATCTGCGCAACGATCCGCTGGCGATGCAGCGCCTGAAAGACGCCGCTGAAAAAGCTAAGATCGAACTATCTTCCGCACAACAGACCGATGTCAACCTACCCTACATCACGGCCGACGGTTCTGGTCCGAAACACATGAACCTGAAAGTGACTCGCGCCAAGCTGGAGTCGCTGGTGGAAGAGCTGGTCAATCACACGCTTGAGCCGCTGAAAGTGGCACTGAAAGATGCTAGCTTATCGGTTTCGGACATCAAAGACGTTATTCTGGTGGGTGGGCAGACCCGCATGCCGCTGGTGCAGAAGAAAGTGACCGACTTCTTCGGCAAAGAGCCGCGTAAAGACGTTAACCCGGATGAAGCAGTTGCCATTGGCGCTGCGGTTCAGGGCGGTGTGCTGGCTGGCGATGTGAAAGACGTGCTACTGCTGGACGTGACCCCGTTGTCGCTGGGTATCGAAACTATGGGTGGCGTAATGACGCCTCTGATTGCCAAGAACACCACCATCCCGACCAAGCACAGCCAGGTGTTCTCCACTGCGGAAGATAATCAGTCCGCCGTAACCATCCATGTTCTTCAAGGCGAACGTAAGCGCGCCGGAGATAACAAATCCCTAGGCCAATTCAACCTGGACGGCATTGCAGCGGCCATGCGAGGCATACCGCAGATTGAAGTGACATTTGATATCGACGCCGACGGGATTCTGCATGTCTCCGCCAAAGACAAGAACAGTGGCCGCGAACAGAAAATCACCATCAAGGCTTCCTCGGGTCTGAACGAAGAGGAAATCCAGAGAATGGTGCAGGAAGCGGAAGCCAATGCCGAATCTGACCGCAAGTTTGAAGAGCTAGTTCAGACCCGTAACCAGGCCGATCATCTACTGCACAGCACCCGTAAGCAGCTGGAAGGCGCGGACGACAAACTGCAGGCTGACGATAAGGCCGCTATCAAAGAAGCTCTGAAAAATCTCGACACCGCGCTGAAAGACGAAGATAAAGCCGACATCGAAGCGAAAATGCAGGCGCTTATTCAGGTCTCCGGCAAACTGCTCGAAGTGGCTCAGAAGCAGGCTCAGTCGGCTGGCGAAGGCGGCACGGATGGCATCGCCAAGGCGGACGACGATGTGGTCGACGCCGAATTTGAAGAAGTTAAAGACAAAAAATAATCGTCCTGAATAGGCACGGAGGCGCACACCCGCCGTAATAGGCACGGGCGTCGAACTCTGCGCCCGTGCAAGCGTGTTGAGGACAGAAAGAGACGACGATGGCGAAATCAGACTACTACGAGATTTTAGGTGTTTCTCCGGATGCGGAAGAGCGTGAAATCAAAAAGGCCTATAAACGCCTGGCGATAAAATTCCACCCGGATCGCAACCCAGGGAATGCTGAAGCCGAAGCGAAATTCAAAGAGATCAAAAAAGCCTATGAAGTGCTAACAGACGTACAAAAGCGCGCTGCCTACGACCAATATGGTCATGCGGCCTTTGAACAGGGCGGCATGAGCGGCGGCGGTTTCAGCGGCAGTGCCGGCGGCGCGGATTTCAGTGATATTTTCGGCGATGTTTTTGGCGACATCTTTGGCGGCGGCCGGCGTCAAGGCGCCGGCCGGGGCGCGGATTTACGCTATAACATAGAGCTTTCCCTTGAGGAAGCGGTGCACGGCGTTACTCGTGAAATTCGTATCCCTACGCTTGAAGAGTGTGATGTTTGCTACGGCAGCGGCGCGAAGCCGGGTACTTCGGCTGTAACTTGTCCGACCTGTCACGGCCAGGGCCAGGTGCAGATGCGCCAGGGTTTTTTCGCCGTACAGCAGACGTGTCCAACCTGTCAGGGGCATGGCAAGATCATTAAAAATCCTTGCGCCAAATGTCACGGCCATGGCCGGATAGAAAAGTCCAAGACGCTGTCGGTAAAGATCCCGGCCGGCGTGGGTACAGGCGATCGTATCCGCTTAACTGGCGAAGGCGAAACCGGCGAGCATGGGGTGGGTGCGGGGGATCTGTACGTACAGGTCCAGGTGCGTAAACATTCTATTTTTGAACGCGAAGAAAACAACCTTTACTGTGAAGTGCCGATCAACTTCGCCATGGCGGCGCTGGGTGGCGAGATCGAAGTCCCGACGCTCAACGGCCGGGTCAAGCTGAAAGTGCCGGCGGAAACGCAAACCGGTAAATTATTTCGTATGCGCGGCAAAGGCGTGAAGTCCGTGCGTGGCGGGTCGCAAGGCGATTTGCTGTGCCGGGTCGTGGTGGAGACGCCCGTAAAACTCAACGAGCGCCAGAAACAGCTACTCCGCGAACTGGAAGAGAGCTTTGGTGGGCCGAGCGGCGATCAGAACAGTCCGCGCTCGAAAAGCTTTCTCGACGGTGTGAAAAGGTTTTTTGACGATTTGACCCACTGAATAGGCTCTGCCTCTAGTGTGGCGTAAATCTCCCAGACCCTGCGCCGGGTTTTGCCGCGCCGCCGGCGCCCTAAGCGAATTTTCGTCAGAAAAGAGGCTTTTCATTTACCCTTGCCACACAAAATTCCTTCTCAGCCAAAATTGAGGATCGTTATGTTCGCTGCGTCTTTACACCGCATGTTTGACCACCCAGCTGCCGGCGGCGTCTTGCTTTTTGTCGCCGCGCTTGCAGCTATTGTGATGGTCAATAGTGACGCCAGCACGCTCTATGACGCCATCATTCATTTTCCAGTACGGCCCGGGGGCGAAACCCCCGCACATCTAACCGTGCAGCTGATCGTTAACGATGGTCTAATGGCTGTGTTTTTCTTATCCGTCGGCCTGGAAGTCAAGTACGAACTGTTGCGGGGGGCACTCAATAGCCGCGCGCGGGCGGCGTTTCCTGTCATTGCCGCGCTGGGAGGAATGGCTGCGCCGGCGTTGATTTATGGCCTGATCACCGCCGGCGCGCCGGCATTGCGCGCCGGCTGGGCAATTCCGGCCGCCACCGATATCTCCTTCGCCGTCGGCGTGTTGGCCCTGTTGGGAACGCGGGTGCCGGCTAGCTTGAAAGTGTTTTTGCTGGCGCTGGCGATTATTGATGATCTTGGTGCGATAGTGATTATCGCGCTGTTCTACAATGGCGCGCCTAATCCGCTGGCGCTAGCCGCGGCAGGAGGCATCATCGGGGTAATGGCGCTGATGAATCGCGCCAACGTCCGGCTTCTCGTGCTTTACTTGCTGCTGGGGACGGCACTGTGGGGCTGTATCTTGCTTTCGGGTATTCACCCTACACTCGCCGGCGTAATAGTAGGAGGGCTTATCCCGCTCACGCTGCCGGCAACCGACAAATCGCCAGCGCGTGCCCTGGAGCACTGGCTGCAGCCGTGGGTGGTGTATTTGATTTTGCCGCTATTTGCTTTCGCTAACGCCGGTATCTCGCTGCGGTGTGCAGCGCCGTGGCATTTAGTTTCACTGCTGACATTGGGGATTGCCGTTGGGTTAGTAGTCGGCAAACCGCTAGGGATAGTGCTGTTTACCGCCGCAGCCGTGAAGCTTCGCTTGGCCCGACTGCCCGCCGGCATGGCGTTTTACCACATTGCCGCAGTGGGGGTGCTGTGCGGTATCGGGTTTACAATGTCGATCTTTATCACCAATTTGGCGTTTGGGCAGGGGGATCCGACCACTATCATGCTGGCAAAGGTCGGCATTTTATCCGGCTCAGTGATCGCGGCGCTTTTGGGCTACCTGTTATTACGCGCGGTTCTACCGCGACCGCAGGGGAGCAGCGCGTTTGTCGCTCGGGCGTTGCCAGGGAAAGGAGATACTCGCACCTAATCACAAACCAGTAGCTGTAGACAGGGTCATTGCCAGATCCGCTTGCCCGCTAGGAGATAAAGCTAACTGGGCAATTCCGTTTGCGCTCGACAAGCGTTTAACGCCGGCTTGTAAAACCGGCTAGGGCGATTTTCTTAACAAAGCACAACTCCATTACTGCATGACGTTGATTTGCGCGGTCAGGTTCGATTTATGACGTGCAGCTTTGTTTTTGTGGATCAACCCTTTGCTGGCCTGACGATCAACAATCGGTTGCATGGCAGAAAAGGCATTCTGCGCAGCTTCTTTGTCGCCGGCGGCGATAGCCGCGTAAACCTTTTTCACAAAGGTGCGCATCATGGAGCGACGGCTTGCATTATGGTGACGACGCTTCTCAGACTGTACAGCGCGTTTCCTAGCTGATTTGATATTAGCCAAGGTTAAACTCCCAAACTTGTTCCATGAGACAATTCAAAGGCCTGGGAATATGCCCGTTCGGTCTTCTTTTGTCAATGGATTTGTGCAAATAAGTGCCGCCTAAACGTGCGATGCCTGTTACAGGCTGATACAATAAGTGTTTCATGCGAAAAAGCGTTTACCGGCGTGCTGAGCCGGCGATTCGCCCGTGGGCAAGGGCGGACGCGCCGTCCACAAGCGTTTCGCGGCAGCATAACCTACGTGAAAACAGGGCGGAAATAAGCGCGGCTTTCTCTGCGCGCAGTGTCAAAGATTGGAATCGCGGGTTAACCTTAGCGGTGGTATAAGGTATAATCCGCCGATTTCCACTGTTTAGGTGTTTGAGCCCGATATGGAGCTTATTCGCGGCATACATAATTTACAGCCACGTCACCATGGGTGCGTGCTTACCATTGGTAATTTCGACGGCTTTCACCGCGGACACCAGGCGCTCATAGCGGAATTGCAGGCTGAGGCCAGCCGTCGCGGTCTGCCAGTAATGGTGATGATTTTTGAGCCTCAGCCGCAGGAGCATTTCGCCGGCGATGCCGCGCCGGCGCGCTTGACCCGACTGCGCGACAAAGTGAAATACCTGGCGGCCGCCGGCGTGGACATGGTGGTCTGCGTCACTTTCAACAAGCGGTTTGCAGCACTCAGCGCCGGCGCTTTCGTGACTGATCTGCTAGTGCAAAAACTGGGCGTGCGTTTTATCGGCGTCGGCGACGATTTTCGCTTTGGCGCTCGGCGTCAGGGGGATTACGCACTGCTCCAGCAGGTGGGGAAAGCGGCTGGATTCGAGGTGATGAGCATCGCCACCTACGCCGAAAGGGGTCAGCGCATAAGCAGCACTGCCGTGCGCGAGGCGCTGGCGCAGGATCGTCTGATGGAGGCGGGAATGCTTCTTGGTCATCCCTATCGCCTTTCCGGTCGTGTGGTACATGGCGACGCGCTGGGGCGGACGATCGGCTTCCCAACCGCCAACGTGTCGTTGAAAGGGCGGCAGGCTCCCATCAACGGCGTATATGCGGTGGAAGTCTACGGCATCACTGACCGCTCGCTGCCCGGCGTGGCGAGTATCGGCATCCGGCCCACGGTGGCTGGTGTGCGCCAGCGACTGGAAGTGCATTTGCTGGATGTGAACATAAACCTGTACGGTTGCCATATCGAAGTGGTGATTCGCGAAAAAGTGCGCAATGAACAACGATTTGCCTCGCTTGACGACTTAAAGCGGCAAATCGTGAATGATGTGGTGAGCGCCCGCGACTATTTCGGGCTGGCGACGCCTCAATAATGCTCAAACCGAAAACGGAACCGAGAATTGAATGGCTGATTATAAAAACACCCTGAATTTGCCGGACACAGGGTTTCCTATGCGCGGCGATTTGGCCAAGCGTGAACTTGGCGTGCTACAACGCTGGTATGAACAGGATTTGTACGGCATTATTCGTCACGCTAGGAAGGGCAAGAAAACTTTCATTTTGCACGATGGCCCACCGTACGCGAACGGCAGCATTCATATCGGTCACTCTGTCAATAAAATTCTTAAAGATATTATCATTAAATCAAAAGGGTTGATGGGCTATGACTCACCTTATATCCCGGGTTGGGATTGCCATGGCCTGCCGATTGAGCTGAAGGTGGAACAACTGATCGGCAAGCCGGGCGAGAGGGTCAGCGTCGCGGAATTCCGCGCCGCCTGCCGTCGTTTTGCTGCTGAACAGATGGAGGGGCAGAAAAAGGATTTCATTCGTCTTGGCGTGCTTGGCGACTGGGAGCACCCGTATCTGACGATGGATTTCACTACCGAGGCGAATATTATTCGCGCCCTCGGCAAGATTATCGCCAACGGTCATCTGCACAAAGGCGCCAAGCCGGTGCACTGGTGCATCGACTGCCGCTCCGCGCTGGCGGAGGCGGAAGTAGAGTATTATGACCGGATTTCGCCGTCCATCGATGTAACTTTCGCGACCGCAGACGCCGCCGCGGTCGCCGCCAAGTTTGGCATCGCTGATTTTACCGGTCAAGTGTCACTGGTTATCTGGACCACTACGCCGTGGACCCTGCCGGCCAACCGCGCCATCGCCGTCCATCCCGACTTCGACTATCAATGGGCCGAGGTTGACGGGCAAGCCTATATTCTGGCTGCCGATCTAGTGGACAGCGTCATGGCGCGCGCCGGCATCATGGGTTGGACGGTGCTCGGCAGCGCCAAAGGTAGTGCACTGGAGCTGCTGCGGTTTCGTCATCCGTTCATGGGCTTCGATGTACCGGTCATTCTAGGTCAGCACGTGACTCTGGACGCAGGTACCGGTGCGGTGCATACTGCCCCAAGCCATGGCCCTGACGACTATGTCATTGGCCAGCAATACGGTCTGGAGGTCGCCAATCTTGTCGGTCCCGATGGCTGCTATCTATCGAATACGCTGCCGGCGTTGGACGGTTTGCAGGTGTTTAAAGCCAATGGTGTGGTCATCGATCTGCTGCGTGACAGCGGCGCCCTGCTGCACGTGGAAAAGTTAAAGCACAGTTATCCGCACTGCTGGCGTCATAAAACGCCGATTGTCTTTCGCGCCACGCCGCAGTGGTTCATCAGCATGGACCAGCGCGGCCTGCGTAAGCAGTCGTTGGCAGAAATCAAGAACGTGCAGTGGATCCCCAGATGGGGCCAGGCGCGCATTGAAACCATGGTCTCCAACCGTCCCGACTGGTGCGTTTCGCGTCAGCGCACTTGGGGCGTGCCGATGGCGCTGTTCGTGCATAACGAGACCGAAGCGCTACATCCGCGTACTATTGAACTGATGGAAGCGGTGGCGCAGCGGGTTGAGCAGGATGGCATTCAGGCCTGGTGGGATTTGGATCCGGCCGAGATTTTGGGTGACGACGCTGCATATTATCATAAAGTACCGGATACCCTCGACGTTTGGTTCGACTCCGGCTCCACCCACTCCTCCGTGGTGGCGGTGCGGCCGGAATTTGAAGGTCATGCGCCAGACATGTATCTGGAAGGGTCCGACCAGCATCGCGGCTGGTTCATGTCGTCGCTGATGATCTCTACCGCCATGCACGGCAAGGCGCCGTATTGTCAGGTGATGACCCACGGCTTTACCGTTGATGGGGAGGGACGGAAAATGTCCAAATCGGTGGGTAACGTAGTTAGCCCGCAGCAGGTCATGAACAAGTTTGGAGCGGATATTTTGCGTCTATGGGTCGCTTCCACCGATTACACTAGCGAGATGGCGGTGTCCGATGAGATCCTCAAGCGATCCGCCGATGCCTATCGCCGCATCCGCAACACCGCCCGTTTCCTGCTGGCCAACCTGAACGGTTTTGATCCGGCGCGCCACAGCGTCAGCCCGGAGCAGATGGTGGTGCTGGATCGCTGGGCGGTTGGCCGGGCGCAGGCAGCGCAGGCGGAGATCGTTGCCGCTTACGACAGCTATGATTTCCATAATGTCGTACAGCGCATGATGCAGTTCTGTTCCGTCGAGATGGGCTCTTTTTATCTGGATATCATCAAGGACCGTCAGTACACCACTAAAGTGGACAGTATCGCCCGCCGCAGCTGCCAGACTGCGCTGTATCATATCATTGAAGCCCTAGTACGCTGGATGGCGCCCATCATGTCGTTTACCGCCGATGAGATCTGGGGCTTTATGCCTGGGGAACGGGCGCGATATGTCTTTACCGAAGAGTGGTGTGATGACCTGTTCGGACTGGACGCCGCCGCCCAGCCGTTGAACAATGCTTATTGGCAGACCCTGTTGCAGGTGCGCAGCGAAACCAACAAGGTTATCGAGCAGGCGAGGGCGGACAAGCGCATCGGCGCCTCACTAGAGGCTAGTGTCACGCTGTACGCGGAACCGGATCTTGCCGCTTCACTGCGCGAATTAGGCGATGAACTCTACTTTGCATTACTGACCTCAAGCGCGGTCGTAGCAGATTATGGCGACGCCAGTGATGACGCGGTGCAGTGCGAGGGGCTGAGGGGGCTAAAGATTGCCTTGGCAAAAGCCGAGGGGGAAAAATGCCCGCGCTGCTGGCATTATGAAACGGATATCGGTCAACACGCCGATCATCCAGAAATTTGTGGTCGCTGTGTCACCAATGTGGCCAGCCTGGGTGAAGAGCGTAGGTTTGTCTGATGAATAAAACGATGATGTCCACGGGACTGCGCTGGCTTTGGCTAGCACTGGTGGTGCTGGCGCTGGATCTCGGCAGCAAGCAGTGGATCATGGCGCATTTTTGGCTTGGCGAGTCGATGTCGGTCGTCTCGTTTATTAATCTTACCTATGTCCACAATCCGGGCGCCGCCTTCAGTCTCCTGGCGAACAAGGGAGGATGGCAACGTTGGGCGTTTTCCGCCATAACTGTGATCATCGCGGTGGTGCTGCTGGTCATGATCTATCGTTCAGACAAGCGGGCCAGGCTGTCTAACGCCGCCTATGCGATGATTATCGGCGGCGCGCTTGGCAATCTATTCGACAGGATGGTGCACGGCGTGGTAATCGACTTTATTGATTTCTATGTCGGTGATTGGCACTGGCCTACGTTCAACGTGGCGGATGCAGGCATTTGTATTGGCGCCGTACTGATTTGTGCTGGAGGGTTTTGCCGTCCAGTCGGCAAAACCGCCATGCAGAAAGGGTGAAGTGATAGCCAATCACGCCGTGCAACCGGACAGCGTGATGTTGTTGCATTTTGATCTTGGATCGGGCGTGAGAGCAAACCGGCCCTTTTCGGCTTAAGGGACGGCAACATGTCTGTCGAGTTGGAGTGGACGCTGTTCGGCCTGCGGACGGGGACCGAGAAAAGCTTCTCCTTGGTGCTGGAGTCGGCGTTCAGTCCGCCCAATCCCGATCTCATTCAGTTTTATTCGCACCGCAATTTTATTGAGAACGGCGTGCCGGACGTGGGTACCATTATGTTGTTTACCGGCATCAACGGCAGCGAAATGCCTGGGCTGATAAGTGACGTGGCGGACGATTCTATCGCCGTCGATTTTAATCATCAGCTCGCCGGTAAGGTGGAATAGACCCAAACTGGAGGCGAACGATGCGCATACTGCTGGCTAATCCGCGCGGATTTTGCGCCGGCGTTGACCGGGCAATCAGTATCGTTGAGTGCGCGCTGAAAATCTATGGTGCGCCCATCTATGTGCGCCATGAGGTAGTGCATAACCGCTATGTGGTCGATATGCTGCGCCAGCGGGGAGCGATTTTCATCGAGCAAGCCGCTGAAGTGCCTGATGGCTCCGTCCTGATTTTCTCCGCCCACGGCGTCTCCAAGGCAGTGAGGGCAGAAGCGCTTAGTCGCGATTTGACCGTATTTGACGCTACCTGCCCGCTGGTGACTAAAGTGCATATGGAAGTCGCCCGCGCCAGCCGTAATGGAACCGAGGCCATTCTAATTGGCCATACCGGTCATCCTGAAGTGGAAGGCACCATGGGGCAATACAACAACCCCGACGGCGGGATGTATCTAGTCGAATCGCCAGAGGATGTCTGGCGGCTTAACGTCAAAAACGTTGATAATCTATGCCTTATGACCCAGACCACGCTATCGGTAGATGATGCTTCTGACGTGATTGACGCGCTGCGCGCGCGATTTCCAGCGATTATCGCACCGCGCAAAGATGATATTTGCTACGCGACCACCAACCGCCAAGAAGCGGTGCGCAATCTGGCTACCGATGCCGATGTGGTGCTAGTGGTCGGTTCGAGAAACTCCTCCAACTCCAACCGGCTGGCAGAACTAGCACGGCGGGCTGGCAAGCCGGCCTATCTGATTGACAGCGCCGGCGATATACAGGAACGCTGGCTGCAGGGCATGCAAGCAATTGGCGTTGCCGCCGGCGCCTCGGCACCCGACATCCTAGTGCAGCAGGTAATCGAACGTCTGCGCTCGCTGGGCGCCGAAGATGCTGAAGAGCTCATCGGTCGCGAGGAAAATATCGTCTTTGAAGTGCCGAAAGAGCTGCGGTCGACGTGAAGATGGTGGAGTAATGCTATCATCACCGTCTTACCCAACGTTTTCGTAACGAACCCTCCTAAGCCACGAGTCAGTCGAGCCGAAAACGGTAGGTTGGTGCTCCACAGGTGCTGGTGGCAACCTGTAGATGCGCCGTCCAGCTCGCCATGGGGTCACCAGCTGCTTACCGCCGGTGATAAACAGCGTCGCACCTCTGTGGCCGCTAAAGGCGCAGCAGCTGGGTCGCGGACCGGCAGGGCACTGCTCGGCGAGGTGGCGGATACGGTAGCGGCTAAGACTCCTGTGGCTGAAGAGGACGTTATCAAATCCCCCTCATGACTGAGTGCTCCACCCGTCAAGCGTCATATCAGCGATGGCGTGGTTGCGCATCTCCTACGGCAGAATTCCCAGGCCGCTGGCTAAGAAAAACAGTTTGGAATGGTTACGGCGCCGGCCATTTTGACCGGCCGGGTATCGCTCGGGGCAAACCGAAAGCAGACGCCGAGGGGTGCCGCTTCGTTAACGTCCATGGTGCTGAACCACAGGGAACCATCAGGGGAGATGGCATCCCGCTCCGGTCAATATCGGCGTTGTAAAATATCGATCTACAACAGGGAACGACCTTGGTTACACTGGATCGGGAATTGCCCAAACTCGGCGCAATAATCGCACACCGGACGTACCTTACCGCTAAAAGTATCTACATCCTGATCTCACTTTGGCTTGTCGATAGGCGCTAAGTGTGTAGCGACTTTACGGATGGGGAAAGTGTAACAACGCCTTGGCTATGAATAAGCATTCAAATGCGCTGCGTGGCGTAAAATATCGTCGGCCAGCCGTTTAGCTCATCCTTTGCGCGCCCGAGCGCAAATTTATCGTCACCACGGATTTCTGCTGGCGGCGGCGCTCCGGCACGGTTAACCTGGGAATAACAGACAACAAAGTGAGAGAATCCATGAGCAACACACCAATCCGCATCGCGGTCGCCGGCGCGGGTGGCCGTATGGGGCGCCAGCTAATCCAGGCGGTGGCGCGGTCTGAACAGGCGTCGCTGGGCGTGGCGTTAAGCCGCGACGGTTCAGGATTGTGCGGGATAGACGCCGGTGAGCTAGCCGATATCGGCGCTCTTGGTGTCACGATAAGCGACGATCTCGCGGCGGCCAAAGAGGATTTTGATGTCCTCATTGATTTTACCCGACCCGACGCTAGCCTGACGTACCTGGAGTTTTGCCGTCAGCATCACAAAGGCATTGTCATCGGCACCACTGGATTTAGCGATGCGCAGAAAGAGGCTATTTACGCAGCAGCGCAGGAGACGGGCATTGTTTTCGCCGCCAACTTCAGCGTCGGGATCAATCTGATGCTTAAGTTGCTGGAGAAAGTGGCGCAGGTGATGGGAGAAGAGGCCGATATTGAAATTATCGAGGCGCATCACCGCCATAAAGTAGATGCCCCGTCAGGCACAGCGCTAGCCATGGGGAAGCGATTGCTGACGCCCTCGGGCGCGATCTTGCTGATTGCGCGGTGTACAGCCGTGAAGGCCATACTGGTGAGCGCAAAGCGAAAAGCATCGGCTTTGCCACGGTGCGGGCCGGTGACATCGTGGGTGAGCATACCGCCATGTTTGCCGAGGTCGGCGAGCGCCTGGAGATCACTCACAAAGCGTCAAGTAGAATGACTTTCGCCAGCGGAGCGGTACGTGCTGCCGTTTGGCTTTGGGGCCAGAAAAATGGCCTTTTTGATATGGTGAATGTGATTGGTCTTGACAAATTATAGGGTTTCTTCTGAATTATTTTTATTCATATTGAATAATCAGGGGCTGGCCGTTTAAGTTGTCTAGTTTTTGCCAATTTAAGTTGATTCCCTCGTTAGACTCCCCTGTTAATATTAACAGGGAATTATACGGCACCGTCAGCGGTTTCTGTTGCCAAAGATGCCGAAGAGCACCGTTTGCCGTTCTGGCACTACGAAAATAGCGAGTAACCGTTTTCCTAGGTTGTTTGTTCTCTTTTTACGCTGTTCATGCTCTCATTAACGCTAACGCGGATGAAAGCAAATAAAATACCCCTTGAGGGTAGACAAACTATTGAGCCGTATTTAAAACTCGCCAAATTTGCCGAAATTTTACCTTACAGGTTGTTTTTGCATTGATTCATGTCATTTGAATGAATATGCAACATAATGACTTAATATTCTTTTGAAACAGACGACGAATTTTCAACGTGCAGGCGCTGATGATCCGGCGACCTGCCTTCATCGCCAGCAACTTTTACGATGCGCTATCGCTCTCGAATTATCCGAAGCAGCAGAATATTGTCTGCATCGCCGATATCGATACTCGTAAGCTGACGCGTCTGCTGCTGGGAAAAGGGCACAAAACGGCTGTACCATCGCAGGTGATAATCCGGATACGCAGCTGGTGCTACGAAAGTTCGCGAATTCCCCGACCTGAACGGCATGGAATAGACCTGGCGCAAGAGGTGAGTACTACCGAACAGTACAGCTAGACCCAGGGCAGTTGGACTCTGGATGGGGATTACCTGCGCCAGCGACTGATCTGCCTTACCATGTAGTGCTTATGACTATATGGGTCAAGCGCAATATTGGGATCAAGCGCAATATCATGCGCACACTGGTGGATCGGGCTGCCGCTTAACGATGATACTGACGCAAGCGCCGGCTGAAACGGTGCTGGCCATGAACCCGATGGCAGGGAATCCAGCGCTCTACGCTTATGCGACGCAGTCATCCAACCTTTCCGCCGATATTCCGCTGTTCGGCATTTGCCTGAGCCATCAATTGCTGGCGCTGGCCAGTGGCGCCAAGATGGTAAAGATGAAATCGGTCACCACGACGGCAACCATTCTGTAAAAATTTGGCGGCCGATTGGGTGATGATCACCGCCCAGAACCACGGCTTCGCGGCGGATGAAAAAACGTTGCCCACGCTCAGGGTAACCCATATCTCACTGTTTGACGGCACGCTTCAGAGCCTGTACCGCACCGACAAACCGGAGTTCAGTTTACAGGGACATCCTGAGGTCCTGGGCGCCAGCCTCCCTATCTTTATCGGTCAGGCGTGCGAGTTCGATTATTCCGGTGCGCAAGTGTGCAAGGCCCTGCGCGAAGATGGCTATCGCATGGCGCGATAATCGAAAAAGAGCGGCCTGATGCGCTGTTGACAATCATGGGGTAGCCAGACGGTGCTCAACTGTGCCCTGGAGCTCAAGCGTAAGGGGCGCTGAAAGCGTTCGACGTGGAGATGATCGACGCCATCGCTGATGCGATCGACAAAGCGGAACACCGCCAACGTTCGATAAGGCAATAGCGCGGTTAGCGTGTCCAATGATGCGCCGGTGCTGCTTGACCATTCCTGGATGATACGGTGGAAGGGAAGTGGATGTCGATGGCGATATCATGGAGCACATTGAATAGGCTGGGATGCACTCCGGCGACTCGGCCTGTTCACTGCCGGCGTATATGCCGAGCCGTGAAATTCAGGATGTCATACGACAGCATGTGGAGAACTGGTGCTTAAGCTGCAGGTCATATGGCTGATGAACCTCCAGTTCGCGATGCGCGATGAAGGATAATGAGGTGTAGCTCATCGAAGTCAATCTCCGCGCCGCGCGCACAGCGCCATGTGTTTCAAAGCCACTGGCGTGGCCTTGGCAAAGGTGGCCCGCCCGAGTGATGGTCGGCAAATCCTCGATGGCACAGGGAGTGACGCGCGCGTGAAGTCATCTCCAGCACTACCCGACGAAAGAAGTGGTACTGCCGTTTACAAATTCCCCTGCGTGGACACGATTTGGGGACCGGAGGTGCGTTCTATCGGCAAGGTCATGGGCGTGTGGCGGACCTTCGCCAAGGCGTTCTCCAAGGTGATGCTCGGCAGTCAGTTGCGCAAAAGCGGCCATGCGCTGCTGTCGGTGCGTGAGGCGACAAAGCCAGGTGGTAGATTTCCAAACTGCTGATGAAACACAGCTTTGATCTGGACACTACCCACGGCACGACAGTAATCCTGTGTGAGACCGGTATCAATTCTCGTCTGGTAAATAAAGTCCATGAGGAACGGCCACATATCCGGATTAAAAACAGCGAATACAGCTAATGCCATCTTCGGCCGTCTTAGGAGCTTGAGGATTCCAAACTCATCCGCTGGCGCAGCGCCTTGCAGTATAAAGTCCATTTCGACACAATGCTAAATGGTGGGTTCGTTACCGCGATGTTCCTCAACTCTGACGTCAGTGCTCAGGTAATTTCGATGCAGGAAATGCATGCGCAAAGCATCGGCTGAATCCGCGTGTAACGGTGTTAAAAGGGTGCGAAAGCATCCTTTTATGGCTGTTTCGCTCCAGTTTAACCGATTTCCTTCTGTCGGTGCGGCACTTTTAAGTGCTTTCTGAAATTTTCACGCTTTACAAAAGCCAACTATCGACGCTCAGGATCTCTTTCCGTATAGTGTCAGCAATTTTGTTGCCTATAAGGTTTTTATGATTATTAGCCTGATTGCCGCCCTGACGGTAGATCGTGTGATTGGGATGGGAAATGCCATGCCATGGCATCTTTCCGCCGATCTGGCTTGGTTTAAACGTAACACGCTCGACAAACCGATTATCATGGGGCGCCGGACGTTTGAGTCCATTGGCAAGGCATTGCCGAGAAGACACAATATCGTGCTGAGCAGTCATCCCGGCGGTAATGACGTGGTGACCTGGGTGTCAACACCTGCGCAAGCGCTGGCCGCGGCGGGTACGGTGGCAGAAGTGATGGTCATCGGCGGTGGAGAAGTTTATGAGATCTTTTTACCGCAGGCCGGGCGGCTCTATCTGACCCATGTCGATGCGGAAGTGGATGGCGATACCTGGTTTCCAGATTATGAGCTGGATGAATGGCAATCCACCTTCAGTGAATTCCATGACGATGACGAGAAAAACACTCACAGTTACTGCTTTGAAATTCTGGAGCGCCGCGGCTGTGCGCGGCTTATCCTCGACCGCGCGTGTCGTGCGAGCCGGCCTGTGGCCGCGGCTGATACGCGATCCGACCTATAGCGCTGGTGTCGCTCGCGCCGGGGTTGGCCTTAAGCGCTGATGGGATTTTCAATGCCTGTCTCGTTTTACCGGCTGCCGGCTGGAGGGTACACGGATAAAGGTTTTATCCTCCCAGCGCAGCAGAGTCAGTTTGCCGCCCCAGCAGCAGCCGGTGTCGAGCCCGTAGATATTCGCCGGTGTTCCCTGCCCCATTAGCGAAGCCCAGTGGCCGAAAATGATGTTATAGCATTCGGGCACCGACCCTTGAAGCGCAAACCAGGGTCGCAGCGGTGCCGGCGCTTTCTCCGGTATATCCTTGCAGTTCATTTCCAACTGGCCATTTGGAAAGCAGTAGCGCATGCGGGTGAACACATTAGTGCTGAATCGCAAACGTGCTAGACCGCTGAGCTCCGGGCTCCAGTTATTCGGCATATCGCCGTACATGGCGTCGAGGAACAGCGGATAACTGTCGCTGCTGAGCACCGACTCTACTTCCCGTGCGCACTGGAGCGCCGTCGCGAGATCCCACTGCGGCGTAATGCCGGCATGGGCCATCACCAACTTTTTCTCCTCATTCACCTGTAGCACGGGCTGGCGGCGCAGCCAGTTGATTAATTCATCGGCGTCAGGCGCTTTCAGCAGCGCTGTGATGCGATCTTTCGGCTTCTTGCGGCCGATACCAGCATAGACCGCCAGTAAATGCAGATCGTGATTGCCCAGCACCATATATACGCTATCGCCAAAACTGCGCACCAGGCGCAGCACCTCTAGCGAGCCGGGGCCACGTGCGACCAGATCGCCGGTTAGCCACAGGGTGTCTAGCGCCGGATTGAACTCAACCTGGGACAACATGATTCTCAATTCATCGAAGCAGCCGTGAATATCACCAATTAAATAAGTCGACATAGTTAATTTATTAGAGAAGGAATCGCCAGGCGAAAGACGGGGATCGCAATGTGAAACCCTTGTCCCTGATCATCGACCATATCGTAATGGCCCTGCATGGTGCCGAGCGGAGTTTCCAACACCGCGCCGCTGGTGTATTGAAATTCGCCGCCGGGAAGGATGCGCGGCTTCTCGCCCACTACCCCTTCGCCCTGCACCTCGATCTCCTGACCGTTGGCGTTGGTGATAAGCCAGTAGCGCCCCATCAGCTGCACGGGGTGCCGTCCCAGATTGTGAAGCGTGATGGTATAGGCGAAAACGTAACGATTCTTTTCCGGCTGAGACTGGGTTTCTATATACATGCTCTGAACTTGAACACAGACACGGGGCGAGTTTATCATCAAAGCACTCCTGTTAGTCCTGTGAAACTGGGCGCTCCGCCAGCACGTTAGCCAACCGGCAGTAATGCTCAACGCTTAAATTTTCCGCGCGCAGCATCGCGTCGATACCCTGTTCCGCCAACTGTTGCGCACTGAAAAGGTTGCCCAGACTGTTTCGCAGCGTCTTGCGGCGCTGGTTGAACGCCAGGCTGGTCAACGTGACCAGTTTACTTAAATCGCGGACCGGAAACGGCAGCGTAGCATAGGGCACCAGCCGCACCACCGCCGAATCCACTTTCGGTGCCGGACGGAACGCAGTCGGCAGCACTTCCAGTACCGGGATGATGTTGCAGTAGTACTGCGCTATCACGCTCAACCGGCTATAGGCTTTGTTGTTCGGGCCCGCCACGAGCCGGTTGACTACCTCTTTTTGCAGCATAAAGTGCATATCGCGAATGGTATGGGTATAGCTGAAAAGGTGGAACATAAGCGGCGTGGAAATGTTGTAGGGTAGATTGCCGAATACTCGCAGCTGGCCCCGTCCGGCGGACAGTGCGGCGAAATCCACCGTCATCGCGTCCTGCTGTACGATGTTGAGCTTGGGCTGCAAAAAAGGCTGCTTGGCTAGGCGGGCAGCTAAATCACGGTCAAGCTCGATAACGGTCATGGCGTCGATGCACTCTGCCACCGGCTCGGTCAGGGCGCCTAAGCCGGGGCCGATTTCTACTATGGCCTGGCCGGGCTCAGGATGAATGGCGGCAACAATAGCGTCAATAATTGAGCTATCGTGCAGAAAGTTCTGGCCGAAACGTTTGCGCGCCAGATGCCCCAGATGAACGCGGTTATTCATTACGACGTTTTATCATGTCGATGGCGAGATTAAGCGCCGTGTTGATACTGCCGGCCTCAGCCTGTCCCGACCCGGCCAGCTCCAGGGCGGTGCCGTGATCGACGGAGGTACGGATGAATGGGAGGCCAAGCGTGATATTGACCGCCCGGCCGAATCCCTGATATTTCAGCACAGGCAGACCCTGATCGTGATACATTGCTAGCACTGCATCCGCCTGCTGTAAATATTTTGGTTGAAATAGAGTATCGGCAGGCAACGGACCGACCAGATTATATCCTTTGGCGCGCAGCGTATCCAGGGCAGGTATGATCACTTCGATTTCTTCCCGACCCATATGGCCGCCTTCGCCGGCGTGGGGGTTAAGCCCGCAAACATGGATGCACGGCTGTGTGATACTGAATTGCCGCTTGAGATCCTGGACCAAAATCGTAATGACTTCATTCAGGGACTGGCGGGTGATGGCGCCAGGCACCGCCAGCAGCGGCAAGTGAGTGGTGGCGAGCGCGACGCGCAGTGACTCGGTGGCCAACATCATAACGACGCGATCACGACCGCTGCGTTCGGCGAAATATTCGGTATGGCCGCTAAATGGCAGGCCGCCGTCGTTAATGACGCCCTTATGCACCGGACCGGTGAGCAGCGCGGCGAACTCGCCGCTGAGGCAGCCGTCGCAGGCGCGGGCCAGGGTCGCTATCACATAATGGCTATTGGCGGCATTGAGTTTACCGGTAGTGACCGGCGCCGGCGCCTCAATGGCCAACACCGTCACTTCTCCAGCCCGGCGCGACATAGCCGGCTCTTCAGGACAGTAGGGGTACAGCTGCAGCGGCAGATTGAGCTGCCGCGCTCGCGCCGTTAACAGTGCCGGATCAGCGCAGATCACCAGCTCGACCGGCCACATCTCTTGGGCCAGCATAGCGACGAGATCGAGACCTATTCCGGCGGGTTCGCCGGGAGTGATAACAATGCGTTGGTTATTGCTCATTGTTGTCGATAATTTTCACATAGGCGGACGCGCGCTGCTCCTGCATCCAGGTTTGTGCCTCTTCGACGAACTTACGGTTGAACAGCAGGCGATAGGCGTGGTCTTTCTTGGCGGCGTCAGTGCGGTCCACCTGACGGGTGTCGATAACCTGAATCAAATGCCAGCCGAAGGATGAACGCAGCGGCGCGCTGATGTCCCCTTTCTTCAGATGCATCAGTGCATCGCGGAAGGCCGAGTCGAAGGCATCGGCGGAACTCCAGCCCAGATCGCCGCCCTGATTGGCGGAACCCGGATCCTCCGACAGCTGTTTAGCAGCAGCGCCAAAGCTGATGCGACGACCCTTTATTTGCGCCGCGATATCTTCAAGCTTGGCGCGAGCCTGCTGATCGGTCATCACCACCGAGGTGCGCAAAAGAATGTGGCGCGCATGTACTTCGGTAACTGCCACTTTCTGATCGCCGTCGCGAATGTCGTTGACTTTCAGGATATGAAAACCGACGCCGGAGCGGATCGGGCCGACAATGCTGCCCTTCTGAGCGCCCTGCAGGCGCGCCGTGAACAGCGACGGCAGCTCTTCAAGTTTCCCCCAGCTCATTTGACCGCCTTTCAGCACCTGCGGGTCATCAGGGTACGTGATTGCCAACTTTCCGAAGTCCGTGCCGCTTTTACTTTGCTCGACTAAAGCATTGGCCAGCGCTTCCGCTTTATCCACCTGATCCTGGCGCGGGTTTTCCGGCAGCGGAATCAGAATATGGCTAAGATTAAATTCTGCACCGTTGCTGGTTTGGGTGGCGATCTGCCGTGCTAGCGACTCCACTTCCTGCGGCAAAATAGTCACACGGCGACGAACTTCGTTGTTGCGTACTTCGGCAATCAGCATCTCTTTGCGGATTTGCGCCAGGTAGGTATTGTAGTCTATGCCGTCATGGGCCAGGCGGCCGCGCAACTGATCGAGGGTCATGTGGTTCTTGGCAGCAATATTGCCGATGGCCTGATCCAATTGCTTGTCACTGATGGCGATGTTAGTGCGCTGGGCCAGTTGCAAAATAATGTTATCCATAATCAGCCGGTCGAGGATATGACGGCGTAGCGTCGCGTCGTTCGGCAGCTGTTGATTGGCTTGCTGCGCGCCGCGTTTTACCGTGAACAGCATGCTGTTCACATCACTTTCCAGAATGACGCCGTTGTCCACTATGGCGGCAACTTTATCTACGATCTGCAGGGCGGCGAATGCGCCTTGGGCACACAGGGCGAGGCCGAGGATAAATGTTCTCCGGTTTTTCATAATT
The DNA here is from genome assembly GCF_036327475.1 of Sodalis sp. (in: enterobacteria). NCBI lineage: Bacteria > Pseudomonadati > Pseudomonadota > Gammaproteobacteria > Enterobacterales > Bruguierivoracaceae > Sodalis > Sodalis sp. (in: enterobacteria). Next base: position 1,306,083 of record NZ_CP132913.1, on the reverse strand, counting down.
TTCCCATATATATAAATAAGCCGCATACGCAGATTAAGTTCAATGTTTGCGTCGGGACTACAGCATTAAAACGCCTGCTGATAAGGGAGAATGCCGGATTCCAGCATCTTATCTGTACTTAGGCCATAATTTCTGCTCAAACCGCGCAGTTCAATATTAAACGATACTTTGTTGTCGTACTGGCTAGAACTGTTGGTATTGTTCCAACCGGTGATCTTTCGCTCATAGCCCACATTGATAGCCCAGCAGCAGGTGTTGTATTGCAGCCCGATCAACTGATTCGCCAGTTGGTTGGCCTTAGTACCATAATAATATGCGCCGACCAGCGACCAGCGGTCAACCAGTGGCCAATTACCAGTGACTCCTACCTGCGAAATGCCCTGTTGATAGTCGGGGTGGCTAATGTCGGACAGCACCCGCTCAATATATTGCGGGCTGGCGTAACGGTAATTCAGCTGTAAGATGCGGTTCTCGTCGTGCCGGCACTCCAGCACCACATCGCCCAGCGCAACGCTGTTCAGACGGGAATCATACTGTAGGCCACCGCGGACCCACCACTGATTGCTGATACGCCAGTAGCTATCTCCCGCCCAAACTACACTGCCGGTATTATCATAATTATCCCGGGTACCGGTGATATCACCGGTACGGGGCCGCGAGAAGTAGTAGATTTGACCAACGGAAGCGTTAAATCGTTCCATGCGCTGATCGTCATAAATTCGGGTGGTCACACCGCCCGCCAATTGGTTGGCGGGCGAAATACGGTCAAGGCCGCTGTAGGTGCGATCGCGGAACAGGCCGGAGTAGTCGATTTGTAGGATAGTGGAGTCGTAAACGCCGATATCGTTCTGATTACGATATGGGACATACAGGTATTGCAGCCGCGGCTCAAGCCTCTCGGTGTAATCGGGTGCGTAATCCATATTGCGCTCGAACACCGTTTTGCCGTCGGTTTTAAACTGAGGCAAAACCCGGTTGACAGAGCTATTCAGGTGACGGCCGGTGGTGGTATTCTCGTTGTAATAATCGATATTTTCCTGCTGATAGTGTGTGACCATTAGCTTGGCTTCGGTATTCAGACTGCCCCAACGGTTGGCCAGAGGCAGGTTGAGTATGGGCTCGACATGCAGTCGAGTGGCTTCTGGATAGTTGTTGTTAACGTTGGTAAATTTGGCTGCTTGGCTGAATACCTTGAGGTCAAAGAGATCGATGCCGTTTTTATAATAGGTCAAATCGAACTGTGGTGCGGCGCGGTAAGCATTGCTGCTATTGGTGTCAAATACTTGGAACTGCTTGTACGAAAGGGCGGAATCCCAGTTTTCATCAGCATGGCCGAAGCTGAATTTTTGTGTGGCGTAGCCGTCGGTAGTACTGCCGTGCTTGGAATCCAGATCGTCGAAATAACTGGAGTCGCTAACTTTGGTATAGTCGACATTGAAACGCCACACCTGATCCATGATGTCGTTATGATGCCAATAGAGCAGCCAACGGTCACTATCGCCATCGCTCGCGTGTTCGCTGCTGTAAACACGATCTTTTGGCAGCCAGTAGAATCCCAGCAGTCCTTCGCCTGGGGTCGTCAGGTAGCGGAACTCGGTCTGGATCTGGGTACCGCGTTTACTCATGTAATTCGGCGTGATAGTGGCGTCGTAGTTGGGCGCCAGGTTCAGGTAGTAGGGCGTGCTGAACCCGAAGCTGTTGTTACTGTCGTATTTAGCATTTGGGATAAGGAAACCGGAACGGCGCTTGTCGCCCACCGGCATTTGCAAATATGGACTGTAGAAGACTGGCACCTTACCGATTTTAAAGCGCGCGTTCCGAATCTCGGCGATTTGCTCCTCGCGGTCGTGGATTATCTCCGACCCGACTACGCTCCAGCTGTCGTCCCCCGGCGGGCAGGAGGTAAAACTGCCGTTTTCCAATGCCGTGTAGCGGTTATCGCCGCGCTGCTTCATGGTATCGGCGTCGCCGCGGCCCTGCCTGCCCACCATCTGGTAATTACCCTGATAGACGTCGGTATCTTTAGTGTTGAGATTAGACCAGGCTTTCGGACCCTGCAATTTGATCTCATTGCTGACATAATTGACGTTTCCGGTAGCAGTAACGGTACGCAACGGCGCCTGGTTTTGCTCCTGGCGCTGCGTGAGCTGCACTTCATCGGCGGTGAGCGTGTTGTTGCCTTGTTCAATACCCACGTTGCCGCTAAATAGCACATATTCGGGATAATTCGCCGTGGCTTTATCGGCCTGTATATGCACCGGCAGCGCGTTTGGGTCGCCATTAACAAGAGGTTTGGCATAGGTCGGCACGCCTAACAGACATTGATCCGCCAGATCGGCCAGCGCCTGCTGGCCATAAAAAGCGGGCCAGATAAGGCCGGCCAACAGTATGGGTAAACGTTTTTTCATAAGCGTTTTCAGGTGTTCTGTCATCCATGGCTTATCGCGAAAACGGCCGTGGACTATGCCACTCATAAGCGTTGCGACAGTGTTACATCCTGCCATTCTACCGCGTACCGTTAGGCTTGGTGTTAAATGACAGGTATGATAAAGCAATTTTGTACCGACGGCGCGATGAATTGAGGAGTATATGCGTTATTGGGGTAAGTTGTTGGGTGTTATTGTGGCGATTTGGTCTGGCGGCGGTTTTTGGGCCATCGTATTGGGTTTGTTGATTGGCTATATGGTGGATAAGGCGCGTGGCGCCCGCGTGACCAATCCCAGCTATTTTCCCGATCAACAAACTCGGCAAAATGTTTTTTTTCGCACCACTTTCCATGTGATGGGCCATTTGACTAAATCAAAAGGGCGGGTCACCGAGGCCGACATCGTAAACGCCAATCGATTAATGACGCGGATGCAGCTGAATGATGCGCTAAAAAGCGCCGCACAGGAGGCGTTCCGCGAAGGAAAAGATAGCGATTTCCCGTTGCGCGCCCGGCTGCGCGAATTTCGCCAAGTCTGCTTTGGCCGCTTCGATCTCATTCGCATGTTTTTGGAAATCCAAATCCAGGCGGCCTTCGCGGATGGCTCGCTGCACCCCAACGAGAGACAGGTGCTGTACATCATCGCCGAAGAGCTGGGCATCAGCCGCGGCCAGTTTGATCAGTTCCTCAGCATGATTGGGGGTAGCGCGCAGTTCGGCAGTCAACATGATTTTTACCAGGGCAGCTACCGCCAGCCGGGGCGGGCGCATGGGCCGACGCTGGAGAACGCCTGCAAAGTGCTCGGCGTCAGCCCCCAGGACGATGGCCCGACAATTAAGCGCGCCTACCGCAAGTTGATGAGCGAGCATCATCCCGACAAGCTGGTGGCGAAAGGGCCGCCGCCGGAAATGGTGGAAATGGCCAAACAGAAAGCGCAAGCTATCCAGCAGGCCTATGATCTCTTAAAACGGGAAAAGGGTTTTCGCTAAGCGGTAAATGACGCCAAGAGCTAACCACCCTGGCGCAGGTCGCGCTAGGGTAGTCGTGGCATGGCGCGCCGAGGTTGGCATGTCGTACCCGGCGCTCGCCGTAGTAGCTAAAGCCAGAGCGGCAGTTTAGTTTAAAAATCCGCTTCGCAATGGAAATGAATCAGCGAGCCGTAATAGGGATGAGTAATGGCCAGGGGTTTTGGCGTGAAACAATAGCCGCCACCACCTCCAGTTCGTTGTCGCGGATAACCGGGTTGACCCCGCAGCGTCTGCAACCGGCACAGTTCGGCGCCGAGGCGTTGGTCCGCCTGCGCCATGGCGTCGTCAATCAGCGTTAGTGTCCGTTGCTCACAGGGGTTCGCCGCGCATTAGCATCCCGTGCATCTTTTGCTGCACCGCGCCGACCAGTTTGTTGGCAGCATGGCGTTGCTCAGCATTTTCTCTTGGATTGTGAATTTTCTCTTGGATTGTGATTATGGGTAGAATTGAGCGGATTGGCTGAGCATGATATTAGGCGGCGCGGCAACTACACTACTCTGCGTGGTATACCCAAGATAAGCCGCTCCGTTAGTCCCCGAGTGAGGTGGCGGCAATGCGACGTCCGACGGTGTGGCCGCTGGCGTCTTCTCAGTAAGGGAATCGCCTGCGGTGGTTGGGCGGCGTGGTAATGCTTAGCGACTGATACCCAGTATCGCCGCCGCCGGCGACTCGCCGCTCGCCAGCGCCGTAGTGGGACAGTCATAACAAATCCGACCGTCCACCACCAATAGGGTGCGCGGCGCCAGCCGCAGGGCGTCCTCCAGGCTATGGGATACCATCAAAAGCGTTAGGCGGCGCGTTGCGCAAACGTCATTGAGCAATCCCGCCATCTCAGCGCGCAGAGCCGGATCCAGCGCGGAAAAAGGCTCATCAAGCAGGAGAATCGGCTGCTGGCGCACCAGACAACGGGCAAGCGCAGTGCGTTGACGCTGGCCGCCTGAGATGGTCGCCGGCAGCCGGTCCAGCACGTTTTCCAGCCCGACTTGCCGCGCCGCTTGCGCTAATTGGGTGCGCTGCGCCGGCGTCAAACGCAGGCCGGGATGCATACCAAGCCCTATATTTTCCGCCACTGTCAGATGCGAAAACAGGTTGTTTTCCTGAAACAGCATCGATACCGGCCGCCGCGCCGGTGGCGTCTGGTGATGCTGCACGCCATCCAGCCATAGACTGCCGCTGCACGGCGTCAGGAGGCCGGCGATCAAATTCAGCAGTGTGCTTTTACCGGCGCCGTTCGGGCCCAGTACCGCCACCTTTTCGCCGGCGTCGAGATGGACATCGAAGCGCATAGATGAATGGCGGTAAAGCCATGTGACGTTATCCAGCGTTATCATGGGCCCCAGACAAGGTTTCAAACAAGCTAAATAACAGCAGGCAGAGTAGCAGCAATAGCAGCGCGGTCACCGCGCCATCCTGGCCGCGGTAGGCGCCTATTTGCTGATAGAGATAAAGCGGTAAGGTACAGAAATCCTCGCTGCCAAAAAGGGCAATCACGCCAAAGTCCCCAAGGGATAAGATGCTGGCGAAGGCTAGCGCCTGCCCTGCCGCCTGGCGTAGCGCGCGCCACTCCACCAGGCGTAGCCGCTTAAGGCCGCGGAGGTTGAGCGCCAGACACAGTTGACGGTAGCGGTCGGCTACGTCCTGCATGGGACTTTCCAATACCTTCAGCGCATAAGGAATGGCCATCAGCGCATTCGCCAGGATAACCACCGGCGCGGGCGACGCGGGCAATCCGCCGCTGTCCATTGCGAGCAGAAAAAAACCCGTCGCCAGCACGATACCGGGCATCGCTAGGATCACCATGCCGCTCAAATCCAAGACCTGGGCGCCAAGGTGGCGCTGGAGCAGGCGCAACTCGCGGCTGCTCCAAAGCAGCATACCAGTGAGCAGCAGACACAGCAGGCCAGCGCACAGGGCAATAGACAGCGAGATGAACACCGCCCGCCACAGCGCGGTTTGCGTTAACACCGTCAGCAGGCTGCCGCTCAGACCGCCAATGACCACCGCCAGTAGTGGCGGCACCAGAAACAGCAGCGCAGCCAGAATAATCAGACCGTCGCACATGATCCCGCCCGGCGTCGTTTGGCGTTTACGCCAGTGAGCGTGCTGGCTATGGCCTGCCGGCAGCGCCCCGGCCAGGCGCTGGCTCAGCATCACCAGTCCAAGGCAGCAGACCATTTGTATGAGCGCCAGAAGGGCGGCGCGACCGACATCGAAGTCATAACTAAGGGCCTGATAAATTGCCAACTCGATCGTCGTCGCCCGCGGGCCGCCGCCCAGTGCTAACACGGTGGAGAAGCTGGCGAAACACAACATGAAAATCAGCGCGGCCGCCGGTAAAAGCTGACGGCGTAAGTAGGGCCATTCGACCAGTCGAAAAAACGGCCAGGCGGACATACCCAACTGAGCCGCCAGTTGCCGCTGCTCCACAGGAATGCTCTCCAGCGCCTGCAGCAATAATCGCGTTGCCAGCGGTAGATTGAAAAAGACGTGCGCCAGCAGGATACCGCTCAGGCCGTAGGGGGAAAACCCATATTCCACGTGCAGCAAGCGGCACAGCTGCGCCAGCCAGCCCTGCTGGCCAAACACGCTCATAATGCCAAAGACGCCCACGAGCACTGGTAGTACCAGCGTCATACCGCAAAAACGCAGTAGCAGAGTGCGGCCGGGAAACCACAGGCGGTAGAGGGACCGGGCCAGCGCTACGGCCGGCAAAGTAGAGCACAGCGCGGACAATAGCGCCTGGATAAAGGTAAAAGACACCACATGCCACAAATAACTGTCGGCCAGCAGCGTGCGCCAGGGATGCGTGAGCGCATGGCGCCATAGGGTGCTGAAGGAGGCAATGGCGATGATTGTAATGACCGTCGCTGCCGCGATGCCGGGCCATAACCAGCCTGGAAAGCCGACGCTGCGGTCCATCATCAGCGGCTGACGGCCTGCTGCCAAGCGCTGATCCAGCCAGCGCGCTCGACGGCTACCTGTTGCGGGGTGTAACTCAATGCCCGCCGCGCGGGGGCAGAGAAGCCGGGCGGCAATGGGGTATGGGTCACCGGATACATCCAGTTGCCGGTGGGAATGGCCTGCTGGAACGCCGGCGTGAGGATGAATTGCATAAAGCGATGGGCGAGTTCCGGTTGCTTGCTGGCCGCGAGTTGCCCGGCCACTTCCACCTGCTGATAATACTCTTCGCTGAAGTCCGCCGCCGCGTACTGATTTTTCTTCTCTTCGATAATGTGGTACGACGGCGAGGTAGTGTAACTAAGCACCATGTCCGCTTCCCCTCTCAGGAACAGGCCATAGGCTTCGCTCCAGCCTTTGGTTACAGTAACGGTTTTCGCGGCCAGTTTTTCCCAGGCTGCCTGCGCGCCGTCGCCATAGACTTTCTGCACCCACAGCAGTAGCCCCAGCCCAGAGGTGCTGGTGCGTGGATCTTCATAGATGATTTTTAATGATGCGGGGCCGTCCACCAGCTCATGCAGGCTTCGGGGCGGGTTTTTAAGTTTGGTCTGGTCATAGACAAACGCGAAATAACCGTAGTCGTAAGGGAGAAATGTGTCGTCATGCCAGCCGCCTGGCAGCGTAAGGGCGTCGGTAGCGACCCGATGGGGGTTGAATAGGCCGGTATCGTGCGCCGCGTGCAGTAGGTTGTTATCCAGGCCTAACACGATGTCAGCACGGCTATTCTTACCTTCCAGGCGTAAGCGGTTCAGTAGCGCCACCCCGTCTTCCAGCGCGACGAATTTCAGCTCGCAGCTGCACTCTTTTTCAAACTCCGTTTTTATCGCCGGTCCAGGACCCCATTCGGAAGAAAAGGAGTTATGGGTGTACAGCGTCAGGGTCGGTTTGGCCCACGCCGGCGTGACGGAGGCCAGTAACAGACAGAATAACTGTTTTTTCAACACGTTACACTCCTTAGATGAGGGTGGTAAAGGTTTTTGAGGCAAGAGCATACTCTCAAATCCCTTCGCCAGTATTAACCGGATCAAGGCGGGTCTTCTCCCATCTGACTTCCGACGTGGAGTGACACTTCCTTAGGGACGACATTGATTGTAAACGCTTACGAATCGTATTAACAGCAAATCCCGACTTTGAAGTCGGAAATACGGAAAACAAGGGAAATGGTAACCATGGCACCGATAGCCCATGTGTAGCTAGGGTGCCGGCGGCGCGAACAAGGCCGATTTGAAATTGAAATTGAACCAGCCCAGGATGTTCCTCCTACTGCTGCCCTGCAGGCTGAGCCAGTTGTGGTACAGTAGATGAAATTCATGTTCGTCAACTAGCGACCGGCACCACTCCGCCATCGGCAAGTTGACGATGGCGCCAACGCTCAGCCGCGTCGCGAAGCGTCGGCGGAAGGTAACGATGCAGCAGCGGTATTTTAAGGGTGGCAAACAGCGCAAACGCCAGCGGCAACGAGAAATCGGCGCGTCGCCTCGATAGATGCTGCGCCGCCAACAGCGCAGTCAGCGCGGCGGCAAGCACGTCGAATTTAAAATGATTGCGGTATAAGGTGAGGGTCAGTCGGGTCAGTTCTGGTGGTTTAGTCGCCGGCAGCCCATTACGGCGAATGGTGCCAGCGCGGCAACAGTCCGCAAGTCGGCGACCAGAAATGCTGGCTTGCGGGCAGTGGTATAGAAGAGCACCCAGATATTAACCTCTCAATCAGCGCCCCGGTAACCGAAGTAATCGTCGAACGCGCGGATGCTCAGTTGGGTCTGGTGATTGAGGGGTCGGTGCCAATCTATCAGCGCTGGACCAATGACGCCTTTCCTTATCGCCGCACCCGACACGTGCGTGTTGGATCACGAGCATTTTATCAGCGTCGTTGGGGCGGATGAGGAAGATGCGGAATGTTGTCCAAGGAGCTCAGCCAGTTCCGGGGAGCACGTGCTATATCTTGGTGCGCTATCGGAGCTGTCGGTGAGTTTTCTGCGCGAACAGGGTGTTCGCTGCGACTGCGCTCAGGATCGGCGCAAGCCGGGCTTTTCTATGTCAACAGCTATGAACGTTCAGCGGCAGCGGGGTTGTTTGACTGCTATCTGGAGAGCAATCCGATGCCGCAGGTGCTGTTCACTACATCTCACCACATCGTTTTACTGCCGCAAGGTGTGATGGACGTAACGCTGAAACGCGGCGGGCCGGCTGCCGACTCATCTGGCTATCGCCATGTTCGGTGATAACGAGCTGCTGGATTTTCTTGAATGTCCGTGCTGGCGGCTGCCCAGCTCCATCGGAAAGTGCCGGAGAGAGTGCTGGGGCTGGGCTCGCCGACTTCGACGAGCCCTGTCGACTCAGTCGAGCCTGACGCGTATTCGCCGCAGCCTGTTCCGTTTAGCCGGATTAATCACGCGGCGCCAGGCCGGGCGTCGACGTTACTGTTTGGACGGTGCTGAGGTGACCGGCAATGTCCAAGTCACACGGAACAGAGGGCGGCAATCTTCCAAGCAGTGGCCGTACATTACACCAAGCACAATAAAGATCACCGCATTGCTATCCACCGCCGCTATCAGCTGCTGCCATTCCTCCTATACCGCCAGAAGAGTATATTGCGTAAACTGGTTATTGAAAGCTGACATATGCTAGCAAATCCGACAAATTACGGGGCCAGAATTGTTTCCCGTGCAACCGCGCCAGACGTAGCACTATGTCGCGATACTGGCCAAACGGTCAGGCGATAATCGCATTGTTCGGAATCGCCAGTAGTCGTGACGACAGCGCTGCTATAGCCTTCATGCTAGGCAGTAGGATCTCAATTTCCATCCAAGTAAAAACAGACACCATTAGGGTAAAAGTATCCGCCATGGGCACTGCGTAAACTGAATTATATCATAAAACATGAAGTGACGGTTCCAGTGCGAAAAAATCACTGGGCGTGCAGCGAGGGAAGCGGCAGATAAAGTTATTTGTAAGGTATTATTTATGCTGCATAGAGTAAACCACAAGCGCTAAGTTAAGTGGCTTATAATTTTTATTTAAATGTTAAATGTTAAATGTTAAATGTTAAATGTTAAATGTGATATTTATGCCAAAAATGACCCCCTGAGGGCTTTGGGACAAAAAATGATGATAATCAATTTGTTTTATGTGAAAGGTTTGCCGCTGACCCTGCCGACCTTTTAATGCACCAGCGCGGTAAGAAAAATGAATTACGTCGATTTTAGGAATAGTCTAGCCGTAAAATAAAGCCGACGTTTAACCAATAAATATCTGATGATAAAATCAACAAAGATTAGGGCATATAAAAGCGAATGTGTATTTAAGTCGCCGAACAGAACGCTTCTACCAGATTAATAAAGACGTTAAAATAACTGCGCAGTATAAAAAAGAGGAATGGTAAACCTTTCTGTTGCTCCCCTGTGATTTATTCGCCAAAGCGTCGCTCGGCGCTTTCCCGCTTCCTGTACGTTATACCCTGATTTTTGGCCATCAGGGGTTTTGATAGGCGCGAACATTTATATTTTAATTTGTACAGAATATAAGATGTATAGAGTGATGTTATTTTTAGCTTTTTTTGCGATGTATTACACATTCACCTGCCAAATGGTAATTTTCGATGTAAATAATCCCTTCTGAGTCATTTAGTCGCTTGACAATGTTTTGACACCATTCGTACACTCTTTTACGTGGAAATTTCTGGGGCAAAGTAGTGATTAAGGTTTTTAAGAGGTAAGCGAACGCGTGTTTCGTGGCGCGGCCTTGGTTAACCCTGACAGCAAAGGCTGGCTCGCCGTGCCTACCCGTCATCTGGAAAAGTTGAATGAGGAATCGGCAGATTTAATGGTGTGTACCATTGATCTCCATCAGCCATGTCTGCTGTTTTACCCTTGCCGACACGGAAAATCGTTGAACAAAAGCTGTCGCGATTGTCGAGCATGAACCCCTCGAAACGCCAGATGCAGCGGTTATTGTTGGGGTGAGTATTCAGATGGATGGCGCAAGCAGAATGCTGCTCGCACCGACGCTCCGGCAGCATGCGGGACCGTCAAAAAGAAGTGATGATGCTTGTCAATTCAATAAGTTAGAGTTGTTGGACGAACAGATCTGGTATCAACAAGTCAAGGATAACATCGACGCTGAGGTGTCGGCGGAACTACCGCCTACCGACCGGCTACAAGACTTATCGCTATAGCCATGTCAGAGAATTATTTACATACCACCGTATTGCTGGACGAAGCGGTGAAGGAGAACCTCCGGCCAGATGGCGTTTATTTGGACGGAACCTTCGGGCGCGGCGGGCATTCACGTCTCATTTTGTCAAAGTTGAATGCGCAGGGACGACTGTTCGCGATTGATCGCGATCCCGCGGCCATAGAAGCGGCGCGGGCCATTGAAGATGCGCGTTTTACCATTATTCATGGGCCGTTTTCCGCCATGGCGGATTACATGGCGGAAAGGGGTCTACTGGGCCAGGTTGACGGTGTATTGCTGGATCTGGGCGTCTCGTCGCCGCAGCTTGACGATCCGGAACGCGGCTTTTCGTTTGTGCGCGATGGACCACTGGATATGCGCATGGACACCACGCGCGGCCAGTCCGCCGCGCAGTGGTTGGCACAAGCGTCGGCGGAAGATATTGCTTGGGTATTGAAAACTTTTGGCGAAGAGCGCTTCGCCAAGCGCATTGCTCAGGCTATCGTAGCGCGAAATCGCCAGCAGCCGATGACCCGCACCCGCGAACTGGCGGCGTTGGTTGCCGACGCCACTCCATTTCGCGATAAGCATAAACATCCAGCGACGCGTAGTTTCCAGGCGATCCGCATTTATATCAATAGCGAGCTGGAAGAGGTTGAACGGGCGCTTGACAGTGCTCTGACAGTGTTGGCCCCCGGCGGTAGGTTGTCGGTTATCAGCTTCCATTCGTTAGAGGATCGACTGGTGAAACATTTTATCCGTCAACATAGCCGTGGGCCGCAGCTGCCGACGGGTCTGCCACTCACGGAAGCGCAGATCGCCGCGCAGCACCAGGATCGGCGCCAACTGAAAGCGGCCGGGAAAATACAGCCGTCGGCGCAGGAGATTAACGATAACCCGCGCGCGCGCAGTTCGGTGTTGCGCTTCGCTGAGAAGCTGGCGCCATGATCGGCAACGATCGACACGGCCTTATCGGAATCATCGGAAGCGATCTGTTGTGCCACGGCAAGCTGCCGCTGCTGCTGTTAATTGCGGTCCTGGTCTCGGCAGGTCTGGTGGTGACCACCACCTACCAGACTCGGCGGCTGACTGCTGAACGTGAACAGATGGTTCTGGAGAACGACGCGCTGGATATTGAGTGGCGCAACCTGATCCTGGAGGAAAACGCGCTGGGCGATCACAGCCGCGTTGAGCGTGTCGCCACCGAGAAGCTGCAAATGCAGCATGTGGATCCGTCACAAGAGAATATTGTGGTTCAACCGTAATCTACATAGGGATCGCTAGCAATACATGAAAGCCGTAGCACGCACGATGAAACTGAAACGCCAAGAGAATCAAACCAGCTTTGTCAGCTGGCGTTTCGCCTTGGTGTGCGGTTGCATCCTGCTGGCGCTGGTTGGGCTGATACTGCGGGTGGCTTATTTGCAGGTTATCAATCCTGACAAGCTGGTGCGTGAAGGGGATATGCGCTCGCTGCGCGTGCAGCAAGTTCCCACCGCACGCGGCATGATAAGCGACCGCTCCGGCCGTCCCCTGGCGGTAAGCGTGCCGGTCAACGCCATCTGGGCCGATCCGAAAGAGCTCAACAATCATGGCGGTATTAGCGCCGACAGCCGCTGGAAAGCACTGTCCGATACGCTTTCTATTCCCCTCGATCAGCTCTCATTACGCATCAACGCCAATCCAAAAGGGCGTTTTGTCTATTTGGCGCGCCAGGTTGACCCTGCTATCGGCGATTACATCCATAAACTTAAACTTCCTGGTATTTATCTGAGTCAGGAGTCACGGCGTTATTACCCTGCCGGTCAGGTAACCGCGCATCTTATCGGCGTAACCAATATCGATAGCCAGGGCATTGAGGGCATCGAAAAAAGCTTCGACCACTGGCTGACAGGCCAGCCCGGCAAGCGTACGGTGCGTAAAGACCGGTTTGGCCGAGTTATTGAGGATATTTCCTTGGTGGATAGTCAGGCGGCACACAACTTGGCGCTGAGTATCGACGAACGGCTACAGGCGCTGGCGTATCGCGAGCTGAATAACGCCGTGGCGTTCAATAAGGCTGAATCGGGCACGGCGGTTCTGGTGGATGTCAACACCGGCGAAGTGCTGGCCATGGTCAACAGCCCCTCCTACAACCCCAATAATTTGACCGGCACCACCATGGACGTGATGCGAAACCGCGCTATCACCGATATTTTCGAGCCGGGTTCGACGGTCAAGCCTATGGTGGTGATGACCGCGTTGCAGCGCGGCGTAGTTCGGGAAAACAGCGTACTCAATACGCTGCCCTACATGATTGGCAGCCACCAAATCAAGGATGTGGTGCGCTATGCTGAATTGACCGTGACAGGTATTTTGCAGAAATCGAGTAACGTCGGTGTGTCTAAGTTGGCATTAGCGATGCCCTCCTCGGCGCTGGTAGAAACTTACTCGCGCTTTGGATTAGGTAAGGCGACCAATTTGGGGTTGGTCGGGGAAAGCAGCGGCTTCTATCCCCATAAACAACGGTGGTCCGACATGGAGAGGGCAGCCTTCTCTTACGGCTATGGTCTAATGGTAACGCCGTTACAATTGGCGCGGGTCTACGCTACGATCGGCAGTATGGGCGTTTTACGCCCGCTTTCTATTACCCGGGTCGATCCCCCGGTGACGGGAGAGCGAGTATTTCCCGAATCGCTTGTGCGTACCGTAGTGCACATGATGGAAAGCGTTGCGCTGCCGGGTGGCGGCGGTACCAAAGCCGCGATTAAGGGTTATCGCATCGCCATCAAGACCGGCACCGCCAAAAAGGTCGGACCGGACGGTAATTATATCAATAAATATATCGCCTATACCGCCGGAATCGCGCCAGCCAGTAATCCGCGCTTTGCGCTAGTAGTAGTGATACAAGATCCACAGGGCGGCAAATACTACGGCGGGGCGGTCTCCGCGCCGGTATTTGGTGCCATCATGGGCGGCGTCTTACGTACAATGAACGTAGAGCCGGATGCGTTGCCGCAGCCTGGCGAGAAATCCGACATGGTCGTCAATAATCAAAAAGAGGCATCAGGTGACCGATCGTAATTTACGTGAGCTACTCGCGCCATGGGTGCCTAACGCGCCGGGACGCGTGCTGAGGGAAATGACGCTGGACAGCCGCACCGCGGCTGCGGGCGATCTATTTGTGGCCGTCGCCGGCCATCAAACAGGCGGGTGCCGCTATATTTCTCAGGCGATCGCGCAAGGCGTTGCCGCCGTCGTGGCACAAGCGGAAGGCGAGGCTGAAGAAGGTGAAATACGTGAGCTGCATGGCGTGCCTGTCATCTACCTCCACCGGTTGCAAGAGCGGTTATCGGCGTTGGCGGGGCGCTTTTATCAGCAACCGTCACACGCGCTGCGTCTGATTGGCGTCACTGGCACCAACGGCAAAACCACCACCACGCATCTTTTGGCGCAATGGGCGCAGTTATTGGGCGAGACCAGTGCGGTGATGGGCACCGTCGGCAATGGTGTGCTGGGCCGCATCCATCCGGCCAACAACACTACCGGCTCACCGGTCGAAGTCCAGCAGCTGTTGTCGCAATTGCAGCGCCAGGCCGCGACCTTTGCGGCGATGGAAGTCTCGTCCCACGGCCTGGTGCAGCACCGGGTTAGTAGTCTGCATTTCACCGCTGCGGTCTTTACCAATCTGAGTCGCGACCATTTAGATTATCACGGCGATATGGCGCAGTACGAAGCGGCTAAATGGCGGCTGTTCGGCGAGTTTGACGTTGGTCAGCGCATTATCAATGCCGATGACGCCACCGGCCGTCGCTGGTTGCACCAATTGCCGCGGGCGATTGCGGTAGCGGTTAGCGGTGCGCTGCCACCGGAACGGCAGAGCGACTGGTTGTGTGCGGGCAAGGTGCGCTATTATGCGCGCGGCGCGGATATCCCGTTCCGCTCCAGCTGGGGGGAGGGGATCGTCCACAGTCAATTAATCGGGGAATTCAACGCCAGTAACCTGTTACTGGCGTTGACTACGTTGTTGGCGCTCGGCTACCCACTACCGGCGCTACTTGACAGCGCCAGCCGCCTGCAATCGGTTTGTGGCCGTATGGAAGTCTTTCACGCCAAAGGCCGCCCCACGGTGCTAGTAGACTATGCTCATACTCCTGACGCGCTGAAAAAGGCGCTAATGGCGGCCAGACTGTATTGCCACGGTAAACTCTGGTGTGTGTTCGGCTGCGGCGGCGATCGCGATAAAGGCAAGCGGCCGCTGATGGGCGCTATCGCTGAACAGTACGCCGACCGAGTAATTATTACCGACGATAACCCGCGCGGAGAAGCAGCGCAGGACATTATCAACGACATTAAGAGCGGTCTGCTGGATGCGAGCCGCGCCCAGGCGATTTCAGGCCGCGCCGAGGCAGTAACCAGCGCCATTATCCAGGCCGCGCCGGCGGATCTGGTGCTAGTGGCCGGTAAGGGCCATGAGGATTGCCAAATCATCGGTCAGCAGCGGCTTGGCTTCTCTGACCGCACCACTGTGGCGCGGCTACTGGGAGTGATGGCATGATCCCATTTACTCTCAGCGCTATTGCACCGGTGCTCAATGCCGAATGGGTGGGCGACGATCGCACTATCCTGTCTGTGGTCACCGACTCGCGGGCGTCGAGCGAGACCGAAGGTAGTGTATTTGTCGCGCTGATGGGTGAGCAGTTCGACGCTCATGATTTCGCCGAACAGGCGGTCGCCAGCGGCGCCGTGGCGCTGCTGGTTAATCGCCGGCTACTTCTGGATGTGCCGCAGCTGATTGTCGCCGATACCCGCCGCGCGCTGGGACAATTGGGTGCCTGGGTGCGCCAGCAGGTGCCGGCGCGGGTGGTGGCCCTGACGGGGTCCTCTGGCAAAACCTCGGTCAAAGAGATGACCGCCGCTGTCCTGCGGCAGTGCGGGCACGTTCTGGCGACCGAGGGAAATTTCAATAATGATATCGGTGTACCACTGATGCTATTGCGTCTGACGCCGGAGCATGATTTCGCAGTAATTGAGCTAGGCGCCAATCATCTCCGCGAAATTGCCTGGACGACCGACCTAGTGCGGCCGGAAACCGCGCTGGTAAACAACCTCTCCGCCGCGCATCTGACCGGGTTTGGTTCGCTGTCGGGCGTCGCGCAGGCCAAGGGTGAAATTTTCACCGGACTGCCGGCCAACGGCCGCGGCATCCTTAATGCCGATAGCAACGACTGGTCGCGCTGGCAACAGGTTTTGGGTCACAAAGCGATCTGGCGTTTCGCCTTACACGCCGCTGAAGGCGTGGATTTCTTTGCCAGCGACATCGTAGGCGATCAGAAGGGGGTGCGCTTCATCCTACACAGCCCGCACGGTGAGTATCCGGTGCGACTGCCGCTATCGGGACGGCATAATGTCGCCAATGCCTTGGCCGCCAGCGCGCTGGCGCTATCGGTGGGCGCCGGATTACCGGCCATCGCTGCCGGCCTAGCTCAGCTCACGCCCGTGCCAGGACGGCTGTTCCCCATCGCGCTCGGCGCCGGACAACTGCTGCTGGACGATAGCTATAACGCCAACGTCGACTCCATGACCACCGCTGCGCAGGTGCTGGCGGAAATGCCGGGCTACCGGGTGATGGTAGTGGGCGATATGGCGGAGTTGGGTGATGAAGCGGCCGAGCGCCATCGGCAGGTGGGCGAAGCCGTCGCCCTGGCCGGTATCGACAAGGTATTAAGCGTCGGCAATCTGAGCCACCTTATCGGTGAGCCCAGCGATCGGGGCGAGCATTTTCAGGACAAAGCGGCGCTCACCGCCCGTCTGGCGCAGTTGTTGTCAGAGCAGGTAGTAATGACCGTATTGGTGAAGGGTTCACGTAGTGCCGCAATGGAGCAAGTGGTGCGTGCGTTACGGGAGAAAACTTCATGTTAGTCTGGCTAGCCGAATATCTGATCCAATTTTATTCGGGGTTCAATATCTTTTCATACTTGACGTTCCGCGCCATCGTCAGCCTGCTGACCGCGTTATTCTTGTCGCTCTGGATGGGGCCGTGCCTTATCGACTGGCTTCGAAAATTGCAGATCGGGCAAGTGGTACGCAATGACGGCCCGGAATCGCATTTCAGAAAGCGCGGTACACCGACCATGGGTGGGCTGATGATCCTTGCGTCGATTACGGTTTCGGTGCTGATGTGGGCCTATCCGTTCAATCCATATGTGTGGTGTGTGCTGTTTGTGCTGGTGGGTTACGGCACTGTGGGTTTTATCGACGACTATCGCAAAGTGGTGCGCAAAGACATCAAGGGGCTTATCGCTCACTGGAAGTATTTCTGGCAATCCTTGATAGCACTGGCGGTGGCGTTCACCATGTTCACGGTGGGAAAAGATACGCCGGCTACCCAGCTGGTGGTACCGTTTTTCAAAGACATTATGCCGCAGCTGGGGTTGTGGTATGTGCTGTTGGCCTACTTTGTTATCGTCGGCACCAGCAACGCGGTTAATCTGACCGACGGTCTTGACGGCCTGGCGATCATGCCGACGGTATTCGTTGCCGCCGGCCTGGCGCTGGCGGCGTGGGTGACCGGTAACATGAACTTCGCGGGCTACCTGCATATTCCCTACGTACGCTTCTCCGGGGAGTTGGTTGTGGTGTGTACGGCGATCGTCGGTGCTGGTCTGGGGTTTTTATGGTTCAACACCTACCCGGCGCAGGTCTTTATGGGTGATGTCGGCTCACTGGCGCTTGGCGGCGCGCTCGGCACTATCGCCGTGCTGCTGCGCCAGGAATTTTTACTGCTGATTATGGGCGGGGTATTCGTGCTGGAAACCCTGTCGGTGATTTTACAGGTGGGGTCGTTCAAATTGCGCGGTCAGCGCATTTTCCGTATGGCGCCTATTCATCACCATTATGAATTGGAGGGCTGGCCGGAGCCGCGCGTTATTGTGCGTTTTTGGATAATTTCGCTGATGTTGGTCCTTATAGGACTGGCGACGCTAAAGGTACGGTAATCATGACGGACTATCGTGGCGAACAAGTGGTCATCATCGGACTGGGACTTACCGGCCTTTCCTGCGTTGACTTCTTTCGCCACCGCGGCGTGACACCGCGGGTGATGGACACTTGCTTTACGCCACCGGGTCTGGAGCATCTGTCAGCCGATGTTCCGCGTCAGCTGGGATCGTTAAACGAGGCGTGGCTGCTCGATGCTACCCTAATCGTCGCCAGCCCCGGCATCCCCCTATCGCATCCCGCGTTGGCCGCCGCGGCAGCGGCCGGCATAGCCGTTGTCGGCGATATTGAACTGTTTGCACGCGAGACGCAAACGCCGATGGTGGCGGTAACCGGTTCCAACGGCAAAAGCACCGTCACCCGCATGGTGAGCGAAATGGCCGCCGCCGCCGGTTGGCGGGTGGGCGTCGGCGGTAATATCGGCCTGCCGGCGCTGATGTTGCTAGAAGCACCACGCCAGTTGGATGTGCTGGAGCTATCGAGTTTTCAATTGGAAACTACCCAAAGCCTGAAAGCGGTGGCGGCGACCGTACTGAATATCAGCGAAGATCATATGAACCGTTATCCGCTAGGCTTGCAACAGTACCGGGCGGCCAAACTGAAAGTTTATCGCAATGCAGCGGTGTGCGTGGTCAACGCTGACGATGCGCTCACTCTGCCGGAACGCGGACATGACATGCGCTGCGTCAGCTTCGGTGTTGAGCGCGGCGATTATTATCTTAGCCAACGTGCGGGCAACACCTGGTTAATGGCGCGCGGCGAACCGCTGTTGGATTGCGCCGAAATGACCGTCGGCAGCCGTCATAATTATACCAATGCCCTGGCAGCGCTAGCGCTGGCGGACGCCATTGGTCTTCCGCGGGTGGCCAGCCAGGCGGCGCTGCGGCAGTTTCGCGGTCTGGCGCATCGCTTTGAGCTAGTGCACGACCGCTATGGTGTACGCTGGATTAATGACTCTAAAGCCACTAACGTGGGCAGCACGGAAGCGGCGCTGAACGGGCTAGCAGTGGCGGGTACGTTGCATTTGCTGCTGGGCGGCGATGGTAAATCCGCTGATTTCACCCCGCTTTCGCCTTTGGTACAGGGCGATCGGGTGCAGCTGTACTGTTTCGGGCAGGATGGCGAGCAGCTGGCGTCCCTGCGTCCCGACGCCGCCACTCTCACTGAGACGTTGGAGCAGGCGATGCGCATCATTGGTACGCGGGTGAGGGCAGGGGATTTGGTGTTGCTGTCGCCGGCCTGCGCCAGTCTGGACCAATTTAGCAATTTTGAAGCGCGCGGTGAGGTCTTCACGCGCCTGGCGCAGGAGGTGGGCTGATGCGCATTTCCGATCTGGGATTGATTTCATGCCTAAAGGCATGGGTGATGGGGCCGCGCGAGCCAGAAGCGCCGGCTCATGTGCTGTATGACCGCACGCTGCTGTGGCTGACGTTGGGGCTGGCCGGTATCGGTTTTGTGATGGTGACCTCGGCGTCGATGCCCATCGGGGCGCGCCTGTTGGGCGACCCGCTCTATTTCGCCAAGCACGATGCCTTCTACCTCGGTCTGGCGTTTGTGTTGTCGCTGACAACGCTTAGGATCCCAATGGTGGTCTGGCAGCGCTATAGCTCGGTAATGTTGCTTATCACCTTGGTGATGCTACTGGTGGTGCTGGTGGTTGGCAGCTCAGTTAATGGCGCGTCGCGCTGGATTACGCTCGGTCCGCTGCGTATCCAGCCGGCGGAATTGTCCAAGCTGGCGTTGTTTTGCTACTTGGCCAGTTATCTGGTGCGCAAAGTAGAGGAAGTGCGTACTAACTTCTGGGGATTTTGCAAACCCATGGGCGTGATGATGGTGCTGGCGGTACTACTGCTGGCGCAGCCTGACCTCGGGACCGTGGTGGTACTGTTTGTCACCACTCTGGCGATGCTGTTCTTGGCCGGCGCCAAACTGTGGCAATTTTTATCGATTATCGGTGCGGGTATTGTCGCGGTGGTGCTGTTGATTATCGCCGAGCCGTATCGTATGCGGCGCGTGATCTCGTTCTGGAACCCGTGGGATGATTCTTTCGGCAGTGGGTACCAGCTTACCCAATCGCTGATGGCCTTTGGTCGTGGCGAGTTTTGGGGGCAAGGACTGGGCAATTCAATACAGAAACTAGAGTATTTGCCGGAAGCCCATACCGACTTTATTTTCGCCATTTTGGGGGAAGAACTGGGTTATTTTGGCGTGGTGCTGGCACTACTGATGGTCTTTTTAGTCTCGTTCCGCGCGATGTCCATCGGCCGCAAAGCGCTGGAAATCGACCGGCGCTTTTCCGGTTTCCTAGCCTGCTCCATCGGTATCTGGTTTAGCTTCCAGGCGCTGGTCAATGTGGGTGCCGCCGCCGGCATGCTGCCCACAAAAGGGCTGACGCTGCCGTTAATCAGCTACGGCGGCTCAAGCTTGCTTATTATGTCGACGGCGATTGTAATGCTGCTGAGAGTGGATTTTGAGACGCGCTTGGCCAAGGCGCAAGCATTTACGAGGGGACCGCGATGATGGACGCGATGATGGAAAAGACCAGGCGGCTGATGGTGATGGCGGGCGGTACCGGTGGACATGTGTTCCCGGGGTTGGCGGTTGCCCATCACCTAATGGCGCAAGGCTGGCAGGTTCGCTGGCTCGGCACCGCCGATCGTATGGAGGCCAGTTTGGTGCCGCAACACGGCATCGACATCGATTTTATTCGCATCAGTGGCCTGCGCGGCAAAGGTATGAAAGCGCAGCTGATAGCGCCGATGCGTATCTGGCGCGCCTGGCGTCAGGCGCGGTGCATCATGCGTTCCTGGCGGCCAGATGTGGTACTGGGGATGGGCGGCTATGTCTCTGGACCAGGCGGTCTGGCGGCCTGGAGCTGCGGCATCCCGGTCGTGCTGCATGAGCAGAACGGCATTGCCGGCCTGACCAATCGTAGTCTGGCGAAAATCGCACACAAAGTGCTACAAGCGTTTTCCGGCGCGTTCCCTCATGCCGATGTGGTGGGCAATCCGGTGCGTGATGCGGTACTGGCGCTGCCGGCGCCCGACGTGCGCTTTCTCGAACGCACCGGCCCGATTCGGGTCTTAGTGATCGGCGGTAGCCAAGGTGCACGGGTGCTGAATCAGACCATGCCAGCGGTTGCCGCCCGCTTGGCGAACACCTTGACTATGTGGCATCAGGTGGGTAAAGGGGCGCTGGATGAGGTCAACCGAGCCTACGCAACGGCCGGCGAGACTCAGCACCTGGTGGTGGAGTTTATCGACGATATGGCCGCCGCCTACACCTGGGCGGATGTGGTAGTATGTCGCGCCGGTGCGCTGACGGTGAGCGAAATCGCCGCCGCCGGTTTGCCGGCGCTGTTTGTGCCATTTATGCACAAAGATCGTCAACAGTATTGGAACGCGCGGCCGCTGGAGCAGGCGGGCGCGGCAAAAATCATCGAACAGCCGGCCTTTACCGCCGAGCGGGTCAGCGACGTGCTGGCAGGTTGGGATCGACTGACGCTTCTGCGTATGGCGCAGCGCGCCAGGGCAACGGCTATTCCCGACGCGACGGAGCGGGTGGCGCGGGAAGTGGCGGCGGCTGGCGCCTAAGTCGCACGTCGACAAGACCGGACAGGCCGTGCCGTCCAGAGCGTTTTTGACTTAAGCGATAATACTGTGAATACACAACAACTGGCTAAATTGCGAACTTTTGTCCCCGAGATGCGCCGCGTCAGGCAAATCCATTTTGTTGGCATCGGTGGTGCCGGTATGGGTGGTATCGCGGAAGTGCTGGCAAACGAGGGCTATCAAATCAGCGGTTCCGATCTGGCGCCGAACGCGGTGACGCAGCAACTGACTGACCTGGGCGCGCAGATCTTTTTTAACCACCGTCCTGAGAATATCAACAACGTCAGCGTGGTGGTGGTGTCGAGCGCTATCGCCCCCGATAACCCGGAGATTGTAGCGGCCAAAGAGGCGCGTATTCCGGTGATTCAGCGCGCAGAAATGTTAGCGGAGTTGATGCGTTTTCGTCACGGTATCGCCATCGCTGGCACCCACGGCAAAACCACCACGACCGCGATGGTGGCCAGTATTTACGCCGAGGCCGGCCTGGATCCGACCTTTATTAACGGCGGCCTAGTAAAAGCCGCCGGCGCCCATGCCCGCCTGGGTTGTAGCCGTTACCTGATTGCCGAGGCCGACGAAAGCGACGCCTCTTTCCTGCATTTGCAGCCGATGGTGGCGATTATCACCAATATCGAAGCCGACCACATGGATACTTACCAGGGCGACTTTGAGAATTTGAAGCAGACATTCATCAACTTTCTGCACAATTTGCCGTTTTACGGCCGTGCGGTGGTGTGTACCGACGATCCGGTGATCCGCGAACTGCTGCCCCGCGTTGGGCGACAGATTACCACCTATGGTTTTAGCGACGACGCTGATTTATGCATTACCGATTACCGTCAGGAGGGCCTGCGCAGCAGTTTTGCCTTCACTCGCCAGGATAAGCCCGATTTGCGCGTAGAGCTCAATGCGCCAGGCCGACACAATGCGCTGAATGCGATGGCGGCGATTGCGGTGGCGACCGAAGAGGGCATCAATGACGAGAGTATTTTGCGGGCGATGCTGCAATTTCAAGGGACGGGCCGCCGCTTTGACGATTTGGGCCGCTATGATTTGACCCACGTCAACGGTAAAACGGGCGAGGTCATGCTGGTTGACGATTATGGTCATCACCCGACCGAAGTGGATGCCACCATCAAAGCGGCTCGAGCAGGCTGGCCGAACAAACGGCTGGTAATGGTGTTTCAGCCGCACCGCTACACTCGCACGCGGGATTTATACGACGACTTTGCCAACGTCTTGTCCGGTGTGGATGTGCTGTTGATGCTGGATGTGTATCCTGCCGGCGAAGCGCCAATTCCCGGCGCTGACAGCCGCTCTCTGTGCCGCACCATACGCGGGCGTGGTAAGGTGGACCCGATTTTGGTACTGGATATAGATGCGCTGCTATCGACGCTGGCACAGGTCTTGCAGGATAACGATTTGGTGCTGATGCAGGGTGCCGGCACGGTGGGCAAAATCGCCCGTAAACTGGCCGATAGCAAGCTGCAGCCGCAGCTGGGCGAGGGACATCATGGTTAAACGGCCTGGCCAGTTCCGACATGCGCCGACGGTTATTGCGGCGGGAGCGGTCTGACATGTCGCAGGCGGCGATAAATGTACGCAACCGTGAGACGGAAAGGGCCGCTGCAGAACGCAGCGGCGGTGGCCAGCTCAGGGGGTCGATTTTCCTGCTGATGGTACTTGGTGCCATCGTCTGGGGAGGCTGGATGGTTGTGGACTGGATGAAAGCTCCCCATCGTTTACCGCTGTCCCGGCTGGTGGTGACCGGCGAGCGCCATTACACCACCAATGACGACATTCGCCAGGCGATTCTGGCGCTGAGAGCGCCGGGTGCCTTTATGACCCAGGACGTCAATGTCATCCAGCAGCAGATAGAGCGCATGCCGTGGATTAAGCAGGTGAGCGTGCGTAAACAATGGCCGGACGAGTTGAAAATCCACGTGCTGGAGTATGTGCCGGTAGCGCGTTGGAATGATTTACATCTGTTGGACGGCAGCGGCAAGGTGTTCAGCGCGCCGGCGCAGAGCATCGACAATCAGCTCATGCCGATGCTTTATGGTCCGGAAGGCAGCGAGCAAGACGTCTTGACCGTCTACCGTACTATGAATGAAGTGCTGACGGCCGCCAAGTTTCAGCTTAAGGCAGTCAGCATGAGCGCCCGCCATTCGTGGCAGTTAACGCTAAAGGACGATACCCGGTTGGAGCTCGGTCGTGAGAACAGGGCCAGGCGCCTGCAGCGCTTTATAGGGATTTATCCGGTTCTACTCCAGCAGGCCAAGAATAAGCACATAAGTTACGTGGACCTGCGCTATGACTCGGGCTTAGCCGTCGGATGGGCAGCGGCCCATATCGAGCCGGAAGGCAGTAATCAGCAACAGATTCAGGTACAGGCAGAACAACAATGATCAAGGCGACGGACAGAAAACTGGTAGTGGGACTAGAGATCGGCACGGCCAAGGTAGCCGCGCTGGTAGGGGAGGTGTTGCCAGATGGTATGGTGAATATCATCGGTGCCGGCAATTGCCCGTCGCGCGGCATGGATAAAGGTGGCGTTAACGATTTGGAATCGGTGGTGAAATGCGTGCAGCGCGCCATCGATCAGGCGGAGTTGATGGCGGACTGCCAGATCTCGTCGGTGTATCTTGCCCTGTCCGGCAAACATATCAGCTGCCAGAATGAAATCGGCATGGTGCCGATTTCCGAAGAAGAAGTAACGCAGGAAGACGTCGAGAATGTGGTGCATACTGCCAAATCGGTGCGTGTGCGTGACGAGCACCGCATCTTACACGTGATTCCGCAGGATTACGCGATTGACCATCAGGAAGGAATAAAAAACCCGATTGGCCTGTCTGGCGTGCGGATGCAGGCCAAAGTTCACCTGATTACCTGCCATAATGATATGGCGAAGAACATTGTTAAAGCGGTTGAACGTTGCGGACTGAAAGTTGACCAACTGATTTTCGCAGGTCTGGCATCAAGCTATGCTGTGCTGACGGAAGATGAACGCGAGCTGGGCGTGTGTGTAGTGGATATTGGTGGCGGCGCCATGGACATGGCGATCTATACCGCCGGCGCGCTGCGCCACACCAAGGTGATCCCCTATGCCGGTAACGTAGTTACTAGCGACATCGCCTATGCCTTCGGTACGCCGCCCACCGACGCTGAGGCGATCAAAGTTCGCCACGGCTGCGCGCTAGGGTCAGTGGTCAGTAAGGACGAAAGCGTTGAAGTGCCGAGCGTCGGCGGACGACCGCCGCGCAGCCTACAGCGCCAGACCCTGGCCGAGGTGATCGAGCCGCGTTATACCGAGCTGTTGAACCTGGTCAATGATGAAATTTTACAGCTACAAGAACAGCTGCGGGCGCAGGGGGTAAAGAATCATCTGGCCGCGGGCATCGTGCTGACCGGCGGCGCGGCGCAAATCGACGGTCTGGCAGCCTGCGCACAGCGGGTATTCCATACCCAGGTACGCATCGGCCAGCCCCTGAATATCACCGGTCTGACGGATTATGCGCAGGAGCCCTATTATTCGACCGCCGTTGGGTTACTGCATTACGGTAAAGAGTCATATTTAAACGGCGAAGTGGATGTGGAAAGACGAACGTCGGTCGGCACATGGTTGAATCGGTTCAGTGGCTGGCTGCGCAAAGAATTTTAACGATTTTTAAGACGGAATCCGGCTGTACAGGCGGCCGATTCCGAAGCGACAGGTACAAAACGGAGAGAAATTATGTTTGAACCTATGGAATTAACCAACGACGCGGTGATTAAAGTCATCGGTGTCGGCGGCGGCGGTGGCAACGCGGTCGAGCATATGGTGCGCGAGCGCATCGAAGGCGTGGACTTTTTCGCAGTAAATACCGATGCACAGGCATTG
This sequence comes from Sodalis sp. (in: enterobacteria), assembly GCF_036327475.1. NCBI lineage: Bacteria > Pseudomonadati > Pseudomonadota > Gammaproteobacteria > Enterobacterales > Bruguierivoracaceae > Sodalis > Sodalis sp. (in: enterobacteria). The sequence goes on along the minus strand of NZ_CP132913.1, from coordinate 1,281,030 downwards.
CGTAAGACGTCCGTTGGCCAGACTATCCAGATCGGTAGCAGTATCACTAAAGGGCTCGGAGCCGGCGCCAATCCTGAAGTCGGCCGCAACTCCGCCGAGGAGGACCGCGAAGCGCTGCGGGCTGCTCTTGAGGGCGCCGACATGGTGTTTATCGCCGCTGGCATGGGCGGGGGCACTGGCACGGGCGCCGCGCCGGTTGTCGCGGAAGTCGCTAAGGATCTGGGTATCTTGACCGTTGCCGTGGTTACCAAGCCCTTCAACTTTGAAGGCAAAAAACGCATGGCGTTCGCCGAACAGGGCATTGCTGAACTCTCAAAGTATGTCGACTCGCTTATCACCATACCTAATGATAAACTGCTGAAAGTTCTGGGCCGCGGCATTTCGCTGCTGGACGCTTTCGGCGCCGCCAACGACGTACTGAAAGGTGCGGTGCAAGGTATCGCTGAACTTATCACTCGTCCGGGCCTGATGAACGTCGACTTCGCCGACGTGCGCACCGTCATGTCGGAGATGGGTTACGCTATGATGGGGTCCGGCGTCGCTTGCGGCGAGGATCGCGCGGAAGAAGCGGCGGAAATAGCGATTTCCAGCCCGCTACTTGAAGATATCGATCTGTCCGGCGCCCGTGGTGTACTAGTCAACATCACCGCCGGCTTCGACCTGCGTCTGGACGAATTTGAAACTGTAGGTAACACTATTCGCGCTTTCGCCTCCGACAACGCCACCGTTGTCATCGGTACCTCGCTGGATCCAGATATGAACGACGAACTGCGCGTTACCGTCGTGGCCACCGGCATCGGCATGGATAAGCGCCCAGAAATCACGCTAGTGACTAACAAGCAGAACAACCCGCCGGTTATGGATAACCGCTACCGCGATCATGCCGCGGGCTTGTCTTCACTCGCTCAGGAGCAGAAGACGGTGGTCAAGGCGCTCAATGAGCAAAACGTCCAGGGAAGTAAGGAACCTGACTATCTGGATATTCCGGCGTTTCTACGTAAACAGGCAGATTAAACCGTGCCGCTTTGGGAAGCATCGCTCTTTGTGCTACACTGGCCAGTCCACTCTCCTCTGTACTAGGCAGGGTAAGCGGTGTGGTTAAACATTACGAGAAAAATAGATGATCAAACAGCGGACATTAAAACGTATCGTGCAAGCCGCCGGTGTGGGATTACATACCGGCAAAAAGGTCACACTTACACTACGTTCTGCACCGGCAAACACCGGGGTCATCTATCGTCGAACCGATTTAAACCCGCCGGTGGATTTCCCCGCAGACGCCAGGTCGGTGCGCGACACTATGCTGTGCACTTGCTTGGTGAGTGAGCATAACGTGCGCATTTCCACCGTTGAGCACCTGAACGCAGCGCTGGCGGGATCGGGGATCGACAACATCATCGTTGAAGTGGATGCACCTGAAATCCCGATCATGGACGGTAGCGCCAGCCCCTTCGTTTACCTTCTGCTGGATGCCGGTATTGAGGAACTTAACTGCGCCAAAAAATTCTTGCGTCTTAAACAGGCGGTGCGCGTTGAGGATGGGGATAAATGGGCCGAGCTGGCGCCGTATAACGGCTTTACGCTCGATTTCACCATCGACTTCAAACATCCTGCGATTGATGCCAGCTCGCAACGTTATTTTCTGAACTTCTCCGCGGAGTCGTTCGTTCGCCAGATAAGCCGCGCACGCACCTTTGGCTTCATACGCGATATTGAGTACCTGCAATCTCGCGGGCTAGCCCTTGGCGGCAGTTTCGACTGCGCTATCGTGGTCGATGACTACCGGGTACTGAATGAAGATGGCCTGCGCTTTGAAGATGAGTTTGTCCGCCATAAAATGCTCGACGCCATAGGCGACCTGTTTATGTGCGGCCATAACATCATTGGCGCTTTTACTGCTTTCAAATCCGGCCACGCCATGAACAACAAGCTGTTGCAGGCGGTGCTAGCGTGCCAGGAAGCTTGGGAACTGGTGACCTTCGAGGACGAGGCGGAACTGCCGTTGGCGTTCAAGGAACCTTCCCTCGTTATGGCATGAGGGTCGTCGGTGCACAGTGGCGTAGCGTTTCAAGACGGCGTTCCGGCTTACGCCGGCAGGGGTAGTGGTTGGGCGTCTATTTCCCACGACTGGCGGGGTTGGCACTCTCTCCGGCCAGCTCTGCCAGTCGTTCCAGCGCGCTCTTTAATTTCCCTTCGCTGCGTGCCGCCACATGGCGAATAGATACCGCGCTCTGCGCGCTCAATTGCCTCGGCTTTTCCTTGAGCGGCCGGCGATGTTGCCGGCCGCTGTCGTTATTTTGCGCGTTTAATTCCTGTTTTCTCTCCAAGCCAGGGTTAATCCTGATGTCGATGGACGACAATGATGGTAGAATTTTCGCTCTTAATGCGGATAATAATTGAGGTTGTTCATATAGCAACCGCATCTTCCAGCTGGCATTGGCAGTTTCCAGCACCATCACGCTCTGGCGGACGTTGGCAACGCAGCACCAGGGGCGCAGCGGTGCCGGCAACAACGTGCTAACCGCGTGGTTGAGATTAAGCAACATGATGGCCCGCTGCTTAATCTTTGAGAGGGACTGGCGGCCCGTCTCAGCGGCATCGCCAAATAGGCTGTCGATGGGGTGTGGACGACTATGGCGCATAACAACACTCCGGCAGAAGACATTATCGTGCAATGGGTATTTTAAATCGTTGACGACAATTTGGCAGACGTTATTTCTAGCCGCACCTCCTGTTTGGATGGTCACGGCCAGATTTGGCGGACAGCTGCGCACGAGGCCGCTTAACCCTTTTGGCCGCCGATGGGCGTGGCCGTGATGAGATGTAACTGACTATGCTAGCAAAATTACTTACCAAAATTTTTGGCAGCCGTAATGATCGTACCATGCGTAGCATGAGTAAGGCGGTAGACGCTATCAACCAGATGGAATCGGCAATGGAGCAGTTGAGCGACAAACAGCTCACGGCCAAAACCATCGAATTCCGTGAGCGTATTGCCAAAGGGGCGACCGTCGACAGCCTGCTGCCGGAAGCCTTTGCCGTAGTGCGCGAGGCCAGCAAGCGTGTATTCGGTATGCGTCATTTCGATGTGCAATTGATGGGCGGTATAGTGCTTAACAAATGCTGTATCGCCGAAATGCGCACAGGTGAAGGGAAAACCTTGACAGCCACACTGCCGGCCTACCTTAACGCCCTCGGCGGCAAAGGCGTCCATGTGGTCACGGTGAACGATTATTTGGCGCAGCGCGATGCGGAAAACAACCGTCCGCTATTTGAGTTTCTTGGGTTGAGTGTCGGCATCAACTTGTCGGGGCTGCCGGCTCCGGCCAAGCGAGCCGCGTACGCCGCCGATATCACCTACGGCACCAACAACGAGTACGGCTTTGACTATCTGCGCGACAATATGGCATTCAGCCCGGAGGAGCGGGTGCAGCGTAAATTATATTACGCGCTGGTGGATGAAGTGGATTCTATTCTGATCGATGAAGCCCGCACCCCCCTGATTATCTCCGGCCCGGCGGAAGACAGCTCCGATATGTATCGCCGCGTCGACAAATTGATCCCGCATTTGATTCGCCAGGACAAAGAGGATTCCGAAAGCTTTCAGGGCGAGGGGCACTTCTCGGTGGATGAGAAATCCCGCCAGGTGAACCTGACCGAACGGGGGCTAGTGCTGATTGAAGAACTACTGGTGAAAGCCGGGATCATGGAGGAGGGCGAATCGCTCTACTCTCCCGCCAACATCATGCTGATGCATCATGTGACCTCCGCTCTGCGCGCCCACGTGTTGCTAGCCCGAGATGTGGATTATATCGTCAAAGATGGTGAAGTTCTTATCGTTGACGAACACACGGGCCGCACCATGCCGGGCCGCCGCTGGTCCGACGGGCTGCACCAGGCGGTGGAGGCGAAAGAAAACGTGGCGATCCAGAATGAAAACCAGACGCTGGCGTCTATCACTTTCCAGAACTACTTCCGCCTGTATGAGAAACTTGCCGGAATGACCGGCACTGCCAATACCGAAGCGTTTGAATTCAGCTCTATCTATAAACTTGATACCATCGTTGTGCCCACTAACCGTCCGATGATCCGCAAAGATTTGGCCGATCTGGTTTACATGACGGAAAAAGAAAAAATCGACGCGATAATCGAGGACATCAAAACCTGTACCAAACGTGGCCAGCCGGTTCTGGTAGGGACCATCTCTATTGAAAAATCAGAGTTGGTTTCCGGCGAGCTGGAAAAAGCCGGCATCGCGCATAAAGTGCTCAACGCCAAATTCCACGCCATGGAGGCAGAGATCGTCGCTCAAGCTGGCCAGCCAGGGGCAGTGACCATCGCTACCAACATGGCCGGCCGAGGTACCGATATCGTACTTGGCGGCAGCTGGGAGGCGGAAATCGCAGCCCTGGAAGCGCCGGATGAGCAGCAGATCACCGCTATCAAAGATGCTTGGCAGCGGCGCCATGAGGCGGTGCTGGCCGCCGGTGGCCTGCACATCATCGGCACCGAGCGTCATGAATCGCGCCGTATCGACAATCAGCTGCGCGGCCGCTCCGGCCGCCAAGGTGATGCCGGCTCATCCCGTTTTTACTTGTCGATGGAAGATGCTCTGATGCGCATTTTTGCATCAGATCGCATCTCCGGCATGATGCGTAAATTGGGTATGAAACCGGGCGAAGCCATTGAGCACCCGTGGGTCACAAAGGCGATTGCCAATGCCCAGCGTAAGGTGGAAAGCCGCAACTTTGATATCCGTAAGCAACTGTTGGAGTATGATGACGTCGCCAACGATCAGCGTCGTGCGATCTACACCAAGCGAAACGAATTGCTCGATGTGGCGGATATTAGCGAGACTATTAAGGGCATCCGCGAGGATGTGTTGAAAACTATTCTCGATAGCTACATTCCGCCGCAATCGCTGGAAGAAATGTGGAATGTGCCCGGACTTGAGCAGCGTTTGAAAGATGATTTTGATCTGGAGATGCCTATCGGCCAATGGCTGGACGATGAGCCGGGCCCGCACGAAGAGGCCCTGCGTGAGCGCGTGCTTGAACAGATGTTGGTGCAATATCAGCGTAAGGAGGAGATTGTCGGAAGCGACATGATGCGCAACTTCGAGAAAGGTGTTATGTTGCAAACGCTTGATTCCTTTTGGAAAGAGCATTTGGTGGCGATGGACTACTTGCGTCAGGGCATCCATCTGCGCGGCTATGTGCAAAAAGATCCGAAGCAGGAGTACAAGCGCGAATCCTTTGTGATGTTCACCGCTATGCTGGAGTCGCTGAAATATGAAGCAATCAGCACCCTGAGCAAGGTGCAGGTACGCGTGCCGGAAGAGGTAGAGGCAATGAAGCAGCAACGGCGCGAAGAAGCTGAGCGTCTGGCTAAACAGCAGCAGCTCAGCCATCAGGCGTCGATAGCGGAACTCGCCTCCAGCAGCGCTTCTTTGGCGCAGAAAGGCCACAAAGTCGGGCGCAACGATCCTTGCCCGTGCGGTTCCGGCAAGAAATTCAAATACTGTCACGGTAAATTGCGGTAAGCTTGATGTCAAGCGGCCAGCAGTCGTTCATCTACGCCCGGTTCGCCGGGTATTTTATTAAAAAGGCGTGTGGATCTTAAGGAGCGCTGACAGCTATGACGATACGAACCATCTCGGTGGTATCATCTGTAGCGCCAGGCGGGAAATATTTATCGCCCGCGCCGCCCGGCAGAAGTCCGTATGGGCGGTTTTTGGGAGTTTTTCGGCGGTACAGTTGAGCTAGGAGAGAGCCACGAACAGGCTCTGTACCGTGAACCTGTGAAGAGACCGGCTTGATGTCAAGCAGACCCATTTGCTGGCGACGATCCAGAATCACTTCGCCGAGCGACAGTTGGCGTTTTATTTCTTTGGCGGAGCACTGGCGTGGCACTCCCCTGCGGCGCGATGTCTCGGTAGGCGGCGGTTCCTGCACGGCAAACGTGTTTATTTCTCGACGGGGTCGGCGTGACATTAGCGGTTCTATATAAAAGAAAACCGAGGGAAAGAGGCGGTGGACGCGACACCTACCGCTAAGATGTACCGCAAGCGACGGTGTAACGCATTGCCGCCGCTGTCGCCGTTCGCTCGTGGCGGGTGTACTCTACTCGTCGCTATCAGTGATTTGCACATCGCTTGAAATACGCTTTTCCTCTTCCACCCATTCGCCAAGATCTATCAACTGGCAGCGTTTGCTGCAAAACGGTCGGAACGGGCTTTTCTGGCTCCACTCCACCCCTTGGCTGCAGGTTGGACAGGTGACGTTAACAATATCGTCGCTCATGTAATTACTCCTCACAACTGGCCAGTTCAAACAGGGAGATAATTCGGCATCACGCCGCTCGCGCTGTCCAGGGATAAGCTGATAGCACAACGGATTTTATGGCCGAAAGCTTGCAGATAGAGTTAATACTCGACAGGAACGCACAACCACAGCAAATCCCCTCCTCTAGCGTTATCCTGGAAGAAGCCGTTCAGGCTGATTTGTTTTTGAACGGGTCTGGAATGTGGTGCACGATATTCAGAATACGGGTCAGCGCGGCGTCGAGCGAATCCCGCGTTTGGAGATAAGCATCCATAGGAACGTCAACCGCAGACAAGTCCGCATTTTCATCTAACGGATATTCAAGTAGCGCTGTTGTCTAGTAAACGTCACTCATAAGTGATTTATCCTGTCGGGTTGCTGATGCCGCAAGCGCAAGATAGCGTCGATGCAAAGTAGCAACGCAATCCGTTACTTCCTCTGGGCGCCCGCTATTATCAATAATATCGTCCGCACAGGCCAGACGCCGCTGACGCGGCACTTGCGCCGCCAAAATGTTCTCTACCTGCTCGCGGCTGACGTCGTCCCGGCTGAGTGTGCGCGCGATCTGCACCTCGCGTGCCACATCCACCACCAGCACCCGATCGGCGCGTTGTTGCAGCTTATTCTCAATAAGCAGCGGCACGACCCACAACACGTACGGCGCGCAGGCGGAGCGCAACTGCTGCTCGGTTTGCCGTTTAATAAGCGGATGGAGTAGACCGTTAAGCCAGGCTTTCTTTTCTGGATCGCTGAAAATACGCGCTCTAAGCGCGGCGCGATCCAGTGACCCGTCCATGTTCAGCACCGCCGGACCAAATCGTTGCGCGATGGCACGCAGGGACGGGCTGCCTAGCTCGACCACCTTCCGTGCAATTACGTCGGCATCCACTACTGGCACGCCGAGGGCAGTGAAGGCGTTAGCCATCGTGCTTTTACCGCTGCCGATACCGCCGGTCATAGCAACAATGTATTGCATCACGTTAACTGCCTCACTCTGAAGGGCTCTCGTGACCCAAGATAATTGGTACGATTGTACCGTAAAACGGGCAGATTCTGCAGTCTTGCTCTAACCTTAATCCCGCGCACGCGCATGATGCCGCTACTGGAACAGACAAATTGTATCTGATCTTGATTAGCGACTCACCACTTTTCATCAGGAAAACCCTATGTGTATAGGAGATGTAACGTTATGTTTCAGGGACGTGCTTATCCGACTGAAAGCTCCACGCTGAAAAGTTGATCCGATGTTGAACTGCAGCGTGATTTCACCTTCAAATATCCTGACCTTCGCTGATCCGGCGTGTCGGTTATCGCCGCGAACATGGATATCGTTGTAACTTTTCTCATGGCAAAGGTGCTGACGTCTTCGACGTGCTGACCGCGATGTATAAGCATTATAGCGTGGATCAGTTGGGGCATCGCGCTTGAGGGAGTTGACCAAACACACCACTTTCATCCGTGTCGCTGAGCAGGAAAATCGGACTTCACTCAACTGTAACCTGCGACGCCTTAATGTGACGTTGATGCGCCCTAACTGTCGTTTACCTCAGCTATGCTGGTGCCGTCGAGCTCGCGCGGGTAACGCGGCAAAGCGTGGTCGACCTGCATATTTCCTAGCTCGCCGCCGAGCGCGACGGTAACGGCTGTCCTGCGCTTAAATTGGTCAAAACTTCCCCCAACTACAGCAGCGGCACATAAAGTATTATCACCAGTCCGCACACCATAGTGCCCATCAGCAGCAGCGCGGGCTCGGCCAGTTGCGCCAACCATTCGGCCTTTTGCCGTGCCTGCTCGCCATGACACTGCGCCAGGACCTCATTCAGCGTGTGATAAGCTCGCCGCTCCAAAAAGCGCGTCGGAAGTCGTGGCAGAGTTAGTGCACTAGGTGCTGCGCTAGCACTAGGCTGACGCTGGTCCAGTCTCTGCCGCCCCAAGGGATAACGCCGCAGAATAGCGTAGCCAAAATAACCGAATGGCCGGCTATTTGTATGGTTTGCGCAATCCTCAGTATGGCGATTTGGCCTGCGTTTCAGCGTCTCGGCACGCTGTTAGCCTTCCATCATCGAATCATCTTTGTCGTTATGGTCTGTCGTTATGGCGGGCAGATATCTGGATTCCGAATCAGCGCTGTGTCTATCCAAAGTTACGGTTGTTGTATGTTTTAATTTACGCGTCACGGTGTGGCATTGCACTGGATTTATGACATTTGCGCGCAATAAACCGGCGCCGTCGTTTGCTGGACGATTGGCGTAACGGCGATCGGAAAATCGCCGGGGTTCGTAAGGTCGTATCAGGGTTGTATAATTATGTATTTGGCGGTGTTTTTCTTGGTTCCCAGTGTAGATCATCTTCCATGGCTTACACGGAACGCTTCATGGTCGTTAATAATAACCTTTCGTATGAAAATAATTTTGCTACGCAGCGGACCTGACGCAGCTTAGATGTCAGGCTTTTGTGAGAATGTGCGCGATTTGATGATTTAGGTTAAAGCCACGATAGACAGAAGGTGAATACTTTGCTACTTTTAGCACCGTTAAAATTTAATTGGTATTACCAATTTACCATGCGCCATCCGCTGAGAAGACAAGAAATGGCCTATAGTAAGATCCGCCAACCCAAGTTATCGGATGTCATAGAACAGCAATTGAAATATTTGATTCTAGAAGGGACTCTGCGCCCAGGCGAAAAATTGCCTTCCGAGCGTGAACTGGCAAAGCAATTTGACGTTTCTCGCCCATCGCTGCGGGAAGCCATCCAGCGATTGGAAGCTAAAGGCCTGCTACTGCGGCGGCAGGGGGGAGGGACGTTTGTACAAAGTAATTTGTGGCAAAGCTTCAGTGATCCGCTGACCGAACTATTTGCAGAACATCCTGAATCACAATATGACCTGCTGGAAACCCGCCACGCCCTTGAAGGCATTGCCGCCTATTATGCGGCGCTGCGCGGAACCGAACAGGATTTCGAGCATATCCGTGAGTGCCATCAGGCGATTCAGGCGGCGCAGGATAGCGTCGATCTCGATGCGGAAGCTGATGCCGTCATGAATTATCAAATCGCCGTCACCGAAGCCGCGCATAATACGGTTTTATTGCATCTTGTGCGCAGTATAGAGCCGATGCTAGAAAACAGCGTGCGTCAAAATTTTAAATTGCTTTACTATCGTCGGGAAATGCTGGCTCAAGTGAGCACCCACCGTGCCGAGATTTTCGCCGCGATAGTCGCGCGCGAGCCGGAAAAGGCGCGCGAGGCGTCACATCGCCATCTGGAGTTTATTGAGGAGATTTTGCTGGACCTTGGCCGGGAACATAGCCGGCGCGAACGATCACTTCGACGTCTCCAGCAACGTAAGGATTAAGCCCCGGGAACGGCGGCCTACACGGCAGCGGGAGCTATGAGCCTATCCTCCTATGCTCTGGCCGCCAGAGCATAGGAGGATAGGCTCCAACTAAACCAATATTAAAGATAGATAAGGAACACCACCATGTCAGAACGTTTGTACAATGACGTGGATCCGATCGAAACACGCGACTGGTTGCAGGCGATCGAATCGGTTATCCGTGAAGAAGGTATTGAACGCGCGCAATTCCTGATTGATCAGGTGTTGAACGAAGCGCGCAAAGGTGGGGTAAGCATCGCGCAAGGTGCCGCCGGACGCGATTACATCAATACGATTCCGGTCGAGGAAGAGCCTGAGTATCCGGGCAATTTAGAGCTGGAGCGCCGTATCCGCTCCGCTATACGCTGGAATGCCGTCATGACCGTGCTGCACGCGTCGAAGAAAGATTTAGAGCTGGGTGGCCATATGGCGTCATTCCAGTCCTCTGCCACGATTTATGAAGTATGCTTTAACCACTTCTTCCGTGCTCGCAACGACAAAGACGGCGGCGACCTGGTCTATTTCCAGGGCCACGTTTCCCCTGGCATCTACGCTCGCGCCTTCCTGGAGGGCCGCCTGAGCGAAGATCAGATGAACAACTTCCGTCAGGAAGTAGGCGGAAAGGGCCTCTCGTCCTATCCGCATCCCAAGCTGATGCCGGAGTTCTGGCAGTTCCCGACGGTGTCGATGGGTCTGGGGGCCATAAGCGCTATCTATCAGGCTAAATTCCTTAAATATTTGCATCACCGCTCGCTGAAGGACACCAGTAATCAGACAGTTTACGCCTTCCTGGGCGACGGCGAGATGGATGAGCCGGAATCCAAAGGCGCCATCACCATCGCGATGCGCGAGAAGCTGGACAATCTGGTGTTCATCATCAACTGCAATCTACAGCGTCTGGATGGGCCGGTCACCGGTAACGGTAAGATCATCAACGAGCTGGAAGGTGTGTTTGGCGGCGCTGGCTGGGAAGTGATCAAGGTGGTCTGGGGTGGCCACTGGGACGAGCTGCTACGTAAAGACACCTCTGGCAAGCTAATTCAATTAATGAACGAAACCGTCGACGGCGACTACCAGACCTTTAAATCAAAGAACGGCGCCTACGTGCGCGAGCACTTCTTCGGTAAATATCCGGAAACCGCCGCACTGGTGAAAGACATGAGCGACGATAAGATATGGGCGCTGAATCGCGGTGGACACGATCCGAAAAAAATCTACGCCGCGCTGCAAAAAGCCAAGAACACAACCGGCAAGCCAGTGGTCATCCTTGCCCACACCATCAAAGGTTACGGCATGGGTGTGACCGCGGAAGGCATGAATATCGCGCACCAGGTGAAGAAAATGAATATAGAAGGGGTACGCTACTTCCGCGATCGCTTCAACCTGAGCGCCATTACTGACGATAATATTGAAGCGCTGCCCTATATCACTTTTGCAGAAGGGTCCGAAGAGTACAACTATCTACATGAGCACCGCAAAGCGCTGCACGGCTATTTGCCGAGCCGCCTGAAGGATTTCACCGAGCAGCTGGAACTGCCGACGCTTGAGGATTTAGCACCACTTCTGGAAGAGCAGAAGAAAGAGATCTCCACCACCATCGCTTTTGTTCGCGTGCTGAACGTGATGCTGAAGAACAGGTCGATCAAAGATCGCTTGGTGCCGATCATCGCCGACGAAGCCCGTACTTTCGGCATGGAAGGTTTGTTTCGCCAAATAGGCATCTATAGCCCTAACGGTCAGCAGTACATGCCGCAGGACCGCGAGCAGGTCGCCTACTACCGCGAAGACGAAAAGGGGCAGATCCTGCAAGAAGGAATCAACGAGCTGGGCGCGGCGTCTTCCTGGTTGGCGGCAGCGACCTCATATAGCACCAACGATTTACCGATGATTCCGTTCTACATCTACTATTCAATGTTCGGTTTCCAGCGTATCGGCGATCTGTGCTGGGCGGCGGGCGATCAGCAGGCGCGCGGCTTCCTTATCGGCGGCACGTCTGGGCGGACCACGCTGAACGGTGAAGGCTTGCAGCATGAAGACGGCCACAGCCATATTCAGTCACTGACCATCCCAAACTGCATTTCCTACGATCCGGCCTATGCCTATGAAGTCGCTATCATTATGCATGACGGTTTAACCCGGATGTACGGCGATAAGCCAGAAAACGTCTACTACTATTTGACCACGCTGAACGAAAACTACGCTATGCCCGCCATGCCGAAAGGCGCAGAAGAGGGGATTCGCAAAGGGATCTACAAGCTGGAAACGCTGGAAGGCGGCAAAGGCAAAGTGCAGCTGATGGGCTCGGGAGCAATCCTGCGCCACGTGCGCGAAGCGGCGCAGATCCTGTCGAAAGAGTATGAGGTGGGTTCCGACGTGTACAGCGTAACCTCGTTCACTGAACTGGCGCGCGATGGCCAGGATTGCAAACGCTGGAACATGCTGCATCCAACCGAAACGCCGCGCGTACCCTATGTGGCCACCGTGCTAAATGATGCTCCGGCGATAGCGTCCACCGATTATATGAAACTGTTCGTCGAGCAGATCCGTAACTTCATCCCTGCTAGCGAGTTCCACGCTTTGGGCACCGACGGTTTCGGTCGTTCCGACAGCCGCGCGAACCTGCGTCATCACTTTGAAGTGAACGCCAGCTATGTGGTGGTTGCGGCGCTGAGTGAATTGGCTAAACGCGGCGATATCGGCGCTGATGTGGTGGCGCAGGCCATCAGAAAATTCGGCATCGACGCTGACAAAGTCAACCCGCGTCTGACGTAAGAGGTAGAGTAAATCATGACTATTGAAATCAACGTACCGAATATCGGTGCAGATGAGGTGGAAGTCACCGAAGTTCTGGTCAGCGTGGGCGATAAAGTTGACGCCGAGCAGTCACTGATTACCGTGGAAGGCGACAAAGCGTCCATGGAAGTGCCGGCTCCGTTTGCGGGAATCGTCAAAGAGATCAAGATTAACGTCGGCGATAAGGTCAGCACCGGTTCTCAGATCATGGTATTCGATGTGAAAGGCGCCGCCCCCGCGCTGACTGCAGCCAAGGAAAGCGCCGCAGCTGTGGCCTCGGCGCCGGCGCAAGGCAAAGGCGAATTTTCCGATAACGACACCTATGTGCACGCGACCCCAGTGATCCGCCGGCTGGCGCGCGAATTCGGCATCAACTTGGCGAAGGTGAACGGTACCGGGCGCAAAGGCCGTATTCTACGCGAAGATATCCAGGCGTACGTCAAGGAGGCGGTCAAATGCGCCGAGACCGCTCAAGCCGCTGTCGATGGCGGTACGCTGCCTGGCTTACTGCCGTGGCCAAAAGTAGACTTCAGCAAGTTTGGCGACACCGAAGAGGTGGAGCTGGGGCGGATCCAGAAAATCTCCGGCGCCAACCTGCACCGCAACTGGGTGATGGTCCCTCATGTGACCCAGTTCGACGAAACCGATATCACTGAAATGGAAGTCTTCCGCAAGCAGCAGAACGCCGAGGCCGAGAAGAAGAAGCTAGATGTGAAAATCACCCCGCTGGTGTTTATCATGAAGGCGGTTGCCAAGGGGCTGGAAAAGCTACCGCGTTTTAACAGTTCGCTGTCCGAAGACACCCAGAAACTGACGCTGAAGAAATACATCAATATTGGCGTGGCGGTAGATACCTCGAATGGTCTGGTGGTACCGGTGTTCCGCGATGTGAATAAAAAAAGCATCCTGGAATTGTCACGCGAGCTGACGGAGATCTCGAAAAAGGCCCGCGCCGGTAAGCTGACTTCGTCGGATATGAAGGGCGGCTGTTTCACCATCTCTAGCCTGGGCGGCATCGGCGGTACGGCGTTCACGCCTATCGTCAATGCGCCGGAAGTGGCGATACTCGGAGTGTCTAAATCGTCGATGAAGCCGGTGTGGAACGGTAAAGAGTTCGCGCCACGATTGATGTTGCCGCTGTCACTGTCCTATGACCACCGAGTCATCGACGGCGTCGACGGTGCGCGTTTTATCAGCTTCATCAATAATGTGATGTCCGATATCCGTCGCCTGGTAATGTAATTTTTAGGCCTGCTCCCTGGCCGGCCTGCTTGTTTCTGCGTCACCGCCGGCGGTGAAGGGCGGTCGGCGGGACACCAACTAAACATGCGCCGTCGTCATATACTTTGCAGTCTATTAACATTTCTGTAGACTATGGGCGATGGAGACGTTCCGGTGGATACAGCGCATTATGCAAATACACGCGATAAAATAGACGTTTGACCCGTCGGGCAATCAACTAAGAGGTCATGATGAGTACAGAAATAAAAACTCAGGTCGTGGTACTTGGGGCAGGTCCGGGCGGCTATTCTGCGGCATTTCGCTGTGCGGATTTGGGTCTGGAGACCGTATTGGTGGAGCGTTATTCCACGCTCGGCGGGGTCTGCCTGAATGTGGGCTGCATCCCCTCGAAAGCCTTATTGCACGTCGCTAAAGTCATCGAAGAGGCCAAGGCGCTGAGCAAAAACGGCATCGTCTTTGGTGAGCCGCAAACTGACATCGACAAAGTGCGCACCTGGAAGGAAAAGGTGGTCAATCAGCTGACCGGCGGCCTGAGCGATATGGCTAAAGCGCGTAAGGTCAAGGTGACAAACGGCTACGGTAAATTCACCGGCGCCAACACTTTGCAAGTGGAAGGCGAAAACGGCAAGACAACCATTACCTTCGACAACGCCATTATTGCTGCAGGCTCCCGCCCGATCCAACTGCCGTTTATCCCCCATAGTGATCCCCGTGTATGGGATTCCACCGATGCGCTCGCCCTGACCACCGTACCGAAGCGCCTGCTGGTGATGGGCGGCGGCATCATCGGCCTGGAAATGGCCACTGTTTACCACGCGCTTGGATCGGAAATTGACGTGGTGGAAATGTTCGATCAAGTTATCCCCGCGGCTGATAAAGATGTTGTGAGAGTCTTCACCAAACACATCAGCTCTCATTTCAATCTGATGCAGGAAACTAAAGTCATCGCAGTGGAAGCTAAAGAAGACGGTGAGTATGTTAGCATGGAAGGGGAAAAAGCGCCGTCGGAAGCTCAGCGCTATGACGCCGTTCTGGTCGCCATCGGACGCGTGCCGAACGGTAAATTGCTAGATGCTGGCCAGGCCGGGGTAGAGGTCGACGACCGTGGTTTCATCCGTGTCGATACACAAATGCGCACCAATGTGCCGCACATCTACGCTATCGGCGATATCGTCGGCCAGCCGATGTTGGCGCACAAAGGCATCCATGAGGGCCACGTGGCGGCGGAAGTGATCGTCGGCAAGAAACATTATTTCGACCCGAAAGTCATCCCATCTATCGCTTATACCGAGCCGGAAGTAGCTTGGGTCGGTTTGACGGAAAAAGAAGCGAAAGAGAAAGGTATTAGCTACGATGTCGCCACCTTCCCGTGGGCGGTATCCGGCCGCGCCATCGCTTCCGACCGCCAGGATGGTATGACTAAGCTGATTTTCGATAAAGAAAGCCATCGGGTGATTGGCGGCGCAGTGGTCGGTGTTAACGGCGGCGAGCTGCTGGGCGAAATCGGGCTGGCCATTGAGATGGGCTGTGATGCGGAAGATATTGCGCTGACCATTCATGCACATCCCACGCTGCATGAATCGGTGGGTCTGGCGGCGGAAGTTTACGAAGGCACTATTACCGACCTGCCCAACGCCAAGAAAAAGAAATAACTTTTCTTTGCCCTGTAGCAAAGCGTCGTGTTAGGCGCCTTTTCATTTGGAAATACGCCAATAGCCACCTTACCTCCTAGCGATGAGTCGCATCACCGATCTAATCGACCAATTGCAAGAAATGGGGCTGGCCAAGATATTGCAGCGGCGTATCCTCTTTGGTAGCCAATCAGGCAAAGCGCTCGAAAATTAGGGTAATCGGTAATTAGCAGCGTCGTTTTTAACCGGCTGCTGCGAAATTTGGGTGGCGCAGCGATTGGCAAAGACAAGACTGTTATGGCGATAATGCGCCAGAATACAGGCGCTATCATCGCCCTTGGTAGTATCCAGCAATTCTTATGGCCATAGGCAGGATCGTCTAGTACGGTGTGTATTTTGCGTCAGCTGTTAACGGATTTTCGCCAAAATATCGTCCAGCGACTGGCAGACTTTTATCGTGCACATTTCCACAAAGTGATTGTCCAAGCGTCGTCCGGCGGCGGCGATTGATAGATTTGATAATCACCAATTTACATCAAATAGAACCAGATAGCTGAAAAACCTTACGGCACTCGCTGTTGGTATCAGCACGCCATAAAACAAGCAACCATTGTTGTCGGCGTGAGATCGTCCGACCCTACCGGCCCCAGGCTGGCTCAGTTACCGGTAGAGTCAAGTGATAGCGGCGTGCTCTTACTACCTTGGAGGAAAAATCTGTCGTACAGTCGGCCGATAAGCCAAATTGACTGGCGGTCATCCAGCATTCTGGCCTGAATAGTACGCGTAATGCGACTGCTGGTCAGCGCCAGGCGTGGTTAGGGCTTACACAAGGCTTGCCAAAAACGCTTCCCCTATGGCCACCGGCACGCCGTTGGAAATCGGTTGCGTGCGTGGCCTCACCAGAGGAGAGACATTAGCGCATGCCACAGCATAAGCGCTCGCCTCCGTTCAACTACGGCATACGCTTGGCTTTTAAGCTACGGCTGCGGCTTCGGTTTTATCGATGCCATTAACCAGAGCGTCGGTTTTGGCCTCAGTCTTGGCATGCATTACGGCTTCAGTTTTGCCCTCAGCTTCATCTACGGTGCCAGCAAAGGTATCGCCTTGCACAGCGATGGCGTTAGTAATATCGGCCGCGTCTGCGCCACCGCAAACATTAACACGTCGGCGGCTTCAGCCGAGTCCGCAGCGATACTGCCAACTACCATTTCCAGGCTAGCACGGAGAGCATTGAGACGCTGTCGCCAGCGGCTTCAATCTCTTGCACGTAGCATTGCGGCGATGAGGTCACCTCGACCGGTGGCGTTTCATTTGCGCGTCCACCACTTTAACTGTATTCGGCAACGTAGGCACGGACGTGCTTAGCGCGCCAGCCAGGAAGTTAAGGGTATATTGACGTATGCTGCGCGGGATTTGCCGCCACTCCCGTTGTCGACCTAATCAAAATCGGAGGGGCGTTACGATTTAGTGACCAGTAGGAATTGAGGAGTATTGCGAAAAGGGGCGCAAGACATTAACTCTTGAACAAAGTGCAGCGGCAGAGAGAACCGCAGGCAGGCGCTATAGGGCGAAAACATCTGGCGCGCTGATGCCTTGCTTCAGTATACTTTTTCTGTTA
Organism: Sodalis sp. (in: enterobacteria); assembly: GCF_036327475.1. NCBI lineage: Bacteria > Pseudomonadati > Pseudomonadota > Gammaproteobacteria > Enterobacterales > Bruguierivoracaceae > Sodalis > Sodalis sp. (in: enterobacteria). The sequence goes on along the minus strand of NZ_CP132913.1, from coordinate 1,264,047 downwards.
AAGTGATTTGACAGGTAGCATGCGGCGCAGTCGTCCGGCATCATCTCCTGCCACTCTCGCGATGTCGCCGCCAGCGACAAGCGACAAAGGGTATTCGCTTGTCAGGAATGGTTGGCCGCGCGCGGCGTTCCGGAGTACGTCCAGGCCACCATTACGAGTCGAAAAGACCTCGGTGTGGTCGCAGAATACGACAGGCCATATGAGGCGCGATGAGTTGAAGGATCTGACGTGCCAGGGTTTCTTCGCCGACCTGGTAATCAATCATTTTGCCACACCGTCACCTATCCCAAGCCGGTGGACATTGCAGACCTACTATACGCTGCCGGACTTCATCATGAACCGTGGCGGCATCTCTTTGTATCCAGGCGACGGTATCTCTACTCCTGGCTGAATCGCATGTTATGGCCCAACAACATCGGCACCGGCGGCGATTCCAACACCCGTTTCCCGATTGGCATCTCGTTCCCGGCGGGGACCGGGCTGGCGGCCTTCGCGCCGTGACCGGTGTCATGTCATTGGATATACCGAAGTCGGCGCTGGTTCGTTTTAAAGTCACCATACAACCAGGCATTACCCTTCGCGATCTGGTGCATGCGATCCCGTATTATGCTATCAAGCAAGGGCTGCTGACGGTGAAGGAAGGGGGCAAGAAAAACATTTTTCCGGCCGCATTTTGGAAATCGAGTGGCTACCAGAACAAAAGGTGGAACAGGCTTTAAACTGCTGGGAGGCCTTGGCGGAACGCTCCGCCGCCGGTTGCACCATCAAGTTTGACCGGGCGCCGATTAGCGAATATTTAAATTTCAATATATGTTTCTGAAATGGATAATTTCGCGAGCGCTGCGCGCTAGAATGGCGTATCAAAGGCATGGAGAGCTAGCTGTTGGCGGATGCCGATGCCGAGTATGCAGCGATGATTGAGATGATCTGGCTGGCGCACTAATCCTGTGCGTGCCGAACAATCCGGATGACGCCCGTCTGCTGTCTGACGCGGCCGACAGTAAAATTGATGAAGTCTTTATCGGCTCCTGCATGACTAAATCGACCACTTCCGCGCCACCGGTAAGCTGCTGGACAACCACAAGAGAGGGCTGCTATAGCGTCTTCGGCAAAAGTAGCGTGCATATGGAAATCCCGTGATTGCTCGCTGTGCATGGGTAACCAGGCGCGGGTAAGATAAGAGATGGCGCGACAGTAATATCTACAGTAATATCTACATCTACCCATAACTTGAGGAATATTTGCAGATGATGATGCTGGTGGATCAAACGGCAGTGGATATCTACCGCTATCTGAATTTTGATCGCCTCAGTAATACACTGACAAAGCCGATCAGGTCATTTCCAAACCGCGGTTTAACTCCTCCAGTGTGTAGCGGCGTCCGCCCGGCAAGTCCATTACCGCCCGTTGTTGGCGGGCGTTTTTGCCTGTACGGCGCGCGGCCTGGGTAACCGCCGTCCCGGCGGCGATAATCGTAGTGCAAGCTTGTAGCGGGCACGGTGAAAACGCGCATAATCCGATTATCTTTCACCAACATTTTCCACAAAGATACAGCATAGACTCAAACGGGGTGGTGGACGGCAACAATGAACCACGAATTTTACGCGACGCCACCGGTCAGATTATCGTCAAATTCTCAGTGGGCCATGAGGCCATCTGGCATTGGCTAAATGACGAAGTAAAGGGCGATAGGCGCTACTAGCTGATGCGGAGTAGTTTACTGAGCCTATCAGGCCCCCTGGCGCAGTGGCGGCACATCGGTCATGAAATAATCTTGCTTATTGACGCTGAAGAGTTCATGGTGCACGCTAACGGCATATCGGTGGGATGCTGAAAAGGAGTTCAGTTACTACTGTCGCCCTGTGCGACAGCGACGATGTTCTGCTGATACTGAAGCGGTATCGCCAGTTCATTCTGACGGATGAAGCGCGGGCTGAGGAAGCTTACTCCGGCCAGCCTGAGTTCTTCGCGGCTTGCTTCGAGTTGCGCGACTAACCTTGCCGGCAAGGTCGGGATTATATTACAGACAAGTTGCGGCCGTAATAAATTTCCTGCATCTCCTTGTAAAGGAGATCGGTAATTGCTTTTCGCTCGTCCACGCTGAGATTGTCAGGCCTGGCATTGAAAAGATAGTGTTTTAGATCGAAATCTTTCAGCATCATCTTAGTGTGGAAAATATTCTCCTGATACACATTGACGTCCATCATGTGATAGAGCGCTTTCATATCTCTGATCATAAAATTCTGAATCGAATTGATCTCGTGGTCGATATAATGTTTTACCCCGTTAATATCGCGGGTAAAGCCACGCACGCGGTAATCCATGGTGACAACATCTGACTCCAACTGATGGATCAGGTAATTAAGCGCTTTTAACGGGGAAATGGCGCCGCAGGTCGAGACTTCTATATCGGCGCGAAAAGTGCACATGCCGCCCCCGGGATGGCTTTCCGGGTAGGTATGCACGCAAATATGGCTTTTATCCAGATGCGCCACCACCGATTCTGGTAGCGGTCCGGGATGTTCAGACGTGTCGATACTGCCTGGGTCGACCGGCTCCTCGCTGACCAAGATGGCCACGCTCGCGCCCTGCGGCTCGTAGTCCTGGCGGGCAATATTCAGGATATTGGCACCTATCATCGAGCAGGTTTCACTGAGAATTTCCGTCAGACGATTGGCGTTATATTGTTCGTCAATGTAGGCGATATAGCTGTCACAGTCGTCCGCCGTTTTAGCATAACAAATGTCGTAAATACAAAGACTCAGGCTCTTGGTCAGATTATTAAAGCCGTGTAGTTTTAGCTTCTGCAATTTGGTTCACCCCCTTTAAATACTGTTTCAGCGGGAAGCTAATAAGACATTCAGAAAATATTGCGGCAGGGCAAAGCTGCCGTTATGGATTGCCGCATTATAGTAGCGGCAGGTCAGGCCGGTCTTGTCGATACGCGCCGCCAGTGGCGCGGTGTCGAGCTGGCGTAGCGTCGGATTTTGACTGGCCCAGGCAAAGACTATAATACCACCGTAATAGGTTGGCACCGCAGTCTGATAAAAACTGACGTCGCTAAAATAGTAACGAAGTTTCCGGTAACTATTGACCGCTTCCTCCTGTTGTAAAAAACACACGCCGTTCTGCGTGACGAAAATGCCGTCTTGGTTAAGACAGCGTGCGCAGTTATGATAGAAATCAGAGGTAAACAGGCTTTCTCCCGGCCCGATAGGGTCGGTGCAGTCGGAAATTATGACATCGAATTTCTCGCTGCTTTGGGAAACAAAATCCACACCGTCAGCAATTACTAGCGTAAAACGCGGGTCATCAAACGCGCCCGCGTTATGGCTTGGCAAATATTTTTGACAGAAGGTCACCACGCCGGCATCGATCTCAACCATAGTTATTTGCTTTACGTCGGAATGAAGGCTGACTTCACGTAGCACCCCACCGTCGCCGCCGCCGATGATGAGCACTTTTTGGGCGTTGCCATGGGCGATGAGCGGCACATGGGCCATCATCTCATGATAGATAAATTCATCGCGCTCGGTGGTCTGTATCACGCCGTCCAGCGCCATGACCCGGCCTAATGCGGCGTTTTCAAATACCATAAAATCCTGCTGGCCAGTAGTTTCTCGGTACAGGATGTTATCTACGGTAAAATATTGGCCGAAATGATCGTATAACGTTTCGTGCCAGATTTCTTGGTTGGACATGTCTGGCTGCTCCTTGGCAAGTCCGCCATGAAAAACAGCGCAACATGATAGCTAACTCTTCCTGCAGTTGCACGGTTAAATTTCGTGCAAAGGAGTTTTGAGAGCATATTATTTGGCATAGGCGAGTAAACCGAGAGAGTTGGTCGCCAGCGATTCGCATTTTTTCGACGACGGTAAGGGGATCCCAGCGGTTTTGCTGGGCGAACATCAAGATAGCGCGGCGGATTTGCTCATTGGGCATATCCGCATAGCCGCAATCATTCTTGAGATAGATGAACAGCGCCGTTAGGTCGGCCATATCTTTCGCTTCATTCTCAGTCAGCGCCGGCGCGGCACTGGATATTCCAAACAGGCTCAGTAATAGCATCACCAATAAGGTGTTTTTCATAGCGAAACTCAATCCAATCGTTATACTTTGACGCTATCATATTGCAATATAGACGCCTTCTATTATTTAAATCGTAGGGTGGTCATTCCTCATTATGGAATAGGAAAGGAACTTGCACTATAGCATAGCGGTCACTCTCTTCTCGGTTCTGCTCATGCCGACACCTATCCTCCGGCGTGCTAACAAGGTTCCATTGGGCAATACCAATGGGTGTCATGCCTCGCTTGCTGGTTAAGCTTGACGTTCTAGTCCATCACAAGTCCAGTGCCATTGGCGGTTGACGGCGCGTAGACTAACCTCATTGGGAGCCAGCTCCGACAGCACGAGCAGCGTTTGAGCTTGCGTGGCGGCCATGCGCGGGGTTGATAGTCAATAGCGCGCGATGACCCCAACGAAAAGCCATCAGGATCGACTGTCGGCGCGCCCGCATAGAAGCGAAAGTTTGTCTGGTTGGCCACCGCTGGGTTGTTGGTAAAAGCGTCTCGTGTGACAGGTCATTGATAGCGAACACGTCTTTGCAAGACAGTGTGATTGCAAAAGCCCAACTGCGCGATGTTTGCGTCAGTTTCAGACTCTGTCGTAACTTAAACACTGGTGTTAGGAGTCAATAGTGTCATCAGCGCGACAGTGTGCAAATTCTTGTTGGTAAGCTAGGTTAAAAGCTACCTCGTTGGTGGTGTCCACTCAACCGGAGGGAGCGGTCAAACGTTTCCAGCCGTTGGCTTTCATGAGTGGCCAGGGGAAGGACACCGGAATGCCATACGTTTAATCGAGGGCATGATATCGCTTAAGGCATCGTGAACGACCAGAGGAAGCTGCTCGGCGGAGGTTGCCTGGACCGATGGCAGGGCTGCATTGGCGTCGTTACCATAGGTCGGTATCGTTCACAGCCAATTGGCCACGTCTGCCACAGAGCGGGATGGGCCGCCAGATGTGGCAGCAGAGAAAGTCGCTTCGCGCGCGTCCGGCAGATCGACCACCGCCGCCGGCAGCCGATGGTTGATAGCGAAAGCGGTTACGTAAACGTTGTCAACGGTGTTTACGGCGCCTTAGCTGGCGGTTCGCTGGCGAGATAAGCGGGATGATGTTGATGAAAGCTTCGGTGCCCGATCGTTTTTCTGCGCCATAAAGGCCGGGACATCAGCGCAGTGAACGCGGTGATGGCCACGGGTTTTCCACGAAGCCAAGGCTCGCCTTTGGAAATACTGAGCAACTACGCGGCCTGGGTCGTTGTCAAGAATCGTTAGCCATAATTTCGACTGGAATAGGCTCTCCTCTGAAGCTTGATACATTTTCTCAATGATCTCCGAGCGACCTTGGGCATGACGATACAGTTCGCTGGCAGCGGGCGCCAGAGTTGTCGTCTCTTCATTTCTCACGGTTCCTAAAAGACTTACAGACGGAGTGACCTGACGAGTGATTTTCGCTGAAAATCCTATGCGGCCATGACGATGGATGTTGGCGGCAACGAGGTGCATGGACGAATTCGACTTTATCGTGTGCGGTGCAGGATCTTCCAGTTCGGTCATCGCGGCACGCCTAGTGAAAACCCACACGTGTGCGTGCGGCTCGTTGAAGGCAGGGTGGTGGCGATGAGCCTGAAGTGATGGATCCGACCCAATGGCCACTGAATCTGTGTTCGGATAGCGGCCTGGCTTTTGTCACACAGTCCAGCTCACATTTAAACGGTCGGGCCATTCCGCTTATATGGGTAGGGCGCTCAGCGGTGGATCGAACATCAATGTCTGCGTCTGGGCGCGCGGTCATTAAAACGATTGGGAAAACTATGCCACCGACGCGGGGATAAAAGCTGGTGCTATGAATCGGTCCTCAGTACATTCACACTGTATTATTGAGGACTGGCATGGCGCAACCGATCCGCTACGCCGCGGCTTGGAGTGACCGGCGCATGCACAATCCGCCGACAACTCGAAGCCGATTGCCAGGGCAATGGTCGACGTCGCTCGCTCTTTTGGCATGCCGACGTTCGACAGCCACAATGGGAAAACGATGAAATGGCAGTGCGACATAGCGATAAACGATGTGATCATTAAAAACAGGTGACGTTCCTCAATCTTCCCTTCTTATGTGTATCCGCTCTGTGGCAGCCTAATCTGACGGTTTTAACGCGTACCCTGAGGTGATAGAGGTGCCGGCGACGCGTCGCTGCCGGGCAAAGCAAGAAGCCATATTTTCACTGAGCGCCATCCGTACGCCTAAAGTTTTGGTGCAGTCCGGTATTAGTCCGGCGGACGAGTTGCAGTGTCACGGCATCCTGGCGGTGCAGTATTTACCGGGTGTGAGTCAGAACCATCAGGACCATGTTTCCTTGTTGTCGTATCTTCGAGTATCGCACACCGCGGCCGATCAGGCATGGCGGATCTGAATCCACTCTATAGTGCTCCATTGTCAGGTCGAGTTCCCTGTGCCGAGCGCGAAAACGGCAGCCATTGGGGTGCTAGAGCATGGATGAACGATGTCGTGGGCCTTGCCCATCCAAAGGCCGAGGGCTACTGCTGCTTTTGGCCTTTATGTTGACGATCCAATACGCATAGAGGCCAACATGCCATCTCATCCCGACGATCTCAAGATGGCGTTGCCAACATCGCGCTTTGCCGGGAGCTAGGCAATTCATCGGTCTTTCACCGATCGGTCAATGGCGAGTCACTACCTGGCAATCTCAGTCCCCAGGCGATGAAGGCCTATGTGCTTAATTCGGCGGTGACCTACTGGCAGCAATGTTGCGCGGCCAAATGGGGCTGGATACGATGTTGGTGGTAAATAGCCGTTTAAAAGTCTATATATTGATAGGCTTACCTATCTGATGAATCTATTTTGCCTAATGTCCCTAGCGGCAATACCATGTCACCGTACGCGGTGATAGGCGAAAAGGTGGCGGACATGATTGATTAAGGCTGCATTACCGCCATTACCTCCGCTGTTAAGCTTAATTAGTGGCGCTTCGGGTGGCCAAACGGCAGCAAAAAGCAACAGTTTATTGCTATGCTTTAATCCCCATCCGACCACCTTTTCCCTGATATAATCTCTTGCCCAAAGAGGCTCTTATGCAGGCTGCGTTATGCCTGATTGTGCAAAATTCCATGGAGCGATCGAGCAATAACGGATATTTGCCTGCTAGCGTTTTACCTAAATAATATCAGTGTGATAGGTAATTTATGAAACATCATGTTGAAGTTATGATCTCCGAACAAGAAATCGCCAAGCGCATCGCCGAACTGGGGCAGTCCATCAGTGAACATTATCACGATAGCAGCAGCGAAATGGTGCTGGTCGGTTTATTACGGGGGTCGTTCATGTTTATGGCTGATCTCTGCCGTGCGGTCACTGTGTCGCATGAAGTGGATTTTATGACTGCTTCCAGCTACGGCAGCGGCATGGGCTCGAGCCGCGATGTAAAAATTCTGAAAGATCTTGATGAGGATATTCGCGGTAAGGATGTATTGATTGTCGAAGATATCATCGATTCCGGCAACACCTTGAGCCGGGTGAGCGAGATCCTCGCTTTGCGCCACCCAAAATCCCTCACCATTTGCACATTGCTGGATAAACCGGATCGCCGTGAAGTCAAAGTAACGGTAGAGTGGGTGGGCTTTATCATTCCCGATGAGTTTGTCGTCGGTTACGGTATCGATTATGCCCAACGTTACCGCCATTTACCTTATGTCGGCAAAGTAGTTGACGGCTGTAGAATCCGTCTGAGCCGATAGGTCTGCAGGAAGATAGGCGACCGGGCAAGCAGGCTACAGGGCGCAGATGAGCGCGGCACACCCCTGAGAAATGGTCAAGGTATTTGCCACAAATAAACGGGCGAAAAGAAAACTTGCGTTCCATTATTGGGTCATCAATATAGCAAACCGTTCGCTCTAACCGCATGTGCGGGCGGGTCAATGACCACCATCACTGCGGCTGAGTGGTATAAATAGAATTTATACTGCTATGTTATAAAATGTGCTGTTGCCACAATGTTAACCTAAACCACAGATCCGTTTGACAGTAGAATCTGATGCTAAACAGACCTTGAGAATACTAAGACGTTCGATGGTAAATCAAAGTCTATTAAGCGTAAACATTCAATCGCAATTAAAACATTATGCAGGTAAGCAATCAGAGGACGATTACTGTCATTGTTGGAGCAATTGCCGCGATGATGCTCATGGAACAATATGGGTAGTAGTGGTTTAGGGGTTAAGATTTAGTTTGCTAAAGTCTCTACCCAGCGCCAGTATTTTACTCTGTTTCGCTAATAAAAGGCCCGCTCCCCTCTTGCCAAGGTGATAAATGCCGTGCCTAACTCTTCTCCATGGATAATGGAGATTTTTGCTATAAAACTCTATATTGTTTTTCTTGACTAGATAGATAAAAGATCAGGTCTATGCATGACGCCTGAGTTATGCGAAATTTAACGTGTTTTAATACAAAATTCTGCTCAGCTACGCTACGTCCGTCAAGGTGTTGAAATTATGAACTTCAATGCTTTTTGTGACAAAGTCAGTGCGAGAAACAGGCTGAATTCCATTTTAAACCTTTGTGTGTCTAGAACTTGGCTGGCAAGGTAATAAATATACTCCATGTCAACCACCACCTTATAGGACTTTAAAGTTATTTAATATAACTAACTTAGTTTCATGCTTTGTGCGAGCGTGAAGATTTTACCCATATCAAATCCTGCTTTATGCGGAGTTTTGTAGTTTTTGAAAGCAAAGTTTTCTTTATGTCATAAGCTCATTAATTAATTTGCATTAAGTCCTGATTCACGCAGGCGTTCCCTATGTGCGAATAATTCATCTTCATAAGCATTTTATCAACTATTCGTTGAATGTATGGCAGGTTAAGCGCGCGTTTATATTTTCTTTGGTGTTTCTAAGCATAGTTTTACAAAACCATGTTGTCGACGTTTATAGGTTTAGGAATACCAGGTTTTATATTGGATAATCTACGGGCTTGTCGTGTTTGCAATAGTCGGCGTTAAATTTACATTCATGAATTGACCCATCTTTTAGTAAAAGACCGTTTTAATTTTAAAACACATAGGTATAAACTTCAGCGCTAATTAACCATTTCCGCTATGCCAAATAACAATGAATATCCGGTGAACGACACACCAAGCTGCACTAGCACTTAATGCAGAAGCGACAAAGGGATTAATCGAAACGCTTTTCAGTAGTGCTTACTGCTGGATAGAGGACGAGAAATCTCGGCCGCGTCGCCGAGCTTGATCTAAGATCGGTCACACAGCACTTACGACAGGGCTTGTGTGATTAAAGGCTAAGGCTACAGATGGAGATAGTACTATATTGATTGAATGGTGTTGATGTGGGTTGGCAGAGACTATTGGCAGAGACTATTGGCCGGAGCGATAACCGGATCCCAGGCGCTAACACGAACACCGGTGGGGTTAGTTGACGTCAATGGGTTCAGCGAACACCTATCGGATAAGCTAACTTCAGGCGGATGCAGGTTGATTAAAGGCAAGCCGTAGGTTAAGTGAACCATCCGTCTATTGAACGGACGTCAGCCGAATTAACTGCCGTAGCGTTGCAGCGGGATGGCCATGTCCTAACGATAACGCTATTCCAGCGTCTCTCAGCTTGGTGGCGGGTATCTCCAGGTCACGGAGTAAACCGCTGTGCACCGTTTCTGGGCATAGCGCATAATGGTCGAGCGTCCCAGGTTATACACCCGCTCAATCACATTAATTTTGCTGAGAATATTGGCGCGGTTCTCGGGATGAAGCTCGCCAAGCAGTGAGCTATACTTTGTATCACAAATCGTGGATATGCAGAGTCAGTTGTCGATGAGCCTCAGTTTGGGGTTGTCGATGGCCGCCTGTGTACCGTAAATGATGATATGCTCAATTTCCAGCACGTCGACTGCATATCGCACGACCGGCAGTCTGTTGAGATCGGTATTGATAACCAGGTTGGCGACATTGTGAAACAGCTCGCCTATCTCCAGTCAGGTCAATCTTTCCGCCGGGACGCGGCTGTTGGAACAGCCAATCCACAAAAGCGCGGCTTTGCGCCAGCGACGCTTTTAAAAGAGGCCTGGGTTCTCTTCATGCGGAAGCTTGGACAATCCTGGTTGTTACTGAGAATGGTTGAAATGTCTCTCATTGATGTTAATTGCCCGTAACTGTCGTAATGCGATAGGTTCAAGCGCTGGCATTTTAAAATCAATTTCTGCAAATCGTTAGAATAAGGTAACCCGTTACAAATGACATATGCATTGGAGTTAGAGCAGTTGACCAAGACTTACGCGGGAGGCGTACAGGCCCTAAAAGGGATTGATCTGAACGTGGATGCCGGCGATTTCTATGCGCTGCTTGGCCCCAACGGGGCGGGAAAATCCACCACCATCGGTATTATTAGCGCTCTTGTGAACAAGACCGCCGGCAAAGTGCGGGTGTTTGGCTACGATACCGATAAGGATATCGTCAATGCGAAACGCCAGTTAGGTGTGGTACCGCAGGAGTTCAATTTCAATCCGTTTGAAACCGTCTATCAAATCGTGGTGAATCAGGCCGGCTACTACGGCGTGGGGCGCAAGCAGGCCGCGGCAAGCGCGGAGAAGCGTCTGCGCCAGCTGGATTTGTGGGATAAGCGTGACGAGCGCGCCCACATGCTCTCAGGCGGTATGAAGCGCCGTTTAATGATAGCCCGTGCGCTGATGCATGAGCCGAAGCTCCTTATTCTCGACGAACCCACCGCGGGTGTCGATATCGAGCTACGGCGCTCCATGTGGGGGTTTTTACGCGATCTAAACAATGGCGGCACCACGATTATCTTAACGACCCACTACCTGGAAGAGGCGGAAATGCTGTGTCGGCATATCGGCATCATCCAGTACGGCAGGCTGGTGGAAAACACCTCTATGCGGGAACTGCTGTCAAAGCTGAAATCTGAAACCTTCATCCTGGATTTAGCGGCAAAAAGTGCGCTGCCCAAGCTGGACGGTTATCGCAGCCAATTGCTCGACACCAGAACACTGGAGGTGGAGGTAATGCGCGAACAGGGCCTTAATAGTCTGTTTAACCAGCTGAGCACCCAAGGGGTGCAGGTGCTGAGTATGCGCAATAAAGCCAACCGCCTAGAGGAGCTATTTGTAAACCTGGTCTCTGACGGCAAAGAAAGGAGTTAACGGACATGATGCAGCTGTATTGGGTGGCTTTAAAAAGCATTTGGCTTAAAGAGATCAATCGTTTCACTCGAATCTGGATACAAACTCTAGTGCCGCCTGTGATTACTATGACGTTGTACTTTATCATTTTCGGCAATCTTATCGGATCGCAAATCGGTACTATGCACGGTTTCTCGTATATGCAATTTATCGTGCCGGGACTGATTATGATGGCGGTGATTACCAACGCTTACACCAACGTCGCGTCGTCGTTTTTCAGCGCCAAATTCCAGTGCAATATAGAAGAGTTGCTGGTAGCGCCAGTCCCCACCCATGTAATTATTGCGGGCTATGTCGGCGGCGGGGTGGCGCGCGCGATTTGTGTCGGTATTCTGGTGACCGCGGTGTCGCTGTTCTTTGTGCCGCTTCAGGTCCATGCCTGGTGGATGGTGGTCGTGACGCTTTTATTGACCGCGGTGCTGTTTTCGCTGGCGGGATTGCTCAGCGCCGTGTTCGCCAAAAGTTTCGACGACATTAGTATCATCCCTACTTTCGTCCTCACGCCGCTAACCTATTTGGGCGGAGTATTTTACTCGCTGTCGCTGCTGCCTCCGTTTTGGCAAGTGGTGTCGCAACTAAACCCGGTGGTCTACATGATTAGCGGTTTCCGCTACGGCTTTTTGGGCATCAGAGACGTGCCGCTGACGCTGACGCTTGCGGTGTTGGCGGCGTTTATCGTGATGTTTTATTTTCTGTGCTGGACACTCATTCAGCGCGGACGCGGCCTGCGAACTTAATCCTGCGCCGGTGTTGACTCTACCGTCGCGCGTCAGGCCATTTCACCTGTAGTGCTTTGCGATGCATTGTAGCTGATCGTGCTCGTCAAATGGGCGAGCTTCTGGGCATGGCGCCGCGCCTCTTCATCCGGCATTTGCACATAGGCGCAGCGCGGGCAATCGCATAGGTGGAGAAACATTGGCCATTTATCGATGTTATAAATATCAATCGCTTCATACTCCAAGATCCCTGTCGCATTCAGAAAGTCCTGTGCGTAATGGAGATCTACCTGGGTGACATGTACCTGGCGCGGCTTGCCTCGTAACATCATGCGCTGCATGAGCTTAGGCCTGCTTACCAGAAATGAGATCCACTTGCGCATTATCAATTAACCGAACCTTACCTATCCAGGCGGTGAACAACACCACTGCCCGCCGGCTGTTGACCGTCAATGGCAGCAGGGTTTCGGCGTCGCGAATAGCCAGCGTATCCGGCGTGAGCCCGGCCTGGAGCAGTTGCTCAGTCGCTTCCGCCAACAGACTGTCGGTATGGCGCTCTCCGGCGCCGAGCTGTGCCACCAGCCGCGTGAGCACCTTGTTGAGCTGCGGCGCCAGACGGCGCTCTTCGGCGCTCAGATAACCGTTGCGCGAACTGAGCGCCAGACCATCGGCGGCGCGCACTGTCGGTACGCCGATAATGTCGATATCGTAGCTCATGTCCCGCACCAGCTGACGAATAAGCGCCAATTGTTGAAAGTCTTTTTCGCCAAAGCAGGCCACGTCCGGTTGCACCAAATTGAACAGTTTGCTGACAATCGTGGCCACGCCACGGAAATGCCCAGGGCGGCTTTCGCCTTCCAGGATATTGGCGAAGCGCGGCACATCAACAAAGGTCTGACTGCCCAGACCGTCTGGATACATCACCGCGGTCGCCGGAGCGAATACCATATCCACGCCGCGCCGGGTCAACCGTTCGCAGTCTTCTTGCAGCGTGCGCGGGTAAGCTGCCAGATCTTCCTGGCGGTCGAACTGCATCGGATTGACGAAAACGCTCACAACGACTTTATCCGCGCGGGCGCGCCCGACGTCAATTAACGTCATATGCCCTTCATGCAAATTACCCATTGTCGGAATAAGGGCGATATGTTTATGTTCCTGATGCCACTGTTTAACCATTTGATGCAGCGGTGGCGGCGTTTCGATAATCAGCACGCGGATCTCCTTCATGAGTGAAAGCTGTGTTCGGCGGCGGGAAAGTGGCCGGCCTCAACCTCTTGCACATAGCAGCGCACTGCGGCGGTAATATCGCCGCCAGCCGCGAGAAAATTTTTGGCGAAGGAGGGCGTGCTACCGCTGGTGATGCCGAGCGCGTCCTGCATAACCATAATCTGACCGTCTGTAACGGCGCCGGCGCCGATGCCGATAACTGGGATGCCCAACGCCTGGGTGATGCGTTCCGCTAGCGCCACCGGCACGCATTCCAACACCAGCAATTGGGCGCCGGCTTGTTCCAGCGCTAGCGCATCGGACAGCAGCTGCTCGGCGCCGGCCGGATCGCGACCCTGAATTTTATGGCCGCCGAAAATATTCACTGACTGCGGCGTCAGGCCCAGGTGTCCGCAGACGGGGACCGCCCGCGCGGTCAGGCCGCTAACAGTATCGGCTAGCCACGCGCCGCCCTCCAGTTTCACCATGTTGGCGCCCGCGCGCATCAGTGTCGCCGCATTGTCATAGGTCTCAGACGGCGTCGCGTAGCTCATGAACGGCAGATCGGCCAACAGTAAGCAGGAGGGGGCGCCGCGCCGCACGCAGCGAGTATGATAAACCATATCCTCTACGGTAACCGGCAGCGTAGAGTCGTGGCCCTGTATCGTCATACCTAAGGAGTCGCCCACCAACATCACCCTGATCCCCTGCTCAACGAACAGGCGGGCAAAGGCGGCGTCGTAGGCGGTAATGGAGGCGAATTTACGCCGTTGTTGCTTCCATTTGCGCAAATGAGAAATGGTGGTCATGGTATACAACCTCTGTGCAGCGGGCGCGCCCGCTGTCATCTTAAGGAGCAGCGGCCTATTCTAATGGAACCTTTGCCGAGGGTATAGCGTTTATCGCACAAAACATTTGGCCATTTGACTAGGCTTGTGCAAGGGTCGCGGTGACCAGATTAAAGGGGGCTAAAACCTTACGTCGCGCTGGTGCATGTTAATGCGTCACGTCGGCGCCAGACGGGCAGAAAGCGTTTACTCCCTGCGGTAGCGGTGCTCCTCATCCCAATAGACGAGACCATTACGCGGCACATGAGGTAGTCGCTCGGCCAGCGCGCTGCCGTCTGGAAAGTGCAGCTCAGGCGCCAGCTCGGCGAGGGGATACAACATGAATTCGCGGTTGCGCATGTCGTAATGCGGCACCGTTAGGCGGTTGGTGTCGATAATGCGATCTCCGAAGAGCAGAATATCCAGATCCAGCGTGCGGGGTCCGAAGCGATGCGCCTTGCGGGTGCGTCCCTGACGTAGTTCGATCGATTGTGTATGATTAAGCAGCATTTCCGGCGTGAGGGCGGTGTCCAACGCCACCACGGTGTTCAGGAAATCGGGCTGATCCTGCGGGCCAAGCGGGCGGCTGCGGTAGTAGGATGAACAGGCAACTAGATGAGTGCGCGGCAGGCTCGCCAGCGCCTCGAGAGCGGCGCTTACCTGCTGCAACGGCTCGGACAGGTTGCTGCCCACAGCCAACCAGACACGTTCCATCAGGCGTTGTCGCGGTTGGGTAGTCGACGGCGCAGATGGGCACGTGCCGGCGCGTCATTGCCGAGCGTGATCAGCGTGTTCTTTTGCTGCAGCGGTGCGGCCACTCGCCCCCACCAGTGGCTGAGCCGCTGCAGTTCAGCGTTGTTTTCCACATCGGCGCGCAGCGTCAGCAAATCATAGGCGGCACGGAATTTAGGATGTTCCATCAGTTTGTTGGCGCGTTTGCCTTGGCGGCGAGACAGCCGCAGCTGAAGTTGCCACATATCGCGCATCAGGGCGGTTAAGCGTTTGGGTATCGCCAGCGTGCGACACTGTTCGTCGAGAACGTCGTTCATCGCCAGTGAGAAAGCGTCAAAATAAGACAGGTCGCTTTCCTGTGTCAGTTTCTGCGCATGTTCTAACAGTGGATACCATAGCATGGCAGCGAATAAAAAAGCTGGATTGGCTCTCATATCATTGCGCAAACGCCGATCGGTGTTTGCTAATACGCGGATCACCATCTGTTCCATATAACTGTCACCGTGCTCGGTAAGGTTACGACTTATCAACGGAAATAGCGGTTGGGACAGTTGGTATTCGCACAGCAGGCGGTAGGTGATTTCACCGTAGCCTGCCTGTAGCAGCTTGAGGGCTTCTTCAAACAGCCGCGCCGGGGGAATACCGTGCAGCAGCGCCGCTAGTCGTGGGATAGGTTCGGCGGTTTCGCGGCTGATGGTCATATCCAGCTTGGCGGCAAAGCGCACCGCGCGAAGCATGCGAACCGGGTCTTCCCGATAGCGGGTTTCCGGATCGCCAATCAGGCGAATCGTCCCTTCGCGTAAATCTTTCAGTCCGCCAGTATAGTCGCGCAGTGTAAAATCGGCCACGCTGTAATACAGGCTGTTCACCGAAAAGTCGCGGCGTTGGGCGTCTTCTTCGATGGAGCCGAAAATATTGTCGCGCAGCAGCATGCCGTTGTGGCCGGTGAGGGCGCCACGGGGGCCGCCCTCACCGGGCTCCAGTACCTGATGATGGCCGCGGAACGTGGCAACTTCGATAATCTCAGGCCCGAACATGACGTGGGCTAGCCGAAAGCGGCGGCCAACCAATCGGCAGTTGCGAAACAGTTTACGCATTTGCTCCGGCGTGGCGCTGGTCGTGATGTCGAAGTCCTTGGGTTTTTTACCCAGCAGCAGATCGCGAACGCTGCCGCCAACCAAATAGGCTTCGTATCCCGCTTTGTTCAAGCGATAAAGCACCTTTAAAGCATTTTCACTGATCTCTTTACGAGAGATGGAGTGCTGGTCGCGCGGGATAATCGTCAAAGGGCGTCTATCCTCTGGCACCGTTTCCACGTTTTCACGATTGAGCACCTTTCGGCAGAAGTTGGCTACTCGGGTAAAAATAGTACACCTCTAGTAACAAATAAACAGGAACAACGTAAAACAGTGGCTAATGATAGCTCACCCCGCTAAGTTTGAGAATGGGCGGGTGTATTGTCCCTTACGGGACGGGGCGGTCGGCATGGCGTCAAGCTGCCAGTGATCCACCGTCCATTTAACACACTCTCAAGGTGCATAGCGCGCCATTGCGGCGGCAGAAGCTGTTTAATAGCCTTAGCGCCAGCGTCAGCAGCGACCGAGGATTGCTCATCGGCAGCGCCAGCGGCAGATGGACATAATCAGGTTCTTTAATAACCTAATTGATGATATAGCGCCAATTGGCGCCCTGTCGGCGCGATGAGATCGGCGCCGCGCACCACCCTTCGTCACGCCTATAGCGATATCTCCACAACCACCGTTAGATTATAAGCGAACAGCCCATCGCGGCGGTGGATGATACAATCCTCCCGAACGCAGGGTCGGCCTGGATTCGGCCATACAGCCGGTCGTGGAACTGGATCACTAACGCGGTTTGACGCAAGCGAATGGCTGCGCCATCGGCGGGGATTCGCCTATCACGGCAGTGACTGTCGTAATGATCGCCAAAGCTTTGGATGCGGTTGCGCGTACAGTCGCAATAAATAGTAGCTCAGGCCGCCTTGGAGCAGCGTCACCAGCACTCTGAGATAGGCCTCGTGCCGCTGCGACTAATATATGACCAGCCCGTCCCAAGGTAGGCCGTAATGCTTGAACTGGCGTAAAGGTTATCGGCGGTGCCGGCACTGTCCATGGCGGGTCAATATCCTCAATGCGTATCCGTCATTGGCCACCACATGCGCGCGCCTGCAAGCTCTCGTTGCAAAGGGTGGCGACACAAGAGAACAGAAATGAAGCGCGACGGATGGTGAGGGGGTGCAACGCCCGACGTAGGGAGTAGAGATTGACATGATGGTGAAAAGGCGTAACCACGCAGCCACCGCGATGGCATGATTTTCCCTAAACGACACCGCGCAGTAAACCTGGTTCACACTTACCCTGCCATCTGTTTTTCGCGAATTTCGGCGAGAGTCTTGCAATCGATGCACAAATCGGCAGTCGGACGCGCTTCCAGGCGACGAATACCGATTTCCACCCCGCAGGATTCACAGAAGCCAAAATCGTTGTCTTCCACTTTCTTGAGAGTTTTCTCGATTTTCTTGATGAGTTTACGTTCCCGGTCACGATTACGCAGCTCAAGACTGAACTCTTCTTCCTGCGCGGCACGGTCTACCGGATCGGGGAAGTTGGTGGCCTCATCCTGCATATGTGAGACGGTACGCCCCACTTCATCTCTGAGTTGATTACGCCACGCTTCAAGAATGCGCTTGAAATGTAGATGCTGGGCTTCATTCATGTACTCTTCACCAGGCTTTTGCTGGTACGGTTCTACCCCGGCAATGGCGAGAATGCTCAAGGAGGATGTCTTACGGTTTTGCCCTTCTTGCATGTTGCTTCTCCTTCTAACACGCACTAGCGATCCCCAACGTGGGGAAACAGGCCGCTATAAATAGCAGATGACGTTAAGGTTGGCAATTATTCTTAACTCCTACTTGACAACGGTGTCAGGAAGGCGTGCTTGGCACAATGGCAAACGGACGCATTTTACGTTATGTCACGTTCACAGTCCTATGAAATAATTATCGGCAGCGGCGCGTGGATTTCGCATGCCGTACCGGGATAGCTAACAACCATAGCACAGGACTTCTACATTTGACTGCTGAGCCTGTAATACCAGATCGGCATAGTAGGGGTATGTGATGGGCCGGCGACACCCGGTCGATACCCGAATACAGCACGGTGAAAAACAGCGCCGCACGATACCCCATTTCCGCCATTGCCTGTAATTCTCGTAAATGTTTTGACCACGCATAATAATGCCAACTAAGACGTTGTCGCGCAGCGTATTGATTCCTATTCATTGACAGCTGGCGATTTCAGTTAATTCCGAACCGTGCGGATAATAACGTTTACGATTATCCGAGGTGGAGAACCAAACCGCATCACCAGGGATGGCGCAACCGGTCATAGCGCCAGTGTTGGCGTAGTGAACCATTAAGGCTTCCCATCTGGCGTCACCATATCGGCAAGAAAACGCTTATAGCGTTGTATGAGTCAGGCAGGCTGGAGGGTGAGATCGAATTGTATAGGCTTTATTGTGGATCGTCGCGGCGCAAGGACCAATCCTGCACCAGTCTATATTAAACACTGATAGCCAGAGTCCAAATCGGCTTACGCTAGTCATCCAGCCTGGTGTGTCAGGCGGTGATGCAACTGGTTGGGTTGCCTGTCGCCAGAGTGAAATATGTGGATAAAACAGCGGCAAACTTTGGTAACAATGGTTGTGAGCCACCCGTTCGCGTAGCCATACCGCCAACTGCAGCAGTTCGCGCGGTGGCATCCGAGCCACACCATCCCGCACTCGGCCAGTGGCCGTGGTCATCCAGCCGCAGATCGAAAACCAGTAGCCGCAAACGACCGGCGGCCTCGCGCGCAGTACCTGCTCCTGCGCAGCGCCGACGTTGCCCAGAATTGACGGCGCGGCAAGGGCGACAGCGTCCACTAAGCGCGGCGGGCGGAATCAATCATTGTTCCAGGATACAGCGATGCTACAATGCCTACTCTTAGAATGTTAACCTTTTCGCGGAGACGTTGTGGTGTTATTGCCGGCCAGTGCCAGTTGTGAACTGCTCGCCGCCCCGTAGAGCGCCGCGTAGGTGATACTACACGCACCGCCGGCGCCGGCAATCGACCTGGCTGCCGCTGGAAATTCTGCGCAGCGATGGTCTGCTGGGCAGGTGATGATGCTCGAGCCTCGGCGCCTAGCGGACAAGAACGTGGCGCTGCGGCTGGCGGAACAGTTGGGCAACGCCAGGGCCAGACGGCCGGCTACCGGATGTACAACGAGAGCTGCTGCGGTCCGGCAACCCGGCTGGGGTGGTGACCAATGGCATTTGACGCGGCAATTGCAGCAGGATCCGGCGCTCGACAGCGTCTCGTTGCGTTGATGATCCTGGATGAATGTCAAATGTCACGAGCGCAGCCTGCTGGCGGATCTGGCGCTGCTGTGTCTGCTGGACTGGTTGTTGCAACAACGGCTGGGTAGTCTAGCTACCCAGCCGCTACACTGTGCCCACCGGCAGCTGTCTGCCGCTGCGTTATCAGCAGGACGATCCGTCGGTGTTGGCGGTCTGCATGCAGGAGATGTTCGGCGCACAACAGACGCCGCGGGTGGCGGAAGGACGTATAATAGCGGTAGTGCTTGGAGATGTTGTCGCCTGCCGCCGGCCACTGCAAATCACCCGTGATTTAGCGGCGTTTTGTCGCGCCGCCTATCGCGAGATGTAAAAGAGATGAGAGGGTGTTATCCGAAGCTTTCGCAGGCTGGGGTGGGAACAGAGCAGACAGTTTAGTCGTCGGCAGTGGAGAGAGTAATTAACGATGTCTGAGGATGGCCGTGAACCTATCGGGCGTCATGGACGACCGTCAGACCGCAAGGATCCGCACAGAGTTGCGCCGCGCTGCCGGCGGGATGATGATTACGATGATGATGACCGCTGGCAGGATAATGATGAAGAGGAGTACGTGATGCCGTCGCGAAAGGGAGGGGGAGGCGCGCCGCGCAAGAAAAGCCGACTTCTGGGCTGGATTATCCGTCTCGTGCTGCTGTTTGTCGTCGTTATCGCTACCTATGGCGTGTATTTGGATACGCAGGTCCGTCAACGCATCGATGGCAAAGTCTGGCAACTCCCGGCAGCGGTTTATGGCCGCATGGTGAGTTTGGAGCCGGGAATGTCCTACAGCCGCAGCGATATGGCGACGTTGCTTGAAAGCATGCAGTACCGCGAGGTGTCGCGAATTACCCGGCCTGGCGAATTCACCGTGCGCGGCAACAGCATTGAGCTGCTGCGCCGGCCGTTCGATTTTCCGGACGGCAAAGAGGGGCAAATTCATGCCCGTATGACATTCGCCAAGAATCAGCTACTGGAGACCAAAAACCAGGGCACCCAGCGTAATTTTGGCTTTTTCCGCCTCGATCCGCGTCTGATCACCATGTTACAATCGCCAAAGGGCGAACAGCGGTTGTTCGTACCGCGCGCCGGTTTCCCAGACTTGCTTGTGGATACCCTGATAGCCACCGAAGATCGGCATTTCTACGAGCATGACGGTATCAGCTTCTTCTCCATAGGCCGCGCCTTTCTGGCCAATATTATCGCCGGTCGCGCGGTGCAGGGGGGGAGTACGCTAACGCAGCAGCTGGTGAAAAACCTATTTTTGACCAACGAACGCTCGCTATGGCGCAAGGCCAATGAAGTCTATATGGCATTGATCGTCGATTACCGTTACAGCAAGGATCGTATCCTGGAGCTGTATCTGAACGAGGTGTATCTTGGCCAGAGCGGCGGCAATCAGATTCGCGGTTTCCCGCTAGCCAGCATGTACTATTTCGGCCGTCCGGTGGATGAACTCAGTCTTGATCAGCAGGCAATGCTAGTGGGGATGGTAAAAGGCGCGTCGCTGTATAATCCTTGGCGCAACCCCAAGCTGGCGCTGGAGCGCCGCAATATTGTGCTGAAATTACTGGAGAACCAGCAAATTATCGATGGCGAGCTGTATAACATGCTCAGTGCCCGCTCGCTTGGTGTGCAGCCGCATGGAGGGGTATTGATGCCACAGCCGGCTTTCATACAGATGGTGCGCGAAGAGCTGCAAAGCAAGCTAGGCGACAAAATCAACGATCTGTCCGGCGTCAAGATCTTCACCACCTTGGATCCTCTGTCGCAGGATGCGGCGGAAAAAGCGGTGGAGGCGGGTGTGCTCGCGTTGCGTGCCTGGCGCGGCGTTAAGGATCTGGAGGCCGCGATGGTGATAGTCGATCGCTTCAGCGGCGAAGTGCGCGCAATGGTCGGCGGAGCGGAGCCGCAATTCGCCGGCTTTAACCGTGCAATGCAGGCGCGGCGCTCGGTCGGATCACTGATAAAACCGGCCACCTATCTGACCGCGCTGAGCGAGCCGGATAAATATCGGCTCAATACCTGGATTGCCGATAAACCGATTACCCTCAAGCAGCCGAACGGCAGCCTATGGTCGCCTAAAAACTACGATCGGCAGTTCCGCGGTAAAGTGATGCTGGTAGATGCGTTGACCAATTCACTTAACGTGCCGACTGTCAATCTCGGCCTATCGGTTGGGCTTGATCGTATTGCCGCTACCCTAGTGAAGCTTGGCGTGCCGTCTTCAGCACTGAACCCGGTCCCTTCTATGCTGCTTGGTGCTATCGGTCTCACGCCGATGGAAGTAGCGCAGGAGTTTCAGACTATCGCCAGCGGCGGTAACCATGCCACGCTGTCGGCGGTGCGCTCGGTGGTAGGGGAGGACGGTACCGTGCTGTATCAAAGCCTTCCGCAGGCGGAGAGGGTGGTACCGGCCCAGGCCGCTTACTTGACGCTGTACGCGATGCAACAGGTGGTGGTGCGCGGGACATCGCATTCGCTGTCGGTGAAATTTCCGTCTTCGCATTTGGCGGCGAAAACCGGGACTACTAACGATTTGCGCGATAGCTGGTTCGCCGGTATCGACGGCAAAGAGGTGTCCATCGCCTGGGTTGGTCGCGATAACAATGGTCCGGCCAAGCTGACCGGCGCCAACGGCGCGCTGACGTTGTATCGCCGTTATTTAGATAACCAAGCGCCGTTGGCGCTGAACTTGACGCTGCCGGAGAGCATCAGCCAGATGTCCATCGACTATGCCGGCAATTTTGTCTGTAACGACAGCAGCGCGATGCGTACGTTGCCGGTGTGGACAGATGATCCGCAGTCGCTATGCCAGCCGGCCCATACGCAGATACAACCACAGCTTAATGCCGCGCCGAACAGGCAACCACAGTAAAGCGCCCTGCCGCAGGATGAGTAGAAAGATAGCAACGGCGTGACGAACTGGATTCGGGGAATGTTCAGCAAATAAGCCATGCGGGCTAGTGCTATTCTGTTTTTGCCCGGCAAAGCACCTCTGGTCCTGGCAGTGCGGAAGGTGGTGTCGGCAATGACCACGTCGCTTCGGCGCTGTAAGGGTTATCTCCTGGGATCATAATGATCTCAGGGGGCTGAAAATTGCCATAACCATATTCGCCGGCCGGTAACCACTGTCCCATGTCGTGGACGGTAACGAATGGTGACACCATTTCCTTCTATTTACGCCGCGCCAGTTTGTGGCTGGCGCGGATCTATAGACGTTGCAGGGTTAATCTGCCGTCGGCGTGGATAAACCAAGCCAGTGGCGAAAAACGCCTCGGGTTTGATAAGTATGGCGACAGCTTCGGCGATACAGCGCATATCGATACGGATGATGTCGGGACGAACCTCAAAACTTCGATACCGTCAGCAAGCCAGACGCGCTGCCATTTCCTGCGCCACCATGGCGAGTCCCGCTTTGGCGACGCAATATTCTAGCCGATTCACAGACACCATTTGCGGAACAGGAAGAAATAAAAACGATGCTGCGCGAACCTTCCGGGGCTGGCCGGGCCAGTATGCGTTTGGTGACCGCCTGGAAAAAACGCCTCGCGCAATTTGCGTTTAGTACCGCGCAAAACCGCCGTCATAGTGTCGAGCGCATCCAATCGCTCTCAGGGGCGCAATACCGGCATTAGAAACCAGCACCGCAATCAGTCCCAACTATCGCTTAATACTATCAAGCACGGCGGGCATGGCCCGCCGTCGCGACAATGTAAAATAGCTGACTAGGTACGCCGTACTTTTCCAGCGGAGTCTGAAAAACGTCAGATAGGGGCTATTTTCCGCCATTTTCCGCCATTCGCTGCACAATAAAGTGCTGGCTCGCGCAGATGATAATCCCCCACATTGGTGGCTTCGCCGAACGGGTTGCGGTAGCCTTCCGGCACACAATCCCAGCTGTTGAAGCGATAGCATTGGCTTGTGCAGCAAGAGGCATTGATGCTGCGGCGACAGACTGAGATAGTGGTCGTCCAGCAGCGTTTGTGGCGCGGTCAATCCGACCTGGCGGCAGCGGTTCGCGCCGTGGCGGTGTTGGCCGTCGAGATGGGTGCTGAACGCAACAGGCCCTGCGCCGCAATCGCCACGGTGGAGCTGTCAACGCGCTCGACGACGTTGGCTGGATCCGAGTCTTGCGTAGGGCGCCTCGAGCCTGACCAGGTCAGGCGCGCCGGTATTCCAATAGGGAATGCCGTTGAAGGTGGTGGTAAACGCCAGATAAAATCGCGAACTGTCTTGGCGGGCAGCATCTGCAAATACTCCAGCAGCTCCGTGAAACCGCATATCGCCCAGCTCAAACCACGCGTCCAGGTAGAGAAGCCGGAGTAGCCTTTTGCTGGGTGCTAACGCAGCGAAAGGCGTTGTTGCGCGGGTTGAAGATTGATTTATGCGTCGTCCGGCCGAGGACATCATAAATATCCCGACTTTCGCCCTAGAATACGCAAATCACGCGCTGGTGAAGGCATGGGCCAGGGCGAGATCACAACGGTAAGATGGCCTCATCGCCCTCAACTTTGCCCCAGATCGTGTGCCAACAGCAACGCCCGCATGGTACGCAGTGTGTCGATAGACAGCGAGTGTGCCCTATTAAAGGAGTGGATATAATCTTTACCGGCGCTGAGCGAAATCGGCATCTATGGCGTTGATTTTATTGTCCGATATCGCCAATGTACGGTTTATCGCCGGCAGAAAAGGGGCCGAGGTCGGGGTGTTGTCGATGTTCCGATCCTCTTTACTGCCTAGTACAGGCAATCGTTGAATGATGGTGCTTAAGTCACATCCACCGGCTGCTGCCAGCCATCGTCGACTACTGTTGGTACAACGGTGGCAAATCGATAACGCCGTCGCCCATTATGTCGCGATCGGTCAGCAAATAATGGGTCGGCACAAACCAATCGCTGAGATGGAACGCCAGTAGGCGCCGCGTCTTGGTGACCAGCTATAGTTAATGTAGGACGTCGGGATCCTACCAAATATGATAAACGTCGGCGGCAATTTCCACTTCCGGACACAGACGCTCGCCAAGCGCTAACGCCTGGCGAGCGTTTGACACAGGCGCGGTCTACGGCATACATCGGATGTAGCGGCTCAACGGTAGGGACATCCCGGCCGCGCGTGCCATCCAGATCTGTATCTCCCACAGGCAGTCCATCGACCACCAGCACCAGACACGCCGCTTCTAACTCTGCGACTTCCTCGATGATCTGTCCCCGGTTGGAAACAGACCGCAGCGGCACAGCCCGCTGACGGCAAGATCGGCCTCTTTTATCAGATGGCGGGCCTGCGACAACCCACTGCGGCGACTTTGTCCCGCCAGAAAGCCATATTTACACGGAATCCTCTAATGAGACATTGGGGCCGAGGGTGGCGGTATTCAACGATAACTGTTTTGGTGTTAGAGTTAATAGTGGCATAGTGATGCCACGTCGTACGGATCGAAAATCAAAAGAAGGCCGTCAGCTGTCCTCCAATCATCGACCTACCGTTGGTGCCCGACAGCCCGCCCGGCGCACGTGGGCAATAAGGGGAGCGTTTCTGGCGGATGCATGATGAATAAATATTCACCACCTGCAACGCGGGATAGAAGTCGGCAAACGGCGCGGGAAGTCCATCATTCGGCTCCATGCTGAGAATATAGTGCGTTGTGCGTGCTTCCAAACCGAGTTGTACGTGCCGTCCACTAGTATGAAGCCGTTATCGCGTAAGCCGGCGACCAGTCCGGTGCCGTCGAACATATCGCCAAATCAGGCCTCTCACGCGTCGCGCCGAAGCACGTTCATGGCACTAATTTCCCGCGCCTGTGCTGAAAGCGCATCCGCCAAAGTGCGGGCACGTATTTATTGGGCGATAACCAGGACCGCGATATTGCCCAGCGCCATGATGTCACGCAGACTGGCCTCGAACGTAATCTGCGGCATGCAGATCGTGTTGATGCTTTGCTGTTGAAAACAAGTGTTCGTTAACTAATGCGTTTCACCTAGGCAATCAGATCACCCACAATATACCTACCATACAGTCGCGTGCTGCCGTCGATAGTTGACGCACGCATGGCGCGGCTTGCAGCGGAAGTTGCGCAAGGCGCGAAGCCGCTAGCGCGTTTCGCCGCCATCTCGCGGTGCAGGCCCATGGTGTGCGGTGAGAACAGTCGGGTATCAACCACCGTTTTAAGCTCAGCAACAATACGAAGGCGAAAACTAATCTACTGCAACATGTTGATATTCAGCGTGATTTCCGTTAATTCCAGTGCACCGTCGACCACCCGTAAACAGCGTGCTCGGTGACAAACAAGTACTGTCCTGTTTTCGTTGGCTGGTAGGAACCTCTGTAGGAGATCTGTTGCAACGCGGCGACAAACTTCTGGTGGGCGCCTTCTTGTACAATGCGCAACCGAGCTTCATCGCAGGCCACATGCATACCGCCGGCGGTAAAGGTGTCGCCGAATACTATTTGCGTTTTGACTGATATTGATAAAAATTCGCCGATGCCGATAAGTTTTCGGGCGTCGATTTCCGCCGCTGACAGAAAGGCGATATCAATTCCGCTGCCATCGTAAAAGTTGAACTGATGGGACTGATCCACCCACGCGCTATAATTGCGTACGGCACTGGCGTCCAGCCCGGCGACGAGCGTGCCGCCGACAAATTCCTGCTCTTTAGTGAGAACGATATTTCCAATACGTCCTCTTCCGCGCTGACCAGCCCGATACCGGTGCATATGCCGGAGCCGACGTTGCAAACGGCACTGGGAGGCAGTTCCATGGCGCAGCGACGCGCCATGATTTTGCGCTTACCTAGGGGTAGAGCTGGAAAATTGTTGAGCAGAATGTGTAAGCGCCAGTATAAGGCAGGATCGTTCAGGTTTTGATAGGCCACGGCCTGTTGAGCTTCTACCACCAGATCGACCAGCATCGCCGGGATTTTGACATTTTCGCTGGCAGAGTGCCGCGGTGGGCAAGACGTTTCACCTGCACTATGACCAGCCTGTCGCAGAGTTTTGTTGCCTGTGTCACCGGATGGGCTATCTTCATCTGCAGCGGATTCACGAAGTTATGCAGGCTGAATTCCCTGCGAAGTCCACCAACGCTCCGCAGACCACATGTTTCAGCAGCCCGGATTCGCCAACCACGAGGCGCCGCATTTGCCGCGATTCCCAAGCCCCACGGGAATAGAGCGCGGTCAGCAGCTGCTGAGGAAAATTCTGCCGCTGAAAACGGCGTTCGAGGGCTTCAAGTAGCGTTTCTGGTACTGCATGTCCTCCATTCGATCCTCCGATCATGACGGTATCGCCATCGCGCAGTAATGAAACCGAATCATCGGTAGAAGCGATCTGCATCATTATTCTCCACTATTAAATAATCCATTGTGTCGATCCGAAAGCTCGGATATACCAGCCATGCTAGAGTTAAAACAGATACTTTTCCTGCAACGGATTACATTATTTCCGCCGTGACAGCGCTACCGCGATTTAAAGTAAAGATGCGGGCTCAGCGTTATTTCTATGCTTAAGCAATGACGCGTTATTTTCATCATGGCGCGATAAATATTACCCAGTACCACGACAATAACCGTAAACAGACAAACGCGCCCAAATAGACCATGACCCATGTGGGTCTACCGCCCCAATGCTACCAAGCACAGTGACAGTTCTCGGCACATGACAATACCGGAAAATAGATAACGAGTGGGAAGTAAATTTAAGAGAAAAACAACTGTTCGCCGCTGGCGCACCCTAACTGATGCCATAAATCGCACTGACGCCAAGCATCGCTAGCAAGGTATTTGATAAAATAGCGGATAAACAAAGCACTATGCAAACAGGTCGCCGCAAATAAATATTTTGGCGATGCCATAGTGGTAGACCAACCATATAACGTTAGCGCGATGATTAATACCATCAGGTCATTCGTTTTACATGCCGAGGATATTTATTATATAACTGAGTGCGAAGGTGCTAAGGACATAGGTCAGCGCCTGATGCCACCATAGCAAAGAAACCACAGAGCAACTCGTGTGGACTCTCCCTAACCAATTTGCATATCTTTGTCTTTTGCTGCTGATGCTGGCGCTGCGCTTTATCCATGACATTCCGGCGTTTCGTCCAACTTGGCGCGAATATAAAGCGCTATCATAAACAACAGCACCGAAAACAAGAAAGGCACGCGCCATACCCAGATTAATAACGTTCCTTAACGGCAGTCAGGAGAAAAACAGGAATGTCAGTG
Organism: Sodalis sp. (in: enterobacteria); assembly: GCF_036327475.1. Classification (NCBI taxonomy): domain Bacteria; kingdom Pseudomonadati; phylum Pseudomonadota; class Gammaproteobacteria; order Enterobacterales; family Bruguierivoracaceae; genus Sodalis; species Sodalis sp. (in: enterobacteria). Next base: position 1,236,669 of record NZ_CP132913.1, on the reverse strand, counting down.
TCGCGATCAAAAGGCTGAAATTAGTGACGGTATTGGGGATGGCGGAAAAACCGCGTCGTTTAACCGGCATGCATTCCTCGATAAAAGTAATGGTGCCCACTAGTTCGACACCGGCGCCGAAACCCTGCAAAGTGCGCAGGAAAATTAATAATATCGGCGCCTATATGCCAATGATGTCGCGGGAAAACCGCTGGATATGGCAAGCATCTCCATTTATGGCGTTGGCGCGAAGTCTCGATTGCGAGGCCGTCGGTAAGGAGTATTTAGCCTAGCTTGACCGACAACTGGCGCAAGCGATGCCAACGTTGGCATCGTTGTGCTAGGCCATCCCCTCTGTGCGGCACAAGAGCTGGCGGTCGGGCGGCGGCGATTTGGTATTACAGCGCCACCTTAGTGGCACGACGTTTTCCGGCTGCTTGAATAATTGAAAGGGGGGTGATCATGAAAATCGAGGTGAATATCGTCGCACTTTCCCTCCGTAGTGTGCCGTAGTGTGGTAAACGGGGAACGGTTTATGTGCTGCTGGCGCTTTTCGCGCTGGTGTGGCGGCGCGCTTTGGTCTCTGGATGCAGCAGATGTGACGCAATTGATTTTTTACTACAGCTTGAGGTAGCGGTGGCACTATTGGTGGGAGCGGATTAAGGTTGGCTAGCGTCCTGTTTCAGTAAGTATTACGCAATCCGCTAGCGGAGCAGTCGACGCTGAGGTGACCAGCATTGCGCAACTAAACATCATGGTAGTAACGCTGTGGCTGCCAACCCCGTGGCGAAACCACACGACAGTTGGGGCGCTATTGGGTGCGTCACTGGTAGGGTGTGGTGTTCGGCATTGTCTAGGGCAAACGTATGTTGCCGGTGACCCTGATTATGACCGGCCTGGTGGTTAGTTCATACAGTAGCTCCGCCAACGGTTTCTTGGCACCGTTCCAGTATTTGCAAAACCTGTTTTTGTGGAGCAGCGGCTCACTGAATCAGCAGGACTGGCAGGTCGCCGCCGGGTTACTGCCGCGGGCGATCCTAGCCTGGTTGCTGGCGCTGTTATTACTAAGACCGATGATCCTGCTGGAGGTTGACGACGGCGTGGTGCGCAATCTTGGCCTCGGTTTGTCGTTGGCACAACTGGCGACGCTATTATTGACTATCGTATTAAGCGCAGTGCTGGTCAACGCAGTGGGTATCGTCGGTTTTGTCTGGCTGTTCGCACTGCTGTTGGTGCGGCTTTAGGTGCCCGCCAGTTACTGCGTCGCCTTTTCCTGGCGCTGCTTATCGGTGCGTTACTGCTGTTGTTGACCGTTCAAGCGGTGGTACGGTTAGCCCGCGTCTGGCACGAGGTCCCTACCGGCGAGGACACTGCGCCATGCCACGCAACCGACCACAGATGCTCATACGTTGCAGCAGCAGACCACGAGTAGCCACTCCCGTTGTGGCTGGAGCGGTCTCGCTGGTGCTGGTGGGGACTGGCTGTCGCTAACGTTTTGGCGCAACGCCAAAGGCTGGAATTGAGCTCACGGCGAAGAGATACTGCGTCTACTGCTCTAGCGTTAGCGGTGCGCGCCAGGGTGATGTCGGTGACCGCCGGCACTCTTATTCAAAGATGACCACAAATCCTATGGACGGACCAGAAGTGCTGGGCATCGACGCCGGCACTACCTGCGCGGTGATTTTGCTTATATTACTTATCCCCGGCGATGCGTTTGTCTGGCAACTGCCGGCAGGCAGCCTTGGCTCCGCACTAACGTTGGGTGCGATAATATTGGTATCCGGTCGCCGCTATTTTCGCCGCAGCGTATGCTGCTGGCGGGCATCGCTATCGGCACCACGTTTACCACGCTCATTACACTGTTGCTAATAAGTGGCGGCTCGGCAAGCCATCTTCAGCCATTTCCGGCGTCCTGTTGGCCGGCAAACTTCGGATGGATCCGTTTGGTGTGCTGGTGATCGGCGTGGTGACCGCGATATGGCACTAGCCAACGGACTGGTATTTTGGTAAGCGATCCCAGCGATTTTGTGGTAGCGATTATCAAAATAGAACCTGTGGGCGGCGATATGCTGTGGGGCATGCTGGCGCGGGAGATCCCGCTTGTCCTGCGTGCACACCATGGCCTACAGAGAGAGTGGCATTTCCCTTCAAACACATTGCCATACTGGAAACGGCAGTGACGTTGCTTATTCAGCTGACAGCTACCCGCCGGCATCTGAAGCTGCTGGTATTTGAATTTCATGACAGCAACTAGCGCGAACCGCCGCGGGCACAAACTGGCATGTGTAGCATCCCGGTCTTGTGTCTTGCCGGCTAAACGCACGGCGCGCTAGATGCTGAATGACGACCCGCAGCCGCAAGTGGTTTTGGCGTTGGGATTGGTGACGATAAAACGCGACCCCTCCAACCCTTCGCTGTAATCTACCGACCCACCCACCAGGTATTGCAGGCTCATAGGGTCGACCACCAGCGCTACACCTTGTTTCTCGATAGTGAAGTCGTCTTCGTTCACTGTATCGTCAAAGGCGAAACCGTATTGGAAGCCACTACAGCCACCGCCGGTGATATAAACCCGCAATTTCAGATTTGGATTATCTTCGTCCGCGATAAGGTTTTTAACCTTATTTGCTGCTAAATCGGAAAATTGTAATGGCAATGCTGCCGTCCCACTCATAATTCTATTCCTTGGCTATCGTTGGCTGAAGGCATGTCAACCCGATCATTTCGTTAAAGCTATTAACCGTTAAGCACCGTTTACGTTCAAGTATCGCGCATCGGTGAAATCGCGCTTGTTCCCGTGTGCGTTTGCTGGATATGATTTTCCTGCTCCTGGCGCTGTAACGTGCGGACCAAACAGGAAGGAGTGCAGCGCCTTACCGTCCAGAAGTTTCGCCACCAGTGTTGCGCCCAGATAGGTGATCATCATCGGCAAAATCAGTTGATAGTTATCCTTCATTTCCAGCACCAGCACGATGCTGGTCAAGGGCGCGTACACCGAGGCAGCGAACAGCGCCCCCCAAGCGTGGCAAGCATGCACACCAAAAGATGAAGAGCAGCAGGGTGAACGTATAATGCCCAGCAGTGGCCAGCAGGATCAGATTAAAGTCGCCGCCGGCCATAAATAAACTGACCATCAGCGTCAGTATGCTAGCAACTGGCCCCAGTAGACTGCCATATTACGACGATGTTTTTCCCCGCCATGCATGAACAGCATGCCTACCATGCAGAAATAACCAGTAGCAGATAGAACTACAATGCGTTGATGGCATGAAGGCCAATTTGCCTACTGCGATCGCGATAACGGTTCGCCGTTGAACAGCCGAAACACAATGCTGGCCATAATGACGCCGATAACACCGCTTTAATCGAGATCAATATTGTAACGGAACTACGGCCGCATCTCTTCAATGATGAATAAAATCAACAGCGCATTGAACGCCTCTGTCAATCCGGCTACTGCCAGGGGCCAGGATCGTGTGACGCGCTTCCGCACAGCTATGCAAAACATCCACTACCATACTGCCAAGATTGCTCCTAATTCCACCGTAGACCCCTCCCGCCCTAGCACCATGCCAGCGCCAAGAATGCCTATGCCGACGATACGCTTCACCAGAATAACCCACCACCAGCGCATCAGCAACATGTCTTCCAGAGCGCCCGCTAGCCTCCGAGGCATACCAGAAAGTATCTCATCACTACAAGCAACGCAGAGGGGACAAATACCGCCAGCACCGGTTGCCAGCGTTGCCAGTGTTGCCAGCTCTGCTACTCCCGTTCCGACAGCGCCGCATACGTAAAGCCTGTACGCTATTGACCGCTTTCTCGACGGCACGCCACCAAATCGGCCATGAACAGGATCAGCATCGGCGTCTTGCTCGCGATAGAAGAGTTTGCGAAACATTATGCCGGCGCGCCTGCCGTTCCTGCGGTACCGATATGTAGTCAGAAGTTGCTTTTGCTATAAAGATAAATTACTACCACGTCAGTTTGAGTTACACGAACGACCTGTCGCCGGCGTCGCTTAAGTACCCCCTTAACAATGCCACCAGCTGATTACACTATAGGGGTCAGGTTTATTTTGCCATTCAGGAGCTGATTGATGAGTTATTCCGCAAGTTTGTAAGCCGAGGCGCAACAGTTGATCCACATCGGGGTCAATTCACCGGCGCCTTCATTCAGGCGTTGGTAGTACGCTGCTGTTTATCGCCAGCGCCGACGACGCCCGCATCACCGACGCCGACGGTAACAGCTATATCGACTATGTCAGCTGAGACCCAATGGTGCTGAGCTATTGGTACTGAGCTATAACTCTACAGCGGTCCGCCAGTCGGTGCTGGACGCCGTACAGCGCGGCCTTATCATTTCAGCGCGCCTATCGAATCGAAGTGAAAATGGCACAGCTGGTGACCGAGCTTGTGCCGTTTATCGAGAGCGTGCGCATGGCCAATTCCGACACGGAAGCCACTATGAGCGCCATCAGTTTGGCAACCCAGTTCTCCCGGCACATCGGCTGATTTCGCCAATACACCCTCACCTGCAGCTATCACGATTTGCAGTCGGTGCACGAGGCATTCACGCCTTACCCCCGTAATATCGCCTGTATCATCGTCGAACTGGTGGCGGGAATATAAACTGTGTTCCACCGCTACTCGTGTTTTTGTCCGGGTCTACGCGCGCTGCGCAACGAGCTTGGCGCGCTGTTGATTATCCATGAGATGATGACCGGTTTTCTCGTGGTGCTGTGGTGCAGGCCTATTACGAAAACCAGATTGACCTGTCTGGGCAAAATCATCGGCGGCGGCATGCCGGTCGGCGCCTTTGGCGGCTGTCGAGAGGTGATGGTGGCGCTGGCACCGACGGGACCGGTCTATCAGGCCGGCGCCCTGCCGGGCAATCTGGTCGCTATCGCGGTCGGTTATACCTGCCTGCGTGAGGTCGCCCGGCCAGGCGTACATCAAAACAGTTAACGCAACAGACAGAGTGTCTGGCGCATGGGTTACTCTGTCGGCGGCGGAATCGGCTGGCGTGCCGCTGGTGGTTAACCGCATTGGCGACATGTTCGGTCTATTTTCACCGATTTGCCACGCGTTACTGACTTCCAGGACGTACAGATATGCGACGTGGAACGCTTTAAACGGTTCTTCCACATGCTATCGGCAGGGATTTATCTGGTGCCGTCAGCGTATGAAGCAGGCTTTATCTCACTGGTGCACGGTGACGCCGAGATTCGCCTCACTCTGAAGGCCGCCGCACAGAGTTTCATCTGGCTGTGATTGGTTCGCCGCGCGGACTAGGCCTGCTCGGTTTTCCTCCGCCCTCCTCTGCGGCCGTGACCGGAAGCGACACCGCCCAAACGCGGGGCGCTTCTTTCCCGACGCGACTCTCTCTGTCGACACCGCGCTAGTTATCGTTCCGTTACCGCCCCTGGCGGCGCAGAAGCCAGTAAAATACGGCGCACCACAATATACGGCGCACCAATAAAGGTCCCAGCAATCCGGTGGAAATTTGATTGAGGAACGTTACAATGTGCCACACCGGTCGGCGAACATCATCAGCAGGCCGCTAATCGCCGAGGCCATCAGTCTAACAAAGCTCAGCGGCCCGACGGTCAGCGTAGCGCTGGCGGTCTAACGGCTGTCAACAGCAAAATGATCAGCCGTGCCCACCCAGTGGTACCACTGGCGACAGCGCACTGACGTTGACAAAGAGCATCAAGGTGCCTCAACCGGAAGGGCGGAACGGACGGGTTGCACCAGCTGCGCGCAGAACTGCCACGTAGCCAATAGGGTACGTGGTCTCGGACGGGTAAAGCTGTCTTCGCCAATGGCAATCAGCGGCACCGTTAACTGCGGCCGCCAAAATCGCTTACCTGGCTGGCGACGGTGGCGGCGCCTGGCACGACAATGACTTGATGCTGTATCAGCACCTGCTCGCGGCTTACCTATGGCCAGTGGACTGGCCTTGCGGTGAAGACGTTGCACCAGCCGCATAGGGCGAAGTCTGGTTTTGCGGCGTTGCTCGGTGGCGATAAACAGCGACCGGCGGCCAATGCCTCAAGTGACAGCGCTATCTCGTCGATGTTTTGCTGGTCTAACCAACTGCATGACCGGGATGTTAAAGCTCGCCAGCGTCTGTATCGCGGCGCTGCGGATTGCAGTCGCGCTAGCCTAGAACTAGATCCGATTTCAGCGCCAGGTTCGCTCGATGTTTACGTCCCGCCACGAGTCGACCCGCTTGTGGCGACGCGCCGAGGGAGGGTAATCCGACCAGTTGCCGGTGGCCGCCGGCACTTCGCTCATGCCGGCGGCGCAAGCCAACTCCATCGTGTGAGGCGCCAGGCTTATCACACACCGCGCTCCCAGCGCCGGCTAGACTAGCAGCAGACAAAGTAAGGCGGCCAGTGTCGCGCGTTCGTAGTCGAATTTACCGCTGACCAGCCAGCGCATGCACCATTTCCTCGACCAGGCGGGAGGCGCTTTGCGACGCCACAGTGAGGAATTCTTCAAAGCTCAGATGAGACTCTTGATCTACGACATCAGAGATGGCGCGCACTACTACGAAAGGTACGGCAAATTGGTGACACACATGGGCGATGGCGGTAGCCTCCATTTCTACGGCGATTGCCTGCGGGAAGGTCTGGCGGATACGGGCTAGCCCTTCCGCGTCATTGATAAAAGCGTCGCCGCTAACCACCAGACCACGTACCGCGTGCATGCCGAGGCGATCGATGATTTTCTCCGCCAGCGCCACTAGCGACGGGTCGGCATTAAACGACGCCGGACACTGTGCCATCTGTCCTGGCTCATAACCGAAGGCAGTGACGTTGACATCGTGATAGCGTACTTCATGAGATATCACGATATCGCCGACTTTCAGTGATGGCTCCAGACTGCCGGCGGAACCGGTATTGATGACCAGCTCAGGCTTGAAATGATCCAACAGCAGCGTGGTCCCAAGCGTGGCGGAAACCTTCCCGATACCGGATTTCACCAGCACTACCTCAACGCCGTGTAGCTGACCGGTATAAATTTCACATCCCGCCTTCTGATGAAGGATAGAGTGATTCAAGCTGTCGCGCAGCAGAGCGACTTCCTGTTCCATTGCACCGATAATACCAATTTTCATACAAAGCACTCCTATTAAGAAAATAGCGAGTTTTAAATGATAGCGGGTTGTTTATAGTGCGCATTCTAGCACGCCTGCTGAGGGGAAATAACGGCCGGTAGGGTGCGTTTGCCGGCGGGCATTAGTGTTACAATAGAGTGCGGGTCTCACGCGTGGAAACATGTCTGACATCAACTTCAGTCATAAAATCAGTTTCCAACGTCCTTTTAGTCTGGCGATAAGTTCTGAAGGTGATTATGCTACTATCCATCGATTTGAGAGTGACCGCGGTCGCATCATCAATTTCGCTGCAATACGCCGGCTACAGCAAACCCAGGTTTCCCCTTGAGCGCAATGCGGCGGTACGCTCGCGCCTGACCCGCTCGCTGGAGGTATAACAGGCGGGCCGCTATATCGTTCAACGACTGCTTTCGTCGCCAGCTGGATATCGTTAGCCCGGAGCAGAATATCATCGGTAACGATCAGTGCCAGGGGCCAGCCTGCTCCTGCGCGCCGGCGACGAAGACAACAATGCGCTGAGCGGCCGCATTTGTAGTCTTCCGAAGCTTAAGTTGACCTGTGCGTATCGGCTGTATTCTTGAGTACACCCGCTCGGCCTACTGGCAGGAGCCAGCGCCGGCGGCGTTCAGCCATCTCATGCAGAAACCAGGGCCTTATCTCGCGGAAGAAAAGTATGTCCAAACGCTGCGGCGCGAATTGGGGAATTTCACCGTTTTCGCTGACGTATATTATGGAAGCCGTCGACGACATTTCTGATTGCATTGCCAACCGAAGAAGATGCGGTGGAAAAAATCTTTAACGTGAAACAACCGTGTCTTTTCCTGCAAAAGAGTGGGCAGCGTCGTTAAAGGCGATCTGTTCGATAAAGTGACAGTCAATACCGTGGCGCGGTTAGTATCGTATTATGTGGCGCAGCGTTTTCTGGATAATGTGGCGCAGCGTTTTCTGGATAATCTGTCGCCCATTTACGACGGCAGTTTCAATCAGGCGCTGCCGGAGGACTCTAGTCCGGCGTTTCGGCTGTTAAAGATATTTAAAAGTGTTGCTTTCAAGCATATGTTTAATCATCCTGAAGTCGAGCAGTTGGAACTGCTGGCTATCGGATGATAAGTGGGTTGCTGGAAATTTATAACCCCTTGCTTGACATGTCGCAGCAGGATTCTCAACGGCTGGCGGCAGAGGGGATTATATCCCACTCATCCTATCGCCAGCCGCCTATATCATGAACTGTCCGCCAAACATCGTCTGGTCTATGGCGAAGCGATGGAAACGGTCAACCGCTATCCCGCCGGCCAACAACCCATGATGGAATTCATTATCGCGCGCGTTTAATCCAGGATTATATGAGCGGTATGACCGATTTTTATGCTTGGGATGAATATCATCGGCTGATGGATACATTTGTAAAGAAAATCAATATATTACCTTTGCTGCTTTCTTTGTGCTGAACTACGGGTCATAACTCTTATGGAGAAACGCGGTACGTTCTGTATAGTGCTCCCTTTGCTATTAAGTCGAGATAATCATAGATGAAAAAATCCACATTGGTCCTGATGGCGCTTGCTCTCAGTCTGGACATGGTGCTCATTTCCGTCTCTGTCTTTGCGGCAGAAACCGCCGCGATCCATCAGCAGTTGCCCAGCCTGGCGCCGATGCTGGAAAAAGTTGTTCCCTCAGTAGTGAGTATCAATGTCGAGGGCAGTAAACCGGTTACGTCACTGCAAATACCAGATCAACTAAAGCAATTTTTCGGTCAAAAGTCGCCACTGTGCCAGGACGGCTCGCCTTTCCAAGCGTCACCGTTATGTCAGGGCGACGATGAGTGGAGCGATGACGGTGGCGACCAAGATGGCGCACCGGCCCAGGAAAAATTTCAGGCACTGGGAGCCGGGGTCATTATCGATGCCGATAAGGGCTATGTAGTGACCAACAATCATGTAGTGAATGATGCGTCTAAAATACAGGTACAGCTTAACGACGGACGTAAATTCGACGCCAAGCTTATCGGTAAGGATCCGCGATCCGATATTGCGCTGGTGCAGCTAATTGACTTCAAAAACCTGACCGCCATCAAAATGGCCAACTCCGATCAATTGCGGGTCGGGGATTATACCGTGGCTATCGGCAATCCCTACGGGTTGGGGGAAACGGCGACCTTGGGTATTATCTCGGCGCTCGAACGCAGCGGGTTAAATATCGAAAATTATGAGAACTTTATCCAGACCGACGCGGCCATCAACCGCGGTAATTCCGGCGGCGCGCTGGTGAATCTGAACGGCGAGCTTATCGGTATTAATACCGCCATCTTGGCGCCGGATGGCGGTAATATCGGCATCGGTTTTGCCATACCGAGCAATATGGTTAAAAACCTGACCAAGCAAATTGTTGAATTCGGTCAGGTAAAACGCGGAAAAATTGGCATCCTCGGCAGCGAGTTAACGCCGGAACTAGCGAAAGCCATGAAGATCGATGCCCAGCGCGGCGTATTCGTCAGCCAGGTAATGCCGAAATCCGCCGCGGAGAAAGCCGGCGTAAAAGCGGGGGATGTGATCGTCACTATGAACGGCAAGGCGCTGAACAGCTTCGCCTCGTTCCGGGCCAATATCAGCTCGCAGCTGGTGGGTACTAAAATGACCCTCGGCCTGTTGCGCGACGGTAAACTGGTCACGGTCACCGTTACCCTGGAGCAAAGTACGCAATCCCAAGTGGATTCCGGGATGGTCTTTACCGGCATCGAAGGCGCGGAGCTCAGTAATACCGAGTTTGACGGCCAGAAAGGAGTGCGGGTAGATAACGTCAAAGTCGGTAGTACCGCCGAGCGGGTCGGGCTGAAAAAGGGCGATGTTATTCTCGATGTGAATCAGCAGCCGGTGGCAAATATCGGCGAGCTGCGCAAAATTCTCGACACTAGACCCAATGTGCTAGCGCTGAATATTCGCCGCGGTGATACTTCGCTATATCTACTGGCGCAATAACTGATTACACTCACCAGTAGTCTCTGACTTTGTGTGTTTGCACAATGCCAGGGATGCTGCTGTGAGAATGCTGCAAAGATTGAGCAATCAGCGCTGAGGACAGCGATGACGACTTATCATCTTGATAGCAAGCTAGCGCAAAAATCGTGGCAAGAACCATGCGGATAATTGACAGCAACAGTAACGTGATGGACGCCCGTGGCCGGATAATCGGCAGTGGCGATGGAGCGTCGGTGAGCTGCATGAAAGCGCGCTGCTAGTGCTGTCTCAAACACAGGTGGTGAATATCGACGACGGGACAAGCATTTACATGGCGTGCGTCCTGGGATTAATCTGCTTCTGAAAATCGACGATAATATCGTCGGCGTCATCGGGTTAACCGGTAACCCTGGCCAGCTGCGCCAATATGGCGAATTGGTGTGCAGATTGCCGAGATGGCGCTGGAGCAGGCACAGTTGCTATATATGCTGGCATATGCTGGCAGAGGACGGCCGGCTGCGCGAAGAATTGGTGATGAACTTATCCGCGCCGAAGAAGTGACGCCGGCGCTGTCCGAATTGGCGCAGCGCCTGTGGATCGATATTTCAGCTGCGTGTAGCGGCGGCGGTGGAAGTGGACAGCGGGCAGTTCGACGTCGATAACTCCATGCCCGAACTGCATGCAACAGTCACAAACCCTGTTGATTACCCCTGAGCGGGATAACCTTATCACTATCGCCCAGACCGAAATGGTGGTTTTGAATCTGGCGCTGAACAGCTACGGGCGCCAGAATGCTGACGCCGCGTGGATAGCCTATTCCCGCATGACCAAAAGCCAGCCGCCTATGGGCGCGTATCGCGCGCTGGGTAACTTTTCACCGAACCGTGGGCTCGTCTGCTTCAGGCGCACCGCCGTCAGGCCAATGAGCTTGTGCGGCCGTTGGGCAACAAAAGCCATATAGGCAACGGTTTATTGCGGCGAATCTTTATCGCCTGGTTTCGCTATAACGTTCAGCCGACGCCAACCTCGTGAAATACCATTTGAACCGCATTTTCGACCTGATCTAGTCAACTTTAACGATCGGCTGCTGTTGTATGTAACGCTACAGCTGGATAATAATGTCTGAGATGCGGATATTTGTGCGATGCCAATGCTGATAATGATGTAATCACAGATACCAAGGCAGATAAATAGTAAGACGAACAACGGTAAAGGCCAGCGCAGGTTTCATATCAAGTATTAAGAGGCAGAAGCGCGGGCGGATACCGGCGTCAAGGTAAATGCAGTGGGTATAGACTAAACGTACGGGTATACAGTCACGCGGGCTGGGAGGCGCCCAGGCCGCAAGAGGTTTTAGCTCCAGGCACTGGATTTCGCCGATGATAAACAAATAGATAACGATAACCATCAAGCGGTTCGCGGCGACATAAGTTAGCGCGCCGTCAAAGGAGTCGGTGCGCTGTAGAATGTAGCTAATCGCTATGGGCGTGGTGATGGCACCGGTTTGTGTCACTAAATTAAAACTCCGCCGCTGAGGCTGACAATTTGTAGGTGCGGTGTCGTCGTTCACCGTTCAGCCGAGTGCGACGATGCTCTTGCCGAAGAACGTCAGGCTCATGGCCGCCACCACCGCTACATCGGAGGTTGTGTAATTGTAGGTAATCATACTAACAGCGTGCCGACCGGCATGCCGACGATGATGGACGTTTTGCGCACCACCGACAGCGAATAAGCGAGGTTGAGCAGATAGGCGGGAAACACACCGCCCGGCACGCCGCTGATACAGCCGCAAACCGCCGACAGTGCCGCGACAAAACCCGCCTCCAGAATCGACATGCCGCGTCCTTTAACCAAGTAAATGGGAAAACCGGACAAGAAGAACCAGGTAATCGTATTAACACAATAATGGGCCAGATAAATATCCAACAGCATACGGCTGGACAGCCACTGTTTGATATAGCCTAACTGCGGCGCGCAGATACTCCCGTTCGCTTTGGCTCACCAGCGGATGGTCAGTGGACTGTACATGGTTTTCACTCACACCGCCGACAGCACAATCCCCACCACACCCATGGGTGATCCGCGGGTTGAACACCACAAGCATAGCATATTGCTAGGCGGTGCCGTGTTCCCGCACCGAAAACCAACGTGGAAACGATACGGCTGTTGGCCGGCATGACTGGCGTTTCGGTAAAACCCACACATGAAGTGCAAACAGCATCATGTCGGCATTGGCGAAGAAATGGATAAAGCCCTGCAAAAGGCAAATACCGACCAGATCAAGATGGCGCAACGATAGACTTTTAGATCCGCACTGGTTCAGTAACCAGCCGCCCGGCAGCTGAGTGAGGGTATACACCCAGTCGAAGGGCGATGAAGATACAGCTCATTCTACAGCGGATCTAAACCCAAATCCCGCGCACATGCGGGCCGACGATGGACAGTGTAGACCGGTCGGCATAGCTGACGGTGCTGATGATGAATAACACCACCAGGATCCAAAAATGCGAGCGTGTTTTATGCGCGCTTGTGCCCATCATCGTGTTATTCATGGTAGAGCGGCCTCCCGGTAGTGAGCCCGCAGGGGGTGTCGCGCGGCGAGTCAAAACCCGGCGTCCGCAACGGACGGTGCACATAACGATCCATTGGCTGAATAGCTTCGTAGTGGTGTTCTGAACAGTAGGGAAATAGGAGTGAACATTTTTAATCTAAATAGCGATTCAGCAGCAGCATTAAGAATTAATGTTCAGGCGGATATTGATCTTATGATTGAATGCGATAATGGCGCTGGCGAATCATTTCCCCGATGCCCGTATCACGGTCAAACGGCGATGGCTAATGGCCAATTCTGCCGTACAACAGGCTTACTGATAGCGACACATGATTGCCACTAACTGGAGGAAATGACTATGCGGTCATGTTGCAGGCGGTGGATATTCCGCTTGCTGACCTGCATTTCTGGACAATGAAATGCACGGCGCGGTGCGGGTCGCGCAATTGTGTGACGATTGGGGCCTAACTTGGGTCCTGCTTCAATAACATTTCGGTATTTCGCTGGCGATGTTTACCAATGTTGGTGCGGCTACTCCTGGCAAACCCACCGCTATTGACACCCACTGGATCTGGCAGAAAGGCGATTAGCGCCTAAGATCGAAAATGGTGTAGGCAGTGACCGCCACGATCGGCGTATTAGCGTAAAGCGGCAGTTGGCGAATCAGTTCCGCGGCGCGAAGACCATCGATTTCGGCATCTGAATACCCATTAGAATAATATCCAGCGGCTTTTGCTGACGCAGACGGATAGCGGCACTGTTACAAAATGGTGTGCTCTCTGTTCTTGTAACAGGGCGCCGATCAGGATTGACGGAATTATCATCTACCGCCATCACGATTAGCGGCAGGCAGGGTGCGACGACTTTGAGCTCGTCACCCGATCGCAGGGCCGGCGGCGATTGCAGCAGCGGCAGTAGACACTGGCTGGACACCGACTTGGTTAGACAAGCGTCCGTGCCCATTTGTTTTGGTAGCTCCACTTCCACCGTTCATGCGCCTGGCGGCGCCAGAATGATACAGCAGGCATAGCCGCTGGCCCGCAGCAGCTCGTAGCACATTTCAGTCAGCGACAATGTTGCGGTCACCGGGTTACCGATGGGTACAATATTCACCTGCGCATCGCCCAGCGCATCCATATCGGGATAGTGACTGACCTCTAGCAGCGTGTCAGCAAAAGCTCGAAGGTGGCTTGCGCCGACGCGCTGCTGGTCTCGATCAACACAAGACGCTGATGCATCATGGCATTGTGGCGATGCGGATCCGCTCAGGCGTGGCAGTTGATCTGAGGCGGAATATGGAACTAAAAGGTTGAGCTCAGGCCGATGTGGCTGCGCACCAATTTTGCGTAATCACCAGCCCAAGACCGGTACCGCCGTGACGACGGGTTAATGTTGGCATCGGCCTGGCGGAAAGCCTGGAATAGCTGTTATTTCTGGCGTTCGACGATGCCGATACCAGTATCGAGGATCTGTGCGTTAATCTTCACCCGTTCCCGCTCGTGGCTCTGGCGGTTGACGCAAATGATAATATGCCCTTGCTTGGTGAATTTAATAGCGTTACCGATAAGGTTTGTCATCACCTGCTGGAGCCGCAGCGGATCGCCGATGACATATTCCGAAACTTCGCGCTGTACCTGTAAAGTTAGCTCCAGACCCTTTCATGGATGGTATGGGCCAACAGGATTACCACCTCATCCAGTGTGTGGTATGCAGTGCGAAGGGAATTGTTTGCAGCATCAGTTTGCCGGCTTTCAATTTAGAGAAGTTCAGCACGTCGTTAATAATACTGAGTAGATGATTACCAGATCGCTCAATTGGTTGCAAGCAAATGGTCACGCCGGGTGGGGAGAGCGGCGTTTTCAGCGCCTGGCGGGTACGCCAGAAATTCCGACTTGATACGCACTACCTCCTGGGCGCGTTTTCGTCACATCCAGTTCGACGCTCTGGATTTTCATTTGCTCGAGGGTTTCACGCAGATCCGAAGTCGCCTAATCGATATTCTGCTGCAGCTCTTCATGGTAGGCGCTAAGTGACATCGCCATGGCGTTCATCCCGTTTTTCAACATATCCAGTTCGTCGAGCATGTAGCCCTCAACCCGGCTGTCCAACTGGCTGCGGCGGATACGATCGACAGCGCTGACCATATGCGGATAGGGTCCGTGACATCGCGCATCAGCCTATAGGCAAACAGCTAAGCGCAACAAAGGCACACAGCAACAGCAGTGTGGAAATAAACGCCTCTTTGTACCGCTGTAGCTGCACCACGTCCACATCCAGTTCGATAGCGATATAACTAAGCGTTTTATCGCGTCGCTGGCCACACTGTACGCGCGCTCGTCGTCCGACAGACTTCCTCGTGCACGATGGGCATGCGCATAGATGAGCGACGACCACAAGTGCAACAACGTCGGCCCCTTGGGGAGCGGCGCGCCATCCGGCAGCTTTAACCGCGCCTATTCTGTTGATAATTGGAGGTGCGAATAGGGTATTGTTAACGTTGAACAGCAAGATGGACCGCACGATATACGAATGGTGGCAATGAAGCGGATTAACCAGATGGTGTACCGATTCGCGATTGTGAAACCTCATACCGTATTCGCTGAACAGCGCCAGCGGCTCGATAATGCTGGTGCCAGCGTCCGCCAATTGATGTTGAAAGCGTCACAACAAAAACGCTAAGCAGCAAGCCAGTGAAAGAGTCGAAGTCAGGATCAGTATCATCATCCGCGCGCAAGCTGTGTTTGGTCATAGCGGTCAATATGGGAGCATGGCCTCAGACTCATGTTGCAAGGGCGTTTCCGGTAATCTATGGCACAATTCTACTCTGCAAACCGTCGCGTGGCGACCCGGGAAGGAGTTACGGTTCTGCGTGACCAACTGGATGCGTTCGGCCAGGGGCTAGCGCGCCACCGAGAAAGGCCATGCTCATCTCAGGCTGTTGGCGCGCGAACAGCCAGACGCGGTGCCCGAGGTGGCGCAAATCGTATCCAGTGTCCATGATCACCGGCATCGCGTGTGCCTGAGGTTGATCTATCGCCCGAAATCCAGCCAACTTAGCATGGGTTATCAGCAGGCAAAGTCGAGCGATTTAGTCGATATTCTGCCCGATTTTTTGACCGAAGCTCGAGCGGCTTATCGTGCCCTCATGCGCATGTCTACAGGGGTTGCTGGCCGTGGCGCAGTTGGAGCATGTGGAACTGGCGGCGGTGGATAACGGTCTGTTGATAGTGCTGGCGCCTGCAACCGCTGGTGAGGGATCGTCGCCGGTTGCTGGATTTCGCTGCCGCCTATCAGACCAGCCTCGGCGCGTGCCAGATAGCGAACGCCTGAATGCCTCAGCGGCGAG
The DNA here is from genome assembly GCF_036327475.1 of Sodalis sp. (in: enterobacteria). Lineage (NCBI taxonomy): Bacteria > Pseudomonadati > Pseudomonadota > Gammaproteobacteria > Enterobacterales > Bruguierivoracaceae > Sodalis > Sodalis sp. (in: enterobacteria). The sequence goes on along the minus strand of NZ_CP132913.1, from coordinate 1,220,714 downwards.
CCACCCCATTATCGGGTAGCGGCGTTGACGCTGCGTTTCGGTCTGCGTGACTTCTCCAGATCAACGACAAAGTCAACCGGCAAATGGTGTCCCAGGCGCTGGATTCGCTGGGCGCTGGCGCCAAGCGAATGGGTGCTGGATCTATTTTGTAGCATGGCAATGTTACTCTGCCGTTGGCACGTTTGAGCGGGCAGGTCATCGGCGTTGAGGGGTTGCGACGCTGGTAGCAAATGGGCAATATAATGCGCAGAGTAATTCACTAAGCAGGGTGACTTTTTCACAAAATCTTGAGAAAGATGTGATGCATCAACCGTAGAGCCATAGGTGGACTTGATAAGATATTACTTAACCCGGACAGAGCGGGTGCGGCCGGCGTGTTGCCCTGCTGGCGGCGTAGGCGATGCAATCCGGCAACCCTTGTGCGGAATAGCAAATTTTTTTGGCGGCAGGCTACACCTTGGCACGCTTGGTGATGCTGGATATGTTTCCACATGGCGGCCATTTTAAGTCGATGGCGTTTTTATCAAGCGTTCCGGCATCTCTGCAAGATAGGGAGTGGGTATGGTTGCGGTAAGAAGTGCACATTTAAACCAGGCGGACGAGTTTGCCGTGGACGACTGGGTTGCGAGTCTTGGCCTCGCCAATCCGCAATCGAGTGAACGGCTGGCCGACACATGGCGTTACTGCGAGCAGCAGTGCAAGGACCATCCTGATGCCCCTCTGTTGCTGTGGCGCGGCATTGAAATGGTGGAAATTTTGTCCATGCTCAGTATGGACAACGACAGCCTGTGCGCGGCGTTATTGTTCCCGCTGGCCGATGCCGGCGTGGTAGAAGAGACGGTGCTGGGGGCGGAATTCGGCAAAAGTATCATCGAACTGGTTCACGGCGTGCGCGATATGGACGCCATCCGCCAGTTGAAGGCAACCCACAATGATTCTATGGCGCCGGAGCAGGTAGACAACGTGCGCCGCATGTTGCTGGCGATTGTCGAAGATTTCCGCTGCGTGGTGATAAAGCTCGCCGAGCGTATCGCCCATTTGCGCGAGCTGAAGGATGCGCCAGAAGACGAACGGGTGCTGGCAGCGAAAGAGAGCTACAATATTTACGCCCCGCTCGCCAACCGTCTCGGTATCGGCCAGCTTAAGTGGGAGCTGGAAGATTTCTGCTTCCGCTACCTGCATCCCGAAGAATACAAACGCATCGCCAAGTTGTTGCATGAGCGGCGTATCGACCGTGAACAGTATATCGAAGATTTTGTCGCCTCCTTGCGCAAGGCCATGCAGGAGGAAGGGCTGAAGGCCGATATCTACGGCCGGCCGAAACATATCTATAGTATCTGGCGCAAAATGCAGAAAAAGACGCTGGCATTCGACGCGCTGTTCGACGTGCGCGCGGTGCGCGTGGTGGTGGAGCGCCTTCAGGATTGCTATGCCGCCCTCGGCATTGTGCATACCCATTTTCGCCATTTGCCAGATGAGTTCGACGACTACGTCGCCAACCCGAAACCCAACGGCTATCAATCGATCCATACCGTGGTGTTGGGCCCGCGCGGCAAAACGCTGGAAATCCAGATCCGTACACGTCAGATGCATGAGGATGCCGAGCTGGGGGTGGCCGCGCATTGGAAGTATAAAGAGGGCGGCGCCGCCCTGACCGGCGGCCGATCCGACTATGGGCAGCGCATTGCCTGGCTGCGCAAGCTGCTTGCCTGGCAAGAAGAAATGACGGACTCCGGCGAGATGCTCGACGAAGTGCGCAGCCAGGTGTTTAACGATCGCGTCTATGTGTTTACGCCTAAAGGAAACGTGATGGATTTGCCGGCTGGTTCCACGCCGTTGGATTTCGCCTACCATATTCATAGCGATGTGGGCCACCGCTGTATCGGCGCTAAAATCAGCGGCCGTATCGTACCTTTCACCTATCAGTTACGTATGGGCGATCAGGTCGAAATCATTACCCAGAAACACCCAAATCCGAGCCGCAACTGGCTGAATCCCAATTTGGGTTATGTTACCACCAGCCGCGGGCGTTCAAAAATCCATCACTGGTTTCGCAAGCAGGACCGGGATAAAAACATTGCCGCCGGCCGCCAGCTGTTGGAAGAGGAGCTAGAACATCTGGATATCAGCATGCGCGAGGCGGAAAAACTGCTTCTGCCGCGCTACAACGTCAATACGCTCGATGAACTGCTGGCATCCATCGGCGGCGGCGACGTACGCATTAACCAGATGGCTAATTACCTGCAAAGCAAGCTGAACAAACCCAGCGCCGAAGAGGAAGACAAGCAGTCACTGCGTCAACTGACGCAGAAAACCCTACCGGTGCCGCGCAACCGCGGTAACGGCGGGGTGGTGGTGGAAGGAGTAGGCAATCTGATGCACCATATTGCCCGCTGCTGCCAGCCGATCCTTGGGGAGGATATCAGCGGTTTTATCACTCAGGGACGCGGCATTTCCATCCATCGCGCTGATTGCGAGCAGCTGGCTGATCTGCAGATAAATGCGCCGGAACGCATTGTGGACGCGGTGTGGGGCGAAAGCTACTCCAGCGGATACTCGCTGGTGGTTAGAGTGACAGCCAGCGGCCGCAGCGGCCTATTGCGTGACATCACCACCATTCTAGCCAACGAGAAGGTCAACGTGCTCGGCGTTGCTAGCCGCAGCGATGTGAAAAAACAACTGGCCACAATTGATATGGATATTGAGATCTATAACCAGCAGGTGCTTGAGTGGGTACTGTCGAAACTCAACCAACTGCCGGATATCATTGACGCGCGTTGGCTGCGCGGTAACTGACTCGTCACAGGATGCTCTGTATCTAAAACCGCATGCCGCAACGGCCTGCACAGACTGTTGCCATCATGATCTGTCTGCGCGACCCACAGGTGGAGCTATCCCGGGATGAAAGCCAGACTTTTGATTCCATCGCCATGCACACTGGAGGAGATCTATGAAATACTCGACGCTATCGCACGGAGCGACTTTGGCGACCTGTGCGCCGAGCCGGTCGATCTGCTGTTCCGGGTGTGTTTTACGCTGGCCTGGCGCGCAAGCAGGGCGATTCGATTTCACCGTTATCTGTGAGGTCATCAGCGATAAGCTGAGTGTCGGCATCTGCACCTGTTCAGCGCAGAACCGGTCGTCTCGGTGGACATTGTGCAGTGGAAGCGGCTGAAGGCGCAGGAGTGGGCGGAAAATCTAGCAGCGTGCTCGGTAGTGGGTTTTGACTTGTCCACTTTCGGGCCGGTGGTGACGAAAGTACATGAAGAGAACGATGAAGTCATGCATGAGGCGCGTAAGCCGGAGGTGGACTCAGCCAAGCTTGTAAAGAGGTAGGCGATTTGCTGTTCGCCACGGTAAACCTGTCGTAGCATTTTGGCCAGACGGCAGAAGTAGCTCTACAACAGGTTAACCTAAAATTCGAGCGCCGCTTTCGCTAGATAGAAGCCATTATTGATGCACAGGAGCTAACGCTTGCGCAGACAAGCCTAACGCAAATGGCGGAAAAGAGGTGTGAGCATTCACTGCCGAGTCAGCTCGCGACTTTTCGACACGGGCAGGCTCCCAGGCGCCGCTGATGCACCGCGATGGTGGACGCGTTGCGACATGGGATATGGCCCACATAGGATTGTTATTTAATTAGTTTGTCATCATTCGCTGGGCGGTGCGACGCGCAACCGGCAATGGAGCTCGGGCGGATGAGCAAGCGGGTATTTGTGGCGCAATGCGGCTTCAGGTATACTATTTTCCCGTCTTCGTTATTCCGTCTTTACACCTAATTTATCAGGTTCAGCATGACAACAAACTATATTTTTGTGACTGGCGGAGTCGTCTCTTCCTTGGGTAAAGGCATTGCCGCAGCTTTCCTGGCGGCCATTCTCGAAGCCCGGGGCCTTAACGTTACCATCATGAAGCTGGACCCCTACATCAATGTGGATTCAGGCACCATGAGCCCTATTCAACACGGCGAGGTATTCGTCACCGAAGACGGTGCCGAAACAGATTTAGACCTAGGGCACTATGAGCGCTTCATCCGTACCAAAATGTCGCGCCGCAACAACTTCACCACCGGCCGCATCTATTCTGACGTGCTGTACAAAGAGCGCCGCGGCGACTATTTGGGCGCCACCATTCAAGTGATTCCCCACATCACTAACGCTATTAAAGAACGCATTATCGAAGGCGGCGAAGGTCATGATGTAGTGCTCGTGGAGATTGGCGGTACGGTTGGGGATATTGACTCGCTGCCATTTCTGGAAGCCATTCGCCAAATGGCGGCGGAAGTCGGACGCGAGCACACCCTCTACATGCACTTGACCCTTGTGCCCTATATGGCGGCGTCGGGGGAGGTGAAAACCAAACCGACCCAGCATTCGGTGAAAGATCTGCTGTCCATCGGCATCCAGCCTGATGTGCTGATATGCCGTTCCGATCGGTCAGTGCCAAACAACGAACGAGCGAAAATTGCTTTATTCTGTAATGTGCCGGAAAAGGCGGTGATTTCGCTTAAAGATGTTGATTCGATTTATAAAATCCCGGCGCTATTGAAATCGCAAGGGCTAGACGATTATATTTGTAAACGATTCAGCTTGAACTGTCCCGAGGCGGATCTGTCAGAATGGGAGAGTGTGATTTACCAGCAGGCAAATCCGGTCGGTGAGGTGACCATTGGCGTGGTCGGTAAATATATCGAGTTACCAGACGCCTATAAATCGGTTATTGAGGCTCTGAAACATGCCGGACTGAAAAATCGCCTGACGGTAAATATCCGCCTGATTGATTCTCATGATATTGAAACCCGCGGCGTCGAAATATTGAAAGATTTAGACGCTATCCTCATTCCTGGCGGCTTCGGCTATCGCGGCGTGGAGGGGAAAATCCTGACCGCGCAATACGCGCGTGAGCAAAAGATTCCCTACCTAGGCATCTGCTTGGGTATGCAGGTAGCGTTAATCGAATTTGCTCGCCATGTGGCGGGAATGCGGGATGCCAACTCTACCGAATTTGTACCAGACTGTAAGTATCCAGTGGTAGCGCTTATTACAGAATGGCGCGATGGGGACGGCAATGTGGAAATGCGCAGCGAGCAAAGCGACTTGGGCGGCACCATGCGCCTCGGCAGCCAGCCCTGCCACTTGGCGGACGGCAGCCTGGCGCGAGCATTATACGGCGAGGCCACTATTATGGAACGCCACCGCCATCGCTATGAAGTTAATAATATACTGTTGAAACACATTGAGGCCGCCGGGCTACGCGTCGCCGGCTGGTCTGGAGATAATAAGCTGGTGGAGATTATCGAATACCCGGATCATCCGTGGTTTGTCGCCAGCCAGTTTCACCCGGAGTTCACCTCGACGCCTCGTGATGGTCATCCGTTATTCGCGGGCTTCGTCAAAGCGGCGGGCGACTATCAAAACACGCGCATAAATAAAAATAGGGGCGGCCAGAGCGCTAGCGGCGCCGGCAGTCAGTCAGGAATTATGTTTTGAGGAAATACGAATGTCCAAAATTGTAAAAGTCATTGGCCGTGAAATCATCGACTCCCGCGGAAATCCGACCGTAGAAGCAGAAGTACACCTGGAGGGTGGTTTTGTTGGTCTGGCTGCTTCGCCATCGGGCGCCTCCACCGGTTCGCGCGAGGCGCTAGAGCTGCGTGACGGCGACAAATCCCGTTTTCTAGGCAAAGGCGTTACTAAAGCGGTTGACGTGGTGAACGGTCCTATTGCTCAGACCCTGAGCGGTAAAGACGCCAAAGATCAGGCTACGCTGGATAAAACCATGATCGACATGGACGGCACCGAAAATAAATCCAAATTTGGCGCCAACGCTATTCTGGCCGTGTCGCTCGCCGCTGCCAAAGCCGCCGCTGCCTCTAAAGGCATACCTTTGTATGAGCATATCGCGGAGCTGAACGGCACCCCTGGAAAATTTTCGATGCCGCTGCCGATGATGAACATCATCAACGGCGGTGAACACGCCGATAACAACGTCGATATTCAGGAATTCATGATCCAGCCAGTCGGCGCGAAAACCATCAAAGAAGCGGTACGTATGGGTTCAGAAGTGTTCCACAATCTGTCCGATGTACTGAAGGGCAAGGGCATGAGTACCGCCGTGGGTGACGAGGGCGGCTATGCGCCGAACCTGGAATCCAACGCCGCGGCGCTGGACGCTATCAAGGAAGCGGTTGAGAAAGCCGGTTATGTACTGGGTAAAGACATCACCTTGGCGATGGACTGCGCGGCCTCTGAGTTCTTTGAAGAATCAAGCGGTAACTACAACTTGAAAGGCGAAGGCAAAACCTTTACCTCTCAGGAGTTTACTCATTATCTAAAAGATCTGACCAAACAGTACCCGATCGTTTCCATTGAAGATGGCCTGAACGAGTCCGATTGGGAGGGTTTTGCTTACCAGACTAAAGTGCTGGGTGACAAGATCCAGCTTGTGGGCGACGATCTGTTCGTGACCAATACAAAAATCCTGAAAGAAGGTATCGACAAAGGTATCGCCAATTCCATCCTTATCAAATTCAACCAGATTGGTTCGCTGACTGAAACGCTGGCAGCGATCAAGATGGCTAAGGATGCCGGTTATACCACCATCATTTCTCACCGTTCCGGCGAAACCGAAGACGCGACCATTGCCGACCTGGCGGTAGGAACCGCGGCTGGCCAGATTAAAACTGGCTCGATGAGCCGTTCCGACCGCGTGGCAAAATACAACCAGCTGATTCGTATCGAAGATACCCTAGGTGACCGCGCGCCGTTCAACGGTCTGCGTGAAGTGAAAGGCCAAGCGTAAGGCTGGTTGTCGACTCCACTCTGGGTCAAAACGTCCCGGAGTTTTATTCAGAGCTGTGGCCCCACTAGTGACATCAGACAGGTGCAATACTCAGTCTTATCAGTCTTATCCGCAACCGTCATCACGAAAAATGTATGCAGTACCTGCTTAACGAAATTTTCCAGCCCCTCAAAGACGAAGGCCATTTTACCGGCGTGCCTACCAAACGTACTTGGCAACAGGACGAGTGCTGGTTTGGAAATATCGCTGAAGACTGTCGACAGCCGCCGTTTAGTCAGCTTCACAGCAGAAGAGGTGTCTCGATGATTGCCCAGCAGGGCTGAACCTCCAGTACGTTGCGGTAACCGGCGGCGAGCCCTGTTCGTATGATTTGCCTCGTGCCCCATGCCCTGGAACAGTGGGGTTTCAGCTGCAAGATTGAGACCAGCAGTGCCCAGGACGTTCACTGCACGCCACAAACTTAGGTGACGGTGTCACCGAAAATCAATCGCGCGGTGGCCTTGCGGGGCTGGCGCAGGCGCTGGGACGCAGCGATGAATCAAGTATCCGATGGCACGTCAGCGCGATATAAGGAGGCGTCCGCCCGCTTGCGACATGCATCGCCCGTGACTGGCGGTTATCGATGCAAACTCACAAGTACCTCAACATCGCTCAGAGGTGGACCGCCGCCACCGTATTGATGTTTTCATTTCTGTAGGATAAAGTCACTATTGGAGCGATAAATGCGGTAGGCCGGTTACTTTAGGTTTTCCTGACGGATACACGCAAGGGAGCGCTTTCCCCCTAAAAATTGACATAAATTGGTCGAGGAAAGTTGTGATTTTCAAACCCAGTGAGTGTAATGGGACTTTGTCTTGACGGACAGAGCGGGTCCTTTCGCGGCAGACGCAGTCCGCAGTACAGGTTTCTTTGGTGGTCACGGCGCCTTAACAGCGATAATAGCTGTTTGAGCCGCTGCCAGACCACTGCGCCAACATTTCGCTGGTAGGATGCTTCAGGCGGTCCCGCGCTTATGTCCCGCGACGACATAGGGTAGGCGCGGCAGATTCTAAAATTTTATGTAACGTGGTAATCACTGTCGCTTCTCTTCTACCACATTGATCACATAACGGTTAGCGCACTATGATTCCATGGATCGCGCCTCCGGAAATCTTCCCAACGGTAAGGTGGTTTGGTGCGCTGCCCGCGCGGCTAACGGTGTAACCCCCACCGCCCGCGTAAATGTCAGGAAATTCTGGGGCTATTTAAACGCGCGGCGGCTGGCGGAACACTGAGTGATCATTTGATCGCTGCGCAGCTGATGTGGTACTAATTAACGCGACCGACTATAAATTCAAACAGATCGCGCAGGAAAAATGCTAGTAGTGTAGTAGTGACCTTCACTCGAGGCAAGGGGATCCGCCTGAAGAAGTGATCTCGCTGTATAAATATCTTTTTTCTAAAAAGGCGACGGGATCGGATGGACGCTGTGACCTATCAGTTGCAGGCCAAAGCCTGGCGTGCCGCGATGGTGGAACGGCCGAAGGCGCGGATGGCGATCGTCAGGTCCGGCGCAGCAGTAATTGGCGGTCAGCGGCAATGTCAACGAAGTAGACTCCAGCCCCACACCAAAGACGCACCGCGACGATGCGCTTGGGATAGGTATGAAAGTCCGGCGCTGGTTGGCGAATTGTTGGCGCTGCTGTGACTTAATGGCGACAATCGGGTCGAGGTGGTTGGGCAGACGCTGTCCCTTGGCGAGGTGCTGTAAAAACATTACGATCTAACACAAAACACGCAGGCCATTGTAGAGAGCTATGCAGTTTTGATACGGGATGAGGCGCTGTTGGCGGTTGTGGCGGAGGCGCTGTTGCAACAATTTTCGCTTGCGACGTTTATCGTCGATATGGTACGCCGCGCGCCCATTGAATGAGTGCCAAGCCAGTTTTTGGGTTGCTTCGCTCGCTGAAGCCGCGTCTGTATTCTACCGCGTCGTTGCAGGCGGAGGTGGCGAAGAAGTACATATTACCATGGGCGTGGTGCGCTATAAAATCGGTGGCCGGCCGCGCCAGCGGCTTTTGGCTGACAGACTGGTGAAAGACGATGAGCTGTGAGTATTTATCGCGCACAACAATAGTTTCCATCTGCCGAGCGATCCTAACACGCCGGTGATTATGATAGGTCCAGGCGCCGAGATGCGCTGTTCCGGGCGTTTGCGGCAGCGCGAGGCCGACGGGCGCGCCGTGGTAAAGTTGGCTGTTCTTCGGCAATCCCCATTTCATCGATGACTTTCTTCACCCGCTGGAATGGCAATGCTATGCCAAAGAAGGGCTGCTGACCAAAATCAGTCTTGCTTAGTTGCAGGATCAGGCGAAAAATCTACGTGCAGTACGTGCAGGATAGAGCGTGCGAGAAATGACGCCGAAGTGTAGCACTGGATCCAGCACCGTATTATGGCCCGTGATGTTGAGCAGGCGCTAGTGGCCAAACACGGCGGCATGGGATGTTGAGCAAGTGAACGAATTTTAAGTGAGTTGCGCATTGAGCGCTGTTATCAGCGGGATGTCTATTGATGAGCGAACAATAACCGAAAGCCAAATTCTTCGACGATGGATATAATTTCAGTTGATCCGCTTTCACGGCATGCACCAGCAAGGCGATCGCGATTTGCGCACCGAGCGCGCCTAGGCGAAGCCTGGAGACGCTTATTAATATAATGCTACGCAGCAGCCTGCTGGACAGGGTAATCCACCGCAGCAGTGGCTGAGCATCGGCACGCTCGCTGCTGAAGAGACTTGCTACGGCAGCATCCGCCATGGACTATTCGGCAAACGTTCCAGTTTCACGGCCTGCTTAAGCTAAAGCTGAAAGGCGTACATCAACACTCTATCGCGACCGCCGGGACGTTAATTGTAACGTACCGCGCACATCCAATCCCATCAAGTCGGTGCTGCATCGGTAGGCGTAGGAAGGGGCGAGAAGATCTCCGAACATCTGCTGCCGAAAACTCGCAGCTATGCGGAAATCTGGCTTGACGGCGAAAAGATCGAAATTACCGACCAGGAGCCGATCCTGTAGCCGACCTATCTGCCGCGTAAATTTAAAACCACGGTGGTGGTGCCGCCTGAACGATGTGGATTTGCACACCAACGATCCGAACCTTGTCGCCATCAGTGAATTGGTTTGGTTTGACGTGCTAGTGGGCGGCGGCCTGGCGATGACCCACAACGATAAGAGCACCTATACGCGCAGGGACAGCGAGTTCGGCTTTATCGCCATTGGAGAATGCGCTGAATATCGCCGAAGCGGCGGTGACCACGCAGCGTGGATGAGGCAACCGCGCCAATCCAAGAACCACAAGAGCAATATACTTGAAGCGTGAAGGCGTCGGAGCGTTCCGCGATGAAATGTAAATCCGCGCAGGCGTTCAATTCGCCCCTATCCGCTCTTCATGTTTTCACCGAACGCGGAGATCGCTTCGCTCAATGGGATCGATAACCAATCGCATCTGATGCTGTTTATCGAAAACAGCCGCATAAAGGGGATTTCTGTCTGACCGCCAACCAAAACTTGATTATCGCCGACTTCGATAAAGAAAGATAAAGCGGCTATCAAAGCGCTGACACCGTGCCATGAGCTGATTAACGCTGTTGTCACCGCGCCGTGTAAGGCATCCATGGCCTACGTGGCGTTTCCCGCCCGTCCACTATAGATGGTTGAAGCGGAGGGTTTCCTACCGCAGTTTGTCAGATAAGGCGGACATCATCTCTGGTTACAGGCCGGAACCAGCGGCGTGAGTCCTACGGCGATTATGTGGTGCGGGCCGGCTTGTGCACTAATTAGTGGATTTGGCACGCGACTTTGACGAATAATCGCGCTGGACAAAGCGCAGCAAACGGCGGCGCTGGCGGCAATCAATCAACAGTTTGAAAGCCAAACGGCGGAACCGTGTGTCGCCTGGGCACTGGAGCATTCGGTCTGCACGGCGCCGGCAAGATTGTGCAACAGCCGCGCGCCTATCGTGGTACCCCAGCGGTACGACGCCGGAGCTCGCGCACATCCTGCGCGAGAAACTTGAATCAATGCTACCGACTTTTCTCGTCTCTATGACGGCCATGACAAGCGCCTGGCGCGGTCGGGTAAAACAGCGGACCGCAGCTGACCGGCCGCCGCCGGTTTGGGAGAAAGCGCTCAATAGCCGCTTCTCTCCAGTGTCTTATGGCGCAGGAATGGTTGGAACAGGTCGAGCAAGTACTAGAGCAGACTCTCTCTACCGACTCGGAACACGGAGGAGAGGGTAGCGTTGGTCGGCGCCGGTCAAGACGACAGCGGGCTACTGGTTCAGCAGGTGGATGTAGTGCTGTATGACTACCCGGTAAGCCAAGAGATCCTTGAGCTTGTGCGCCGCAATGCAGATCGGATCTGCGTAAGCAAGCGCGCCGGTGAGCAGTCGATGCTGCAGCAGGACAAATGGTGCGTTCAAGGGGCGATCCTTTTATATTCAGTCACTGTGGCGAAGAGCTGCAAGCCGCGGCGGCGGGTATACCATTTAAGTAGTGCCCGGTATCACCGCCGCAGCGGGCGCCAGCGCCTATACCAGCATCCCGCCAACCCATCGTGAGCATGCCTAGAGCATTACTTTTCCTAGCATGTACGCGACAGTACCGATGCCCTGGATTGGCAGGCGCTGGCGCGCGGGTGTAATATACACTGGGGTGTTTAGTGTGGCGGAAATCAGCAACTAGCTCATTCGCCACGGCTGGTCGGCGCAAACCTCGGCGACAGTGATAAGTCGCGTGACCCGCAGCGACCAGTACGTGCAAACAGGGATCCTGGCGGCGCTTGATCAACTGGCGCAGGAGGCGCCGACCCCCGCACTGCTGGTCTTCATCATAAGATCAGTTGATTTGGTCAGCAAAACCTGACGGCACAAATGCGCGCGTCGGTGGTTAATCTGGCCATTTTACCTATCTGTGGCAAGCTGGAGGCTGAGAGTATCTATCCGTGATGTGGCAGCTGCCGAATTCAGCAATCCGGTGATGATGTACTTCATCGGCAAAGACTCGTCCGTGAGCTGCATCCAGTGCGCAAGGCCTTTCATCCTGGCAAACTGCCGTTTCCGCTACTGCATGTGGATACCGGCTGGAAATTCCGCGAAATGTATGCATTTCGCGATCACACTGCAAAAGCCTGCGGTTTCGAGCTGCTGGTGCATAAAACCTAAGAAGGAGTGGCAATGGGCATCAATCTCTTTGTTCACAGCAGTGCCAAGCATACCGATATTATGAAGACTGAAGGCTTGAAGCGGGCACTAAATCAATACGGCTTCGAGCCGCCTTTGGCGGCACCCGGTGAGATGAGGAGCAACCCTGCACCAGGGAACGTATTTACTCGTTCCGCAATCGCTTTCATCGCTGGGATCTGAAAACTAGCGTCCGGAGCTGTGGCACAACTATAACGGTCAGATCGAAAAGGGAGAGGGTATTCGCGCGTTCCCGCTCTCCAGCTGGACCGCTAGACATCTGGCGATGAATTTTTCTGGAAAACGTCGAAATCGTCCCGCTGTATCTAGCCAAAAACGACTCGTGCTGGAGCGCAGCGGCATGCTGATGATGGACAAAATCGTATTGACCTGCGCTGGGCGAAGTGATTGAACAGCGCATGGTGCGCTTTCGCACGCTCGGCTGCTGTCCGCTGACCAGCACGGCGGCGTCGAGCGCGCAGGGCCTTGTCTGACATTATTGAAGAGATGCTAGTCTTAACCACCAGCGAGCGCCAGGGGCGGGTTATCGATCGTGATCAGTCCGGGTCGATAGAAATGAAAAAGTGTCAGGGTTATTTTTAAGGAGCCATCGACATAAACAATGTTATAGCCCAATAAATCGCCGAGCAGAGCAGGGTACCATGGTAGGTCGCTAGTTGCACAAATACCAGACAAATTTAGGAAGATCAGCTATCAAGGCTGCACACCAACAGCAAGCACCTCGGCACGCAGGGCAACAAGCTAGATCTGGCGCTGCTGATGGATGGTCTGCAGGTCGAGCGCGAGTAGGACATCACTATTGATGTCGCCTATCGTTGTTTTTCGACTGAAAAACGCAAATTTATCATTGCCAACACGCCGGACCATGAACAATACATTCCAATATGACCACTGGCGCTTCGACTCGTGACCTGACCATCCTTCTTACTCGATGCGCGAAAGACGTACTGGACCAGACTTGGCGCCACAGCTTCATCAGCACCCTATTAGGATCCGCTATTTGGTGTTGTCAGTGAGCAAAATGGATCTGGTGGCGTTCGACCAGCAGATATTCGAGCGTATCGTCAAAGGATTATCTGCTCTTCGCTGAACAGTTATCAGTGGATTTGAAGATCACTTTTGTGCCGCTATCTGTGATTGGGCGATAACGTCGCCGCACTAGCCATCCACACACTTTGGTATGCCAACCCAATGCTATTGGACGTGCTGAAGCGGTGTTAGGGGTCAACCTAAACGAGCGGCAGTCGGCAGGCGCCGCAAGTGCTGCCGTCCGGCGTAACGTCCACCATCATCCGTATCGTAACCTTTGAGGCGATTTGCCGGAGGTCTTGGCCAGCGAAGCGATTACGCCGGTCCTGGCGGATGAGCTGGACATCAGCTGCGGCGATCTGCTGGTGGATGCCAGCGAGACGCTGCCGGCGGTGTAAAACGCCAAGGTGAATGTAGTGTGGATGATCGCGTATTGATATCAACCTAATACTGGATGTTGCCTACCCGTGTGCGGGTTTTCTTTCCAGCAATTCTGATATCGAAACTTTGGTCCACCATCAGCGGCTGGCCGATCCAAGCGCGTGGCGGACAGTCTGCCGCTAAACGATATCGGTCTATGCTGCGATCTGGGCTTTGGCGATGATGATCGACGCGAGAATATCCGCCGAGTTGATGAGGTGGCGTGGCCGATGGTGGATGCCGGTTTTATTGTACTGACGGATTTCATCTCCCCACCGTGCCGAGCGGCAACTGGTGCGCGATATTCTGCCTGCCGGCCGCTTTATCAAAGTATTTGTCGATACGCAGCTGGCCGTTTGCGAGGCGTGCGAACCGAACCAAAAGGGTTATACAAAAAGCCCGCGCCGGCGAGCTGCGTAATTTCATCGGTATCGATGCGGTTTACGAAGCGCTGCAGCGGAAAAGGGGGCCTTCGCCAGCGCTTACCAGCTAGAGACAGGTCTTGATGCGAACGTTACCGAGATAAAACGCGCTCTCCATTTCAAATTCAGCCTAGCGCCTGACCGTACGCTTCGCCGGGATAGGTCGCTATACGTCCTGTCGTTATACGTCCTATGGAGCAGCATTGCCTGGTTTATCTTTTGCTGGCTGACTTTCCGTGCCTATCCTGCAATTTGGTGCCAAGGCCCTATTTCCCTGCTCTACATCTGGCACATCTGGCCTTTTTCTGGCGCTGCGGCCGCTGTGCGTGTTGATAGGAGTGGTCTTTAGCATGCTGCTCGGCGGCAAATTATGGCTAACGGCGCTGCTCACCAGCCTGCCAGTGTTCTGCCTGTCATGGCTAGCATTCTCTCAGCGCCAAGTCCGATAACAAAGCGTAAAAATCTACAACAGTCCCACAACCGCCGGCTTTTTGAGGGTTTTGCCGCGGTATTTGCCGGCTGGTGTGGAGTCTGGCCGAAAGTTATGGGATGATTATGCCGTCATTCAGGGGGCGGGATGGGAAAGCTTACGTTACTATTATTAGTATTGCTTGGCTGGTTGCAGTATTCACTGTGGCTGGGCAAAAACGGCGTGTACGATTTGGTGCGTGTTGAGAGCGACGTCGCGGTACAACAAAGAAATAACGCGCAACTCAAAGCGCGAAACGATCAGTTGTTCGCCGAAATTAACGATCTCAACGGTGGCCAGGAAGCTATCGAGGAGCGTTCACGCAACGAGCTTGGCATGATTAAGGCGGGCGAGGTCTTCTATCGTTTGGTACCGGAGCAGCGGCGGCCGGCGGCGCCAGCAACGCAAGACAATCAATAATGATCTCATCAGAGGGGTCTATCCCTGACGTTATCGCTATACTGCCAGCGGCCGGAATCGGAAGCCGTATGCAGATCACCATCCCAAAACAATATCTCACCATCGGCGACAAAACCCTGCTTGAGCACGCGATCGATGCGTTGCTACGCCAACCCTGTATCCGCGAGGCGATCGTGGCAATAAGCCCCGCGGATCGCTGGTATCATCAACTTCCGGTGGCTGCCGACCCGCGGGTACGCGTGGTCACTGGCGGCGAAGTGCGCGCCGATTCGGTGATGGCCGCGCTGCGCCATGTGCGCACGGCGTCCTGGGTGCTGGTGCATGACGCCGCACGTCCCTGCCTGCATCAAGACGATTTGCGCCGCCTGCTGGCGATCACCGCACATACCGAGGTGGGCGGGCTACTGGCGTCGCCGGTGCGCGACACCATGAAACGCGCACGCGTCGGTACCGATATTATTGCGAGCACCGTCGAGCGCGAGGACTTATGGCATGCGCTAACGCCGCAGCTGTTCGCGTGCGATCTGCTGAAAAATTGCTTAGAACATGCGCTGGCGGAAAGCGCGACGGTAACCGATGAAGCCTCGGCGCTGGAGTAT
Organism: Sodalis sp. (in: enterobacteria); assembly: GCF_036327475.1. NCBI lineage: Bacteria > Pseudomonadati > Pseudomonadota > Gammaproteobacteria > Enterobacterales > Bruguierivoracaceae > Sodalis > Sodalis sp. (in: enterobacteria). The sequence continues at coordinate 1,205,312 of NZ_CP132913.1, read as the reverse complement.
TGTGGCTATACGCCATTGCTGGTACCGGGGCGCGCGGACAACATCAAAGTGACCCGCCCGGAAGATTTGGCGTTGGCCCGCTTCTTTTTTTCTCAATTAGCTAATACGGAGAGAGCGTAAATGCGTATCGGACACGGTTTCGACGTACACCAGTTCGGCGGCGAAGGTCCGCTCATTATCGGCGGTGTGCGTATCCCTTATCCGCAAGGCCTGCTGGCGCATTCCGATGGCGATGTCGTACTGCACGCTGCGACCGATGCCCTGCTGGGCGCCGCCGCCTTCGGCGATATCGGCAAATTATTTCCCGATACCCATCCGGTCTATGCAGGGGCCGACAGCCGAGCGCTATTGCGCGAAGCCTGGCTGAGGATTGTGACAAAAGGGTATTGTCTTGGCAATTTGGACATAACCCTTATCATCCAGGCGCCAAATATGGCGCCGCACATCCCGCAAATGCGCGTGCATATCGCCGAAGATCTCAGCTGCCATATGGATAATATCAACGTCAAGGCGACCACCACTGAATGGCTGGGCTTTACCGGCCGCGGCGAAGGCATCGCCTGCGAGGCGGTAGCACTACTGGCGCGAACGACATGACCAACGACCTGGACTATCACCGGCTGCATTAGCTGCTCGGCAATGCCGTCACGATCAGTCGTATGAAGGTCGAGGTAGCTGATTTCAGGTGCGCGAGCAGCTTGGTTTTACGCCAGATGGCGAAGGGGAGCACCTACAGGTGCGCCTGTGTAAAGCCAGCTACAACACGCCCGACATCCCCGCCCGCATGGTCAGCTAAGCCGGTCTCAAAGATACACCGTCACCGAACAGTGGTTTTGCTTACATCTACCCGGCAAAAGCGATCCCGACTTTGCGGCATTTCCGGCTACGCTATCCTCATTGCTGCCAACCACCGACGCAACTGCGTATCAGCTCTCTTAAGGGCAACGCCTTGACCCTGACGCTTCGTGAGATAAGCGATAGAGTGAGGGCATGAGGTGCGGCTGAAACGTATTTGCGATGAATGGGGACCAAATTATTTCGATCATCAGCGCTTTGTCATCAGGGCAATAATCTGACGCTGGCGCTGCGTTTGGCGAATAACGCATTGAGCATCTGTAGCTTTACGCTTTCTGCCGACTGCAGCGCGTTGTCCAATAGGGTGGTCAACCAACGCTTGGCGGAGTTGGGGCTAGCACGCCTATTGAACGGAAAGATCCTACAATTGAGCGGTCGGGGTAATGGGTTTATGGCAAGCGCGGCGGAGATACCGGTGTTGACCGCGCGGGAGTTTTCCCTAACGTCGCCGATGCCGGGAAAGGGTGCACTGGGCATCCTTGACGAAGCCGAGGTGTTTGAAGGCCTGTCTCGCGACGCAGCTGGCACTGATTGTGTTGCTGGCGCGTGAACGGCTAACGCTTGTGCGGCGGCGCCGCTGCTTCAGCTAGAGGGGTTAAGCTGGCGCTGGCAAGATACGCTGACACTAGCACAAAAGCTTTCAGCTGGAGCATTCCCGACGCGGTCAGCGCGCGACTTTGCCGGCACGAGGAACGCAACGCGCAACGGCTAAATTTGCTGCAACCACTGAATTACTGGCTTCACCACGGTGACGTTTCATGCCATTATTATTTCATGTTCCCATTTTGATTTTTCGCCGGTGCTGCTGACCGGCAGCGGGCCAGGTCAGTTTTTTGCCTTTCACCGCAGGGCGGCGTGGTGTGGGTGATTTTCTTATAAAGTCAAAACACTATGCGCATACTTTTAAGCAATGATGATGGCATTCATGCGACGGGCATTCAGCATCTGGCGGTCGCGTTGCGCCAGCTTGCCACCGTGCAGATTGTGTCGCTGGACCGTGACCGCAGCGGCAGCCGTCATCCCGCCAGCGAAGTCGTCCGCCAGACGGATCCGCACAGTCGCGTGATGTTGTGGATCGGTCCTCTGGTCGACCCGCTTGATGAATGGCCGCACACCGATTTTGAGGCCGTTAGTCAGGATCATGTTTCACTGATGCCGACACAGCTGGATCTCACCGCTAACGCCGCGCTGCTCGTGCTGAGCGATTGGCTCGGCGATACCGAGAGGCTTGCTCCATGGTAGACGGACGCACGCAGACGCTGTTGGCACAGCTGCGTCAGCAAGGCATCCGTGATGAACGCCTGCTACAGGCGATGGAGGCGGTGCCGCGCGAATGCTTTATCGACGAGGCTTTCGAGCATAAAGCCTACGATAACACCGCCCTGCCAATCGGGCTCGGGCAAACCATTTCCCAACCTTATATCGTAGCGCGTATGACCGAGCTGCTGGCGCTGCGGCCGGAATCGCGGGTGCTGGAAATCGGTACCGGCTCCGGTTATCAGACTGCTATTCTGGCCCATTTAGTGAGGCACCTCTGTTCGGTGGAGCGGATTAAAAAATTGCAGTGGCAGGCTAAGCGCCGGCTGAAAATGCTTGATTTACATAATATCTCTACCCGTCACGGTGACGGTTGGCAGGGCTGGCCGTCGCGCGGGCCGTTTGACGCCATCATCGTGACGGCGGCGCCGCCGGAAATTCCCCAGGCGCTGATGGCACAACTTGATGAGGGCGGCGTGATGGTGCTGCCAGTCGGCGAAGAGCAGCAGCACTTGACGCGGGTGCAGCGCAAGAGTGGGGAATTCGTGGTCGATACCGTGGAAGCAGTCCGATTCGTGCCGCTGGTGAAAGGTGAACTGGCCTGACGCCGATGCTTAAATTTCCATGCGAGTGTTTAATGGCGTGCGCAACCGGTTGCTGCTTGCATTAACAGCAATATAATTATTATCTCAGAGATGAAAATACTCCTGTTGCTGGAACAATGAGCACTAAAAGATGTAAACACATAATGTCTGTCTCATTTGGAGTGGTGACTGGCGTTGCTACCATAGGGGAGAATTGATCATGGGAAGCCCGAAATGCGCGTGGCGCCGCGTTGCGGTCTGTGCCATGTCGAGTATGTGGCTGGCGGGATGCGTCAGCAATGAAACCAGTGCACCGATAAGCAGCGTGAGCGGCGGCTACAGTAGCAATGCCGCCACCGCTGAGAGTACGCCGAAGCTGGGCCAGCTGCGTGCTGCGGCCCCGGTCAACAGGGGTACGCAAGGCCATGTAAATCTCTCCCCACAAGGAAATATTGTTTATAATAGGAGCTATGACACCATCCAGAAAGGTTCCTATTCTGGCGTGACGTATCAGGTAAAACGTGGCGATACGCTGTTCTATATCGCCTGGATTACTGGAAACGACTACAGGGATTTGGCGCAAAGAAACAACATCCATGAACCCTACAGTCTCAACGTAGGTCAGACTTTGCAGGTGGGTAACGGAACCACGCCGATTACCGACAATGCGCCGGAGGGAGCCATCCTAGCGTCCAACGTCAATCAGACCAATCTCGGTGTTGTGGCAGCACCCGCCCCTACCGCGAATACACCATTGACAGAATCAAGCGTTGATTCTAATAAAAATAATGGTTCCGTTGTTATCACAACCGCGCCGGTTGCAGCACCCAGTACAGAACCAGCCGCTACGGCGTCTGGTAGCACGGCAATCACCGGTTGGCGTTGGCCGACGGATGGGAAGATCATTGATAACTTTTCCGCCGCAGAAGGCGGTAACAAAGGGGTTGATATCTCCGGTTTCCGAGGACAGCCAATTTTGGCGACCGCCAACGGCAGAGTGGTTTATGCCGGCAACGCCTTGCGGGGATACGGTAATCTCATCATTATCAAACACAATGACGATTACTTGAGCGCCTATGCCCACAACGATACGATGCTGGTCCGAGAACAACAAGAAGTCAGGGCGGGGCAAAAAATTGCTACCATGGGTAGCACTGGAACCAGCACAACCAGATTGCATTTTGAAATTCGTTACAAAGGGAAATCAATAAACCCGCTGCGTTATCTTCCGCAGCGATAAATTGCTAGAATATCTCGACGCTCTGTGCTGGAAACACGGGTAAGGGCCACTGTGAGCTAAATACGATAACGAGTTACATAAAGAGGTCGAATTCGATGAGAATGGAACGGAAACATTTGACGAGAAGGCGCTAGTCGATGAGCCTGCTGATAAGATTAGCTGAAGAAGAGCAGCTGTCTTGGGGGGCAAGTCAACGTCTCCTGAGCGCCGTGTAGTTCTATCTGAGAAAGATTGGATAGCCCCGTTCTTACGCTGATGAAGAGATTGGCTTTGCGTGTAGCGCAGAAGAAACGCCGGGCAGCTGTATAGCCCGTGGAAGACATTAGCCGTATACTACGCCTCGGTGGATACCTGCTGGGAGCGGCTCTGAGAGGGTGTTCTGGAATTCTGTCTGAAAGACAGAGGCCCGGAAGGGGACTGCGCAGGACAATGACATGAAGTAGAACATCGTTAAGTGGCTGTTCGAGCTGAATGCTAAGCAGCATGAAGTGCTGGTCAGGCGTTTTGCCCTGCTGGGTTATAAAGCCGCACCAGCTGAAGATGTAGGTTATGAAATCGCTCTGACCCGCGAATGTGTACGTCGGATTCAGGTGAAGAGGTTTCGTCATCTGCGGGAGATCCTGCAGGGTCAGGGTTTGAATATCGAAGCGCCATTCCGCGAATAGTAGCAGCGTCGTTCCGTATAATCGTGGCGGTGCCTCTTCGTCGCGCATTGCGAGGTGCTGTAGTCGAAAGGAATAGTTCTGGTTGCGCGGCTCCGCTAGCCGATCTCTTTTTCAACCGATACAGCCATTGCAGCGCCTGGCGCGGCGAAAGCGCATCGAGATCCAATTTCCCGGCGCCTCGACCGCCGGCGAAACAGGTGGTCATTCCGGTTGCAGTGGCGAAGCTGCGAGTCATCCACGATGCCTGTCGTCGTGCTACTGGATAACATTTCCAATTCCCTGAGCTTCTGCCGCGCTTGATAACATTCCGCGGCACCTCGCCGGCGCCGCCAAAATAGAAGATCGAAGATCTCATTATATACGGCGCGTTTCCAACGCCACTGCCTTGTTTTTCGAGGTTAGGACCGTATCTTCTTATTCCTTCAGGGAATGATGTAGCGTTCGGCGCTTTCAGCGTTTGGTGCCGCACATAACGGATGGGTTCCAGATGGCTTTGACCGTGGCTGAGCTGAATAAAATAACCGCACACATCGTTAAGCCCACTTTCAGCGCTCCGGCCAAGCTTTTCCGCTTTCGCAGCTCAAGACGGTCGAGATTAATCGGTCGCGCCCGCTGCTAGACCGCGCCATTCGTCCAGTTCGGCCTGGTATCCCGGGGCGATGACGTCGCCGTCGCGCACCAGTACTGGCGGCGACTCGATGATAGCCCCGCGCCAGCAAATCGTGCAGCGTCTCAAATTCTCCAACACGATCTAGCAGCTGCGGCAAGTAGGTATGTGATTGCCCTCGAGCGGCGTTTGCATGACTGGCAGCTATGCAAAGGCATGGCGCCTGCGCGCCAGCGCCGCTCCAACCCCGACCTAACGCAGCAGCGGCTGTAGATTTGCCACCTGATTTTGTAATTCGCAAATAGTTTCCTAGCGGGAAGGGAGTGATCTCGCGGGTGGCATGTGCAGCCAACGTTTCAGCATCCGGCTGCCCATGGGCGTGACCGTACGATCGAGCACGTCCGCCAGCATATTTTCGGCAGCGGCGCTGAGGTTTTGCGTCAACTCAAGTGCTCTAAGGTGGCGGCGCGGATGTGCGGCAACGATGTGCGCTGCATCCTTGGCGTATTGCAGCAGGCAGCCGGCGGCACGCAGGGCCAGCTGCGTCCGCTCAATGCCAAGCCGGTTAAATCGTGAGCACCGAACTGCATGGCGAGCTGATGGCGGGCGATATTCAGCTCGAATTTCCACAGCGGGCGCCGCCGTCAGCGTTTCGGGATAGCGAATTGGTGCGCTGGAGTTCCGCGGCCATCGGCCTCGCGGTCCGCCGGCTCCCATGTGGTGTTTTGGTGTTACTGATAGAGCTCCGTCGTTTTATCAAGGCGCTGCGATATCTTTAATAAAGGACGCATAGTGGATTTTGCTCAGATGCATGCGCTGTAAAGTATGCTAAACACGTCCAGCAGAAAGGATCGGGCAATAAGCACAATGCGTACCATTAAAACGCAAATGATGATAATCACGAAGCTTTTTGTTATTTGTGCATGACCAGGATCATAAAAATGACAAACAGTGACAGAATGTTTAAATTTCTAATATCGCCGAATAATCTCTTCTTTTTAAGAACGTGGTGTAATTAAAGCGTGTGTTTATCGGGTGTATATGCCTACGGCAAGGCAACCACGTTTTATGGCGACCCCCTCTATTTCTGTCAGCGTGAACACTTACTACGAGATTACGAGTTTATTTTTTGGTGAAGCGCTGCAAAAGGGCCGTCGTCGCGTTCACCCATCCAGAAATTAATGCTTTTCTCCATGTTTACTGAGGCCATTGTTGCTCCGCAAATACCGTCGATGGCGTCGGCGCCATTTTGCACGATTCTCAGTGCGGGCTGCGCTTGAACATCTTTCGGTTACTTGTTTAGCCACGCATGGATCTTCTACCCATGCACCCCAATAGTAGAGGTTCATTTTCTAATAAATCAGCAAGTTTTTTACCGTGCCCATCTGGCGCTAACGCAATAAACGCGTACATCATTGACTTCACGCTCTTACTCTGTATAGGTAGTACAGCTTGTTGAATGTTGCCATTTTGTGGATGAAGTAAACATCTCTGGTGTTGTAGCGATGTCGTATTTGCGTTTAGCATTAACGCTCCGTTCGCCAAATAGACCTGATGGATGATAACCCGACGATAGTAAAAGTTTTGCAGGGCGCGCGCGTCGGTTCATCGGCTTTGGCCAACCCAGGCAACCTGAATAATTGCTGCGATTGCGTTATTGTTTTGGAATAGAAAATACACGAATAACACCGCAAACAGATAAACAAAATTACATCAGGGACAACAATAATTTTCCTTTCTTCATTGTTTTATTTTCTCATTCTTTCTCAGGCGTCCTGATCGGAGTGGAAATAACATTGTTATTGTCGTACATATACCACAAACAGGCTAGTTTTGCAAACGGCATCAAAGATAAGGAAAAGGAAAGGGAGATAAGAGCCAGCTTGGCCGGAATGAGAAGAGGGTATAATTTGGGTAATAAGCAGGGTGGCGATTATTTACGGTAGAGGAAATGATGAATACAGAAAGTGAGGAGGAGAGGATAAGTAAAGAGATGATATGAGTAAGGAAAAGACGGCGAAAAAGAAAAGAGGGGGAAGAGAGAATGAAGAGGGAATGGAGGAAGCAGGCAGCTGGAGAAGAGGTCGTCAAGGAAGAGAGGATCGGTTAAAATTGCCAACCGGCGTAACGTTTATCTATGATTTTATTTCTAAATTTTACAGATACCTTACTTTTAAAGAGATAATTTCACAATTACCGTATTGTCAAAATGCAACTCTGCTTATATCTGACAACAGGATAAGCAGATCAATTGCCCGAAAGCGGCCACGAATGGTCGCAGGAAAAGGCAAGTGTAGAGCAGGAAGACGGGCTTGTGGTGGTGATACCAACGGCAATCTGTTGGCGGACGGAGATGCAGTGACGGTCATTAAAGATCTGAAAGTCAAAGGCATCGCCTCAAAATTGTCACCAAAATTGCCACCAAAATGAAAAATATTCGATTGGTGGAAAGAGACAACAATATAGACTGTAAGATCGATGAATTCGGCGCCATGAAGATGAAATCGGAACGAAGAACAATATAACTTTCCGTTGCGCTGGACGCGGTTTCCTATTTATTCTTAGATGACAATGGATTACCATAGCGTTGCTTTATCAGCTTTGGTACATGGATCCTCAATACGTATCTGGTAGCCCTTGTTCCTTCAATAGCTTTGCTTGCCACGTGCAGTAGTAATCCTCCTCCTGTATGCCCTCGCAGGAATCGCCTGCCTAGTCGAACGGCGTCCGGCTGCGCTATCGTAAAAAATCATCACACCGGACAATGTGCAAAACGGCGTCGTGTTCTGGAACCAGAACGAAGACGCTTTGCAGCGCGCTGCGCACCGACTGGCGTACCGCCGGAAATTATTGTTAGTATTATAGGCGTCGATACCCGCTAGGGAGGGTGATGGCAAAACGCGTATCATCGATGCGCTGGAGACGCTGGCGTTCGATTATCCGCGCCGCGGAGACTATTCTGGCTGGAAACGTTTTTTACTAACGGCGTGCAATGATGGAGATGATCCACTCGCGCTGCGCGGCTACTATGCCGGTACTAAATTTATGCCTTCCTCTCTCAAAGAGTACGCCGTGTATTTCGGAGGCGATGGCCATATCAATCTGTTGGATCCAGTAGGATGCCTCAGCAGTGTTGCCAATTATTTCCATGTCCACGGCTTGGTGGCGGTGCCCGCCAGCGGTCAGGCGCCCTGGTTCAAAATAGCTATGACACGCGTTATACCACGCGTTATGCCATGGTGACGCTGTCCGACGCGGAACTGTCGCCGCTTGCGCACTCGGGACTGAACAACAGGTCAGCCTGCTGTGTCTGGATATCGGTACCGGTTACCAAAGATACGGGCTGACGAACTTCTATGTTATCACCTGCTACAACAACAATATCCATTACGCCATGGCGGTATGGAAACTGGGCGAGGCGATGAAGCGAGCGAGGCTGCTTAGCTAATGCTTAGGGGTAAACGGGCGTTGGTCAACAGTGTCCGTCGAGGTTGGCCAAATAATGAGTGGCAACGACGATTATTTGTGTGGCGACGGAATAGCGCTCCAGGCGGTTTTGCACTTTGCCAAGGCCGTGCTGAACAACAAATAAATCGCCGCTGCTTCGATATAGAGAATTAACGGCTCATAGGTCAACGACACAATGCTGCTGCGCAGCCAGAAATATTTCCGGTACGAATAATGGCCGCCACTAGCAATGTGTCTTTGGTAAATGAGATAAATGAATTGGCCAGCGAGGATATGGAGACAAACACCGACTGCGGCAAAATGACCCTATACATCGCCTGGGTCGAATGCGTGTCGATGGCATGTGCCGCCCTCCACTGCGCCTTGAGTACCGAGACGATGGCGTCACGGATTGTCTTCGAACTGTAAGAGCCGACGCTTAGGGTTGAAACCAATCAAAGCCGCTGGCACTGGCAACTCATATAAAATCCAAAACAGCTGCGCCAGCAGTAGTTTTCCCCATATAATCTAGACACAAATCAGCTATTCCTTTTGGGCCATACAAACGTATCAGTGACACCAGAAACCCCACCACCAAGCAGCCGACAAACGACAGCAGCTCCAGTGTCAGGGTAAACATCAGCCAGGTTGTAAACAAACGCCAAAAGAGTCGTGCATTCATTGCAGCTATAGCGGCATCGGTATGACTCCCGTTTCCTGGCCGAAATGGCGCTGCGAAATGGTTTTATAGGTGTCGTCAGCTTTAATCTCATCTAGGGTTTTTTGATGGAGTCCAAATTGTCATTAAGTATGACGGCAGTGCGCCCTGTGATAACCCGATCCACAGATTTCGTAAAACCGTTAGTCGGCACGATATCAGCGCCGTATTTTGGATGCAAATAATTGCTGGCCAAGCTTTGGGCGGATTTTTGGCCTTTCAGGTCGCTGAAGTTTGTGATAGTGGTATTGTCGCGGGTAATCACACCACTTTTGAATCGGTATAAGGTTTTGAAAAATCATATTTCGCCTGGCGTTTCGGCGTGATGTCCACTTGATCAATAACTGTATTGTAACGTTTACCCTTGAGACCAACGATTAGACCATCCCAGCAACCTTCGATAAACTTGGCTTTGATTACGCCAAACTTCTCGGCTACGGTGCACCACAGATCCAGCACCTGCTGAAGGCTATTATGCCGGCGGACTTAATGACCGAAAAATCATCTGCGGCCTGAACTTGCGCTGCGGTAAATGCGAGAGTACTGAATAATAGCGTCAAAGCCATTTTCTAGGATTATTCTTTAGAAGATCCTACGAAGAGGTGAATATCGATTTGGATGCTGGCAGTGCTGAACTATTTACTTTCAGGTTTAAAGCATTTTATATCGTGAGTCATTGCGTTTGGTTATACAATCCACGTACGTTTGTGATGCATCGCGCCTAGCGCGACAATGGTGCTAGCAGCGGTCTTGAAAGTAAAAATTGGAATGCGATGCTTATAAACAACACCTATTTACAACCAGGCCGCCCAGTCTGCACGATTGCAGTAAGCCGCATCGGTTCAGGATAAGAATATGATAAACGATAGCGAACTCTATGCGCTTAGCGCGCGGCTGGGCGCGGTGCTCAAGCGGGACAATAAGTTTATTACTTGCGCCGAGTCCTGCACTGGTGGCTGGGTGGCCAAAACCATTACTGACATTTCCGGCAGCGCAAGCTGGTTTGAGCGCGGTTTTGTCACCTATGGCAATCAAGCGAAAACTGATTTGCTTGGTGTGCGCCCCAGGACTCTCGAACAGCACGGCGCGGTGAGTGATCCCGTGGTGCAGGAGATGGCCTGCGGTGCGCTGCGTGCTGCGTCCGCCGACTACGCAGTGGCAATAAGCGGTATCGCCGGCCCAGACGGCGGCACGATTGAAAAACCAGTGGGTACGGTCTGGTTCGGTTGCGCTACCGCGCAGGGCGATCCTTTTTCCAAACTGATGCATTTCGAGGGCGACAGGGACACAGTGCGCCGTCAGGCGGTGCATTTTGCGCTCATCACATTGCTCGCGACATTGCTCTAAAATACGCTTGATACTGTACAGTCATACAGTATAATTACATGTCTTTGGCGAAAGAGGGTGGCGATGTTGCTCCCCGCTCGATAGGAGTTGAAATGGCTATTGATGAGAATAAACAAAAGGCGTTAATGGCAGCACTGAGTCAAATTGAAAAGCAATTCGGCAAGGGCTCGATCATGCGCCTGGGTGAAGATCGCTCTATGGATGTTGAAACGATCTCCACAGGTTCTCTGTCTCTGGATATTGCGTTGGGCGCCGGTGGGCTACCCATGGGCCGTATCGTTGAAATCTACGGCCCGGAATCATCGGGTAAAACTACTCTGACCCTGCAAGTTATTGCTGCGGCACAGCGCGGAGGCAAAACCTGCGCTTTTATTGATGCCGAGCATGCCCTAGACCCTATTTACGCCAAAAAGCTTGGCGTCGATATCGATAATCTGTTGTGCTCCCAGCCGGACACCGGCGAACAGGCCCTGGAAATCTGTGATGCTCTGACTCGCTCCGGTGCCGTAGACGTCATCATCGTCGACTCCGTAGCGGCGCTGACGCCGAAAGCGGAAATCGAGGGTGAGATTGGCGATTCCCATATGGGGCTGGCTGCCCGTATGATGAGCCAGGCGATGCGCAAACTAGCAGGTAATTTGAAAAATGCCAATACGCTGCTGATTTTCATTAACCAGATCCGCATGAAGATCGGCGTTATGTTTGGTAACCCGGAGACCACAACCGGCGGTAATGCGCTTAAGTTTTACGCATCGGTTCGTCTAGATATCCGTCGTATCGGCTCGGTGAAAGAAGGCGATATGGTGGTGGGCAGCGAAACCCGTGTCAAAGTCGTGAAGAACAAAGTCGCCGCGCCGTTTAAACAGGCCGAATTCCAAATCATGTACGGCGAAGGTATCAACATTCGCGGTGAGCTGGTCGATCTTGGCGTCAAGCACAAGCTGATAGAGAAAGCGGGCGCCTGGTATAGCTATAATGGCGAGAAGATCGGTCAGGGTAAGGCTAATGTCTGCACCTTTCTGAAGGACCATCCCGAACTAGCGACGGAACTGGATAAAAAGCTGCGCAGTATATTGCTGCATAACGCCGATGGCAACAGCCTAGTCAGCGACGTGGAAAGCGAGGATGAAAGCGCCAACGAACGTAATGAGGAGTTTTAACCAACGGGCGGTGAAGGCGATGCCACCGGCTGCGGCGCGGGTCGCTAACGCGGTGGCCTCCTTACTCTACCGGGCTTTTGGGCTACTATCCCGCCGCGATCACAGTGAAGCTTAACTGTGTCGTAAGCTGGTGGTATCACCGGTAGCGCTCCGTCGCTTTCGTGAGCGCGCCGATGCGCAACCCGCAATCGCGGTAAGCTAGGTCGAGATCGACCAGGCGATTGCTCATTATCATGAGCACAACTGGCTTGACGGTGGGCGCTTCGCCCAGCGCTATGTTAGTCGCCGCAGCAACAAGGCTATGGCGAACAGCGCATTCGTATGGAACTGCTGCAACAAGGAATCAACAGGGACGACATCAATGCGGCCTTCGCCGCATCGGTGGGTAGCGGTGAAAAGTTCGGGCAGAGACGCTGCCGAAAACCAGAATCAAAGTGCAGCGTTATCTACTCCCTCGCGGCTTCTTCTTCGATGAAATTGCGCTATTCTGTTTACGGTTCGATCTTTTTGCATGATATGTAGGATAACCATGATCAAGAGCACCTCTGAGATCCGTCAGGCGTTTCTCGATTTTTTCCATAGCAAGGGACATCAGGTGGTGGCAAGCAGCTCACTGGTGCCTGATAACGATCCAACATTGCTGTTCACTAACGCCGGTATGAACCAATTCAAGGATGTGTTCCTGGGCCTTGATAACCGCTCCTATCGGCGTGCTACCACATCGCAGCGCTGCGTGCGTGCTGGCGGCAAGCATAACGATTTGGAAAACGTCGGCTACACGGCGCACCACCACACCTTTTTCGAGATGCTGGGGAATTTCAGCTTCGGCGACTATTTCAAACATGATGCTATCCGGTTCTCCTGGGAACTGTTGACCGATGAACAATGGTTCAACCTGCCTAAAGAGAAGCTGTGGGTGACGGTGTATGCCACCGATGATGAAGCCTATAACATCTGGGCCAGTGAAGTGGGGATACCCGCCGAGCGCATCATCCGTATCGGCGATAATAAAGGTAGCGCCTATGCCTCCGACAATTTCTGGCAAATGGGCGATACAGGTCCCTGCGGTCCCTGCTCGGAGATCTTTTATGATCACGGCGAACATATCTTGGGCGGCCCGCCGGGAAGCCAGGAGGAAGACGGCGACCGCTACATCGAGATCTGGAACCTAGTGTTCATGCAATTTAACCGCCAGGCCAACGGCACCCAGTTGCCGTTGCCGAAACCCTCGGTGGATACCGGTATGGGGCTGGAGCGTATTGCCGCAGTATTGCAACATGTCAACTCGAACTATGATATTGATCTGTTCAAGACGCTTATCACCGCTGCGGCCCAGGCAACCGGCACACGAGATCCCAACAGCAAATCGTTGCGCGTTATCGCCGATCACATTCGCTCTTGCGCGTACCTGATTAGCGACGGCGTCATACCGTCCAACGAGGGTCGGGGTTATGTCCTGCGCCGCATCATCCGTCGCGCGATTCGTCACGGTAACATGCTAGGCGCCAGCGACACCTTTTTCTATAAGCTGGTCGCACCGCTCATTGAGGTGATGGGCAGCGCCGCGAGCCAGCTGCAGTCGCAACAGGTAATGGTGGAGCAGGTGCTACGCGCCGAAGAAGAGCAGTTCGCCCGCACGCTAGAGCGCGGCCTAATTCTGCTGGACGAAGAGTTGACCAAACTGACCGGCGACACTCTCCACGGCGAGATCGCTTTCCGCCTGTATGACACTTACGGTTTCCCGTTTGATTTGACCGCCGATGTCTGCCGGGAACGCCGCCTGCGCGTCGACGCATCGGGCTTTGAGCGCGCCATGGAGGCGCAGTGCAAACGCGCACGCGAGTCGAGCGGTTTCTGCGCCAACTACAACGGTCTGCTGCGCGTGGACGAAACTACCCGGTTCATCGGTTATGAACAGCTTACTCATCAGGGACGGGTGAGCGCGCTATTCCGCGACGGCCAAGCGGTGAATGTCATTCAGCAGGGGGAAGAGGCGGTGGTGGTGCTTGACGAGACGCCGTTCTATAGCGAATCAGGCGGACAGGTGGGCGACCAGGGCAAATTAAAAGCGGCTTCCGGCGTATTTGAGGTAGCAGATACGCAAAAATACGGTAAGGCATTCGGCCATCTTGGCAAGCTTAGCTACGGTGAACTGAAATTAGGCGCGCAGGTCGCAGCGCAGGTAGATAGCGCACGCCGTGAGCGCATCCGCTTGAATCATTCGGGCACTCATTTGCTGCATGCGGCGCTGCGTCAGGTGCTCGGTGAACATGTCTGGCAGAGGGGGTCGCTGGTGAACGATCACTACCTGCGTTTTGACTTCTCCCATAATAAAGCCATGAAACCCGAACAGATCCGCCAGGTAGAAGATATCGTAAACGCGCAGATCCGCCGCAACCTACCCATTCAGACGGAAATTATGGCGCTGGAAGACGCCCGCAATAAAGGGGTCATGGCGCTGTTCGGTGAAAAATACGAGGTGCAGGTCAGGGTGCTGAGTATGGGCAATTTCTCCACCGAGCTGTGCGGCGGGACTCACGCTAGCCGCACCGGCGATATTGGCTTGTTCCGCATCACTTCGGAATCCGGCATCGCCGCCGGTATCCGCCGTATCGAAGCGGTCACCGGCGAAGGGGCACTGGAGTCGCTTCATCAGCAGAGCGATTTGATGCATCATATTGCTCAATTGGTGAAAGGCGACAGTCAAACGCTGGCGGATAAAATACGGGCGCTACAGGAGCGTTCTCACCAGTTGGAAAAGGATCTCCAGCAGTTGAAAAACCAGAAGGCCGCGCAGGAAAGCGCATCTCTTGGTCGAAACGTGCGCGATATCAACGGCGTCAAGGTCCTGGTGAGTCAGCTTGATAATATCGAGTTGAAGATGCTGCGCACCATGGTTGACGACCTGAAAAACCAATTGGGTTCGGCGGTTATTGTTCTCGCCACGGTGGCGAAAGGTAAAGTTAGCCTGATAGCCGGCGTGACCAAAGATTTGACTGAACGAGTCAAAGCAGGTGATATTGTTGGTCACCTCGCACAGCAGGTTGGGGGGAAAGGTGGTGGACGCCCTGATCTGGCGCAAGCGGGCGGCAGCGACATCGCCGCTTTGCCGGCCGCTCTGACAAGCTTAGATGCGATGCTGACCGCAAGACTCTGAGTAGAATAAGAATACGTTATAATAAACACCTTAACTTTCTGTTAAGTCGCGGTGTTTCAATACATTCTCTTCCGAGAAATAACAGTGAGAAATAACCGTTAGGCGCGAAGCTTGTCATATCGACCAACCTTAGATATGGAAGGCGCCAGGTCGGCCCGACGTGTGTCACATGCATGCTACATGGTTTACGCTTTCACGGTATATGATGGATAATGGCGGGAAACTGAGAGACCTGACTCTTTTAATCTTTCAAGGAGCAAAGAATGCTTATTCTGACTCGTCGAGTTGGTGAAACCATCATGATAGGCGATGAGGTTGCGGTTACTGTTTTGGGCGTCAAAGGCAACCAAGTCCGTATCGGTGTTAATGCTCCTAAAGAAGTTTCTGTGCACCGCGAAGAAATATATCAGCGTATTCAGGCTGAGAAGTCGCAACAGACTCCTTGCTGATCTCTTTCAGGGCCTTGCCCCGTGCGGAGGCGCGGCCTCTAACCCCGTCATTGGCCTCTTTCTTTTTCTTCAGCTTGTTTCCTCTGCTTTCCAAAATAGCCAAGAGACGGTTATTTACCAATCTGCGCAAGTTGCATGGGAATTGCGCAATCGCCTCCAGACGGGCAAAAAAGGGTTTGACTTATCAAGTCCAAAAAGTAATATGTGCGCCATGTAGTGTCGATGAGCTTCAACAGCGGCGCGTAGGTGAGGTGGCCGAGAGGTTGAAGGCGCTCCCCTGCTAAGGGAGCATACGGTCAAAAGCTGTATCGAGGGTTCGAATCCCTCCCTCACCGCCACTTACAATGCATCCGTAGCTCAGCTGGATAGAGTACTCGGCTACGAACCGAGCGGTCGGAGGTTCGAATCCTCCCGGATGCACCATCCCCATGCCGTTACTTGGCGCTTTGTGTCGTATTTTATGGCTGAGTTCTAAGCCGGTTGCCTTCTGCGCCGTTTTGCCTTTTCCTCTCGTGTATTTGTCTGCGGCGTCGTAATCGCCAAGGCCGCCCCTGCCGCATCGCCGTGATTGATGACGATCGCCATTAGTCACGGCTTCTCGCATATCGCCGTCGCGCGCGCTCGTTTCTTTTCTCTCACTTTCAGCGTATCTCGTTGTCCCTGACCACGTCGGCATTTCTCTCTGCGTGTTTTAATGGTGTCGGTGTTCCTTAACCTCTGCCGTTAAGTGACCAAGATGATGGCCTGCCGTAGCGCATCTCCCCTGAGTCCGGTGAACGACTTCTTTTCGGCTGAGACTGTTCAGCCATCTGCACTTGTCTCGCCTGGGTAAAGGCTCGCCGTGGCGCGCCATGCCAAACCGCGAGGCACACTCGGTGCTAACAGAATCAGCGACAATCTTACGAGATTGCGCTAAAATAAACACTTATTTTAGATCTTTAGGTGAGAAACGATGTACAAATTAGTATCGAAGATTGATAATACGGAAACGACGCACCGCAAAGCCTGGCACCTTACGGGATGCAGTTCGACGGGGCGGCCGTGGTCTCGTTAAACGGATCGTCGGCCCGGCATATTGCGAAAATGATCATTGATCATCATCAATCGCCCATCGATTCTCAATCAGCTTGCCCGTGAAAAGACTACGGCGCTTCATAACACCCTCTCGAGCTGTTGCATTATTTCGACACCATCGTCAGTGCTGACACTGTTTAACCGTCATAAGTTTAACCGTCATAAACCCTCCGTAAACCTTCCTACACTGCGCGGGTCGGTGTTCCGCTTGAAGCTTGTGTGGTTTTTGAGGACGCCGACTTTGGTATTATGGCTGCGAAAGCGGCCATAATGGCGTTTGTCGATGTTCTGGCCTTGAACGCGTGATATTAATCAAACCATGGCCTTGAACGAGGAACCATTATCCCAAGCCCAAACACTGTCAACTGCGGGAGGTTAATTTGATCCCGGATGTATCAAGCGCGCTTTCCTGCCTGGAAGCCAACCCTCAAGCACTGAAGGGCATTCGTCGCGGCATCGAGCGTGAAGGATTGCGTATCAATGCCAACGGCAGCCTGGCACAGACTCCTCATCCTGAGTCCTTCGGCTCGGCGCTGACCCATAAGTGGATAACAACCGATTTCGCCGAAGCGCTATTGGAGTTTATTACGCCGGTTGACGACGATATCGGCCATATGCTGACGCTGTTGCGCGATATACATCGTTATGTTGCTCGCCACCTGGGGGATGAACGCCTGTGGCCGATGAGCATGCCGTGTTTCATTGACGGCGCTCATCCCATCGAATTGGCGCAATATGGCAGTTCTAACATCGGGCGTATGAAGATGCTATACCGAGAAGGATTAAAAAATCGCTATAGCGCCTTGATGCAGGTAATAGCCGGCGTGCATTACAATTTCTCTCTGCCGCTGGCCTTTTGGCAGGCCTACGCCGGTATTCGCGATGAGGTAAGCGGTAAGGAGACAATCTCCGCCGGCTATTTGCGGCTTATTCGTAACTATTATCGATTCGGCTGGATTATTCCTTACCTCTTTGGCGCTTCGCCGGGCATCTGTCCGTCTTTCCTAAACGGCCGCACAACCGATCTATCGTTTGAGCACGCGCCGTCAGGGTTGATTTATCTGCCCTACGCCACCTCGTTGCGCTTGAGCGACTTAGGCTATACCAATAGGTCGCAAAGTAAGTTGGGCATTACCTTTAACCATCTGGATGAGTATGTCCGCAGTCTAAAACAGGCGATTCAAACCCCATCCGCCGACTATCAGCGCATGGGGTTGCAACGTGACGGCCGTTATCTGCAGCTGAATACGAATGTGTTACAAATTGAAAACGAACTGTACGCGCCGATACGACCCAAGCGGATGACGCGGAATGACGAATCCCCGTCCGACGCGCTGATGCGCGGCGGTATTGAGTATGTAGAAGTGCGCTCTCTGGATATCAACCCTTTCTCGCCGGTGGGCGTTGACGAAGAGCAGGCACGCTTTCTGGATCTTTTTCTGATTTGGTGTACGCTGGCTGAAGCTCCGGAGATGAGCGCGGAAGAGTTACTCTATACCCGCAGCAATTGGGATCGGGTGATCTTCGAAGGGCGTAAGCCTGGCCTGATGCTTAGTATTGACCACGGCAGCACCGAGCAGCCGCTGACCACCCTCGGTAAATCGCTGTTTAGCGATCTGCGGCGCGTGGCCGAAGCCTTCGACAGCAACAATGGTGACACGCACTACCAGCAGGTGTGCGATAAGCTGGTAGCTGGTTTCGATTATCCCAATCTGACACTCTCCGCCCGTTTTCTGGATCAATTAATCGAGCACGGGATTGGCGTGGGGTTGATATTGGCTAATGATTATCGTCAAACGTTGCGCAGTGAGCCGCTAGAGGTGATGAAGGAGGTCCAGCTTGATGATGAACGGATACGCTCCTGGCAGCAGCAGCATGCTCTGGAAGCGGCGGATAGCCTGAGTTTCGATGAGTTTTTAGCAAGCCAGAACTGGAGATGAAAAAAGAAAAGGCTTCAGAAATTGTGGTAAATTTATCATCCCTGCTAACAGGGATGATGACAAATTTCATACGCATGACCAACGGCGGAGAAAGGGGTTCTCTTACATTTGCAAAATTATTTTTAAATGAGGTGATATCATGCCACTTTTCCGTAGACCATGCCCGTATTGGCGCCGCCTACTGTCCGTGTTGCGAAAACCATGAAGACACCTCACAGCGATACTATCACCGTCTTTGATCTGCGTCTCTGCCGGCCAAACCTGGAAGAGATAACGGATAAGGCGTTGAAATTGTAAATATTTTCTATGGGCTACCGTACTGGTTTATATATGAGCCTTATCGGTACGCCGGATGAGCGGCGTGTGGCCGATGTGCCGAAGGTAAAAAGACCAAAAGCAGATCCACGATTTGAACGAGTACCAGTGCGGCACGCATCAAATGCATTCGCTCAAGGAGACGCAAGATATCGCGCAACACATTCTGGATAGTGCTATCCGCGTTAAGTCAGAATGACGAACTGGCGCCGCCGAAAGAAAAACTGGCGGAGCTGCATATCTAGTTGGCAGTGGTGTTCAACCTTAGAGTGCCTAAGAATAAGACTCGCCCGCGGATGAGCCTTATTCCCATCGACGCCATGCTTTAGCGGCTTTATGACCGTGATGCACGCTTGCTGTATCATATTGTCCTGCACATCCAATATATCATCTGATAGCTGCCAATATGTGTATGGGTATTGGCAGTATATCTGCCAGCGCTTCAGCGGCATGCCGCCGCCTTCGATGATCACCCCGAACCGCCGCTTTGCGGAATGACCTCTTCCGTTAGGCTTGGAGGCATAGAGGTGGTAAAACCCCATAATCTCCTTAAGAATATCCTCCAGCGTCACCAGCTCCTGGAATCACCGTACTCGTTGAGGATAATGCCACCTTTTCTTTATTGCACTGAAACCTCACTAACTGCATTGAGTGGGGTGCCTTCTGGCACATAATAAATCTCATCCGCGGCGTTCAGCAGATTCTCTTTGGTAAATTCCTGCTTCGTCATCAGACGGTAATCCTCGCAAACCCATAATAGCATCAAGATTATCGCGGTACAGCACGATACGACCGTGAGGCGAATGGGTTAGCTGATGAATCATGGAACGTCACTCGTCTTGACATTGATACCGACGATCTTAGTTGCGCAGTACCATGATGTCGTTACCGGTCACTTTTCCAAATCCAGCACGGAAATCAGCATGTCCTGGTTGCGGCTGGAAATCATCGATTGGGATTCCGTCACGATGTTGCGCGCTCTTCATCCCTTCCTTGCTCAGCGCATCGCGTACATTGGGGGAGGCCTGATACCCATCAGACGCATTAATACGCGAGTAATCAGATTGAGCAGTCACACGACGGGCAACATCAATTTTTGCGGCGGTACCAGCAACAGGCTAATTTGAAATGCGATACGTTCCGGGTGGAGCGTCGCCACGGTTTTCGGCAGTGCCTCAGCGAATAGTAATGCCATGAACGTCAATACCCACGGCGGCAATAGCGACGTCGAGATCGCTATGAAGACGTATACTGAGATCGCCAGCGCGGAGGCGAGAATCTTGCCCAGATTATTGCCAATAAGCACCAGAACGCAGCGGTTTGTCCGTTCGCCGCTGCCTGTTTTGGAAGCGGAGAAATAGGCAGAAACCAATGCAGAATGATAAGCAGCGTACTGATTGAAGTATGTTCAAAAGTGGCTTTCCTGATCGGCGTCGCATTGTGTGAATGGAAATTCAGTTTCTTATTTTTTGGCAAATAATCAAGCCACGTCAACCGGAACGCGTACTGGCGGCAATATATAGCGCAGGGCCACAGATGATAAAGCTGATGAGTAAACCCACGCTTAATAAGCTCACATTTACCCTACCCTGCCTGCACGCCAAAGATGGGTAGCCAAATCAGCGCGCCGAGCCCTAGTGATATTGCTACTGCCGTCGATAGCAAGGGCCAGCTGGTGATAGGCGCTCTTGTAGCGTAGAATACCGGGCGGATCAGGCCAAGGCTTAAGGAATGGGCATAAGGTCACAAGGGAAAGCTAGGACATGGCAGCGCCATCGTCCGACTTATATAGCCTTCAGCGCGCTATGCTCTAGATGTTGTCGTAAGAGGGCAGTGTTCCGGCCTGCTTCATGTTAATTGCTACAAATAATGTCGCGTAAGCGGCTGGACGCCAGCTTGAGTAAAAACGATGTTTTACAATTTATCCGATCGATTATCGCGCACGTTGCGCAATATCAGCAGCAGAAGTCGCCTGACTGAAGACAATATCAAAGAAACCCTGCGCGGAGTGCGCATGGCGCTGTTGGAAGCGGATGTGGCACTCCCGGTCGTTCGGGACTTTATCAGCCGGGTCAAAGAGAGCGCGCTGGGGCAGGAAGTAAATAAAAGCCTGACACCGGGGCAGGAATTCGTCAAGATCGTGCGCGCCGAGCTGGTGAACGCTATGGGAGACGGAAACAACGCCCTGAATCTGGCAGCGCAGCCGCCAGCGGTGGTGTTGATGGCTGGCCCGCAGGGGTCGGGGAAAACCACAAGCGTTGGCAAGCTCGGTAAATATCTGTGCGAAAAACAGAAGAAAAAAGTGCTGGTCGTGTCTGCCGACGTGTATCGCCCGGCGGCTATCAAGCAGCTTGAAACGCTGGCGAACACGGTGGGTGTCGATTTTTTTCCGTCCAACACCGCACAAAAACCGCTCGATATCGTCAATCAGGCGCTGAATCAGGCCAAGCTCAAATTTTATGATGTGCTGCTGGTGGACACCGCTGGCCGCCTGCATGTAGATGAAACGATGATGGTGGAAATCATCGCTATCCACGCCGCCATCCACCCGTTGGAAACACTGTTTGTGGTGGATGCCATGACAGGCCAGGACGCCGCCAATACCGCCAAAGCCTTTAATCAGGCGCTACCGCTGACCGGGGTTATCCTGACCAAAGTGGATGGCGATGCGCGCGGCGGTGCAGCGCTTTCCATCCGCCATATTACCGGTAAACCTATCAAATTCATTGGCGTCGGAGAGAAAACCGACGCGCTGGAGCCTTTTTATCCCGATCGCCTGGCCGGGCGAATACTTGGCATGGGCGATATACTGTCCCTTATCGAGGACATTGAAAGCAGGGTCGATCGTGCCCAGACGGAGAAGCTGGCCAGCAAGCTGAAGAAAGGCGATGGCTTCGATTTGACCGACTTCCTGGATCAGCTCAAGCAGATGCGCAATATAGGCGGCATGGCCAGCATGATGAGCAAACTGCCCGGGATCGGCCAACTGCCGGACAACATTAAATCGCAAATAGACGATAAAGTCCTGGTGCGCATGGAGGCTATCATCAATTCCATGACCGCCAAAGAGCGCGTTAGCCCGGACATCATTAAAGGCTCACGTAAACGCCGTATTGCCACTGGCTCCGGTGTGCATGTCCAAGATGTTAACCGCTTGCTGAAACAGTTCAACGATATGCAGCGCATGATGAAGAAAATGAAAAAGGGCATGATGCGCAATATGAAGGGTATGATGCTGCCCAGCTTCCTTGATCGTTAACTATCGATTGCTTTTTACCACGAAACGAGTAGAATCCCGGGGCTTTATACGGCAACTGGACCCGCCCCCGACAGGGCCCGGTTGTTTTATAACTAAAGAGGATGTTATGGTAACAATTCGTTTGGCACGTGGCGGCGCTAAAAAACGCCCGTTCTATCAGATCGTCGTGACAGACAGCCGCAATGCGCGCGACGGTCGCTTTATTGAGCGTATTGGCTTTTTCAACCCGATCGCTACCGGTCAAGCTGAAGCTCTGCGTTTGGATCTGGATCGTATTGAGCATTGGGTTGGCCAGGGCGCGACGGTTTCCGAACACGTTTCCGCGCTGATCAAAAACGCGAAAAAAGCAGCGTAATGCCTTCTGGCGGTGAAAATGAACAAACAACTCCGTATCGCAGCACCCGTTAAGCCGGTAGTTGTTGGCAAGATGGGCTCGGCGTATGGTATTCGCGGTTGTCTCAGAGCGCTTTCTTCCACTGAAGAAGCCGAAGGCATTTTTAATTACCAGCCCTGGTTCATAAAAAAGGCCGATGAGTGGCAGCCGATCGGGCTGGAAAGCTGGAAGCGCCGCAATCAGGATCTGATTATCAAGGTCAGGGACATCGAAGACCGGGAAGCGGCGACGCTTTTAACAAACTGTGAAATCGTCATCGACATGTCGCAATTGCCGGACCTTAACAGCAGCGAGTACTACTGGAAAGACCTCCTGGGGTGCCAGGTTGTCACCATTGACGGTTATCAGCTTGGGGAAGTTATTAATTTGATGGAAACCGGCTCGAATGATGTTATGGTGGTGAAAGTCAACCTAAAAGACGCCTTTGGCATTCAGGAGCGGTTGATTCCGTTCCTCGATGGGCAGGTGATTAAGAACGTCGATCTCACGGCCCACGCCATTGAAGTTGATTGGGATCCGGGCTTTTGACCGTAGATTCTGAGGGCGGCAATAGCGGAAGCAGCGGGATGTGGATTGGTGTTATCAGTTTGTTTCCCGAGATGTTCCGCGCCATTACCGATCACGGGGTGACTGGCCAGGCCGTGAAGAATGGCCTGCTGCGAGTGCAGTGCTGGAGTCCGCGCGAATTTACCCACGATCGGCGCCGTACCGTGGACGATCGCCCTTACGGCGGCGGACCGGGGATGCTGATGATGGCGCAGCCCTTGCGGGATGCGATTCACGAGGCAAAAAATAAGGTAGACAAAGAAGCGAAGGTGATTTATCTCTCCCCTCAGGGTCGTAAGCTCGATCAGCAAGGCGTGAGCGAGTTGGCTGCCAACTCAAAGATGATTTTGGTCTGCGGCCGTTACGAAGGTATTGATGAACGTTTAATCGCCACCGAGATTGATGAAGAATGGTCAATGGGTGATTATGTGGTCAGCGGCGGTGAATTAGCAGCGATGGCGATGATTGACTCGGTTTCCCGGTTGATTCCTGGCGTGCTGGGACATGAGTCCTCCGCCGCGGAGGACTCCTTCGCTAGAGGGTTGTTGGATTGCCCGCACTATACCCGTCCTGAGGTGTTAGCCGGCATGGAGGTTCCGCCAGTTCTGCTATCGGGTAACCATGCTAAGATTCGTCGTTGGCGTCTAAAACAGTCTTTGGGTCGCACCTGGTTGAGAAGACCCGAATTTCTGGAAAGCCTAGCTCTGACTGACGAGCAAGCAACGTTGTTAACCGAATTCCAGCGGGAATATCGGGTAATGCAACAAGATGATTAAAGGGATCGGTCAGTTGGCCGGTTATCCTGAACTGACAGTTCAGGATAAGAGACCAATTATGAGCAACATTATTAAGAAAATTGAACAAGAACAGATGAAGCAGGACGTACCGTTCTTCCGCCAAGGCGACTCGGTGGAAGTTAAGGTATGGGTTGTTGAAGGTAGCAAAAAACGTCTGCAGGCATTCGAGGGCATGGTTATCGCTATTCGTAACCGCGGTCTACATTCTGCATTCACTGTTCGCAAAATCTCCAACGGCGAAGGCGTTGAGCGCGTGTTCCAGACGCATTCTCCAGTCATCGATAGCATTACCGTGAAACGTCGTGGTGCTGTTCGTCAGGCCAAACTGTATTATCTGCGTGAACGTGCCGGTAAGGCGGCGCGTATTAAAGAGCGCCTGAACTAAGGTACACTTTCATAACACCTGAAAGTGTTTAGTGAGTCAAGGGTCAATCAGTGGGTTGACCTTTTTGAGGTGATGTAGTTATCATCTCACTGAGAAAAGATAATCATAACACTAAACTCCATAAAAACCTTGTGGCGGGAAAACGCTTAGGTGTTCAGCCATAGAGGGAACACCAATAAAAATTTTCGACCACGTGAAAAAGGCGAGAAGACAGTGAATAAGTAAAGTATAAGCACTGAGCGTTAATTAACATCAAATTTAGGAAAATCAGGAATAATAGCCCTAACTACACTATAGTAGGATAGTAGGTCTGATATGCTTGAAATAAAACTACACGATCACGTTACGTTAATGAGAAAGATTTTCGAGCAACAACCGCTCAAGGACGCGGCAAAAGACACGTTTGACAACGAGTGTGATATACTTAATCAAAACCTAAATTTTAGCTTATTTGATGATAAGAATAGTAAGCGGCCGGAAAAGCAAACTTTTTCCGGAAAAAGTGGCGCCTGAGATCACCTTGAGCGATGTGAATGTGTCCGAATGTGCCAAATCAATTAATAAGCTTACCGAGTATCAGCTTGTAGTAATTGAGACGGCAGTACTGGATTATAATAGCTTGAAGTATTTTCAGAAAATGAAGGAAATGTGGAATCTGCCAGCGCCGAAAATAGCATCCATGACCATATTATTACACTTGGCAGAATTGAAAAACGATTGAGGGTAATTTCGCTGAAATTAAACAATATCGTAGTGACCATCTCGACGAATTAATGAACGCCGCGAAGCTACGCAAAGAGATGATAGCGATGCTCATCAGTGAATTCAGAGATGGGTAGCAAGCCACAAGAAGCTCAAAAACGCACGCTCGTCGCTTATAATGCAGGCGCGTGCTGATATCTTCAATAATGCCCCTGGAAAACGATACAGCGGGAGTTATAGGCCATAACGGCAACCAGTATAGTAACCTCTAGCGTTCTGCCGCTAAGATAAAACTGGCGGCAGGGATATTTGCCTACCAGGGGAAGGGGATCTGCTTATCCGACGCGAACGAGATCAAGTACGTGGCAAACTTATGCCGTGACGTACTTGCACTTTTCGCATCGCCGGCGAGATCCGCGTAACGCATGGACATGGCGCAGAAACGTGCCAAAGAAGTTATCATAATAGCGCCCCTACTCTCGCCCTGAACTGATAGCAGGGCGCTGAAAGGGGAGAGTGTGTCCTTGTAGCTAGTCTCAACCTCACTCTTGACGCTTACTAAATAAGTATCAGCCACCACAAGACCCGCAAGAGAGGCTCAATGGAAAAGACACGCAGTTGCTGCAGACTGTGATGCCGACTGTGATGCCGAAAGCGGGAATTTGGAAGCACAAAAGCAAAACACCGGAACGATGTCCGCTTAGAAGCCTGCCAATCGACAGTGATCAATTGCAGGCTATCCCCAGCATGGATTACGCAAGCCCGGTGATACCAGCGGCAGATGCCGACCAATCAGTATTGTTTGCGTTATGCAGTCTGTCGCTAGAAAGCAGCACCGAAGATATGGGCTAGCCTGTCATATATGTTTATTGAGCAACTACGACAGGAAGCTGTGAGGGCGGCTGTAAAAGCTGCATTTAGGATCATAGTGCGTGGCCGCAGCATAACAACGATAACCATACTCACGAATCCTTAAGCCGTGAACGATATCATCCTTCGGCCGCCACGCAGGGTAGCCAATTTTCTCCACCGATTCGACAAACAACGCTAAACCTGCAGGCATATCCTTCTCACTACTTTTTGCCGGCAAGTGAAACGCGCTAACAAGACGGAACGTCCAGCATCCGCCACTGACGTCACTGGTGGGTGACAAAATAGTCTGCAGCTATTCGCTATCGTCAGAGAGTACCATTAACGGACAGCGTATTTCCGGCCTGCAAATGATTCAAAGTCAATCATCTCGTCATTAGTTGATACCACAGGCCCTTGTTAAGGATCAAGATCGAGTACTATTGTTACATATAGGAATAAGACTAAATAAGACATCATACTCTCTTCACGACTTGGCAAGATAGGATAATCCTTTTACTCTGAACCAGAGGGCGTCTAAGCCCAATGCGTCTTAGGCAGCTTGAATTTCCCAAACACTTTGTTACCTTTAATGCACGTATTGCAACGTTGAATTTCCATATTGCCGCCTTCATCAGTACCTCTTGCAATAACGTTACATGTGCCTTATTAAGAGGAGCGGACGATCTTTTGTAATCTATTGATAAAAGATCAAGATATGACTTTGCAAGACATCCTCCTACTGGGTAAAACCCGGCTTATCAAGAGTCTTATGCGGGACTGTACTATTTTATTTGTCAGCGTGAGAGTTATTGGATAGTCGATTATCTGCTGTCGCTAATTATGAGCGAAGACTATGCCATCGCTATTTGAAACGCGGCAAGAAATGGCAGATAAGAATCTGGCGCGCAGCATATTGTCAACTCATTGAAGGTAATAGTATCATTTTATTCTCTTTCTATGGAAATGAAGTCGTTTTTGTATTACGCCAAAAGTCTCAGAGCATTAGAAGGTTTTTATATGAGTAAGCTCGTTCAATTTATTAAGATGGACTATGCTTGATTGTTGCTGGAGGCAAGCGTGCCGGCTCCTGGGCGGGGCCATTTCGCTCCGAGCAGACGAGCAATGAGATAGCTAGTAGCAGTACCAATGAATATGTCGCTAACAAGCGTAGCATACGCCAGCTGTTATCCACCTTGGCCGGTGAAATACATAAACCCATTATCGTCAGCGAGCTGGCCAGCCGGCTGTAAACAAGTATCGGAAAAGTTCGATATGGACAAACCGCTGCAGCTGCTTGAAAACCGGGCCCTTAAAACGGCTTTGATTTAGTATAGCGACGGCAGCGCGATTTAGCAGTCAAATAGTACAGCTGAGTCATGCGCCTTTGACCACTTGGTGACCTTTTAAAAGTCTACCATGCTGTATGACCAGCGTTTTCGGTGGTTTCATATTTCCGGACTGCTGGTGTATGTCGGTCTGGTTACCGCTCGCCGCCAAGTACTTGAATAGCACATTTAACGACCGGTAAGAATGAAATTCACGTGTTCAAGCTGAAAAATTCTTTCGTCACCGATCGTAATTACTCGCAAAGAGATGCGCCCGCAAGCATATTGGGTGTCGCAACGGTGTTGAATTAACAGCTTAATGTTGGTAACGGCAACGGCGTTCCCCGGGATAGTTGCAACCAGGTTTCGCTCGAAAATGTCAGTTACGGCACGATAAATATCATCTCTTACCTCAAACCAATAGTTTGCTGATCCAAAGAGTGAGCCAGCGGGTCAGTTATGCGCGGACTCTGGTTGCGGCGATTGATATTGCTAAACAGCGGATTCGACTTTCGCCGTGGATTCTGGACATCGATAAAGATGAAGTTAATCAGCTGGAATAGCTGGTCGGGCGGCACCCGGATGGGGAACAGCGGCATTGCCTTCAATTCCAGTTCGTTGAGCGCAACTAATCAGTACGCAGTTTCTGTGGAAGTGGGCGTGCTGGCCAAACGGCACTCAAATCGTTGCGCATCCGGAGATTTTGACGCACAAAGGAGACGGTACCACCGCCACTAAAAGAGCACTTACTCAGGATGGCGATCTCACGACCAGCAGCGATAACCAAATCACACAGGTTGCCGAATTACTGCTGGTCAACACACGTAGACAGAGGGCGCGGATGCCCAATGGGAGTGGTTGTTGATGGGGCTATAGCCGCGATCAACGCGTCAGCGGCGCCTGGGGCCCCAGGCTGCGAGACATCTTCTTTTGGGGCGGCTATTTGATTATCGCTACAAGCACAACAAGCAATTTGTGCGTATGTTCCTCATTTAGCCTAATATTGCCTCAAGGCGCCGTTTTGGAAGGCATGCAGATCTCACTGATACAATATAACTTTATATAGCCTAGCATTAATCCGAAAGCGACACGATGGCGGTCAATTCGATAGATACAAGAAGTTTTCGTGATTTCCTATCCACTAAGACAGGGCAAAGCGAATCGATTCCCATCGATGACGGTATGCCGGTGATTGAGGTCAGTATGGAGACGAAATTGCATGGAGATGCAGATAGTTAACGCTTTTAGACACATGAACAGGCTCGGTAAGGGGAATAAATATTGCAGAAAATGATTTCCTCTCGCAAATGCTTGAAGAGTTCGCCGACGAAAAGATCAACACGCTGATTATCGTTTCCGGCAAAGGAAAGATGAGTTATACCTCGCTTACTTTCCGAAGCCAGCGGTCTATTTCCTGACGACAGTGATTTAATTTTGGTGTTAAGGGAAATGAGTGAAATTTCCTATATTGGTAGTCCAGCTTTACTTTTGATGCTAGAGCTTTCGGCCGTGCCCATCGCTATGGTGCAGGCCGGGATGGTATTGCTGATGAATTGGCATAGTTCTCGCGTCTTTTCTCCGGCTACTCCTTGCGGGGACGTATTGGAGCGTGACCCAAACCGGTGCACCTCTTTATTGAAGAATGGCCTGATATTTACGTTGATGTTATCGGAAATCATTCTCGGCGTGTTTTCTCGCTGTTACCCGCAACTAACCCCCTCTCCTTGCTGTTATCGCTGGAGAGTTTCGTCGCCTTCACGAGACCGTAACGGACTCGTTCTCAACAATGATTCAACCCATTAATTGCAGTTCATGGTACGAGAGCGCAGATGATGACAGCGTGATATGAGCGATGTTGAAAGTGATCTTTCCACCGATGATAACAGCTATGGTGATGCTGTCCATCGTGATAATTGCCAGCTTATGAACTCGAGCTCAGTTGATGACGGCGGCTACGAAAGCGATAGCAGCACTAACTTCTGTAGGCACAAGAACCTTGTTCACGCACGCAGGGCGCAAGTTGATGAAACCGATGCTTCACTCGATGAGATTGACAGCGTCACCTATGGCACCTAGGAAATCTCTGAGGTGAAAAAGAAAATTGCGCTGTTAAATAAAGAAAATCTTGCTACGAAGCCGATCCCTAAAGAATACCAATTTAAGATACAAGAGATAAAAATAAAACCCAAAATATAAAGTGATTTAGTTATATCATTCTATTGTAATGAACCCATTATCTACTGTCACTGTCCGACCCATGTCGGAAATTAAAATAGAGGACGAATTATTCTTTGATCTTGATATAGAATCAGTTATCCTTATGGATGTTATTATAATGTTGTAGGATCATAATTATTAATGAAAATGACTTAACGTTTAAATTAAAGGTTTCTCTGATTCAGACGGTTTTTCCGGCGACGAGATAATGGATTAGTTATCAGGATTTGTAGGCTTCTTATTAGTGGTTTTCACTTAACATGAATTTTCGCTTGAAAATTATCGCTTAAAAATTAGCGTAGTTACAAAATAACAACAACACAGAATAAGGTCTGTGACAGAAGATAGGTTAGCTAATGTTTATAAAACGCTACTTGGAATTATAAGGCACTTTCCATCAGCTACGCAAGAAAGAGTTCGAGGTTTTGGCTCTGCTTCGTAATGTGTATTATTACGAGTTTTAGATGACGTTAAAAGAATTTATTTTTAGAAGAAAATAATAATGTTGTTCACAACAAAGACTATTTGTTCCTTCCGAATATCGGCATACCTCAACGCCGTCGCCACACTCAGGCATCGCGTTATTGTTTTTACTGCATTATAACTTAGTTGATTATTCTATTTAGCTAATCACGCATCGATCTCAACGGTCAGGAATTAACAGCCCCTTTGGAATCTTCACGTGAAATGGAGAAAGCGATAACCACCGAGAGCAACGGTCTACGTTTTCAGAGGTTGTAAGTTTTTGACTTCATGTTTCGTTAATATCTCACGACCGAATAAATGCTATTGAGAATAGCGCAAGCTATTATTCCATAATAATAGATAGCCATGACGCTAAGCAGTAAAATGCGAAAACGGCAGGCGTAATTGTTATTCCGCTGACGCTTATCTATTAGCGATCAATTTGCCCTTGATGGCATCAATTAGTCCGGACATCAAAGAAGGGCTATTACTGCTAAAGCTCCGCGGGCGTGGCAAGCACATCGCCCAGTCGTCAGCTGGATAACATGGGTTGAATCGCGCCATTACGCTTTGTTAAAGCCAGTATAGTCGCGTCACCTTAACGGCTAACGCGATCCATTCCCGTTTGCCATTGTTGCCGTAATAGCTTGTCGTTGGCGATACCATTGCAGCTGGCCGGGAAGTTACGCCCTTTTCCTACACACGCAGCGCGGTCGGTCTGTCGAGTTCGGCCTGTTCCATGGGGTATCCCGATAAATAGTCCTCACGATCGATCTGAGGAATAGCATACTATTTCGTCAGAGCATTGTTGTTGCGCATGGCCTACCCGTCGCTGATGTCCATGGTGAATCTCGTGATAGGCACTGGCGGCGAGAACGTCGCCGCTACAACCTGCCAGCAGATATCCAAGTAATGAGAAATAATTTTAGCATAGAGCACACTCGCGTTGACGGGATATAGACCCCTTTCCGCTAGAAGGGCAGATGCGCTAAAAGCCGTGCCACCGCAGTGTAAACTGTACGATTAGTATTAGTGTAATTTATTTTTTACACGCTGACCAGCAGTTTGACATGCTAAGAGGAATAATAGGTTTAAATTTTGTCGTGCTTGCGTATCATAAAGCGCCGAATCACGCGCTTTCGGCGAATTGATTGTGACCAAGACGCCGTCTTGAAAAGAGAGGCTTGCTGTCTCTGTCCGTGTCGATTTTTTGCCTAATGAGTAATAATTTATTTACATTTTTGAATTAAAAAACTTTACGATTGCTGGGTAAGGTAGCTTTCTAGACGCTTTTGCGATGGTTTAATGTAACGCCTTACGGCCACCTCACAGAGTCAGGATCAGTATCATGCAAAAAGACGCGCTCAATAACGTCCATATCAGTAATGAGCAGGTGATGATCACACCCGAAGAACTAAAACGTCAGTTTCCTTTAAGCGAGTCTGAGCAGCATGCTATCGCTGAATCTCGGCGCACAATTGCGGATATCATCCACGGACGCGATCCGCGCCTGTTGGTGGTCTGCGGACCTTGTTCCATTCACGATACCGATGCTGCCCTTGACTATGCCAGCCGCCTGCAAGCCCTGTCAGTTGAATTGAGCGATCAGCTGTATATCGTTATGCGCGTCTATTTTGAGAAACCCCGCACCACCATCGGTTGGAAAGGCCTGATCAACGATCCTTACATGGATGGATCTTTTGATGTCGAGGCCGGACTGCAAATCGCCCGCGGTCTGTTGCTGGAACTGGTGAGAATGGGGCTACCTTTGGCAACGGAAGCCCTGGATCCTAATAGTCCGCAATACCTTGGCGATCTCTTCAGCTGGTCGGCCATTGGCGCCCGTACGACAGAATCCCAGACCCACCGGGAGATGGCATCAGGTCTGTCCATGCCGGTAGGATTTAAAAACGGCACCGACGGCAGCCTGGCCACCGCGATTAATGCGATGCGCGCCGCGGCTATGGCCCATCGCTTTATGGGCATTAATCAGGCGGGTCAGGTTTGTCTACTGCAAACACGCGGTAATCCTGACGGACACGTTATTTTGCGCGGCGGCAAGCAACCTAATTACCATCCGCACGATATCGCTGACTGTGAGCAACAAATGGCGGCCGTAGGTCTCGCAGCGGCGTTGATGATCGATTGCAGCCACGGCAACTCCAATAAAGACTATCACCGTCAAGCAGAGGTGGCGCAGTCTGTGTTGGCGCAAATCAAGGCCGGTAATCGTTCCATTATCGGTTTAATGCTGGAAAGCCATATTCATGCCGGTAGCCAGCCTTCGGAACTGTCGCGTGAGGATATGCGCTACGGCGTATCGGTGACCGACGCTTGTATTGACTGGGAAAGTACCGACAGTTTGCTACGCCAGTTGCACGACGAATTGCTGACGGTATTGCCGCTGCGACAGGGTAGGGGAGAAGTCGCGGCATGGTAGCAGAACTGCTTAACCTCCTCGTCCACGAGATAAGATTGATGAGGTTGACAAGGGATTGCTGGATCTGCTGACTAAACGCCTGTCGCTGGTTGCTGAGGTCGGCGAGGTCAAGAGCCACGCCGATCGGCAAAACGCGCCGCTACAGGCGATGCTAACCTCTTGCCGCCGAGAAGCCGCGGCTGAGCGTACCGCCGGATTTGATTGAAGACGTGTTGCGATGCGTAACGCGAGAATCCTACGCCAGCGAAAACGACAAAGGTTTTAAGACTCCGTGCCCGCAGTTGCGACCTGCAGCGATCATGGTCGGTCAAGGATAAATGTGGCGTTTGTTTGGAAAAATGCTGACACTTTCTGGATACCAGGTCCACACCCTCGAGAAAGAAGACTAGCTGTGCTCCGACGCCCTGCTGGCAGATGTGTGAAGAGCGATGTCAGTGTGCCTATTCATTTGACTGTGCGGGTTATTGAGCAATTGCTGACGCTACGGGAAGTTGCCTCTTGGTCTAGCTGGTCTCGGCAAAACGCGCCACTACAGGCGATGCTAGCGGCACACAATGGGCCGGTTCTTGGTCTGTATCCGATGTTCGGCCCAAATAGCGGCGTCTGGTAAAGCAGGTAGTCGTGTACTGCGAAGGGCGCCAGCAGGCGGTTATCAGTGGCCCCGGAACCAATCCAGGCATGGACGCGCGATTGCACCGCAGTAGCGCCGTTGAGCACGATCGAAGCATGTCCTTCATTCAAATACCGCATCATTTCGCTGCTTTTGCCTATGGCATGGATCTGGAGAAGGAGAATGTCGACCTGGTTACCTACCTGATTGAGTTAACTATGATTTGACGCATCTTGGCGCAGGATCCCAAGCTGTATACCGATATCTTATGGCTTCCGAATACAATCTGGCGTCGATCAAGCGCCATTACTGGCGTTTCGGCGCGGCGATCGCGTCGCTGGAGAATAAACAGGCGTTCATCGCGCGATTTGCCCACATCGGCCGCTGGTTCGGCGATTATGTCGACAATTTCTTTGCGGAAAAAGCCGCGTGTTATTGCATCAGGTCAAACGATAGTCGCAAATAAGACGTTATCACGCATGGCACGGCAGATGCTGCTGATGCCCGGCGCGGATTATGCAGGGTCCACTGACAGGGCATTTCACTCGGGTAGCAGCCAAAGACCTTCAGCGACTGCTTCATTGCCTGAAGCTCGCGCAATTCTTTTTGCATTTTCTTAGCCTGCACATCAGTATAAACATCTCTTCATGTGTATTGCCGTGTATCGGCCGGGACTCTTCAGGAGAGTCATCACGCGGATTGCTGATTGGTGACCATGACAAGCGCGGTTTTCGCCGGCACTTGCTCGGTGAAGTCGATAGGTTTGCGGGCAAGTACGAGATGATTGGCCAGGCTATTTTCCAGTGCTTGCAAACCGTAAAAGCCCGCCCCGTCAGCTACCTCGCGCGGCGATGGTGGGTCGGTTAAGCTGTGCCACTTTCCATGGCCGCGGTAAGTGCTTGCGTAGTACTCGAATTCCCACTGTGGGAAGCGTTCGATTGGAATAACGATTTCGCCCATCAGGACAGGTAGACAGGTAGGTGTACTGTAACACTTCGTTGATTGAACTAGAACTGCCGTTTTCAATCGGTAAAATACCGTGTTCCGCCTGGCCAGTTTCCAGTAATGCACGATATCGCCGAATTTTTGGCAACCGCACTCTATAACCTGCTCAAAATAGCGCGCGCCATACTGTCGCGCCGTCGGTAGGGATAGAAACATTGTGACCCAGAAACACGGTGCGCGCAGAGCGCTCCTCTTGATGATTAAAATCCAGTTGCAGCAGGGCCGTGCTGCGTTAACATGGAATCTTCGATAATCAGGTGGAGAGGATGGGTTGTGTGCATGGGTCAGTAACGGATTTTATCTTCTTGTCAGCGCCAGTATAATCATACTGGCGCTGCCGCTGGATTGATCCGCGCAGCGCCGTTAGGACGGGTTTGACGCGATAATCTTCGTCACTTTACCCGCCTGGTTGTTCAATTGTAATTCCTGATAGGCTTTTTTCATATAGAGGAGCGCTTGGCGCGTCGCCTGCGTATCGGGAAAGTCGCGCAGCATTTGTTCAACGCGGTTGGCTACCGCCACATAGGCGCCGCGTTTGTTATAGTACTCTACTACCGACAGTTCATGCTTGGCCAGCCGGTCTTTGAGATAAACAAGACGTTTAGTGGCATCCATGGCATACTGGCTGTTTGGGTAACTACGAATCAGCTGCGTAAAATCGCGAAACGCCGCACGCGCATGCTCCGGGTTGCGATCGGAACGGTCCACGCCGAAAAATCCCTGTAATGCGTTGTCGTCCAGCGCCATATCAGTCAAACCGCGCATGTAAAGCACGTAGTCGACATTCGGATGAGTGGGATTAAGCCGTAGAAAACGATCGATGGAGACCCGCGCCAGAGGCAGGTCGGTGGATTTGTAGTAAGCGTAAATCAAGTCAAGCTGAACCTGTTGCGCGTAGGGACCGAATGGATAGCGGTTATCCAGCACCTCCAGCTCCTTGATAGCGCCTTTATAATTGCCGTCCTGCAGTTTTTGCTGTGCGGAAGAATAGATTTCGGAGGGGGGATTATCGGGAACGGCGTTTTTGTTGTTACTGGAACAACCCGCCAGTACCAGGCTCAGTGTGGCGGCTGCCATCAGATATTTCATATGCATCATGAGGCTTTGCTTATCCTCGGAGTGTTATTCCTGGAGATTGTCCGTTTAGTTCTCGGATAGGACCAGCTACAATAGCATGCTATTTTAAGCGGTATCGCCGTGAAAACTCAACGTTAACGAAGATACATTATATGACACAGCATCAACACCTCACCGGAATGGTGAATAAATCACAACTCGGGCAACGTTTAGATCAGACTTTGGCTGAAATCTTTCCTGATTATTCACGATCGCGGATAAAAGCCTGGATCCTTGACAGCCGGGTGATGGTGAACGGACAAGTCACGGCGGTGCCAAAAAAAAAATGCTAGGCGGTGAACTCATTGAAATACAAGCTATTATAGAAGAAGAGCCGCGCTGGAAAGCGCAAGCTATCCCGTTGAATATTGTTTATGAAGATGGCGATATTCTTGTCATCAACAAACCCCGCGATTTGGTGGTTCATCCAGGCGCCGGCAATGTCGATGGCACCGTATTGAACGCGCTCTTGCACTATTTCCCCCCCATCGTGGATGTACCACGAGCGGGGATCGTTCATCGACTGGACAAAATTACTACCGGTTTGATGGTGGTGGCCAAGACCGTGCCGGCGCAAACCCGCTTGGTGAAATCACTCCAGGCACGAGAGATAACCCGCGAGTATGAGGCCGTGACTGTCGGCATCATGACCTCCGACGGCACTGTGGAGCAGCCAATCGCTCGCAACGTCGCCAAGCGGACGCGTATGGCGGTCCATCCGATGGGAAAGGCAGCGGTGACCCATTACCGTATTATGGAGCATTTTCGCGCCCATACTCGCCTGCGCCTGCGTCTGGAGACCGGCCGCACCCATCAGATCCGCGTTCATATGGCGCATATCAATCATCCGCTGGTAGGCGATCCCCTTTATGGCGGCCGTCATCGGCCGACGAAAGGCGCTAGTGAGGCGTTTAACGAAGTGTTGCGCCTCTTTGATCGCCAGGCGCTGCATGCTACTTTGCTGCGGCTTTACCATCCCATCACCTCGATTGAAATGGAATGGTATGCTCCGCTGCCGCAGGATATGGTGGTGCTGATAGCGGCGTTGAAAGAGGATACGGAACTGTTTAAGGAAAGTATCGATCAGCTGTGAGGCGGGTTATTCTATCGACTGGCCCGCGCCTCCCAGGTTCGCGCCTATAGCACGATTCGCTTAGGGATCATGTCGGGGATAATCCCGACGCCGTTGTCGAAAATCGCTGTTTTCCCGTCGCACCTCGCTATCTGACCTAAATGCACGGCGTCGATGTGGTGGTGTTGAAGACGCGGCACCGACGTCGCTGCGCGGGATGCGGTCTATACACGCAGGCCTGGCGAGGTTTGCGCCGCAATGACAACAGATCATTTGCCGGTGCCGTTTTGCGGTCGCGCAGGACGGGATGCGCGCTGGCGTACTAGAGCAGACGCTGGCGGCGTTTCAGGCGCCGCGCGAGGACATACTTGCCTGACGGGTCCGGCCTTGGGCCAACGGCATTTGAGGTGGGCTGGGCGCTGAGGTTAAAAGACGCCTTATCTACCCGCCACGACCCCGCGGCCGCCGGCGCGTTCATCCCGTGTGGCGAAATTATCTGGCCGATCTCTATCAATTAGCGCGTTTACCTCTGAGAATGGCCGGGACCGCGCCGTATTATGGCGATGAGCATTGCACGAAAAAAACAACACTTTTCTCCTATTTAGCGCGATGATGTCACCGGGCGTATGGTAGCTTTTGGCTGATACAATCTCTTGCCGAAGAGGTCCAGGATGGATAGCAACAATCTTCCCGCTTGTTGGCGAAATATCCCTTGAATTTTAAGTAAACGACCTTATTTAATTTCCAGGGTAGCAATTTTGACCAATATGGGAGGAGTTATGCGTCTGGATCGTCTTACCAATAAATTCCAGCTTGCCCTCGCCGATGCTCAGTCCATAGCCCTCGGGCGCGACAATCAATTTATCGAACCCTTACATGTGATGGCGGCCCTACTGAAACAGGAGGGCGGCACCGTGCGTCCGCTTCTGCAATCCACAGGCGTCAACATCGTGCCGTTTATCAGCGCGGTAGAGCAGGCCTGTGAGCGCCTGCCGCAGGTGGAGGGTACTGGTGGCGATGTGCAGCCTTCGCAAGATCTGGTGCGCGTGCTTAACTTGTGCGACAAGCTGGCGCAAAAACGCGCCGACAGTTTCATCTCATCAGAACTCTTTGTTCTGGCCTCGCTGGAATCGCGCGGTACGCTGGCCGAGCTACTGAAGTCGGCAGGCGCCACGACGGCGATGATTACTCAAGCGATTGAGCAAATGCGTGGCGGTGAACAGGTAAACGATCAGGGCGCGGAAGATCATCGCCAGGCGCTGAAAAAGTTCACCATCAACCTGACCGAGCGTGCCGAGCAAGGCAAACTTGACCCGGTGATTGGCCGCGACGAAGAAATTCGTCGCACGATTCAGGTGTTGCAACGTCGCACCAAAAATAACCCGGTTCTCATCGGTGAACCCGGGGTGGGTAAAACCGCCATTGTCGAGGGGCTGGCGCAGCGTATCGTCAACGGCGAAGTACCCGAAGGCCTAAAAAACAATCGGGTATTGTCGCTGGATATGGGCTCGCTGGTAGCCGGCGCGAAATACCGCGGTGAATTTGAAGAACGGCTGAAAGGCGTATTGAGCGATTTATCCAAGCAGGACGGCAATGTCATCCTGTTTATCGACGAGTTGCATATTATGGTTGGTGCCGGTAAGGCAGACGGTGCGATGGACGCCGGTAACATGCTCAAACCCGCGCTGGCGCGCGGCGAATTGCATTGCGTGGGGGCAACGACGCTTGATGAATATCGCAAATTTATCGAGAAAGACGCAGCTCTGGAACGGCGCTTCCAAAAGGTTTTTGTCGCCGAGCCGAACGTTGAAAATACCATCGCTATCCTGCGCGGATTAAAAGAGCGTTATGAGCTACATCACCATGTACAGATAACTGACCCGGCCATTGTCGCTGCCGCGACGCTGTCTCATCGTTATATTGCCAACCGGCAATTACCGGACAAAGCGATTGACCTTATCGATGAAGCCGCATCCAGTATTCGTATGCAAATAGACTCCAAACCGGAAGAACTGGATCGTCTGGAGCGACGAATTATTCAACTGAAGCTGGAACAGCAAGCGCTAAGGAAAGAATCGGATGACGCCAGTCTCAAGCGGTTGGCGATGCTTAATGATGAACTGGCGCAAAAAGAGCGCGCTTATTCTGAACTTGAAGAGGAATGGAAAGCGGAAAAAGCCTCTTTGTCGGGCACGCAGCATTTGAAAGCGGAACTGGAACAGGCAAAGATTTTGATTGAGCAGGCGCGTCGTGTCGGCGATCTGGCGCAGATGTCTGAATTGCAATATGGCAAAATCCCCGAGCTGGAAAAACAGCTGGCGACGGCTTCCCAATCCGAGGGCAAGGGTCTGCGCCTACTGCGTAACCGGGTGACCGATATTGAGATAGCCGAAGTGCTAGCTCGCTGGACGGGTATCCCGGTATCACGGATGTTGGAAAGCGAACGGGTGAAGCTGCTACGCATGGAGCAGGATTTGCATCAGCGGGTTATTGGGCAGAATGAGGCGGTGGAAGCGGTGTCTAACGCCATTCGCCGCAGCCGTGCGGGACTGGCGGATCCTAACCGGCCCATCGGTTCCTTTATGTTCCTAGGGCCGACCGGGGTAGGTAAAACGGAGCTATGCAAAGCGCTGGCGACATTTTTGTTCGATGGTGACGATGCCATGGTGCGTATCGACATGTCCGAATTTATGGAAAAACATTCGGTGTCGCGGTTAGTTGGTGCTCCTCCAGGCTATGTGGGTTACGAAGAAGGAGGCTATCTGACCGAAGCAGTGCGCCGTCGGCCTTATTCAGTTATTCTGCTGGATGAGATCGAAAAAGCGCATCTGGATGTCTTCAATATTCTGCTGCAAGTATTGGATGACGGACGCTTGACCGATGGTCAGGGACGTACGGTGGATTTTCGCAGTGCCGTGGTGATCATGACCTCTAACCTAGGGTCAGACATCATTCAAGAGCGTTTCGGCCAGATGAACTATCAGGAGATGAAGGATGTCGTGCTGGAAGTTGTCAGCCATCATTTCCGGCCGGAGTTTCTCAACCGTGTGGACGAAGTTGTCGTCTTCCATCCGCTAAGTTGCGAGCACATCACCGAGATTGCCCAGATTCAGCTACAGCGTCTGTACCGGCGTTTGGAAGAGCGGGGTTATACTGCAACCATCAGCGATGAGGCGTTGGCGCTACTCGGCAGATCCGGTTTCGATCCAGTGTATGGCGCACGACCGCTGAAGCGCGCCATTCAGCAAGAGATCGAAAACCCGCTATCACAGAAGATCCTATCTGGTCAGTTGTTACCAGGTAAACCGGTTAAGCTTAATGTACGAGGGAATCATATCGTTGCCAGCCAATAACCACGCCTAGCGAGCGGAGGATTACCGCGGGCCACTCCCGTCGGGGCCGGAACTTAGTGCGCCATTGGGCAGCACTTCGTGCGCGGTCTCATTGGTTTTTGGCGTTTTGTCCGAATGCCCCTCTATTGGCAACGTCTGTTTTGTCGCGGTTGCTGTATATTTCGCCAGTTAAAACTTATTTTGTCACCGGTCGTGAAGGTC
Source organism: Sodalis sp. (in: enterobacteria) (assembly GCF_036327475.1). Taxonomy (NCBI): domain Bacteria; kingdom Pseudomonadati; phylum Pseudomonadota; class Gammaproteobacteria; order Enterobacterales; family Bruguierivoracaceae; genus Sodalis; species Sodalis sp. (in: enterobacteria). The sequence goes on along the minus strand of NZ_CP132913.1, from coordinate 1,165,758 downwards.
CTATAATGCGCCTCCACTGACCGGGAGCAGTCGTTGCGACTTACCGGCTCAGCCAGAGGCAAGCGGTCCACGAAGGTTAAATAAAAGCTTGACTCTGCAGCGGAAAAGCGTAGTATACGCCACTTGTACCGGTAGAGGAATTACCCTCCCGGACACGCTCTTTAACAATTTATCAGACAATCTGTGTGGGCACTCATAAGACAGTATCGATACACGAAATATCAAGTCTTGAAGAGTGAACAACGAATATTCATAGGAATACCAGTTTTAATTCTTTGAGCATCAAGCTTTTAATTGAAGAGTTTGATCATGGCTCAGATTGAACGCTGGCGGCAGGCCTAACACATGCAAGTCGAGCGGCAACGGAAAGAAGCTTGCTTCTTTGCCGGCGAGCGGCGGACGGGTGAGTAATGTCTGGGGATCTGCCCGATGGAGGGGGATAACTGCTGGAAACGGTAGCTAATACCACATAACGTCGCAAGACCAAAGTGGGGGACCTTCTGGCCTCACACCATCGGATGAACCCAGATGGGATTAGCTAGTAGGTGGGGTAATGGCTCACCTAGGCGACGATCCCTAGCTGGTCTGAGAGGATGACCAGCCACACTGGAACTGAGACACGGTCCAGACTCCTACGGGAGGCAGCAGTGGGGAATATTGCACAATGGGGGAAACCCTGATGCAGTCATGCCGCGTGTGTGAAGAAGGCCTTCGGGTTGTAAAGCACTTTCAGCGGGAAGGAAGGCGATGGCGTTAATAGCGCCATCTGTTGACGTTACCCGAAGAAGAAGCACCGGCTAACTCCGTGCCAGCAGCCGCGGTAATACGGAGGGTGCAAGCGTTAATCGGAATTACTGGGCGTAAAGCGTACGCAGGCGGTCTATTAAGTCAGATGTGAAATCCCCGGGCTCAACCTGGGAACTGCATTTGAAACTGGTAGGCTAGAGTCTCGTAGAGGGGGGTAGAATTCCAGGTGTAGCGGTGAAATGCGTAGAGATCTGGAGGAATACCAGTGGCGAAGGCGGCCCCCTGGACGAAGACTGACGCTCAGGTACGAAAGCGTGGGGAGCAAACAGGATTAGATACCCTGGTAGTCCACGCCGTAAACGATGTCGATTTGAAGGTTGCGGCCTTGAGCCGTGGCTTTCGGAGCTAACGCGTTAAATCGACCGCCTGGGGAGTACGGCCGCAAGGTTAAAACTCAAATGAATTGACGGGGGCCCGCACAAGCGGTGGAGCATGTGGTTTAATTCGATGCAACGCGAAGAACCTTACCTACTCTTGACATCCAGAGAACTAGGCAGAGATGCCTAGGTGCCTTCGGGAGCTCTGAGACAGGTGCTGCATGGCTGTCGTCAGTTCGTGTTGTGAAATGTTGGGTTAAGTCCCGCAACGAGCGCAACCCTTATCCTTTGTTACCAGCGATTCGGTCGGGAACTCAAGGGAGACTGCCGGTGATAAACCGGAGGAAGGTGGGGATGACGTCAAGTCATCATGGCCCTTACGAGTAGGGCTACACACGTGCTACAATGGCGCATACAAAGAGAAGCGATCTTGCGAGAGTCAGCGGACCTCATAAAGTGCGTCGTAGTCCGGATTGGAGTCTGCAACTCGACTCCATGAAGTCGGAATCGCTAGTAATCGTGGATCAGAACGCCACGGTGAATACGTTCCCGGGCCTTGTACACACCGCCCGTCACACCATGGGAGTGGGTTGCAAAAGAAGTAGGTAGCTTAACCTTCGGGAGGGCGCTTACCACTTTGTGATTCATAACTGGGGTGAAGTCGTAACAAGGTAACCGTAGGGGAACCTGCGGTTGGATCACCTCCTTACCTAAACGATACGTTAAGTGACGTGCCCACACAGATTGTCTGATAACTACCACGAGCAAGAAACCTCCTATAGGCTTGTAGCTCAGGTGGTTAGAGCGCACCCCTGATAAGGGTGAGGTCGGTGGTTCAAGTCCACTCAGGCCTACCAGTTACACTTATCCCGATGAATGAGACCGCAGCGTGTTGTTGTCAGGCAAACGTGTCAGGCTGTGTTCAGCATGCGGTGAAAAGAAGATTGGCTGTCGCCCTGTTTATTGACTGTGGTGAACGAAGCATTACCTGGCATGCAGGTAGACCAGGCATATGCAAGATGAACGACTTGGGGCTATAGCTCAATTGGGAGAGCGCCTGCTTTGCACGCAGGAGGTCAGCGGTTCGATCCCGCTTAGCTCCACCATTCATGGAATGTATTTGTGGGATGAGCGATTTTTCTGTCGTTGATTTGTTTCAGAGCGCGTTTGATAAACGCGCTCTGAAATATCGTGCTCTTTAACAATCCGGAATAAGCTGAAAATTTGAAACACATGCTGAAGTGCAAGCTCAGCATGTGAGTCTCTCAAACGAAGTAAGCAAACCTGAGATAACGCTTAACGTTATCACTGTCGTGCGATAGGCGCTGTCGTTTCAGCCCGGTCCTCACAGACTGTGCCGAGTCTCGCCTGTATGGTGAGACTCAAGCGAGACGACGCAAGTGACTGAAAGCCCGGAAGTCGTGGCAGACCGTCGAACCAAATGCAGACAGCTCAGGGTTGTGAGGTTAAGTAACTAAGCGTATACGGTGGATGCCTAGGCAGTCAAAGGCGATGAAGGACGCGTTAATCTGCGAAAAGCGCCGGTGAGCTGATATGAAGCGTTATCAGCCGGCGATGTCCGAATGGGGAAACCCGATGCAATTCGTTGCATCATCGTCAGGTGAATCCATAGCCTGACGAAGCGAACCAGGGGAACTGAAACATCTCAGTACCCTGAGGAAAAGAAATCAACCGAGATTCCCCCAGTAGCGGCGAGCGAATGGGGAACAGCCCAGAGCCATCATCAGCTTGCGCATCAGGAGAACGGTCTGGAAAGTCCGGCGACAGAGGGTGATAGCCCCGTATCCGAAGGTGCGCTTGTTGTGAGCTCAATGAGTAGGGCGGGACACGTGATATCCTGTCTGAAGATGGGGGGACCATCCTCCAAGGCTAAATACTCCTGACTGACCGATAGTGAACCAGTACCGTGAGGGAAAGGTGAAAAGAACCCCGGCAAGGGGAGTGAAATAGAACCTGAAACCGTGTACGTACAAGCAGTGGGAGCATCCTTCGGGGTGTGACTGCGTACCTTTTGTATAATGGGTCAGCGACTTATATTCTGTAGCAAGGTTAACCATATAGGGGAGCCGTAGGGAAACCGAGTCTTAACTGGGCGTTTAGTTGCAGGATATAGACCCGAAACCCGGTGATCTAGCCATTGGCAGGTTGAAGGTTGGGTAGTACTAACTGGAGGACCGAACCGACTAATGTTGAAAAATTAGCGGATGACTGGTGGCTGGGGGTGAAAGGCCAATCAAACCGGGAGATAGCTGGTTCTCCCCGAAAGCTATTTAGGTAGCGCCTCGTGAAGTCATCTACGGGGGTAGAGCACTGTTTCGGCTAGGGGTCCATCCCGGATTACCAATCCGATGCAAACTGCGAATACCGTAGAATGTTATCACGGGAGACACACGGCGGGTGCTAACGTCCGTCGTGAAGAGGGAAACAACCCAGACCGCCAGCTAAGGTCCCAAAGTCATGGTTAAGTGGGAAACGATGTGGGAAGGCCCAGACAGCCAGGATGTTGGCTTAGAAGCAGCCATCATTTAAAGAAAGCGTAATAGCTCACTGGTCGAGTCGGCCTGCGCGGAAGATGTAACGGGGCTAAACCATACACCGAAGCTGCGGCAGCGACACGTATGTGTTGTTGGGTAGGGGAGCGTTCTGTAAGCCTGTGAAGGTGACCTGTGAGGGCTGCTGGAGGTATCAGAAGTGCGAATGCTGACATAAGTAACGATAAAGCGGGTGAAAAGCCCGCTCGCCGGAAGACCAAGGGTTCCTGTTCAACGTTAATCGGAGCAGGGTGAGTCGACCCCTAAGGCGAGGCCGAAAGGCGTAGTCGATGGGAAACAGGTTAATATTCCTGTACTGGGTGTGACTGCGAAGGGGGGACGGAGAAAGCTAGGTTCGCCGGGGGACGGTTGTCCCGGTTCAAGCGTGAAGGTGGAATGAGCAGGCAAATCCGCTCATTCTTAACATTGAGGCGTGATGACGAGCCACTACGGTGGTGAAGGAATTGATGCTACGCTTCCAGGAAAAGCCTCTAAGCTCCAGGTCACATCGAATCGTACCCCAAACCGACACAGGTGGTCAGGTAGAGAATACCAAGGCGCTTGAGAGAACTCGGGTGAAGGAACTAGGCAAAATGGTGCCGTAACTTCGGGAGAAGGCACGCTGGTGTGTAGGTGGAGGGCCTTGCGCCCCGAGCTGAAGCCAGTCGCAGATACCAGCTGGCTGCAACTGTTTATTAAAAACACAGCACTGTGCAAACACGAAAGTGGACGTATACGGTGTGACGCCTGCCCGGTGCCGGAAGGTTAATTGATGGGGTTATCGCTTGCGAGAAGCTCTTGATCGAAGCCCCGGTAAACGGCGGCCGTAACTATAACGGTCCTAAGGTAGCGAAATTCCTTGTCGGGTAAGTTCCGACCTGCACGAATGGCGTAATGATGGCCAGGCTGTCTCCACCCGAGACTCAGTGAAATTGAACTCGCCGTGAAGATGCGGTGTACCCGCGGCAAGACGGAAAGACCCCGTGAACCTTTACTATAGCTTGACACAGAACATTGAGCCTTGATGTGTAGGATAGGTGGGAGGCTTTGAAGTGCGGACGCCAGTCTGCATGGAGCCAATCTTGAAATACCACCCTTTAATGTTTGATGTTCTCACTCAGGCCCGTCATCCGGACCGAGGACAGTGTCTGGTAGGTAGTTTGACTGGGGCGGTCTCCTCCCAAAGAGTAACGGAGGAGCACGAAGGTTAGCTAATCACGGTCGGACATCGTGAGGTTAGTGTAAAGGCATAAGCTAGCTTGACTGTGAGAGTGACAGCTCGAGCAGGTGCGAAAGCAGGTCTTAGTGATCCGGTGGTTCTGCATGGAAGGGCCATCGCTCAACGAATAAAAGGTACTCCGGGGATAACAGGCTGATACCGCCCAAGAGTTCATATCGACGGCGGTGTTTGGCACCTCGATGTCGGCTCATCACATCCTGGGGCTGAAGTAGGTCCCAAGGGTATGGCTGTTCGCCATTTAAAGTGGTACGCGAGCTGGGTTTAGAACGTCGTGAGACAGTTCGGTCCCTATCTGCCGTGGGCGCTGGAAGATTGAGAGGGGCTGCTCCTAGTACGAGAGGACCGGAGTGGACGCACCACTGGTGTTCGGGTTGTCATGCCAATGGTATTGCCCGGTAACTACGTGCGGAAGAGATAACCGCTGAAAGCATCTAAGCGGGAAACTTGCCTCAAGATGAGTCTTCCCTGAGGTCTAGAGCCTCCTGAAGGGACGTTAAAGACGATGACGTTGATAGGTCGGGTGTGTAAGCGCTGCGAGGCGTTGAGCTAACCGATACTAATGACCCGTGAGACTTAACCTTACAACACCTGAGCTGTTTGAGAGCGAGCCACAAAAGTGCAGGTAATACCACCAACACCTGCAGCAAATGCAGGCAAAATGTGGTCGCTCATGTGCTAAGAGACAAGACACGAGACACCATCAGTGATGTTCCGGATAACGCCCGATGATCACGTAAGTGAGGGTTGGGTAGCCAGAGCCCGGAGCCCTCCGTACGGCGAAAGCGGTGCAGACAACGAATTTGCCTGGCGACACTAGCGCGGTGGTCCCACCTGACCCCATGCCGAACTCAGAAGTGAAACGCCGTAGCGCCGATGGTAGTGTGGGGTTTTCCCCATGCGAGAGTAGGAAACTGCCAGGTATCCATTTTAAAAAGGTTGTGCTGGTTAATATCGGGCCACAAACAGTGTCGACAGGAGCATAAGCACCCAGAATATCAACGGGCGTCTCACCCCCTTTCATGCTAATCTGGTGCGTGTCATGTTCGATGGTGCGGTAGTTCAGTCGGTTAGAATACCGGCCTGTCACGCCGGGGGTCGCGGGTTCGAGTCCCGTCCGCACCGCCACTTTCATTTAGGGGCGTAGTTCAACTGGTAGAGCACCGGTCTCCAAAACCGGGTGTTGGGAGTTCGAGTCTCTCCGCCCCTGCCAGCCATGGAAGCCCTTCCTAATGCGAAGGTTTTTGTTTTTCCCTGTGTGCCCCGACGCTCAGACTGAATCAACTAAACATATGTACAAAATATTGATCGTTCAGGGTGAAATGGTGCCCATACCGGTAACAAGATAGATGGTCCGTTAGTTATCCAGCAATGCTGTCCCAAAAGCGTCCGTCCATAAGCCGGCGGCGTGAAGCCGGGCGCGCCTCAGTCCTACAAAATAAGGAAGCTCACACGTTCGTGATGGTAGCGAACAAGTGCATGATAAATAGCATTGGCAATAAGTGAATCCGCCTGCAGTTTAACATTAAAAATCGTCGATGCGTAGCAAAAGCAGAAAAACCAAATTAAAACGGTGCGCTCCTTTATCACGCCGGTAGTCGCCATCAGCTGGACGACGCCAGTATTTCAGGAAGCCAAGGAAGCTACCTCCGCAGTCGCATCTAACAGCGTGCATGAGGGTAAACACCGGTGAGTGGCGGGTGAGGTGAAGGATGCCGGGGATAAAGCCTGTAACGTCATAGAGCTACAGGGTACGGTCGGCGCCAGCGTTACTATTAACCATAAAAAGGTTTTGCAGACGGCATCAGTGGGCATTCCAATATAAAAACCATTCGTCAGCAGTGCAGTCTGGATACTGCACCCATAGTAGAAGTCATAGAAAGTTTTATCACAGAGGAACAGGTGGTAAGAACATTTGCGTCGTTTACGTCCACACCGATCAGCGCTTATACAGGCGATTGGCGATTAAAGAACCCGGTTTAAGATCGGGCTCGCAGATTAAAGTGATCTCAATCGACAGCGTACCGGATATCTTTAAAAGCGATGATGAGCAGGGAAGCCAATGCGACGGTCGAGTTGACTCCTAACGGTTGAGTTGACTCCTATGCAGTCCTATGCAGTCCTATGCAGAATGTAAGCGACTCGTGATTGCTGTTTCCGGATGCGGCCAAGAAGAACATGGGCTACTAACAACGGTATTGACTTCGCCGTCTACCACGGTAGCAGCTAGTGCGTCAGTGACGGGAAAACGACATAGCATCAGCACTGCTTCTGGAGCTTCAAGGCGTCAGCGTGGAATTTCCTAGCGAAAATCCCTCCAGCAGTGGGCTTGACCTTGCATGGCGGTGAAGTAGTGACGTTGTTGGGTAAATTATCCACTTCCGCCACGGAGAATATCATTCTGCGTTACAGGCACAGCATCAGCGATTCGTTTATTCGCCTGCTGAGTGCTGACGGGATGAGGATTGCCGGGTATGCCGAGCGTGTCATTGTCTTGCGCGATCGTCGGCGCGTGGCCGAGCTAGCGTGTCAGCAAATCTTGGTCGCCGGCATCATGCAGGCCATTACCGCGTAACCTAGCTAGAAGGCCACCCTTGAGCAGTAAACCCCTGTCTACGCCGGCCGGTGCTCGGCGGATACGCTGGAGCATGCCCTCTGGCAGCACGTAAGGCCTAAACGCTGCTGGTTATCTTGATTATTACGATCTGGTCTCGCCGCATTTTTTCGTTGCATATTCAGGACAGCAGGTTGTTCGGCAGCGTAATTGACACCGTCAATCGCGGCGCGCTGGCGGCTTTTCTGGCGCTTGGCATGACGCTGGTTATCGCCAGCAGCGGTATTGATCTGTTCGTCGTGGCAGTTATGACAATCATTGGGGTCGCGTGCGAGCTCTGGAACGGTTTTCTCATCACCATACTTAGGAGTAATCTATCGTCGCCGCGCTAATTCTGATGGTTGCCGACCGCGGTGTGGCGCGACTGATTATCGAAGGCTAAATCATAACCTTCGATAATGCGGCGTTTGGCAAAATCGGCCACGAGGCACTGTTATGGTTGCCGGTACTGGTGATCATCTCCGTCGCCATGTTTATGGGTGCTGACCCGTAAAATCGCGCTAGGCTGTTTATCTAGGCGGCCTCAATACCCGTCTGGTGCTGATGGTAGTGTATATGCTATGTGCCATCAGCCGATATTATCATTACCGGCGACTTGGGCGTATGCTAATTAATGGAGTTAGACGCCGTATTAGCCGTGGTTATCGGCGGCTGCTCGCTGTTTGGCGGCCTTTTCGCCTTTTCATTTACCGTTATCGCTGGTGGGTCTCATTCTTCATGGCATGAATACCGGTATCTTGCTTTCCGGTTATCAGCCTGAATTTAACCCGATCGTAGAAGCGATGTGGTACTGCCGGTTCTCGTAGTACAGTTACCGCGAATGTCGTTGTCGGTGTTGCGAAGGTACCACTAATGCTAAAACGTAATTTGCCATTGGCGTTTTACTATCTTGGTTTTCATTACTGGTTACCTATACTGTCTGAGCCAATATTCTGGCCTTGCCTCCACGTGAGTCAGATGCTCTGCGGCTACCGACGTTTATCGTCATCCTGGCCAGCATGTGTTTTCTTGCGCGGAATGAATTTTACTTTGTCGCGGGAGTCGGTTCCTGTTGTTCACCCATAGTATGACCTGCTGGCTAACTCTAGACCTGGCAGCCGCCCTGCAACGTCAGGCTCACTTTGTTGACGCTTATCAGGTAGTGGCGGTGTGATGCCATAGGCGGCAATGGTTACTCCGCCGCCCTGGTGGCAGGCTGCTAACAAGCACGACGGTGCGGATATATTGTTGTCGAGTTTCCTGGCGATGCTGTCGGGCATTATCTTTTCTTTTTTACCTCGGCGGAGGTGATAGCAACGATAGACGCTATCACACTGCCAGTCAGCAGCGTCGGTACCTTGCTGGATACGCTGTGCAAATATACGCCTCTTGGTGTGATGATCCAAAGATTGATCCAATACCATTCGATTCGGCTTTATTTGCCCGCGGTGCGAGTCGTCATAGCACGGCGGTTTTCAGCAGTTGTTGAATTATCGGGCGCTGATCGCTGTTTTGCAGCCATACCGCATACAGTGGACGCACGATGGTTGGCACATCACTAACGGGCCGCAAATCTGGAAACCGCTCTGCCCAATGACTTGGCAGAAAGGCGCAGGCGGCGGTGATCTGTAATAGCCGGCAGGTTAATTGCGCCGATGTGGTGATGACGAGCGGTGCCTGCTGATTAATCTGTAACCGGTTTTCGTGCGCATGAAAATCAGCTCCCCATTCAAGCTGTATATAAGGTCGCTTATTGTTAACCAGTTCGCCGCCGCTGGTATCAGCGAACAGTGTCAGGGAAAAGCTACCAAGCTGCTGGCTGATCAACTCTTCCATTTTTGGCGCTTCGGTGGTAATCATTAAATCCAACTGGCGTTCATGCAGCTCTCTAATCAGCCCCTGGCGCAGCGCAATGCGTGCCTCCAGCTGGAGGTTCGGCCACTGTTTATAAAGATTTTGCAGCCAATCTCCAAGCCACGCCTCCCACAGTGATGCACCGGCGCCAATGGACAGTGAATTGCGCTGCAAAGAGCGAGTCACTTCCTGCTTGGCGACCTGCCAGGTGATCATCAGATTTTCGGCATAGGGCAACAGGTGTTCCCCCGCCGCCGTCAAGCGAATGTTATTTCTATGACGGGTAAACAGTCTTACGCCCAGTTGGGTTTCCAACTGGCGGATGCGAAAGCTGACCGTTGATTGTGTCAGATAAAGCGCTTCCGCTGCTCGTCCGAAATGTCGGGTACGGCTTACTTCCAAGAATGTTTTCAGTAATTCCGTGTCCACTGCGTTCTCCAAAAAAATTTGTCGTACTGATTAAAATGTTTCATTTTACAGAAAGTCAACCCTAAATAATACTCCGCGCCATAAACAGCGTGGCTTATTGTAGTAAGAGATGGGAGCGTGTAAGATGGCAGACAGCTTTTTTACTTCTACTCGTTACTTTGATAACAAAAATTATCCTCGCGGCTTCTCTCGGCATGGTCATTTCACCATTCGAGAAGCACAGTTATTGGAGCGTTGCGGCCATGCCTACAATGATTTGGACAGTGGAAAACGGGAACCTGTAACCGATGAAGAGCGGCAGTTTGTTGCAGTGTGCCACGGCGAACTTGCCCCCACCAATGAACATGAGAAGGTCTGGTTCAAATACATAGGGCATACTCGCCGCCCCAAGCGTTTTCATACCCTTTCCGGTGGTAAACCACAGATGGATGTGGTAGAAGACTACACTGACGCTGAAGATTAAAGAATGCGGTCCCTTTGTTTTAACACTTATTCCCGCTGTTGCTACAGCTTGTGCAGTAGCCGAACGATGCAGCGATAGCTAAGGGCTTCCGCCAGGTGATTCCGGCTAATTTGCACCCGCCAGCTCCGCTAGTGTACGCATTACTTTTGATAACCAATGCCAGGGCGCGTGCCGCCATGATCCATGCACGCACGGTTGTGCTACCTTCACCAACAGATCGATGTAATCTAGAAATGGCCAGACAGGCGATTAAGATAGCGTCAGCCGACCCGCAGCGGGCATGTACGCGCAATACGCAATAGTAGATTTCACCAGTTTCCAGCGGCTCATGCTGGCATCGAGTACCCGCCACTGAAACCCCCGGCAAAACAGTAGCTGCTATGGGCCAGCGAGATCTCGACGGGGCTCTGGAAGGTGCCACCACCAACAAATGCGACCATCGTCGTGCTGTAATGGGGGCGCGCAAGGACGCTGCCGCTAATGGCGTCTGGCAGTGCTGACGCCGACCAGACTAGTAATCGCAGTAGTTTCGCCTCGTTATCCGTTACCGGCGGCAGCAGACCCGGTAATTATCTCGCCAGCATGGTTTTCACGGTGCTCGGCGGCCCTAAATAAATTGTAGCTGCTGGCCAGAGTGATTTCCAGCGCGCGTCGGGCCTGCTGCTGGCTGATAACTTCCTCCAAATTGCTGCCGTCTGACGGCGCTAGCAGGGTATTCACCGTGGGTTCGGCGATGATCAAAGAGCCGTTGCCCTGCAAAGCACTACACATGCTATAGACAGTTGGCGAGGTATGCCTGGGGCTGCCCGGCAGCAGCGCGATGTCTTCACGGTTAGCCTGCAGCGGGATAATCTGCCGTCGCCCGCCGCGCCGTGGGCGGCCGGAACAGCGCTATAAACCCCACCTCTCCGGCCAGCGACAGTTCGCCAAGAAAACTCATAGGGTTTCAGCCGCACGCTTGGGATCTGTTGCATCGCTGCACGGTATTTTCTGGCAGCAAGGTGAAGGCGGGCAACTCCTAACTCAATAGACGGCGCCTGGATACCGATTAGCCCGCTGGTGTAAATTGCCAGTGCCATGGGACTCTCCTTTATGAACGGAGCTGAGTATGCCCGCTGTCGCGGCGCCAGGACGCTAACAATAAAAAGATTTGCGGTGCGGGTATGAGCAATAACTTCTCCATTCATTGCCATGTGTGGCAAAAAATGTAATGGTGATCGCCTTTCTGGCCTAGCCGTACCGATAAACCCCGCTGCACTGTATTGTCGTCCACCGTTGCGCTGGTTTCCCTGACGAGTTATCGCACATTGTTGATGACGGCGGAAGAAAGTGAACAGAGCGATTATCGCTAAGAAACGACACGTATTCGCCAGCGAGGAATAATTCTTGCCGCAAGCGATCGGGGAAATGAGGCTACCGAATAAATAGAAACCATCGAGTCAATAGATGGGGACAATACTCTTTTAAAACAACATTGAATACAGAATGCCGTAGGTGGAGATAATGCACATAAAATACGAATCCGTCATGCGCCGGCCACTCAACGAAAAGCGCGATAGGCTACGTAATAATAGAGCGTTATGTTTAAGGCTAGCTGTAAGTGTCCCGTATTGCAGTTGTAGTCATATTTAGACGGTTTCTCTATAAATCGACCCAGCACCATTCAATCAAGTTGAATAGGGGAGGATGCACAAGTTAGCAGTGGTTTTCTTTTACGTTCTGAGAACCGCTTGTCCAACAGCGCGAAGTTACGCGCTTTGTGTGCTCGAGCAACTGAAGTAGTCGCTGTTTGAAAAACATATGGACAATATCATTATCGTCGCCTTCTCCAGTGGCGTAATGGCCGATTGGGCCAACGATGATATTAAACTGCTCTTCTGACGCGAAGAAACCGGCTGTATGCCGTTTGAAAATGGGCCGCGGTACGACGGCAAATCAGCAAGCAGACCTATTTTGATCACGGCGTGCTGATGATCGCCATGGCAAAGCCGGCGTGACCCGCGTTCCAGTATCATTACTGAATCGGCCTACTGGCGCTGTTAAAGGACATCGTTGAGCCATGGCTTGTTGCGAGCAGGTAAACTGCTCGCCCACTGTCACGATTTCTACGAGAATCATCTGGTCGCTTGCAATGTGCTGGATTTCGGCGATTTGATCCTGCGGCCCACCAAACTGCCGCAGCGCGACGAGGCGGTGCGCGAGCGTTGTCTGGTTCGATTTACTCCTGGCGTGGCGCGCGACCGCAAAATCTGGTGCTGTTGCAACAGGAGATTTCCCGACGCTCGCGGTGATTAGGCTGGAGTAGAACCACCGCTCCACCGAGCGCATACTTAATCACTATTTCATCAACAAGACCCGCTGTCGCGATTACGCTATTCCTTCTCTCGGTAATCGCTAGTCGCGGCTGTTTAAAAAGATGCTGATGCAAAACCGCGTTTCTTATTGCATCTCCGGCGGAACGTCGTTTTTCTCACGCCAAGACGCAGCGCGACATAGCTTATTCACCGCTAGCTTCGATCTGGGCTTGGAGAAACGCTGAGCGGCCTGGAATCTCTGCAACAGTTTAGCTGCTGACTGGAGGGCGTTGCCCGCCAGGCGTAGCGTGAACCGATCGCGGTGGTGCGTGAACTCATTCACTGTACGACTATGAAAGCTGGCTGCATGAAAGCCCTCTCAATCCGAGAGCGACGGAAATGCGGATGAAAATGTTAACCAACTGTTTAGCTGGATGACTGAGATGCTTGCCGGCTTAAAGGAGGCAATGATGCTTGATCAGGCGGTCACCCGTTTTACTCTGCGCGATATGATGGAACGCAGCGAGAGCGAGGAGCAGTTGGATCAGGTACAACTGATGACGCTGCACGCTTCTAAAGGGTTGGAATTTGCTTATATCTTCCTGGTCGGCATGTTACCGTATCAAAGCAGTGTCGACGAGAACAGTATTGATAAGGAGCGCCGCCTGGCTTACTTATGTCGATATTACCCGTGCGCAAAAGGAATTAACCTTTACCATGTGTCGCAAGCGGTGTCAATACGGTGAATTGGTCAAACCAGAATCGAGCTGTTTCTTACTGGAACGACCGTAGGACGATTTTGTGTGGGAGCAAGTGCGCAAACCGGTCAGCGCCGAGGAGCGGATGGGTTGTGGACAGAACCATCTGGCTAGTCTTCGGGCTCAACTGGCCCTAGCGCACAACGAGGGCGGCCAAGGCATTTCCCGCTTAGTGCGGTACAGCGTCCGCAATGTAGCGTTAGGCGAGCCGATCGCTCAGCTTTGCGGTGTTTCCTCTAACAATAACGGCCAGTGGACATAACTCTGCCACTGACTTTCTTGCTCCAGGTATTCCGCCCGTAGCGGATGCTGGTTCAACCAGTCGTGGGGTAACAGCACGTGCAACGTCTCGTCCATGGCGCGCAGCTCCACCGCGGGCAACGCGTCGTCGCGTCGGCGGCTGGCAAAGATGATCGCCAGCCGCATCAACCGGCATAAGCGTTGAGCGATGTGCGGCGGCAGGCTATTTTGCTCATGCAACTGGGTAAGATCGATGTGGTTGCTCTGGTTTTGCAGCAGCGTGGCGATAAGCTTTTGCTGGGCGGGAGTAAAGCCGGGAAGGTCGGTATGACGGACGAGATAGGCGGCATGGCGCGGAGCGCGTTTGATATCAATGCTTAGGCCGATTTCGTGGATCATGCTGGCGCAGCGCAAAAGCGTGAAACATCGCTCGTCCAATTGCCAAGTCTCGGCCACCTGACGGGCGAATTCCTCCGCTAGCCGGGCGACCCGCTGCGCCTGCTCAGTGTCAAGCTGATAGCGGCGCTGCAAATTTTCCAGGGTACGCTGGCGGACATCGCCTCCGGCCGGTAACGCCATCATGCCGTACATCATCCCCTCGCGCAGCGCGCCGCCCGCCAGGGTCATGGTCTTGATGCCGAGCTCGGCAAATACCGCCAGCAAAATTGCCAGCCCGCTCGGGAACACCAGCGCTCGATCCAGCGCAAGACCTTCGATTTCCAGCTCTTCGAGCTTGCCGCAGTGAATGGAGCGCTGTTTAAGCTGCAGCAGTTTGCTGAGCGTAATATGTTCATCCATCCTCTGGGCAACCATAATTTCTTGCAGCGCCTGCACCGTGCCGGAGGCGCCGACGCACACTTGCCAGCCCAGGGCTAATAGTCGGAAAGCGACAGGGCGGATTTTTTCTCGCGCCGCTTGCTCCGCCCGATCGAAGTTTTCCCATGTCAAGCTGCGATCGTTAAAATAGCGCTCAAGCCAGGTGACGCAACCCATTTCCAGACTGAACAGTTCCAGCGCTTGCGAGCCGCGTCCCACCACTAGCTCGGTGCTACCGCCGCCGATATCCACCACCAAACGTTCATCGGAGCCGCCTGTCGTGTGGGCGACGCCCTGATAGATGAGCCGGGCTTCTTCTTCGCCAGAAATGACCTGTACCGGACAGCCCAGAATATCACTGGCCGGGCCAAGAAATTCCGCCGCGTTAATGGCTATGCGCAGGGTGGCGGTAGCTACCACTCGGACATGGGCAGGGGGGATATCCTGCAAATATTCGGCAAACAGGCGAAGGCACTGCCAGCCGCGCTGCATCGCGTCGCTGGAAAGCCGGTTATCGCCGTTGAGCCCGGCAGCCAGACGTACTTTACGCTTGATGCGTGCTAGCGTCTGGACGGTGCCGGTCACCTCACGCACCACCAACATATGAAAGCTGTTGGAGCCTAAGTCAATGGCGGTATAAAGTGAGGAGGCGCTTATCATTTGCGTTTAGCCCGGACGTTTACGGTTATGGTACGGCGCGGCGCTGCGGCGGGGGACCACTGCCGTACGGGCGGGTCAACCGTTTTGGCGCGGGCAGATCGGTCAGCAGCGCGTCGCTATTGTGTTTACTAACGGGGATCTGATGGCCAATATAACTTTCTATCGCGGTAAGATTCAATGCATATTCTTCACGCGCCAGACTGACGGAACGACCGCTCTCGCCGGTACGACCGATACAGCGGACGTGATCGTCGCAGCCGTCCGGCAGATCATAATCAAAAACATGGAACACGGAGGGAATATGCAGTTCGTGACCCATGTCTGTCGCCACCGGAATACCCAAGCACCCTCGGTACGAAGGCGCCGCTTCTGCGAGATATCGCCGGTCAGCGCCAGATGCGGACGCTCAGCAGCCACAGACGCCCTAGATATCCTCACAGCAGTGCTTGTTATTGGCAAAATGGCGGGCGCATTTTCTTCATTTGGAGGATAAAAACTCCTCTTGTATGCGGTGCCCGTTTTCTGCAGCGGCTTCACTTCAACATGCTTGGCGTTATTCATGTGCTCGAACGCCGGCTCGCGCACCTGATTAGGTTGCGTGACGGAAAACAGCATGTTCAGCCGTTCAGCGGTGGCGACATCCCGGCGAAACAGCCAGCGGATATCTTTGGCAAAGCCGAGTCGAATATCCGTTCGGCCTCACATCCAGTGCCACCACCTGAATGGCGCCCATATTGATGTAATTCTGTTTAGTGTAGTCAATCAGCCTACCGGTGGGGTTCCCAGCAGGGTGTCGACCCCGGCTTCCAGCACTTTCAGCTGTTTATCATATATTAAAGCCTTTAGAATAGATCGCTTCAACGATTAACGGGTGCAGGGCGAAGTCGGAAAACTTCTTTTAAGTGTGTTTTGCACATAGTGTGGAAAGTGTATACAGTGCAATGAAGTCAACCTGTTGTTGGTTATTGCTGCAATGGTAAGTAACGATAATTCTGTGGAGTAAAACATGAGCAAAATTATTTGAGTGAAGCTTCAAAGGGATGAATTACAGGCCAAGGGGCTATTTAGTCGATTTCTGGACCGAATGGTTTGGTCATTGTAAAATGGTTGCGCCTATTCTGGCAGAAGTCGCTGATGAATTCGACGGCTGACCATCGCTGAAGATCAATGAGAATCCGGCCACTGCACCTAATATGGTATCCGCAGTATTTCTACCCTGTTCCTGTTCAGTGATGCTGAAAAGGCAAAGTTGGCGCCTTATTGAAAAGACAGTTGAAAGAGTTCATTAACGCGAATCTGTAAGCAGTATTGCGCATCTTCCTCTTGGTACTAGCGTTCGTAAGCATTTCTCATATTGACCGCTAGACGCCCATCAAGAACCATGTTAAATTTACGCTTGCTGCGTTGTGATCTTACCTGTAGTTTGAATCTAAGCTTTATTCTTTGCCCGCACCCTGTTGTAAGAAAGTAACAAATGTGACCTACGAGGGCGTCAGGCAAGCGGGATTTAAATTAATCCGTTGTTAGGCACTTTTAATCTCAGTCTTCTTGTTATTAATATTGCAATGAGCCTCTGTTCATCAGCCTAAACGGGATTCCACCAGGGATGAAATGCCATAGACAGGCACGGTTTACGCTGCCATGCCATCCACAAAATCAGTTTCAAATATACCCCGAGTTTAAGAACCCACCATTATGAACCTTACCGAATTAAAAAATATGCCGGTTTCAGAGCTAGTGACCCTCGGCGAGAATATAGGGCTGGAAAATTTGGCCCGCATGCGTAAACAAGACATCATCTTCGCCATCCTCAAGCAGCATGCCAAGAGCGGCGAGGATATCTTCGGCGATGGTGTACTGGAAATTTTGCAGGACGGATTCGGTTTTCTCCGCTCCAGCGACAGCTCCTACCTTGCCGGCCCCGATGATATTTACGTTTCCCCCAGTCAGATCCGCCGCTTCAACTTGCGCACCGGCGACACCATTTCTGGCAAGATCCGTCCGCCGAAAGAGGGCGAGCGCTACTTTGCGCTGCTGAAGGTCAACGAAGTCAATTGCGACCAGCCGGAAAACGTCCGCAACAAGATCCTGTTTGAAAACTTGACGCCGCTGCATGCCAATTCGCGTTTGCACATGGAGCGCGGTAACGGCTCTACCGAAGATTTAACCGCGCGCGTTCTAGATCTTGCCTCTCCTATTGGCCGCGGCCAGCGTGGTCTGATCGTGGCGCCGCCGAAAGCCGGTAAAACCATGCTGCTACAAAATATCGCCCAAAGCATTGCCTATAACCACCCTGACTGCGTGCTGATGGTGTTGCTGATTGACGAACGTCCGGAAGAAGTAACTGAGATGCAGCGCCTGGTGAAAGGCGAAGTCATCGCTTCGACCTTCGACGAGCCGGCGTCTCGCCACGTGCAGGTCGCCGAAATGGTGATAGAAAAAGCCAAGCGTCTGGTTGAACATAAGAAAGATGTTATTATCCTGCTGGACTCCATTACCCGCCTGGCGCGTGCCTACAACACCGTCGTACCCGCTTCCGGTAAGGTATTGACCGGCGGTGTAGACGCCAACGCCCTGCATCGCCCGAAACGTTTCTTCGGCGCCGCACGTAATATGGAAGAGGGTGGTAGCCTGACCATCATCGCCACCGCGCTTATCGATACCGGCTCAAAGATGGACGAAGTGATTTACGAAGAGTTCAAGGGCACAGGCAACATGGAGCTACACCTGTCGCGTAAAATCGCCGAGAAACGTGTTTTCCCTGCGATCGATTACAACCGCTCAGGGACCCGTAAGGAAGAATTACTTACCACTCAAGAAGAGCTACAGAAAATGTGGATCCTGCGCAAAATCATCCACCCAATGGGTGAAATTGATGCGATGGAATTCCTGATGAACAAGTTAGCGATGAGCAAAACCAATGATAAGTTCTTCGATATGATGAAACGTTCGTAAGTCATAAAACTCGGGTCGCGCCGCGTGAGAACGTGGCGTTTTTCTTTTCTAATGCTAGGATAGTCACATCTTTACTATGTCCGGTTACACACGTCTGTGCCTGTCCGGGCGATTTTGAACCTATCTGCACGCCTGAGGGAGATTCAGGTGGAACATAAAGAGATAACAGAAACCCTATTTCGTTGTCACAAAACTCAGTGACGAGCAAGACATCGGGGTTGAGATGTAAGCCATGGTGACGCATTGAACGACCTGATGGCTGCAGAGAGCTTTCTATTGTGAACATACTCAATATGAGTACTGATTTTGTTGTCATTTTTTTGTTTTCTTTGCTCTTTTTGTTTTTAGCGCGCAAGGTTGCCAAAAAAATAGGCTTGGTCGACAAACCCAATTACCGCAAACGCCACCATGGGCAGATCCCTTTGGTGGGCGGTATTTCCATTTATGCCGGCATTTGCTTCACTTTTTTCTATACGGATTATTATATTCCCCACATGTCGCTGTACCTGATGTGCGCAGGCGTCCTGGTCGTGACTGGCGCGTTTGACGATCGGTTCGATATCAGCGTGGTGGCGCGCGCCATTATCCAAGCGCTGGTCGCGGTGGTGATGATGGTCTTCAGCGGCCGCCATATTAATAGCCTGGGCTACATTTTCGGGTCATTGGAGATGGTGCTGGGGCCATTTGGCTATTTGGTGACGCTATTCGCCGTCTGGGCGGCGATTAACGCGTTCAATATGGTAGACGGTATCGACGGCCTGTTAGGCAGCCTCTCCTGCGTGTCTCTTGGCGCCATGGGTATCCTGCTCGCGATTGATAATAATCCAGGCCTGGCACTGTGGTGTTTCGCCATGATCGTCACCATTTTGCCCTATATTTTATTAAACCTTGGGGTGTTCGGCAGACGCCATAAAGTATTTATGGGCGATGCTGGCAGCACCATGATCGGCTTCACGGTTATCTGGCTGCTACTGCAAAGCACTCAAGACTGGGGGCACCCGATGAATCCTGTGACCGCCCTATGGATCATCGCCGTGCCGCTGATGGATATGATAGCCATCATGTATCGCCGAATGCGCAAGGGCATAAGCCCGTTTGCGCCAGACCGGCAGCATATTCACCACCTGATCATGCGCGCGGGTTTCAGTTCGCGCCAGTCTCTGATCGTCATTACACTCACTGCCGCACTACTGGCGTTCTTCGGCGTAGTGGGGGAACGCTGGCTGCGCTGGCCGGAGTCGATCATGTTGTTGCTGTGGATCGGGGTGTTTTTACTGTATGGCTACGTACTGAAATGCGCCTGGCGGGTCGTCCGCTTCATCAAGCGAACCGAGCGACGGCTTAGTCACTATAAAAAACACCATCTTAAACGGAAATGTTGATCGGGGCGAAAATGACACCTGCTAGCTCACCCTCCTTCGCCGTCCGGGGACAGGTTATCGACAATGAACTAGACTTGCGCGGTTTGCTATGCGTCCTGTGGCGCGGCAAGGCTACCGTCATTGTCTATGCACTCGCGTTTACACTGGGCGCGCTTATATACTCTTTCGTGGTGCGCCAGGAGTGGACCGCCATCGCTATTACCGACAAACCGACAGTGAATGTGCTGGGCGGCTACTTCTCTCAGCAGCAATTTTTACGCAATTTGGATATGAAAAATACCGCGTTACCGACCTCTGACACTCCCTCGATTGCCGATGAAGCGTATCAGGAATTCTTACGCCAACTCTCATCCTACGACACCCGCCGGGATTTCTGGCTCGTCAGCCCCTATTATCAAACGCGCAAAAAGGGCGACCCCCACGCCGACGCGGTGCTGCTGGATGAGTTGATCAACGCCATTCAGTTCCTACCGCGCAACGAGGTGAAAAAACTGCCAGACAGCGTGCGGCTGGTGGCGGAAACCGCGCCGGACGCTAATCAGTTGCTGCGTCGCTATGTGGATTTCGCCAACCAGCGCGCGGAAAAGCATCTTAATGAGGATGTTATGGCCGCCTGGACCGCGCGCACCGTTTTGCTCAAAGCGCAGGTGAAGCGACAGGAGGCGGTGGCCGCGGCAGTATATCAGCGCGAGCAGCAACAGCTTAATCAGGCGTTGAAACTGGCGCTCGCACAGGGTATCGACCGAAGCAGAACCGACATCGCCGCCGAAAATGTGCAGCAATCTGAAATATTTCTGCTGGGACACCCGCTCCTGCAGGCACGTTTGGATGCTCTGCAAGCGACCGGACCGGCCTATGATACAGATTACGACCAAAATCGCGCGATGTTGACTACTCTCAATGTAGGGCCGGTCTTAAACAAGAGTTTTAAGACCTATCGTTATTTGAGGACCCCTGAAGAACCAGTAAAACGCGATAAGCCACGCCGCCTGTTTCTGCTTGTGCTATGGGGAGCCGTAGGTATGCTGCTGGGCGCTGGCGGCGCGCTGGCGCGTCGTCGTTGATGACACCGACAGGTATTAAACTGTCGGAATGGTCCGCTGTCGTTAGCCGTGCGGCCTAATGTATTCCAAGCCGTTGCCGGCTTTTGCTCAGAATAAAGGGAACTGTTGTGAAAGTGTTAGTCGTCTTTGGTACACGGCCGGAAGCCATCAAAATGGCGCCTCTGATTCTGGCCCTGGCCGCTGATCCGGCCTTTGAGCCCCGCGTCTGCGTAACGGCCCAACATCGCGAGATGCTGGATCAGGTGTTGCGCCTGTTTTCGATCGTGCCCGATTACGATTTGGATATCATGCGCCCAGAGCAGGGCCTTGGCGAGATAACCAGCCGCATATTGACCGGCATACAGCCCGTCCTAGACGACTTCCGTCCAGATGTTGTGCTCGTGCATGGCGATACCACCACCACCTTGGCCGCCAGTCTGGCGGCGTTTTATCAACATATCCCCGTGGGTCATGTGGAAGCGGGCCTGCGCACCGGAGATCTGTTTTCTCCTTGGCCGGAAGAGGCAAATCGTAAATTGACTGGTCACCTGGCCAGCTGGCATTTCGCACCCACCGACAATGCCCGCGCCAATTTGCTGGCGGAAAGGCTACCGGCGGCACGCATCACAGTGACCGGCAATACAGTGATTGACGCGCTATTTTGGGTGCGTGACAAGGTAATAGGTAATGCCGGGCTACGTGCCAGCCTGGATGAGTGTTACGCGTTTCTCGACGGTATGCAGAAGATGATATTGGTCACCGGTCATCGCCGCGAGAGTTTTGGCGACGGTTTCAAGCGCATTTGCGCCGCTCTGGCGCATATTGCGTTTGATCACCCCGATGTGCAGGTGGTCTATCCGGTGCATCTTAATCCTAACGTTAGCGAACCGGTGAACCGTATGTTGAGCGGCATCGCCAATATAAAACTCATTAATCCACAGGACTATTTGCCGTTCGTTTATTTAATGAATCGCGCCACGATTATTCTGACGGATTCCGGCGGAATCCAGGAAGAAGCTCCCTCGTTGGGGAAACCGGTGCTGGTGATGCGCGATACCACCGAGCGGCCGGAGGCGGTAGCTGCCGGCACTGTGCGGCTGGTAGGGACGGACGAGCAGGCGATTCACCAGGCTGTATCGCAGTTGCTCAACGATGCCAAGGCGTATCAACGGATGAGCCTGGCACATAACCCCTACGGCGATGGCCATGCCTGTGGGCGGATCATTACGGTTTTAAAAAAAGATAGCAGGTGAATCCATGAATTTTGATATAATTTCCGTTATTGGATTGGGGTATATCGGTCTACCCACCGCCGCGACGTTTGCCTCGCGCCGAAAACTGGTGATAGGCGTAGACACAAATCAGCATGCGGTAGACACTATTAACCACGGCGCAACACACATCATTGAACCGGATTTGGACCGAGTTGTGACAGATGCTGTGCGCCAGGGTCTGCTGCGGGCGGTGAGCCAGCCGCAGCCGGCGGACGCGTTCCTTATCGCCGTACCGACACCCTTTCAGGATAACCATGAACCGGATCTGAGCTATGTCAAGACGGCGGCGTTATCGCTGGCGCCGGTTTTGGAACCGGGATGTCTGGTAATCCTTGAGTCCACGTCGCCGGTGGGAACAACTGAACAGATGACCGGCTGGCTGGCGGCCGCGCGCCCCGATCTAACCTTCCCACAGCAGGCTGAAGAGGAGGCGGATATCAATATCGCCTATTGCCCGGAGCGGGTTCTACCAGGCAAGACTATGATGGAGCTGATTAAAAATGATCGGGTGATCGGCGGCATGACGCCGCGCTGCTCGGCGCGCGCCGCCAAGTTGTATCGCATTTTTCTGGAAGGAGAGTGCGTGGTGACCAATGCCCGCACCGCCGAAATGTGTAAGCTGACTGAGAATAGCTTCCGCGATATGAACATCGCCTTTGCCAATGAGCTGTCTATCATCTGCGCGGAACAGCAAATCAACATCTGGGAGCTGATAACGCTGGCAAATCGCCATCCACGGGTCAATATTTTGCAGCCGGGACCGGGCGTCGGCGGTCATTGCGTCGCGGTGGATCCGTGGTTTATCGTGGCCCAGAATCCAGAGCAGGCACGACTTATTCGCACCGCGCGCCAGGTGAATGACGACAAACCAGATTGGGTGGTGGAAAAAGTGAAGACGGCGGTGGCGGACTGCCTTAACGACAGCGGTCGTGGCAGTAGCGATGTGACCATCGCTTGCTTCGGGCTGGCGTTTAAACCGGATATCGACGACATGCGTGAAAGCCCAGCGCTGCATGTGACCGAGCTCATCGCCCGCTGGCATCGCGGCCAGACGTTGGCGGTGGAGCCGAATGTCGATGCGCTGCCGGCCTCGTTGGACGGATTGGCCACCCTGGTGGACAGAGACCAGGCGCTGGAAACGGCCGATGTTCTGGTTATGCTGGTGGATCATCGCCAATTCCGCGCCATCGCGCCTACCGCTATCCGCCAGCGCTGGGTGGTGGATACGCGCGGAGTCTGGCGATGAAACGCCTACTAATTACCGGTGGTGCTGGGTTTATCGGCTCGGCGCTAGTACGCTATATTCTCAGCGACACTACAGATCGGGTGTTAGTGGTAGATAAACTGACCTATGCCAGCAATCTGGACTCGCTTGCGCCTGTCGCCGACCATCCCTATTATCGTTTTGCTCGCGCCGATATCAGTGACGGCCCGACGATGGTGCGATTGCTCGCGGAGTTCCAGCCGGATGCCATCATGCATCTGGCGGCAGAGAGCCATGTTGATCGCTCCATTGACGGCCCGGCGGCGTTTGTCGATACCAATATCACCGGAACCTCGATTCTGCTGGAAGCAGCCCGCGGATATTGGCAGACCTTGCCTACGGCCGCGCGCGACGCCTTTCGCTTTCACCATGTCTCCACTGATGAAGTGTACGGCGACCTACCAAATGACGGTAGCCGGTTTAACGAAAGCTCGCCTTATGTACCCAGTAGTCCCTACTCCGCATCGAAAGCTGCCAGCGACCACCTGGCGCGCGCCTGGATGCGCACCTACGGCCTGCCAGTGCTAGTGACGAATTGTTCCAATAATTATGGCCCCTATCACTTCCCGGAAAAGCTGATTCCGTTGATGATTATCAACGCATTGGCGGGTAAACCGCTGCCGGTGTACGGCGACGGCGGTCAGATCCGAGACTGGTTGTATGTGGAGGATCATGCTCGCGCCCTCTATCAGGTGGTGATCCGCGGTCGCCCCGGCGAGACTTATGTCATCGGCGGCCATAACGAGCAGCGCAACATTGATGTAGTAGAAGCGCTGTGCGGGCTGCTGGAGCAGGCCGGCGCACCTCACCCCCCCGGCGTCGTCGCGTTCAGGCAGCTCATCACGCGGGTGGAAGACCGGCCGGGGCACGACAGGCGTTATGCGATTGACGCCGGTAAAATTGCGCGCGAATTGGGTTGGCGGCCGCAGGAAACCTTCGATAGCGGGCTGGCCAAGACCGTGCAGTGGTATTTAACCCATCATGAATGGTGGCAGCGGGTGCTGGACGGTAGCTATCGCGGCGAGCGTCTCGGCCTCGGGCCGGGCTAATAAGGCGAGGAGGACAGATGAAAGGTATCGTTCTAGCGGGCGGCAGCGGCAGCCGCCTCTATCCGATCACCCGCGGGATTTCCAAACAACTGTTGCCCGTATACGACAAACCGATGATCTATTATCCGCTGTCGGTGCTGATGCTGGCGGGGATTCGCGATATCCTGATTATCACAACCCCGGAAGAAATGCCGTTATTCAAGCGACTTCTCGGCGTGGGCGAGGCGTTCGGTATTCATCTGAACTATGCCTCCCAGGCCAGTCCAGAGGGGATAGCGCAGGCGTTCCTGATTGGCGAAAGCTTTATTGGCGACGACCGCTGCTGCCTTGTGCTTGGCGACAATATCTATTTTGGTCAGGGTTTTAGCCCCAAATTGCAGCAGGTGGCCGCGCGCGAGCAGGGAGCGACGCTGTTCGCCTATCAGGTTATGGATCCCGAGCGATTCGGCGTTGTGGCGTTCGATAACGATTTCTGCGCCGTCGCGCTGGAGGAAAAACCGGCCAATCCCCACTCCCACTGGGCGGTAACCGGTCTCTATTTTTATGATCGCCAGGTGGTGGAGTTCGCGAGACGGGTTACGCCTTCGGCACGCGGAGAGCTTGAGATTACCTCAATAAATCAGATGTATCTGGAGCAAGGCGGGCTGCAGGTCGAGCTGCTTGGGCGCGGTTTCGCCTGGCTAGATACCGGCACCCATGACAGCCTGATAGAGGCCAGTACTTTTGTGCAGACGGTTGAGAGGCGCCAGGGGTTTAAAATCGCCTGTCTGGAAGAAATCGGTTGGCGCAACGGCTGGCTCGATGATGACGGCGCGCGGCGCGCGGCGCAGGCGCTAGAGAAAACCGGCTACGGCCAATACCTGATGGATCTACTCCATGTCTGCCCGCGCCAGTGTTGACCTCCTGGCCTGGGAGAGCGAGTTTTTCGGCCGCCGCCTGGGCTGCGTCGTGTTTGAGGATACCGCGCCGCGTTTGACCCCGTCGGCGATGACGGGATTTGCGCTGGTGCAGGCGAAAGTGGCGGCGCAGGCCATGACACAAATAGATGCGCTCAGCGCCATCGGTTTCAGGCCGGTGGAGGGCGAGATGGACTGCTGTTATACCCTGCCGGTCTGCGCCAGTGGCGCGCCGTGCGCGGGCGCTGCGGCGCTGCCTGCGGCGGAAATTCGGCTGGCGAGGGAGGCGGATATTCCCGAGTTGCGCACGCTGGCGGCACAGACATTGGTGCAAAGCCGCTTTCGGGAGCCGTGGTTCAGCGACGAAGAACGCCAACGCTTTTACGCGCAGTGGGTGACAAACGCCGTTCGGGGCAGCTTTGATCACCTCTGCCTGGTGGCGAAGGGTCCTGACGGTCTTTCGGGACTAGTAACGCTCAGGAATATCGGGAGGCAAGTGGCGCGTATCGGCCTGTTGGCGGTGTCTCCCGCCGCCCGCGGTCGCGGCACGGGCAAATTGCTGTGCCGTGCGGCGCTGGGCTGGTGCTGCAGCTGCGGCTTCCGACAATTGTGGGTGGCGACGCAAACCGCCAACCTGCCGGCGCTGCGGCTTTATTTGGCGAATGGTGCGCGAGTAGTGCATGCCGCGCATTGGTTATACCGAGGACATCATGATTCCATTTAACGTGCCACCGGTGGTCGGCACCGAATTAGGCTTTATACAGACCGCGATGAGTAGCGGCAAGCTATGCGGCGACGGCGGATTTGCCCAACACTGTCAACACTGGCTCCAGCAGCGTTTCGGTAGCGCGAAAGTGTTGCTGACGCCTTCCTGCACCGCCTCGTTGGAGATGGCGGCTATTCTGTTGTATATCCGCCCCGGCGATGAGGTGATTATGCCGAGCTATACCTTTGTGTCCACCGCCAACGCTTTTGTACTGCGCGGCGCGACGATTGTCTTCGTTGATATCCGTCCGGACACGATGAACATGGATGAGGCGCTGATAGAAGCGGCAATCACACCAAAAACCCGCGCTATTGTGCTGGTTCATTATGCCGGTGTGGCCTGTGAAACGGATACCATCATGGCGATCGCCGAACGACACCGCTTGTGGGTAGTGGAAGACGCCGCGCAGGGAGTCATGGCGACCTACAAAGGGTACGCCCTTGGCACCCTTGGCCATATCGGCTGCTTTAGTTTCCACGAAACCAAAAATTATACCGCCGGCGGTGAGGGCGGCGCGACGCTCATCAATGATGCGGCCCTCGTTGAGCGGGCGGAAATCGTCCGCGAAAAGGGCACTAACCGCAGTCAATTTTTCCGTGGACAGGTGGATAAGTATACCTGGCGCGATATTGGTTCCAGCTATCTCATGGCTGATATTCAGGCCGCCTATCTATGGGCACAACTGGAAGCGGCGGACATCATCAATCAACGGCGCCTAGCACTGTGGTATCGTTACGCGTCTGCGCTGGCTCCGCTGGACGGTTTGACGCTGCCGACGGTACCGGCAACTTGTTTGCACAATGCCCACATGTTCTATGTCAAGTTGCGGGATATTGACGAACGCGACGGTTTCATCCGCCATCTGAAAGCGGCGGATATCTTGTCCGTCTTTCATTACATTCCATTGCACGATAGCCCGGCTGGGCGCCGCTTTGGTCGGTTCCACGGCAGTGATCGCCATACTCAGCATGAAAGTCAGCGCCTGGTGCGATTGCCGCTGTTTTACAATCTGAGCGACGACGATCAGCAACGCGTCATTGATGCGATCTACGGCTACTTCAACTGATATGTCGCTGGCGAGCGCGCCAATCTGGACCGCACTATCCACACTTATCAAAATCGGCGCCGGTTTGCTGATGGTGAAGGTATTGGCGGTGGTGTTCGGTCCTGACGGCGTGGGACAGGCGGGGAATTTTCGCCAATTGATCACGGTGCTGGGTACACTGTCCGGCGCCGGCATCTTCAACGGAATGACCAAACTGGTGGCGCAGCATCAGCATCAACCGGATCGGCTGCGCGCGGTGCTTGGCACCGGCTCGGCGATGGTCCTTGCTTCTTCGCTACTA
Source organism: Sodalis sp. (in: enterobacteria) (assembly GCF_036327475.1). NCBI lineage: Bacteria > Pseudomonadati > Pseudomonadota > Gammaproteobacteria > Enterobacterales > Bruguierivoracaceae > Sodalis > Sodalis sp. (in: enterobacteria). Next base: position 1,138,763 of record NZ_CP132913.1, on the reverse strand, counting down.
CTGGCGGCTATGTTTATTTTTGCCGCAGAGCCGGTCAGCCGCACGCTGTTCGGCCATGAGCAATATCGGGATGCCGTCGTGGCGCTGGCGGTTATCCAGCTGGGGATCGCCTGCGCCAACCTGGGGCTGGCAATTTTAAAAGGGTATCGAGACGTTGCCGGCAATGCGTTGGCCGTCAGCGTCGGTAGCCTGCTTGGCGTTGCTGCCTTTTTTGTCTGCTACCGGCTGGGCGGCTATGTGGGCGCGCTGGCCGGGCTGGCACTGTTGCCGGCGATGGCACTGTTGCCGGTGCTGTTCATGTTGTGTTACCGGCGCCAACTGCCGCTCTCATTCTTGCTGCCCGCCTGGGACGGCGGCTATGCAGCGCTGCTGGCCAAATTCACCGTCATGGCGTTTATCACCGCGATGACCCTGCAGGCGGCATGTGTGATAATGCGTAATCTGCTGGCCCGCACGGAGGGTTGGGCGGCGGTTGGGATTTGGCAGGGCGTCAGCAGTATTTCGGACGCCTATTTGCAGTTTATCACCACCTCGTTTACCGTTTATTTATTACCCACGCTGTCGCGATTAAATGATAAGCGGTCGGTAGCACGGGAAATTACGCGTGCGCTGCGTTTTGTGCTGCCGGCGGTGTCGACAATCAGCCTGACGCTTTGGCTGTTGAGAGATGTTGCGATCCGGTTGTTGTTTTCCGCCGAATTCAGCGCCATGAGCGAGCTGTTTGCCTGGCAACTGGTGGGGGATGTCCTGAAGGTGGGCGCCTATGTTTTTGGCTACCTGGTGCTGGCTCGTGCCGCGCTTCGCGTTTATCTTTTGGCTGAAATAAGCCAGTTTGTACTGCTGATCGGCTTTTCCCATTGGCTTATTCCGTGCCACGGCGCGCTGGGCGCAGCCCAGGCCTATATGGCCACCTATATCGTTTATTTCGCGCTGTGCAGCAGTGTATTTCTACTTTATCTCAGGAAAAATGAGCAATTTAATACATGTGCTGGGATCCGATATCCCCCGTCATAACCTGACGGTGCTGCGTTTCTTCAATGATACCCTGGCGGCAATCTGCCCGCCGGCGCAGATTCGGCGATTCATGGTGGTCGCCCCGAACGGCGCGCCACTTTCCGGCTACAGTCAGGTGGATATCGAGTGTTTTGACAGTAAGCGGGCACTGACAAAAGCGCTGGTGCGCCGCGGCAACGCGGCGCCGGACGAACGTTATTTCCTACATGGCCAATTCAATCCCTTGCTCTGGCTGGCGATGCTGACGGGCAAAATCCACCCTGTGCGCATAAGCTGGCACGTATGGGGCGCGGATCTGTATGAGGAATCGCGCCGCTTGCACCACCGGCTGTTCTATTTGCTGCGCCGCCGTGCCCAGGGGCAGGTTGGTCATGTCTTCGCCACTCGCGGCGATCTGGCCTGCTATCGCCAGCGGTATCCATCGGTGCCGGCTTCGCTGCTCTATTTTCCTACCCGGCTGGCCGCGGATATCGTGCGGGTGGCGCCAGCGGAGGCAGGCAACCGGCCGCTAACGCTGCTGGTGGGCAATTCCGGGGATCCCTCCAATCGCCATTGCCAGGCGCTGCGCGCCATTCATCATCAATTCGGCATCGCAGTCAAGATCATCATGCCGATGGGCTATCCCGCTGGCAACGATACTTACATTGCCATGGTGCGCGCGGAAAGCGAGCGCTGCTTCCACGAGGAGCAGGTGCGAATCCTCACCGAACCGCTGGCCTTTAACGATTATCTCGCGCTGTTGCAGGAATGTGACGCCGGCTATTTCCTCTTCCGGCGCCAGCAGGGTATCGGAACGCTGAGCCTGCTAATTCAGTTGGGCTTACCATTCGTACTTAGTCGGCACAATCCGTTCTGCCAGGATTTGATCGCGCAGCAGGTGCCGGTGCTGTATGAGGATGACGCGCTCGATCTCGCCATCATCCGCGAAACACAGCGGCGCATGCTGACACAAGATCCGGCGCGTATCGCCTTTTTTTACCCAAATATCCTGCATGGCTGGTGTCAGGCGTTGTCCATTGCCGCGGGGGTACCGCTATGACGCTGGTGCAGTTCGGCGGCCTGCTGGTGGTCTATTTGCTGTCGTTGGCGCTGGTTCTGTCGCTAACCTATCGGGAATTCCGGCGAGTCAGGTTTAATTTCAATGTTTTCTTCTCGGTGTTATACCTGATGACGTTTTATCTCGGTTTTCCACTTACCTGCCTGCTGATGTGCCGCTATGGCGTCGAGGTGGTGCCGGTGGAAAACCTGCTGGAATCGCTGCTGGCGGCGACCGCCTTCTATGGCATCTACTATGTCAGCTACAGAACCCGGTTGCTCGCCCGCCCGCGCGGCACGCGGCCGCTCTGGTTCAGCATCAGCCGTACCGAGATCCATTTACTGTGGCTGCTGCTGGTACTCATCGCTGTAGCAACGGCGGTGGTGTTTTTCATTTATAATGGTTTTTTGCTGTTCCGATTGCATGCCTATAGCCAGATCTTTTCTAGCGATGTTTCCGGTGTCGCGTTAAAGCGTTTCTTTTATTTCTTCATTCCCGCAATGCTGCTGATCTATTTCCTAAACCCTACCCGGCGCAGCTGGATAATCTTTCTTATCGCTACTCTTGCTTTCGGTATTTTCACTTATATCGTGGTGGGCGGCACGCGTGCCAATATTATTACTGCCTTCGCGCTGTTTTTGTGCATCGGTATCCAGCGCGGCTGGATCACCTTGTGGATTCTGGCTGGCGCCGGCGTAGCAGCGATTGCGGGCATGTTTTGGCTGGCACTGAAACGCTACGGGCTGCATGTCAGCGGCGATGAAGCGTTCTATACTTTTCTCTATCTAACGCGCGACACCTTCTCGCCATGGGAAAACCTGGCGCTGCTGTTGCAAAACTATGGGCACATAGATTTTCAGGGTCTAGCACCTATCGTTCGTGATTTTTATGTCTTCATTCCCGACTGGCTGTGTCCGGATCGGCCTTCGCTGGTGCTGAATACGGCGAATTATTTTACCTGGGAAATGCTTAACAACCATTCAGGCCTGTCAATTTCCCCCACGCTTATCGGTTCGCTGATTGTGATGGGCGGCGTCGGGTTCATCCCGCTGGGCGCTATCGTGGTCGGGCTTATCAGCAAGGTGTTCGACACGCTTTATGAGCGTGGCACGGCGGCGGGCGATCGTTACCGTGCCGCGCTCTTGCAATCCTTTTGTTTTGGTGCGATATTCGACATGATAGTCCTGGCGCGTGAAGGGTTGGATGCGTTTGTATCACGGGTAGTGTTTTTCTGCCTGGTGTTCGGGGTGTGTTTAATCACGGCAAAACTATTGTTCTTGCTGTTCCGTCATGCGGGGCTGATACGGCCGTGCAACGCCAGATTGAACGACCACTGCGCCGTGCCGTAACCGATTACCCCATGAAAATAATGCATAATAACGACGGGGTTCCTCATTATCAAATTCGCGGCCTAGCCATCTGGGGGTTTCGCGACCGGGCGGAATTTGTTGATTATTTGTTTGCTGGCGGCCGGCTGAGAACCGGCACACTGGTGGCGATTAACGCTGAAAAAATTCTGCGCGCCGAGCAGGATGCAGCGCTGAAACAGCTGCTTGACGAAGCGGAATATAAGTATGCCGACGGAATCAGCATCGTGCGCTCCATTCGTCGAAAATATCGACATGCCGAGGTAAGCCGTATCGCGGGCGCGGATTTATGGGAAGATCTCATGTCGCGCGCCGGCAGGGAAGGCGTGCCGGTATTTTTGCTTGGTGGCCGTCAGGTGGTGCTGATGCAAACCGAAGCGCAGCTGCGCGCACGCTGGAATGTGAATATCGTCGGTCGGCAAGATGGCTATTTCACCGCCGGCGCGCAAGCGGCGATGATAGAACGCATCCGAATCAGCGGCGCCGCTATCGTTACCGTTGCCATGGGTTCGCCGCGCCAGGAGCAATTGATGCAGGCATGCCGGCGAGTATATCCCGCGGCGATGTATATGGGCGTAGGGGGCACTTATGACGTGTTTACCGGCCACGTCAGGCGTGCGCCCAAGGCGTGGCAGGGGTTGGGGCTGGAGTGGCTTTACCGTCTGTTAAGCCAGCCGTCGCGCCTGCAGCGTCAGCTTAAACTTCTGCGTTACTTAGGTTACCATATCAGCGGACGCCTATAGCGAGCGGAAAGACCAGGGCGGCGACGCACAACCGCACCATTTCTTTGAAAACCACTAGACGGCCGGCGCGTGAAGCCGTACTATCCCAACGCGTAACTGCGCTACGCGCCTGTAGCTCAGCTGGATAGAGCGCTGCCCTCCGGAGGCAGAGGTCTCAGGTTCGAATCCTGTCGGGCGCACCGACACGTTTGTGCGCAGAGAAGTGTAAGTCTTGTGCCGCGTGATAGTAATCAGTAATGGTGATTGTAGCTCAGTTGGTAGAGCCCTGGATTGTGATTCCAGTTGTCGTGGGTTCGAGTCCCATCAGTCACCCCATTATTAGTGGGCATGCGAAGGTGGCGGAATTGGTAGACGCGCTAGCTTCAGGTGTTAGTGTCTTAACGGACGTGAGGGTTCAAGTCCCTCTCTTCGCACCACATCCTCGAATTGTTAGTATGATCTGTCCGTTAGCATCCGCTTGAGTGTGTTCCAAAGGCCTACGCTATTACCTCGGCGAGTAGCGCAGCTTGGTAGCGCAACTGGTTTGGGACCAGTGGGTCGGAGGTTCGAATCCTCTCTCGCCGACCATATTCTCAGAGATCTTGTTGCGCGATATTTAGACAAGGTTATAAAAGACAACAGTAAGTCATGATGATTTTCTGTTTTTCCCCACGTCTCATGCTCACGTTGCTCAGCCTGGTTTTGGTGTTGACTCCTGTGGAACCGCGATCGGGGGCGTGGCCGCTAAGGCTTTCATGCCGCCAGCGCTGCGGTGAAGACAGGTTTAAACGTTCCTAAAAGGGCCGTGCGTTAGACACGACATCGCCTTTTACAACAGCGATGTATTACAGTTTCTTTGTGGGGATGATGGGATAAATCCGCCTAAATGACCCATTTATATAATTGTCTTAAGTAAGCAAAAGCGAATCTTATAAAAAGTGCAGAGTTTTATGTTGTAATGGAATCATAATAAGCCTTAATAAACAAAGCCATCAATTTACGTGTTCTTATAAAAGGTACAATATAAGGTTATTGCTTAGTTAAAATAAGAAGCGCATCACATATCAACGTAAATATGACCTACTATAACAGCATAAAACAATATCAGGTTTATTATTTTCTTAGTTGAACACATATGGTTACTTATTTATACAAAATTTATATCATTTATTAATAATAATAGCACTGATGTTAGTCGTAGAGAAAGCGAATATTGCTACCAACACAGGTAAGCTTGGCGGGCTATATTTCGTCGAACTCCTTCTTTCTCATGGACATGGTGTTCGCATTGTTGATAATGGGATCTTCGGGATGTCCGGGTTACGCCCATTGTATGGGCTAAACTATTTCGAGATGCAACAAGGGGACATTTGCGTATCTCCGAAAAGCAGTCATCAATATTGATAAAATGTTCATCTTGCCGAGATTGTCGGCAATCCGGCGCGCTCTTTTAGCAAGGAAATTTGTAACGCAGTCAACGTAATCGCGACCTAAAATCCATTTGACATCGCGGCAAAAGAAAAAATCAAACACATTCTCTTTGCCTAGAACTGTAGCGTGTGCGGTTATGGCGAGGATGTTTTTATTGAGCAGTCAAAGCTGAATTCATAAAACTATTATTCAGAAACAAATCCAGGGTGAGGTCATCGCCCAGGCTTACAAAGAGGAGATATGGCCGTCACGATATACAGATTCGCAACCGTCTTTGATACTTCAAGGAGAATGCGGTTTGATTTAGCCGTCAATGGTATGACCGCTAATGCGGGTAACAGAATGGAATGCATTATTCATGACGGGTAATAATAGCGGCCGTTTATCCATTGCAGAGATGTGGCTCGAGGAATAGCAATTGCCTTGGTAGCGTCAAATGAAAAAATCAGCAGAGACATTTACAATGTTAGTGATGACAAACGGAATGTTAACCTGTCTTGGTTAGGGAAAATGATCTGCTCCCGCGTACCCGGCATGATCGTGAAAGTGACGTATCCATTACAGATAATCGAAGTTATAGCGTAGTCTTTGCAAGTATCAGGATAAGTTAGGGTTTGTTGCTGAGTATGACATTAAGAAAGGCGTACAAGAGATCAAGATGCTGGTGAAAAACCATTTACTAACCCTAGCTTCAACATATACAACAATATTAAAATCCCGGATGCCATGAGATGCCATGAAAGGTAAACCTGCTATTCTTGATAGGAAAGCCTACTCGCAAGAATACCCTCCTTGAAACCTTATATTATTACGGTTTTAAAAGAGAACATGGCGGAAATTTCATCCTCTGGAATACTTCCCAGAGGGAAATATTTACAGGCATACGAAGACAAGGCAAAAGAGTATAGCAAAGACGTACAAATGAATGTCATTACAATATAGTCGATGACTATTGGCATGACGCTTACCTTGCAAGTGCTTGGTATAACGGAGAGGTCTTGGGGTGCCGTCGTTTTGCGCACAAAATAATCAACCAGACTGAAGCGATACTTGCGATTCATGTCTTTAGTGTACCTGCGGATTTCATGGTACTCGAAAAGCTATCTAAAGGACGTAATATCAAGTTTATATTCGAGAAAACGCTGGTTACTGATGAGGGTGGACTCGACGCGGCGTTAGCGCAAAAATTGAGAATATATCGAGAATATTGCAGATGATTAGTGATCGTTTCGTTCGATTTGTTGCCGGTAAATATTAAATTGCGCAATGCAGCCGCTAATGCCTATACGCATAAATTAAAATCGATTCCTGGTATCTGAGGATTTTACGGATGGATAAACAACTTTTGGCTGTGATAGAGACGTTTTGGAGGCGACTTTATGTGCAGAGAGCACACCAACAAGACGCTATTTCTTGCCTGTTGTACATAAAATGAAAACCCATAGGAAATTTAACGCGACTGTGACTGTATTGTTTGTGAGTGAAAATATCACTGAAACTATTCCTTGTCTACCTATCTATCCTTTGTTGCCATTAAATGATATTGCGGTAATATCATCAGTAATAGCGAACTACAGAGCCAAGAACACCGAATTACAAATTACATTGAAGAAGTTGATAATGAGCAGATATATAAAAGACATGAGAGCTATGATCGGTCTGTCATCATGATGAATGAAAGAGGCGATATTTTAACTAAGCTTGAATGGTCATTGAGGTTTGCCGGGATGGGTGCTTGATCTGAGTGAGTCATTAAAAAACAGCGCGATGTGAAGTGTTAGATGAGAACGGTGAAACCTCGAATTTTAAAATATATTTTTAGGCATTGAATACTTTCTGCCAAACCAGTAAATACACCTCATAACGGCACTGCATCTTTGCTGAGCCTATTGTAGAGAGTAAGGATGAACAAGGATGAACGCAGCAGAGTAAAAAGATCTCAAATGCGTGCCTATCGAACACCTTCCCGGAAATACCGCATTATATTCAGTTTATCTGGATAATCTTTCCCTCTATGATGCCCTAGGAAAGTAATCACGCGTGATGACATGGATTGAACACCAGAGCAAGACAAATTGATGTGGCTCGGTTCGCTTTTGATGTCTCCTTGCGCGGCTATATTCTACAATAGACAATGCATTCCTTCCTAGCCTAACCAATACTAACCACCAACCAGCAGTCGCTAACCACCGGTCTCCAACGCTATCGCAGATGAGCATCGCACCTACCGGTTTTTCTATCAACTAATTCGAGTTATCGCAAGCGTATCTGCAAATCAGCAGGATAGTGACAAAGTACAAATATAATGCCAATTCAATATAGCAATAGGGTTGTTCCCATGCGTGGATATTATCTGAGCGTTGACGCCGACTCGGCCAGCGTAAGGGCGAGGTTGTTTTCCTCCCACGGTGAGCGGGTGGCTTTCGCCACCCGTCCTATCAGTCAGTTTCATGATGAAGGTCATTGCGTAGAACGATCGTCAGATGAAATTTGGACAGTCGTAGTGGAAGCAATACGAGAAGCAGTGACGACATCGCATACTGCCCATAAAGCGTCAAAGGCACGATTTTGGCACCGCCTATCCCCTGGTTATGTTGGGCAGCGCAGGCGAGCCCCTCTCGGCGTCTGCCAGCAGTGATCTGCAGCGTAACATTGTCATGTGGATGGATCATCGGGCGACACGCGAGGAGGAAGAGATCAACACGCACCAATGCGACAAGTTGCTGGATTTAGTAGATTTTAGTGTGGAAAGCCACCGATGCCGAGATTTCCAGCGTCTGCACTTTGACCTGCAAATGGAATTACTTCGCCCATGAAATCAATTCAGCGCTTCGCTATTAAGCACGATGTGGCTTGAGGATGTTCTGGCACGCATCTCGTCCGCCACCTTACCGCTGGGCAGCGCCGCCCAAACTTAGCCTGCAGGCCGCCCGTGTCTTTGGTCTGCCGCAGGGTATCGCGGTGGCCGTTTCTAGCGGCTTGCGAGGTGATTCGCAACAAAATGGCGCTGCTTGGTCCCTCGGTAAGGCCAGTCTTTATTAAGATCGCCACAGCATTGCGTGATGGCCACCGTCAACCACACGGGTGGGGCGACAGCCGCCAAAAGAAGCCGCGCGATGAGCCCATCCTTGCAGGAAAAGTATTTTTTACTGGCGGCGTTGAAAGCCGCTTGCCACGCTTAAAGCTAATTCGCCACCGCCGGTGTGATAGCCCATGGCAGCGGCACACGCTTTCCTGAACACCACCGCATATCCGCCGCGGCAAGACTAGCGGTAGGTGACTTAAGAGAGACTTCATGAGCAGCGTAAACGTTGAAACGGAACAGCCGATCACCTCTTCATGCGACGCTTCCGGTCGCCGGGGCGGCGGGGCGGATAGTCTTCTGACGACGATCATCAAAGAAATACAATTGACCGGTCGTTCCGTCACTCATAAATTGACTTTGTGGTATTGCTTGAGCGCCTATAACCGAACATGATCCGCAAATGCAGGATCGCTATCGAGAGGCATTGAATAGCTTTATCCATAACTAGCATCATAGACGATATTTGACCCCTTGCGCTGGCGTGCGCCGTTTGCCGATCGTGTGGCGCAATGCCCCTGATGCGGCACAGTACAGGCGTCGCTGGGCTTTGATGCAGCACCGGAGGCACCGCGCAGATAGGCGACGTCTGGTTACGCTTTCGCTGCGCGGGCCCGGCCAAGATAATCCTTTCAGCGCTGTTTTGCGCTTGCGGGTATAACCGAGCAACATACTGGCTCTAATTAATATTCTTATACCTGCCGCGTAGCCCATGCCGGCTGGGGAGATTTATTGAGCAGTGGGTGGATCCTACTGGCAAAGCGATTGCCGATATCGACTGCGGCGGCGGCATTTATAGCGTTGCTTAGTCTGGGTTAGGCGCCTGATTAGGTCATCGGCATCGGTTTTTCTGTGCAGATGCTGCAAGGTGCGCAGGAAACCGTTCAGTAATTGACCAATGTGGTGTTTGTGCAGGGCGACACGACCGGTTCTAGCGGACGCCAGTCAGGATACCGTTTTCGCCCGTGCCCTCATTGACCGTTTCGACTCGCCTCAGCCGTTCTGCATAAGGCATGGTGTATCCGCGCGCCACGGGGGACTTCTGCTGATTCAGGATCGGACGCCGGAAGATGTCTTGTGATGGGAATGCTCAAGCATATGCGCAGCTAGTTTTTTTGATCTGTTCCCGTCGTTGGCCGCTATTGAAAGGCGTCGTCGCTCGCCGCACGTGGCAATTGAAGCGGCGATAACGACAGCTGGATTTAGCTGCGTCCGATGCTACCACGTGGGAGACACGGCGCGAATACGCCGATAGCACCGCGTTGGTAGCGAATTTGCGCGGTCGCACCTGGCGCTCAATCCTGCATGAATTAAGCGACGAGGCGCTGAGGCAAATGATTGCTTATATTCTCACACGCTGGCCGGCAGGACAGTCGATCGTGGAAAAACGATAGCGTTTTCCGCTGCTGGCCTGGTAAAGCTACCCTGCGGGTCGGCTTGGCTCTGCGTGTACAGATAAAAGCCAATAGCGCCTGAAACATCCTGTTTCGGATACGGAGTAAGCAAATTCCTTATGCCGTTGGGTATTTTGCTATAAATATCAGTTGGTAGAATGCACTGCCAGTCATTTTCGGGCAATTTTCGTCAAGCTGCACTATGCACTAAAAGGATAGGCCGCCGTCTGACGCGGGTCCTCAGCGCTTTTATTCCATTCGCCGACAGGAATGAAGCTATTACGTTACGGTCCGCCGGGCGAAGAGCGTCAGGCACTCCTGGATAGCGAAATTGCACTCTCTCGCCGGAGAGACAGAGAATATCACCGGCGAGATACTATTTGCACTTGACCGCCTGTTCGCCCTGAATCTCGCTACTCCGCCAAAGGTGGCGGGCGATCCGTGCATTGCCCTTGCGTTGCCAGGTCGGTAAATTCGCCTGTATCGGGTAAGTTATGATAATCATACGGCTGAAACCGGCACGGTAATCCCTACCGAGTCTATCGTATTCAATAAATGGACCATCGCTATTAGCAGTCCTTTTTATGTGCTGCATACCCGCGCGGCTTGCTGAAAACCGATTAGGAGATGGAGCCTTGGCATGGTGATCGGTCAAGTCGGCCGAGATATCCCCGAATAAGACGCCCTACAACACGTGGCTAGCTACTGCGTAGTGAATGATGTGTCCGAGCGGAGCTTAGCAGTTGGAGCAAGGCACCCGGGTATAAGGCAAGGGCCATGACAGTTTCGGTCGCATCGGTTCCTGGCTTGTGACCGCCGATGAAATCGCTGATCCACAGGCGTTACAGCCCTAGCTTGGTAGACGGTAATCGCTACCAAGCTGGATCCACGACGATGATGTTTTCTTCGTCACAGAGATCATCAGCCACCTTGGGCTGGTTCATGCGTCTGATGCCGGAGTATTATCGATACCGGTACGCCCCGGGTGGGGTAAAAACCGTAGCCGATTTTCGGGCCGGCCAGCGGCTGTGGTTGAGCGTTGAGGAGCTCGACTAGCAACGGCAACTCACGGTACATGACTGACGAACGGCCGCGCACCAGGGTCTAGACAAAGCAACCACTTCGGTGGCAGGGCAGAAAGAGTCAATGTGGCGTTTTGCTTTGCTCAGGAAGATAGGCGCCATAGCCTGAACGACATCGCGCTTCAAGCCGGCCTCAAGGGATAGGATCGGCAGGAGGCGTTTTAACCTGCTCTGCCCGGATGTCGTTCGCCGGCGCTTGGGGAACCAGGGACGCGCTGGACGGGGCTGGTGTTTTGCTTGGTAGCGTGCCCAGCGTCAGCATTAACCCCTTGCGGCGCATCTGCGCCGACTCCTCCGGCTTATGCAGCTGATCGAGCACATCCGCCAGCCAGGCGTAATCGTGGGCGTCCGGGCGCTGCTTAAGCGCGGCGCGAAAGGTGTCGGCCGCGGCCTGCCATTCACCACGTTTCATCAACAACTGCCCCAGCGTACTGCTTAAGAGCGGCGTGTCTCCCTGCTGGCGGATTTGCAGCCGCAGCGCTTTTTCCACTTGTTCGGGGTTGCTGCTCTTCAGGCGCGGCAGCAACCGCAGCAGTTCACCGTCGATGCGATGTTTAAGCACCTTAACAATGAGACGTTGCGCGGTGTCGTGATCGTTGCATTCGATGAGGTGTTCGGCCAACACCACCTGTAGTGAGGCATCGTTGCGTACTTTCCGACCCTGATCGCGCCACCAGCGGTTCAACCCTTCGCTGCCTTGATTTTCCATGATTTGGTTCATCAGCCCGTTAACAGCCTGATACTGCAGGCGCTTTATTGTCGCCTTGTCGTATATCTGAACTTTGCGCATTGCCGGTAGAATATCCAGCAGCGATTGCCAGGCGTGCGTGCGGATGAAGGCCTGTTCCGCCAGGTGCAGCACTTCGGGATGGCGCGGCGCGGTTTCCAGTAGACTGTCGACACCGTAGCGGGCGGCATGATCCTCATGGCGCGCGAGTTGGATACGCACTCGGGTAATGTTTACCGGTAACTGATCGTTGTCCGCCACTTTCGCCGCGCGCGCCAGGTATTGATTAGTGCGTAAATCGTCCCCGCGCTGCTGCGCGGCCTCCGCCGCCAGCAGATAGTTGACCACTGGCTGGTCGGCGTGATCGGCGTTGCGCACCAGGAGTTTTTCCGCCTGACGGTAATCCCCTTCGGCCAGCTTCATCAACGCCGCGCTGGTGTGCTTGCGGGCGCGATGATTTTTACGGCCGTGAAACCAGCGCCGGGTATGCGTCCAGGCCAGAAACAGCCTGAGGATTACCCATTCGATGATAAACAACGCGATAAACGTCAGAGTTAAAATGATCACCAGACCGGTGACGCTGGTTTCAATATTGTAATTATCGGTCTGGATCAGCACATATCCCTGATGGCCGGCGATCAGCGGGCCGAGCACAATGCCCGCGAACAGCAGGATGAACAGCAACAAGACCATGATCATCGCTTATTCTCCCTGTGCGGCGCCGCCGGCTGGGCCAGCAGATTGCGTACTCGGGTCTGCATCAGTTTATCCAGCAGCGGCTGGCTTTGAAGACTATCCGGCAGGTTCATAGTGATATCCTTCTGACATAAGGCGTCAAGCTGGCTCAGGAAAGTACGGGTATTGGCATCATTGGCATCAAAATGGGCGCGCACCCAGCCGGACACGGAATCCAGCGACTGCTGATAGATCTCATTCTGATGGCGTGATACCGCCTGGGCGGCGACCAGCAGCCGGGCACGAACATTTTCCCTCAGGTAAATATCCTGATTCAGTGCCAGCAACGGCTCGGCACTAGTATGCCGGCGCCGCACGGTAATGAAATCGTTCATGAAATTATGCCAGCTTTTTCTGAGGTTCTGCCGCCACTCTTGGATTGACCACGATAATTCGCCGCTGTCGCTATCCATGGGAGATTCGTCGCTGTCGTTATTCGCCAGTCGCAGATTATCCACCTGGTTGGTCAATCGGTTGAGTTTCAAGATAATGCCATCGAAATCTATCTGGCTGACGCCGGCCAGCGTGCTAATATCTTCGGTGATCGCTCGCCGTGCCTCGGTCAGGCTGGGATCTTTCATTTGCGCCAGGCTGGCGTCAGCGCTTTTCAGCAGTGCGCCGGCGGTGACGACATCCCGGTCGCTCCACAATTTGCGTCCGGCCATTTTCACCAGGAAATCCGCCTGCGACAGCAACCAGGTATTGGCGTTAGTCCCTGTGATAGCCGTCAGTTTGTTCTGCAAATCCTCCAGCTCGCGCCCCTGGGCCGTCTGCTGAGCCCGCGCAGCGTCGAGCGCTTGCCGCTGGGTGGCCAGTGACTTCTGGTATTGCTGGCGTTGCGTTTGCTGCGCCTGATTGAGTTCATCGATACTCGCCTGCAGTTGCGCGAGCGCGGCCTCCCGTTGATGCGTCTGCTGGCGCGCAGAGATATAGACGCCAATCACCAGTAAAACGGCTATGGCCAGGGCCAACGTCGCCAGTATCAGCGCCGCCGGCCGCTGGCCGCCGGTCATTTTGCCAGATTTGCCGTTACTGGCGGGCGAAATCTTCCCCACTGCGGCCCGTGAGGGTGCGGCGAGCCGTGGCCCGGCGTCGCCTGAAAGAGGAGTTGAAGCATGCAGGCTATCTGCCTTACCCTGCGGGATCGTTGGAGTAGTGTGTTCCGTCATGTTGGTCTGTTCCGTGATTAAATTTAGAGTAATATGCTCATCAATGCATCGTTGTCTGCCGCGTTCGCCACGATGATGTCCGTCCGGCTAAATTGACGCGCAAGCATGACCAAACGTTCGCTGACCACTATCAGCCGGTATGGTACCAGCCAGGTGTGGCGATAGCATTAAGGCATTAAAGTGTAGAATTGTTGTAACATTTCACCGCTGGTAATTACTAGTGTGTCGATGCCCAGCGCTCGCATGCGTCGGCCCTGCTCTTCGCCGTCATAATGTATCGGGTTGCAGCGACAGCATTCGTAGAAGGTAGCTTGCACGCCGCGATGGCGTAGCGTCCTTCAGTACATCCCGTCCTCTGTTGCCGCGCAGGATAAACGCGCGCTTGCCGTTGATGCGCGCCAGCGCCGGTAGACACAGTAAATCCTCGCTGGCTTCTCCCTTGTCGGGGTAGCTGACCGACGTCCGCTTAGACCATGCAGTCGCAGGCCGGTGCTGCGCCACACAGCGAAATAGTGCAACTCGGCCGACCAACTGACGCTCTGCTGCGTCAGCCGGGGTGAGCGTAGTTGCTCACCCGTGGTCGATGGGCGGGTGACGAGGATGCTTATTGCGGCGGATCGTCTTGGTAAACTTGGGCCAAAATGGCGCAAGTGCCGCGATCCAGCAGATCGTCAGCCAGGCACAGGCCGAGCTGTTCCGCCTGCGCCAGCGGCGCCCGTCCTTCACTGCGAATGACGGCTGTGCTGTCCGGCGACCCCACCGGGGCGCGCAACCAGACTTGATCGCCGTCGAGCACGGCTAACTACCGATAGGTACTCGGCACCTCATCCAGCCGGTATTCGATGCCAACGCTCCTTGACCCGCAGCAGGCAGCGAGTCCGCGGGATAAATGGCTAGATGGATGCGATCCTCACAGTCCCAGCCGTTTCGATGGTGGCATCAAAGTTGCCCCGATCGAGTTTTGCCAATCGCGTGCCGACATTGCTGCGCAGATCGCGTACCTGCAAATCAGGACGCCGTTCGTGTAGATGGCACTGCCGGTGCGAGCTTGATGTGTCGATATCGCCCATGTCGATATCGCCCATAGCGGCAGCGTGTCAAGATTAGCGTAATGCGAACTGACAAAGGCGTCGTGCGGAAAGCTCCAGATCATCGGGAAAAGAGACCGTGACATCCTTCATCGAATGGACGGCGATATCGGCGCGATGTTCCAGGAGCGCTTGTTCCGATTCCTTGATGAAGAAGCCCTTACAGCCCACCTTTTCCAGTGGGTATCAAGAAGAACGTCGCCGCGGGCCACCGGGGACCCAGCCAATGTATCACGCACGTGGCCAGCCTGCTAAAGTGCCAGAGAGCTCTGCTGGGTGGCGATTCTGAGAAGGTTGTCTTGCATAGTCATTACCGATTTTATCATTCAATTCACCCACTACCCTAACTCCAATAGTGAAGCACTGTCAGTTTTCGGCACCGGCAGCCTAGCGAGGTGGAAGGGAGAAAAAGGAATAACAAGTTGCCGTTGGGGAAAGTGTTATACTCACTGGGCAGCTTAACTTTCTTTACGGTCAATCAGTAAGGTGTTAGATTGATCACGTTT
This sequence comes from Sodalis sp. (in: enterobacteria), assembly GCF_036327475.1. Classification (NCBI taxonomy): domain Bacteria; kingdom Pseudomonadati; phylum Pseudomonadota; class Gammaproteobacteria; order Enterobacterales; family Bruguierivoracaceae; genus Sodalis; species Sodalis sp. (in: enterobacteria). Next base: position 1,123,410 of record NZ_CP132913.1, on the reverse strand, counting down.
CCAGCATTTACCGGCCAATAATTCTGCTGCTCACCATGCCGGTCAGGTGGAGGAACGGATTTTTCTAACACTGGGATAATTAGGCGAGACGTCTTGTACTTCTACATCGAGACCTTGAAACAGAGACTGGATGCGATTAACCAACTTCGGGTGGATCGCGCGTTGGCAGCCATGGGGCCGGGTTTTCAATACGTATACAGTCTGCTGCCAACCTTACTACATTTTCACCATCCGATGCTTCCGGGTTACCTGGATGGTAATGTGCCCCATGGCATTTGTTTGTATTCCCCCAATGAAACGCAGCGCGCATGGCTTGACGATATCGGCCGCCAAGCCGGCGCGGCGGTGGCGGAGCCAGACAGCGGCGCGCAGCCCATCACTGGCGTTTACTCCATGGGGAGTACCTCTACCATTGGCCAGAACGCCAATTCCGATTTTGACATCTGGGTTTGTCACCAATCCTGGCTGGACAACGAGGAACGCGCTCAATTACAGCGCAAGTGCCACCTGCTGGAGCGGTGGGCGACACGTCAGGGCGTGGACGTCAACTTCTTTTTAATAGATGAAAACCGTTTTCGCCATAACGAAAGCGGTAATTTAGGCGACGAGGACTGTGGCTCCACCCAGCATATCCTACTGCTTGATGAATTCTATCGCACCGCCGTACGCATGAGTGGTAAGCGTATCCTGTGGAACATGGTGCCGGGGGACGAAGAGGCCCATTACGACGAATATGTTCTGTCACTGTACGCCCGTGGTGCGCTGACACCCAACGAGTGGTTAGATTTGGGTGGCCTCAGCACCTTGTCCGCGGAAGAGTATTTCGGCGCCAGCCTGTGGCAGCTGTATAAAAGCATGGACTCCCCCTATAAGGCGGTGTTGAAAACGCTGCTGCTGGAAGCCTACTCCTGGGAATATCCCCATACCGAACTGCTAGCGATGAAGATTAAACAGCGGCTGCATGACGGCGAAATCGTGTCTTTCGGCCTCGATCCTTATTGCATGATGTTAGAACAGGTGACGCACTACCTGACGCAAATAAACGATATGACGCGGCTGGATTTGGTGCGCCGCTGCTTTTATCTCAAGGTGTGTGAAAAATTATCGCAGGATCCGACGGGTACCCCTTGGCGGCGTGAGATCCTAACACAGCTCGTGACCAACTGGGATTGGGATGAGGCGCGGCTGAAAATGCTGGACGATCGCGCCAACTGGAAGATAGACAAGGTACGTGAAGCGCACGATGAGCTGCTGGACGCCATGATGCAAAGTTACCGCAATCTGATCCGGTTCGCCTGCCGCAACAACTTGAGCGTCAGCGCCAGCCCACAGGATATCGGTGTGCTGACACGCAAACTGTATGCGGCCTTTGAGGTGCTGCCGGGCAAAGTGACGTTGCTCAATCCGCAGATCTCGCCGGATCTGTCGGAACCGCACCTGACGTTCATATACGTACCGCAGGGGCGCGTCAACTGCACAGGCTGGTATCTATATAATCAATCACCGTCGATGGATTCCATCCTCAGCCACCAGCCGCTGGAATATAACCGCTATCTTAATAAGCTAGTGGCCTGGGCCTGGTTTAATGGGCTGTTGACTCGCTTGACCAAAGTGCATATCAAGGGTAGCGATACCTGCAATAGCGATAAACTGAATGGGCTCATCGCTGATGTCGCAGGCCACTTCCCGTTGCGGGTTCCTGCGCCGACGCTCAAGGCGCTCTATAGCCCGTGTGAAATCCGTCATCTGGCGATTATCGTCAATCTCGAACACGATCCCACCGCGATGTTACTTAACCAAGTAATGCATTTCGATTTCCGTGAGTTGGATGTTTTCAGCTTCGGCCAGCGGCAGTGTTTGGTGGGCAGCATCGATTTACTCTATCGCAACTCGTGGAATGAAGTGCGCGCCCTACATTTCAGCGGCGAGCAGGCGGTGCTGGAAGCGTTGAAAACCATTCTCGGCAAAATGCATCGGGACGCCGCGCCGCCGGATACGATAGAGGTATTCTGTTATAGCCAGCATTTACGCGGGCTTATTCGCACTCGCGTGCAACAGTTGGTTTCCGAATGTATCGAGCTACGTCTCTCCAGCACCCGCCAGGATCCAGCGCGATTCAAGGTGGTGCGCGTGGCGGGACAGATCTGGGGGCTGTTTTTCGAGCGTCTGAGCGTTTCGGTACAGAAGCTGGAAAACGCAGTGGAATTCTACGGCGCCATTTCCAATAATAAACTGAACGGGTTGTCTATCCAGATGGAGGCCGGGCAGATCCATCTGCCGCCGGTCGTTGACGGGTTCGCCAGCGAAGGCATCATCCAGTTCTTTTTTGAAGACACCACAGATGATAGCGGATTCAATGTCTATATTCTCGATGAAGCCAATCGGGTGGAAGCCTATCATCGTTGCGGGGGCAGCAAAGAGGAGCTGGTGCGCGACATCAGCCGCTTCTACTCCCCACCCCACGACCGGTTTACCTATGGTTCGAGATTCATCAATTTCAATTTGCCGCAGTTCTATCAGATTATGAATCTGGACGGCCGCGTCCAGGTCTTGCCGTTTCGCAGCAGCGTGCTCTCCTATTTGTGCGCCACGCCGTTGGAAAATGGCGCGCCGCCGCCGGCGCAAAACGCCCGCAGCAGCTAATTCGTCGGCGGAGCACGCGCTCCCCGCGCCCGCCATTTTGCCCGTCGCTTGTAAACCACAATTGCTGTTGCTTTTCATATGCCAACTGCGATGATAGGAAGCTGAGACGGATGAACAATAGGTAATTGGTGAAATGAAAAGCGAATTGTGTCACGCGGCGTTGATATTAATGTTGCTGGGGCTTTACGGCTGCGGCCTGAAAGGCCCACTTTATTTCCCGCCAGCTGACAAAGCAGATAGAAGCGAACGAAAGCATCAACTGACGACCACGCCGTCCTCGACTCAGTCTCCGGTGCAGACCGCCTCGCCATGGGATGATGGCAGTAGCGCCGCCGTTGTGACCGAATAGCCCGTAATCATGGACGCAGTCGCTTCCTGTCGGCAGGCGCGCTATGCTGCGCTATCGGCTACTCAGCGGAGTGGGATATGCAGTTCTCCAAAATGCACGGCCTGGGTAACGACTTCATGGTCGTGGATACCGTGACGCAAAATGTCTATTTCTCACCCGAGGTGATCCGCCGTCTGTCGGACCGGCATTGCGGCGTGGGATTTGATCAATTGCTAGTGGTGGAACCGCCATATGATCCAGAACTGGATTTCCATTATCGTATATTCAACGCCGACGGCAGCGAAGTGGTGCAATGCGGTAATGGCGCACGCTGTTTTGCCCGTTTCGTGCGCATGAAAAATCTGACTAACAAACGCGACATTTTTGTCAGCACCAAGACGGGGCGCATGGTGCTGACCGTCACCAAGGACGATATGGTGCGCGTTAATATGGGCGAGCCGAATTTCGACCCACAACGGGTGCCGTTTCGCGCAGCTCAAGCTGAAAAAACCTATATCATGCGCGCGGCGGAACAGACGGTTCTGTGCGGCGTGGTTTCCATGGGCAATCCACACTGCGTGATTGCCGTGGACAGCGTGGAGAGCGCTCCGGTGCTGACGCTCGGTCGTGTGCTTGAGAGTCACGAGCGCTTTCCGGAACGGGCCAATATCGGTTTCATGCAGGTGTTGACCAGCAGGCATATCCGCCTGCGGGTCTATGAACGCGGCGCGGGTGAAACCCAGGCTTGCGGCAGCGGCGCTTGCGCCGCGGTTGCGGTGGGGATCTCGCAGGGCCAATTGGCGGAACAGGTGCAGGTGGACCTTCCCGGCGGCCGGCTCACCATCAGCTGGCGCGGGCCGGGACATCCACTGTATATGACAGGACCCGCCACTCATATCTATGACGGATTTATTCATTTATGAAGCAAGTCGGCGAACAGGCGGACAGCGCGCAAACGCTGGATGACGAACAGGTGGTGCGTTATCTGCTCACTCACCCGGATTTCTTTATCCGCAATGCCCGCAACGTGGAGCAGATGGTGGTGCCTCATCCGGTGCGCGGTTGCGTCTCCCTCTTGGAATGGCAACTGGGGCGCCAGCGTGCCCATATTCAGCAATTGGAAGACGATATCATCTGTTTGATGGAACATGCGAGCACCAATGAGGCGCTGTTCAATCGCTTACTGCGGCTGCAATCCGATCTGGCGGCGACAGACAGTTTGCAGGAGCTGTTTAATCGATTGCAGTGCTGGGCACGCAGCCTGGGATTGGCGGGAGCGCATATGCGGCTGTTCAGCGATCAGTGGCAACTAGGCGCCCCGTCGGGGTTCGCGCATTTGGCGCTGGCGCGCAACGCGTTCGAGCCGCTGCGGATCCAACGTCTCGGCCAGGGCAATCATTATCTAGGCACGCTGAACAGCCCGGAGTTATTACTGTTGCTGCCACAGGCAAGGCAGGTGGGCTCTGTTGCCATGTCTCTGCTCGGGGATGATGGCTCTCTCGGCGTGCTTATGTTTACCAGCCGTGACAGCCAGCATTTCCAGGACGGGATGGGAACGGTGTTGTTACAGCAATTGGCTACGCTATTACCGGGCCTTCTGGAACGCTGGGTCAGCCGGGCATGATCAACACCCACCCTCCGCTCTGGCCGCAGGTCGATGCCTTACTGCAATATTTGCGGGTGGAACGGTAACTGGGCCCAAAAACGCGGGAAAGCTATTTCGGCAGTTGGCTACCCTTAATCGTCATGGCTTCCGAGATGGGACTTACGGAATGGCGGCAAGTGGATGTAAGGCAGGTGCGAGCGTTGGGCACCCGCAGTAAGCGCCAGGGATTACAGCCCGCCAGTCTGGCGCTGCGGCTTCCGCGCTGCGCAGTTTCTTGACTGGCTGGTGGGCATCGGTCAGTTGGGTGCAACCCCGGTGCGAAGTGTTTCCGCGCCGGGCTACGGCCGGCATCTGCCTCCTCCTCTGGCGCCGCGCGACCGCGCGATGCTCGAGGTGATTTACGGCGCCGGGCTACGGCTGGCGAAGCTTGTCGGCCTCAATTGCGCAGACGTTGTCTTATCGGCGGCGAAGTGCGGGTGGTGGGTAAAGGCAATTAAAGAACGAAAATGCTCATCGGTGCTACAGTCGTGGCTTGGTTGACGCGCTGGCTGGCGCTGCGTGACCAATACGTGCCTCAAAACGACGCGGTGTTTATCGCCCAGCACGGGGCGTATTTCCGCGCGTAATGTGCAGAAACGCTTTGCCGAACGAGGGCGTGAAGCAGGGAGTCAATAGTCACGTCCATCCGCATAAGCTGCGCCACTCCTTCGCTACCCACATGCTGGAGTCGAGCAGCGATTTGCGTGCGGTGCAAGAGCTACTGGGCCACGCCAATCTCAACACCACCCAGATCTACACTCACCTTGATTTCCAGTATCTGGCATCGGTGTACAGTGCCGCGCACCCACGAGCCAAAACGAGGAAACCTGATGCATTTCTATCACCTCTACGAGAGCTGATATGCTCTACGGTAATCGGCCGGTGATTGCCCATACCGAAACGAGTCGGTGCAATTTCGCAATATCAATCCCGCGCTACGTTGTCTGGGAACGGTTGTGCCGCGAGTTGCGCCAGCGCGAGCCGGAGATTTACCACGATGTAAGTCATTTTGGCGCTGGCGCTCGATCGAACTGGCGATGCGTAACACGGAATTCAGCAAGCGCGAGGCGCTCTCGTTGGCGCCGATGTCGCCATGGAGGTGGTCCTGCGATGGCGCAGTCAGATAGATGTACCGGTGGAAACCCACAGTACGCTGGCTGCTGGTAGCGATAACTAGCGGCAATACTTCCCACGAAGCCGGCGGACTGACTGGCTACTTCCGCCATATTCCGTCATATTCCGTCATATTTCCGCCGTATTGTGCGCACCGACACGGGCGGTCTCGCCAAGAGCGGCGGCGCGGTTGAATGCACCGTCCGGTAATATTCTGCACATGGGCGACGATTTTTGAGACGGATGTCACGGCACCATTCACTACGGGATGCTGGCCTACTGGATTAACGATCGCGACAGTAATTTTGCCGCCGCCGGATGCGCGTCTGTTACCGCATCTGGAAATTTCGCGGTTGGCATCCCTGACGGCCTTGCTATAATCACCACTGACTCTGTATAAATGACCAGTATCCGTCGCTGGACGGCATTCTCCATTCGCATGTTAAAGGCCACCTATGTATGGACGTTTCTGATTTCCTCAACAGCTTGAACGACAAGCAGCAGGAAGCCGTGGCGGCGCCACGCGGTAATTTACTAGTGCTGGCTGGCGCCGGTAGCGGAAAAACCCGGGTGTTGGCGCACCGTATCGCCTGGTTGTTGTCGGTTGAAAACTGCTCACCCTATTCGGTGATGGCCGTGACCTTCACCAACAAAGCGGCGGCGGAAATGCGCCATCGTATCGAACATTTGGTAGGCGCCAGCCAGGGCGGAATGTGGATAGGCACCTTCCATGGGCTGGCCCACCGCCTGCTGCGCGCCTGCCATCAAGATGCCAATCTGGCACATGATTTTCAGATCCTTGACAGCGAGGATCAGCTGCGTCTGTTGAAACGCCTCATCCGCACTATGAATCTTGATGAGAAACAGTGGTCGCCGCGCCAGGCGATGTGGTATATCGGCGGCAAGAAAGATGAGGGTCTGCGCCCGCAACATATGAAAAGTTACGGCAATCCTATGGAGGCGACCTGGCAGCGTATTTATCAGGCCTATCAGGAAGCCTGCGACCGCGCCGGGTTGGTAGATTTCGCCGAGCTGCTGCTGCGCGCCCATGAGCTGTGGCTGAACAAGCCGCATATTTTGCGCCACTACCGCGAGCGGTTCACCAACATCTTGGTAGACGAATTTCAGGATACCAATCAAATCCAATACGCCTGGATCCGCATGCTGGCCGGCAATGGCGGCAATGTGATGATCGTTGGTGACGATGACCAATCGATTTACGGCTGGCGCGGCGCGCAGGTGGAGAATATCCAGCGTTTTCTGGATGATTTTCCCGGCGCCAAGATCATTCGCTTGGAGCAGAACTATCGTTCTACCAGCAATATCCTACAGGCTGCCAATGCCCTTATCGCCCACAACGGCGGTAGGCTGGGCAAAAATCTATGGACAGAAGGCGCCGAAGGTGAACCGATTACCCTTTACTGCGCTTTTAACGAATTGGACGAGGCGCGCTTCGTGGTGAATCGCATCAAGGTGAGCCAGGAGCAGGGTATGGCGCTCAATAACTGCGCCATTCTCTATCGCAGTAACGCCCAGTCGCGCGTGCTGGAAGAAGCGCTACTGCAAACGGGCCTACCCTACCGAATTTATGGCGGCATGCGCTTTTTCGAGCGCCAGGAAATCAAGGATGCACTCGCCTATTTACGGCTTATCGCCAACCGCAACGATGACGCCGCCTATGAGCGGGTGGTTAATACGCCGACGCGCGGACTCGGTGATCGCACCCTCGACGTGGTGCGCCAGACCGCCCGCGACCGGCAGTTGACGCTGTGGCAGTCTAGTCGGGTGCTGCTTGCCGAGCACGTGCTGGCCAGCCGCCCCGCCGCCGCACTACAGCGGTTTTTGGAGCTTGTCGATGTGCTGGCGCAAGAGACGGCGGAGTTGTCGCTCCATGTGCAAACCGATTTGGTGATCAAAAATTCCGGTCTGCGGAGCATGTACGAGCAGGAGAAAGGTGAAAAGGGCCAGGCGCGTATCGAAAACCTGGAAGAGCTGGTCACCGCCACCCGCCAATTCAACTACAACGATGAAGATCAGAATCTGCTGCCGTTGCAGGCGTTCCTATCCCATACCGCCCTAGAAACCGGCGAGGGTCAGGCTGATGCCCATCAGGATGCGGTGCAATTGATGACGCTGCATTCCGCCAAAGGGCTAGAGTTTCCACAAGTGTTTATCGTTGGCATGGAAGAGGGGATGTTCCCCAGCCAAATGTCGCTGGACGAGGGCGGGCGGCTGGAGGAGGAGCGACGTTTGGCGTACGTTGGCGTTACTCGCGCAATGGACAAGCTGACCATCACCTATGCGGAGACTCGCCGGCGGTACGGCAAAGAGGCCTATCATCGGCCGTCGCGTTTTGTTGGTGAACTACCACCGTCTTGCGTGGAAGAAGTGCGGCTGCGCGCAAGAATAACCCGTCCGGCCAGCCAGCAGAGCCTAGGCGCGTCGCTGAGCAAAAACGATAGCGGTTTCATCCTCGGCCAGCGAGTACGTCATCCGAAATTTGGCGAGGGTACAGTGGTGAATCTGGAAGGCAGCGGCGAGCATAGCCGGCTACAAATCGCGTTTCAAGGCCATGGTATTAAATGGCTGGTGGCGACTTACGCCCGACTGGAAACCGTTTAATGCCACCGCGTACCTACTATTTGCTTTTCTCACGTATTGACAGCCTTTTTCTTCTCGGCGTAACATGCGCGCACTACTATTGGAGAGGATTGCGCCTTGGACACCCCAGTAGATACTGGCCCGATAATCTGTTTATCAGGTACATCCACTAAGGCTACCTCTGGTGCTGACTGCCTCAGTGGTTGTCAGCGACCTGCATTTAGTGTCGCGCGGAGTCGGATCTTTGACGGTCTGAAACTCGACGGTGACTCCTCACCCCGTATTTCTGTGATCTAATGCGTTTCCTGTTTGTTACTGTGAAGGAAACGAGGGCGTATGCTTAACGCATTTCAACTGGAAAACCATCGTTTATCGCGTCTTGACGCCGATGAGCTGGGAACTCTATCCGAGGCAGTATGGGTTGATTTGATCGAGCCAGGCGATGATGAGCGCGAACGGGTGCAGCACGAGCTGGGTCAGAGCCTGGCGACGCGTCTAGAGCTGGAGGACATCGAAGCGTCAGCCCGTTTTTTCGAGGACGAGGACGGGTTGCATATCCACTCCTTTTTCTTTTATGCCGACGCAGAGGATCACGCTGGCAACGCCACCGTGGCGTTTACCATCCGCGATGGCCGGCTTTACACCCTGCGCGAGCGGGAGCTGCCGGCGTTTCGCTTGTATCGGATGCGAACTCGCGGCCAGACGCTGATTGACGGCAACGCTTATGAGCTTCTGCTGGACTTGTTCGAGACCAAGATTGAGCAACTTGCGGACGAAATTGAGAATATTTACAGCGATCTGGAGGCCCTGAGTTTGGTCATCATGGATGGCCACCAGGGCGATGAGTATGATAATGCGCTCTCGACTCTCGCCGAATTGGAAGATGTAGGCTGGAAGGTCAGGCTATGCCTAATGGATACTCAGCGGGCGTTGAATTTTCTGGTGCGCAAGGCGCGGCTGCCGTCGGGCCAGTTGGAGCAGGCGCGGGAAATCTTGCGCGATATTGAGTCCCTGCTGCCACATAATGAATCGCTATTTCAGAAGGTGAATTTCCTGATGCAGGCGGCGATGGGGTTTATCAATATCGAGCAGAACCGCATTATTAAAATATTTTCGGTGGTGTCGGTGGTATTCCTGCCGCCGACTCTGGTCGCCTCTAGCTATGGAATGAACTTCGAGTTTATGCCGGAGCTGAAATGGTCCTTCGGCTACCCCGGCGCCATTATGTTAATGATACTGGCTGGGCTAGCGCCGTATTTGTATTTCAAACGGAAAAACTGGCTTTAAGTATTGACCGAGGTGGAAAGAGCGGCAAGCTCCATTATCCCTGGTGTGTTACCGTGAACCCATGCTATCGCATGGCGCCGGCGGGCGATTTTAACGCCGATATGCGGCTGGTGGCGTTTATGCAATATCATGGGTATTGTTTGTCGCAAACACTGCCGCCACAGTGGCGCATATTGCGATGAGAGAAGAGGGGGTCTCGCCGAAGGTTCAGTGGTTTCCGCCACTGAACCTTCGCTTTGCGCCACACTAGGGCGGCGGCCGTGGGGCGGTATTCGGCCGACGGCTGCGTATTTCACCGCCTCACTGCTGCTAATGGTGGCCGGCGCAGCGCTGCACGCCAGCGGCACGCTGACGCCGCAAGTTATTAGCACTGACCTGTATTGGCTTGAGCGTCGGCTTGCGTTTCACCTGTGCTATCGTGCTGTTAGCGCTGAAAACACTGTACGATTCCATGACCTGTCTGTTGACTAAACTGTTGCCGGTGGATCTGCTGACCGCTTATCTGGCCAGCAGTCTGGTTGGTATACCGCGGCGATTATCGCCACCGGCAGTCAGGTTAACATCGGTTTCATGGTGATGCAAAGCCAACGTTTATTCGCCGTTTTACTGGTCGGACCAGCGATGGCGCGTTTTATCTCGCACACCTCCGTCTGGCGCCAGGCCAGTCAATCGCCTGGCTGACGCAGCATTAGGCAGTCTGTGGCCGCCTTTCTGGCCAGCGGGGCGTGGCGATAAATACGCCGAGCGCCAGCCAGATAAAGGCGAAAGTATAAAGTTTATCAGCGCTTAACGCCTCGCCACAAAAGCTCACCGCCAACAGGAACATGAGCGCCGGCCCAAGATATTGGAAAAATCCTATCGTCAACAGCCGCAGACGATTAGCGGTGGTGGTAAACAGCAGTAGTAGCATAGTGGTCAGCACATCCGCGCTCGCCAGAAGCGTATTAAAAATGTCAGGCGTTGGCGCCGAGGTGAATGGTTGGGGTGTCGATGACGAAAACAGATAAACGGCAACCGTCAGAGGGTTTCTATCAGCCAGTATGCCGGTTTGGGCATCGATGCCAATCTTCTCGCAGCAGGCTATACCATATGGTAAAGGTAAGCACCACTTCAAGGGGCGATAAGCGGAAGTGAACCGAACATCCACAACTGCACCAGCATACCGGCGGATGCTAGCACGACCGCCAGCCATCGCCATCGTCGGAAACGTTCTTCCAGAAACAGCATACCGAGCAAAATTGGCCAGCAGGTTGATAAAGTGGCCGAGGCTGGCTTCTGACATATGGTGGTGATTGACCGCCCAGATGAACAACAGCCAGTTGCTGCCTATTAGCATAGAGGTCAGCGCTGGGGCCAGCAGCAATCTGCCGTGGCGAAAAGTCCGGTGCACCTACGGTCAGCGGCGGCCCCGGGTCAGCAATACCAGTATAAACACCGCCGACCACAAAATACGGTGTGCGAGGATTTCGTTGGCGGATACGTAATCTATCAATTTGAAATAGGCGGGAACCAGACCACAATAAAGTAGCACCGAGGGCGCACAGCATGCCTTGAGGGCGGTGTTTTAGTGCATTGATCAGCCTAGCAAATAAGTTGTATCGACAGTAGCGAGATGATGCCGCGGTTTTGTGCATCTCCGCCACGCGAAAATAATCCACGTGCATGTCAATCGTTTCCATGTGCGTCAATCGATGCCGCAGATTCTGCTCCGACAATGCGGGCTGGCGCAGCAATGCGCGGTGATGCAGGTTATGCCGGCTGCGACGTCCAGCACCGAGGCGATAACGTTGTGTGGCATCGTTTTCATGTTGTGTAAGCTTCAGACCTCATTCACGGTTGCAATAAACAAAGATATCCTCGATCAAACGGCTGGCGTGATCGGCGGTAAAGGGGGGTTGTAGATATAATTAATTCAGGATTGGGGCAATGTTTACCACGCGGGGTAAGGAAAATTATATACCTATAGTATGCTTAATTATTATCGCTTACTAGTCTCGGACGGTCGCAGTCACTTTAGGTAATTTTCCCTAAATGAAAATTTCCGGAGCGTATAAAATGATTAGCTTTGAATTCTTGTGTTGATTGATGGGTTACGCGCTTTCGGAGAATATTTTATGCGCAGACTTTAGTTTACCGCACAGGAAGCCACGGTTGAGAAGATCCACGATACACCGGCGGTGAAGGGAATGCCAATCTGTTGCAGGAGCACGACAATCCTTTCACGCCGTACCCGTACAAGAGCAACTATTTGTTTTACACCTACACCAACATCAACAAACAAGCGATAAGCAGCCACGACTTGGGCCAATAACGCCCAAAAGCTGTTCATTGACTTGGCAACGGATTATGATTTCGCAGGTTGGACCTTGCGCGATGTGGAGGTAGGTCTGAACCATTAATCCAATGGCCCTTCAGATCCGATCAGATCCGATGTCGCGCAGCTGAAACCGCGCGCATACGCGCTAATGGCGCAAAACACTAACGGGCAGTAGCGATAACCACGATATTATCAAGTACATGGGCCACTACCGACTGAAGATAGGTTATACCTGGGTAAGAGTATCTTCAGCGCGGAAGGGTACTATAACTGAATCAGCGGCTACAGCGGCGCGCAACTGGGCTGAAACCACCCTATCAACCGCCATGTGCGTTTTTATATCCAGCTGTTTAGCGGCTATGGCGAGTCGCTAATCGATTATGCCAAATGATATGATGTAATTCACAAGGACTTAACAACGACGCCCCTGCGGCGTCCGTCTGAAGATAAAGTTGGAGCATATGTGTCTACCGCGGAAATGATCCAGCGAGAAACGCTGGCGGAGCAGGTGTTGTACGACACCTTTGGCTACCAGCAGTTTCGGACGGGCCAGCAAGCGATCATTCAGGCTGTTCTGAAAGGCCGCGACTGCCTAGTAGTAATGCCTACCGGCGGCGGTAAATCACTGTGCTATCAAATCCCCGCCCTGGTGATGGATGGGCTGACACTTGTAGTTTCACCGCTAATTTCGCTGATGAAGGATCAGGTCGATCGGCTGCTGGCCAATGGCGTGGCGGCGGCCTATTTGAATTCTACCCAAAGTCGCGAACAGCAGCACGAGATGATGGCCGCGTGCCGCAGTGGGCGCATTAAGATGCTGTATATCGCGCCCGAGCGTTTGATGATGGACAACATGCTTGAGCAACTACAGCAGTGGCGGCTGGCAATGATAGCGGTGGACGAGGCGCACTGCATTTCGCAATGGGGACACGATTTCCGCCCAGAATACCGCGCGCTCTGGCAAATCAAACGCCATTTTGTGACGCTGCCGTTCTTGGCGCTGACTGCCACAGCAGATGAGGCCACACGGCAGGATATCCTACGTTTGCTAGATTTGCGTGATCCGCTGATCCAGGTCAGCAGCTTTGACCGCCCCAATATTCGCTACACGCTGGTAGAGAAATACAAGCCGTTTGAGCAGCTCTGGCACTTTGTGCAGAGTCAGCGCGGTAAGAGCGGCATTGTCTATTGCAACAGCCGTTCGCGAGTGGAAGATCTCAGTGCGCGGTTGCAAAGCCGCGGCGTCAACGTGGCCGCGTACCACGCTGGCCTGGAAAGCGAGCGCCGCGCCCAGGTGCAGGAGGTGTTTCATCGCGATGATTTGCAGGTCGTGGTGGCGACAGTAGCGTTTGGGATGGGGATTAATAAGCCCAATGTGCGCTTTGTGCTGCATTTTGATATCCCGCGCACCATCGAATCGTACTACCAGGAAACCGGTCGCGCCGGTCGCGACGGTCTGCCTGCCGAAGCTATCTTGCTCTACGATCCGGCGGATATGGCCTGGTTGCGGCGCTGCCTGGAAGAAAAACACACTGGCCAGCAGCAAGATATTGAGCGCCATAAACTAAACGCTATGGGCGCTTTTGCCGAGGCACAGACCTGCCGACGGCTGGTGTTGCTGAATTATTTTGGCGAAGGCCGTCAAATGGCGTGCGGTAACTGTGATATTTGCCTTGATCCTCCAAAGCGCTATGATGGCTTGGAGGAGGCACGTAAAGCGCTCTCCTGTATTTACCGGGTTGGGCAGCGTTTCAGTATGCCCTACGTCATTGAGGTGCTCAGAGGCGCCAACAGCCAGCGTGTTCGTGAAAACGCGCACGATCGGCTGCCGGTATACGGTATCGGCCGCGACCGCAGCAATGAGCACTGGATAAGCGTGCTGCGGCAATTGATCCACCTTGGGATGGTCAGTCAGAATATCACTCAGCATTCGGCATTGCAGTTGACCGAATCTGCGCGGCCAGTGCTCAGGGGAGATGTGGCATTGATGCTGGCGGAGCCGCAGGTAACTAATTTAAAAACCCGCGCGGCCCCAAAAACCTACGGCGGTAACTACGATCGCCCCTTATTCGCCAAACTGCGTAAGCTGCGCAAAACTCTGGCAGACGACGCCAACGTCCCGCCCTATGTAGTGTTTAACGACGCTACGCTACTGGAAATGGCAGAGCAATTGCCCATAGACAGCGACCAAATGCTACGAATCAACGGGGTGGGGAATCGTAAACTGGAGCGTTTTGGGCTTCCGTTCCTGGCCCTTATCCGCGAACACCTGTCCGACGAAGATCCGCCCCGGCCCGTGCGCTAAGCGCGCCAGAGCCGGGGCGGCCGCCGCGCGGCGAGCATCGGGACAGTGGGACAGTTACCTACTGACGCGCGTGGCACGATGTTCCGGCGCTTTATTTCAGGAGCAGGAAAGTATGTTAACGCTGTTTGCCACCGTGGCGCTGGTACATTTAATCGCCCTGATGTCTTCAGGTTTGGATTTTTTTGCTTCGCAAACCGCTGTCAGGTGATGTATGGTGTCGTGGTGTGTACCCTTTGGCTGGCCATTGGAGCAACGGTAGCGCTGCTGAGGTTGCATCTACTTTTGAGCTGTGGCCGGCTGCATAACCTTATTACCTTTGGCGGCGGCCCGTGCCTTTGTTAGATGGGTTGGCAACGCGGCCTGTTCACTAATCTTGCCAATCAAATCAAGGCGGTTATCTATTTCAGCAGCGTATTTTCACTCTTCTTCGGCGACGCCAGCGCCCGTTGGAATATTCTGAGCGAAACCCTGCTGTGGTTTTCAGCGGTGGTGTTTACCCTGCCGGCGATGCACCGCAGTTTTAGCGTCTGGCGCGCTGGATCGATAGTGTGGCCAGCGTATTGTTTGCCGGCTTCGGTGTTAACCTTATTGTGTCGCGCTAAGGTGCTGCCGGACAATATGCCGAGTGTGCAATGCCCGGTGGCTAACCCCTGAACGGCAGTTCGCCTCGTCAATGGCGAACTGCCGAATTTTTGGCGCGGGCGAGAAGAAGGCGAATTTCGCATCAAAGCTATACCAAATATCCCGAAGTGACCTATGATCTGTTCCAGTGCGGCTATGATGTGATATTGCGGTTACGTATTGCAATTCGCCGATTACGTCAGCGACTTCGACCACTTCTAGTAGCGGATAGTAGCGGATTGTCCAACTAGCTGACCACCGCGGACACTTTTCGCTGGCGCACTCCATGGGCGGCGTCATTCTCGCGCTGTTCCTGGCGGAGTAGCCAGGACCCTGCCGTGCTGTGTGCGCCGATATTCGGTCTGCGGTTGCTGGATGCCACGCTGGCGGCCTAGCTTATTCTAGAGTGGGTGGCGGACGGAACTGTGGCCGGCCATGCGCGACGCTATGTGGTAGGCATCGGCGCCTGGCGACCCCTATCGCTCATGGACAACATGCTGACGCACAGCGACCAGAGCGCTAACGCCGCACCTGCGATACTACGCCGATTATCCAGAGATACAGCTAGGCGGCGCCACCTACCACTGGATGAACGAAAGGATACTGGTCGGGAAGCAAGTGCTGGCGCAGGCTGGAGAAGACAAAATCGTGGATAACCACAGCCATCGGGCGTTCTGCCAGGTGATAGCCCTGAAGGGTCATCCCTGTGAGAATAACGGCCTGATAACGATTACGGGCGCGCATCATGAAATTTATTCGAGTCTGACCCGCTGCGCGCGGGCTTTACTTGCTGATTTCTTTAATACGGCATCATCAATCTGCGGCGTCGGTTTTGCCGCGTACACCAGAGGTTTTATCGCCCCATGTTCCATATTGTTGCGTCCGATCTTGATGGCACACTGCTCTCACCGGCTCATCGACTCACCCCCTACACCAAACAAACCCTGCAACTCTTGACCGCACGCGGGATCCACTTCGTGTTCGCCACCGGCCGTCATCACGTGGACGTGGCGCAGATGCGCGCCAATCTGGAAATCGATGCCTATATGATCACCTCTAACGGAGCACGGGTACACAACACCGCTGGCGAGCTGATCTTCTCTCACAATTTGGATGAAGATATCGCCATGGAGTTGTTCAGTATAGTGCATCAGGATCCGAAAATTCTGACGAATGTCTTTCGAAATGATGGATGGTTTATGAACCGTAATCGCGCCGATCAGGAAGATTTTTTCCGCGAATCTACCTTCAAATATCAGGTGTATCATCAGGGCGAGCTGCCCACCGACGGCATCTGCAAAGTGTATTTCACCTGCAATGACCATCAGCGACTGCTGGTGTTGGAAGAGGCACTCAACGCCCGCTGGGGCGATCGAGTCAACGTCAGCTTCTCTCTACCGGTTTGTCTGGAGGTTATGGCTGGCGAGGTTTCCAAAGGGCACGCGCTGCGGCAGGTGGCCGGCCTGCTCGGATATCAACTTAAGGATTGCATCTCCTTCGGTGATGGGATGAATGATCAAGAAATGCTGGCGATGGCCGGCAAGGGCTGTATTATGCAAAATGCTCAGCAGCGTCTAAAGGACACCTTGCCGACCCTGGACGTTATCGGCAGTAATGAGGATGATGCTGTGTCTCGATATCTACGGGCGATGTATTTGGGATAGGAATAAAATGCTTTGCAACTTCGAATGATATACTATGCCGGCCATTACGATACTGACACAGGAGCACGACATTACTCACATTGCTTCCAGTGATTTCATCCATCCTGCGCGCTGGCTTTTTAAGCCCTCATTAGTCCGCTGTCGCCCTATCATTTCATCGATTTTTTTTTTGAACTTAGCGGTGATATTTTCCGCTGTCATTCTGCTGTGCCGCGCATAGGACTGGAGGAAAATAGTGAGGATAATTGAATATGATCTTTGTACATGTCTCTAACGACCGCGGCTATGCCCAATATGGTTGACTGACCAGTCGGCATAGTTTTTCCTTTACAGACTACTATCATACTGATTTATTTTATGCCCCGATGAAGGCTTTAGCACCTACCTCCACAAAGACATGGAGATTTGATCTATACGCTGTCCGAAACGGTTGCTTGCCGGGATATGGGCGATCAGGTGCAGATTTATGAGCGTCGGGACCGGGATACAGCACTCCGAATACAGTACTCGTAACGATACGCTCCTGCATCTCTATCAGATTTGGATATTGCCGACGCAAACCGGTCTGCCGCCGCGCCACGAGCAGTGGCGCTTTGCGACACCAGCCGGCTAGGCTGGGTTTTAGCGATCGACCGACCGCTGCTTCTTAAGCGTGAGGGCGGTTGTTACGTCCGGTCTAGTTATTGACGATGTGGTCTCTCGCCCCTAAGTGCGCAAATAAGCGCGTACGCCGTCAAGGAGCATCTGCGTCGAGATCATGACCAATAATAACCCCATCAACCGCTCAAGTGCACTGACCCCCTTACTCCCTAGCAAGCGCAGAAAGACGTTGGACAACATCAGGATGACGACCGACAGACTCCAGACGATGAGTAAAACCAGGACCAACTGGTTGATTTGCAGTGGATATTGATGCGATAGCAGCATAAGCGCCGCCAGAATAGACGGACCAGCGACTAGCGGGATCGCCAGCGGCACCAAAAACGGCTCCTCCCCCGCCGGCAGGCCTGTGCTGTTACCTTCCTGGGAAGGAAAAATCATTTTGATAGCGATCAGAAAGAGAATAATTCCTCCGGAGATGGATACCGTTTCGGTACGCAGGCTGAGAAACGACAAAATATGTTCGCCGGCAAACAAAAAAATTAGCATGAGAAGCAACGCTATCAGCATTTCCCGGATGACGATAACGCGCCGCCGTTTCGGCTCCAGATGCTTGAGCACCGACATGAATATGGGTAGGTTTCCCAAGGGATCCATAATCAGAAATAACAAAACTGTGGCTGCCATCATTTCACTCATTATTACCTCAAAGTCATCAGCGACGCCGCCACGGCAACGGCATAGAAAGACCTATAAGCGCCGCTGCTGAAAAGGGCTTAAAATCGAATAACTTCACTTGTGACACTTCGGCCATATTTTGTATGGTGGACAGAGCATATCCCGCTGACGCTGTGCAGTAAATAGCGCGCGGAAGAGTTTGTCACCCATACGGCAGGACGGTTAAGCATGAAAAACGTTGGTTTTATCGGTTGGCGCGGTATGGTTGGTTCAGTGCTAATGCAGCGTATGACTGAAGAGCGTGATTTTGACACCATTCGCCCGGTATTTTTTTCCACTTCTCAACATGGTCAACCCGCGCCGGTAGTCAACGGCCAACAGGATGTGCTACAAGATGCACTGGACCTTGCGGCGCTCAGCGCGCTGGACATTATTGTGACTTGTCAAGGCGACGATTATACCAACGAAATCTATCCGCGGATACGCAAAATCGGCTGGCAAGGCTATTGGATTGATGCGGCGGCGTCACTGCGTATGCGCGATGATGCGATTATCGTTCTTGATCCTGTTAATCAGGCAGTGATTCAGCAGGGTTTGGATCGCGGTATTAAGACGTTTGTTGGTGGTAACTGCACCGTGAGTCTGATGCTAATGTCGTTGGGCGGGTTGTTTGCCCAGGATTTGGTGGAGTGGGCCTCTGTCGCAACCTATCAGGCGGCATCCGGCGGGGGGGCACGTCATATGCGTGAACTCCTGGTTCAAATGGGGCAATTACACAACGTGGTAGCGAAACCGCTGCAAAATCCGGCATCAGCCATTTTGGATATCGAGCGGCGGGTCACTGATCTAACCCGCAGCGGCACCCTATCGACGAATAACTCTGGCGTGCCACTGGCCAGTAGTTTGATCCCCTGGATAGGTAAGAAACTGGAAAATGGCCAAAGCCACGAAGAGTGGAAAGGCCAGACAGAAACCAATAAAATCCTCAACCCCAGTCAGGCAATTCCGGTGGATGGGTTATGCGTGCGCATCGGCGCCCTGCGCTGCCATAGCCAAGCGTTTACGCTGAAGCTGAAGAAGGATGTTCCACTGGCGGAAATTGAACGTTTGTTGGCAACCCATAATGACTGGGTGACCGTGATACCTAACGATCGAGAACTGTCAATACGAGAATTGACGCCAGCGGCGGTGACCGGCACACTGAAAACGCCTGTCGGTCGGCTACGTAAATTGAACATGGGGCCGGAGTATCTTTCGGCCTTCACCGTCGGCGATCAGCTGTTGTGGGGCGCAGCCGAACCTCTGCGCCGCATGCTGCGCCAGGTAGCTCACTAATATCTGCCTCCTTGCCGCCTGTAGCGAGGGGCGGAGAGTCGCCCTTCGCTGTGCCGCCGGGCAAACTGACTTCACTTGCGCTAATGTCCACCTGTTTTTCCCTTGTGTGACCAGCGCCAGGTTAATGCCCGTGGCATTTTAAGCACCATCGTGCGCTCCGGCAATTCATATAGGCTGAAATTCTCATGTCCCAGCGCAATGAGGAAAGATAAAGATAACGCGCATGACGCGGCCGCACCAGAGTACGGTCGGCCCCTCCAGTTATCGGCGCAGATCCGCGCGGCGTTCTCTCCGCCAATCCGTTGATTAACGATCCGCTGGCGCTTGTCATTCATGGCGTTTAATGCAATATCTATTGCCAACGTATTTTTGGATAATTAAAATTTAACTGAGCGACGTTAAGTTTTCATAGGCTTAATAATTAATAAAAATTTCCAATACGTGGCAGGTTTTTCTGTCGTTGGGAATTTAATTTTTGTGATGGCCGCCGCCATCCGATGCGCCAGCGGTAGGAAAACGGTATTCGGGAACTCTTTTACCAGCGGTAACTGTTGACTAATTTTATATGAATCATAAATTATCGCGAGCGAAGGCGGCTCAAAGCCGATCCCTCAGAAAGGAGAATTTACGGCGCAACACGGTGGCATAGTCGTCGCGAGTACCGGTGAAATCGTCGCCAGGCAGCACCGCGTTGCGGGTTCAGGCGCCTTTGGCGTGTGGGGTAGTAGTGAGCCAGTTTTCCAGCGCATGTTCGGCCAGCCCGCGATAAGTGGTCAATTTTCAGTCAAATACCGACAGTAGCAGCGCCTTACCATCTTCATCACTTAACGATGGCGTATAAGTGCGGGGTCACCGCCTTGCGGCGAATCGGATTCATCGTCGCACAGCGGGTGTGCGCCAGAGTAAGTTCAGACGATGTTCCCACAGCCCAGAGAGCCGTTTGAAACGGGCGTTATAAACCTTGAGCAGATAGTCAATTTCGCCGTCATCTATATACACCTTTCCAGGATTCGCTATGATATTTCACGTCGGTGGAGCCAATAATCGAGAGCGTTTCCATCCAGGGGATGATGAATGCAATGCAGTGACTTCGTTTTGCAGAATGTACGCCTGCGGCTGGAAATGGACCTGCAGCACGACGGTATGGTTACCTTTTATCCAGGCGGATGCCGTACTGCGACGGTAAATGCAAGCTGTCATCGATGCAATGTTTTATCCAAGGATCGATGGCGTTGGCCAGCTCCCTTGTCCTGTCAGAGATGGATGACTCTTGACGGCCAGGCTATCGCGCGCCTCGACTTTGTGTCACAGACCGTTTTCTCGCCAGGCACGGGCCCCTGCGTACGGGTTTTGATATCGCCGCCCCGCGCCACTATTTCCTGAGCGTTGAGCACCACCAGACGCGCATCACCTACCCAACAGTCTGAATACTCAAAACCGCGCACGAAAACCGCGCACGATTTCCGGTGTTAGGACCGAATCCATGCCAAACGAACGCCCTCACTGAGCCGACAGAGGGGTGCGCCTGCCAAGATGATCATATAAACAGGCCCGATCGAATCATCTACGCCAGGCGCAGATACGGCCGGCACGGCAGTCGAAAGCGCATCGGAAAGGTAATATAGATCTCCATTTTTAACAACACTTCTCGTTCGGTCAGCGCTTCGCTCACAAAGCGAAATTTATAACTTCGAGATAGCGCAGGTCACCGTGAATGAGTTTAGAGCTGGCGGACGATGTGGCACACACCGAACCCTGCGCTCCCAACAGCAATACGGACATTCCACGCTCGGTGTCGTTGGCAGCAATACCGGTACCGTTGATCCCACTACTGATTCAAGTCCTTCCAATGCGCGTTACAATTCTTTTATATTCGTTTTGCTCATGGTTGTAAGCGCAAACTAACATATAAGAACTCTGTGAAAAAAGAGGCAATGCGTGACGCAGTTAACGTTTTTACTCGATCAGCGCGGGTTGCTGCCACGGCGACGCCGATATGGCGCGACAGGAGTGGCGGCGAAAGCGCTGCATGCCGGCCAACGGCTTGCTACACTTCTTTTACTACCGCGAGGCGTGCTATCTTTCATTCAACGAGGCGACAGGGGCATGGATCAATTTGCAACAATCAGCGTAGAACTGGCTAGGGATCGCTGGCAGCGGGGACGTGGTACTGCTGATATTCGCGATCAGCAAACTTCGTAGCCTGGTATTCCCGTGGCGCGTTCCATTTTGAGCAATGATATTTTGTCGGCATTTTGGCGCAACAGGGTACCACTCGTTCGGTACTGATGATATGCTATCATGGCAATAGCAGTAAAGGCGTATCTGCTGAGCCAGGGGTGCGGGTTTGACACCTGGCTGAAGCCTTTCCACAGAATATTGGCGCAATATATTGCCTGAACGTCTAGCGGCGTTGGTGCACGTGGAAGTCGTCGAGCCGCGCGTTAGCCCGCGAATCGCTTATTCTTTCCCACCATTACCTCATTATGATAGCGTGAGTGAAATATGATTCGAGTTGCCGCCTTGTCTAAGGCGCGCCTGGCGTTGGTCTTCATTGATTATATGAAAACCCAGGGCGTGGACATGGAGTTGCGTCAGCAGGGGCGTTATACCGAGCTGTGGCTGGCCCAGGACGAAAAACTGGAACAGGTCGAGGGGGCGCTTGAGGCATTTTTACTTGAACCGCAGCATCCGCGTTATCAGATCGCTAGCTGGCGTACCGGTTCGTTACATTACCGCGGCGTGACGGGATCCGGCCTGCTCACTGATCTACCGGCGCTGCATCAGCAGGCCGGTCCTTTGACGTTAGGGGTAACAGCACTGTGCGTGCTGGTCTTTGTTTTAATGACTCTGCTCGGCGATGATTGGGTAATGGCCACGATGGCGTATCCCGCCGGTCCGGCCCAATATGCCCAGATCTGGCGCTGTGTCAGCCATGCCTTTTTGCATTTCTCACTATTGCACCTGATGTTCAATGTGGCGTGGTGGTGGTATCTGGCTGGCCTGATGGAGCGCTACCGCGGTGTGGCGTCATTACTCATTTTGTTCCTGCTATCGGCAATCGTCAGCGGCGTGGTGCAGTCACATTTTAGCGGGAGCTTTTTTGGCGGCCTGTCTGGCGTGGTGTATGCGCTGATAGGCTATGTCTGGTGGCATGGCGAGAAAAATCCCGGCGAGCCGCTATCTATGCCGCGCGGAGTGATCGTGTTCGCCCTGTTGTGCCTCATTACCGGCCATTTTAATATCTTGGGGATCGCAATCGCTAATGCCGCGCACGTGGCAGGTCTGGTAACGGGCCTGCTGATGGCGTTTTGGCAAACACGGCGGTATCGGAGTCACAGCGATCGGCGCTGATCGGCCGGCAGCACAGAGGAGTCAATGTGAAGCAAACACAGCGGTATGATGCCATTATGAGCTGGTTCGCCATCATACGCCAGTACCGAGGAACTGGTGGATCACTTTACCGTCAGTCCACAGATAATACGGCGCAATCTGAACGATTTGGCCAAACAGAACAAGACTCAGCGCCATTACGGCCACGCAGCACTGCCGTCGAGTTCGGTCAACTCTGCCTACCACGATGCAGGGTGATGTGGTCAGCGAAAAAGGCGCGCATTGCGGCGCGCGTCGCCGGTCAAATCCCCGACGGCGCCACGCTGTTCATCGATTCGGCACCACGCCCCGGAGGCGGTGGTGCACGTGCTGCTGGGTCATAAAACTGCGGGTGGTCCGCCAATAATCTTAACGTGGCGACGTTGTGCGACGGCGGCATTATCGGCGAGGCCGCCCTCTATATACGGCATCTCAGCATCAGCAGCATTGATTTGGATGGCTCGCTGCTAAAGTTTAATTAGAGGTGCGCATCAAACGGGCGATTATCGACAATTCTCGCTGCGTGGTGATACTGGTGACCGGCAATTCTAAATTCGCCCGCAGCGCCAGCGCCATGGTCAATCAAATAGAGCTGGTAGATGATCCATTTACCGACCAACTTGCCGTCGGGTGATGACTCTTACCGGACACTCCAAGTGAACCTGTGCTAAGCGTAAGGTCTCGAGTGTAAAAATTCACGCCGACTTTCCCATTTTAAATGGTATTGTCTATTCTTTGATCATCACGGCGCTTAGCCAGACCATTCCGATGCCTTTTGCACGGCGACATGAACGGCGACCCCTTAAGGTACGCCGCAGTTTAATATGGCCACAGGCACAGCGTGCCCCTCCGCTAAGCTTTTGGATAACCGTGGGTTGCTATGGCGATCGCTTGCGATGGGCGTGGAAATAACTATGATGATGACAGGATTAGTAGCCGATTTTCCAGCACTGTTTAGGTTAGCCTAACAGGATAGAGATGTTCAGCCAAAATTTGATAAAGCTGTGAAAACAGGCGCAGCGCCAGATCACCAGTAGCAACGTTAACAGTCTCGCCGGCACGCGGGAAATGGCCTCGTTGCAGTGGTGACAGACGGTCAGCACGGTGATCAATGAAAGTATCGCCCCAAAGTCCCTAAACCGGGTGACAGTAATAAAATCTTCTGCTATATCAATGACCTGTACATGGAATTTGGGACGCCTGACTAGCAATAATCTTATCAATCTTAGCGGGTATGACATGGTCAAAAGAGTGTTCGAGGCTTATCAGATTAGCTTGCCGATATCCTGAAATACGAGACGATTAGGCGCTGGATAACGGCGGCCTGGGCCACCTGGCCGATTGCTATATGGATTTCATGGCGACCGTGGGCCAGCCAGCCATCGGGCTACCGGCTGAATTACCAGCATAGTTTCCAGACATTCGCCAAAGGCCAGTAATGGAATCCTTCGACGACTGGCATCGCGAAACCTATCCCTGGTTCCGTCATAACGCAGCGCCAGATGTGACGTCGGGTTTGATGGCAAACTGGTGAAAGACAATCAGGGCGGCAGCCACTGGGAACCGCCGTTCTCGCTGATCGGCGAAACCTTGGATTTGCAGGTAGTCAATTTTGGCAACAGTGCGGTGCTGCCGCTGCGTTTATGGCGGGCGACACGTCCGCATATCCGTTCAATCTGGCGTTTTTAATGACGGGAAATTCCTTAAAGCCGACGGGACGGGATCGACGTCGACACGTTCCCTAGTCGACACGTTCCCTAAAGTACTTTACCCGAACGATAACCATCAGAAAGATAAATAGCTACGACTGATGCAGCAGTATTTCCAGTGCGCTTGTGCCGTGGCGGACATTTTGTGCCGTCACCATTTGGCCGCAGTCTGGAAACTCTGCCGAATTATGAAGTTATTCAGCTCAATGATACCCATCCGGCTATCGCCATGAAATGTTGTGCATGCCGCTTGCTGCTCGACCAACATCGGTTCACATGGGATGAGGCCTTTGTTGATTACGTCACGCACTTTCGCCTATACCAACTATACGTAGCATTGAGAAGCTACTGCAGACGCTACTGCTGCGCCTTTTCGCCATTATCAGGAACATTAACGATCGACTGCGCGTGCTTGGAGCAGCATCGGCATGGCGACAACGCGGTATGGCGCCGCTTAGCGAGCATATAGGGTAACAAGTACGGATGGAGAATTTATACGTGGTATGTGGCTTTACTGTCAATGGCGTCGCCGCGCTACTTTCTGAACCAGTGAAAGAGACCTGTTTCCCGATCATTATTGGCTATGGCCGCGTAAGGCGTGATCAACGGTGTTACTCAACTCCGTTGGTTGAAACAGTGTAATCCGGCGCTGGCTGGGCGGATTGATGAAACCATTGGCAAAGGCTGCTTCACCCGGAAAGATTGCAAGCGCTGGCGCCCCATGCGGACAATGTGGCGTTTCGCGCCCGTTTTCAGCAGATTAAATACGGCAACAAACGGCGGCTAAAATCCATTAGATGACGGGTATTGCCGAGCAAGTAGGCGAGGAGAATATATTTATTTTCGGCTATACGGTAAGCCAGGTAAAGGCGCTGCTCGCCGACGGCCATAAACCGGTGCGATTTTTGAAGCGGAATGAGGCGATGAAAGGGTTGTTGGCGGATTGGTCAGCTGTAGATACAGCTTCAAAGACAAGCACACCTTCACGTTTCCTTACTGCACAATCTGCAATAGGCGGCGATCCTTAATTTGATGCTGGCGGATTTCGCCGCCTATTGCCAAGTCTGGCAGCGGGTGGACGCGTTATATTGCCGCCCCGATAACTGGACACGCAGCGCGGTGGTAAATACCGCGCTGGCAGCTTCTTCAGCTCGGACCGCGCGGCACATGATTATCAGCAGCTATCTGGTAGACAAAACGTTGAGCTGATGATGCCGTGATGGCACTTGTTATGGATGAGCATGGTCAAGCACGGAACATGCCGATGACAGTGGCGGACGCGCTTTATCAGCGTGCGGCGGGCTGGCATTATCAGCGAGTGCGTCTCGACGCATGGCAATGGCCACGCAGCATCAGCCCGGAAACGCTGCGGCTACTTATTGGACGCGATGCCGGGAGCCGACGCCGGTGACAGTTTGGCACCGCTGCCACCTGTATGGGTCACCGGTGGTTACCGTGAGCGCTTGCTGACGCTGCCGATGGGTGTCTGACGGCTACCATCGGTTGACGCTGTGTGTTTGTGCACGCTTGGAATGCAGGGTAATTGTCGACACAGAGCGCGGTTATGAGCCGCCGACCGGGGCGGAATGCAGCTATGGGGATGGGGCAGCAGGTCCAGCTCTATACGCTGCGTTTAATACGCAATTGGAGTATCGCCGATTTGGCGCAAATGATCGCCGGGATAGCCTGACTGGACGGTGCTTTTGTTAGCGTTAACCCGCTGCATATGCTGTATCAGACCCACCCCGATTGGGCCAGTTCTTATTTGATGTTGGGGCGGGCTGAACGATTTTCTGCACAATGCGCAGGAGTAGCTTTTGTGGTTGGAGCTGGGAGCTGGGAGCTGGGAGCCGGTTACAGGCGTTGTATGCGAATGACCAGGTGGATTATGCACAGTAATGACGATGAAACTGACGACACAGCGTTATGCTTGGACGCAATTCAGATGTGCGGCGGATAATCTTAAACGCCAATCGCTAGCGGAGTTTATTGCGGCCGGCGGTGACAGCCTTTATCAGCGGGCTATTTTTGATGCACCTGCACATTTGCACATTAAATAGGTTGTGCACAGTTGCCTGAGTCCGTGCTGGCGCGTTCGAGGCGACAGCACCAAGACGAAACACTTTTTAGTTATTTACAATGGCTGGCGGCCAGGCAGTTGGATGGCTATTACCGATTCAGTCAACGGCTGTGGATGTCGGTAGGGATCTATCGCGATCTGGCGGTTGGCGTCGGCGAGGGCGGTGCAGAAACCTGAGCCGATCCCGCCCTGTACTGTTCCATACGCGTCGGTGGGTGCGCGCCGGACCGATTGGGTCCTCGTGAATTAGCAACTGCTGCCGCAATCGTTTATCGATATGTTCGATATGTTGCGCGCCAATATGCACTACTGCAGCCCGCTGCGCCTTGATCATGTGATGGTGTTGATGTGTTTTGGGTACTGCTTGTGTTATGGTCCTGAGCACGTGGCCTATGTGCGCTACCCGATGGCAGATTTTCTGGCGGTGTTAGCCATTGAGAGCCGGCGCCAGCAATGTATGGTTATCGGCGAGGATCTCGGCAGATATTGGTGAGAAGCTGCGTGCCATGGGCGTGTATTCGTATAGGGTTCTGTTTTTTGGCTTGGCTTGTATGACAATGAGCAGACCTGGCAGTTGCTGCTGGAGGACCGACAGCTAGAGGGCAGGCGTTGCTGGACGCGTTGCGACGCGCAGGCTGATTGCCAGCCGCTACACCCTTGTGCTGAGAAGGAGAAGTTTCCCATGCTGCAGCGCGCTTCTGGGGCTACAGCTCGAAGACTAGTTGCAGATGGCAACACCGGTCAATGTGCCTGGTATCACTGATGCCTGTTCTCACTGGCGAAACTGACGTAGGGTCTCGAGACCCTGTTTGACGACCCTAAGATTATCTAACTGCCGACGGAGGTTTATCGCTGGCGTGGAAGGGAGGGCAGCGAGGGGGACGCCGGGGATCAAGTCGGGCAAACGCTCGCTAACCCCGTTCACGGATCGGACTTAATGCCGATGGTCTGTTTTAGCGGACCTCCGTCGGCAGATTTGGCCTAACGCTGTTAGTCAAGTCTGGCCTATCGCCGATCAATAGTAGGAGTGTTTGCCGCGCTGATGCTCGGTCAAATCGCGCACGCCCTTCAGTTCAGGGAATTTCTCCAGTAGCTCTTTCTCGATCCCTTCTTTAAGTGTATAATCTACCATCGAGCAGCCATTACAGCCGCCGCCGAACTGAAGGATGGCTAGCATATCATCAGTGATTTTTATGAGCGTCACCTGACCGCCGTGGCCCGCCAGCTGTGGATTAATCTGCGACTGCAGCAAATACTCAACCCGCTCGATAAGTGGCGCCTCGTCGTTCACTTTGCGTATTTTGACATTTGGGGCTTTCAACGTCAGCTGGGAACCGAGCTTATCTGTGACGAAGTCAATTTCCGCATCCTCCAGGTAAGGGGCGGAGAGTTCATCCACATAGGCCGATATTTTATCGAATTTCAGCTCCATGTCGGTGGACTTTACTGCATCCGTAGGGCAGTATGACACGCCGCATTCCGCATTTGGCGTGTCAGGACTGATAACGAACACGCGGATCTGGGTGCCGGGTTCCTGATTGGATAGTAAGTTAGCAAAATGTTCCTGGGCAGCATCTGTAATACGGATCATAACATTCACTCAATAATTGACTAAACTAGTAGGATACTATACGCCCTTTCTCTCACAGACTACAAGGTGCGACAAATGCTCCACAGTTGCACTTCGCGCGCGTCAATATCATCCAACATCATCACCCATTTCCTAGCTACATCCACGCGGCATAAGTAAGAAGGCACCGCGGAAGCTATTAGCCAGCGCGCAAGCGCACCAGCGAGCAGTTCAGTTTGATTATAGCCCTACATCAGTGACGAGAGGCATGCAAAGGCACATTAAACAACAAATCTGACTGTTCATCTCCCTCGGCGACGCGATCACGCTAGCGTAACCACAGCAGCCGCGCCAGCACGGGCAAGGCCGGTGTCACCCTGATATTTGAGCTTTGTCACCAGCCGGCTCGCGGCGTGCGGGTAGTCTCCCACTGTAAGCAGAATTTGCCAGGGCGGAGTCTGCAGCCGGCAGGTAATCCACAGCACGGGCAGGCAATTCTCCGCTCCGCTAGCAGCACTCTAACGCAGCGGCGACAAGCGCCGTGATGGCCAAACCAAGGCGATTGCCAGCATAACCAATACAGGGCGCTGATTATTAGTATAGGGTCAACCTTTTGTTTCCGACTTTATGGATGATAACAGATGACATCACTGTTTTGGCAAACGACCGGTTCCGGTGATCGCGATCTTGTGCTGCTGCACGGATGGGGACTGAATGCTGGTGTCTGGTCTCGCATTATTCCCCAGCTAGCGCCACATTTTCGCCTGCACATGGTCGATTTGCCGGGCTATGGCCGCAGCCGCGGATACGGGGCACTGACATTGGAGCAGATGGCGGAGGAAGTGGCGTCACGGGCCCCCGCCAGCGCGCTATGGCTAGGCTGGTCGCTCGGCGGCCTGGTGGCGACCACGGTGACGTATCAGCGTCTCCAAGCGGTCGCTGGCCTGATTACTGTGGCCTCTTCACCGCGTTTTTGCGCTGATGGCGACTGGCCAGGGATAAGGCCAGAGGTGCTGGAAGGTTTTGCACAGGAGCTGCGTTCAGATTTCACCCGAACCGTCAGCCGTTTTCTTGGTCTGCAAACGCTGGGAACCGAGTCCGCGCGTCAAGATGCGCGCTGGTTGAAAAGTGTAGTATTGGCGCAGCCAACACCAGAGACAGAAGTGTTGGCCGGCGGGCTGGCACTGTTGCGTGCTAGTGATTTGCGCCCGGCATTAGGACGACTTGACGTGTCGCTGCTGCGCCTGTACGGCTATCTGGACGGCCTGGTGCCGCATAAAGTGGTTCCATTAGTGGATAAATGCAGTCCCGCTAGCCAAAGCATCGTCTTTGCTGGCGCGGCGCATGCGCCGTTCATTTCTCATCCCGTGCTTTTCTGCCAGGCGCTTTGCGACTTCAGTCAGACCGTTACCTGATTGCGTTAGCGGTGGTACTGCGGCCCAATCCGGAACCTAGGCCGATTGCGCCAATGCCCAAAGCGGACCACTACCCAATTACGTTCCGTCGGCGGTCAATTGGCGATAATCGCCATCAGGCAGAGTGCAGCTATTATAGATACTAGATACACAGCAGTCGCTGGCCGGCGGCGTGACGTAAAAGGCGAGCGGCATATTTTTATTCCACTCTAGCACCTCCATGGCAACATCGGAGTGAAACACCTGTTCCAACGACACAGCCAGATAAGAGTGCTTAGCGCCAGGAATAAGCGCGAGTACAAGCTGGTTTCCTCATCCAACATTGTCATTGCGTGACACTAGGATGCTCTGTACATAAAAGCTGGCACGCCCGGAAAACACCAACAATAGCATAGTAAAGCGGCTTAGACGCGTCCCATCGTGCCAGTCAAACGCATCCAAATAGGTAACGTTGATTTCATAGTGGTTGGTGGTGCCATCGGTATTTTGTTTATAAAACACCAGCTCACCCTCGCTCTTCAGAACGTGCGCGAGCCGGATGATTTCCGCCTCCGGCAGTAATGCCGTGCAGCGGATTCGATTCATACCGATGCTGTCATATGGGAGGCGAGGAAGTTAAAAGGTCGTGGTGCCGCAGCCGATGTTCAGCCACGCGGCCCAGTGCCGCAGAGTGCAGCTGCCGACGTTGTGCAGTGCGTGCAGCACAAGCGGCGTCAGCGGAAACTGGTATATCATCTGCGCTTCACGCGGCCGTTGCCGAAATCGTTAATGTTATCTTAATGGGGCACGTTGGTTTATAAATTGATAAAACGAGTCCACTTCTTTCCACAGATAGCCCACCGTGTCCGGGTGAATATAGTCCGCACCTTGTATCAAATAGTGCAGCAATACGCCGATGACGGCGACGTACTTAGGGTGGCCAAAGTGAGATCCACCTGATCGGCGCTGAACGTTGTCCAGAGGGTGCTGCCGTGAGGGCATAGGTTTAGACCCGCCAGATAGCCTTTCACCCGCCAACTTTGGCGGACATGTAATTACAGATAAAATCAACATCAACCGGACGATTGAGCTAGGCGATCTCTGCTGCCGACTGCCGACGATGTTGATAATCAATGACAAAAACCATCAATACATCAGGGAAAACATGTTGCGTAGTCGGTGACTAAAAGTAGTGAAGGTATCGAAAGTGGTTTTTCCGCCTCTAGAAAGAGGCTGGAGACGATAAGCACTACATCGTCCTAATCCCAGTGCGTTTTTCGTCCTAATCCCAGTGCGTTTTGCGCGCCTGGTGCAGCGTGGATTTTGTGAAGCTAATTTGGCTCTTGATGGTGTCCAATTGCCCCTGGCTTAAGGTGGTGGAGTCAATCTCTCTCGGCAAGCGGGTCTTCCATCATGGCACCTTGTTAATGTGACGACGCGCTAACACAGCATAAACGTGGCAATGACACCTTGTTGTTACTGTAGCCACTGGGAGCAAAATCGTTAAGTGGATTGATGGCAGTTGCGGGTGGGCCGGGGAAGGCGATTAATTTCTATGCTAAGTATTGGCTGGAATGCGTATTTTCCGGCGCTGTACCGATTCAAGGACTGGCAGCGACGGATACATTGATGAGCGTATGGTCATTTGATTGAACGCAACCGATGACAGGGCTCGCCAGCAGTGAGCGCTGCGTGTCGTCGCTGCTAACCTGTTCGGCCTGACCCATCTCCAGTGCGTCGCGCAACTGCATCAGTTTAGTCACCACTCCTCCTTAGTGACAGCTTTCGCCGCCTGTGGGCTGGCGGCAGGGTAAGGATCGGACAGCCCTGGCTGGAAACGATCCCGACAGCGGTAGAGGCAGGCAATCAAAAGACCATTGACTACGATAACTGCCGCTATCGCCGTTGCGCTGTAAAGCGGATGCTGTATGAAAGTAGCCGCCTGATAGAACAGCGTTGCCAGCGAATAAGCCATATTAACACCCCATAGTGCCGACAGTAGCATCCAACCGCGGCTGCTTTCTCGAATAATAGCGCCAAGGACCGAAACACAGGGCACATACAACAGAACAAAGATCAAATAACTGTAAGCGGCGGTAGCGCTGCCAAATTTTCTGCTCATCATTCCCATGGCGCTGCTGCTCATCTCGCCGTCGCCTTTACTGGCTTCGATAGGGTTGGCGAGAACGCTGAAGCTGAAGACATCCTGTATTCCCTGCCAGGTTTCCGTCATGGCGCCAGACAATTCATCCAATAAATCGAATGCGTCCGGCTCAAACGGGGTACGGGTGATCTGTTCGGCGGTATACAGCGTGTTGAGCGTCCCCACCACTACCTCTTTTGCCATTGCACCACTAATCAGCCCAATCGTGGCCTGCCAATTATCCTCATGGATGCCCATCGGCTTGAGTAGAGGGGTGAGGGTTCTACTCACCGCCGCGAGCGCAGAGTGATTGACGTTGTCCGCTGTTTCGCCGTGCAGCGTGAAGCTGTTAAGCGCGCCAATGAGCATGCTGGCTAGAACGATGACCTTACCGGCCCGAAACACGAAGCTCTTCAGCCGCTGCCAAGTTTGCAATAATAGGCTTTTGATGTGCGGCAAGTGGTACACCGGGAGCTCCATGATGAACGGGATCGCTTCGCCACGCATGAGCGTGTATTTTAACATCAATCCGGTAAGAATCGCTACCACAATTCCCAACAGATACAGCGAAAACACCAATGTTGCGCCGTGCTGGCCGAAAAAAGTCGCGGCGAAGACGGCAAAAATTGCCAACCGCGCGCCACAGGACATGAAGGGCGCCATCATGATGGTCATCAGGCGCTCGCGCGGCGCGTTGAGCGTGCGAGCGCCTATTACTGACGGCACATTGCAGCCGAAACCGACAATCAGCGGCACGAACGACTTGCCCGGCAGGCCGAGGGACTGCATCAGCCGGTCAATGACGAACGCGGCGCGCGCCATGTAGCCGGAATCTTCCAAAAACGACAGACACAAGTACATTATGCCGATTTGCGGAATAAGCGGCAGCACGGTATTGATCCCGCCTCCTATGCCTTGTAGCAGCAGCAGCGTTAACCACTGCGGCGTGTGCAGCTGATAGCCAAGCCATTGAATACCGTCGATGAACAATGCGGTAGATCCGCCATCAAACAACGGATGCAGGGCACCGCCGAGATTGATGGCGAGGATGAACATAAAATACATCACCATAAAAAACAGCGGCACGCCAAGCCAGCGGTTGAGTAGCACAGCGTCAAGACGCTCTGTCAGGCGGTTGGTCTGCGTCAAATGGCCGTTACTGACGGCCTGACAGAGAGCGATGATGGTAGCGTAGCGGGCATTGGCGATCGCCAATGCCGCATCCTGTTGCAGGCCCGCACGCAGGCTTTCCAGCCATTTGGGAGAGGTTAGCAACTCATAGCTGTGAATGTCCCCTTCCAGCATATGCAGCGCCAGCCAGCGCCGCTGGCGTAGCGAATATGCGTGAGAGATGAATGGCTGTAGCTGTTCTACCGCCTGGCGGACGGCTTGCGGATAGTCGACAGTGAGAGACGGTGCCGCCGGTAGCGGGCCGTCCAGCCGCGCCTTCAAGGTTTCAATGCCCTCAGCGCGGGTGGATATCAGCGGGATCACCGAACAGCCGAGCCGTCGCCCCAGTGCTGGAATATCGATGCTAATGCCCTGACTGTAGGCGATATCCAGCATGTTCAGCGCCACGATGCAGGGAATACCAAGCTCCAGTAACTGTAGCGTCAGATAAAGATTACGCTCCAGGTTGGCAGCGTCGACCACGTTTATAAGCATATCAGCCTGCTGTTCGAAGATATACCGACAGGCGATTTGTTCATCCAGCGAGGATTGCTGCGACAGCGCGGTTAGAGAGTAAGCGCCCGGCAAATCGACCAGCGTAATATGCCGCGCGGCGGTGATAAAAAAGCCTTCTTTGCGTTCCACCGTAACGCCGGCCCAGTTACCGACTCGCTGGCGAGCGCCGGTCAACTGGTTGAATAGGGTGGTTTTGCCGGCGTTGGGATTACCGATCAAGGCCACAGTGCGTGTAGTGATCATGAATAAAACCTGTAAGCAGTGACAAATACAAACGGATTACCCCGAGCACACGACGCGTTCGGAGCAGAGCGGGTCAACCGTCGGTACGGCTCAATAGCAGCAATGACAGATCTTTTCTTCGTAATACCAGCTGTACCCTCCGTACTTCGATTTGCACAGGATCGCCCAACGGGGCGACACGCACCACCTGGAACGAACTGCCGGGCAACATACCAAGGGATAGCATTTTTTGCCGGAAGGTGGGAGGAATCTCTTTGGCATAGCCGGTAATTTTATAATGGTGCTGCAATTGCAGTTGCATAGTGACCTTCTTGCATGGTGATCGAAAGCACGGCGTAAACGGTAAATACCACTGGGTATGATTTGTCAACCGGACAGGCGCAGTGTTAATTAATGAAAATGGTAAAAGTAATAGTTATTAATAGCAATAATTCTATCACCTTATTACCCGCGCTAAATAAAACAAACCATCAACCAAATTCTTTTTTTCAGTGGCGATTGCAAAAATCTATTCTCTGCTGTTTGATGCAATGTATTGTATTTACAATATTTAAATTTTAAGCGTCTCGAAAATTCCGGGCAATGGGGTGGGGTCGTCTATTTTGTTAGTCATGGCGCATGGCAGAAAACGAAAATAACCCTGTACCAATAGGCAGTGAATATTAAATAAGCGTCGAGATAATTATACTCATAGCGAATAGTGAATAAAGAAATAATTAAAATATTTATTTACCAGTTCTCCATTCTTTGGCCGTCAATTGATTTCAGAAACGTCACTCGTCCAGTTCGCGTAAGTAACCCAGCAGGCGCGTTTCCAACCAGCGTACGCAACTGCGTTCGTCCAGGCTGCCTGTGACTTCTTTACGATAGTGGCGATAAAAGGCGCGGTATTGCCTTCATCCAGCAGCTGCACAGCGGCTCCACCTGCTCCGCCCAGGCTTTCAGCTCCCGGCGATAAGGTGGTTCAATGACTCTCTATTCATGCGTCACAGTTCATTTTGTCATAAGGATTACTTGTGGACCTGCACAGGTTATACGGTTTGCGGCGACAAAGCGCCAGCCGCCCTGGTTTGTTAACCCTCGGCGTCGCTATGGGTCGCTATGGTATATTGCCGTTGTTATTGCCGTTATTGGCGATGTATTGTGACGATTGATGACGATGAAGAGCAACCTTACTTACCCGTCATCAAGGCTACCGGGAATTACACGATGAGCTAGACCACCCGTGGAAGCGCTACGGCCGGAATTACCGAAAAGGTAGCCTGGGCCGCCAGCCTCTGAGAACGCAGTGAAAATACGGATTATCGTTATAGCAATAAAATCCTGCGCAAGATTTCCCTGTGTGTGCGCTATCTGCGCCGCGTACCGTAAAGAATCGTGGGCGGTGGACTATTCCCCGCAGCAGGACGGTGGGTGTTTTGCATCTGAGTGGAGGTGGAAGGCCAGGAGAGTGAAACAAAACGCTTTCGTATCGCCAGTCCCGATGAAATCTACAAACATAAGAACCGCATTTCCATTGACTCACCTATGGTGCGCGCCTTAATAAAAAGACGGCGGATGGCGAGGCGGAGGTCATACACCGGCGGGCGTCACACCTGGTATATCACTGATATCGCTTACCGCGAATAATACGACACAGTGACACTGCCGTTAAACTGCGCACCGGCGTGGACGTTAATTATTATTCGCGACGGCACGACAGATGTTATTATCGGATCAGGCGCGGAAGGTGTTGATAATTGCGCATCTTCATGTGCTTTGTAACAATTTCGCTTAGAATGGTCACCCGAAATCGCTGTTAGTGATCCACCGACGGGCGTTTCGCTTTTGGGAAAGAGACAATGCAAGAGAATTACAAAATCCTGGTAGTGGATGATGATATGCGCCTGCGGGCGCTCCTTGAGCGGTATTTGACCGAACAGGGTTTTCAGGCACGCAGTGTCGTCAATGCTGAGCAGATGGATCGTCTGCTGACGCGGGAATCTTTCCATTTAATGGTGCTGGATCTGATGCTGCCGGGTGAAGATGGCCTGTCTATCTGCCGCCGGCTGCGCAGCCAGAGCAACCCGATGCCCATCATTATGGTGACCGCTAAAGAGGAAGAAGTGGACAGGATTGTTGGCCTGGAAATCGGCGCCGATGACTATATTCCCAAGCCATTCAATCCGCGCGAGCTGCTGGCCCGCATTCGCGCGGTACTTCGCCGGCAGGCCAACGAGTTGCCAGGCGCGCCGTCGCAGGAAGAGGCGATTATCGCTTTTGGCAAATTCAAGCTCAACCTCGGTACGCGCGAGATGTTTCGAGAAGATGAGCCGATGCCGCTGACCAGTGGTGAATTCGCGGTGCTCAAAGCGTTGGTCAGCCATCCACGCGAACCGTTATCCAGAGATAAGTTGATGAACCTGGCGCGCGGCCGCGAGTATAGCGCTATGGAGCGCTCCATTGATGTGCAGATTTCCCGTCTGCGGCGCATGGTGGAAGGAGATCCAGCCCATCCGCGCTATATACAGACAGTGTGGGGGCTGGGCTATGTCTTTGTGCCGGACGCCAGTAAAGCATGATGCGATGGTGCATCTCTCCGCGCAGTTCCTTCAGCCTGCTACTAGTCGTTACCTCGCTACTCACAAGCCTGCTAACGACATACCTGGTGATTCTAAATTTCGCTATTCTGCCAAGTCTGCAACAATTCAATAAGATTCTGGCTTATGAAGTCAGAATGTTGATGACCGACCGGTTGCAGCTGCAGGACGGTACGTCGCTGGAAGTGCCGCCGGCGTTCCGGCGCGAAATTTACCGTGAATTAGGTATCTCACTGTATACCAATCCGGCCGCGGAAGAGAGCGGTTTGCGCTGGGCGCAACATTATGAGTTTCTGAGTCAGCAAATGGCGCAGCAGCTGGGCGGCCCAACTGACGTGCGCGTCGAGGTCGTCAAAAATTTCCCCGTTGTCTGGCTGAAAACCTGGTTATCACCGGATATTTGGGTACGCATTCCGCTAACCGAAATTCATCAGGGTGGCTTCTCGCCATTGTTCCGCTATACCTTGGTGATTATGTTATTGGCCATCGGTGGCGCTTGGCTTTTTATTCGTATTCAGAACCGGCCGCTGGTGGATTTGGAACACGCCGCACTGCAGGCGGGGAAGGCCATTATTCCGCCGCCGCTGCGGGAATATGGCGCCTCGGAGGTGCGCTCGGTGACCCGGGCTTTCAATCAGATGACCGCCGGTGTCAAGCTACTGGCGGATGATCGTACTCTGTTGATGGCCGGCGTCAGTCATGATTTACGCACCCCACTGACCCGCATCCGCTTGGCGACGGAGATGATGAGCGTGGAAGACGGTTATCTCGCCGAGTCGATCAATAAAGATATCGAAGAGTGCAACGCCATTATCGAGCAATTTATTGATTATCTGCGCACCGGCAAGGAGATGCAGACCGAGATGGCGGATCTGAACAGCATCTTGACCGAAGTGGTGATGGCAGAGAGCGGTTATGAGCGCGTGATTGAAACCGATATCTGCGGCGAGGAGCTGATCGTTAACGTTAACTCGATGTCCATCAAGCGGGCGGCGCTGAATATGGTGGTGAACGCGGCACGCTACGGTAATGACTGGATCAAGGTGAATAGTGGCCGTGACATCAACCGTGTTTGGTTTGAGGTCGAGGATGATGGTCCAGGCATTAAGCCGGATCAGCTACAATATCTGTTCCAGCCGTTTGTGCGCGGCGACAGCGCGCGCAGCACAAGCGGTACCGGCCTCGGTCTGGCTATTGTGCAGCGTATCATCGACGCACATGCCGGCAAGCTGGAAATCGGCCGCAGCGCCCGGCAAGGGCTGCGTATCCGCGCCTACTTACCGCTGCCGGTCGCATCAATGGATCAAGCGGCTAGCGTCAGTGAAGCCAAAACTGCCGGCAAAAGCATCGACTAAGCGGCGGTATGACACGATGCCGGGCCAGAAAGCCTGCCGTATCCAGGCTGACCATCGCGTAGCGCGGTGCCTTGGCGAGAAGGTAACCCGTCCTAGGTACAGGAGCAGAGAGCGTTAGCGCCGTGGGCCCTCGCTCACAAGCGCCCGTCACTTGCCGGGGTGTCGGTAAATTTGGTGAAATTATCGATAAAACGCTGGGCTAAATCTCCCCCCCTTAATCCGCTATTCGCCGGCGTTGTCGTCAATATCGCCGCGTAAAATGGCGTTGATAATCGCCAGCGTGTCTTTGAGGGAGAGCCGTTTATCGCTACTCTTTCAGCCGGCATTGACCAAAAAGGCGCGTGCGCAGGCGGTGGAATGCAGAGATAAAAATGCCGCGCCAAAGTAGGCGGAAGATGGTGCCACGCCATCACGTTCCGCTCACGGTCCCCGCCAGTTTGGCGATAAAACCGGACAGGAAATGATACTGCGCCTATTCCATCGACAGGCTGGCGACCGGTGGTAAGACGCCAAAGGTATTCGCCGTAAAAATGACGCGCGTTGCGTGTTCCGCGCGCAACACCGGTTTGACGACATTCTCAATATGATCGATGGTAATCCACTCTGACGTCCGCCCGCACTACTACATTTTCCAGCAGTGCGTTACGAATCGCCCGATAAATCTCCGGCTCGACCTTCTGTGGAAAAGTGGATAGTTTTAGCGTAACAGCCCATTTAAAATTGAATACCGCCATCGTCGTCCTAGTCGTGTTCATCATCCCAGATCAGACGGCAGCGCGGCTCGGTCGATAGCGTGTTTCCAGTGCCGGAGGGCCGAAGAACAGCGCGATATCCTCGCGTCGACGTTGGCCGAACAGTGCATGGACGCGTTCCCCTTTAGCGGCAGCAGGTAGTTCATCACCAAGAACAGCTCTTTCATTTTCGCCGCCATACCATGTGGCGCCGATAAGCTGGATGCCCTCCTTGAGATTGCAAGCGACAAAGTTTTCTGAATGTCGGTCCTGTTCACGCCAGTTTGGGTGCATTTCGTCGCTCGGCCGGATGAACACATTTTAACGAGACAAAACGCACCTTTATTGGCACCGCAGCAAGCATCAATGACAAACAAGCGCTTGCCGCTAAGTTGCTGGCCTATCCGCTTTTGAGGGCGACCCCAGGTCTGCTGGTCAAGGGAATGATTGTCATTGGCGTTTTTGCCATGATCAGGCTACAATAGAGTCTCGCGTACCAGATACTTATCGCGAGGTGAGTGAGCGGTGAAAATCCCGGTATCCACCGCCACCGCGCCCGATCGAGTAAGGATTCCGCCTTCAAACCAGCTGGCGGTGGGGTCAGTGTCTTCTGCAAACATTTGGTCGTAGTCTGGATTGCACACCAGTCCGCGGCAGCCCATTATACCATAACTGAGCTATTGCTGCGGTTGCTATTGCTGCGGTTACTTACCATGTCACTGCCCATTAGTGCAATAAGTATCGTTGTCAATTGTGGGGGTTAGAGGTGGGCGCGCCGAAGGATTGACCTAACCGGGCAGGCTTTAAGTTATTTTGTGGGCGCACGGGGAATAAGTTATTACCTTAACATATGCCGCCGAAGAGGCAATCGTCCGGCAGGGTAATAGATTTAGCCCTAGATCTGTAACGCGCGACCTTCCGCCGCCTGCCGCTGTAGGGCCAGGGACGCGATGGCGTCGGCGTTAAACGGTAATGGCTGCCGCAAAAATCGCAATGCATATCCATTTCACCGTCCTGCTCGAGCATGTCGTTCAGCTTCTGTTCACCGCAACGCTGGCGGGAGCAAGTGTAAAGGAATTGCACAGATTGCGGCGGGTAGACCGTCACCTCATCTTGATGATAGAGGTGGTTAAAACCCGTTGTCCGGTAAAGCGAACAATTCGTTGCCCTTCACGTTGCGGTGAGCTGTGCAAAATGGTCGAAATCATCGGCGTGAGTATCCTGATCGAGAATACTTTCAGCAGGCCGGTGGCAGCCATCTGGCCCTAAGTTCGCTAGTGCAGATAAACAATCGCGTCAGCAATTGCTCCGATTACAGAAGGTAGTTTGCTAGACAATCCGAGACCTTCCAGAACCGACCACCCCCACCGCTCGCCCTCCGCTGGCGTCCGCGGCGATTTCGCCGTCAACACGCGCCAGGCCGCGCATATTCTGCCGATCGTCGCCGTTCATCACCGCCAGACGCAACGGGCCGTTCCCTTGTAACTGGACGGTGATCTCGCCGGTAAACTTCAGCGTGGTGGTAAACAAGCTGGTTGCCACCAGAAGCCCCCTACACAGCGTTTTCTGGTTGTGTTGGCTCAATACACCCCTGACGGAATATTCTTTAAAAAGATAACGGTGCAGCTGGTCTTGATGGGTCATTATGGTCTCTCATGCCTGCGGTGCCGCCGGGCGGGTTATTGCGCCTCACCTGCCATATTTAAATTTAATCAGATTGCGGCGTTCTTTTTGATCCAGGCGCTTGTCGGATGGGGCATCATAAGGGCATTTGCTTGGCGAAACTGGCATCGTTCCCCTGACACAACTGCGCCCATCGCTGAGCGAGTGGCGCTGATCGCCAATTGCGCGCACGCTCACCTGACGTTCGTCATTATTTTCTTATTGCCTTGATGCAGCATAATCTCTATGCCCAGCTCTATCGTTTTTCTCGGCTTGCTGCGCCGTCCATTAAAAATGCGCCGCCCACAGCCACTTATCCAGCCGCACGGCCGGAATCTTGCCGTTAACATCTTTGGGTTCATTGGGTTCATTTCACCTCCGGGTTGTCAGGCGCCCCATGCCGGCCAGCGCAGGCGGCAGCACGCGGCAATCGCTCAGTACCGAATGCTGCCGGAACGCCTTGGGGCACCTAGCAAAAATCGGGATTGCTGACGCCAAGACGATAGCGCTCAATGTATGGTGCACGCTGTGATACTCCAGATTTATTAGCGCGCCAGCTTCGGTCGGAGTGATAATGCCGCCTTTCCGCCTGAACGAGGGCCGCAGTGCACGCATTAAGCCGCTTTGGCATCTGAGCGGACTGCCGCTCATTGCGTCCTCCGCTCAGATGCCAAAGCGGTTACCGCCCGGGGACACCGCTCATGGTTAAAGTAGCCATCATAATAGCGCCGGATATTCCGCGCCCGGCGTCGTTCGTTGTGCAGGTGACGTATCAGCAAAATGGTGTTAAACGCGGCGACCGTCAGAAGCAACATCAACAACAGCGACAACGTGGTGCCCACGTTGCGCCACAGAGAGACCCTTTCGGGCTCGATATGTAGCGAGATGTGACGTGTGTCGTGGGCCTCGACGGTGATATTGGTAGATAACGCCATCGGCGTTAAACAGTGTGTGCGGCGGGTAGAGACCCTCCCCGGCGCGAACTTCACTAATTACGCTGGCCTAGCGAATAGCATGAGCTGCAACGGTTGTCTAGTCAGTTGCTGCTCTTCGTCGCATCAAAACCGCCTGGCGGTAGGCTGTTGAGCGCGTGAGTGGCGTTACGCGTTTCGCTGGCAAAATGGTCGGCGGCGGCGTTGACCAGCTCTTTCAACGTATCGATGCTTGCGGGACGCAGCGGAATATTAATGCCTTTCAATGAACCCGCGCGGACGCGTTTGACGATCGTCGGCCAGTCGCGCCCGTTGGCCAAATGCACTAGCGCCGATTGTGGTCTTTTATTTAAGGAGCGGTGTCATCCTGACATCACGCCTTGGTCTTCAGCACGCTGCCGCTAAAATCATCAAGCAGTATCATGCCGGATTTTAAAATGGCTGAGGCCAGCCCGGCGTAGTTTTGTTTTCATTGCTCTGGACCGGATGCAGCTGATTGTTCGCCTGCTACCTTGGCTGGATTCGCCGAATAGCCCCAATGCCGTGGGATGCCGCGCAGGCGGTGGATATCCTGACGATTGCGCGGTGGCGTCGGGCGAACCGCAGCCTGCGCGGGCCAGCGCCGCCAGCCAGGCCTAGACCACGATGGGCGCTAGCAGGCTCGGCAGTATTAACAGCAGCAGCGCGCTGCAAAGAAACGTCCGCGCGCCCGGAAGGACGACTAGATGGTCTGCTCCTGTAGCGTTTATGTGGCGCATCGGTCGCCAGGCCATAACTAGTGATGGCGTGCTACAGCATAGACATTTTCACTGCGCAGCGTCAGTCAGCAGCTGGCTATGATGTGGGTAATGCCCGATAGCCGCGCGCTCTTCCGCCCTCAGCTTGCGCAGAAATGTCTGAATGAACGACAGACGTTTGCTTGAGACAAGGCAGCACGCCTAATAGCGCCGCCGACAACCAAAACCATCGCACAGGCAAGCACGCCAGCCAATACAAAGACGATCGCGGTCGTGCTAAACCCCACCCACAACCTCATAAATACCATACCAAAATTAACTGTCGTTGCAAGGACTCATACCAGCGCTGCTGCTCAAATGGGCCTGCGGCGAACGCAGTGATTTATCGGCTAAAACAGGCATAGTAACCGATGAGGTTAACAAGCCCGCTGTTGCGAATATATCAGCATTTTCCTATTTTATTCGCCGTTTGCCAGATTTATGCGCCACTGTTTTGACGGAATGAGAAGGGCATTTGCGTAGACAGGTTGCGGCTTGGTCCCTTCTGACGCACAATGTTGACCAACACGGTAGCCGGGCGTCCCCAGTCCTCCTATGCGCAATCTGCAGGAACGATATGGATAAGAATCTGCAAAAACCCAAAATACATCGCGTGGCGACCGTTGCCCAATCCCGCCTGTTCACTGTTGAATCCGTCGATCTGGAGTTCAGTAATGGCGCGCGGCGGGTGTATGAGCGTATGAAACCTTCCTATCGCGAGGCGGTGATAATCGTGCCGGTGCTGGATGACCATTTGTTGCTGATCCGCGAGTACGGCGCCGGCATTGAGGATTACGAGCTGGGTTTTCCAAAGGGGCTTATTGACTCCGGCGAAAGAGTGGTGGAGGCGGCCAATCGCGAACTGATGGAGGAGGTGGGCTTTGGTGGGCGCGCCTTTACCTTTTTGCGTCGCCTGAGTATGGCGCCGTCCTATTTCTCTAGCAAAATGCATATCGTGGTAGCGCAGGATCTTTATCCCCGGCGGCTACAGGGGGACGAACCGGAGCCGCTGCCGCTGGTGCGATGGCCGATAAGCCGTATGCTAGCGTTGCTAGATGAACCTGATTTTTGCGAGGCGCGCAATGTGAGCGCGCTGTTTCTCACCCATGCCTGGCTCAATCAGGTACCAGGGTCAAAATAACTCCTCCCTGGCGCCCCTGGTGCCAAAATAGACCCCGCCTAGCGCATCAAACGTCGAGGCGAAGAGAGTCCATTCCCGGCGCAATCCGGCGTCGCGTGGAATATCTTTGCCTGGCATAAACACCTTCGTTTTTTGACTATCCCGGCCACTGGCGTAGCCGAATCTTGCCAGCATGGGTCGGCGGTGGGTTGTGCGGCTGCCAGTCGGAGCAGAGCCGGCATCCAAGCAGAAAATAGGCACATCATTGAAAATGATCTCCAAGGTTAACTCGTTATCCAGCACGGTGATAAACAGAAACCGCCGACATCCATTCATCCATTTGGCGCGCTAAAAGCTGTTGCCCCGCCTGCACCACGTCCGTCGCCTTTTCGCGTCGGGCCTTGCTGCGTGTCGCTTCTGAACGGCCGTGCCCAGTGCATGCCCCGCCAGCGGCAGCAACCGTTGCTGCCGTCGACCATCATTTTTACCGTACCGGCGACACTGGTCTCGGTCACGACCGCCGTATGTAGCAGACCGTAGACGGGTCGGGTCTTCAGCCTATCGCGGATATACCGCGCGTCCCAGGGCGACTCGCGGACTTTCCAGGGTATGCCGCTCGGACCGCAGTAGCCGTGGCTACGAAGGTAATTCCAGTGGCATTTGATCGGGCCCGATCGGGATATGGAGTTTCTCATCTCAGCTCAAAGAGGCGGTGTTATACGTTGAGATAACGCTGCGTATTCTGCGCAACTGGCGCATTACGCTGGATTTGCGGCTGAACAAGCATGCTCCGGGCAGTATCATCAAGCAGGGAGAAAGCTAGAGTGTGACCATGATACGGAAGAATTAAAACTCAGATTGCAGACA
Source organism: Sodalis sp. (in: enterobacteria) (assembly GCF_036327475.1). Classification (NCBI taxonomy): domain Bacteria; kingdom Pseudomonadati; phylum Pseudomonadota; class Gammaproteobacteria; order Enterobacterales; family Bruguierivoracaceae; genus Sodalis; species Sodalis sp. (in: enterobacteria). The sequence continues at coordinate 1,080,054 of NZ_CP132913.1, read as the reverse complement.
GCGAGACCATCGTGCTCGGCGACATATTCCAGCATTAAAAACAGCAGAGCAACGATCGGGTGCCGCTATTGACCGATATTCCGCTAGTCTGGGCGTTATTTAAGTGCAAACAAGCGAATTATAAACAACGTGAATTAGTTATTTTTATTACATCCACCCGCATATCAGGGTAGACTACCGCCGACTAAACTAGTCGATATGCAGCAACAAATTATGCGTTTTTTCGTTATCAATTTGACGCTATCGGCGATTTCGCTTACAAGCGTAATCGATGATTATCACTGATTTTGCGTCAAATGTCATACCTGTGATGATACCAATGATACCTGGGATCATGCTTGCAGTGTAGGCATCAACTTAATCGGTTGCCAAACTGCCCGGAGTATTGAGATAATTTTCATCTGATTCTCGTACCAATGCTCATGAGGTTTTAGTTTAGGTCCCGCCGCTAATTTGATTGGCGGGGCGGGTTGTCATTAACGAATAATCTTAGTAATACCGAAAACATGGCAGAGAAACGCAATATCTTTCTAGTTGGGCCTATGGGTGCCGGCAAAAGTACTATTGGGCGTCAGTTGGCTCAACAACTTAGTATGGAGTTTTTCGATTCTGATCAAGAGATTGAGCGACGCACTGGGGCTGATGTGGGCTGGGTATTTGACGTAGAAGGAGAAGATGGCTTCCGCGATCGAGAAGAGAAAGTCATCAACGAACTGACCGAAAAGCAAGGGATTGTGCTGGCCACCGGCGGCGGCTCCGTGAAATCGCGCGAAACACGTAACCGCCTCTCAGCTCGCGGTGTGGTTGTTTATCTTGAAACCACCATTGAAAAACAGTTGGCCCGTACGCAGCGTGATAAGAAACGCCCGCTATTGCAAGTTGAAGCTCCGCCGCGCGACATTCTGGAAGCGCTGGCTCGCGAGCGTAACCCGCTGTATGAGGAAATAGCGGATGTCACTATCCGCACCGACGAACAAAGCGCTAAGGTTGTTGCTAACCAAATTATCAATATGCTGGAAAGCAACTAATCTGAATTAATGAGATGCCGAAAAGGTTATTGAGCGTCCCATGGAGAGGATTACCGTTACATTAGGGGAACGCAGCTACCCGATTACCATTGCCGCTGGATTATTCAATGATCCGGCGTCTTTCTGGCCGTTAACGCGCGGCGATGACGCCATGCTGGTAACTGATGATCGCCTCGCGCCTTTGTATCTGGACTCCATGAGCAAGCAATTGAGCCAGGCCGGCGTCAAGGTCGATCGGGTGGTCTTGCCTGACGGCGAGCAGAACAAATCGTTGACGGTACTGGATCACGTTTTCACCGCGCTGTTGACCAAGCCCCATGGCCGCGACACCACCATCATCGCGCTCGGTGGTGGGGTCATCGGTGATCTGGCCGGCTTCGCCGCCGCCAGTTACCAGCGGGGCGTGCGGTTTATTCAAGTTCCCACCACGCTACTTTCTCAGGTCGACTCGTCGGTGGGCGGTAAAACAGCAGTCAACCATCCCCTCGGCAAGAACATGATCGGCGCCTTCTATCAGCCCGCCTCGGTGGTTATCGATTTGGACTGTCTGAATACGCTGCGGCGGCGGCAACTCTCCTCGGGCCTGGCGGAAGTCATCAAGTACGGCATTATTCTTGATGCGGCGTTTTTCGCATGGCTAGAGGACAATCTTGAGGCGCTGCTGGCCCTGGAGCCACGGGCGCTCGCTTACTGTATCCGCCGCTGCTGTGAGCTGAAAGCGAACGTGGTGGCTGCGGATGAATGCGAGCAGGGGCAGCGCGCACTACTTAATCTCGGCCATACCTACGGTCACGCCATCGAAATCCATATGGGTTATGGCAACTGGCTGCATGGCGAAGCCGTGGCCGCCGGAATGATGATGGCGGTGCGCGCCGCGCGCCGCCTCGGCCAGTTCAGCGATACGGACGCCGAGCGGATCAGTGCGCTGCTATTGCGTGCTGGCCTGCCGATCAGCGGGCCAGCGGAAATGGCTACGGAAGATTACTTGCCGCATATGATGCGCGACAAAAAAGTCATTGCCGGCCAGCTGCGTCTGGTGCTGCCGGTGACGCTCGGCAACGCGGAAGTGCGCGCCGGCGTAGCTGATGATATGGTGGTGGCATCAATTAAGGATTGCCAGGCCTGAGCTGGTCGGCTGTACGCCAGGGCGCGTCGGCATGGCCGGTTTAATGTGATAATCCTTCTTGCGCTCCGGCGATGAAAAGTCCCTCGGAGAGTTTTATATGTATGAGTTCAAGTCAGAAAGCGAACTGAGACCAGATAACAGCGATCGCCGCTCCTGCCAGCGTAAGGGTCCGACCGCACTGAAAGTGCTGGTATCCAGGCAGCCTTTGATGATAGGTATCTGTATTCTGGCGCTACTGTTGCTAGTGATCAGTATCGGTTCGGCGCTGAAATCCTCGTCGCATACCGATTCAAGCCGCCAGAGTGCTGACAATAACGGTCAGCGTAATAGCTCCGACACCACTTCGTTTTCCCCTGGCACCACTGCGTCGGTGGCGAACAATTCTCAGACCAACAGTTCCCCGGCGGCGGCGAACGGTAGCGATGGTACCTCCTTGCGGCAAGAGCTGCGCGGGCCGCAGGTCGCCTCAACGCCAACGGAAGCCGCGCCGGTCACTACGCCAAGCGGGCAGCAGCGCGTAGAATTACCGGGCAATATGGCCGAGACGCTGACCAAACGGAGAGATCGGGTTGACGGCGTGGCTGCGCAAATGAACGGTCAGGGACCGGTTTCGACTCTGCTCACCGCGGCAGCCACTCTGGCACCGGGCAGCCGAAGCGGCACACAACCACACAAATCAGTGTCAACCGCGCCGGCGAAGGCGCCTGCCGATGCGCGCTGCGAACCGAAACGAACGCCAACAAGCGCCCGAACGCCGCCCGCTTCTGCCCCCTCCACGACCGAGGGCAGCGCAGTGGGAACGATTCAATCTGCACCGGTTGGTTATTACACGCTACAGTTAAGCAGCGCTTCGCAGCCGGCTACGCTTAATGCCTATGCGCGCCAACAGCAACTGAGCCATTATTGGGTGTATCAGACACGACGAAACGGCAAGCTTTGGTACGTGCTAGTTAATGGGGTTTATCCTTCGCTGTCGCAGGCCAAAAACGCGTTGGCGAAATTGCCTGCTGATGTGCAGGCCAAGAAACCATGGGCGCGGAAAATCGATCAGGTTAAAAAGGACCAAATAATTAAGCGTTCCTGAAGATAGCGCTGTAGCGCTATGGTAAACAAGGCATAATCCGAGGCTCTGGGAGTGTGAGTAGTAGCGAAGGATGGAGAAGAACCGCGCGTTTTTGAAATGGGCTGGGGGCAAATATCCGCTAATTGAGGCTATTCGCCGTCACCTTCCGGCGGGCGATTGCTTGATAGAGCCTTTTGTCGGCGCTGGCTCGGTGTTCCTCAATACGGATTACGAGCGCTACATCCTCGCTGATATAAACAGTGATCTCATCAATCTGTTCAATATCGTTAAAGAGCGTCCGAATGACTTTATCCGCGACACCCGCGAATTGTTTGCCGCTGATGCTAACAGCTCAGAGGTTTACTACCTACTGCGCAGCGAGTTTAATCTCTGTACGGAAGCCCACCGGCGCGCGGTCCTGTTTCTTTATCTCAACCGGCATTGCTACAACGGCCTGTGCCGATATAACCTGAGCGGTGAGTTCAACGTCCCTTTCGGCCGCTATAAAAAGCCGTATTTTCCGGAGTTCGAACTTTACCAGTTCGCAGAGAAAGCCCGCCGAGCGGTATTTGTCTGCGAGCACTATCAGCAAACGCTGTCTCGTGCCGCACCGGGCTCGGTGGTGTATTGCGATCCACCCTATGTGCCGTTCTCTACCACCGCGAATTTTACGGCATACTATACTAGTAGTTTCAATTTGACAGAACAGAAAAATCTGGCGCGCCTCGCCAACCAGCTGGCTCGCGAAAGTCGGATACCGGTGTTGATTTCCAATCACGATACCGCGCTGACCCGGAAATGGTATGGCGATGCGGTGCTGCATCATGTCACGGCGCGACGAACCATCAGCAGCAATGTCTTCGGGCGCAGTAGCGTAAATGAGCTGTTGGCGTTATATCTTTAAGCGGGGCCGCCCCGCCGCAGATTGACCGTGATTGACGGGAGGCAAGGATGAAAAACTTTTTAATCGCCCCTTCCATCCTTTCTGCGGATTTTGCTCGCCTGGGTGAAGATATTGCCCGAGTGATATCCGCCGGGGCGGATATCGTGCATTTTGATGTGATGGATAATCATTATGTTCCTAATCTGACCATGGGGCCGATGGTTCTTAAAGCGCTGTGCAGCTATGGTATTACCGCGCCCATTGATGTGCATTTGATGGTGAAACCGGTCGATCGCTTGATCTCTGATTTTGCCGCCGCCGGCGCCAGTTATATTGCCTTTCACCCGGAGGCCTCTGAGCATATCGATCGCTCGCTGCAGCTCATAAAGGAACACGGTTGCAAGGCCGGACTGGTGTTTAATCCCGCCACGCCGCTGAGTTGCCTTGAGTATGTGCTGGATAAACTTGATGTTATTCTACTGATGTCGGTCAACCCTGGTTTCGGCGGTCAGTCGTTCTTGCTTTCTACGTTTGATAAACTGCGTCAGGCGCGGCGGCTAATCGATCTTAGCGGCAGAGATATCCGGCTAGAGGTGGACGGCAGCGTCAAAGTGGACAACATCGGCGCTATTGCCGCCGCGGGCGCTGATATGTTCGTCGCCGGCTCCGCCATATTTGGCCAGCCGGACTACCGTACCGTCATCGATGCCATGCGTCACGAATTGGCGGGAGCGGCGCGGGATGCGTGAAGCACTTCCTATCCGCGGTATCGCGTTTGATTTTGACGGTACCCTAACCGACAGCGCCCACGGCTTAACCGCTGCTCTAAATCAAATGCTTTCAGAGCACGGCCGGCCTGGCGCGTATCGCCACCTGGATCGGCAACGGCACCGATGTGCTGGTGAGGAGCGCGCCGCGCTGGACTACCCAGACGAAACCGGACGCTACGCTGCAGAGGCCGTCCGCCTGCGCTTCGATGAGAGCCATGCTGGGATGGTAGCGGCGGGCAGTACGCGGTGACCAATAAGCCCACGCCCCTCGTCGTGCCGCTGCTGGCTTCGCTCGGTATCGAGCGCCATTTCGCGCCGATTATTGGCGGCGATGACGTTTCCACCCAAAGCTGCACCCAGCTCTGCTTTATCTGGCGCTCGGTCATTTTGGGCTTTATGCTCGCAAGCCACTGTTCATCGGCGATTCACACAATGGTATCCTCGCGGCCAAAGCCGCCAGCTGCCCAGGCGCTGGCATGACCTATGGCTATAACTACGGTGAAGCGATCATCTTGAGTCATTCGAATTACATTCTGAACCGTTTTGCCGATCTTTTGCCCGTGTTCGGGCTGTCATCTTCCGTTAATCAGGATGTTTAAAATGAGTAAGCCCATCGTATTCAGTGGCGCGCAGCCGTCAGGGGAGCTGACCATTGGCAACTATATAGGTGCGCTGCGCCAGTGGGTCACTATGCAGGATGATTATGATTGTATTTATTGTATCGTTGACCTGCATGCTATCACCGCGCGCCAAGATGCCCAGCAGCTTCGCAAGGCGACATTGGACGTTCTGGCACTATATCTATCCTGCGGTATCGATCCTGCCAGAAGTACGGTTTTCATTCAGTCACACGTACCGGAGCATAGCCAGCTGGGTTGGCTGTTGAACTGCTACACTTATTGCGGCGAACTCAGCCGAATGACCCAGTTAAAGGATAAATCGGCCCGTTACGCTGAAAACATCAACTCCGGGCTGTTTAATTATCCGGTGCTGATGGCGGCGGATATTCTGCTTTATCAGACCAATCAGGTGCCGGTTGGGGGCGATCAGAAGCAGCACTTGGAGCTCAGTCGCGATATTGCTAAGCGGTTTAATGCACTGTATGGCAACATTTTTACTATTCCGGAACCGTTTATTCCTAAGTCTGGCGCACGGGTGATGTCGTTGCTAGATCCGACGAAAAAGATGTCGAAATCGGATGATAACCGCAATAACGTGATAACTCTGCTTGAAGATCCAAAATCTGTGGTCAAGAAACTCAAGCGCGCGGTAACTGATTCCGATGAGCCGCCAGTGGTGCACTACGATCCAGTGACGAAACCCGGTGTTTCCAATTTGCTGGATATTCTTTCAGGTCTGACCGGCAAGCCGGTGGCTGAACTGGAGCAGGCGTTTGCCGGCAAAATGTACGGCCATCTGAAAACCGCCGTCGCGGATGCGGTGTCGGAAATGCTGACGTCGTTACAAGCTCACTACCATGTCCTACGCGCCGATGAGGCCTATTTGAATCAGGTCCTGCGCGACGGGGCGGAGAAAGCTCGCGCTCAGGCCAGCGTGACCCTAACTAAGGTTTATGAAGCAGTGGGTTTTGTCGCCAAGCTTTGAGTGATGTACACTCCTCACGCGCCAGCCTGATGCCGCTATGTTCAGGTCAGCGCGCCTTTTGCCATATTTGCCCCTCCCGACAAAGGCGATGAATTTTGAGCAGCTGTCATTCTATTGCGGTTATGTTATCTACCATTCAGGCCACGGTAAAAGCGAGGTAAGCCACGCCTAATCCTCTTCTCAAACTATTAGTCACGTTCGACCACCCTGGCGTGAAGGTTTATAGAAAATCATACTCGAGCAGGGAATCATTCACCGTCTGGCACAGCAAAATAACGGTAAGCGGGACGGTGAAGGGGTTCTCAACGTCAAGGGCGGATGGCGATACCGCCCTTGATACCGCCCTTTGTGGATTCATCTTGATACCACTTAAACCATCGGTGACCAGCATTGGAATGAGTCCGGAATGCTGTTTGAATGGATGCCCGTTGGGCGGAGAGCAAGGCTGAGCTGACCCACGAAAACCCACGCCTGGCAGACGCTGTATAGCAAATCGCAAATGGCATTCAGCACGTACACAGTCATATGGACGTCTCCGATCCGTCGCTTCTTTGCATAAAGTTTTCGCGTTGCTGTATAAAGTACGATCGGCTGGTTGACGTTCATTGCAACGAAAACCGTGGCGACGCTGGTGCTGGAGGCCCGGCTGGACGGTATAGTGGCGCATATACCGCGCGACTGTTTCGCCTACTGAAACAGTCGGGCATCAATTTCGTTGCCAATCCGCTTGTGAATGCTCACTTGCATGGCCGTTTCGATGATTATCTCAAGTGCCGCGGCGTCACTCGCGTGAAAGAGATGAACGCCGGCGGCAACTCCACCTACAACAAAATCCCCCTGCGGCTGGCTATCCTAGTCTCCGCTGGTGGAAAATAACGCTGCATCCATTTCGTCACGATGTCGCGATTTAGCTGATGGCAGGTGCGCATCCGGCTTACGCGTTTCAGGTAGTGCCCCTGGAGCAGAAATTCTACAATGGCTAACTGCGGTTGCGTGGATGTGGCGCCGGTGCCAATATATAATGCCCTCTCCACATAGCGTCTAGGTTCCATCAAAGGACTTGATCGTCCGTGGACGGGACAGTAATAGGCAGGATCCACGTAAACGCCGTCTTCTGGGGTATCGTAGCATTGCGCCAGCGCCAACAGCGCCACCTTGTGGGAGACAAGCATCAATAGTCCGGTGGATCATTAAATCGGGATCAATTCAATCGCCTTGACAGGCGATTGCTTGAGGGCGAGTTCCAACGCCTCCAAGCTGATGGCAGTGATGGGCCGCCAGTGCTCTCATGCCAAAACCTTTCAAGATTTGGGTGACGCCGTGAAAGCTGAGGGAGTTCACAGTCACAACATCCTCCGGCTGATATAGCACATGGATGGCGATCGACAGCGCTATATGACAGCCCATGCTATTGACAGATGAATAGCCGGATCCGGACAGTGATTAACTGCCGAAGCTCAAGCACAAAATAGGCCTGCTGTACGGTGCTGATGCTGACGCCTGTTTCACGCTCAACCTGTGCACCGAGGGCAGCCGCTGGCCCGCTGGCCGCGGTCGTATAGGTCTGATTTGATACGGTCGCCGATGATATCGGCCAGATGATGGTAACGGGTCGTGCATACTTCGTACAGATGGCTATTAAAAGCGCAGAAACCGGTACAGATCGCGCACTAGATTGCCATTATAGTTTAATTATTCTAAATCTATATGACTAAAATAGTGCATTCTGAATCTGTACCGTAATAAGACAATCTTCCATAACACATCATATTCCTCTCACCCTAACCACAGGATCTATGATGAAACGTCACCACAGTGCCTTACCGATTCAATGTCGGCGGCAATCGACCCCTCCCCGCCTGACCCACCCATAGATGGTCAGGTTTTGTACGTCGCTGACGTCTTTATCGGCGCGACAAACAGAACCCGTTAGCGCTCAGAAACGACCAATTATCAGATATTGGTTTAGTACATAGTGATATTCATCACTATAATGAATCGCTTACCAAAAACCGGCGATGCCTACATGATCATTAAGGGACGCCATAAGCCGCCAGGGAGTGCCCTGCAGAACGAGCTTTTCCGTCAGCAGTTCCGCCGCCTCAAGTCCGCCCGTAAAAAGCCTGCGCGACGACTTGTTCAGCGCCCAGCCTAAGCGTTAATCATTATATTATAACAAGACATCCACCGGCGCCATGCCGCCGATGAACTGTGCCGGGAAGAGCATTATCGACCAGTTGGCAATGCCCGCCAACGTGCCGGCGACAGACAAGCCAAGCAGCCCGATTTCAGTGACGGTATCAAATCCAAGCCCGAAACCCCACCGGGCATATCAGCTTTTACGTGTCAGATGGAACAGTTTGCCAAGCAGGCGGTACATCAGCCCGTGCCCATCGGCCCTTCGGATGCCGCGCTGTCGCCTTGTTTGAGCCGACGGAAACGGCGCCAGATGCCTTGCAGAATAAGGAGTTCTCAGCTCCATCAGCAGCAAACCGCTGAAACGGCCTAGCTTATCAGTTCACCATAGGTATGCAGCCACCCATGTTGTCCTGGAAGGTGGAAGCCGCCAGCGCGATAGCCAAGGTGGCCAGAATGACAATCGCAGAGCGTCCTAGGGAAAAGCCCCACCTCCGTCTGGCTCTGGCCCTACTGCACATTTGATGGCTTACAGCGTCGATGGCGGCAATATGGTAGGTGTCTACCACACGGCGCAACCGTAGCTCCAAGCGGGTAGGCTGGTGGCATAAGGGCGCCATTGTGTCCAAAAGCGAGCAACGCCCAAGTCCAGCTGAACAGCTTGGCCCCAATCAGCGCCGCCAACAACAGCGGAGCGCGAGAAACGGCGGGGAAGATCCGGTCATGTTCACAACGTCCTTATAGACATGGATAAATTAATGTTTGCGCCCCAGCACGAAGGCGCATAGGGCGTCAGGCCGCCAGGGCGACAGCGGACCGGCGCAGCTGTCGGCTCTTCGCTATGTAACGTTTGCTAGCAAGGTCGATCCCAGCCCAACCGGTGTGCGGGACTACTATGACATGACAAGCCGGCGCGCAACATCAGACGATTGCTTGAGTATGGGTGCGATGACGGCTCACGAAATCCAGCAGTGGGCACAGAATGAATACCGTAATATACGGTAGAAGCAGATTGAACGTTTGCAGCGCTGCACCCACACCATAGCGGGCCACGGATGGAACCCAGTGCCAGCAGCACGCCGACCAGCATCTGGAGCAGGAACGAGTCGGTAAGCAACAGGCACTAGTCGCACTGCCGTCCCGCATACAGATGGGTGATGAGGTAGGTGCCGATAGACATGGTAATGCTGCTCTAACCATGCTCAGCACAAACATCGACAGGGAAAATACTATCAGATTATGGCAGCTCGTCGACCTCAAGACCCCAAGCACCATCAGTAGACAGCCGAACATCAACGGCCATTTCAAGGGAATAATCTCCATCATCCAGACATTGAGAAATATCACCGCTAAAATGCTTGAGTTTAGGAAAGTAAAGGTATTACTCATACTGGAAACGGGTAACTGGAAGTGGTCGGCGTGTTGCCTAGTACAACGCCGATGACAATCACCAGGCGCACCGGTTAGTCCACAAGAAAAACCAATCCATGTTAGTCTTAATTTATTGTTTTGATTCATTGTAGTTCCAGTTTGACGATAACTGGTGAAAACGAGTCTGGAAACAAACAGCGTCCTGCTTTCTCGCGGGAAGCATGATACTATCATGACTTATTTATTATTTGTTGTTAGATATCTAGTGAATAACATTCTTCCGCGGGTGGAAGAATGGACTTCTCATCACAGTGTGGCCGGCGTAAATATTCCGTTACGTAAAAAGGTAAATGGCTGGCACTGCCGGAAGTGGTTCTTTAGAATCTAAGCGCTTCCTGTGGCCTTATATCTTAGAATTCTTATGCTCAACGCTCTCCGTAGACCGCTTGCTATCTTGCACCCTGACATTTTGCTCTTCGAGTGCTCATGCCGCGGCACAGGCCTACCACGTACTGCTGACAACTCCAGCAGGAAACATCGAGCTGAAATTGGACAAAAACAAAACGCCGTTTTCAGTGAAAACTTTGTGCAGTACATTAATAGCTGTTTTCATAATAACACTATTTTCCACCGTGTGATACCGGTTTCCTGATCCAGGGCGGCGGTTCAACCAGGATATGTCGCAAAAGCCGATCCAGGCGCCGATTAAAAACGAAGCCGACGATGGCCTGCGCAATACCCGAGGCGCGATTGCTATGGCGCGCACTGCCGATAAAGACAGTGCCACCAACAAATTTTCATCAACGTAGCCGCGACAACGCCTTCCTCGATCACATCCAGCGCAATTTCGGTTATGCCGTCTTTGGCGAGGCGGTAACAGGGAAGGTGGCGGACAAAACTGCTCAAGTGCCCATTAAGAATGAGGCACCGCACCAGAACGAGTCGGTTAAGCCAATTGACAGCATCGACGCATAACGTCCCATGGCGTTGCGCGCTATGCGCCTCTTCGGGGTGAGGGTGAGGGCCTGGGCTTGACGGCTTCTAGCGCCTGATAATACTTCGTTTAGGGCGCTCAGGCGCTCGGCCCTCCATGCCGTACGACTTCTGTGGTGCGATGGCGCGCGATGTGGCGGCGGTAGGCGGCCCAACGAGTTGCCGCGTGTGCCGCGGCGCTGGCCCGCGATATCGTGCCGGCGTTGTCCGGCAAACGATCCGTGCCTCATGCAGGCACTGAGGGGCGTTTAATCCACAGGTAATCCACAGGAGTCTCTCTTACTACTCCTGTTCTGAGCGAGGGGCGTGGGGCTCACCCTGAAATCCGCCATTCCTCTCTTGAGCGGGCAGCGCCAGCCTTCCGCGTCCTTCACGGCAAAGCCGCTAATGTACGTTATACTTATTTCTTTTCAGGAAACCGGCAGTGTCTGATTAAGTGCGGTTTACGCCAGTACCCAGCTCGATGGCTATGGTATAGCATTTCGCGGCCACGCTGGAAGGCGAAGCGCTATCCGCACACTTGGACGCGCTGAGGAGGTATTATGAACGATAAATCGACCATAACCGCAATCCCTATTTATCCATATCTGAAGATGCTTCGCAATGTTCTGAGCATTCATGAAGAGTCGCGGGCCACAGGAAGCGGGATTGGCGTTGACTGCGCGGTGCGGTGTCGCTAGCCGCTTTGTTCAAAAGGGCGGTGAGCTAGCCGAGTGACGATGTATAAATATCCCAGTCACCAGAAACCCACCGCCTACCGCTTGCCGCTTTTCGCGCTGAGCCCGTGCTAACTCGGTGTGCGGGGTGCAGAGTGTCAGACAGATCGTCATCTCCCAGTTAGCCTTCGGCGTCGTAGTAATTACGGCGTTCGGACGGCGTCCACCTCTATGATGGGAGCAATGCTTGGCCGTCTAGTAGACGGCAACACCTTCAGCCCCCGCCATTAACACTCACGGTTGAATGGGACAGCGCTGGCTTCTGCCTGAATTCAGATCATCGCATTGTGCGTAATGCCAAGCCTGTAGGTAAAGCGATTCAGCTCCGATAACCAGACACTGCGGGCGCGGTCAACATTCTGCCTTTTTATCTCTGTCTCCCGGACAATGCGGCGCTGGTCGTAGTCATGTCGCTGCCGTTGTCATACACTTGCTGCTCATCAAGGTTCAGCGTCAATCTGCGCGCAAAGACATCGCAGAAAAGGCGCAATAGGTTATGCTTCAAAGGGTATTATGAATGGATTGCTAATAATCGATAATTACGACTCATTCACCTGGAATCTCTATCAGTATTTCTGTGAGCTGGGGATGCAGGTGATGGTGCGCCGTCATGATAGTCTGGATATAGCGGATATCGAGCGGCTGGCACCGGCGCATCTGGTTATCTCCCCCGGCCCGGGGACCCCGGACCAAGCCGGTATCTCCCTGGCCGCCATCCGGCATTTTGCCGGCAAGCTGCCCATATTAGGGGTTTGTCTTGGGCACCAGGCTATCGCGCAAGCGTTCGGCGCCTCCGTTGTCCGTGCGCGTAACGTCATGCACGGCAAAACCTCCGCTATTCGACACGATGGTCAAGGGGTATTTTCCGGTCTATCGCAGCCGTTGACGGTAACGCGTTATCACTCGCTGGTGATTGATGCGGCCAACGTGCCGTCCTGCCTGGCGGTAACCGCCTGGAGTCAGCACGAGGGAGAACCGGATGAAATTATGGCCATTCGCCATCGCTCACTGCCGTTGGAGGGTGTACAGTTTCATCCTGAAAGCATCATGAGTGAACAAGGTCACCGGTTGCTGGCGAATTTTCTTGATCGCTAACGGCGGTCTAATTTGGATAGCGCTTGACTTTAGTGTGATTTTATTCATAGCACGTAAATATATTTTCACTCATATTATATTTTAAAGTGACCGCCTTATGAAAACAGGCAATGCGGCAGTTACCTAGGAAACCTTCGATCAAGTTAGCTGGTTTATGCATCCGCCTAGTTCGTTCCGGTAAAAGGCAAAGGCAGGTGGGTTTGGGATCAGCAAGGCGCGTCGAAAACTCAAGGGAGACGCTGTGCGGCACACCGGCGATGTCTTCCTACTGTACCCACTGACCTATGCAGTGGCGGAAGCCGCGTTGAGCTCTCATGAGGCGAGTGGTATCAACGAACGCCACGAGCGTTTCATCCAAGCGCTGCAGGATATTGACGAAAAAATATCAGGTCTTCGCGCAGGTACGTTGTATGGGACTGCTGCTTGGCGCGGAGCTGGCATCGAGCTTCAGGGGCGGGTGAGGAATTTTCTACATGCCGCCGTTCTGGAAAGGCGCATGATTCTCAATGTCAGCCACGATGTGATTTCCTTCTCGCTGTCGCTGGAGGTGGTGTTTGCTGATATTGATGAGGGCTTGACGTGGTTTGAAAAACCGTGGCGCATGTGACGGCGCAGCCTGACAGAGTGACAGACGTCATCGCTATCGGCCGGCCTGTGCCCGTCCGGCGGCCTGGGGCGGTTTCCCCTCTTGAACCACGGCACCAGTTTGGCAGTGCATCGTGCACAACCGGTGCACGAGCCAAAAACCGTGCTGCTGCCGCTTCGGCCACGCCACCGACGAATCGTATGCATCACACCGATGTGGAGCAGTATGCGCCGCAAATGACATTCCATGAGCGTCGCCGCCTGATCCTGCTGGCCGTTAGTGTTGAAATACCCAGATTTCAACACTCGGGCTGTCGTACTCCACCGTTGCTGACAACTTTGCTGCGCTACCTCGCAAGAGGCCAGATAGTCGGCCGCCAACGCATTGGCCAGCATACAATGATCGCGCGCTAGCGTCATCATGGCGTTGATGTGTGCGATAATGAACTGACTATGGGTGCTCCATAAGCGCATATCACTCAGATAGTGGAAATTAAACCAGGCTCCTGCATTGCCGGCTAAGGGAGGTGAACAAGGCGTTGTGCGCTTGGTTGACCCGCATGTGGGCATAAGTAGCGTGAGCGAGCCGGAGATTCCGCTCCAGCGCCTGATGGTCGTTTTACAGCCCCCTCTGCCAACCATTCTGACTGACAAACATGATGGTCATCTGCAGATTGAACGCTGGGTTCAAACTGCTACCGATCGCTAGCATGAAGCCAGGCGGACGATGTTGCGCAGCGCTATCGATCTCAAGGAGCAATAACGAACGGCGACGGCCAGAACGGCAACTGCTGCTGGTTATTCGCCATCACATTATGATGACAGAGAGGCGCTGGACATAACAGGCAATAGATACTGCTTAGCAGAACTGGCCACCGGGTTATCCGGATGGTAGAAGGCAATTTTCCGGCGCCGACAGGGCGGCGACGATACGCGCGTTGTAGCGTGATACCGGCTCGGCGTGGCTTTGCTGAACCAGCTTTTGCACTTTACCGGCTGATGTAGACTCACCGCGATATTGCAAATCCAACGCGACCCGGAAGGCCCGCAACAGTCTTTTGTGTGGTTGAGATGGTTGGCGAGAGCATATTCAACTGCCAATACACTTGGGCAATCTGATTGATAGCCTTTCTGACGGGCGAACAGCGTCGGCAGCGCACTGTCCGTCGGTGTGCTGAGTTAGCAAGTTGTACTTCGTGCCATAGCCGGAACCACAGCGCGTCAAACAGCCCATACCAGGCGCTCCCCGCCAGATAGAGTAGCGGCGGCCAAAGCGGCACATTGCCGGTCAACCCCAGGGTAGATACCGCGGCAATTAGCAATGCCGGCAGCAAGCGGTCGTGTAGCAGGCGTATTTCGCCGCTGACACCGAACAGCCCTGGAAAATACAGCTCATGGCGAACGGCGAGCAACCGACCACCAGCCGCTTAAAACACTCATAGAGCTGATCAGGTTCGGCGATGTTGCGCAGGCGGGTACCAGCGAGAACAGCAGACCTTGCTGCAGGCTGCCGAACACAGTCCGACGGCGACCGGCAGGCAAAGCATAATGGTCTGCCTGCAGGGCATAACTCAGGGCATAACTCACTTCGGGGTGATAGATGAGTCTATGCCACATAAGTCAGCTAAAGAGGCATGGCCATCCTGGCCATGCCTGTGGTGAAAGGGGATTAGCGGGTTCCGTAAACGACAATGGTTTTCCCGTGGGCAGAGATGAGATTTTGATCCTCAAGCATTTTCAAAATACGGCCGACCGTTTCCCGTGAACAGCCAACTATTTGGCCAATTTCCTGCCGGGTGATTTTTATTTGCATACCGTCAGGGTGAGTAATTGCGTCCGGCTGCTTGGCTAAATTCAGTAACGTTTGCGCGATACGCCCCGTCACATCCAGGAAAGCCAGGTTGCCAACTTTCTCTGAGGTCACCTGCAGGCGGCTGGCCATTTGTGAAGACAGACGCATCAGAATGTCGGGATTGACCTGAATCAACTGGCGAAATTTCTTGTAGGATATCTCAGCCACTTCACAGGCCGTTTTTGCTCGTACCCATGCGCTGCGCTCTTGCCCCTCTTCAAACAACCCCAATTCGCCGATAAAATCCCCCTGATTCAGGTAGGAGAGGATCATCTCCTTGCCTTCTTCGTCCTTGATAAGCACTGCGACGGAACCTTTAACGATATAATAGAGCGTTTCTGCCTTTTCACCCTGGTGAATCAACGTACTCTTCGATGGGTACTTATGAATATGGCAATGGGACAGGAACCATTCGAGAGTCGGGTCTGTTTGCAGTTTGCCGAGAACCATTAGTTGTTATCCTCTTTTGTCTCGCCGCTCTGTTTATGAACGGCGTATTCCCTGTAAGGTAAGGTGTTATTATGATGTCTTCCGTTCATAAACGGAACCTCGCAAGGGAACTTATCAGGGTCCGATGTTGATGACATTTCGATTGCTCTCTTGCTTTTCACTGTCAGTGAGTTTGATCCTGCCTTGTTTTTAGCATAGCTTTAAGAGACTGTCTTGTGTTGTCTCGATTCAGCATGATGCATCTGCGGTTACATTGCCAGTTTGGCAGCAAAGGTAGTCTTCCACAAAGAATATTATCAGAAGTTAACGATATGCAAGCGCGAGTAATAGGGTGGAAAGGCTATCTTTTATCGGCAAATCCGCCTCGGGCCACCAGATTATTATGGATGGCAACAGTGGTGAAAAGGTTCCAAGTTCAATCGAAATGCTGCTTATGTCCGCCGATGGCTATAGTGCCATTGACGTGGTTTCGATTCTGCAAAAGGGGCATGCCGATGCGCACGACTGTGAGGTCAAGTTAACCTCCGCGTCTGTTTACCCAAATCAAATTGTTCGCTCTCGCTGATGCAGGAAAAGCCGCCAGTATCATCCACACACAGCTTTGAAAATTGCTTGACTAGAGGCGCCATGATGAATTCAATCACCAAGACCCATTTGCCGCCTGATACCGCCAACGTATTGATATTGTAAATAAAAGATCCCTTGGGAAAATCCATGACGTCCAGGCCGCGAAGTGAATAACCATAAAGCGTTCATCAAGCGCCGGGGATGGCTTTGGCGACGAACGGATCGGAGGTGTCCATTATGGGCACTTACTGAAAGTTGGTATGGGTACGGGAAAATTGCGGCATGATAAAGTTGAAGTTGATATAATCTTCCATGGATCGCACTACGGAATCCATGATCGCTTCGCGGGAGTGGCTCCGCTCTCCGCTCGTTGGTATCGCGCACTAATTTCTGAATTCACTCCGGATTGACTATCGACACTACCCCGCCAGCAAATCCACGTGCCGCGCAACGTCATTATGCTCGGTCACAACGCCGCCATGCAGCCCCTCGTAGAATAGAAGGTCGGTAGGCCCCGGCAGGGGCTGCCAGGGGAGTGAGGGGCCGTGGACCTGATTATAAGAAACCGCTTTGTCGTGGGCATGCAAACATTTGCGCGCCTGCCCGCGTCCGCTTTCTTCATAAAAGGTTTTCCAGAAGATAGGGGTTATTCACATCCGGAAATAACTCACGTGCAGACCTAAACGCGCGCTTTACATGGCCTAATCCATTTCCTGCCGGGTGAAATAGTGAAAATTATCGCCTTCTAACCCCGCTGCGCGAATGTGCAATTGTTGAAAGATTTTGTGAAAAGCCAGGCTGGTGGTCGTAGTCCCGGTGCCATTAGAGCTGGTAACTGCAATAATTGGACGTTGTGCTGACATAGATGAGACCTTAATAGTATTGATAACCTCTGTCATATGACGTGCGGGCGGCCGAAAGTTATTGTTATCACATTTTGGCGCTGCAGGACCACCGCAGGCTTGCTTGTTTCCGCCATGCGGACGCCAGGGCCGGTCGAGGCAGCGGCGGGGAGAGCTGCATCGCCGTCGCTAATCGGGGCAGAACTGACCGCGCGTATGATACTAATGCTTTCATGCAACTCTGACCACGTCAGCACCGCTTCGCCGGACTGCACCTGGCGTAACACATCCGCTACCTTCTGTTGCAGGCTTTGTTCCCACTCGCCATAATCTGTGTTCTCGCGCAGCACAAACGATTCGCTCAAATTATATAACGTGAACGATTCGCTCAAATTATATAACGTGGCGGGACAACCCCTCCCAT
The DNA here is from genome assembly GCF_036327475.1 of Sodalis sp. (in: enterobacteria). Taxonomy (NCBI): domain Bacteria; kingdom Pseudomonadati; phylum Pseudomonadota; class Gammaproteobacteria; order Enterobacterales; family Bruguierivoracaceae; genus Sodalis; species Sodalis sp. (in: enterobacteria). Next base: position 1,062,548 of record NZ_CP132913.1, on the reverse strand, counting down.
GGAATGATTATTTTCGATATTTCTCCGGCGGTGGTCCGGGGTGAAGCGTGACGAACTTTCACCGAATGGTCGGGAGCAATAGTGCGGGATATAGTACGGGATATGTGGAGATGGAGTTGGGTCTGTTTTATCGGCCGCCCATGTCGGCCTTTTGCGTCCCATGCCGTTGGTGCTTGGCATGCAGTGCATGCTGTTGTCGGGCTTGTGGTGTCGGCAGTCTCATCACCCTTTACGCCCTGCATTTTACGCTAAAAGTTGGTGCCATTTTATCAAGACATACAATTTCTCCATCCGAAAGCGTGGTTCGCTGGGTCGGTGATCGCGAATGCATCGGCATCGCCGCCGTCAATATCGTCCTCTAGCGCCCGTCTGGCTCGTGCTTGGTAGGGTGATCGGTCGGCCGCTGAAAGGGCGGCGGGCTTGGGCGCTTTCGTTCTGGCCAATGGGATTGCTGATCGTGGCCTGCGTGCTGCTGATTTGGCGCTGAGCGCGCTCAGTCTGTGTGGCGACATTGAGTCGCCTGCGGTCTGCGCAATGCTGGTATGACGCTGAGCGCAACTATTTTTTGCGCTAACGTCTACAACAGTGTGTCCAACTGTTCCTGGACTTCTCAGCCAGCCTAACTCCACTTCCGCCGGCGCCGATTTCAATTCCCTTACCGTTGCAGGCAGTCGCTCAGTTCGCTTTTGCGGGCGCTTTAGGTAAAATTTATCGATGGTGGAGTGCGGTAGATGGCGATCGTGGGAGACGACTACCAGCGTGCCATCGAAATCGATAAGCACTTTGGTGAACGCGACAATCAGCGCCAGCACCAGCCACACTTTCTCACCGCCGAAAAAACGCGCTGTCTGGTTGGTGACTTTATCGCCCTGAAAGCCGAAGCCGCCCAAAGGTGTTGCAGCAGCATTTCATCGGTGCGCAAAACTCCAACTTGGTGCTTGGCGAAGTAGCCAATCTTGATACCTTTCTCCAGCGACACCGTCACCCGACTGTGGCAGCAGAGGAACGAGCAGGAGCTTGATAAGAAGCATCGATTTACCGGCACCGTTGCGTCCCAGTAGACCGATGCGTGAACCGGGTATAAAATGAGCTTGATGGAGCGTAAAATCAGGCTATGAGCCGCGGATTAGGAAAATTTCCAGCGCGCGGAAACTAAATCGAAAGGGATTATCCACATGTGCCGGGGCGAGAAACTCTATTTTGGTTTTGGTTGCCTTGTCGCGGAAGCGATCAATGTAGTACTGCAAATGCGCCACTTTTCCTGCTGATGCTGGTAGAGCAACTGTTGTTGCACTAGTTTGGCGGCGCGCTGCTTCTCAAACGACGAGCAGTTACCGGTATATTCATTTAGGGTCTGTTGGTCGATATGTATAGCACCCGATTGATGATAGGATCGAGAAAGTCGCGATCGTGGGCAATCAAAATAAACGTACCCGGGTAATTTCTTAGCCACTTTTCAATCAGATGACTGCATCAAAATCCAAATGGTTGGTCGGCTCGTCAGCAACAGCAGATCAAACCAGGCACAGCAGTGTTTGCACGGGATTAAGACGCATGCGCCAGCCGCCGGAGTAAAGCGGTACCGGCCTTCGTCGCTGGGCTGGCTGAAGCTCAGACCGCTCAAAAGGCTGGCGGTACGGACGCGAATGGTCCAAGCGTCGATAGTGTCCAGTTTTTCGTGTAGCGTGGCAATGGTATGACCATCATTTTCATTGGCAGCAAGTGATTCAGATTTAAACTGACCGATATTCCAGATCGCCATCTAACATAACTCCAGTGCCGGCACGTCAAGGGTGGGTCCCTTGATTAACCTAGGCCATCGCCCAGTTCGCGATCAGGTTGACGCTGTCGACATCCTGCATTCTTGTTTCAACAACGATAGCTGCGTGGATTTGCCGCAGCCGTTTTGCCAACCCAGCCCGACTTGTGCCACGGGTTGACCGTGGCTGTGGCGTTATATCCATCAGTACGCGGTGTACCGCGACGAATTGTCAACAAGGAGAAAGCAATCATAAAGTGCCGTCGTTGGAGTATGTTAAATTTCGTTGAATGTTAAACGGGATATCGCGTCATGATATTATCTTTGCGAAGCATGAGCATGGTGGCGGAAATCCTGCTTCCTGACTACGCTTTGAAGGGGAGTTATCTTTGAGCTGCCGAAAATTTTGCTGTTGTGCGCGCATTCTGAGGCCCAGGATTCAGTAGCGACCAGGTGTTACTCAAGGCTGCAGCTACACTCAGTCATGTCACCGTACATGATGTATACGCACTATTCGAATTTTTTTATCGATATGCCGCACGATCACCAGGTGATTGTGGGCATCTGTTATACACCTACAGCTGTACCGTGTTGCTCAAAGGGTGGCTAGACGCGTGCTGACCAACACTAGCGGTCAGTATCACCACCGGCGATGCTGGGGTGCCCATCGACCAGCAGCGCGTTAGAAGTGGAGATGGCGGATTCCTACGTCCTTTTGCCCTGTTCGCTGCGCTGTGCCGTATGCACTGGCAGTCGCCGATGTTATTTATTGGGCGCTGCGCCAGGGTGCGGCACGCCTCGCCTGCAGAGCCAGCGAATATGCGCGCTGGCTATCGTTGCCGTTATCGTCGGATGGTGAATGGCAGGAGAGTAGTCCCTCCTTTTCTGGTTGCGATGCTGCTGTTTCTTTTTACCGCGGTGGTGGCGGCGCCTATCGCACAACAGCTCGGCATCGACGCCAAGGTACCTCGCTGCCGGCATCGCCATCGGCCCCGGCGCATTGGATCTGGATTTTATTCGCGATATCGATAAGATCCTGCATTTCTCGGAGTTGGGGTGGTCCTTTGATGTCCATCATCGTCCTGAAACTGAACCCCGCCAAGCTCTGACATTTACGACATTCGATATTCAGTGTCGGCGCCGAGCAGGTAGCTATTCACGGCGTTGCTGTGGGCTGCGCTTGCTTTTCCAGCATGCGCTGGCAGGCAGCGCTTATTGTCGGGCATCGACTGGGCAAACTGGGTTTTTCAGTGTTACTATTTCAGGATATGCCTGTGATCCCGACGCTGTCGTTTATCACATTTCTTTCCGACGGCGGCCCACTGGGATTGGATGAAAGTCGGCATCAAGCTAGAGGTGTTTTCGGCATGCTGGTGGGCGGGCGCTATCTGCTCTGCGTCTGCTGTTTCGCTATATCGCCTCGGCGAATGTGCGAGAAGTTTCTGCTACCGGCATTTTGGTCGGGATGGCGCTGAATCTCGGCGCTTTGTATGTGCACGTGCTGACGATGCTGGTGAGGTCGCCATATCTGGTCGCGATAAAAGGCACGCTATTTATATCCTGGCGCGGCTATGGGGTTTTCGCCTGCGTCTCGGTGCAGAAAATCCTTACCGGCGTCAATTATCGTTATTGCTGATGATTGTCACATTGTCGATGATTACCACGCTGTTAACAATACGATCTGTCGATCGTATCCTGGGCCGTCTCGCAAGTGATGGGCCTATGCATGGCGAATAAAACGCGCATACGGTACTTGATCGTGATATCGGCGTTGTCAGCCTGTTGCGCATCACAGCCAACACGTCCGAATAATATGGCTATTATCCACCTTTGCCAGTAGTATTCTCCCTATAGTATTCTCCCTATTTTGCAGATGCTGGTGCGTACGGGCGCGTTGAAACGCATGAGTTCCTGCAGGCCGACGTGTCGTGATTTTTACGCGAAACCAACTCCAGCGCGCTGGAGTTGGGCGCAAGGTGCTGCAATCGTTGTGCCGGTCGCAGCAACACTTTCGCTAGCTGGTGCTAGCGAATATGCGTATACTCCATGAATTGATGCCTCAACCACAAGGAAGGGGCGGCACAGTTCGCGCGTTATGGAAGCGCGGCGCGAGCTGGAGGACATTTTCCAGCGCGAGATGTAGATGTAGTAGGAACGCAGGCTGCTCGACGGTTGTGGCGAGGATGAGCAACAGGGGAAACGACACGATGATGGTAAAGCATAAACACTTTACGCTGGCGCTACATGCCCCAGCTGCCACAGCGGCAACATACTGGCGGTATAGCGCGAGGAGAATAGTGATCGGGTGAGTTACGTCAAATGCGGCTATAACCAGTGGTAGGATGACGAAAGGATTGGCGTGAAAGACCAGATAAGGAACACATTATCGGTATTTTCATCCGGAGTAGCATGATTGACCACATGGCTAAATTGACCACTTTTATGGCTAAAGCTTACATACGTGCGGTTTTTGGTTAGAATCAGCGCCAAATTAGTTTTCAATGGGGAATATTATGGGGGAATATTATGAAAGTAGAGAGGCATGATCGTGCGGGTACTCCAAAGATCGGGTGGTCAATCTGGTCTGTCAGTTGAGGATAGAAGACGATGTATTGTTGGTCGATGAACCCCCGGTGAGCGCACCGTTGGAGTACCCGCACGATCATGCCTCGTTGATTTCCAGGGCTGGAAAATGCTGGAAGATCGCGCCACGAGCGACATTTTTGATAGAAGCCAACGATGCCACGGCCCCTACGATGAAATCTGGCGCAGCGCGTAAAGATGTTTAGTTTATGGGTGTCGACGAACTGGAACTGGGAATGCGTTTCTTAGTGCGATCAGGGCCAGGTCCCGATTGGAAATCGCCGAAATTGAACTTCCATGCGGACGCCTTCATCGCCGTGCGTGAAGCGATTGAGGAAGAACTGGTGCACGGTCATGTTTATGGTGAACATGCTCATGAACATGAGCATATGAGCATGAAACAGTGGTTGCCGCTGCCACAAAGCGTGGCCGGCGCCGGGCCTGTCCGGTCTACGTCATGAGCCCCACCCGCTCAGTAATGGGGTGTAGCGTTTCTTCGCTTTGCGAAGTGATAAGCGAGGTGTTCTGTGCGCGCAACTTATTCGACAACAGAGCGTAACTGCTCCCGTAGCTGGCTGATATCGCGCTGGTGGGGCGCCAGCGACTGATTCAGTTCCTCAGCATTAATAATTCCAGACGTTGTTTCAGCCACGATTGTTCCATCATTTTCTCTTCTTGCTGCCGATCAAGACTAATGAAACCGGCGTCTCATCGTTCCCATTTCGCGGTTGCTTCACGCGGGCAATCCCGGTAGATTCTACCTTGCCTTGCGCGGATCATTCGCATAAAGGTCATTATTAGGCGGTGATACTAAACCGAAACGTAATGAAAGTGCATTATCAGAAAACTTCTTGTTGTAAAAAAGTCCAAGAAAGCGTTAATCAACCAGCATAGCGATTGTGTTGCCTTTATGCTCACAGCTATAGTACTTTGTCTGACTTTACTATCAACACCGGGACCGCTATTCCAGGAAAATGAAGATTTATGAAATCATTGATTAAAGTATCGCTGCTAGCCTCTACTATAGCACTTGCCCTTAACACAAGTAGCGCTCTGGCCGCCGATACGGCGCCAAGCGCCATCCAGCCGGCAACCACCGTGCCTGCCAGTTCCATTTTGAACAAATTCAAAAGCAGCGAAGATCAGACCGCCTATGCGCTGGGTGCCTCCTTGGGGCATTACATGAATAACTCGATGAAAGAGCAGGAAAAACTCGGGATAAAGCTAGATAAAGGTCAGATGATCTCCGGCGTTCAGGACGCCTTCGGTAACAATAACAAGCTGTCCGACAAAGAGATTGAAGCCACGCTGCAAAGCTTTGAGGAACACGTCAAGCAGGCTGCCAAGACCAAAATGGAGCAGGAAGCCAAGGACAACGCCGCCAAGGGCGACAAATACCGCGAAGACTATGCCAAGCAGAAGGGCGTGAAGAAAACTACCAACGGCGTACTGTATAAAGTCGATAAAGCTGGCATCGGCAGCGCGCCGACCAACAGCGATACCGTAGTCGTGAACTACAAAGGCGCCCTGGTCGACGGAACGGAATTCGACAACTCCTATAAACGCAGCGAGCCGCTCTCCTTCCGCCTGGACGGCGTCATCCCCGGCTGGACAGAAGGTTTGAAGCACATCAAGAAAGGAGGAAAAATCCATCTGGTTCTTCCACCTGAGCAGGCGTATGGAAAAACCGACGTTCCCGGCATCCCGGCCAACTCCACGTTGGTGTTTGATATCGATCTGCTCGATATCAAACCGGCGACCGGAGAGGACGGGCAGGCTCCCGACGTGGGCGCGCAGCAAAAATAAGATTACCGTTACTACCAACGGCCCGCCGTCCGTGAGCGTCATGTAGGCCATCGGTGATGATTTTAGGCGCCCTGCTGGCCAGCGCGCCCGCCCTTGGCAGCGCGGGTGGATGATATCCATACGGAATGATAAAAATCTCACCAAACACAAGGAAGCATCTCACCGGATTTGCTAGACTAGCCGCCGAATAACAGAATTACAACCAAATCTGCCCAATACTGTCTCGGCCGATTCACAACCACGGGTGGTACTTCCACATGTATACGTCTCTCCCACATTCTGATTCAAGGGAGTTGGATTTACTGAACGAACGTCCTTTCATGAATAATGAAATTCTCGCCTCTTATGAGGCCGTCGTGGACGGCCTGGCGATGCTTATTAGCGAACATTACGAGATTGTATTGCACTCCCTGGAGGACCTGAAATGTTCGGCTGTGCGTATCGCTAATGGCGAACATACCGGACGTAAAGTGGGGTCACCGATCTCGGCTCTGGCACTGCGCATGCTGCATGACATGGCCGGTGAGGACAGCAGTGTTTCCCGCACCTACTTCACCCTGGCGAAAAACGACGTCCTGATGAAATCCGTCACCATTGCTATCCGCAACCGCGAGCAATGTATGATAGGGCTTTTGTGCATCAATATGAATTTGGACGCGTTGTTCTCGCAGATTATGCAAACGCTTATTTCTCCGAAAATGCAGGACATCGCGATCTCAGTGAATGTTGTCTCCTCGCTGGACGATCTGGTGGCGCAAGCGCTGGAGTTCACTATCGAGGAAGTCAGCGCTGATCACAACGTATACAACAACGCCAAAAATCGACAGATCGCGCTTAATTTGCACAAAAAGGCATCTTTGACATCAAGAATACCATCAATTAGGTCTTCGATAGGCCCAATATCTCCAAGGACACGGTGTATCTGCATATCCGTCAGTTTAAAAGTGGCGATTTTGTAGGGCAGGAGTAGTGAATCTGAACTACTGCCTGATGGTAACCGGACCGGCTTATGGCAACCAGCGCGCCAGCAGTGCGTTACAGTTCGCCCAGGCGCTGCTAGCATGCAGCCACCGTCTCGGCACCGTGTTCTTTTACCAAGAGGGCGTTGCTAACGCCAATCGTCTGAGTGTGCCCGCCGGCGATGAGGTGGATCTGGTGCGCGCCTGGCACGATCTGGCGCAGCGGTATCGGGTGATGCTGCATGTCTGCGTTGCCGCCGCCCTGCGCCGCGGCGTGACCGATGTCATACAGGCGTCATTGCAAAACCGTGCCGGTGATAACCTTCAACCTGGCTTCGAGCTCAGCGGCCTGGGCACACTGGCACAGGCGGTGCTCGACTGCGATCGCTTTATTCAGTTTTAAGGCCGCCATGAACCGCATCGCTTTTGTTTTTACCCACGGGCCACACGGCGACGCCGCCGGACGGGAGGGGCTCGACGCACTCTTGGCCACCTCAGCGCTGGCCGAAGATATCGGGGTCTTTTTCATCGCCGACGGCGTATTGCTACTATTGCCTCAGCAGCAGCCGGCACAAATTCTGGCGCGGGACTTCGTCGCCACCTTCGGCGTGCTCTCGCTGTATGATGTTAATAGGCTCTATCTCTGCGCTGACTCGGCCACGGAGCGCGGACTGAGTGCCGGCGCTGGCTGGGTGCTGGACGCCGAGTGGCTGCCGGCGACGGATTTACGCCAGCGTCTGGCCGCCTACGATACCGTTTTGACGTTTTAACGCCGGAAGGCGCCCATGTTGTATACCTTGAGTCGCTCTCCCTATGCCTGCGATCTATCGGCGCTGCTGCGTACCGCGCAGACCGGTGACGATCTGCTGCTGCTGTCCGATGGCGTTATTGCCGGTCTGCGCGGTACGCCGGCCGCCCGCGCGCTGATCGCCTCACCTCTGGAGTTGTACGCGCTGGAAAACGACATCGCCGCCCGTGGATTATTTGTTTATTTTTCGCCCAATATCGCGATAATCAGTTATAATGATTTCGTCAGGCTGACCGAAAAACAGCCGCAGCAGATAGCGTGGTAGGCCAAGTGGGTTGTATATTTCTTGACACCTTTATCCGTCAGCCATAAAATCCTGCGTCTTCGTACTTTGCCTCGTGGCATCACGAGGCGGTTTATTACGTATTTACGAAAACCAGGAGCTTTATTGAATGGCAACGATTAACCAACTGGTACGCAAACCGCGCTCCATGAAGGTCGCGAAGAGCAACGTTCCGGCGCTTGACTCCTGCCCGCAGAAACGTGGCGTATGTACTCGCGTATATACCACCACCCCAAAAAAACCGAACTCCGCACTGCGCAAAGTATGCCGCGTCCGTTTAACCAATGGGTTTGAGGTCACCTCCTACATTGGCGGTGAAGGCCATAACCTGCAGGAGCACTCCGTGATCCTGATCCGCGGCGGTCGTGTAAAAGACCTGCCTGGTGTGCGGTACCATACCGTTCGTGGCGCCCTTGACTGCTCCGGTGTAAAAGACCGTAAGCAGGGTCGCTCCAAGTACGGCGTAAAGAAGCCAAAGGCTTAATGGTTCTCCGCTAAGTAAGGCCAAACGTTTTATAACTCTATTAAAGAACCCATCGAGTTTTGGACAACCCTGAATTAACAACGGAGTATTTCCACATGCCACGTCGTCACGTCATTGGTCAACGTAAAATCCTGCCGGATCCGAAGTTCGGATCTGAGCTTCTGGCCAAATTTGTTAACATACTGATGGTAGATGGCAAAAAATCTATCGCGGAAGCAATCGTCTATACCGCACTGGAGACCCTGGCTCAGCGTTCTGGTAAAGGCCATCTGGAAGCTTTTGAAGTTGCCCTGGACAACGTGCGTCCGACTGTCGAAGTCAAATCGCGCCGCGTCGGTGGTTCGACTTATCAGGTACCAGTAGAAGTTCGTCCGGTTCGCCGCAACGCCCTAGCAATGCGTTGGATCGTTGAAGCAGCTCGTAAACGCGGTGATAAATCTATGGTTCTGCGCTTGGCGAACGAACTTTCCGATGCAACAGAAAACAAAGGTGCTGCTGTGAAGAAACGTGAAGACGTTCACCGTATAGCAGATGCCAACAAGGCGTTCGCCCACTACCGCTGGTAATCGCACCGCCGTAGTCACGCTGATCTAGCGGACGCTCATGAATTGTCCATGCCGGGTTAGTTCAGAATGAATGCCCCACTAATCGAGGATTCAAATGGCTCGTGTAATACCCATCGCACACTATCGTAACATAGGTATCAGTGCACACATCGACGCAGGTAAAACCACTACGACTGAACGTATTCTGTTCTACACGGGTGTAAACCACAAGATCGGTGAAGTTCACAATGGCGCCGCCACCATGGACTGGATGGCGCAGGAGCAGGAGCGTGGTATCACCATTACGTCCGCCGCGACCACCTGTTTCTGGGCCGGCATGGCCAAACAGTTTGATTCGCACCGTATCAACATCATCGACACCCCGGGACACGTTGACTTCACCATCGAAGTCGAACGTTCTATGCGCGTGCTCGATGGCGCCGTCATGGTCTACTGTGCGGTCGGCGGTGTGCAGCCGCAGTCTGAAACTGTGTGGCGCCAAGCAAACAAGTACAAAGTGCCGCGTATCGCGTTCGTAAACAAAATGGACCGTATAGGCGCAAACTACCTGCGCGTAGTTGAGCAACTGAAAACCCGTCTGGCCGCTAACCCAGTTCCGATTCAGCTGGCTATCGGCGCGGAAGAAAAATTCACTGGCGTTGTCGATCTGGTGAAAATGAAAGCTATCAACTGGAGCGAAGCGGACCAAGGTGTGACCTTTACTTATAAAAACATCCCAGCTGATTTGACCGATCTGGCTGACAAATGGCATCAGCACCTGGTGGAATCCGCAGTTGAGGCCTCTGAAGAGCTGATGGACAAATACCTGAGTGGAGAAGATCTGAGCGAAGAAGAGATCAAAACCGGTCTGCGCCAGCGTGTTCTGAACAACGAAATCGTTCTAGTCACATGTGGTTCCGCGTTCAAGAACAAGGGCGTGCAGGCGATGCTGGATGCGGTTATCGAATACCTGCCGGCACCGACCGACGTTGCCGCCATCAATGGCGTGCTCAACAATGGCGAAACCCATACTGAGCGTCATTCCAGCGATGATCAGCCGTTCTCGGCGCTGGCGTTCAAAATCGCTACCGACCCGTTCGTTGGCAACCTGACCTTCTTCCGCGTCTACTCCGGCGTCGTCAACTCCGGCGATACAGTGCTAAACTCGGTGAAGGACAAGCGCGAACGTTTCGGCCGTATTGTACAGATGCACGCTAACAAACGTGAAGAAATTAAGGAAGTCCGCGCCGGTGATATCGCCGCGGCCATCGGCCTGAAAGACGTAACCACCGGGGATACCCTGTGCGATCCGTCCTCACCCATCATTCTTGAGCGTATGGAATTCCCGGAGCCGGTTATCTCGGTTGCCGTGGAGCCGAAAACCAAAGCAGACCGGGAAAAAATGGGTCTGGCTCTGGGGCGTCTGGCGCAGGAAGACCCGTCTTTCCGCGTCTGGACCGATGAAGAGTCCGACCAGACTATCATCGCCGGTATGGGTGAGCTGCACCTTGAAATTCTCGTCGACCGTATGCGTCGTGAATTCAGCGTGGAAGCTAACGTCGGTAAGCCACAGGTGGCCTACCGTGAAACGATCCGTTCTACCGTCGAACAGGAAGGTAAATTCGTTCGACAGTCCGGTGGTCGCGGTCAGTTTGGCCACGTATGGCTGCGTATTGAACCGATGGAACCGGGCGGCAAAGGCTACGAGTTCCTGAACGAAATCGTCGGTGGTGTGGTGCCGAAAGAGTACGTTCCGGCGGTGGATAAAGGCGTTCAGGAACAGCTGAAGAGCGGTGTTCTGGCCGGCTACCCGATCGTAGACGTCCGTGTTGCCGTCTTCGATGGTTCTTACCACGAAGTCGACTCCTCGGAAATGGCGTTCAAGATCGCTGGTTCCATGGCGTTCAAAGAAGGCTTCATGAAGGCGAAACCGGTGCTGCTAGAGCCCATCATGAAGGTTGAAGTTGAAACACCTGAAGACTACATGGGTGACGTGATTGGTGACTTGAACCGTCGTCGTGGCATGATTGATGGTATGGAAGATACCACGACTGGTAAAACCGTTCGTGCGTGGGTCCCTTTGTCTGAAATGTTCGGTTATGCTACTGATCTGCGTTCACAGACTCAGGGCCGCGCTTCTTATTCTATGGAGTTTCTGAAGTACAATGAAGCGCCGAACAACGTTGCTCAGACCATTATTGAAACTCGTAGAGCCAAGTAAGCTTTGATATCCCGTGTTCTCGCCCATTGGTGAAGGCATAAAGTAAGGAATGTATCTGTGTCTAAAGAGAAGTTTCAACGCACCAAACCACATGTTAACGTCGGTACTATCGGCCACGTTGACCATGGTAAAACGACCCTGACTGCCGCCATCACTACCGTTCTGGCCAAGGCCTACGGCGGTAGCGCGCGCGCGTTCGATCAGATCGACAACACTCCGGAAGAAAAGGCCCGTGGTATCACCATCAATACTTCGCATGTTGAATACGATACCCCGACCCGCCACTACGCGCACGTAGACTGCCCGGGGCACGCTGACTATGTGAAAAATATGATCACTGGCGCGGCCCAGATGGACGGTGCGATCCTGGTTGTTGCTGCCACCGACGGTCCGATGCCGCAGACTCGCGAACACATCCTGCTGGGTCGCCAGGTTGGCGTACCTTACATCATCGTGTTCATGAGCAAATGCGACATGGTTGATGACGAAGAGCTGTTGGAACTGGTGGAAATGGAAGTGCGCGAATTGTTATCGCAATACGATTTTCCAGGCGATGACACGCCGGTTATCCGCGGTTCCGCGCTAAAAGCGCTGGAAGGCGACGAAGCCTGGACGCAGAAAATCATTGAACTGGCGGAAGCACTGGATAGCTACATCCCAGAACCGGAACGCGCCATCGACAAGCCGTTCCTGCTACCGATCGAAGATGTATTCTCCATCTCCGGCCGCGGCACTGTGGTAACCGGTCGTGTAGAGCGCGGCACCATCAAAGTGGGTGATGAGGTGGAAATCGTCGGCATCAAAGACACCACCAAAACCACCTGCACCGGCGTTGAAATGTTCCGTAAACTGCTGGACGAAGGCCGTGCTGGAGAGAACGTTGGCGTACTGCTGCGCGGCACCAAGCGTGACGATGTCGAGCGTGGTCAGGTTCTGGCCAAGCCGGGCTCGATCAAGCCACACACCCAGTTTGAATCGGAAGTGTATATTCTGAGCAAAGACGAAGGCGGTCGCCACACGCCGTTCTTCAAAGGTTACCGTCCGCAGTTCTATTTCCGTACCACTGACGTGACCGGTACTATTGAACTTCCGGCAGGCGTTGAAATGGTGATGCCTGGTGATAACATCAAGATGGTTGTTAACCTGATTGCCCCGATCGCTATGGACGACGGTCTGCGTTTCGCTATTCGCGAAGGCGGCCGTACCGTTGGTGCCGGCGTTGTTGCTAAAATTATCGCTTGAGTCGGCAAAGCCGACGTTTGTTGAATAGCCATTTGACGCGGCATGCGGTTAAATGGGTATCGTTCGGTGCCCTTTTTCAATCATTGGTGAGATGGGCTCTTGTTCTGCAGGAGATTTTGTTGTTAATTCATATCTGAATCCTATGTGATAGGTTTTTATGGGTGCGAATATCGAAGGGAGCGGGCGCGGCCTGGAAGCGGTTAAGTGGTTAATCGTCGCGATTTTGTTGGTTGTAGCTATCGTCGGTAACTGTTTTTATCGCGATTACAACTTACCTCTGAGAACGCTGGCTATCGTGCTCATTATAGCCGTTGCTGGCGGAGTGGCAATGATGACTGCCAAAGGCAAGTCCACAGCTGCGTTTGCGCGTGAAGCGCGTACTGAAGTACGTAAAGTGATTTGGCCGACCCGCCAGGAAACGTTGCATACCACGTTGATCGTCGCCGCGGTGAGTGGCGTGATGTCACTGATTCTGTGGGGACTGGATAACATTCTAGTCCGTGTGGTATCGTTTATTACTACCTGAGGTTCTAAGATGTACGAAGCTCCCCAAAAACGCTGGTACGTCGTTCAGGCGTTTTCCGGTTTTGAAGGACGCGTGGCGCAGTCTCTCCGCGAACATATCAAACTTCATGGTATAGAAGAGCTGTTTGGCGAAGTGATGGTGCCAACGGAAGATGTGGTTGAAATTCGCGGCGGTCAGCGTCGCAAGAGCGAACGTAAATTCTTCCCGGGCTACGTTCTGGTGCAGATGGTGATGAACGATGCTAGCTGGCATCTAGTGCGAAGTGTGCCGCGCGTCATGGGCTTTATCGGTGGCACTTCGGCTCATCCTGCGCCCATCAGTGACAAAGAAGTCGATGACATCATGAACCGCCTGCAACAGGTCGGCGACAAACCGCGGCCGAAAACCATTTTTGAGCCGGGCGAGCTGGTTCGCGTCAGCGATGGTCCTTTCGCCGACTTCAACGGCGTGGTGGAAGAGGTGGACTATGAGAAAAGTCGCCTGAAGGTGTCCGTGTCGATCTTTGGTCGTGCCACGCCGGTGGAGCTGGACTTCGGCCAGGTCGAGAAAAGCTGAGTTGCCTAACGCATTTTGCTTTCTCGGAGCGCGAAATTAATTTTAAAACTTCGCGCTTTTCGTTTTTATGTGCCCTTGAACGCGTAAACGCTTATTTGCGGGAAGTCTTACTCTCATTAGAGGAAATCAACATGGCCAAGAAAGTACAAGCCTATGTCAAACTTCAGGTTGCTGCGGGCATGGCAAACCCGAGTCCGCCGGTAGGTCCGGCGCTGGGTCAGCAGGGCGTTAACATCATGGAATTCTGCAAAGCCTTCAATGCTAAAACCGAAAGTATTGAAAAAGGGTTGCCGATTCCGGTTGTTATCACCGTGTACTCCGACCGTTCTTTCACTTTCATTACCAAGACGCCGCCGGCCGCCGTGCTGCTGAAAAAGGCTGCGGGTATTAAATCCGGTTCCGGTAAGCCGAATAAAGAAAAAGTCGGTAAAGTAACCATCGCTCAGATATGTGGAATCGCGGAAACAAAAGCGGCTGATATGACCGGTGCCGATATGGAAGCGATGTTCCGCTCCATTGTGGGTACCGCGCGTTCCATGGGTCTAGTGGTAGAGGATTAAGAAATGGCTAAATTGACCAAGCGCATGCGTGTCATCCGCCACAAAGTTGATTCTATTAAACAATATGATATCAGTGAAGCTGTAGCGCTGCTGAAAGAGCTGGCCACCGCCAGGTTTGTTGAAAGCATCGATGTTGCCGTTAATCTGGGCATTGATGTTCGTAAATCCGATCAGAACGTCCGCGGTGCCGCCATGCTGCCGCACGGCACCGGCCGCAGCGTTCGCGTTGCCGTGTTCACCCAGGGCGCCAACGCCGAAGCAGCAAAAGCCGCCGGCGCGGATTTGGTGGGCATGGACGATCTGGCTGACCAGATCAAAAAAGGCGAGTTCAACTGCAACGTGGTTATCGCTTCTCCGGACGCGGTGCGCGTTGTCGGCCAGCTGGGCCAGATCCTCGGGCCGCGCGGCCTGATGCCGAACCCGAAAGTCGGCACCGTTACTCAGAATGTCGCTGAAGCGGTTAAAAATGCCAAAGCCGGCCAGGTGCGCTATCGCAACGACAAAAACGGCATCATCCACACCACCATCGGTAAAGTGGACTTTGAGTCTGATAAATTGAAAGAAAACCTGGAAGCTTTGCTGGTTGCGCTGAAAAAAGCCAAACCGACGCAGGTCAAGGGCGTTTATATCAAGAAAGTCAGCTTGTCTACTACCATGGGTGCGGGTATAGTAATCGATCAAAGCGGCCTGTCCGTGGCGCCCGCTTAATTATTGCTTTACGCGAGCGTTGGATTTGTCTAGAATCTGGTGCCTAAAGTTTTGCCAGAATGGTTTCTTTTTGACCATAGGTGCAAGGTTTTTATCCAAACCTCCATCTAAGACCGCAGGCGTGTCACAACACTCAATTTTCCTGCGTAGACGGTGGCAGGGCCTGAATAACATATTTGTTTGCTGGATTCTGCTCACCGCATGTCAACGCATACCGTCATTACGGTATGCGAAGTGAGTCCTAGGGATTTTTCCCGGGCTAAATCCAGGAGCACGAGTTGATGGCATTAAATCTTCAAGACAAACAATCGATTGTTGCTGAGGTCAGCGAAGTAGCCAAAGGCGCGCTATCTGCCGTTGTCGCGGATTTTCGCGGCATAACGGTAGATAAGATGACTGAGCTGCGTAAAGCAGGTCGTGAAGCCGGTGTTTACATGCTCGTTATTCGCAACACGCTGATGCGCCGCGTCGTTGAAGGCACGCCTTTTGAGTGCCTGAAAGACGCGTTTGTTGGTCCGACCCTGATTGCATTTTCTAAAGAACACCCGGGCGCAGCCGCTCGTTTGTTCAAGGATTTTGCCAAAGATCATGTCAATTTTGAAGTCAAAGCCGCAGCCTTTGAAGGCGAAATTATCCTGGCGTCGCAGATCGATCGCCTGGCAACGCTGCCAACCTACGAAGAAGCAATTGCCTGCCTGATGTCAGCCATGAAAGAAGCCTCTGCAGGCAAATTGGTTCGCACGCTGGCCGCGTTGCGTGATCAGAAAGAAGCGGCATAGGTGCTGACCCTGTTCTGAAGCGATTGCAAACGTATGCTTGCTGAATTTTAGGAACACTTATTATGTCTATCAGTAAAGAACAAATTCTGGACGCGGTTGCCGAAATGTCCGTCATGGGCGTGGTTGAACTGATCTCCATGATGGAAGAAAGGTTCGGTGTTTCTGCCGCTGCCGCTGTTGCCGTTGCTGTTGGCCGCCCGGCTGAAGCCGTTGAAGAAAAAACCGAGTTTGACGTTGTGCTGAGCGTAATCGGCACGAACAAAGTTGCCGTCATCAAAGCCGTGCGTGGCGCTACCGGTCTGGGTTTGAAAGAAGCCAAAGACCTGGTTGAATCCGCACCTGTCACCCTGAAAGAAGGTATGACTAAAGATGATGCTGACGCACTGAAAAAAGCCCTGGAAGAAGCGGGTGCTTCTGTTGAGGTTAAATAAGTTAACCTTCTAGGTTGCAGCCTGATTTAGGCTGATGGCTGGTGGCTTTTGGGTCACCAGCCTTTTTGCGCTGTAAGGATCAGTAGCGTTTTACATCATTTAGCTACTGATTAACTACAATATTTTTTCTATCGACGACTTAATATACTGCATCGCCTGCCGAGCCCCCTGGTTTAGCAAAGTGCAGCGAAATAACCAAGAGTGATAGGAACAGGTGTTACGGAAAGAATAGCAAATCTCCGAACGCGTAAATGGTGTTTCATGTACTGCTCTAGTAGGGCGGACAGTGTGGGTCGACTTATCAGCGAGCTGAGGAACCCTATGGTTTACTCCTATACCGAAAAAAAACGCATTCGCAAGGACTTCGGAAAACGTCCGCAGGTTTTGGACGTTCCCTATCTCTTATCTATCCAGCTTGACTCGTTTCAGAAGTTTATCGAGCAAGATCCGGAAGGTCAGTACGGTCTTGAAGCGGCTTTTCGTTCCGTATTCCCCATACAAAGCTACAGCGGCAACTCCGAACTACAATATGTCAGTTACCGCCTGGGCGAGCCTGTTTTTGATGTCAAAGAATGCCAGATCCGTGGGGTGACGTTTTCCGCACCGCTACGCGTGAAATTGCGCCTTATCATTTATGAGCGTGAAGCGCCGGAAGGCAGGGCAAAAGACATCAAGGAGCAGGAAGTCTACATGGGTGAAATTCCGCTCATGACCGACAACGGTACCTTTGTCATCAACGGCACCGAACGTGTTATCGTTTCCCAGTTGCACCGTAGTCCCGGCGTATTTTTCGACAGTGACAAGGGTAAGACGCACTCCTCCGGTAAGGTGCTGTATAACGCACGCATTATTCCTTACCGCGGCTCCTGGTTGGATTTCGAGTTTGACCCGAAAGACAATTTGTTCGTCCGTATCGACCGCCGCCGCAAATTGCCAGCGAGCATCATTCTGCGCGCCCTGAACTACAGCACTGGCCAGATCCTGGATACGTTCTTCGACAAAGTGGTTTACGAAATTCACGACAAAAAGCTGCGGATGGAACTTATTCCTGAGCGCTTGCGTGGCGAAACTGCCTCATTTGATATCGAGGCCAACGGCACCGTTTATGTCGAAAAAGGCCGTCGCATCACCGCGCGTCATATTCGTCAGCTGGAAAAAGATGGCGTCGCGCAGATTGAAGTCCCCGTCGAATACATTGTAGGCAAGGTGGTGATAAAAGATTACATCGATGAAAATACCGGTGAAATCATTATTTCCGCCAACATGGAACTGACACTGGACCTGCTGGCCAAGCTAAGCCAGGCGGGGCACAAGCGTATTGAAACACTGTTCACCAACGACTTGGACCACGGTGCCTATATCTCCGAGACGCTGCGCATCGATCCGACCAGCGATCGCCTGAGCGCGTTGGTAGAAATCTACCGCATGATGCGCCCCGGCGAGCCGCCAACCCGCGAAGCCGCCGAGAACCTGTTTGAAAATCTGTTCTTTTCGGAAGATCGTTACGATCTGTCCGCGGTAGGCCGGATGAAATTCAACAGTTCGCTGCTGCGTGAAGAGATTGAAGGTTCCTGTATTCTGAGCAAAGACGACATCATTGACGTGATGAAGAAGCTCATCGATATCCGTAACGGTAAAGGCGAAGTCGACGATATCGACCACTTGGGCAACCGCCGCATCCGTTCGGTGGGCGAAATGGCGGAAAACCAGTTTCGCGTTGGCCTGGTGCGTGTGGAGCGCGCGGTGAAAGAGCGTCTGTCTCTGGGCGATTTGGATACTCTCATGCCGCAGGATATGATCAACCCCAAACCAATTTCAGCGGCGGTGAAAGAGTTCTTTGGCTCCAGCCAGCTGTCGCAGTTCATGGATCAGAACAACCCGCTGTCCGAGATTACCCATAAGCGCCGTATCTCCGCACTGGGCCCAGGCGGTCTGACCCGCGAGCGCGCAGGCTTTGAAGTGCGCGACGTGCATCCGACCCATTACGGTCGCGTGTGCCCCATCGAAACCCCGGAAGGACCGAACATCGGCCTTATCAACTCACTGTCCGTGTATGCACAGACCAACGAGTATGGCTTCCTGGAAACGCCGTATCGCCGCGTGCAGGACGGCGTGGTCACCGACGAGATCCATTACCTGTCGGCGATTGAGGAAGGCAATTTCGTTATCGCGCAGGCCAACACCAACCTCGGCGAAGATGGCCGCTTCATTGATGACCTGGTAACCTGCCGCAGCAAGGGAGAATCTAGCCTGTTCAGTCGCGATCAGGTTGACTATATGGACGTTTCCACCCAGCAGGTGGTCTCGGTCGGCGCCTCGCTGATTCCGTTCCTGGAGCACGACGATGCCAACCGCGCCTTGATGGGTGCGAACATGCAGCGTCAGGCAGTCCCCACATTGCGTACCGATAAGCCGCTAGTCGGCACTGGTATGGAGCGTGCGGTTGCCGTTGACTCGGGCGTGACCGCCGTGGCGAAACGCGGTGGAACGGTGCAGTACGTAGACGCCTCCCGTATCGTGATTAACGTTAATTCGGATGAAATGCATCCGGGCGAAGCGGGCATTGATATCTACAACCTAACCAAATACATCCGTTCCAACCAAAACACCTGTATCAGCCAGACGCCTTGCGTTTCGCTTGGTGAACCGGTTGAGCGTGGCGACGTGCTGGCCGACGGTCCGTCCACCGATCTAGGTGAGCTGGCGCTGGGTCAGAATATGCGTATCGCCTTCATGCCGTGGAACGGCTACAACTTTGAAGACTCCATGTTGGTCTCAGAACGCGTGGTGCAGGAAGATCGTTTCACCACTATCCATATCCAGGAACTGGCGTGCGTATCCCGCGACACAAAGCTCGGTCCTGAGGAAATTACTGCCGACATCCCGAATGTGGGTGAAGCCGCGCTCTCCAAACTGGATGAGTCAGGCATTGTCTATATCGGCGCGGAAGTGACTGGCGGCGATATTCTGGTAGGCAAGGTGACTCCGAAAGGCGAAACCCAACTGACGCCGGAAGAGAAACTGCTGCGCGCCATCTTCGGTGAAAAAGCCTCCGACGTGAAAGACTCGTCGCTGCGCGTGCCGAATGGTGTTTCCGGTACCGTTATCGATGTTCAGGTATTTATCCGCGACGGTGTGGAAAAAGACAAGCGCGCGCTGGAAATTGAGGAAATGCAGCTTAAGCAGGCCAAAAAGGACCTAACCGAAGAATTGCAGATCTTTGAAGCCGGTCTGTTTGCCCGTATTCGCGACGTGCTGATCTCTGGCGGCATCGAGGCGGAGAAACTGGATAAGCTGACAAGCGAGCGCTGGCTGGAACTGGTCCTGGCTGACGAAGAGAAGCAGAATCAGCTTGAGCAGCTCGCCGAGCAGTACGACGAGCTTAGGCATGAATTCGAGAAGAAGCTGGAAGCTAAGCGCCGTAAAATTACCCAGGGTGATGACCTGGCTCCGGGTGTACTGAAAATCGTCAAAGTCTATCTGGCGGTGAAACGTCAGATTCAGCCGGGCGACAAGATGGCTGGCCGACATGGTAATAAGGGCGTTATCTCCAAGATCAACCCTATCGAAGATATGCCTTACGATGAAAACGGCGTGTCGGTGGATATCGTTCTGAACCCACTGGGCGTACCGTCGCGTATGAACATAGGCCAGATTCTGGAAACCCATCTGGGTATGGCGGCAAAAGGCATCGGCGACAAGATCAATGCCATGCTCAAGCAGCACGAAGAAGTGGCCAAGTTGCGCGAATTCATCCAGAAAGCCTATGATTTGGGTGATAACGTGCGCCAAAAGGTAGATCTCAACACCTTCTCGGATGAGGAAGTGCTGCGTCTGGCGGAGAATCTGAAGAAAGGAATGCCAATCGCCACGCCGGTATTCGACGGCGCCAAAGAGAAAGAGATCAAGGAGCTACTGCAGCTCGGCGGCTTGCCGCCGAGCTCCGGTCAAATTACCTTGTTCGATGGCCGTACCGGGGAGCAGTTCGAGCGCCAGGTTACCGTGGGTTATATGTATATGCTTAAACTCAACCATTTGGTTGATGACAAAATGCATGCGCGCTCCACCGGCTCGTACAGCCTGGTTACCCAGCAACCACTTGGGGGCAAGGCGCAGTTCGGCGGCCAGCGCTTCGGGGAGATGGAAGTGTGGGCGCTGGAAGCCTACGGCGCAGCGTACACCCTTCAGGAAATGCTTACCGTCAAGTCGGATGATGTTAACGGTCGCACCAAGATGTACAAAAACATCGTGGATGGCAATCACATGATGGAACCTGGTATGCCGGAATCCTTCAACGTTTTGTTGAAAGAAATCCGTTCGCTTGGCATCAATATCGAGCTGGAAGAAGACTGATTTTTCTGCCAGAGTACGATTCGTGCTGGTAATAAAGGCACCTGAGCGTTTCAGGCGACTAACAGATCCAACTCCGACAGGAGCCAATCCGTGAAAGATTTACTTAAGTTTCTGAAAGCGCAAACTAAGACCGAAGAGTTTGATGCGATCAAAATTGCGCTGGCCTCGCCAGACATGATTCGTTCCTGGTCTTTCGGTGAAGTGAAGAAGCCGGAAACCATTAACTACCGTACCTTCAAACCGGAGCGCGACGGCCTGTTCTGCGCACGTATTTTCGGACCGGTAAAAGACTATGAATGTCTGTGCGGTAAGTACAAGCGTTTGAAACATCGCGGGGTCATCTGCGAGAAGTGCGGCGTTGAAGTAACCCAGACCAAGGTGCGTCGTGAGCGCATGGGCCATATTGAGCTGGCTTCGCCTACCGCCCACATTTGGTTTTTAAAATCGCTGCCGTCCCGTATAGGCCTGCTGCTGGACATGCCGCTGCGCGATATCGAGCGCGTGTTGTATTTTGAATCCTATGTCGTAGTTGAAGGCGGTATGACCAACCTTGAGCGCTGTCAGATCCTGACCGAAGAGCAGTATCTAGACGCGCTGGAAGAGTTCGGTGACGAATTTGACGCCAAAATGGGCGCTGAAGCGATCCAGGCCCTACTGAAAAATATGAATCTGGAGCAGGAATGCAAGCGGTTACACGAGGAGCTGGAAGAAACTCACTCTGAAACCAAGCGCAAAAAGCTGACCAAGCGTATCAAGCTGCTGGAAGCTTTCGTGCAATCCGGCAACAAACCGGAGTGGATGATCCTGACCGTGCTGCCGGTGCTGCCACCGGATCTGCGCCCTCTGGTCCCGCTGGACGGCGGCCGCTTTGCAACGTCGGATCTGAACGATCTGTATCGCCGGGTGATCAACCGTAATAACCGCTTGAAGCGCCTGCTGGATCTGGCTGCGCCGGATATCATCGTGCGTAACGAAAAGCGTATGTTGCAAGAAGCGGTCGATGCGCTACTGGATAACGGCCGTCGCGGCCGCGCCATTACCGGCTCCAATAAGCGTCCGCTGAAATCGCTGGCCGACATGATTAAAGGTAAGCAAGGCCGATTCCGCCAGAACCTTCTGGGTAAACGCGTCGACTATTCCGGCCGTTCGGTTATTACCGTCGGTCCGTACCTGCATCTGCATCAGTGCGGTCTACCGAAAAAAATGGCGCTGGAGCTGTTTAAGCCGTTCATTTACGGCAAGCTGGAACTGCGCGGACTCGCCACAACGATCAAAGCCGCCAAGAAAATGGTGGAGCGCGAAGAAGCCGTGGTCTGGGATATCCTGGACGAAGCCATCCGCGAGCACCCTGTCATGCTGAACCGTGCGCCGACGCTACACCGTCTGGGCATCCAGGCGTTTGAGCCGGTGCTGATTGAAGGTAAAGCCATTCAGTTGCACCCGCTAGTATGTGCGGCATACAACGCCGACTTCGACGGCGACCAGATGGCGGTACACGTGCCGCTGACGCTGGAAGCCCAGCTGGAAGCGCGCGCGTTGATGATGTCTACTAACAACATCCTGTCGCCTGCTAACGGCGAGCCGATTATCGTGCCATCGCAGGACGTGGTGCTGGGTCTGTACTACATGACCCGCGATCGCGTCAACGGCAAAGGCGAAGGCATGGCGCTGACCGGGCCGAAAGAAGCGGAACGCATCTATCGCGCCGGTGTGGCCGAGCTGCATGCGCGCGTTAAGGTGCGTATCACCGAGCATGAGAAACGTGACAACGGCGAGTGGGTGGAGAGCACCCGCCTGGTGGACACTACCGTCGGCCGCGCCATCCTGTGGATGATCGTGCCAAAAGGGCTGCCATTCTCGCTAGTGAACCAGGCGTTAGGTAAAAAAGCCATCTCCAAGATGCTTAATACCTGCTATCGTGTGCTAGGTCTGAAGCCGACCGTCATTTTTGCCGACCAAATCATGTACACCGGTTTCGCCTACGCTGCCCGTTCCGGCTCATCTGTCGGTATCGACGACATGGTGATCCCCGCAAAGAAGGCCGAAATCATCGATGAAGCCGAAGCGGAAGTCGCCGAAATCCAAGAACAGTTCCAGTCGGGTCTGGTGACTGCTGGCGAACGCTATAATAAAGTTATCGATATCTGGACCGCAGCCAATGAGCGCGTTGCCAAGGCGATGATGGACAACCTGTCCACCGAAACAGTGATTAACTGCGACGGCGAGGAAGAACGTCAGGTATCGTTTAACAGTATCTTTATGATGGCCGACTCCGGCGCCCGTGGTTCGGCGGCGCAGATTCGTCAGCTGGCCGGTATGCGTGGTCTAATGGCCAAGCCCGACGGCTCTATCATTGAGACACCGATTACCGCGAACTTTCGTGAAGGTTTAAACGTACTCCAGTACTTCATCTCCACCCACGGCGCGCGTAAAGGCTTGGCGGATACCGCACTGAAAACCGCGAACTCCGGCTACCTGACCCGTCGCTTGGTCGACGTGGCGCAGGATCTGGTGGTAACCGAGGATGACTGCGGCACCTTCGCCGGTATCGTAATGACGCCGGTAATCGAAGGCGGCGACGTGAAAGAGCCCCTGCGCGAACGCGTGCTTGGCCGCGTCACGGCGGAACATGTTCTGAAGCCAGGCACCATGGATATTCTGGTTGAGCGTAACACCCTATTGAACGAGCAGTGGTGTGATGTGCTGGAAGAAAACTCCGTGGACAGCGTCAAGGTACGTTCGGTCGTGACCTGCGACACAGATTTCGGCGTGTGTGCCAACTGCTACGGCCGCGATTTGGCGCGTGGGTATCTGGTTAACAAGGGCGAAGCCATCGGCGTTATCGCCGCACAATCCATCGGCGAACCCGGTACCCAGCTTACCATGCGCACATTCCATATCGGTGGGGCCGCGTCCCGCGCCGCTGCGGAATCCAGCATTCAGGTGAAGAACAAAGGGACCGTCCGTCTCAGCAACGCCAAGTTCGTGGTTAACGGCAGTGGTAAACTAGTGATTACTTCGCGTAATACCGAGCTGAAGCTGATTGATGAATTCGGCCGCACCAAAGAAAGCTACAAAGTGCCTTATGGCGCCGTGATGGCCAAAGGTGATGGCGCGGAAACCATGAGCGGCGAAACCGTTGCCAACTGGGATCCGCATACCATGCCGGTTATCACCGAAGTCGACGGTTTCGTCCGCTTCACCGATATGATCGACGGCCAGACTATCACCCGCCAGACAGACGAACTAACCGGCTTGTCCTCTATCGTAGTATTGGATACCGCCGAACGTACCGGCGGCGGTAAAGATCTGCGTCCGGCGCTGCGCATTGTGGATGCCAACGGTAATGATATGCTGCTTCCTGGTACCGACATGCCGGCGCAATACTTCCTGCCGGGTAAGACGATTGTGCAGTTGGAAGACGGCGCTAAAATTACCGGCGGTGATACGCTGGCGCGCCTGCCGCAGGAAACCGGCGGGACCAAGGATATTACCGGTGGTTTGCCGCGTGTTGCCGATCTGTTTGAAGCTCGTCGTCCGAAAGAGCCGGCGATCCTGGCCGAGATCAGCGGTATCGTTTCCTTTGGTAAAGAAACCAAAGGCAAACGTCGCCTGGTTATCTCGCCGGTGGATGGCAGTAACGCTTATGAAGAGATGATCCCGAAATGGCGTCAGCTCAACGTCTTTGAAGGTGAACGCGTAGAGCGCGGCGATGTGATTTCCGACGGTCCGGAATCGCCGCACGACATTCTGCGTCTGCGAGGCGTGCATGCAGTAACCCGCTATATCGTCAACGAAGTCCAGGACGTCTACCGTCTGCAGGGAGTGAAGATCAATGATAAACACATCGAAGTTATCGTTCGCCAAATGTTGCGTAAAGCGACGATCGCCAGCAGCGGCAACTCTGAGTTCCTGGAAGGTGAACAGGCGGAATATTCGCGCATCAAGATCGCCAATCGCCAGTTGGAAAACGATGGTAAGATGGAAATGACCTACATGCGCGATCTGCTGGGTATCACCAAAGCCTCGCTGGCTACGGAGTCGTTTATCTCCGCGGCGTCGTTCCAGGAAACCACGCGCGTGCTGACCGAAGCCGCTGTTGCCGGTAAGCGCGATGAACTACGTGGCCTGAAGGAAAACGTCATCGTCGGACGGTTAATCCCGGCCGGTACCGGTTATGCTTATCATCAGGAACGCGCCAGTCATCGTCATCAAGGTGAAGCGCCTGCCGCACCGCAGCTTACCGCCGATGAAGCTTCTGCCAACCTGGCTGAACTGCTGAACACGGGTCTGGGCGGCAACGACGACTGATTGCCAGCATTGTCCCTCATCGCTGACAAAAGCAAAACCGCTCGGAAGAAGAACGGCCGCGCCCCTCAAAGCAGGAACAATAGCGTGAACAAAGGGAGGGCCGATGCGGCCTTCACACTGTACCGACAACGCTTCACCCACGCCTGACGCTTCCTAAAACGCCAGAAGCTGTCATGGACAATGGCGCTTTCAGAATGATTGTCGTCAGCGCGCCGTGATCCGTTACATGTTTTCCTGTAGAGCGCTGCAAAGCAGCGTGGACGTCGTATCCCCTCCGGCACGATACGATCGTAAACGTGAAATGACCGGCGGAAAGATAATCCACCAATTGATGGCAAAAGGCGTTTAGCGCTTTCTTCGTCCATGGGAGCATGCTTTTCTTTGTTTGGGATTTAAGCCGATCAAATAGTAGCACGCCACTAGTAGTACGCCACCAAAAGTCCCTTGCGGGCTTATGACCATTAATCAATAAATTCATTATTGCCAGTAACGCATTTCGCATGATTGACTTCAAGGTGATAAAATATAACGGATAAATATAACGGATAAATAAAAAAAACGTTAAGGCTTGCTAGCTTGTTGTAAAATAAGAGGTAGTACAACTAAAATGGCACACGAACTTAGCAGGCATGAACGGGACTAGTGGGTGGTCAGCCAGGAGGCCAAATTTTGGCTGCCGCAGGTGGAACTGCCTTTCGGCAGCGCGATGGATAAGGACTGATCGGCATGCTGGCGCTACCCATCGGCGAATGGGCGAGGGAGATTTGTTCTAACTGGTCTGGCTTGGCGTGCAACTTTCGGGGTTTTCCGTTCATATCGTCATTGCGGTTATTACGGCCACCAGGTGCGCTTGAGCAAAATGGAATGTGCCTGCACGACCATTGCCACGAACGTTATTACCCGTAATCCGCGCGGGCGTCAAATCGCCCCTTGCATTACGTGACCCTCCGCCGCGATGACTAGATTTTTCTGGCGCGCCACAGCCGCCATCGCGGAGAAATCTATACCGTGTTGGCCGACCTTGTTGAAGTGGACGAAATGCTGGAGTAATGCGTCGCGCGTGAAGTGATGGAGGAAACACAGGTGCGCGTGAAGTGATGGAGGAAACACAGGTGCAAAAATGTGTGTTATGTGACCCTTTCTAGCCCTGGCCGTTTCCCATTCACTGATGATGGCGTTTAGCCGATTATGACCGGGGCGACATCCAGCATGATCCGCATGAGCTTCTCAACGCCGGCCGGTATCGTTACGACGCGCTACCAGCCGCCGCCCGGGATCGGTGACGCTTGCAACCGCTGCGCTGCTACCCGCCGGACGCCGCCATCCTGTTTTCTGATATTCTCACAGCCCATGATGCCATGGGACTAGGCCTGCGGTTTGAGCAGGGCGAAGGGCCGCGCTTTACGCGCCCCATATAAAGCCACCGCGACGTAGACACCTGCCAATCCCTGATCCAGAGCAGGGCTTGGCTATGTGATGAACGCGGTGCACATCATTCGGGAGGTCTAGATGAGCGGTACCGTTAATCGGTTTCTCTGGCAGCCACGGTGCCTGGCCACGCAAATATGGCGGAAAGCTGCAGCTCCAAGGTCTTCACCAAAATTAAAAGGATGCTGTACGTCGAGCTGGAAACGCTGTCTTTGCTGCTGGACAAACTGGCGGTGTTGTACCTGAACCGGCCAAATCTGCGCAGGCACCCAGGCGGTGGGGCGGCACGTTGGCCAACGCGGATTATCGAGAATTTTCCCTGTACTTATGCACGAAATTGTTGACGGCCTCCAGTGTAAACATGAGGGTCTCCGGGTGCCGGTAACGCTACTCACCAAAGGCAGCGGCCAATGGCTAGAAACGATGACCGCCAGAGGTTGCGATGCGTTCGGCCTTGACTGGAGCACCGATATCGCGGGCGCTCGCTGCCGGGTTGGTGACAAGGTGACATCACAGGGATATGGACCCGTCGGTGCTCTATGGCTCCCAGGCGCGAATCGAGCGCGAAGTGGCCTCTATACTGGAGGATTTCGCCACGGGCGAGGGGCATATCTTCAATCTTTGGCACGGCATTTATCAGGATGTGTCGCCGGCGCACGCGGGCTATTTCGTTGAGGCAGTACACCGGCTGTCTCGCAGCCCTGTTATTAGGACATAGACGTACGGATACGCAGCGCTGCACGCCGAACAGATAACAACAGCGGGAAAATTATACGCCACGACGATTTCACCTTTACCTCGTCTGCACTTATCGCCGGCGTCGATGTCGGCTTTGAGCCCTTGGAATATCAGGCGTCGCTGTCGCCACGACAATACCCTATTATTCCAGACTTTTGTCGTTTCGCGAATATCCGGCACTATTGGTGATATGAGACCAGCTTGGATACGGTCCCGATTCATTGCTGGTGGACGGTCACGACATTTCGGCGGCGTTTTGGCGTAGCGAGCCTTTCGGCCTGTTGGTAGATATCCAGCCATCAGCGTGGCTAAGCGACGCTTATGCGGTCAATTCTCGCCGCTGGTGGAAGAGCAGGAGGCGCTGGAGTCGCTGATGAACAAAGGCGGGCAACTGGCCTGGGTGTGGCGCAGAAAATCACGCTGTAATCCGCTGTTTATTTCCACCGGCATCGGGTAGGGCTGAGTTAGCCCTGCATTGGGTGCAACTTTGCATACGCGGCTACCCCCTGTCATAGCCGACGCGATGGGCGGATGCGATGGCATCGAACAACACGGCCTTTCAGCGATGGCAGTAGGGGCGGATGAAGCGGACTTTCCCCGCCGCCATAGGGTCTGGCGCAAATTTCAGGTAAACTGCGCGCAAGATAAAGAGTAATGGGACACCCAATGTTACGTAACTCGATACATTTGCGTCTGGAAAAGCTGGAAAGCTGGCAACATATCATGTTTATGGCCTCCCTCTATAAAGTGCATGTATCCTAACTATCAGCTATTTTGTCTACAAGCCGCCTTTTGCGGCGCGGCGATTTTACGACGCATTTTCGTCTTGGAGACGATGGTAGTAAAAGATGCTAAGGTCAATTTCGATTTGCAGCTGAAAAACTTGAGGAGGTGATCCCGGTCGCCAATGATTATAATTTTACGGCGTTTATCCCGCAATATACGCCTATGTCACTTTAAGTGAACTTCTTCGCTTCTCGCCTAAGTGGAGAAACGTTAGCGCATGCCGTCACCATAATGGAGACATCTGTTTGTAGTGTGGTGATAGTGGAATGACACAAGCAGAACGGAAGATGACTGAAGAAGAACTAAATGCATTGCCGGGCATTGAGCAGGAGTGGGATATGAAATGGGAAATTTTCCGTTTATTGACGGCCAGCAAAGAACGAGACATTAGATTTATTAAGGATTACGCGCTGATCTGCGCGAGGCTGGAATTAGCAATATTAGGATAAATTTGCAGCAATAAGGCAGAAAAACGTGATTTAACACCCGTTTTGTTGGTCCATAAGGCTTCACATTAGCACCCTGTCTGGTCTACATTTGTGGCGTGAAAAGTGGCTACAGGTGCGTGTATGCAAGAGAGTGCTATCAATCGGCATATCCGCCGCACTTGATGTTTAGCAAGCGATAAACATACTGTAAGGATAATATATGAACAAGACTCAATTGATTGATGTAATTGCTGATAAAGCTGATCTTTCTAAGGCACAAGCGAAGTCTGCGTTGGAATCCACTTTGGCAGCAATTACCGAGTCTCTTAAAGAGGGTGATGCAGTACAATTGGTTGGTTTCGGCACTTTCAAAATTAATCATCGTAGCGAACGTACTGGCCGCAATCCACAGACTGGCAAAGAAATCAAAATCGCAGCTGCCAACGTACCTGCCTTTGTTTCTGGTAAGGCACTGAAAGACGCGGTCAAATAAACGCAGTGTTCAGGTGAATACAATAAGCAGGGGGCACTCATGCCCTTTTGTCTGTACGGCTTTGTGGAATAGGGCTTATGGCTCTGATGCTGACGGCATGCGGCTTCCATGACCTCCGCGCGTATTTATTTTACCGCTTGTATCGCCGATCGCAGCGCCGTTCGTCTTTGGAGTGAAGACGATACCGCCAGCGAGCGTATAACGATTGAAAATGTCTACAGCCCCTATCACGCCGCGTCAGCGGCGTGACTCGTTATGAACATCAACGGGACGAGGTGCGTCAGATCTACCGACAGTAAAGCGGAGAACAACCTAAAACATTACAGCTACGCTTTGACCAGCATGGTAAGCTGAGTTTCATGCAGCGCGAGTGTGGACGCTGTGTGCATTCGAGATCCGCCGTGTGCTGGAAATCAGCCAGGCGCTGCGCGTCGGCGACGGTCGCCTCCACGCGGCCTCCCTTGCTCAACACCTTACCCTGATGTAGGCAGGTGCATGAAAGATTTTCCCCTTCCACCTCGTCTGTCGGTAGACCGCTGATTTCATCCTCGGTACGATAGTCGCCGAGATAACCTCCTGCCGACAATACCACGCTCAGCGCCGGCCGTTCATCCTACTTGGAGGTTTCCTCGTCCAAACCTCCTTCGGTGGCCACCAAGCAGTAGGCGACTAGGTCGGATCGCATGCGCAACATAATAGGTTGGGTTTCCGGATCGCCAGCGGTAGTTAAACTCAATGACTTTCGGCTGGCCATCATGGCTTATCATCAGGCTGAAAACCGGCATAGACATCCCCCTTTGTCGCCATCCATTTCAGACCTCACGGTCACGACCGGCGCCGGTGAATAAGCGCCACACCGCCGGTATTCTGGCCCCATCTCCTACGTGTTTATGATCCTGGCTGATAGCCATTGGCGGCATATGCTCACCGTCTACCATAACAATAAAGCTGGTCTTTACCCGTCGAGAAATTCTTCAATGACAATACGGTACCTCACATCGCCAAAGCGTTGTCGGCCAGCATATCGTTCACAGCGTATTTTGCGTCCACTAGCATTATGGCGACAACTGTGCCCATAGCCAAACCATCCGCTTTGATAACGATCGGCGCGGCCCGCTGACGCACATAGTTCAGTGCCGGAATATCTGTCGCGGCGATGTCTACTTTTACAATGTTGGTTCCGGCACGGTGCCGGCGTGTCGGGCGCAACATATTTGTGTAAGGCGCCATTCGGCGAAAATAGCGCTTGTCACCGGTCGTGAAGGTCCTATAATGCGCCTCCACTGACCGGGAGCAGTCGTTGCGACTTACCGGCTCAGCCAGAGGCAAGCGGTCCACGAAGGTTAAATAAAAGCTTGACTCTGCAGCGGAAAAGCGTAGTATACGCCACTTGTACCGGTAGAGGAATTACCCTCCCGGACACGCTCTTTAACAATTTATCAGACAATCTGTGTGGGCACTCATAAGACAGTATCGATACACGAAATATCAAGTCTTGAAGAGTGAACAACGAATATTCATAGGAATACCAGTTTTAATTCTTTGAGCATCAAGCTTTTAATTGAAGAGTTTGATCATGGCTCAGATTGAACGCTGGCGGCAGGCCTAACACATGCAAGTCGAGCGGCAACGGAAAGAAGCTTGCTTCTTTGCCGGCGAGCGGCGGACGGGTGAGTAATGTCTGGGGATCTGCCCGATGGAGGGGGATAACTGCTGGAAACGGTAGCTAATACCACATAACGTCGCAAGACCAAAGTGGGGGACCTTCTGGCCTCACACCATCGGATGAACCCAGATGGGATTAGCTAGTAGGTGGGGTAATGGCTCACCTAGGCGACGATCCCTAGCTGGTCTGAGAGGATGACCAGCCACACTGGAACTGAGACACGGTCCAGACTCCTACGGGAGGCAGCAGTGGGGAATATTGCACAATGGGGGAAACCCTGATGCAGTCATGCCGCGTGTGTGAAGAAGGCCTTCGGGTTGTAAAGCACTTTCAGCGGGAAGGAAGGCGATGGCGTTAATAGCGCCATCTGTTGACGTTACCCGAAGAAGAAGCACCGGCTAACTCCGTGCCAGCAGCCGCGGTAATACGGAGGGTGCAAGCGTTAATCGGAATTACTGGGCGTAAAGCGTACGCAGGCGGTCTATTAAGTCAGATGTGAAATCCCCGGGCTCAACCTGGGAACTGCATTTGAAACTGGTAGGCTAGAGTCTCGTAGAGGGGGGTAGAATTCCAGGTGTAGCGGTGAAATGCGTAGAGATCTGGAGGAATACCAGTGGCGAAGGCGGCCCCCTGGACGAAGACTGACGCTCAGGTACGAAAGCGTGGGGAGCAAACAGGATTAGATACCCTGGTAGTCCACGCCGTAAACGATGTCGATTTGAAGGTTGCGGCCTTGAGCCGTGGCTTTCGGAGCTAACGCGTTAAATCGACCGCCTGGGGAGTACGGCCGCAAGGTTAAAACTCAAATGAATTGACGGGGGCCCGCACAAGCGGTGGAGCATGTGGTTTAATTCGATGCAACGCGAAGAACCTTACCTACTCTTGACATCCAGAGAACTAGGCAGAGATGCCTAGGTGCCTTCGGGAGCTCTGAGACAGGTGCTGCATGGCTGTCGTCAGTTCGTGTTGTGAAATGTTGGGTTAAGTCCCGCAACGAGCGCAACCCTTATCCTTTGTTACCAGCGATTCGGTCGGGAACTCAAGGGAGACTGCCGGTGATAAACCGGAGGAAGGTGGGGATGACGTCAAGTCATCATGGCCCTTACGAGTAGGGCTACACACGTGCTACAATGGCGCATACAAAGAGAAGCGATCTTGCGAGAGTCAGCGGACCTCATAAAGTGCGTCGTAGTCCGGATTGGAGTCTGCAACTCGACTCCATGAAGTCGGAATCGCTAGTAATCGTGGATCAGAACGCCACGGTGAATACGTTCCCGGGCCTTGTACACACCGCCCGTCACACCATGGGAGTGGGTTGCAAAAGAAGTAGGTAGCTTAACCTTCGGGAGGGCGCTTACCACTTTGTGATTCATAACTGGGGTGAAGTCGTAACAAGGTAACCGTAGGGGAACCTGCGGTTGGATCACCTCCTTACCTAAACGATACGTTAAGTGACGTGCCCACACAGATTGTCTGATAACTACCACGAGCAAGAAACCTCCTATAGGCTTGTAGCTCAGGTGGTTAGAGCGCACCCCTGATAAGGGTGAGGTCGGTGGTTCAAGTCCACTCAGGCCTACCAGTTACACTTATCCCGATGAATGAGACCGCAGCGTGTTGTTGTCAGGCAAACGTGTCAGGCTGTGTTCAGCATGCGGTGAAAAGAAGATTGGCTGTCGCCCTGTTTATTGACTGTGGTGAACGAAGCATTACCTGGCATGCAGGTAGACCAGGCATATGCAAGATGAACGACTTGGGGCTATAGCTCAATTGGGAGAGCGCCTGCTTTGCACGCAGGAGGTCAGCGGTTCGATCCCGCTTAGCTCCACCATTCATGGAATGTATTTGTGGGATGAGCGATTTTTCTGTCGTTGATTTGTTTCAGAGCGCGTTTGATAAACGCGCTCTGAAATATCGTGCTCTTTAACAATCCGGAATAAGCTGAAAATTTGAAACACATGCTGAAGTGCAAGCTCAGCATGTGAGTCTCTCAAACGAAGTAAGCAAACCTGAGATAACGCTTAACGTTATCACTGTCGTGCGATAGGCGCTGTCGTTTCAGCCCGGTCCTCACAGACTGTGCCGAGTCTCGCCTGTATGGTGAGACTCAAGCGAGACGACGCAAGTGACTGAAAGCCCGGAAGTCGTGGCAGACCGTCGAACCAAATGCAGACAGCTCAGGGTTGTGAGGTTAAGTAACTAAGCGTATACGGTGGATGCCTAGGCAGTCAAAGGCGATGAAGGACGCGTTAATCTGCGAAAAGCGCCGGTGAGCTGATATGAAGCGTTATCAGCCGGCGATGTCCGAATGGGGAAACCCGATGCAATTCGTTGCATCATCGTCAGGTGAATCCATAGCCTGACGAAGCGAACCAGGGGAACTGAAACATCTCAGTACCCTGAGGAAAAGAAATCAACCGAGATTCCCCCAGTAGCGGCGAGCGAATGGGGAACAGCCCAGAGCCATCATCAGCTTGCGCATCAGGAGAACGGTCTGGAAAGTCCGGCGACAGAGGGTGATAGCCCCGTATCCGAAGGTGCGCTTGTTGTGAGCTCAATGAGTAGGGCGGGACACGTGATATCCTGTCTGAAGATGGGGGGACCATCCTCCAAGGCTAAATACTCCTGACTGACCGATAGTGAACCAGTACCGTGAGGGAAAGGTGAAAAGAACCCCGGCAAGGGGAGTGAAATAGAACCTGAAACCGTGTACGTACAAGCAGTGGGAGCATCCTTCGGGGTGTGACTGCGTACCTTTTGTATAATGGGTCAGCGACTTATATTCTGTAGCAAGGTTAACCATATAGGGGAGCCGTAGGGAAACCGAGTCTTAACTGGGCGTTTAGTTGCAGGATATAGACCCGAAACCCGGTGATCTAGCCATTGGCAGGTTGAAGGTTGGGTAGTACTAACTGGAGGACCGAACCGACTAATGTTGAAAAATTAGCGGATGACTGGTGGCTGGGGGTGAAAGGCCAATCAAACCGGGAGATAGCTGGTTCTCCCCGAAAGCTATTTAGGTAGCGCCTCGTGAAGTCATCTACGGGGGTAGAGCACTGTTTCGGCTAGGGGTCCATCCCGGATTACCAATCCGATGCAAACTGCGAATACCGTAGAATGTTATCACGGGAGACACACGGCGGGTGCTAACGTCCGTCGTGAAGAGGGAAACAACCCAGACCGCCAGCTAAGGTCCCAAAGTCATGGTTAAGTGGGAAACGATGTGGGAAGGCCCAGACAGCCAGGATGTTGGCTTAGAAGCAGCCATCATTTAAAGAAAGCGTAATAGCTCACTGGTCGAGTCGGCCTGCGCGGAAGATGTAACGGGGCTAAACCATACACCGAAGCTGCGGCAGCGACACGTATGTGTTGTTGGGTAGGGGAGCGTTCTGTAAGCCTGTGAAGGTGACCTGTGAGGGCTGCTGGAGGTATCAGAAGTGCGAATGCTGACATAAGTAACGATAAAGCGGGTGAAAAGCCCGCTCGCCGGAAGACCAAGGGTTCCTGTTCAACGTTAATCGGAGCAGGGTGAGTCGACCCCTAAGGCGAGGCCGAAAGGCGTAGTCGATGGGAAACAGGTTAATATTCCTGTACTGGGTGTGACTGCGAAGGGGGGACGGAGAAAGCTAGGTTCGCCGGGGGACGGTTGTCCCGGTTCAAGCGTGAAGGTGGAATGAGCAGGCAAATCCGCTCATTCTTAACATTGAGGCGTGATGACGAGCCACTACGGTGGTGAAGGAATTGATGCTACGCTTCCAGGAAAAGCCTCTAAGCTCCAGGTCACATCGAATCGTACCCCAAACCGACACAGGTGGTCAGGTAGAGAATACCAAGGCGCTTGAGAGAACTCGGGTGAAGGAACTAGGCAAAATGGTGCCGTAACTTCGGGAGAAGGCACGCTGGTGTGTAGGTGGAGGGCCTTGCGCCCCGAGCTGAAGCCAGTCGCAGATACCAGCTGGCTGCAACTGTTTATTAAAAACACAGCACTGTGCAAACACGAAAGTGGACGTATACGGTGTGACGCCTGCCCGGTGCCGGAAGGTTAATTGATGGGGTTATCGCTTGCGAGAAGCTCTTGATCGAAGCCCCGGTAAACGGCGGCCGTAACTATAACGGTCCTAAGGTAGCGAAATTCCTTGTCGGGTAAGTTCCGACCTGCACGAATGGCGTAATGATGGCCAGGCTGTCTCCACCCGAGACTCAGTGAAATTGAACTCGCCGTGAAGATGCGGTGTACCCGCGGCAAGACGGAAAGACCCCGTGAACCTTTACTATAGCTTGACACAGAACATTGAGCCTTGATGTGTAGGATAGGTGGGAGGCTTTGAAGTGCGGACGCCAGTCTGCATGGAGCCAATCTTGAAATACCACCCTTTAATGTTTGATGTTCTCACTCAGGCCCGTCATCCGGACCGAGGACAGTGTCTGGTAGGTAGTTTGACTGGGGCGGTCTCCTCCCAAAGAGTAACGGAGGAGCACGAAGGTTAGCTAATCACGGTCGGACATCGTGAGGTTAGTGTAAAGGCATAAGCTAGCTTGACTGTGAGAGTGACAGCTCGAGCAGGTGCGAAAGCAGGTCTTAGTGATCCGGTGGTTCTGCATGGAAGGGCCATCGCTCAACGAATAAAAGGTACTCCGGGGATAACAGGCTGATACCGCCCAAGAGTTCATATCGACGGCGGTGTTTGGCACCTCGATGTCGGCTCATCACATCCTGGGGCTGAAGTAGGTCCCAAGGGTATGGCTGTTCGCCATTTAAAGTGGTACGCGAGCTGGGTTTAGAACGTCGTGAGACAGTTCGGTCCCTATCTGCCGTGGGCGCTGGAAGATTGAGAGGGGCTGCTCCTAGTACGAGAGGACCGGAGTGGACGCACCACTGGTGTTCGGGTTGTCATGCCAATGGTATTGCCCGGTAACTACGTGCGGAAGAGATAACCGCTGAAAGCATCTAAGCGGGAAACTTGCCTCAAGATGAGTCTTCCCTGAGGTCTAGAGCCTCCTGAAGGGACGTTAAAGACGATGACGTTGATAGGTCGGGTGTGTAAGCGCTGCGAGGCGTTGAGCTAACCGATACTAATGACCCGTGAGACTTAACCTTACAACACCTGAGCTGTTTGAGAGCGAGCCACAAAAGTGCAGGTAATACCACCAACACCTGCAGCAAATGCAGGCAAAATGTGGTCGCTCATGTGCTAAGAGACAAGACACGAGACACCATCAGTGATGTTCCGGATAACGCCCGATGATCACGTAAGTGAGGGTTGGGTAGCCAGAGCCCGGAGCCCTCCGTACGGCGAAAGCGGTGCAGACAACGAATTTGCCTGGCGACACTAGCGCGGTGGTCCCACCTGACCCCATGCCGAACTCAGAAGTGAAACGCCGTAGCGCCGATGGTAGTGTGGGGTTTTCCCCATGCGAGAGTAGGAAACTGCCAGGTATCCATTTTAAAAGCCCTCCGCTCACGCAGAGGGCTTTTCTTGTCAAAGAAGCAAACGTTGCCACAGTCAAGGCCGGGAAGGCAGGGCTATATTCCCGATGAGTGAGCTCAGTGGCAATAATTGATTCACAAGCGCCCCCAGTGACGACAAGCTTACGTTCGCCCTGAACAGGTCATGATAAAAGGGGCGATCCGATAAGCTGATTAATATCTAGCTGCAGAAGCGTACAGTCCAATGCCATATTGCTGGTGACCGCAATGATATGCCGTTCGAGGAACATATTTACTGACCGGCTCATTCTTGAAGCCTTTTACCAAGATCACATCGTGCAGCAACGGATCCATCTGATTGGCTAACCAGACTAGAGAAGGCATCTACGCCGGTACGTTTTCAGTCATCGGCGCCCAGCGCTCCGCACTGGCCACCATCGTCTGCTGCGCGCCGGCCCTCCATAGCGTATAACTACCGATACCACTATAGGCGCGATGGCCCAGCGATGGAGGGGCATGGTCATGGCAATTACCCATGTGACCACAGGTTAAGATCCTTCAGTGTATTGAGATTCGTACCGGGAAGTGTTAAAACCACTCGCTGTGCCGAGAGCGTGAATAAGGCCTGAACGGCCCCTCCGTAGTGTAGAAACGCCTCTAGCGCTGGCGTCAAAGCGCGACGGCATAATGGCTTATGATTGATTTGCAGCAGGCCTTTATCTTCACCGCCACAATATATTAGCGAATGTAGGATAATGCTGTTTATCCTCGTTCGCGAATCTTGCTACAGTACTGTTAGACGTTCACTAAGGAAGGCATCATGAAATGCCATTGCGTTAATGAATTAGTGGCGCTGTTACGTCTCGCCTGTGTAGGACGATTTGAGCGGCCTAACCGATGATATTCTGATCTATCATTTGAAAATGCGTGGCAGCGATAAAACGGATGCAATTCCCGGGCTAGCAAAAGATTATGAAGAAGGGTTTAAAACGGCCATTTTGCGCGCCTGCGGTATTATCAAAGAGCAAGCTTGGCTAAGCAGTGGGTGATGAGCACAGAACGAAGAGAGAAAGCGGTTATACGGTGAAATTCTACCGCACCGAACACTGGCGAGCAAATTTTAGAAGAGCACCAGTTGGTGCAAGAGCTTGCGGAGGCCGAAATACTGGTCGTGGATGTAGCGCCGCTGGTCATTAATAATATAACACTGCACAACATCTTGGCTACTATTGCCTCCTGTTCACCAGTGTTGGTGGGTGGGCTTTTGAGCAGGATAACGAAGACCAGTAGGGTGTTTCTTGACCGTATTCATCGATACAACGGCAGCCGCTATTTTAGCGCACACCCGACCATGGGACTGAAAGAATATCTGACGTTGCTGCGCCGCAAGCTGGAAAACAGTACCCCCACCTCTGGCCGACAGAAAGCGATAAGCGATATTTTTACAGGCATGCGACTAGCTCATAGCGTAGGTGCAACATCTTGTGGCGCGACCACCAGACATTGGTTGATCTCAACGATGCCCGTAAGGCCCATCTGTCCAAGATCTCTAGATGCTGCTTATTAACGGCGATCTTCACGACAGACTGTATTAATTGTCGCTGTTGTTGGACGCTTATGCTGAATTTATAGATTTATCGGTAGCCGACGCTTATTGAGCCGTAATGCAGATGATCCATTATCTAGTCTGTGTTAGTCGTCGCTGGAGCGATTCGGTTTCTCAGCATAATTTCCCGTATGGTTGAGACGGAATTTTGGTTGCAATCAACTGTGCTATTCATCGAACAGTCCTGCGACAACCTTCTCTGCAGTTGATGCCGGTCTATTGATTGCTTTTACGCCTAAATGATTCATTTTGGAGATAGGCTGTCTATGAAAAAAATATGGTTTGCGTTGATGGGCGCCGCGTTGGCATTCAGTGCCTCGGCCGCATCGTTTACTAAAGGTCAACAATATGTCCAGCTCGACAAGCCGGTAACCAGTAAACACCAGGTGCTAGAGTTTTTCTCGTTTTATTGCCCGCACTGTTATCAATTCGAGCAAGTCTATCACATTTCTAGTAAGGTAAACAAAGCGCTGCCGGCAGGAACTAAAATGACCAAATATCACGTGGACTTCTTGGGGCCGATGGGTAAACAGCTCACCCAGGCCTGGGCGGTAGCCATGGCGCTTGGAGTAGAAGATAAAGTCAGCCCGCTACTGTTTGATGGCCTACAGAAAACGAAGGTGATTCAAACGCCGGATGACGTTCGCGCGCTCTTCGTTAAAGCGGGCGTCAGCGAGGAGGAATATGATTTCGCCTGGAACAGCTTTGTGGTGAAATCCTTAGTCGTGCAGCAGAAGAAAGCGGACGCCGATTTACAATTGCGCAGTGTACCGGCAATGTTCGTCAATGGTAAATATATGGTGAAGAATGACGGATTGGATATGTCATCGATGGACGCTTACACCAAACAATTCGCCGATGTTGTGAAATTTCTTCTTAGTCAAGGGTAATATCCGCCTACGGGTGGAAACACAACGCTGGCGTTGTCCTTTCTGACGTCAATAGAAATCGTGGTATCTCCTTAATCTATTAGAGGATAATTCCTTTATCCGCAACGGGCCATGGCAGGTTTATATCCACAATGGTAATATCCTTGTGATGAATTTTGCCATTGACAGGTTAATGAGTTAAAAATTGATATAAAACTTTTTATTTAGAAGCTTCGCAAATATCGCGACTGTTAATAAAAACTATAATTTTACTCACAAAGTTATCCACAATATGATCCTATGGATCTCGCCGCATTCCCGGTATTTTCCTTACACGGTATTTAATACTTATGCTATACTAATCATCATCTCCGTCTGCCGGCTATGACATGCTACTCCTTGTGTTTGCTGACTAAAAAGAACGAATACACCATGGTTCAAATCGCAGAAAACCCATTAATTCTAGTGGATGGTTCTTCTTACCTTTACCGCGCCTATCATGCTTTCCCGCCGCTGACCAACAGTGGGGGGGAAGCCACGGGGGCGATGTACGGCGTATTGAATATGCTTAAAAGCCTGCTGGTGCAATACCGACCAAGCCATGTGGCGGTGGTGTTTGATGCCAAGGGCAAAACCTTTCGCGATGAATTGTTTGAGCATTACAAATCCCACAGGCCGCCCATGCCAGACGCTCTGCGCGGCCAGATAGCGCCGCTGCGTGAGATGGTCAAGGCGATGGGGCTGCCGCTACTGGCTATCAGTGGCGTCGAGGCCGATGATGTTATCGGTACGCTGGCGCTGGCGGCGGCGCGCGACGGCCGCGACGTGTTGATAAGCACTGGTGATAAAGATATGGCGCAGCTGGTATCGTCCAAAATCACCCTGATCAATACCATGTCGAGCACCATCCTTGGTCCGCAAGAGGTACAATTGAAATTCGGCGTGCCGCCCAAGCTTATTACAGACTATCTGGCACTGATGGGCGATAGTTCGGATAATATTCCAGGCGTGCCGGGAGTGGGGGCAAAAATCGCGCAGGCACTATTGCAGAGGGTAGGGGGGCTGGAAACCCTGTATCAACAGCTTGATAGCATCAGCACCTTGAGCTTCCGCGGCGCCAAAACCATGGCCGCCAAACTCGAGCAGCACCGAGAGATGGCTTTCCTCTCCTACCAGTTGGCGACGATTAAAACCGATGTGGCGCTGGATTTACCCTATGACCAGCTAACAGTTAAAGAGCCCGAGACCGAAGCGCTGATGCTGTTGTTTCAGCGTTATGAATTCAAACATTGGCTGAGCGACCTAGAAACGGGTAAGCGTCTACAGGGCCGCAAGAGCACCGTCGCGCCGCCTTCGCCCTTTACCGCGCCTCGCCAGGCCGCAGCGGAGATGCCAACTGAGGCACGGATAAAAGACGGTTATCAAATCATTTATGACATGACGACGCTTGAGCAGTGGATTACCGCTATTCGTTGCGCCGGCCTGTTCGCCTTCGATACCGAAACCGATGGGCT
Organism: Sodalis sp. (in: enterobacteria); assembly: GCF_036327475.1. Lineage (NCBI taxonomy): Bacteria > Pseudomonadati > Pseudomonadota > Gammaproteobacteria > Enterobacterales > Bruguierivoracaceae > Sodalis > Sodalis sp. (in: enterobacteria). Next base: position 1,022,679 of record NZ_CP132913.1, on the reverse strand, counting down.
GGATACGCTGACCGCCAATTTGGTAGGGCTGTCCTTTGCCGTGAAGCCGGGTGAAGCCGCCTATCTGCCGATGGGGCATAACTATCTGGATGCGCCGAACCAGCTTGATCGCGCGGCAGTGCTGGCATTGTTGAAACCAGTGCTGGAAGATGCCAGTATCGGCAAAATCGGCCAGAACCTCAAATTCGATCGCGGGGTATTAAAACGATATGACATTGAGTTGGCCGGAATCGCATTCGATACTATGCTGGAATCCTACGTGCTGGACAGCGTCGCTGGCCGCCACGATATGAGCAGCCTGGTGGATCGTTTTTTACAACACATCACCGTGAGCTTTGAGGAGATCGCGGGTAAAGGGTGCAATCAGTTGACGTTTAACCAGATCGCTTTGGAACAGGCCGCCCCCTATGCCGCCGAAGACGCCGATATAACGCTGCGTTTGCATCAGACGCTGTGGCCGCGCATTAAGCAAGTGCCGGAGCTGCAAAAGGTTTTTCAGGAAATTGAAATGCCGCTGGTGCCTGTTCTATCGCGTATTGAGCGCACCGGCGTGCTGATTGACAAAAACATTCTCGCCGCGCACTCGGTGGAGTTAGCTAAACGTCTGGAAACGCTGGAGCGGGAAGCACATCAACTGGCTGAAAAACCGTTCAATCTTTCCTCTACCAAACAGCTGCAGATGATTTTATACGATAAACAGAAACTGCCTGTGCTGAAAAAAACGCCAGGCGGTGCCCCCTCCACCAATGAAGAGGTGCTGGCGGAGCTGGCGCTAGATTATCCGCTGCCGAGGTTGATTTTGGAATACCGCGGCCTGGCCAAGCTTAAATCCACCTATACCGATAAACTACCGCAGATGATCAACCCGGTATCGAAACGTGTGCATACCTCCTATCATCAGGCCATTACCGCTACCGGACGACTATCCTCTAGCGATCCGAACCTGCAAAATATTCCGGTGCGTAATGATGAGGGACGGCGCATACGCCAGGCGTTTATCGCGCCTCCGGATGCGTTTATTGTGGCGGCGGACTATTCGCAGATTGAACTGCGCCTTATGGCGCATCTCGCGCGCGATCCAGGATTGCTGAACGCCTTTGCCGTCGGCAAGGATATTCACCGCGTCACTGCCGCCGAGGTCTTCGGGTTGCCGCTGGAGGAGGTGACACAGGATCAACGCCGCAGCGCCAAGGCTATCAACTTTGGTCTGATTTACGGCATGAGCGCCTTTGGTCTGGCACGCCAGTTGTCAGTGCCGCGCTCGAAAGCACAGAAATATATGAATCTTTATTTCGAGCGATACCCCGGCGTTTGGGACTATATGGAACGCATTCGCAGGCAGGCGACCGATCGGGGTTATGTTGCCACCCTGGATGGGCGACGACTTTATTTGCCGGATATTCACTCGCGCAACGGCGTGCGTAAGAAAGGTGCGGAGCGCGCGGCCATTAATGCACCTATGCAGGGCACCGCCGCCGATATCATCAAACGGGCGATGATTGCGATTGATAGCTGGTTGCAGCAGGAGGCGCCGCCGGTTCGCATGATTATGCAGGTTCATGATGAGTTGGTGTTTGAGGTGAAAAGGGATGCGGTAGAGAGCTCTAAAGCGCGGATTAAGACGTTGATGGAGGGGTGTTTTACGCTGGATGTGCCGTTACAGGTAGATGTGGGGGTCGGTGAAAACTGGGACCAAGCTCACTAAGTGGCGAATGACTAAGCACTTTTGTAATTAAGCTACATTAAAGAGTGATGCAATGAGCACTCCTTACACGTGAAAGGTGAAAGTAAACTACAAAAAATTCTTGGCGCTTCTGGCGTTATTTGCTGGCGGGATGACGCTAAACCATGCGTCAAGTTTCTGCTGCAGTTTATCCACGCCCTGTTTTTTCAGCGACGAGAATGTTTCAATCTCGACATCACCCATGAATGCCAGCACCGCTTCGCGCACTTGACTTAACCGCGCGTTACGCACGCTGGAAGCCAGTTTATCGGCTTTGGTAAGCAGGACAAGACCCGGAATATTGGCATCCACCGCCCACTGCACCATTTGCTGGTCGAGATCTTTCATCGGGTGGCGGATATCCATCAATACTACTAGCCCTTTGAGGCTGTCGCGCTTTTGCAGATATTCGCCCAGGGCACGCTGCCACTTGCGTTTTAACTCTTCTGGCACTTCGGCATAGCCATAGCCGGGAAGATCCACCAGCCGGATGCCCGGCTCCACCTCAAACAGGTTGATAAGCTGGGTGCGTCCAGGGGTCTTACTGGTCCTAGCCAAGTTTTTTTGGTTGGTCAGGGCGTTAAGCGCGCTGGATTTGCCGGCGTTTGAACGCCCAGCAAAGGCGACTTCGATCCCGCTGTCGATCGGCAAATGACGAATATCCGGTGCGCTGGTCACGAAATGGGTTGCCTGGTAGTTATAAGATTTGGTCAATGGTACACTCTTCTCCGGAGTTGGGCATATTAACGACAATTATATCGGTTATGTACCGGAATGCGTTTTTTATCTTCGCTCACGGGCGCGGTCATCTTTTTTCTTGCACGGTTTTTTTGATAGATCTCGCCGCAACGGCCGTTACGGTAGACGTCATTACCTTTACCCAAGAGCCAAAAGAGCCAATATTATGAATTCATCAGCATGAGACGGCCGTGGTCAGTCCGAAGGACACGCGAAAAGCAGCGTACGTAAAAGCCCGGAAGAGTTGAAATCTCGAAGGATGTGAGGCATAAGCAACAGAAAAACGTCGTGAGCTGGCCCCACTGGTTCACGTAGTCAGGGCGGTGGCTGTGCGCCAAATGCCCGTACGCCGCGGGGTAGCCGTATCGGCGAAAAACTCGTGCTGCTGACAGCTGAGGGAAGAATGGTCCAACCCAAATCTCTTGTATCAGCGCCGTAGTTACCAAAGCTGTGGGAAACGACCGAACAGGAGTTGGCGTGTTTGGAGAATGACGACTGTCTGGATACCTTATTGCGGCGTCTTGAGCAGGATGAGGCCCTTTCTTCAGTCTCCACGGGTGATAAATCACCCCCTTCCGCCATCAGGAGAAAAGGGACGTCATGAGAGTGCGGACGACAGATTAATGCAATGAATTGATGAGCACAGCGCACATAACCGCATTAAAACCGTGTCCAAGCCGAGCGCTAGCTGGAAGGCGGTACGTGTTCTGGGGTAATGTGCCGCCCTCCTCCACAACATCTGTAGCGAGTTGTGGGTGATATTCAGCAATACCTGCTCCATCTGATCTAGATCGTGGGTCAACTCCGGCAAGCTGGGATCTGGTCCCTCACCAGGGTAACATTATCCGGCATTTCAAGCGACACCCGCTTAAACGTTCTGTCTGCAGACTTGATTCCGCAGACTTGATGAATACTTTGTACACGTGCATCCCAGGCTGGCTGCGCACTAGTAGATCCCGCGCCACGACCTGTTGGGCATGCTGGAACTGTTCTTGGCTAAGACGGCGTTGATTATCCATCGGCGCCAGCTCAATCAGAATAGTCTCTTCCGGGCAGCCTCTGCTGGGCAGAGGTGTGCCGAACAGCTTACGTGAGCTTTGCGCCAGCAACTGCTACGCCATCGGGTTCACGTAGTGCGCCGCCAGATTATTATCCAGCAGCAAAATACTCGTGATGAGAGAATTAAAGATCTGCCCAGCTTCTGGCATCGGTTATCAGTGATTGTGCATGGCTGCGCGCCAAGTTTTCCGTAAAAGTTTCCACAACAACAGAAGCTCGGGCAATTAAACGCTGTAGTACAGCTCGAATTCTACCGGGTGCGGTATCATGCGTACGCGATCATTTTCTTCCGTGCGTAGCGCGATATAGGCATCGATGGTATCGTCGGTGAATACGCCGCCGCGGGTCAGGAACTCGCGATCCACATCCATGGCATTCAATGCTTCTTCAAGAGAGCCAGCTACGGTTGGAATTTCGCTGGCTTCTTCCGGCGGCAGATTGTAAAGGTTCTTATCCATGGCGTCGCCGGGATGGATTTTGTTGATGATACCGTCCAGGCCGGCCATAAGAAGCGCGGAGAACGCCAGATACGGGTTAGCGGCAGGATCCGGGAAGCGCACTTCGATACGGCGTGCTTTCGGGCTGTCAACCACCGGAATACGGATGGAGGCGGAGCGGTTGCGAGCGGAATAAGCCAGCATGACCGGTGCTTCATAACCCGGGACCAGGCGCTTGTAGGAGTTTGTGGTCGGGTTGGTCAGGGCATTGATGGCTTTAGCATGCTTGATAACGCCGCCGATATAGAATAGAGCCGCTCCAGACAGGCCGCCGTACTTATCGCCGGAAAACAGGTTATTGCCGTCTTTGCTCAGTGACATATGGCAGTGCATGCCGGAACCGTTATCGCTGAAAATCGGCTTGGGCATAAAGGTCGCGGTTTTACCGAATGCGCGGGCAACGTTATGTACGACATATTTGTAGATCTGGATTTCATCGGCTTTTTTGGTAAGGGTGTTGAAGCGGGTAGCTACTTCATTCTGGCCGGCAGTAGCCACTTCGTGATGGTGCGCTTCCACGACCAGGCCCATTTCCGCCATGGTCAAGCACATGGTTGAGCGCAGATCCTGCGAGGAATCTACCGGCGGCACCGGGAAATAACCACCCCTCACGCCAGGACGGTGGCCTTTGTTGCCGCCTTCATAAGTTTTACTGGTGTTCCAAGCCGCTTCGATATCGTCGATTACCACATGCGAGCCGGAAACAGAGGTACCGAAACGGATGTCATCGAACAGAAAGAATTCCGGCTCCGGTCCAAACAGCACCTGATCGGCAATGCCGGAAGATTTCAGAAAATATTCCGCACGCTTGGCGATAGAGCGAGGATCGCGATCGTAGCCGTGCATGGTTGCCGGCTCAAGGATGTCGCAGCGGATAATGAGCGTCGATTCTTCATAAAACGGATCCATCACGGCAGAAGATGCGTCGGGCATCAAGACCATGTCGGATTCGTTAATGCCTTTCCAGCCGCCGATGGAGGAGCCGTCGAACATCTTTCCCTCTTCAAAGAAGTCATCCACCTCCTCCTTTTTGACCGGTGCAGGAATGGTAACGTGCTGCTCTTTACCTTTGGTGTCGGTGAAACGTAAGTCGACGAATTTTACTTCATGCTCTTTAAGCATCGACATGACTTGTTCAACGGACATAACTTATATTCCCCCGAGATGTTGCTTGTTGTCGTGGAACGAATTTCTATGGTCGGATTTTCTGGTTTATATGGTTTAAAGCTAAAACTGTGCCAACATTCCAAATCAGTGCGAAACGCTACGTCGCCGTCATTTTCTGCACGTGTGGCTTCGCCAGATTGGTCGGATTGATCCATCTTAGTGCATTTGACGAACAGGTGGGCACTATTTTAGTGCATGGGATAGGCGGGATGAGATTTCACGGAGCGGGGCGGAACGCGAAATGACGCAATCACCAAGAAGGACGGAGGATCTTGATTTAGTTCCTCGCCTAATACGTGTACCACTACATGCTATTTTCGCTCAGTGACTGCAACGATGCAACCGAACGCGTAATGGACTCCCAACGATTTGGGGAAAGAGCATGGAGTGGGATTACCATTCTCGCTAAAATACCGCTATCAACTACCGTATTCAGCGGCGCAGTTGAGTACGTGTGATGTCGTCGATGGTTACTCGGTATTGCTTCTCGATGCCATAGTGGTCCGATACCGCAGACCCGCTTCGTGACGCGGCAGAAAGCGTTAGCCTATTGTCTGAAACCTGTCTTGGTCGTCACAAAGCTGATCGCCCTGGTGCGCAACCCGACTGGGCGGTAGATTAGGATTAGGTCTTCGATCTGTTTATCAACCCGGACACTACCGGCAGTTCGACCTTCCGATCATCTACTCATCCGCGCTGAACGGTATTGCCGGTCTGGAACATGAAGAGATAGCTGACGACATGGCCCGCTGCTTGAATCCATCGTGAAAACGTCGAGGTGCTAAAGATTGACGTCGACAGACCGTTCCAGATGCAGATCTTCCAACTTGACTACAACAGCTGCGTAGCGTTATCGGCGTCGGCCGCATTAAACGCGGTTTTGTGAAACCCAGCCCCACTAGAACGTGACAGTGGTGAACAGCGAAGGCAAACCCGCAATGGTAAAGTAGGCCAGGTTCCAGCCATATAGGTCTGCAGAATATTGAAGCTACACTGGCGGAAACCAGCGATATCATCACGATCACAGAGCTGGGTGAGTTGAATGTCTCCGATACCATTTTGAAGCGCTGCTGCCACTGACGGTTGACGAACCGACCGTCTCCATGTCGTTCGGTGTCAATACCTCGCCGTTCTGCGTGCGGCAAAGAATGGAAATACGTTACCTCCCGCTAGATTATAGAGCGTTTGAATAAAGAATTGGTGCACAACCGTGGCGTAGCGCGTGGAACATTTTCGTGCTATTAATGGCGCTAAGCAGGAGCCATTTGAGTCGATGACGCTGGATATTAAGAGCAGCATTAGGTGCCGGTCATGAAAGCCATGGGCATCCGTAAAGGCGAGATGCGTGACATGCTGCCGGATAACAAAGGCTGTATCCGTCTGGATTACGTAATTCCCAGCCGGGGCTGATGAGTTTTCGTACTGATTTTCTGACCATGATCTCTAGCACGGAACTTGTTATATTTCTCTTTAGCCACTGCGACGACGCGCGCCCTGGGGAAATTGGCCAGCGCCAGAACGGCTTGCTGATCTCCAACAGCCATGGTAAGGTAGTGGCTCGGCTCTGTGTACAGACGGCGCGGAAGTCGTTGTTGTACGGCGCTGACCACATAGCCGACGCGCAGAATCACCGACGTCGATTCATCGCTTAAATTCCGGCGGACAGTTATCTCGGAAATGCCAAAGAGCGCGGCGGCATCTTTCAGATGCAGTTTGTCCGTTCGCTTTAGCGCCTATCGTAGTCTATTAATCCGTTCTTCACGCCGCATTTCCATGGAAATACTCGCTGTTGCTGAAATAGGGGCCTGGGTCGCCAATGCGGCGTCGCGCTTTAGGCCATCGCGCGCCAACCCAAATCAATGTGCTAGATAGGCCATTGCGAGGATATTATCCGCAATGGCTATACCACGCAAACCGCGACTCTTCACTATCCATATGATTTTCCAGTTGTTTTCAGCCCATATGGTCAGGACGCAAGCGTGGATAGTCCAGCGCTGCCTTACCACGAGTAGAGGGCAGCGCGAATGTTTTAGCTTAATATTATTGCTTGTTAATAAGTGATAATAGGTAACCTAACTGAGGATCGGTATACGGATATTCGGTGCTTTAGTGTCAACTCGTGCCGCGGTAGTGGCGGAACGTCTCAGCATCCAGTACAGATGTTGTAAGTCCCTGCGCTCGCCGCAAGGCGGCGCTCAATCCCGCGCTTAGCGGCCTTCTACGGTGGTCACTTTGATAGCCCTCCCGGCGTCTCTGGTTATCCGCAGCAACAGCTACAAGTTAATGGTCTGCAACATGGCTCCTCCTTCTTGTGCTCAGCAATAATATTGAGCCGGACTGTGATGTAACCCGTTTAAACGAAAATTTGCATCGCGGCGCACTCTCTGGCGTTAGGGAATTACTCTATCTCAAGCTCTTTTAGCTTGCGTGTCAGCGTGTTGCGGACACAGCCGAGCAAACGGGCAGCTTCCTGTGCCTGTGCTCTGGATATGGCGCCGCGCAGTGGTCAACAAAGTGCGCTCCATATCCGGCTGCGCTTCCGACAGCAGGTTCTGGTAGCCTGAGCGCAACGCACATCCACCTACTGCGCCAGCAGTATAGCCCAGCTTCCTGGCCGCCACCTGTATCCGGCGCGGTGGTTTCAAACAGCTCCGGCGGCAAATCCTAAATCAGCACTTCTTGTCCGGCGGACATTACGGTCAATCAGCGACAGGTATTTCCAACTGGCGCACGCCCCCAGTCGAGTGGAGGTGGATGTGGGTCAGCTCTGTTTAAGTTCTGGGTGCAGATTTTTCAGCGTTACGCAGCTCGCGTAGCGGCGGCAAGATGAACCCGGATCACGTTCAGGTGATGGAATAAACCCTCGCGAAAGCGGCCTTCCTGCGCACGCAGTTCTAAGTCTAGTGGATGGCGGCGATGATTCCACTTTGACCGGCGCCGGTAAACGCCCATTTCATGGCCGAATAATGCTGACTCAATCAAATCACTTCAGGATCGCCGCCATATTGATGGCGATAAACGACGCCTTGGCGCATGGACTATGGCGATGCAGGGCGTTGGCCACCGATTCTTTGCCGGTTCCGGCCCGCCGTTGATAAGAACTCTGATACGCCGATGATGTTAGCAGTGGGCCGCTGGCGGACTGACTGCGGGGCGGCAGCTGTTCCAGGTGGTGGCTAACGGCGCGTTTCACCAGCGCCACAGCTTCGTCGATATCGAACGGTTTCAGTAAATAGTCACACGCCTCTCGCTGACAAACGCTTACTATGGCATCTAGATCGGAGTGAGCGGTTATGATAACCGACAGCATTGGGTGATGTTGTTTGATTTGTTTTCAACCCGTCCATGCCTGGAATACGAGTATTGCACAACAGCACGCCCGGCGTTTGGGTGGCGAGCGTGCCAGCACCTGACTACCGCCTTTGAAGGCGATGCAGGTCACCAGGCCACAGTGAGTGCGCGTTTAAGAACCCAGCGGATGGAGCTATTGTCGTCGACGTTCCAGACTATCCCTCGTTGCATAATTGGAGAAGAGGTAAAAACTCGGTATGTCCCGATCAACTGTTAAATTCAATCTTTCTTGAATTCTGATCGATCAGACCGCGGGAGATGGAGAGACTCAGGCTGGCGCCCCTTCTCGGCCGCTGACCATGGGGTAAAACAGCGTATCCTGCAATTGTGCCTGGATCCCCTAACTGTCGTTCTCGACATCAATGTGCTCCTCAAGCCGGTATAAACCCCCGTGCAGCGCGCGCTATCTGGCTGGCAATCGTCGGCGGTTCCACCGCGGGGGTTCTGGCGCAATTTTTGCAGATGGGCGGTAAGGTCGTTCACCATTTGTGTGGCGCTAACGCTGGGGACCGATAATGAGCGCCATGCCTCCAATTTTTATGATCTACAGTTTTATTGGCTTTTATCGGCAAATTCATCTCTAATTGCCTGATGATGCGTTATAATGTGTAGAAAGTGTTGATCGTCTCCGGCACGCTTAAAACGGCATAGAATCGACATACTGAAGTGGTGGGCAGTGGTCGTGATGTCCATCGTTGGCGCAACGATAGTGCCGGCGCTGCGGGATTATGCGTCCGATCATTTTGACTCCATGCAACGATCTTTCGGCATGTTGCTGCTGTGTTCTCGCTTGTTAGCTACTATTCTGTTATCTACTACTTCTGTGGAGAGCTACGCTATCAGGAGCGTAAGCGTACGGGCGCTCCTGATAGCGTGTTGGAGGCGCCGGTATGTGCCTTGTTATCTTAATGGCATGATCGCACTGTTTAGTTAGGTTGTTTCTTGTGAAGATCTCATAGAGGATTCGGGAGGGCCCATACTATATATTTTGATCTGAGGAGTGTCATCATCGATATCGATTTTAACCACGTGCTGGGGTCTGGAGCAATTTCAGTCGTGTCCCGCTGGCCACTTTACAAAAGAGTTCGTCATAGGTGAGGCTTTTGAACAGCATGAGCGTGGGAATATTGCCGATGAAGCCTTTGCCGCCGACTGGCAGTCGGTGCTCGTCGGCCTGCGGCCAGAGATGGGATTTTGACCCGGCCGCGCGAACAGGAGCATCGCGTGAGATCCTCTCCAATACAACCGTCTGTATTGCGATTACTGACCGAGTCAGTATCCCGAGGTGCAAGAATGCGTGGACAAATTTTATTTGTCGCAGGATCTTGGCATGCGCAAACCGGACCAGGCCATTTATCGCTATGTACTTGAGCAGGAAGGAGCGATGGCGGACGGTGCGGTTTTCTTTGACGATAATACCGATAAATTGAGCTGCGCCACTTCATTTCACCGGCTTTATACCGGCACCGGCGATGTTATCCAGTGCTATCTGGAGCGATTCATTCTCCATTCGAGCCGTATGACGGCGCTGGGAATCTGCGGCCTCATCGTCACCGCGCCGTTGGCCAACACGCCGACTTTCAGACGCTGCATCTAGAGGGGACCGCGAATCGGTTGTTCCAACAAGGTCCGACGTAGCGGTAATATCGCTAATGGTCTCGATTGAGGTGACCACAAATACCAGCAAGCAGCGGAACAAGTAAATTCCAGCGAAGCCCAACCCCTAATAAAGCGGCGCCTGAACCACAATCAACGACTCTACCACTATAGCGATTACCAGCGATACAATGCGCGGATAAAGGTTAGGCTGAAACCTCCGCCTAGATGCGCTGGACCAAATGCAGAATCCGCGAGAGCAGAATTTTGATGCGGGAGGCCACCATGAAGGGCCGAACAGCGCGGCCATCATTGTCCATCGGCGCCGCCGTTTTTCAGTGACAGACCGCCGTACATAGTCAGCGGCGTCATGAAATTGAAGCTGGCGCCCTCTGTATTGATAGAAGGCTCAATACCACTGCTTTTCATGTTTGATTTTTAGGATGGACGCAAGCCCGGAAGCGAACAGCGACGTGCTGATAATATGGCATCCGCCGGCAGCTCCAACGCCTAACAGATCAGCAGCGCCATGGTGATGACCGCCATAAACATTGCCAGCAGATGCTGACAGGCGGCGAGTAACGTTTGCGGCAGAGGCGGCCTGTCGCCGAGGCGGCAAATCAGTCGCTGGAGGTGCTGTCAGCGGAGGCGGGGCGGTGTCAACGTTCTGGACGGCAAGGAGGGTATTTAATCATCTTGAAGGGAAAAGCCATCGATGGCGGGTACGTGACGTCGATCAACGGTTCGGCGTGCGCTAGTTAGATTAAGGCCGTCACGCAGGTGTGACGATCAGTTTTGCCGAGGGGATGTCGATCTTGAGGCGACGGTGCAAACGCGGGTGCGAAAGCACGCTTTACTCAAAATATCGATCCAAGACGGGGCAAACCGACCGCGTTCCGTAACCGCATTATAGCGGCGCCGTGGTACAAGGTAACGGCGGCATACCACTCAGGCGAAGGTATAGCGTACGCGCTCGGGCATCCAGCGTTCAATCAGGGCGCGTGCCGAGTCGGGGTGATGCTGATGGATATGCTGCGCCAGACGCTGTATCTCTGGAATTATCGCTTGATCGCGCAGCAGATTCGCGACCCGAAATTCGGCATTGCCGGTTTGGCGGGTGCCCAACAGCTCGCCGGGGCCGCGAATTTCCAGGTCGCGTTGGGCAATGACGAAGCCATCGTTGCTGTCGCGTAGAACCTGCAGACGCAACCGTGCGGTTTTACTGAGCGGCGACTTATACAGCAGCACGCAGTGGGAAGCCACTGCACCGCGACCAACCCGTCCACGCAGCTGATGCAGCTGCGCCAGTCCGAGCCGCTCGGGGTTTTCTATGATCATCAGGCTGGCGTTAGGCACATCGACGCCCACCTCGATAACCGTGGTCGCCACCAGCAATTGGACCTCGCCCGCTTTGAAGGCTTGCATCAACTGCTGCTTTTCCGACGCCTTCATGCGTCCATGTACCAGCCCGACCCGAAGCTCGGGCAGCGCGCTTTGCAATTCCTGCCAGGTGACTTCCGCCGCCTGCGCTTCCAGCACATCCGATTCTTCTATCAGAGTGCATACCCAGTAAGCCTGACGCTGCTCCTGCAGACAGGCCTGATGGACACGCTGAATAATTTCCGCACGCCGAGTATCCGGGATTGCCACCGTGGTCACCGGCGTCCGACCTGGCGGCAGCTCATCAATGACTGAGGTGTCCAGATCGGCGTAAGCGGTCATCGCTAGCGTCCGGGGAATTGGTGTGGCGGTCATAATCAACTGATGCGGATGGAGGCCCCGCGCCACGCCTTTCTCCAAAAGCGCCAGCCGCTGATGAACGCCGAAACGATGCTGCTCATCGATAATCACCAGCGCCAGCCCGGCGAAGCGCACCTTCTCTTGGAAAATAGCGTGAGTGCCCACAACCATCGACATCCGGCCATCGCTAATGGCCTCCTGCTGCGTCTGGCGCGCTTTCCCTTTTTGCTTGCCCGCAAGCCAGCCGACCGTGATGCCCAGCGGCGCGAACCAGTTGCGAAAATTTTGCGCATGCTGTTCGGCCAGCAGCTCGGTGGGCGCCATGAGCGCCACCTGGCGACCATCGCCAATGGCGCATAGCGCCGCCAGCGCCGCCACCAGTGTTTTGCCGGATCCCACATCTCCCTGAACCAACCGCATCATCGGGACATCTCGCGCCAGATCCTGGGTGATTTCTGCCACCACACGCCGTTGTGCGCCGGTTGGGGAGAACGGCAGTGAAGCGAGAAAGCGCCGGGACATAAGATTATCGGCGCGCAGCGGCAACGCCCTGTCTTTCTGCACCCCAGCCCTTACCGCTAGCATGCTGAGGTTGTGGGCCAACAGCTCTTCGAGAATCAGCCGGCGCTGCGCCGAGTGACGGCCCAGCGCTAAATCGTCCAGAGAGATTTCCGGCGGCGGGTGGTGCAGCATCCGTAAGGCATCGGCCAGGCTCATCAAAGCGCTACTTAGCTCCGGAGGCAGCAACTCGGGCACCGGCGTGATATCGAGCAATTTCAGGGCCTGATCGATGGCGCCGCGCAACGTAGCCTGTCGAACGCCTTCGGTGGTGGGATATATCGGCGTTAACGCGGCAGCAAGCGTGACCTGATTGCACTCGCTGATAACATGATATTCGGGATGGATGATCTCGCCGCCGAGCTGGCCGCGGCGGATTTCGCCATAGGCGGTCACCCATTGGCCTGGGGAGAGGCTATTTTTCATCGCCGCATTGAAATGAAAAAAGCGCAGCGTCAGAATACCGCTGTCATCACGCAGGCGGCAGGTGAGCATGCGTTTACGGCCAAAACTGACATCGCTGTTCATGATTTTGCCCTGCACGGTCACCGTCATCCCCGGCAGCGCCTCGCCGATAGGATAAAGTTTGGTGCGGTCCTCATAGCGGGCCGGCAGATGCAGCAGCAGGTCCTGTAGGGTTTCCAGTCCTAGTCGGGCTAATTTACTGACTATGCTCGGGCCGATCCCTGATAGCGTATTCAGCGGAATGGCGTTTAACAGGCGGCCTTCGGTCATATCAGCTCTCCGTGGCTTATCATCAGACCACCCTTCTGTGGGGAGGTTCTTTCGCCGCCGGGACTGCTATCCAGTTGGACAGAGCGTTTGCGCGCGGCGACCCGCTCCTTTCAAGGATACAGGTCGAACGGCAATAATCAAGAGGGTGGAAATTCGCCGCGCGGCATAGGAGAACCGGCATCAGAACTTGGCCGGTGGCCGGCGGCATGTCGCCTTGCCAGGCAAACGGTCCGGCATCATGGCTTAATACGGTTACGGTTAATCCGGATGACATCCGGCATGATGCGGATTTTACGCATGATATTTGCCAGATGGATACGATCGTGGGTCGTTAGGCGTATAAACGCGCTATACACCCCCCGGCCGTCTTTCTCTTCGGTGTTAAGGCTCTGAATATTGGAATTGGCAGCGTTAATCGACGCGGTCAAATTGGCTAGCGCGCTCTGATGGTTGAACATATCTACCTTGATTTCAGCGATAAACTCCCGCTCGCTCACCATCTCCCACTCCACCGGCATAAATTTCTCGGGTTCTTTCTGGTAGCGCCGGATATTGCAGCAAGATTCATGGTGTACCACAAGCCCTTTGCTGGGGCTGACGTGGGCGATAATCGGATCGCTTGGAATGGGTCGGCAGCATTTGGCGAATGTGATGAGCACGACGTCGGCGCCTTTAATTGGCAGCGTACGCGAGCCGAAAGGCGGCGTCAGGTTGAACCGATCTTCCTGCAAATTTTTGGCAATAACCACGCTCATGGCGTTACCGAGTCCGATTTCCGCCAGCAGTTCTTCAAGCGTCGCCAGTTTCATCCTATCCAGCGTGAGCTGGATATTTCCCGGCGTCATTTCGACCAGTTTAAGGCTGTCGCCCAACGCATGGCTAAGCAGGCGACGTCCGAGGCTGATGGAGTCATCGCGCTTGAGGTTTTTTAGCATTTGACGAATTTTGGCCCGCGCCTTGGAGCTTACGACGAAATTCAACCAGTCGGCGTTGGGCCGCGCGCCCGGAGCGGTAATAATTTCCACGGTTTGACCGCTGGTGAGCGACTGTGGCAGCGGATAGGGTTGCCTGTCCACCCGCGCACCCACGCAGGCGTGACCGATATCGGTATGCACGGCATAGGCGAAATCTACCGGCGTAGCTCCCGCCGGTAATTCGACGATGCACCCTTCTGGGGTAAATACATAGATTTCGCTGGGAAAAAGATCGGATTTAACGCTTTCAATGAATTCAAACGAGCTGCCGGCGCTTTGCTGTAGCTCGAGGAGGCTTTGCATCCAGCGCTGCGCGCGGATTTGCGCCGCAGTACCGATTTCGCCCTGCTCTTTATACGCCCAATGCGCCGCCACCCCCATCTCCGCCATCTGGTCCATGTCCTCGGTGCGAATTTGTACCTCCACCGGCACACCGTGTGGACCTATCATCGAGGTATGCAGCGATTGGTAGCCGTTGGCTTTTGGGATGGCGATATAATCTTTCACCCGCCCCGGGCGCGGTTTATACAGGTTGTGCATCTGGCCCAGCACCCGGTAACAGGCGTCAACTTCGCTGACGATCACCCGAAAAGCGTAAATATCCATGATGGAATGAAAACGTTGCTCTTTCAAATGCATCTTGCAATAGATCGAGTAGAGATGTTTTTCCCGTCCGCTGACGCGACAGGGAATGCCTGCTTTAGTTAAGCGACCCTCAATCTCGTCGAGGATTTTCTGGATCATCTCCTTGCGGTTGCCGCGCGCCGCTTTAACCACTTCCTTGATAACCCGATAGCGATTGGGATACAGCGCCTCGAATCCCAGCTCTTCCAGCTCGGTTTTCAGGTGATGGATACTCAGCCGGTGGGCCAGAGGACTATAGATTTCCAGCGTTTCGCGCGCAATGCGACGTCGTTTGTCCGGCCTCAGGGCGCCGATGGTGCGCATATTGTGGGTGCGATCGGCAAGCTTGATCAGCACGACACGGATATCTTGCACCATAGCCATGATCATTTTACGGAAGTTTTCCGCCTGGGCTTCTTTCTTATCACGAAATTTCAGCTTGTCCAGCTTCGATACCCCTTCCACCAGCTCGGCGACACTTTTGCCGAACAGTTGTTCCATGTCCTGGTAGGTGGCTGGAGTATCTTCGATAACGTCATGTAGCAGCGCCGCCATCAGCGTCTCATGATCGAGGCGCATCTCGGCCAGGATGCAGGCGACCGCTACCGGATGGGTGATATAAGGCTCGCCGCTGGAACGAGTCTGTCCCTCGTGCGCATCACGAGCGACAAGATAAGCCTGCCGGAGGAGTTTTACCTGATCCTCGGATAGATAGCGTTGAATTAGAAGATTCAGACTTTCGAACAGATACAAGGTAGGGTAGTAACCTGCTGTTAACGACGGCCTTCAGCGATCGTGGTGACCGCCTGAATTTCGGCGGCTTCCTGTTCTTGCTGCTCATGGCGATCGCGTAACTCTAGGATCTGATTGGTAATTAGGCCTTCCTCGATTTCACGCAGGGCGATAACAGTGTGTTTATCATTTTCTTCCACAACCAGTGGATCTTTACCGCCCACCTGAATCTGACGGGCGCGACGCGCGGCGACCAGTACCAGGTCAAAACGGTTACCAATTTTCTCGACGGCGTCTTGCACAGTTACGCGTGCCATGTGTGAGCTAACTCCACAAATGAAGAATGACTTGGCATCATACTGAAAGTTGTATCAGTTTGCCAATAATTTGCTGATTAATGCGTCATGGCGTAATTTCTGACGCTTAAGGCGCAGCCGCTCAGCTCGGATAATGGTTTTCAGATCAAGTAATGCGGTATTGAAGTCGTCATTGACGATGAGGTAATCATACTCCGCAAAGTGAGTCATTTCAGCCACCGCCTGTGCCATGCGCCGGGCGATGACCTCTTTGCTGTCCTGACCGCGTCCGCGCAACCGGCGATCTAACTCCTTCTTGGACGGCGGCAAAATAAAGATGCTGCGAGCGTCGGGCATTTTGCCCCGGATCTGCTGCGCGCCCTGCCAGTCGATATCAAGGAGCACATCGACACCGGTCGCCAGCACCTGCTCGATGGTTTCACGCCAGGTGCCGTAATAATTGCCAAACACCCTAGCGTATTCCAAAAAGGCATCTTCGGCAATCATGCGCTCAAATTCCGCCACCGGCACGAAAAAGTAATGTTGTCCGTGCGCTTCACCGGGACGCATGGCCCGGGTGGTATGGGAGACTGACACCTGGGTGTCATAAAGCGGCTGGGTTTTCAGCAATTCCTGGATGAGGCTGGATTTTCCCGCACCGCTCGGGGCGGAAACGATATAGAGCGTACCTTGAATCATTATGAAATAGTCAGTATAGGTTGAAAGAACGACAGTGCACGTTTCTATTATACACGGCATTGAGAGGCGATGCAGCTGTCGACGTAGTGGCATCAGCAGGGCCGACGGAGGGGTGAAGCATCGGTTATGAAGAAATTAAGGGAGCACGGGCACCCGTCGAAGACGTAAACCCCGACAACCTCCCTTCTGGAACGTTTTAGATATTTATCCGCAAAAATCCACCAGTAAAAAACCACTTTAAGTATTAGAAATCGCAATAAAGCATCTATTAGCTGGTAGCTGGAATGCTGCCAGACCCGTTAGTCCGGTTACGAGTGACTACAACTGTTCGGCCCTTTTTTACTGCGGATTTCAATGCTGATATAATGTCATGAGCCGTGCTATTTTTGCTGAGCTTCAAGTACATTACAGACTTCGCTGAACTTCTCTAACTGCATCTCGGATAACGGAGCAAACATGCGATCCAGAATGACTTTGTGGGCCTGTTCGGCGATACGCAATTTCTCACGACCTTTTTCCGTGATATAGACATACTTTACACGGCGATCGGTAGGGCTTTGCTGGCGTTTCAGCATCTCCTCTTTTTCCAATGCATCAAGCACGGTGACCACGGTACGGGATGAGAAGCCCATATAGTTTTTGATATCAGTGGCACTGGTTTTGCCGGTAGTAATCAGATGCAGAATTTTCATTTTTGACATCGAGAGGCCTTCGTTCACCAGCTGACCATTCACTTCTTTTCTCAGACGATGATAGATACGCGACAGAGACTCTACCATTACTGAAATATCGGTTGATTTATCCATGTTCTAATCTCTATATGTTATTTATTCGCTATCAGTTATTCCCAAAGCACGTTAGATTTCCATTTAGTACTACAGATGGCTTTAATGGTATCAGATAAATATTATACTTAAGTAGAATCGATAACACAGGGAAATATTCTAAACAAGCAATGTTGTCAGCTTACGCTAACAAGAAATACATGTTATCAAAAAAATATTGAAATTTTCTCAACCCCCATTAATGGGGACATCCTGGAGACAGAAAAGTATGCGTTACTTCCATGTTATTATGAATGCCCAATCAGAGTATGATCGGACCCCTGCTTCATTACCGATTGCCAGAGCAGTTTATCGAAGTTTTTAAAAATTTGAAATATGACAATAAGAAAAAGACGCATATATTATGAAAATATAATGGCAAATATATCTTTTATATCTTATTAGTAATTGTGTATATTAATATTCTGCTAATTTTACTGGAATTTATAGATCTGTTTGCTGCAATATATTGTATAAAAAGGATTTTTAGATTTTTTAGATAAAACATTGTGCCGGTTTCGTTGCAGTAGTTATCGTAAATTAAAAACTCACAAAAGATAAAAACCTTCAATATGCCTTAATTTGATTTGGCGCAATTCAGCTAAGTTGCTGTAATTGATAATTATTATGTTTTTATTTTTTCGTAAAAATCTAAATTCAACAAAGGATTATTGTATTTTATCATTAAAATCAAGTAATTGTCCAATCTATTGGCGCAACAACAGCGTCTGGCGTCTGGCGGGCGCCATCCCTTTGCTCATGCGGTGGCATAAGGGAGCAAAATAGCTAGAAAAATTGTTTCTTTTCAGGCAATCATTAAAGCGGTCAGGGTCTACGCTTGCTTATGGATATGAGATGATAACGGAATATCCACTGATATCCTGTTGTCAATTCTATCAGGTTAATGCCGTTTGCTTGCCGACGCTACCGTTGGCGTTATCAGCAAGAGTAAACGCCTATTAGGCGCCATGCTATTGTGGTGAAAATGCCTGTATGGGGCAAAACAGACGACGGCAACGGCAGGATTCCCCTGTTCACGTGAGCCGCCGTTATCGCTAAGGGGTTAGGCTAATCATGACACAGTGCTTCTCTGCGGCGATATCGCCCGAAATTTAATCTACCAGGCGGTAACAAGACTATTTCAGCGCCGAAGAGTGGCAGGCGAAGAGGCGGTAGAAATAGGCAAGCGGCCAACGCGCGGTATTAGGTGTCGCTATAGGTGTCGCTGGCGCCGCAGCTTGGCGTACTGGACCTGACACGCATACAGCAATTCTATAATTCTAATTCGGTCTTGGCCCAACTTGGCGTGGTGCGGGTAGCGGAAGAGCGGGTGGGCGAGGCGGGGTCATCGGCGTCATGCTGATTGGCGCTGGCCTCGGTTGACGCGCGCCACTCAATGACCTGTCTGCCGCTTGAGCCAACAGCAGGAAGATAAGCTTCGCCGCACCCTCGCCAGATACGGCGGCGGCATGGTCGGCGGCGCTTACCCTTTGACACCATCAATGAAAGTGAACTGGGGCCACGGACACAGTAAGCGCTAGATTTCTACTGCTGTGATCCGGAGGAAAACAAACTCTGTTTTATCTATATCTATGCTTAAACGGCTAAGCCGTGCCTGATCTGCCGTCGACGTCGCGCCGTTTACCGGCACGGTGTTAACCCCCGACTTGTCGATGACGAGCACCATCTTTTGCTGCTACCAGTCAACGTTCCAGCCCGGCGCACGCCTAGCGCAGCCCGTTTGTCTCCCGCGTCCGAATAAAGACCCAATGCCGTGCGCCAGAGCGCACGCCGACGTGCGATTATACGGTTGGGTCCTGAGCGTCTGGCTGCACCCGGTCATCCTGTCATCCTTTCTCAAGCGACGGCGCCGCGAGACATCGCGACATATAGCGTTCTTATATGTTGCATTTCTCACCAATAAGGTCGCCAACATGACGTTTATCGCCAAAAAGACTGGCAAGCTCATAACCGTTTCCAACCGCATTCCGGCGGTTTCACTCCTGGCCGGCGTTCCACCATAATACTTTACAGGCTGCATCTATACTAATTTATCGGCTCCGCTAGCTGTTTTGGCGGCGTCGGTTATGTTGGCAGCCGTTTCGTTGTTGTTTTGCCTGGTATTCTTTGTGCCGGCATCCTGCATCGGTGGCGTTGGATCCGCGCGCCAGCGAGGCACAAAACAGGCTTTGCGTGTCCCGTTGGATTGGATCAGCCGGCACCGATGCAGATCGGCCGTTTCCTTTCCAGAGTGGTGCGCGGCGATTTAGATGAAGATGTGCTGACCCACCGGCCGTATTACAACTCATGGCCAGCGCCCTGCTCAATACGTTTGTTCTGGCACGGTGCACCATCGGTTTGGTAATGGCGCCAGGCATCACGCGATGTGGCTTCATAGCTCCACGCGCTTGTGCCGCCGTCGTTGACGGTAGGCTGGATCGGTTGTCTTTCCCACCTGGTGCGTGCTTCCATGCTGGAGGTTCTATTCTAAAGGAAAAGCATATTCGCACTTTCGGTATGCCCGATCGGCTGATCGCCCTGCACTACGCGCTACCGATCGCGATGGTGTCACGGTGGTATCGGTACTGGGCGTCAGTATTGGCTCATTGCTTGCGGGGGCGGTGCTGGCGGAGATGTCTTTTACCGTCAGGGGCTTTGTCGAGGCTGATTTACGGTGCGTGCATCGCGATGACGGCCGTTTGCCGGCACCGACTGGGCGCTACTGCTGGGACTGGTGACCGGCTACGGGCCACACCCGCTCGACACGCTGTTGATGCTGTTGTGTGATTCGCTGATGTTGATTCCCATGATTTTGTTTGCCCTGGCGGTGGTGATGCTGGCCGGCTCCAGTCTAGCCACCATTGTTCTTATCATTATTACTTTCATGGTGCTGGGCTATTTCCGGGTTGTGCGCAGCCAAACGCGGGTACTTAAGCGCATAGAGTATATTATTCCGGGCCATGGGCACGTCGCTGGTCCGCGCCGTCTTCGATATCCGATTTCCAATTTGACCGGCATGCTACTGGTCATAGTGGCGATGGATATACCCGCGGTTATCGCCATCGAGTTGGGTTTGCGCTTCCTCGAACAAGGGATTCAGCCGCCGAACGCCAGTTCGGGCACGATGACTCAACGATAACTACTCATAGCTCCGCTAGGCGAAACATATAGTTATTGTCGCCAGAATGCTGATCGTTCTCACCACCTTGAGATTCACCTTTCTCAGCGAGACGCTACGTGACACGCTGGATCCACGCACCCATAGCCACACCGGAGGTGATCGCACATGACGCCGATCGATATCAATCAGTTAACCGTCAGCTACGCCTCTCTCCGCAGGCCGCTACAGGCGGTGTGCAATATCAGCCTGTCGCTTAATAAAAGGTGAGGTGCTGGATCTGGTAGCGAAAGCAGTTCCGGAAAATTCATCCTGGTCAGCGTCATATTGACCTTACTGCCTCCCAATGACCCAGGCCAGAGGTGAATTGCGCTATCACGGTATCGATCTGCTAACATCGTCTGGGGAAGTCATGGTATCGCCACCGTCTCGCAGATCCATTCACAGATCCGTTTATCGTGTTTAATCCGGTTGTGGTGATTGGTAAACAGCTTGTCGCTTTTCAACATCATAAAGCCGGTACGCGCGCGGAAAACGCCAGCGCGCCCGTTACATGCTGGAATGCATGGGGATATCGGACCCGGCGGGCGGCCGTCTGCGCCAATGTCTTCATGAGCTGAGCGGCGGCATCCGTCAGCGTATCGTTATCGCCACGACATTACTAACCGAACCGGAACTGCTGATAGCCGATGAGCCGACCACCGCGAAATACGGATGATAGAAGTCCTTAAGACCAGTTCGAAGCGGTGGACAGCGCGATTATTTTGTCACACACGATCTGCATCTGATCAGCGCATTACGCAACAAGGTGGCGATGATGTATGCCGGCGAAATTGTAGAGGCGGGACCGATAGACAGCATTTTAGCGCGCCATTGCGCCCCTATACCCGGTCGCTGCTGGTCTGCGATTCGGCGCGCATTCCCGGCACGACATCGTCCGCGAGTTGCCGTTTATTGCCGGTGTGGTCCCGTTGCCCGGCGACGAAAAACGGGCCAAGTGTCCATTTCGGCTACGTTGCGCCTCGGCTTTCGGGCTCCGTCTCGCTGTGATACCGACTCTGACCATCCTCAGTCAAGGCGACTGGACGGTACGTTGCCATAGGGTATGTCCACATGTTTGAAATTAACGATCCGGTGGTACGCTACTCCACCGGTAACCTTCTGAGTCGGTTCAAACTTGGCGCCGTGCGCTATGTGGATATCTTGGCGGGTCAGCCTGCATGTGGCGTCGGCAAAGACGCTGGCCTTACCGGTGAAGCGGTGGTGGCAAGAGATCCCTACCGGATGGTGACGACCTGACGCTGATTAGCGGCGCACGGTACAGATTAACGGCCGCGAGTCGCAGGACGCCAGCGACTGGTCCTGGCGCGGGATCCGGCGGCGTGCCGGCCTGATCTTCCAAGCTTCCATGGCGGCGCTAGATCCGCGCATGCACGTAAAAAGGTGACTGAGTCTTTTAGTGTCAATGGCAACGAAATTAACCGTCGTGCGGAGGCGAGCGTTTATTGTCCATGGTCTGGCTGTCGGTGGCGTTTATTGACGCTACCTGCATGAGTCGGGTGACAGGCAAGGCTCGTCGCGGTGGCGTGGGCGCTCAGGCCAAAGCTGATTATTGCCGATGAGCCGACCGTTGGTCTGGATCTGTCGGTACAAGGTAAGTTGCTGAACTTGCTCACCGCCCTGCAACGCGAGCTGGAGATGAGCTATTTAATCCATCATACATAACCTGGCTATCACACGCCATGTTACAGACGACATTGCCATCATGTATCTTGGGCGCATTGTCGAAGCGGGCCGACCGCTGCACTCGTTGCCCGCCGGCGCAGGCGCACTGTCGCGTTGGCGCGCCCTTACTACGGCCGTTAGCCGACGAATAGCACGTTGCCTGTCATTTTCCTCTTCTCAGCGCGGCACTTCCCCCGTCCGGTCAGGTGTCATGATCTTCAAGGAGACGCATGCATGAAAGGCTTGTCAATGAATAGACGCGCGCTGATTAAAATGCTCGCAGTGCTCGGCCGCTGGCCATCCGGCTTACCGGGGGGTGGTGCCCAGCGAAAGCCTTTGCTGCTGATAGTCAAAAACGGGTACAAAATGACAATCTGACCCCACCACCACAGCGGCTGGTATGATGAAACGGTGATGTTCACTATCCATTTCAGACCCGCTCACTATCCGTTTAGCGCTGCATCCCGGCATCACGTGGACCGGCGGCTTTGACGAAATGACAACCGGAGACGTGAAATATTCCGGCGCTGGCTTACACCTGGTTCGGAATGAATGTGGATCATCCTAAACTGAAAGATTTGCAGGTGCGTCGAACTATTCAGCGGGCTATCGATGTACTCGCTATTTTGGACGCTACTTTCGGCAGCACCGTGAAACTGGCGTATAGTTTGGCGCTGCCGCCGCTGGCCGGGCGCGCAGCAAAAAGCTCGGGTTTATAGCTCAGGCTGGACCTATCTACTTCCACCGACGGCGAAACAATGGCCAAAGCCATTCAGGCGCAGCTGGCTGAGATGAGTATCGACTTGAAAATCAACCCAATAATAGGTGGGGCGACATTTGTCACCGTGGGCTAGGAATCGGAGGGCGATGCCTGGAAGGACTCGCAACTGCATCTCACTACTTTACCATCGCGTCAGATGCCAGTTATTACCGCCCAGGCCGCGCTGCCCGGGCCCTGTCTGGCCAGCGTTCTTTCTGTGATGATGCCGCGCGCGGTTGTTTCTGGAAGTTTCCTTGAATACTGCCCGTTTTCCATGTTACCGTAGAGTGGATCAAGCAACGCCTTGCGGCACGCCAATTATCGTTGATTTTTAGCGGACAGTTGTTGTCGGCCATCGGCAACTAGGTGCATACCGTCGCTCTCGGTTGGCTTATCTGGCGGTTGGACATGTCGTCATCTCGGCATGCTGGGGACATTGGCGTTTGCAGCCAAGTGGCGATTTTATCTTCGGCCTGTTTAGCAGCGTGATTGTTGACCGCTGAGATCGCCGCCGGCTGGTATTGACACGACACAGATTGGCATCACCGTGTTGGTAACGTTATTACCGGTGTTAACGCTCAATTATCTGATTACTGGCGCACTGGCGATAGCTATTGCGACCGGCCTGGGGCTAATCAGCGCCTTTGATTTACATGGAATTGGCTGGCGCTGAATTCGGTGATTTTCAACGTCGCGTACCTGGTGGGGTCGGCGTTGGGCGGCGTGCTAGTGAAATACCGTCGGTACCGTATCGGGCATTACGCATCCTTGTGTCGCTGACGCGCCGGAATTCCAGGCCGATCAGCGTAGTAATGACGGCTTGTCGCAGTGTTTTGATACGCCGCGGCTGACGGCGCTGTCAATTACTGGTGCTGCGGCTATAATGAAGTAAGCGCCGACGAGGCATTCTGCGTGCGTGACCTTCGGCGCGCACCGGCTTACCGTGTCCTGAGGGCGCGGCGCCGGATGAGCCTTTTCGCGTTCAGCTGTCCTTAGAGGGGTTGTCTACCGCTTTCTTCCGGCTGTCGACTGCGGCTGGCGCCCCCTCCAGTGCTTAATAGCCGGCGCGGAGCCCGAGCAGGGCCGGCACGGGTGTGTGGTGGCCTAACAGCGCGGTATTACAACTGCCTACTCTCGGCGATATCATCACTTGACGACACAGCGTTCGGCGCCCCGCGCTCTATCCCATGAGATGGTTACGTCGGATATGCGTATTGGCGATGCTTTGGCAGCGAGGGTACATGAAGACTTATCGTGTCCAGTGCTATACACGCCCCGGCTAGAATATCAGTTGGAGCGCGATGCTGATTCGCCTGGCAGGCGGACTGGCGCTGACCTCCTACTATCAGACATAGGAAACGACCTTCGGTATTCAACCTTGAATGGTGCCACCGCTTTCCCTCCCGCCATCGAGATGAAAGCAACGTGGGGATAGCTGATACTTAGCAGTACGTTATAGTCAAGGTAAGCGGGGCGGCGCAACCGTTCTAGCCATATCTGGCGCGCGATAACGCGTCGGGCCAAGCGGTATTTTCCGTTGAACTCACCGCATTCACATTTTGCTGGGTCAAGATTTTCCATGATGAACCTGGTCTCGGAAATTGAGCCGCTTCGTCTTGCAACCGCTTGTTCAAGCAACGCGCCTTCCACTGGTATCTGGCCAGCTTCAACGGCAAACCGATCACCACCGCCAACGATATTCCGTTTCCTACTCAAAGCGCGATGCGCCACAAGCGGCTCGCTCCGGTCTGTGTGGCGCCGCTTTCGCTTTCCCTCGCCAGGCTTGCTGATATTCCCACGAAGCAGAAAATTGGCCAGCTGTTGCGCATTTGCGCATTTGCGCATTTGCGTCCTATGCTGATGCTGAGTGATGTTCATGCCGTAGCAAATAATGGTCCGCTCAGTATTGGCATATAGGTGGGCGATATATAAAATTTAGCCGTGATTTAATCCGGAAACCATGATGATGTCCTGCCACGGCATGTTGTCCAAATCGGCTTTGGGGACTGCAAAATCCTGGGTATGTTCGGCGATAAACGCCTCATCGATTATCCCGTTATCACCGCAGGTCAGCGCATCTCGATGCAGGGTAGCAGCGCCTTCATAATGCCTTTCGCATGGCGGCATCGCCGCCGACCCGGACTTTATAATCGATCGACAACAGCTCGGTGGCGCTAAGCGTGAGTATTTCAAGCCTCGCTCCTACAGGGGATGAAGCCACAATGGTGACGGCGCCTTTGCCTTACCTACGCCGATGGAGGTCGGTAAACCCCACACTGGTGGGTTCGTGACACATATTGGAACAGTCTGGGATATTATTGGTGCCGTATTCGCGGGCAAAAGCTGATAAAAGAAGTGCCGCCTCATTTGATGTGCGTCCGGGGGTGTAAACTCCACACAATCAGGGTCGGTGTAGCGCTGCAACGTCGCGCCAATTTTGCGAAAAGCAACCTCATATTCGATAGGGCGATAAATATCCGTAGCGGCATCGTATTGCATCGGTTGGGTTAGTCGCCCTTACCTTTCCAAATCGAAATTGTGGCGCTGCCAGAGCTCACTTGCAGTATTGACGGCGAAAAGTCCGGTGTAGCCCGTTTGCCGGTGGCTTCCCCGCTGACCGCTTTGGCGCCGTTTTCGTAAAATTCAAAATCAGCGGATATCCAGCCACGCGCTGCCTGGACAGTCAAATCCCTGCGGTTGGTTAACGTCAAACAGGGCAATAACATCCTGATTCACCGCGTTTTGCCACGAATGGCGTCGACAACCGCTTTCAAGACGCCCCAGCCGCCAACGGAGCCGCCATAAGGCGCAATGCCGATCGTGCCATTTCTGTTTCATTTTTACCTCATTGATAACACTGTCTCTCAGGCATAATGCACTTATAAGTGCAAGTTATCGCTGTACGTACGGCGCCGGGGTTGATCGAAGAATAGGTCATTAATCAGATAGATAGAAGGGGATATCACAATGGTAAACTGGTGCGACTAGCACAATAGTGACGTGAGCGCGCCGGCAATTGTTGTCTTTTCACAGCACGGTATTCATACTCGAATAGCAGTGCCTCTATTGGATATGCAGGGTGACAATTGCCATATTGCCGCTTTGACGAGGTAGGACTGGTGGTCTGAGCCTGTGCTGTGATACAGCGGGACGCGGTGAGTATTGGACGGGTAATTATAGTCTCCGAGCGTGTGGCCTGGGCTTGGGGAATGCATCAGGCGCCGGCGTCATGCGCCGCGCGATTGACTAGCGTGTCGTGGCTAAAAGAGAATCGAAATCAATTCGCAAATGCTTGGTGAGATCGCCGAGAATATACGGGCTGCCAGCGTGAACGCAGAGATTATCCGACGCATTATGGGCGCCAGCAGTTTCCCGGTACGCGCTTGTCCAGACGGAATGAAAACCGGTATCTTTAACCTAATAGCGGATCCATTCATCGGTATTGAGGAAAAGAAATATATGTTTAAGCCTGTAGCTATTAGCTATTACGTATATAAATAACGGTTTTATTTATATTCCTCTACCCTTTCCTGCAGCGTACGGCAAATTACGACGATAACCACCTTTATGGCGAGGCGATGTTCAACCTGCTGGTAATCACCGCGAGAATATCCTATGAAATGGGGCGCTATGAATATTTCCTGCATTTTCTGCTTAACGCTATTACTTAAGTTGTTAGTCAGAACAGCGATATGGCAATAGGAGGTCAGTATGTTATGGCGAATTTTCACACCTGGACCTGGAGCGGTGTCACGGCACGTTCTTGTTAAAACGACAACGCCAAAAGTCACCCCAGAGAGAAGCGTGCTTATTGCCACTCCTTCATGAGGATAACCACAAAAGATCGGATACGGTTAGGCTAAGATAGCGATCGATACATTACAGCCATGCCAACTCATTACCTTGTCGCTTGCGTTTTTGCACGCTAATGTTTAAGTGTTAGAGAGCTTAATTAAGCTTACAGAGTATTTTCATCGAATCGATATTTAATCGAAGGCACTCATCTTCAGCCTGATATATCAGCGCTAATGACCTTTATCTTATGGCAAACGCAGTCGTCGGCTAATGGCCTCTCTGCTTCCAGCGGATTAGTGGTCACAATCAAAAATCTTTTGATTAATTAATTATCATATTGTTTATATATAGAGAGTTTATGAGAACAATAGCATAGCATCCTGTAGTTCCTTGTACGACATCAACCGCGGTGATCATGATATGCCAATCCGGAAAATCGTTTCCCCTTTGTCATAGGTACGGAATATGTAGCACGGACATAAAAGAAATAGCGCTGACATGGTCAGATATAATGGCCTGCAAATGAAAAGACCTTGCCTGCAAGCCGATAAGAAATCATTTCGAAGCCTACCCATCTACGGCATGTTTATGCTAACGCATATTACTATCGATTTACCAATTTGGATTTCCTTGATCAGGAGCCACAACAGGTTCGTAGCTTGTTTTAAAAGGGCATATAACATGCAAAATGAACGTGTAATGAAACTAATGTCGGAAACGCGCGTTTTACCAGCATTATCAAATGCCATCAGTCTTTGGATGAAACAAGATACGGCGTCTCCTTTTGTTGACCAATTGATAAAAGATGATGATTTTGATGACTTCTTTAAATTAAATCTGTGCGTTGATATATAGGCTCACTATGGCTTATTTACGCTGCCGCGCTATTTTACTACCTTACCAACCATTGCCATTGTTTGCCTTTATTTTGCGACGCTGGTAAATGATTGGGATTATGGCTGGTCTTAAACCTATGTTGATGACCGTGAATACTTTATCAATAATGACTAAGTTGAGATGGCCGCAGCTCTCCCTCTTTGTATGCATTTCTATGGGGACATTTAATTAATATTGCCACTGGCAAAGACAGTCATACAGAAAATCGCCAACCTTTCAGAGTAAGGGATACGTGGCCGCCAAATGAAACGCCGTGAATCGACTATTACATAATATCACTTCTCCATGCTTTTATGGAATGTGACGCATGCCATAAAGGTCGGTATCAGCGACAACATAAAACATCGAAATCAGTAAAACAAACGCCTCCACGACGGTAGGGATTCCTCAGTTTATTGATGTGACGTTCGATGATGGAACAGCTGTTTTCTACTTCTATCGGGCCTCGTCGGCTGAAGCTAACATCGCTCGCGACAGATCAGACCTACCCAGTACTATAAAACACGCCCTGGAAAAGGGAGTGGGAGTAGATAATGGACCGGTGCAGTGATTACTCGATGTTTTGAATCTGCTCGCGCATTTGTTCAATCAAAACTTTCAGTTCGATAGCGGATGCCGTCACGCTGGCATTAATGGATTTTGACGCCAGCGTGTTCGACTCGCGGTTAAATTCCTGCATCATAAAATCCAGCCGCCGGCCTACCGCCTCTTTTTTGGTCAAAATCTGGTAGGCCTCTTTAACATGGGCGTCGAGACGATCCAGCTCCTCCGCGACGTCTATCCGCTGTGCTAGCATCACCAGTTCTTGCTCCAGGCGATTACCGTCCAGTTGAATCTGGGTCTCATCAAGTTTGTTTAGCAGTCTTTCACGCTGCCAGACCAGCACCGACGGCATCTGCTGGCGCACGCTGGCTACTTCAGCGCTAACACCCGCCAGCCGTTGTTCTATCAATACTTTGAGAGCGTTGCCCGCGGTTTCGCGTGCGCTGATAAAGTCGCTGAGGGTAGCGTCCAGCCCGGCAAGTAATTCGATGCTGATAGTGTCCAAATCCTGCTCCGCCGCGGACATGACACCCGGCCAGCGCAGAATAGCCAGCGGGTCGATCTCACCTTCGTCGATTTGCATTTTCACCCACTGCGCGGCTTCCACCAATTGTTTGGCGAGTTTTTCATTGAGGATCAGCGCGCTTTGCGCGCCGGGATTTACGTCGAAGCGCAGATTACATTCCACTTTGCCTCGGGTGAGGCGCAGGCGGATGCGTTCGCGAATGGCGGGCTCCAGACCGCGGAATTGTTCCGGTAGACGTATGTAGGTTTCCAGATAGCGCTGATTAACGGAGCGCAGTTCCCAGGCGGCAGTGCCCCAAGCGCCCTTAATTTCACGCCGGGCGAAGGCGGTCATACTACGGATCATAGGAGTACCTGTTTTATAAGAGTTGCTGCAATTATAGTCCCGCAGCGGCAGGCAAGATAGGCATTAGGCTGGGAAGTCCGTATAATGCGCAGCCAACCCATGATTTACGAGCCGGAGATACCTCTATGCGTCCAGCAGGCAGAAGCGTACAGCAAGTACGTCCAGTAACCATTACCCGCCATTTTACCCAACACGCAGAGGGCTCGGTGCTGATAGCATTCGGCGAAACTCGCGTACTGTGCACCGCGTCAGTGGAAGAGAGTGTGCCGCGTTTCCTCAAGGGGCAGGGACAGGGCTGGATTACCGCCGAATACGGCATGCTGCCGCGCGCGACCCATACCCGCAATCCTCGCGAGGCGGCAAAAGGTAAGCAGGGCGGTCGCACCTTGGAGATTCAGCGTGTTATCGCCCGCTCTCTGCGCGCGGCGGTAGATTTGAATAAATTGGGCGAATACACCATTACCCTCGATTGCGATGTGTTACAAGCTGACGGCGGTACCCGCACCGCGTCCATTACCGGCGCGTGCGTGGCGCTGGCTGATGCCCTTGCCAACATGCAGAAAAAGGGCCAGCTGAAAACCAACCCGATGAAAGGATTCGTCGCGGCGATTTCCGTCGGCATTGTGGCCGGTGAAGCGGTGTGTGATTTGGAGTATGTGGAAGATTCGGCCGCCAAAACCGATATGAACGTGGTGATGATGGAAGGCGGTCGCATGATTGAGGTGCAGGGAACCGCCGAAAGTGAGCCTTTCAGTCAGCAGGAACTGATTACGCTGATCGAATTAGCGCGCGGCGGCATTGACAGCTTGATCCAAGCGCAAAAAGCCGCGCTGGCGGCAGCATAAGTTCGCGCCTAATTTCGTGATGTTGTTCACTGCCTGGCGCCGTTACGCTCGACAATCATGAGCCGTCCACCCTTCACACTTTACATTCCCGCTACTGTTAGGGCCAACTGTCTTAAGCCTCGGCGCATATTGCCGGCAGATAAATGATAATCCGCCGATTCAGCGGTCTCATGATACCCACCGACCATCCTTAAAAGTGCCATTGATCCTTCAGTTTTTGTCGTGGCACTGTTTAACTCGTCAGAAGGTATAGACCATATTGAAGGACACACCACTCTTTGTCGCCATAAGGGACAAATACAAGGTCATTAACCTGCCGTAGCTTGACGTTTAACACTGTTTCTACCGTCTCGCGTAATCGTAGTATTGAGGAATGGCACTTTTAGGGGAGATTATTCATAAGCAAATTAAATCCTAGTCGGTTTAAGTAAGCCTAATCAGCCTAACCACCGCTATTTTCTATCTGTTTAGGCACGCAATCTGACAATTTGCCACTAACTCGTATCATCGTGTGAATAATTGAAGGTAGGTAACAAATTGCTGTATCTATTACTATCGAAACTTAATAATTTTATTATAAAAGATTAATTTTAATTATATATTTTATACCAGATAAGTCAATCTCATGATTCTCAAGCAAACCAAATGGGTCAAGCATCTCGTCAGATCACTTGTCTCAGTGAAGAAAAGCGGCCTCTTCAGGGAAAGGACTGAGTGTCCAACAAGTATGACAAAACGTATGGACGTTTTCCTCACTGGAAGAAGTTGAACAACATAAAACATCTCAATCTCAATACCCTTAGAATAATCGTTATCTATCTTGCAAGAGGTCGATGTCCAGACAAAATTTGTACCTGATAACGAAAGTATCCAAGCAAAACTTCAACATGGTCAGGAAAGCAGAGTGTGAATATTTGTGAGGTTGCCCGGACAGCAACAAGATTAATAATAAAGACCTCCTTTGCAAGTCGGGTAATGTTAAGTAATTGACCAGGCTTGCAAAATCGACCAAACGCTGCTGAAAGCAGCTAAGTTGTAAGCTCATGATATCGCCAGCATCTTTAGAGGGACTTTGGTCACTTTGTCACCGGTTACACAGGACGATTTGCGCATATTGAACAGATCCGCAAGGAGCGTGTTCAAGGAGCGTGTTCAAGGAGCGTGTTGATGACGCTACAGCTTATCATTACTCCTTGAAAACAGAAAAAGAAAATAATTTTCGGGTAATGTGAATATTTCAATTTTGATGGAAAGAGCAGAGGCGAGCTCATTGATAGAAAAACGACATTAGCATAATAGCCCCCTCGCTGTTAATCGAGGTAAGATTTAACAAGATAACAATGTATAATTAATCTGTCAGGTTGTACTCTTAAATTAGCGTTACGATGCTTATACATCTATATTATACCAGATACTCTGTCTAAGGGAGAAGATAATTCGATACAAACGACCAATTGAGAACATTTTGCAAAAGATTGAGAGCGTTATCAAAAATCTAAAAGAAAATATATGATTATTTCGTGTGCTTGGCGGAGATAAAGAAATTAAAAGACTGAAAATTTAATCAACAAGCGCTGGATTGTGATAATCTTCACAAAAACGACTTTGGCACATATTAAATCACTATTAAAAGCATTAACGCCGATAGATTAAGATGTTTACCTGAAGTAACACAGAGACCGATCCAGGCATCTACTTAATGTTGATATTGCCATCACTATCGTTCCAAGCTCGTTTAACGGGTTCACATAGCCATTGCTATCAACATGCCGCTGAGAAATGGTGTGCTGCTGAAAATAGGTGACACCGATTAAGTCAGAGCGAGCAATTCGGTAACAAGATTTGGGAAGTTGTCGATAGCAGAATTACGTAAGTTTTTAACAAATAGAATCTAAGCCAGTAAGAATTAAAAGAACATCTGATCGATACTACCAACCGGTACTCACTCGCCGGTGTTCGGTTTATAGCTGGCATCTTGGTAACGGCCACTTTATTATCGTATCGGCGCTGATACCTTTAGGTACCGCATGCCGCAGCTTGTTTAACCCACCGGTTCTGCCATTCAGAAAGTGGAGCGGAATTATCACTGCAAGGTGTTAGCTATTATCACGTTTGCAGATCTGATGGCCTATCTGAAAGAAAAGGCGAAATGGTCGACCATCTCACTGCGGTCTGTGCCTATCAGCAGCAGTATAGTATCTGAGCTGACCGGGCGTGACGGACGTTCCGCTCTTAATGCCGGTAGTGAAGCGCTCACGTTGACTGGCGGTGGAGCGCCACTTCCACCGCGCCGCTCAGTGGAGCTACGCCACCAAAGCGGCCTACGCAGCTCGAACTCCTGCGTAGGCCAGTATTTGAATTCAGTACGTACAAAGCGCAACAGCATACCTTCGCAAAAAGCCAGCAACTGGCTGGCGACCAGCGACTCATCCAGCTCAAACGCTTCCCCTTCGCGCAGTTTGCGCTCACGCGATACCTGGCGCAGCTGCACTTCGATACGCTCATACAACTGATTAATACGCCCCTGAGTCGGTCTTGTTCAAACATTAGCGCGTGACCGCTCATAATGCGCGTAAGACCCGGATTTCGCGAAGCCTAAAATCAACAACAATATTAGACGAATCAGAGTCTCTTTCTCATCTTGTAGGATCAAGTTAATCCAGCTAATCAGACTGTCCTCGATAAATTCGATCAGGCTATCAAACATCCGGGTTTTGCTGGGAAAGTAGCGGTAAAGCGCGGCTTCCGAAACGCCAACATTGGCTGCCAGCTTTGCGGTGGTAATACGTTGGCTACTATCGCTGGATTCAAGCATCTGTGCCAATACCTGTAAAATCTCTTTGCGGCGGTTACGTTTCGAATCGTCAAGGCTATTATCTTCCGGAGTGCCCGAACCCGCCATCGCCGCGTTCGCTGGCATCGAAGGATTCCACCAAGTTAAACTCCACCTGCACGACCGGCATAAAGACCATTTGTGCCATGCGCTCCCCTGGCTCAACAGTAAAAATGTTCTGCCCGCGGTTCCAGACCGAGACCATCAGCGGCCCTTGGTAGTCCGAATCGATAAGACCTACTAGATTACCAAGCACGATACCGTGTTTATGACCCAAACCGGATCGCGGCAGGATAACCGCCGCCAGATTGGTATCGGCAATGTGAATCGCCAGCCCGGTCGGGATTAAGGTGGTTTCACCTGGCGCCAGCACCACCGGCTCATCGATACAAGAGCATAAATCCAGGCCGGCGGACCCTGTGGTGGTGTAAGTTGGCAGCGGGAAACGATCGCCAACGCGATGGTCCAGGATCTTAACGTCGATTTTTTTCATCATAACGGTTGACAATCTCGTCAATTAGTTGTTGAGCAAGCAGTGATTTATCGCTCAGAGGTAACAAGGTTTCCCCATCCTGCCAGAACAGATGCAACGCATTGTTATCACTGTTAACCCCTTGTCCGGCTTTGGAAACGTCATTAGCGCAAATCAAATCCATTTGCTTATTGATACGCTTTTGCCGGGCGTATTCTTCTATATTGTGGGTTTCGGCGGCAAATCCGACGACATAAGGACGTTGTTTGGTTAGTGCGCCCACGGCCGCCACAATATCAGGATTTTTAATCAGGGTAATTATCAGGTCATCGTCTTTCTTTTTGATTTTTTCCGGTGAAAAACAGCTAGCGCGGTAGTCCGCCACCGCCGCACAGCCGATAAAAATGTGTTGTTGGTAGATGGTGCGCATTACCGCATCCTGCATCTCCAGCGCACTGGTCACGTCGATACGCTCCACATCCGCGGGTGTTGGTATTGAGACCGGACCCGCTATCAGCGTAACACGCGCGCCCTTAGCTGCAGCGGCGCAGGCGATGGCGAAGCCCATCTTGCCCGAGCTGTAATTGCTGAGAAAACGTACCGGATCCAGCGCTTCTCTAGTCGGCCCGGCGGTTATCATGATATTAAGGTGGCCTAGCGAGCGATCGGGGGTGAAATGCTGTGCCACGTGGTCCACCAGCACCAGCGGATCGGACATCCGCCCTGGGCCAATATCGCCGCAAACCTGATCGCCGCTATCGGGTCCCCACAGTAGCACGCCGCGGCCGCTCAACGTGGTTAGATTCGCCTGCGTTGCCGCCGCCCGATACATTTGTTGGTTCATGGCCGCCGCCGCCGCGACGGGGGCCGCCGTCGCAAGACAAAGCGTGGTGAGCAGATCGTTAGCCATTCCCGCCGCCAGGCGCGCCAGAAGATCGGCGGTTGCGGGCGCCAGTAGTACGAGATCAGCCCATTTTGCCAACTCAATATGCCCCATCCTTGCCTCTGCGGCGGGATCCAGCAGGTCGTCCGCCACCGGATAGTCCGATACCGCCTGCAGGCTCAGGGGAGTAATAAACGCCTTCGCTGCCGCCGTTATCACCACGCGCACCTCGGCGCCCCGCTTGCGCAAACGGCGCACCAGTTCGGGGGCCTTGTAGGCGGCGATACCGCCGCTTACGCCCAGAACAATATGTTTGCCGGCCAGTCCCGTCATCTTGCATGTCCAGGTGAAAATATGGTTATAGGCATTTTATCATAACCCTCAATGCCACGGTCATTTGTTTGTTTACGACCGCTTTGGAATCGTCATTCAGCTTTTTACCGTACCATGTCGAACAACAGTGTTGCTGCTGGCATGATAAAATCAGGGCGGTGGGCCGCACAATGGAAAAGCGTAGTAACAAAAGCTGGCCGTCAACGCTGGCACTGCATGAGCAGTGGATTGCTCTCGATCTGACGCGCTGACGGACATTGGATTATGGGCGCTGTTTTTGTGCACCGGCACTCAGAGAAAAGATGTGCTGCAGTTCTCGGAAGAACTGCTGGCGCAGTTCGATTCATTCGATAAATTGATGATTGCTGACTACCAAATCCTGGGCGTTACGTACAGTCTGGGGGCTCAAAGTGTACGCAGCTGCGGGCGATTGGCGAAATGGCGCGGCGCATTTTTCGTTCGCATCTGATGCGCGAGGATGCAACGACCAGCCAGGATATATCCAGGTGTTACCTGCAGCAAATTCTGGTATACCGAGAGAAGGAAGGTGTTTGTGGTCATGTTTCTCGACATCCTCAATCGCCTTATCAATCACCATGAGTTGTTTACGGTGAATAGCGTTGAGGTTCATCCGCGAAAATTGTTCGCGCGGTACTCAAGATCAATGCGGCGGCGATTATTTTGGCGAACAATCATCCTTAACGCTGAACCGAGCCTCGCGCCGACCGCGAAGTAACAGCACGAGTAGTTAAAGCCTGCCTGTTTCTCGATATTCGGGTGCTGGACCATCTGATTATCGGCGCGTGGGAATGGTTTCTTTTGCCGAAAAGACTGGAGCCTTTTCGGCGATTCTGTGGGATCTTTAGCCGTGCAGACTTGAACGGTCGCGCGCCAAGGCGTATGCTACGCCACCTTTAAAAATCTTGGGTGTAGCATTGAGAGCCTATCTTAGCAGAGCCTCTCTGTTGGAAGTCTCTCCTCAGTGAATATACTGCGATGGGCTCTAAAGTTTGACGAGGCGGCCACCATCGTTCTTAGAGCTCGAGCTGATTTGATTTTTGGAGAATAGACATGTCCCGACTCTGTCAAGTTACTGGCAAGCGCCCGGTGAGCGGCAACAACCGCTCCCACGCAATGAATGCGACCAAACGCCGTTTTCTGCCTAACCTGCACTCTCATCGTTTTTGGGTTGAGAGAGAGAAACGCTTTGTTACACTGCGCGTATCTGCTAAAGGTATGCGTGTAATTGATAAAAAGGGCATCGAAATGGTTTTGGCTGATCTCTGTGTCCGCGGCGAGAAGTATTAAGTGAGGAACGAAATCATGGCTAAGAGTGTTCGCGAGAAGATCAAGTTAGTCTCTTCTGCTGGTACTGGCCACTTCTATACTACCACGAAGAACAAGCGTACTAAACCTGAAAAGATGGAATTGAAAAAATTCGATCCGGTTGTACGCCGGCATGTGATTTACAAAGAGGCCAAAATCAAATAATTTGGCGACTGGCCAAAAACCCGGTTCCGACCAGGTTTTTATGGGCCGGCCGAGGGATTGAACCTGGTGTCGAGGGACAGACGATTCTGGGGAGGAGGTACGCAATGTGCTGCTGCGCTGGCTGGTGGAGGAAGAAATTATCGCGCTGCGGGATAGGCGGGTACTGAGCGTACAGCGCCGGGCTAAATATCTGCTGTTGAAGCTGGATCAGGGCTGGCTTATCCATCTCGGTACGTCGGGATGTTTGCCAGTGCTTTCGTAGCCGCCTGAAAGGCACGATCGTGTCGATCTGGTCATCAGCAACAGCTGTATCATCCGCTATACCGATCCGTAGCGTTTTGGCGCCTGACTATGGAGCGATGATCTGTTCACCAGCTGCGTGCTAGCTCATCTTGAGGCCCGAGTTTGACGGACGCTGGCTGTTATGAGAAGCCGCCAATAAACGTTCTCCGATCAAGCCATGGGGTGGATAATCAGTTGGTAGTTGGCGTCGGCAATATCTACGCCAGCGAATCGCTGCTCGTTGCCGGCATTTGCCCGGCTGCGCCGTCAATTCCTTAAGCAAAGATGATGCTACGTTGCTGGCGTAAAGCATCAAGGCGGTATTTTGCTTCGTCCGATTGAGCGGGTGGCACCACGCTGCGAAATTTCCTGCAGTCAGACGGAAAACCGGGCTATTTTGGTGGCGAACCTTGCCGAGCGTGCGGAACGCCGATACTGGCCGCCAAGCACGGCCAGCGAAGCACGTTTTCTGCCTGCGTGTCAGCATGAAGGGTGCGATGCCGCGCTTCCCTGTAGTGGCGCGGCGTTATGTGCTGCCCATTAGGGGTGCAGCCGTGCCCGGACTTCTTTTGCGATAGGCGCGGGCAGAAAGTGATCTATATCGCCGCCGTGCAGCGCCACCTCTTTCACCAGTGTGGAGGAGATGTAAGACAGGGCTTCAGCAGGGATCATGAACACGGTCTCGAGCGTCGGCATTAAGTGACGATTCATTTTTGCCAGTTGCATCTCATACTCGACATCCGTCATAGTACGTACACCGCGGATCAGGATATTTGCTTGCTGCTGGCGAGCAAAATCGACCATTAAGTCGCTAAAGCCGGTTACCGTCACATTGGGCAGGTGGGTTGTCACCTGGGTTGCCAACGCCACTCGTTCATGTAAATCAAACAGCGGCCGTTTACTGGGGTTGGCGGCGATCGCCAACACGACTCCATCAAACATCTGTGCGGCGCGGGTCACTAAATCCAGATGGCCATTGGTCAGCAGATCGAAGGTGCCAGGATAGATGGCTTTGGTGGTCATAGATTATTTTCCTTTTCAGCGTGATTTAAGGCCCATAGTGTGGCGTATTTATTGAAAGTGTATTGTGCGTTAACCACCGCAAGCAACCAACCTTGCCTGCCGTCCAGAAAACCGGCGCGTAGCAACCAGGTTTTAAGGAAAGCGCCGTAGGTATGGCTAATAATGGCTAACATGCCGCATCGCCGCCCCTGGCGATGGCGTTCCCGCGCTAAGGCTTCGGCGTACAGCAGCTGTTTACGCTGAAAAGCCGACAAATCGCGGCACGCCAGATGCTGCAAATCACCCGCCAGGGCAACGATGCCGGCGCCGCTGGTCTCAAGGGATTCATGAACCGGTAGCGCGTTGTAGCGATAGTGCTCACGTGAATACAGCCTCACCACCCGGTCAGGGTACCAGCCACTGTGGCGCATAAAGCGGCCAAGAAACAAATTGTGCCGTGCGCAACTGTAGACCATCTCCAAGTCTGGCTGTCGCAGTACCTCTTGAATCGACCGGCGTAGCGCCGGCGTGACGCGCTCGTCGGCGTCAAGCATCATGATATAATCGCCGCTAGCATAGGCCTGAGCCCGCTGGCGCTGTATACCGAAACCCGGCCAGTCTGTGGACTGGAAAACGCGTGCGCCAGCCTGCGCGGCGATATGGCGCGTTTGATCACTGCTGCCGGAATCCAGCACCACAATTTCATCGGCCCAGTTTACTGACGCCAGACAATCCGGCAGGAGCTCAGCCTCGTTGCGGGTAATTAGTACTACCGACAGACGCTTTCTTTGCGACATTCACTAACTCCGTAACTCCGTTGTGGCAGATAAGGCTCAAGCAAATTCAGCAGGCGCTGCAGCGCGCCCTGGTTCTGATGCAGAACCTCGACGGCATGACGGCTGTAATACAGGCGATAGTCCTCATCGGTCAACAACGTGGATACCGCGTTGACCAGCGACGGCACGTCGGTGACGGTGATTAACCCACCAGCCTCATCCAATTTGTTGCAAATATCGCGAAAATTCAAAGTGTGCGGCCCCATTAGCACCGGAATGGCGTGCGCCGCCGCTTCCAGGGGATTATGGCCGCCGCGCGCCACCAGGCTGCCGCCTATGAACGCCAGATCGGCGATGCCGTACAGCAGCATCAGCTCGCCCATAGAATCGCCCACCACTACCTGCGTGCTGGCGGATGGAATGTCTCCGCTGCTGCGCATGACGTAATTAAAACCAGCCTTCATGGTCATCTCCCGCGCCGCCGAAAAACGCTCCGGGTGGCGCGGGACCAAGATAAGCAACAAATCGGGAAAGTTGGCCAGCAGTTGGCGATGCGCCTGTAATAGTAGCGTTTCTTCACCTTCATGGGTGCTGGTGGCTATCCATACTGGGCGCCGCGCCGTCAGTGGGCGGCACGGCGCCCACGCCATCAGCTCGGTGGGCACGGAAATATCAAATTTCAGGCTGCCGATGACTGCCAGCTGGTTTTTTTTCAGGCCAAGCTCGAGGAAGCGTGTACCATCCTCTTCGTTTTGCGCCGCGATGAGGGTAACGCGGCACATTATGTCGGCGACGAAACCGCTAAACCTCTTATAACCGGCGGCGGAGCGGGCCGAGAGGCGCGCGTTGGCGACCACTAGCGGGATATTGCGGCGGTGCAGTGCCTTGATAAGATTTGGCCATAACTCGGTTTCCATGATGATGACAAGCTTGGGATTGACCCGATCGAGGAAGCGGTTCATCGACCCGGGTAGATCATAGGGCAGATAGGTATGA
Source organism: Sodalis sp. (in: enterobacteria) (assembly GCF_036327475.1). Taxonomy (NCBI): domain Bacteria; kingdom Pseudomonadati; phylum Pseudomonadota; class Gammaproteobacteria; order Enterobacterales; family Bruguierivoracaceae; genus Sodalis; species Sodalis sp. (in: enterobacteria). The sequence continues at coordinate 983,744 of NZ_CP132913.1, read as the reverse complement.
TGGACATCATTGCCGAACGCCGACTGTACCCGTTCGGAGCCGGTGGGCGTCATCGTGGTAACGGTAATAGGCAGGAACGGGTAGCGGTGGCGCAGGGCGCGCACCAGCGGTATGGCCGCCAGCGTCTCGCCCACAGACACGGAATGCAACATGATACCGCCGGCTTTCACCTTACCTTGGCAAAAGCCGTAACGTTCGAGCCAACGGCGGCGGTAGGCGGGCGCTTTTCTACTGCGCCATAATAACCGTATCCACACCAGCGGCTGAATTAAATACATAATTATATTGTATATCATTATAATTAACGATTGTAAGGCGCAGCGACCCATGTGCTGAGTGAGTTTTTAATCAGATAATGTGAATTTCCACAAAATCTGGAATATGCTAGCAGATAAGTCATTATCCCTCATTAGCAGGCAAGTGCTTATCTGATTAGTGCTGGTTGCCGGCTATGACGCGGAGCCACCTAGACCGATGCAAACGGCTATGATAACAGTTGCCGATAAAGGCTCATAAGCTGACGTGAAAGATTCGCTGGCGTGCAAGTGCCTACACGCTGGCGCGCGGCGGCGCCCATTGCTGGATCTCGCTCACGGGACGGTATTTCAGCGGCGAACGTCTTCAGGCTAGCGATATCAAGCGCATCGCAGACAAAGCCCTCGCGTCCCTGTTCAATAAATTCCGCGCCCCCGCAGCGTTGGCTGGTGATGACCGGCAGGCCGCAGGACATGGCCTCAAGGATCGCATTTGGGAAGGGGTCGTACAGCGTCGGCAGGATGAGCGCGTCCGCGGCGTGGTAACAGGGCAGCACATCTTGGCGGACCCCCGTGAAACGCACGCGCGACAGGCAGCCCAGGCTTTGCGCCAGGGCCTGATAGCGCCGCTGGTGTTTATCTCGTCCGACGACAATCAGGTAGCGATCGGTGTCGGCTACCGCGCAAAGGGCCTGTCGTAGCCCTTTGCGCGCAAAACCGGAGCCGACGAAAATTAGCACGCAGACCTGCTTAGGAATCGATAGCGCTTCCCGGGCCGCCCGGCGCTGCCCGCCGTCGGCGGAGACGAATCGCTTTGGATCGATGGCGTTGTAAATCAGAGCGAACTTATCCTCTTCTACGCCGTAATAGTGCATGATATCGTTCTGCACCATCACCGAATTGCAGATGATTTTCTTTAGCTGCTGGGATTGAAACATGTCGCGTTCCGCCGACAGCACATAGCGGTGATAATGACTAATATGCGTCAGCCAGCGCTGATGGGCGGGAATGATGCGCGCGTACTGCGCTAGCCACGCCCGGTGGACGCCATCACCGGCGCGGAACACATCACAGCCGGCGATGCGCTCATGGCTTTGCACCAGATCGAAATGGCGCTGCTGCCAGTACCGCCGCGCAGCATCGGCGAAACCGCGCTCGCGTGCGATGCGGCCGCCACTGCGCGGGTTACAGATGTGCACATGCCAGTCTGGCTGCGGTTTGCCTGACCACTGGCGCGTAATGATGTTCAGTTCCAGTCCGCTGTTATCAAGCGCTTCCAAGGCGCGGGAGATAAAGCGTTCCGCGCCGCCGTCGGGACGATATTTTTGCCGTATTATCGCCAGGCGAATAGTTGTCATGTCGGAGTTTTCCTTGCCGCCGCGATCCGCCGGTGGCCATTTGCAATGGTGTAAACGACCTTGCCAGCACCGCGCGGTAGGATGATGGCGCGTTTCCGCCGGGGTTGCGCGTTTACGGCGCAAGATCCCTTACCATCAGCGGATCGAGTGCTGATAAATGGCCTCTCGCTGTCGTCAACACCGGCTCAGCGGTGTCACGCTGAGGTAGCACTGCCGGGTTTGGGTATCAATCGTATCCGAAGCCGGCAGTTTGACATAATCGCCGGCCCGTAGCACGATACTCTTTTCGCTCTAGGGACGCCAGCTCTCTGCAGTTTAGTCAGGCCGAACAGTGCCACGTAGGGGTGTCCAGCGCCGCAATATGCATGGGCACAGAATCGACGCCATAAACAGGCGTGCAGCCTCAAGCAAACACTAGTCAGAGAAGCAGATAAACACGGAAAACCGGGCGATGAGCGCCCTAGTCCACGTTCAGAACGAGGTTACGCGGCGGAGTCGCACTGCGCAATATCTCATGATCATTGCGAGCGGTACTGAAGCATGGCAAGTGGCCTAGTGTGTGGGGTCAAATGGAAAAGGCTAAGCTTTCACCTCAGTAGGATAGGGACCACACCTGAGAGTGGTAATGGCGCTCTGGTTATCGCCGGCGCCAGGCGTAGAGACGACACAGCCACGGCAGCAGTTAGTACCACTGGTGGATGCCGCGTGCATTGCAGATTATACGTTTATGGGCGCCGCGGCTGAAAATATCGCTAATAATCATTAGCCACGCGCCAGATTTGGTTCGCGCTACATGGCAAACGGACAGCGTTTCGTGGGTCACCTGTTGTGCAAACTCATGATAGCGCCGGTTGAAAAATAATGCTGCTGATATTCGACGTTTTAACGCCGGCTCGTTTTGCGATTGCTGATGGACATCGCGTGGATGTAATAGCAATACAGTACGTTTTGGGTATAGTGCATGCGGCGAGCTTGGACATCAGCTCGGTGATCCAGGGTATATCCTGATGATGCAGGCCCGTCTCAAATCGCAAATCCAACTGTTTTATCAACGACAGGGAGATAGATGCCGAGCTAGATCACATGCAGGTAACGCAGGGTGACCACTCAGTACGTCGGTCGAGCTCAGGCACTCAAGGGGAATAAGCGTCTTAATCCGCTGTGAGTCGGGAAACATCCGGGTCACTCTGCTATGATCGTCAACAATTACTGATATAGGGTAGGATAGAGCATATCGTCAGTGTTGAGAGGGGTGGCATAACGCCGCGCGCCGTCGCCACGCCGGCATTGCGCGCGATGCTCCACCGTTGGGCTGGTCAATTACCCGGACATGGGTATAGCGCTCAGCGCATTCATGCGCCGGCCCTTCCAAACCAGAACCGACGTTGACCAAGATGATTTCCAAGTCAGTAAGCGTTTGTGCCAACAGGGAAGGGTTAGAAGTGTAAAACATGGCGTCGGCGTTATACAAAGGAACGATGACGCTAAGCTTAACGTTGCGGATTCCGGTTGCGTCATTGTCGTCATGGGTCTTTATCGGACAAAAGCGCATGTCGCTTACTGCTGGTGTCAGGACGCGCTTTGCGCCAAGGCGATATATTTCCGACAAATCGTCGCTATCTCATAGGCTTGTAGACTGGAAGAGGAAATCGCCGGCGGCCGGTCATAAACTGTGCGCATAGTTTTCGCCAGCGAAACGCTACTCAACTCCGCCAACCCCGCGGAAAGCTCGCCGTCCAGAATTTCCTCCGGACCACCGGGACAACGGGTGCTGACCACCGGCGTGTCACAGATAAGCGCTTCCACCAGTACATTACCAAACCCTTCGCTATCGGAGCTCAAGATCAGCATGCGGGCGTGGCGGATATAGGGATAAGGATTGGTGTTGAACGCTCTGAACAGCACTCGATCGGTAATTTGCAAATCTTGCGCCAAGGACTTAAGCCGCCTCAGCATAGCGTCGCTACCTTTACCAAGAATAACCAGCCGCGCCTGAATACCGCTTTCGGCGTAGGCTTTTAACAACCGATCCTGGCGTTTATTTTCATGCAAACGGCCAACGTGAATGAGGTAATCCTGACCGGCCAGTTCACAAGGCACCTCTGCCAGCCGACGGATAGCGCTGAAATCGAAGGGGTTGTAAATCACTTCGGCATGGCGCGGCTTTACGCTGAAGGCCTGACACATATCATTCAGGACGCCGCGCGAGACAGCGATAATATTACGGTTTTGGTAGAGCGCATGGATTTTCTGGCGTTTCAGCCAGTGGGAGAAGCTCGTGCGATGGCCCAAATAGCCCAATGAGAACATGGTATGCAGGCAGAACCAGATACGATCCCGCGGTAACACGTGGCTGAGCGCCACGATGCGGTCAGTTTTGTACAGATGTGAGAACACTAGATCGAATTTGCCGTTGCGCTGTTGCGATGCCAGCACCGCCTTATCCAGCGCCCGTGCCCGGCGCGATAGCTCCGTCAGTTTGCGCCAGGGTGTGCTAGCGTTGTCAGTGATTATCCGATACTCAATACCGTCCGGTAGCGCGTAGTCGCATACTTCTCGCAGCGAAAATATTGACACTTGATGGCCCTGGGACGCTAACCCATGTGCGAGCGTTAGCAGCACTTTCTCTGCGCCACCGCCGGGCAAGCCATCAATGATCATCAATATACGCATGCTGATTTCCACTGTATGCTGCTGTACACGGTCTGTTTTATCGGTGATCCTACCCCAAGGCGAAATGAAAATCTCCTTAAGTTTCATCGAAACCACAACCCAACTTCGCTGTTAACGGCGGTTGCCTAACATGGATTTCTCTGATTTCGGACTGGACTCGGTATGGCTACACCTGCTTTTATTATTACTATAGACACGGAAGGCGATAATCTCTGGCAAAATCACGGGCATATTACTACCGAGAACGCCCATTTTCTACCGTATTTCCAGACATTATGCGAAAAGTATCGCTTCAAGCCGGTGTATCTCACCAATTATGAAATGGCGATGGACGACGCCTTTGTGGACTTCGCCCGCGACGCTATAGCACGCGGTAACGCAGAAATCGGCATGCATCTGCACGCCTGGAATAGCCCACCTGCCCACGAGCTCACAGGCAATGACGGGTGTCATAAACCTTACCTGATTGAATATCCCGAGGCGGTGATGCGGGAGAAAATTCTGTTTATGACGCAACTGTTGGAAGAGACTTTCCAGACAAAGATACTAAGCCATCGCGCGGGCCGTTGGGCGTTTGACGAGCGCTACGCCGCAGTACTGCTTGAGCTGGGCTATCAGGTGGATTGCTCTGTCACTCCACGGGTGGATTGGCATCGCTCCCCCGGTGCGCCATCAGGGGTGGGCGGCAGCAATTACCATCGTTTTCCCGATCGCGCCTATTTTATCGATCCCGAGGATATTTCACGTCCTGGTTCCTCACGGCTGCTGGAAGTACCGGTGACTACCGCCTACAAGCACGCCCCGTGGGTGAATGCGGTCAGTCAGGTTTACGATCGTCTGCGCGGCAAACGGCGTAACCCTTCGGTGCAGTGGCTGCGGCCCGCTGGCGGCAACGCTGCGCAAATGTGCAAGGTGGTGGCGCAGAGCCTGGCCGCCGGAAGTGATCATGTGGAGTTTATGCTGCACTCGTCCGAGTTTATGCCGGGCGGTAGCCCGACGTTCAAGGACGAGACTGCCATAGAGCGGCTATATCACGATTTAGAGGTGCTGTTCGACGAGTTGCAAAATCGGGTAATCGGTATGACTCTGGCGCAGTATTATCAGCATCGCCTAAGGCAATCGGCAACCTCGGTCTGATGGGCGGGCGACGTCAGCGTTATCCCACCTCCAGCGGAAACCGGAACATCTACCAGGCGACGTTGGGATTGCCGATAACAAAAACATGCCCTGGGTAAGGTAAAACCCGACGGCGAATAGGCATAGCGCTCCCTCTAGACTCTGACGACGATCACACTGTCGTTTGGCCATGATGAAACTGTAGCTTATGAGCAGCGCAAGCAGCAATGCGCCGGTTGCGTCACCTTTCAGCAGCGCGGCCAGATACAGGCTATGGGTAGTGGTGATGCTATCGCCCCACAGGTTGATAAACGACAGCTGTTCATCTAGCCAACAGTCAAAAGGGTTTTGTGCCGCCAGTTCCAACGTGTGGCGCCAAATGCCGAAACGGATGAAACTTTGCTGGCAGCCGTTCGCCATGCGCTGCACAAGATATCGCCAACGGGTCATAAACAGCAGGGCTGCCTTACCCCTATCAGCGCTACTGCTGCGAGATGGCGCCGACGCACTGACGATCGTAAGGTCAACAGAACGGGCAGCGCGCAGAGCAACGACAGCAAAGGGCCGCGACTTTGGGTAAGCAAGAGGGTCAGCAACAGCACAGCGACCAGCAAATAGAGTCAGCGCGCGCCCGTGTTGCGCATAATGATAAGGCACATAAAGATGCCCAATACGGAAATAGCCCGCCAGATCGATAACGTTAACCGGTGCGCCGAAAAACCGTCAGTCAGGCGATTGCTTGGGGTAGGTTGAGTATTGACGGTCAAAAATCCAGCGCTACCAGCACTATGATTCCGGTGGCCACGGCCCATAGCGCGTCGTCGATGGCCTTGGACCATGGATCGGTACATAATCATAAATAGCAGCAGATAGAGAGCGTGGGTGAGGTCGGAAACCAAGTCGTTTGGCTGGGAGGACCATAATGTGGAAAAGTAGCCTAGCATCACAGCGGTCAGCGACAGCTAGGTATTGAATCGCTGATCGTTGAAGAGTCAACGTCGCAGGACGGAATTTTCCGCCAGCATCCTCAACAGGCACGGAGCGGACAGGTGAAAGAGATTATTGACTTGTATAACCGTAATAGCACTGGAGAAAAGAAATAGCGGAAATAGTACCTCACAGCCCTTCTCTGCATGAACGCTGATCCTGAAAAGCATCATCAAAACTGATCTTCTCGAAAATCTCGCTACTTAACGCGCTGTTCAATGATAAGTTTTTCACCTCCACCCCGTGGTGGTGCAGCACCTCGCTGGCCAGGGTAAAGGCGGGTACGATGATCGATGCGAATTTCTTCGCCAAGAACGATGGCAGCTTGTCGTGATCGGTTTCAAAAACGTGGCTGGTGGAAGTTAGTCATGTCCAGCCTGGTGATGTACAAACGCGTGAACCCCAGATAAAGCAAGATTTGCAGCGCCCCAAAACACCACCGTGCCTGCATCGAATATGCCGCTGCGAATGTCGGTGGTAAAGGCGATATCAGGATGGTCAGGACTGAACTGAATGTGGGGGTCCTGGCCGAAGTGATGGCCTACACTGTCGCTGGGTACACGAGATTGATGGATGCGATAACAGGCGTCTTCAACAGCGCCAGTCGGCAGCGCACTGCCGCCAGCGTGATAAGGTCAGCGTCGGATCGGCAATGATGGCCCGCACAACGTCGGTGCGGCGATCGATAAAGCTCATATCGACAATGACATATAACTGAAAATCCAACCGATCCTTAAGCGCGTAAGCGCCGTTTACGCCCACGACGGTCATCGACGGCAGCCCTGCGAAATCCATCTCGTTGATTGAGGGGCCGGTGGCGGTGATAAGTGTATCGCCACTGAAACAGTGATGCCAGTCGGTTAGCGGTACCAGCGGTACCGGCTGCCCTGATAGCACAGTTGGGTGATGCTGCCTGTGAGGCGCGGGTGATGCGACAAAAAGGCCAGAGGCTTTCGTTGTGCCGGTAAGCACGCGGTCGGGTATCACGGTATATCTGCTTAAAATGTGCTCATTTCTTGATTCTTACGCCATAGCGTTCAGGTTAACTCAGACGGTCTGGCGGGCAGGCTTCCCACAAATTGACAATATTCACCCGATCCTTCGTGATTAGCGCGTGAAGTTCCGCCGCCGATTGAGCGCATGATACAGCGCGGCGAAAAAATGAGGAAGCAATAGCGTTGGGGCGAATTATCATGGCATTGTTTAGTGGCCGTTGTTCTTCAGCCTCGCAAAGCAGATCACCTGCACACGGTAACGCATCGGAAATATAAATTTGCCAGAATCGGTAGCGATATAGCAGTCCACACAGCGAACGGCATCCGAGACCTCATCCAGAGGCAGTAAGCCTATCGAGCTGAGGATTTCTCGTTGCCGACGTCGCAATAATAAGCGCATCAAGATAGCCCGGTTCATTGGCGTGACCGAAGACATAATAACGGCACGGCAGGCTGGACAACAGCGTAATTTCTTCCCATACCGACGGCGGCAGCGTCTTGGCTTTATTCCCGGCGGAGATGCTGATGCCGATGTTAAGGGTATAGAGGGAACGGCCAGCTCCTGGTGTGGCGTTGAGCAGCGAGGTGGCGTGTTTTGGCTGGCTGCGCTAGCTAAGGGCGGCTGGCGGCGAGATAAAACAACCTGTGGTATCAGCGCCGCGTGTAGGTGCTAAGAAACAGTTTGTCAGGTGCGTTGCAGGCAGCATAAACAAATCACCGTTGTTTGGATTCAGCAGGTAGACGTGGCTGTAGCGGCTTATTAGACATAAGCCAGGCGGATCTTGCTAAACAGCATTTGGTTGATGTAATCGCCAACTTTCTACCGTCTGGATAACCAGATTTTTGCCCGTAGGTCGCTGAATCAGCTTTAGCGGAAGAAAGATGAACGGATAATTCATGATGGGCTATCCATGCTACCTTGGCGGCAGCATCGGTTGCAACGTCTGCCAGACGTGCTCCGCCGTCAGGCTCTCCATATTGCCATCGTCAGCGCGTAGCGCTTGCTGGTGGCGCCCGTAACCGCCGATAAGTTTGGGATCGGTGGAGCCGTACAGCGTCAGGTTCGGCTGGTCGAGGGCCGCGGCTAAATGACTGAGGCCGGTATCCACCGACACAATCGCCCTCGCGCCCACCAGCCGCGCCGCCACCTCCGCCAGCGACAATGGCGGGAGCACTTGCGCGGTGCTAAATCCCTCGGCCAGACGCCGGGCGCGTAGCTGCTCCTGCTCTGTCCCCCAGGGCAACTTGATGCGGTAACCGGCGTCAGCGGCAAGCTGGATAAGCTTGCGCCAATGGGTTTCAGGCCAGTGTTTACTGGCGCGGGTGGTTGAGTGCAGAAAAACCAGGTAGGCTTCGCCGCCTGTCCCAGTGGTAAAGTGGCTGGCAATAGCATAATCGCCAGTTGTTATGGGAAACGGGTAATCCAGACTAGCGGCGAACAACTGGCGTATGCGCTCTATGGCGTGCTGTTGCTTGCTCACATCGTGTCGCTGGCTGTAAAACCAGCTGGCGAAGGGTTCTCGCGCGCTTTTGCAGTCAAGACCGTGCTTTTCGCCGCGCGCCACACAGGTGACGAGTGCGGCGCTTTTCATCAAGCCCTGCGCGTCGATAATCGCGTCGTAACGCTCTTGCTGCAACTGCCGTTTAAAATCGCATCGCTCCTGCCGCGTGGTCGTGCCGAACCAGTTTTTACGCCAGCGGCGAATCGCCACTGGAATGACCTGCCGCACCGCCGGATGCCAGGTGGGGATTTGGGTAAAATTTTCCTCTACCACCCAGTCGAAACGGATCCCCGGCAAGGCCTGCGTCGCATCTGTCAGCGCAGGCAGCGTATGCAATACATCACCCATCGAGGACGTTTTGACGATCAGAACCTGCATTAATTCTCCTCTCGATGGGCAATAATGTTTCCAGTTCGCTCAGCGCCTGGGCAGGTTGGATAGCGATCATGCTCTGATGATAGCCTTGTTCGTCATCACCTTTTCGTATTTTATGGTAACCGCTGATTAAACGAATCACCCGGGCCTGGTGGGAAAGCGGCGGGGTGAAATCCGGACTGCTGGGACCGTACAGCGCCACCAGAGGACGGTCCAACGCGCTGGCAATATGCATCAAGCCGGAATCGTTGCTAACGATCCCTTGGCAGGCGGCAATAAGTGCTACCGCCTGCTCCAGCGAAGTTTTGCCCGCCAGGTTGTGGCAGTGGTCGCGATACTCCGCGGGCAGCGCGGCGCTGATTGCCTCTCCGGTCGCCTGGTCCTTGTCGGAGCCGAACAGCGCTATTTGATAGCCGCGACGTATGAGCGCCTTGGCCAGCGCGGCATAATGGTAATGTGGCCAGCGTTTGGCGGGGCCAAATTCCGCGCCGGGGCAAAAGCCGATAAGTGAACGTGCGCTGTCGGGCACAAAAGTGCTCAGGGCCAGATTGATGTCCGTCGTGCTGACCGTCAGCCGCGGCCAGGGCAGCGGCGTGGGTAAATCGGATGCGGTGCGTATCTCCTGACGATCGAAAGCTAGGGCGGCGTAGCGCTGCACCATCAGTGGAAAGGCTTGCTTATCCAGCGTGCGGATGTCGTTGAGCAAACCATAGCGCATCTCGCCGCGCCAGCCGGTGCGTTGCGGGATGCTGGCGAAAAACAGCACTAGCGCTGTTTTGAACGAATTGGGCAGGACCAACGCCTGCTGATAGCCGCTTTTCCCCAGCGCCCGCCCTAGCCGGCAGCGCTCCCCCAGCGCCAGGGCGCCGTGGCCGAGCGGCATCGCTAGCGTCTGGTTGACCTCCGGCATGCAGTGAAGCAAAGGGCGGCACCAGGCCGGGGCCATTACATCGATCTGCGCGTCGGGATGGCGCTGCGCCAACAGGCGATACAGGCTATGGGACATCATCATATCGCCGACCCAGGATGGCCCGATCACCAGTATTTTCATGCCGCCGCTCTCTTTTGTACCCTGAAGGATATCAATAGTTATGGTTCAACCAGCGCAAATATTCCGCGACCCCTTCGGCGACGGTTTTAAACGATTGTTGATAACCGGCGCCGCGTAACTGTGTGAGATCCGCCTGGGTGTAGGCCTGATAGCGCCCTTTCAGTTTTTCAGGGAACGGAATGTATTCTAACTGGCCTTTTTTATGATAATCCAGCACGGCGTCCGCAACGGCCTGAAAAGATTCCGCTTGGCCGGTGCCGCAATTAAAAATCCCCGAGACGCCGTTTTGCCAGAACCAAAGATTTACCGCTGCCACGTCACCTACATAGATGAAATCGCGTTTGAAGCCTTTGCTACCCGCAAACAGTTTTGGATTTTCACCGGCGTTGATTTGGTTATTCAAATGGAAAGCCACACTTGCCATACCGCCTTTATGCCCTTCGCGCGGGCCATACACATTGAAATAACGGAAGCCGCAAATTTGCGACTCGGCCTGCGGCAACAGCGCACGCACGTACTGATCGAAGAGAAATTTGGAATAGCCGTAAACATTTAACGGCTGTTCGTACTGCCGATCCTCAATGAAGTTTTCCGTCCGACTGCCGTAAGTTGCCGCGGAAGAGGCGTACAAGAGGGGAATAGTGCGTTCCATGCAGTAGTGCAACAGCTCTTTAGAGTATTGATAATTATTATCCATCACGTACTTGCCGTCCCACTCGGTGGTGGAAGAACAGGCGCCCTCATGGAATACCGCATCAATATCGCCAAAATCATCACCGGCGACGATGCTGGCGATGAAACCCTCTTTATCCATATAATCAGTGACATTAAGGTCGACCAGATTGGCATATTTGGAGCCGTCTTTCAGATTATCCACCACCAAAATATCGTTGTAGCCAATCTGATTTAATGCCTGGACGATATTACTGCCGATAAAACCGGCCCCACCAGTGACAACTATCATGAGTTAGCCTTACGTGACTGTTGGAGCCGGCACAACGTCAGCTCCCGTAAAGGTCTTATCATAGCATTTCCTCCCCTGGCTTTATATCTTCCCGGTCGACAGCGAGTGCGGTGCCGCAGCATGCGCAAGCCGTCATTGCTGAGATAACGTACTTTACGGGTGTCGGCTGCGGCTTGATCCCGTGATTGAAGATATTTCTTCCGACAGAGGGAAGAGTCGCCGTGAGCCCGCCACCTGCGATGGAAGGTCGAGGGTGGGCAATTGATCGGTCGGTGGGAACCCCACCCATGCGCGACCAGGTGTCGTGGAAAAGCGCGATCCATATCGGGTACATGCGCAGCCAGGTCTGACGGGTGGAGGCAAGAAAGGCGCCATTGACATGGTCCACCAGTTTCGACCGCACCGCATCTCGATAATAAGTCAGTGCCGTCTCAGGTACGAATGCGCTGAGCAACGATTTCGCAATATAATCGGCGCCCATCGACGAGAGAGGCAAACCGCCGGCGACCGGTTAAGATGTCCTGTCGTGGCGCGTGCGGATGCGGCGGTATTAGCATTGAATAATGCAACATGCCCAGCTTCAGGATAAATACCCGTCTGCGAGCACGCGCCGGCGACACAATTTCAATGGTAAACTACCGGCGAAGGCGTCCATCGGTGCGCCGGGCCAACAAACAATGCTGGTCGGCATCGCTATAAAGGGTGACCAGATGGCGCGCCAATTGCACCACGTCGCCATAGGAAGATAGGAAGAAAAGCAGGCCGGTGTCCTGATGACACACAATTTGGCGATGCCGGTGACCGCCGAGCCAATAACCGGCGTCCCGAGCAGCATAGTTTCCAACATCACCCGCAGCAACCCCTCGCTGCGCGAGGCAAATATCAGCGTGTCGAAGGCGGACAGGCATTCCATGGCTTTGCGCTAAAAGCTGGTAAAGATTACGCGATTGCCGAGACCCAATTACGCCGCTTGGCGCGCCAAATTGGTCTGCTCGCCACCCGATACAACAGCCGATATTTCCTTGCACGCAGCAGGTCGGCAATACGGCGGGCGTTGAGCGCGCGCGCCAGCGCTGGTCGATGGCTTTCACGGCGCGTTTGCGCCAGTCAGCGTTGTGCAGCAAATAGGCCGCATAAGATTGCCCAGTTTGACCCACAACGGCTGCCTGCGCTGGACAATGAACCGCGTTGGAATACCCATGGTGTTCAGGACGTTGCCGATGGTTTCTTCGTTGTCACGGTGATAATTATAGTAAAACTAACCTCAAAGCGATCGATACGCTTGAGAAGCTCCAACGGACTGTTAGAGCCGCCGCCCAATTCTTTGCCATTATCCAACAGTAGAATTTTCAACCGACCTTGTAGCATCGTCATGCTTTCTCAACGGACAGAGGACAGAGCATCTATTAAGTTGGGCGCATAGTAACATAGATGACAACCATGCACTATGTTACCGAGATTATGTTACCGCGGTAAGGCAGCAAGCGTCGCTTGTTGTCACTTGGGCGGGGAAAGGCGTATCGCGCGGGCTAAACGCGCGGTGTTGCGGCTGTGGTTACAGGAAGTGAGGCAAGCGTGCCTTTTCCCTAACGACCTTTCGCTGGTAAGACTTCCCCTTCATCTGAAGGGATGGAACGGGTCGCGCGGTTTGTCGGCCGGCTATTTACCGACGCCGGTTTTTTAGGTTTACCGACCGCAGGCGAACAAGCATTGGGCTTGCTGCTGTTGGATTTATCGATGCCTGGCTTACTGTCGTCGGACTTACCTTCGTCAGGTTTACCGAGATCAGGCTTACCTGCCTTGGACGTAGTCTCACTGCGCAAAACCCCCCACCAGGTCTCGGCGATACTTGATGCGATGGCGCTTACCATGGCGTCGGCATAGACCGGCGGCGCCTGGCAGCTCGAACAGTAGGGCACACCGCGGAAAGGAGGCCGGCACGCCGGCGCCGATTTGACCATCGACGCCGCCACGGTACCCGGCTCGGACCGCTCGTTGAGCAGCATACTCGGACGCACAAGCATAATATCGCCGGGTAGGGATGGCAATATCTGTTGTAGCACACGCACGGTGGCTGGATGGGGATGACCGATAGTGACAGCGGATCCGTTGCGGCGAGCCAGGGCCACCGCGCGGTTGAACTGTGCGCGGATGTCGGTTTCGTTGTCGGTGTCGTCCAGGAATACCCGCCGCTTAAGCACCCGAACACCGGTGCCGGCGGCGGCGGGTACCGACTGGCTGTTGCCGATGGTCATGCTATCGAGGAAATAATAGGAATAGCGACTCAATGCCTGCATGACGTTTTGCATGCCGTTGAGACTTGAGGTCATGGCGCTGCCCATATGGTTATTCAGTCCCACAGCGTAAGGCACTTTCTGGCTGGCTTGGTGAATGATGTCCGCCACCTGTTCGCGGCTCATCGCCGGCGTAAGCGTGTTGCGCTCCAGAGGCTGTTTGCTTAACGGCGCCATCGGCAAATGTATCAGAATTTCGCGCCCCTGCTGGTGAGCTTTCACCGCCATTGTGTGGGCATAGGGCGCATCGGGTAGCACCGCGATGGAAATATTGACCGGCATGGCCAATACCTGATTTTCAGTCGCAGGCCGGTAGCCGAAATCATCAATGACGATAGCTAATTTCCCGGCCCGTGCCGCAGTGCTTGCCAGCAGCAGAAGTATGACTATTGCGGTGCTGAACGTTTTAATTGACAAGCTACCTTCCTAACCAGGGCATAGGGTTGACTGCTTGCTCCTAGAGGCGAATTTCAAAATAAAGCGATGGCGTGCCCTGGCCACCGCTGGCGCTGACAAGGACGATAGATTGTCCCGCCCCGACCTGACGCCGACGTTGACTAGCGCGCTCTGGTTTAACCATACAGGCTCATATCGCCCTTGCCGTGTTCTATTACGACCACCAGCCCAAAACCTTGCAACCAGTCGGCCATCAATACCCGGCCGGTGGCGATTGCTTTCTCGCTGCCTTCCGGCGTCGCAATCACCAGCCCTTTATAACGTCGCTCTCCCCGCTGAGGCTCGTCGAAGCTGTGCAGTGTGCGGCCCCGCACCGCCAGAGTCTTGTTCCGCCGGACGACCGAGGCCGCCGCCTGTACTGGCGACTAGCGCCCGCTCGCTTGCGCTTGGTTTATAGATGTTGCCGCGGCTTTTCCCGGTCACACACCCGCTGCGCTTCTCGCGCTTCTACCAGGTGATGGTATCGCGCAGTCTCGCTTCGTTTTGGCGCAGCTCCGCCAGGCGCTGCTTATCTTCCATAATAGACGAATTCAGGCCACTTAGGGTTTTTGACGCACGGCGCGGGCGTTTTGCAACACCTGCTGTTGCTACTGTTGTTTCTGCTGCTGTTCGCGCTTTTTCGCCGCGAGGTCGGTACAGGTCTGGCGCAGATCATTAATGGTTTTCGCTCGCGCTTCATTAGGGTAACTGGAATAGGCCAGAATGCGTTCACTTCGCATGCTTTCCGCATTGCTGAGATCAATGTAGCCAGGATGCTGCCCTTGGCGCAAAGCGGCGTCCAACTGCTGCGTTAGCAATTTCTGCTGCGCGACCTGACGGTCCTGCAACTAGTGTATGGAGAACGTCAGTTGATCGATGTTGCAGTTCAGCGTCTCCAGCATGCGCTGGGTATCCCGCAGGGCACGGGAGGAGCGAGCGATGGACTGCTCTTGCCGTTTAAGTTGGTCGAGCAAAGTAGCGCGCTGTTTTTGCTGTTGTTGCACGCTTTTTCTTTGGCGAAAATAGATTGTTGCGCCATTTCAAGCTGCTGCTTGTGATCCGCGGCGTGGCCGCCGACAGGCAACAGCAGTGAGCCAGCGTAAAGTGTGCCGGCGCAGAGACGATATTTGAATTCGGTGGCGCGCTGCCGATCGCCGGCGCGCATAGGATATGAATTTTTCAACGGCGCTTTTTCCCTCATGGCGGCGATTATTTCACGTTGAACAGCGGCTTACCAGTCATCTATCAGAGCTTAGGCATCGGTTTCATCCGAGATTTGCGTCGAGACGCGCATTGCCATCAGTTTCTTGGCAGTGTATCGGTATATTGGCTGAATTTGCCCGACGGCGAAGGTATACTTGAATGCTTTGATGCGTGGACATTTATTAATGGGAGTCTTTTTACCCCATGCAAGAAATTATGCAATTTGTCGGCAACCACCCCGTGCTCAGTTTAGAGTGGGTGATCCTTGTGGGTTCCGTGATTTTTACCACTTTCAAAAGCCGGTTTTCCAAGGTGAGCGATATCGCTCGCAGTGAAGCTATCCACCTGATCAACAAGGAAGACGCAGTGATTGTTGATCTGCGTAACCGGGATGATTACCGTAAAGGGCATATTGTCAATAGCCTGAATCTGGCAGCGTCAGACATCAAATCTGGCAATCTGGGTGAGCTGGAGAAAGAGAAGGGTAAACCGGTCATTGTCGTTTGCGCCAGAGGTACTACCTCGAATGATTCGGCGCAAAACCTAATCAAAGCCGGCTTTGAGAGGGTTTATGTACTTAAAGAAGGCATATCCGGCTGGAGCGGGGAAAATTTGCCACTGGTCCGGGGTGACTGACTCATTTAAAGAAGGGAAGACCATGGCCAATATCGAAATTTATACCAAAGTAACCTGCCCCTATTGCCATCGAGCTAAAGCGTTACTCACTCGCAAACAAGTGCCGTTTCAGGAAATCCCCATCGATGGCGACGTAGATCTACAGGAAGAGATGATCAAGCGCATTGGCCGCACCACGGTCCCGCAGATTTTTATTGATGGCAAGCATGTGGGCGGCTGCGATGATCTGCATGCACTTGATGCGCGCGGCGGCCTGGATCCACTGCTTAAATAAACAGAAACCACGGGTACGGGCGTCAAAACGCCCGTACCCGGCACTTTAAAAGGGTTTTCATGTCAGAACAAAATAATACCGAGATGGCGTTTCAGATTCAGCGCATTTACACCAAGGATGTTTCGTTTGAAGCGCCGAACGCGCCTAAGGTGTTTCAGCAGGCGTGGCAGCCTGACATCAAACTGGATCTTGATGCCGCGTCCAGCCAGCTGGTGGAAGAGATTTATGAAGTCGTGCTGCGGGTCACCGTGACGGCGGCGCTGGGGGACGACACTGCGTTTTTATGCGAAGTCCAGCAGGCGGGCATCTTTACCATTTCAGGCATTGACGGCACCCAAATGGCGCACTGCCTCGGCGCCTACTGCCCGAACATTTTGTTTCCCTACGCCCGCGAGTGCATCACCAGTCAGGTGTCTCGCGGCACCTTCCCGCAACTGAACTTGGCGCCGGTCAACTTTGACGCGCTGTTCATGAACTGCCTGCGGCATCAGGCTGACGGTGAAGGTAGCCAGCCGGCTCAGGACACCTAATTATGCCTGGCGATGCTTCAATGATTGTTATTGGCGCCGGCTCTTACGGTACGGCCCTGGCTATCACCTTGGCGCGTAACGGTCATGAGGTGTTACTGTGGGGGCACGATCCGGCCCATATCCAGGCGCTGGAGGAGGCGCGCTGCAATCAGGCTTTTTTGCCTGATATGCCATTTCCGCCGATGCTGCGCCTAGAAGTATCGCTGCCGACAGCGCTGGCCGCCAGCCGCGATGTGTTGATTGTTGTCCCGAGCCACGTATTTGGCAACGTGCTAACGCAACTCAAACCGCATCTGCGGCAGGATGCGCGCATTGTCTGGGCCACCAAAGGGCTGGAGGCGGATACTGGGCGGCTATTGCAGGAGGTGGCGCGTGAGGTGCTGGGCAACGAGATGCCGTTGGCGGTTGTGTCGGGACCGACATTCGCGCACGAATTGGCGGCAGGCTTGCCAACTGCCATCGCATTGGCCGCCACCGACGCTACGTTCAGCGCCGATTTACAGCGGTTGTTACACTGCGGGAAAAGTTTTCGGGTTTACAATAATTCAGACCTTATTGGCGTTCAGCTTGGTGGCGCTGTGAAAAACGTTATTGCTATCGGCGCCGGCATCTCCGACGGCATCGGTTTCGGCGCTAACGCGCGCACCGCATTGATCACTCGCGGTCTGGTGGAAATGTCGCGCCTTGGCGTGGCGATGGGTGCCGAGCCAGGTACCTTCATGGGCATGGCGGGGTTGGGGGATTTGGTGCTTACCTGTACCGACAATCAGTCGCGCAATCGCCGTTTCGGCATGCTGCTGGGGCAGGGCGCCGGCGTCGAGGAGGCGCAGGAAAAGATTGGGCAAGTGGTTGAGGGCTACCGAAATGCCAAGGAGGTATTGGCGCTGGCCAACCGTTACGGGGTGGAAATGCCCATTACCGAACAGATTTATCAGGTGCTGTATCAGAATAAAAATGCGCATCAGGCGGCGCTGACACTGCTGGGCCGCGCGCAGAAAGATGAAAGGGCCGGTGGCTAGGGCCGGTTACCTAGCAACAGAAAAGGTGTGCGGTATATCGGCAGCAGAATCGAAATTTGTATGGAACAACACTTAAGCTGAAGCACGATTGCTGGTTGATTGTGAATCCATGCTGGCAAGTTTTTTCTACGCACCCTGCTAAGTATGAAAACCTGGGTAGTACATTAAGTTGTATGCTGGCAAATAAACTTAACAATCCCATCATGTCGGCCATCGCCATTCATGAGATGGAAGAGAGGGAGCCTACAGCGCCGATTCTGGCATGATATCTCCCGCGGGCGACATCCATGCAGTGCGGCTGCGCAATTAGTGGATGACGTTGCTATATCTTAATGCATTCCACCCCCTACGGCTTACCGTATCGGCCATTGGCTGTAGTAAAATCGCCAGGCGCGTAACTATTGCCAAGATCAGATTTCCGTCTCCTTCGGCGTAGATTTCCGTCTACTTCGGCGTAGATAGACGGCACTGGTAAGACCAGCGGCGATCGCCATCGCAAGACCCGTGAGTGGGTGATGATTGGCGCCGGTTCGGTCATCTTACGCGTAGTACCGACACTACCACCGCTGCCCACCTATTGACTGGTGGAGTAGACAAACCAGACAGTGACTGGTCGTCCGAGGAGATAGATCAGTCTTTCAGCTGCCCTGGTCTTGAATTCGGCGACGACATCTGACGGTGTTTATTGCCGTGCGCCGATGTAGTTCAAGCTGGCGCACGGCCTTTGTGCGCCACAAGCAACACCGCATTGGACAGATTCATGCTGCGGCTGTCTGTCTGAAATACGAATTTTCTGCGCCATGGGCAGCGCGCAAAGAATCGACGGCGACAGCCCATAGGTTCCCTGGCCAGAATAACAAATAGCTCTCAGCCTGATAGCTACCGCACTGTGCGCCGGTGGGCCTTTGGTCGTTAGCGCAAATAGCACGCCGGCTACGCCTGCGCCAGCAGGGTGATCGATGATGCTGAGCGCGGCAAATTCACGATAATCCAACCCCATGCGACGCAGGCGCTTGTCGTCCCAGATAAATCCCAGCGCTTCAATGAGCTGAACCGGTATTCGTGCACAGCCGGTGGCGGGAAGTACCTCCAGCCTGTATGACAAAATATTCAACATGATATCCCCTTAAGGAGAGTACCGAATAGCAAAATAGTTCGCCCTGCCACCTCTTCTGGTGCTTGGAAAAGCGTGAGACTCTGAGGGTCAGCGGCGTGGGGTTGCCTATTCCTGTCGTGCTATGACAAGCCCCTGGAGCCCCTGGCGAACTGTGACGGGCATGCCGTCACCCCGGTCAGAAGCCTGCGTCTGAGCGCTCTCAGCGCTGGGGTAAAAGTGGCAACCAGATAATCAGCCGCAGCCCACCGAGCTGGCTGTCCTCGGCCTTTACCCAGCCACGGTGTTGCATAACGGCGATTTCGACTATCGCCAGCCCCAGGCCGGTGCCGCCGGATTCTCGGTCTCGCGCTTCATCGGTGCGGTAGAATGGTCGGAAAATCTGCTCTCGGTCACCCTCGCTGACGCCGGGGCCATCATCGTCCACGGTAATGGTAATACCTTGCTGATCGGCGCTGAACCCGACCGAGATGCACTGGTGCGAATAACGCAGGGCGTTGCGCACGATATTCTCCAGCGCGCTGTCCAGCGCGGAAGGATTCCCCATCAGTGGCCAATTGCCCGGTGGCGAGGTAAGCTCAAGGCTTTTGCCCATTTGCTCCGCTTCAAACTGGGCGTCGTTCAGCACATCCGACCATAGATCGTTGGCCTTCAATATCTCGTGCGACAGCTCGTTTTTATGCTGATTGCGTGATAACACCAGCAGATCGTTAATCATTGAGTCGAGCCGCTGCGCCTCGGTCTCGATGCGCGCGAGTTCATGTCCTTCGCCGTGCCGCCGGCGCATCAGCGCAGTAGCCAGCTGTAGTCGAGTTAACGGCGTGCGCAGCTCATGAGAGATGTCGGACAGCAAACGCTGCTGGGCGGTCACCATGCGCTCCAACGCGCTAACCATCTGATTAAAACTGACGCCGGTCGCCAAGAATTCCTGCGGCCCCGCTTCCAACTCAGGATGTTGGCGAAGATTGCCGCGTGCCACTTCGTCGGCGGCATGCTTCAGTTTACGCGCTGGTTTGGCCAGGCTCCAGGCCAACCATAATAGCAGCGGGATGCTGATAAACATGATGACAATCAGCAAGAGCAGCGGGCGATCGAACAGCAGGCTCATGAAGTCCGACTGGGCGCTGCCGGCCGGACGAATCTGGTAAAGCTGATAGCTGTTCTCGCCGTTGCGAATGGCGAAAGGCCCCACCAGTTCTGCGCGGCCATATTTTTTCTTTTGCGGATGATCGGCATTGTCAGATTGGCCGATGAAATTGCGGATGATCTGCATCTCGTTGGGCTGGGCTCCGATGACCAGCCCTTCGCTGGTCACCAGAATCAAACGCTGTCCTGGCGGCGCCCATTTATCGATGGCGCGGAACAGCCGACGCCACCACATCAAATCGTTAGCCGGATCGGCGGCCAGTTCCGCCTCAACATGCTGTTGCAACACCACGCCCTGACGCTGTTCGCTGTCGAGCAATTGCGTCATCTGACGAGAATCCAGCTTGGGCACCATAAGCACTAACATAAGCACCAGGGCAAGGGTCAACCAAAATATGGCAAATATGCGTGCGGTCAAACTATTAATCATGCAGCGGATACCATCAAATAGCCCCGACCGCGCAGTGTTTTGAACCAGGGCTGCCCGTCTTTGCGTTCCGGCAGCTTGCGACGCAAATTGGAAATATGCATATCAATCGCCCGGTCAAACGGCGTCAATCGTTTACCCAGGACCTCCTGGCTTAAATGCTCACGCGACACGACCTGGCCAAGATGTTGCGCCAATAAATACAGCAAAGTAAATTCGGTTCCGGTCAATTCCAACGGCGTACCGTCGAAGGTCGCCTCCTGTCGGCCCGGATTCAGGCACAGGAAATCCACCTCAAGAGACGAGGTGCCCGCTTCGCCGGCTTGCTGTTGCTCCGTCCAGTGCGAGCGGCGCAGAATGGCCCGTATGCGCGCCACTAATTCGCGATCGTTAAAGGGTTTAGGCAAATAATCATCCGCCCCCAACTCTAGGCCCAAAACGCGATCCAGCTCGCTGCCGCGGGCGGTTAGCATAATCACAGGCGTCTGATGCCGCTGACGTAGCTCTTTCAGGGTGTCAATACCATTCTTTCGTGGCATCATCACATCAAGAAGCAATAAGTCAATGCAACTGTCCAACTGGCTCAGCGCCTGTTCCCCGTCATGGACCACCTGGACGTTAAAGCCTTCCATTTCCAATAGTTCCTTCAACAACGACGTTAATTCACGGTCATCATCAACCAAAAGGATCTTATTCATTTTATTCACCTCCTGACACAAAATACGCCATCAATCCATTCCAATCCACGACGTTACATAGCTTTACATCGCTTGATGCATGTTTGCAGCGGCTTGGGGAAACTAACTTTTATCATATAACGACAAAGAAACATGCCAAGGGGCCGGGATGTACAAATATATCCTCTTGTTCATCGCCGCTACTCTGGTCTCTGTTAATGCCGTAGCCGCTAAAAAGAATACTAACAAGATGCCCTTTCGAACCGGATACAGAATAGCTACTACAGCATGTTCGACGGCGTTAAGTCTACGGAACAGTAGCGGCAGTAGTTTCGGGATCTCGTGAGCCTCGCAAGTCATCAATATTGGTGAAATGGAACGCCTACATACGGCTGGTGACCGCTAAAACTTTTGACGAAGCCGCCGTTAGAATAGGAGCAGGTTGCTCGTGAAATGGCTCGGGTTCGCAACCAAATGCATTGCTTACGCCGGAACAGCGACAGATTCTAGATAAAAGCATCCGCAGCGGATCAATGACTTAAAATTGCAGATGGCGGACAGGATTTCGGCTTGCTGCCCAGAAGCCAGCAGTAAAATGAATAAAAATCACTTTCTCCTTGCCATAGACACAATTCCTGCCTTCCCCGCCTCATCATCGTGGGTTGTTTTGCGGCAGAGTGAACCTCAGCGAACCAACTAAAGCGGATTGCCGGGCTTACCGCGCCTTGTGAATAACCGTGTGCCGCCAGCTCTTAATTAAGCGGATATCAGGTATGCCCTAGGGAAACCACATAGGATCGTGCCTAAGGGCAACGTTACTGAGGATCCTTGGCGACTCTGAGTCGCCGAGCCTAATGTCGTTTCGCCTTGTTCCTGACAAAGCTGAAAAGCGGTACCGACGGGCCTTAGGGGTTTGACGTCATGTTCTTTTCTCTTATCTCGATCATTTGACGTCTGGCGCGCGGTAATCAGCGAAATATTCCGTAATTTCCGATATTTTGCAGAAAAGGGGGGGATTTAGGGTTAAACTTGATCTGAGCCCATGTCCACTACTCGAAAATCTCTGCATCCCGACACCGCCAGGCAGCGTGATAAAAACATCCGTCAGCTCCGCCATTTTTATTTTCGTTCGTGCATGTTTGCGATGACGTGAAGGTGGATTAAAGGTGAGTTAATTCGTTATGGGTGATTTCACGCGAGATCAACAGCCCAATCAGTCAGACTTTTCCCCGCTGTATGCGATACTCACCCCCCCGTTCGGCTGTTCTGGCTGGCGGTTTTACTGTAAGCCGAATTATTGCCGTTAGCGGAACTGCAAAATATTTTTTGCCGAACGTTTCTAAATCCGCTTACACTCAACATACCGTGCATCAGAGTGGATCATCACGACGATGCTATGTCCATGTTGAAGCTGCGTTTGCGCCTAACTTAGCGTTTAGGATAAATAGCCCTGCGCTGTCTTTATGGTCGTCGTTTGGCTCGCTGGCAGCGTGTTGGCCTCGCCATTCTGGCATGATTTTTCGTTTACCCCTTTGTTCGCCAGATAAAGCCGGGGTTGGGGCTGGAGCAAAAACAGGCGGAAATTTATCTATCGCGACTAGTGAAATGAAGGGAGAATGCCCTCATAGGCGCCACGTTTCTGTGCATCTTTATTCTGATACCAATATTTCGTATTTGATCTAGCCTATTTCTTGTCCGTCTTATTTGGTACCTAAGGGTTCCACCGTCGTGCTACAACAGTCATCTTGAGGGGGGACGTTACGATACTTTCTTGACTCTTTCGATGGTCTCGATGGTCTCCACGGTAGGGCGTCTGTGCCTCGGAAGCTCACTTTGTAGATGAGCTTTTATTTTAAGATCGATATTATAGTCATTAATATAATGAGTTGATGTAGGGTCAAACTTAATACGATGGTTGGATCGATGTTTATCCAAGCCATGATGAATGTACGTACATATTTATCACTATTTATATAATTCTAATTATCACGGCTCGGCTCGGCATAATCGAATATGAGTTCAAGTGTTAAATAGCACAAAGCACGGTGAGTCACTTTCTGTTTGTCAAGGTGAACAAGATTTTCAAGTCTTGTTGGTAGGAGTGCTAAAATAGCGCACTGTAATTTTTGAATAAGAGAATGTTAATTCTCTTCATCTTTTTTAATAAGCATAAAATCCTCATAATCATTGAGGGGTATTCGTAAGTGATAACACTGGAATGCATTAGAAAAAAGGTTACTGGAAGAAAACGATAGCAAATAGAGCTTATTCCAGATATTGATATTAGCGAAGCGTGACGTTTTATTTAAGAAACACATTTCAAGCGGCAATGGAGTTTTGAAGAATGTTAAGTGATTAACAAACCTATGGCAGAGATTTTACAATGGCGCATCGGCCATGAGGCAACCGGCATCTCAGGGCCTTGTAAAGATTGTTGAGAGTAGTAAAATATCTCTAAACGTCTTGAAATAAAAAATAACTCAATAAGGATTATGACGATGGGAAATTATGTTTACTGCCGTGACTGTGGGAAGGAAATCCATGAAACAGCAAGAAGTTGCTCGCACTGTGGCGCCATCATTAGCGTCATCGGCAGTAAAAACCGCATCGCCGCCGCACTGTTGGCGTTTTTTTTTGGGTGGCCTTGGTGTTCATAAATTTTATCTGGGCAAAATTGGGCAAGGGGTGCTTTACCTACTGTTTTGCTGGACCTTCATTCCCGCATTTATCGCATTCATCGAATTCATCGTCTATTTATGCACATCTGATGAAAAATTCGCCAGAAAGTATGGTTGAGCGTCTGCCGACGAATAGACCCGGCACGTCACAGCGTCTCGCTGAAGATGAATTCCTAGTAGATTCATTAGTTAGCCAGTAGCATGAGTCCTTAGCCCGTTTGACCTGTTCACTTTGATCGTTAACATACGCCACATCGCTTATGCCTGAGGCCACTACCCTGCTATCGGGCAACGTTAGCACCACAGCACGTAAAAAGGAATGGCGAAAGGAAAACCAGCCCGCGGGTGCTGCGGTTCATGATTCATCCGATAAGAAGTGAATATGTCTAAGTACGCGATATTGCGCTCAGCGCTCAACGATGCCGAAGAGACGAATTTTAGCGATATCTGAGGCAGTGGTTTCGAATTGGCGGCCAGCTATGCGGTGCCTAATGCCAATATTTTCCGATTGGAACTCATTTGGAGGTTATGTGCGCAATCGCATCCGTCGTCAAAGCTCCTGTGATTGTGGATATCGATATCGGCTTTGGTAATACGGTGAATGTCAGCTATGTTATTCCGCAGAATGAGATGGCCAGCATTTCAGTAGTGGTAATGCAAGATCAAACCTTTTCAAAGACACGAGCTTGCGCGCCCGGTGGGTGGCAAAAATTAGTCAATCTTGAAACGTTTCAAGGTAAGATTAGCGCTGCTATCGACGTCCGACAGGAAAATAATTTAGTAATCATCGCCAGGATTGAGGCATTGATTGCAGGGCTCGGCCAGGAAAACGCATTGCGTCTGGCTTACGCCTACCAGGAAGCGGGCGTGGATGCGATCCTCGGTCAAACAGTGTACTGAGTCGGCCATTGCCGCCAGTGGCAAAGTAGGTCGTCATTTATAGGAATCACGCTATCCGTGCCGCAGTTATCGCGCTGCAGGGCAACGACAAAATGCGTGCGGTGGAGAGCAAATTTCTCGAATAAAAGCGACGGCGAAAACCGAGCTGGATAGCAACGGTGCGGATGGTAGCACTCACAACAAAAAACCGGCCGTCACCTGGGGCTATTCGCGTATCAGTCTCGAGTTATTGCCAGCCACAATGTCACCAGCAATACCAATATGGCAACGGAATAACAGAGCGTATCCAACGGATTTGTATGATCGACGACGATGAGTCGGATGATGGCTGTAAGTTCAAAGCAAAGAAAATGAGTATGAGTGATAAGTGACAATACCTTCAATAAGCAGGTAGGTAGGGCTTTGCGTACTCAAGCATACTAGATATTCAAAATTATTTGCAATGCATTGGCAATATGCGTTCCGGAAATTATGGTGTCATTACCTCATGTTATATGTGGATCTCAGCAGTAGTATAACGATTTCAATGTGACTTATATCACAAATAATATGAGGCGGTTAACCGGTGCTAAGCGGCTTAAATTAAGGCGAATCTTGATACCTCGGTAGGCGGGCTATCACGCCGTGCGAAGGCGGTTAATAAACTGATACATAAACAGCACCTTGTTGGCATCGGTGCATGCCTGACGGCAGGGATTTATGCTGCCGATGCGGTACCGGTGGCCGCATTAAAGCGGAAGCGGTCGGGTACGTTTTACAGTATGATATGTATCGCAAACGGGTATTTATTCGCTGAGCATTGGAAAGTAGGCATGAATCAATTCAGCTTTGGAGTTTTTTATACTTTTTAGCCACTGCATCTGTTACTGATTGGAAAAGCGGTAACAAACGTATTGTATTATACAAGCAGTATTTTAAGTTCAGAGGTAGTTATGATTAAAAAAATCGGTGTACTGACAAGCGGCGGTGATTCACCTGGAATGAATGCGGCCATTCGGGGTGTCGTGCGGGCCGGGCTTTCCGAAGGCCTGGAAGTTTATGGAATTTATGACGGCTACCTGGGTCTATTTCAGGATCGGATGGCGAAACTGGACCGCTATAGCGTCTCGGATATGATTAACCGCGGTGGTACCTTTCTCGGTTCCGCGCGTTTTACAGAATTCCGAGAAGAAAGCACTCGCGCTATCGCCATTGAAAACATGACTAAGAGCGGCTTGGATGCACTGGTGGTGATCGGTGGTGACGGTTCCTATATGGGCGCCAAGCGCTTGACTGAAATGGGTTTCCCCTGCATTGGCCTGCCTGGCACGATTGATAATGACGTGGCGGGCACCGATTACACTATTGGCTATTTTACCGCGCTGGAGACTGTCGTCGAGGCTATTGACCGCCTACGCGATACCTCTACGTCCCATCAACGTATCTCTATCGTGGAAGTCATGGGCCGATATTGCGGTGATTTAACTATGGCAGCGTCTATTGCCGGCGGCTGCGAATTCATTGTGCTACCTGAGGTGGAATTCAAACCGGAAGACCTGGTCTACGAAATTAAGGCGGGTATTGCTAAGGGGAAAAAACACGCCATTGTCGCTATCACCGAACACATCTGTAATGTTGCCGAGTTGGCGCAATATATCGGAAAAGAAACTGGACGGGAAACCCGCGCAACGGTACTGGGCCATATCCAGCGCGGCGGCAGTCCGGTGGCATACGATCGCATTTTGGCCTCGCGCATGGGCGTATATTCCATCGAACTGCTGCTGCAGGGCTATGGCGGCCGCTGTGTTGGGGTGCAAAATGAGCGGTTAGTGCATCACGATATCGTTGACGTCATCGAAAATATGAAGCGTCCCTTCCGCAGCGATATTCTGGAAACGGCAAAAAAACTCTTCTGATTCGGCCAGGTGGCTTGCCCTCGCTACTAAGGCAGGCGCTTTGGTGCGCGGGCTCCGCTCATGCTGGCAATTCGCATTATATTAGTTATATAAATTGTTTTATATTCTTTTATATGGCTATATTTTGCCATTTTCTACAGAAAACGTTTTTCAATTCCAAACATCAGTGGAGAGGAGTGAAAGATGTCTAAATGGCGTGCCAGCGTATTACTCACGTTGCTATCAGGAAGCGTAATGGCTAAGGGTGTGAAGCTTTTGAATATTTCTCTACCCGTGAATTCTATCAACAATACAATTAAGGCGTTTAGTCAATACTGGCAGAAAAACCAGCGATCATGTAACGGTGCTCCCCAGGTCTCATGGCGGTGCCGGTAAACAGGTGATTTCCGTTATCAATGGCATTGAAGCGGATATGGTCACACGAGCGCTGGAGTCGAATGTGGACGCATTAATAAAAATTGGATTAAGCGACTGCCGGACAACTTCGCGCCTTACACATCAATCATCGTTTTCCTGTGCGTAAAGGCAACACGAGATAGATTCATGAATAGATTCATGATTAATCCGATCTTATCAAATCCAGCGTGTCGATTCTTACGCCTAACCTAAAAGCGTCTGGCGGTACGCGCTGGAACTATTTGGTAGCCTGGAGCTATGCACTTGCACCAGAATAATAACGATAAAATGTAAAGGTGCTTGATTCCGGCGCCCTATGGCGCCACACCAATACCTTCGTTGAACGTGGCCAGATGGGCGCTTATCGCTTATGAAAATGAGGCGTTGTTGGTGATTAATGAATGAAACAGTAAGGATTAATTTGAAATCGTCACCACGAGTGAATCGATTTCAGCCGAGCCAACGGTGTCGGTGATGGATAAAATGGTGGATGACACTGAACCCGCGATGTTGCCACGGCGCACTCAACTATCTCTATTCAACCGAGAGGCAGAGGTGTATCGTTGCGCAAAACTATTTTTGCCCGAGCGACGCGGCTGTAGTGAGGAAATACGCGAAAGAGTTTCCGACGCTGAAACTGTTCACCCTGGCTAAAACCTTCGGTGATTAAACAAAAGTTCAGAAGGGACACTTCGCCAGCGGTAGCAGTTTAGATCAGATTGGCCAACGCTAACGATTAACGGGCAACAAGCCGCCGGCTTATCGCCATCAACACCGGGCCGATCACTCGCTAGCCAGCCAGGTTGTTTCAGGATGACCGTGAATCCCGCCGTCAGCTGTAGGCCGTCAGTCCTGTTTCGCTTGCGCCGCGGCTTTAACGATTACAGCGAAAGCGTCAGCTTTCAGCGATGCGCTGCCGACCAAGGCGCCATCAATATCCGGCTGGGTAAACAGTTCAGCGGCATTGTTAGCGTTGACCGAGCCGCCATATTGAATAATGACCTGCGCGGCAATTCCCGCATCTGCCGCATTATGTTTGGCGATATGGCCGCGGATAAATTCATGCACCGCCTGCGCCTGCGCTGGGGTGGCGGATTTGCCGGTGCCGATAGCCCAAATGGGTTCATAAGCGATAACTGTATTCTCGAACGCTTTAGTACCGAGGTTGTTCAGTATCGCATCAATCTGACGAGCGCATACTGCTTCAGTTTGTCCGGCTTCGTTTTCTGTTTCGCTCTCACCGATACACAAAACCGGAATCAGACCCGCTTCTTTCAGAACAGCGAATTTTTCAGCGATAACTTCATCGCTTTCTTTATGATATATGCGGCGTTCTGAATGACCGATGATGATATATT
Organism: Sodalis sp. (in: enterobacteria); assembly: GCF_036327475.1. Lineage (NCBI taxonomy): Bacteria > Pseudomonadati > Pseudomonadota > Gammaproteobacteria > Enterobacterales > Bruguierivoracaceae > Sodalis > Sodalis sp. (in: enterobacteria). The sequence goes on along the minus strand of NZ_CP132913.1, from coordinate 955,487 downwards.
TCGCGCCGATGTCTTTGAGCATTTCAGCGGAAACTTCGCCGGTGAAGGTGCCCGAAAGATGGGTGTCAACATTCTGCGCCCCCAGATCGATTCGACTATCGCCCAAATGATGTTTCGCCAGATCGAGATAGGCCACCGGCGGGGCGATGGCCACGTCACAGCCAACAACGCTGCTGAGTTCATTGCGCAGCGCCGCGATCAGTTTGTTGACCATGTGTTTGCTGCCGTTAAGTTTCCAGTTACCCATCACTAACGGATGTCGCATTGTTATTCCTCCATTCAGGGAATGCGAGAGATGAAAATAAGTGCTAAAGAGCAAGCCTTGCCTGACCTCAGTATAAAGAGAAAATACTAATGTGGCTTTGTTTTGTCATTTATCGCGCATGAATCAGGGCTCGGTCAGTGCAAGTTTGATGGGTTCAACGAGAAAGTCAGCCCCTTATCGCCATTGTCCGATACGACATGGCCAGCAGCCCCATTGCTGCTAGAAAAAGCGCGAACCCTGCTAGCAGCTTAGCAAGCTAACACACGGCGGCCTTTCGGTACTACTTTCCGCTGACAGATGGGTCAACTGCGGCGTTTTTCTTGTCGCTGCCTTTCTCCAGCGCCGTGGAGGCATACAATGCCCCATTAATCTTTCTGGCAGTGCGAGTGAGATTCACCGGTTCGCTCTGGCCCTCCGGCGCGTGGAATTCACCGATGAGCAAAGTTGGATTACGGCTATTGTGCCGTTCGCGGCATTGCGTCACCATGGTATCAAAAAGTGAGCGCGGCGGCCAGCAGACATAGGGCAGTTTGTGCGGTGTCGGCGGGTGCCGCCATTACCAGTAATGCTCGCTGGTCATATGGCCCTGTTTGCGCTTGAAATGTTTACGCATGCCGCGGTTGTCTCTCAACATCTGCTGCGTGTCGCGCACCATTTGCGGGTTGCCACACAGCATGACGTGGCTGTTTTTGGCGTCCAACCGCAGATCTACTGCGGCCTCCAGTGAGCCATCGGCAATTAGGGATGGAACACGACCGGTGAGAGATCCGGGAGCCTGCTCGCGACTTACCACCGTTTGGACGCGCAGCTTACCGTTATAGCGCTGCTGTATCTCCAGCATCTGCGGCAAATAGCTAAGGTCCTGGGCGAAGCGCGCCGCGTGCACCAGAATAATCTGCTCGAAGCGTTCAAGTCCCTCGCCCTGCTCGAGAATCGATAGATACGGACCTAGCGCGGTGCCCGTTGCCAGCATCCATAGATTGTCACAAGGGGGAATCTCGTCCAGTACGAACAATCCCGCCGCTTCCTTGGTCACCATCAGGCTGTCGCCTGGCGCAAGCGTATGCAGAGGCGGGCTAAGTTTCCCCTTCGGCACAGTGACAAGGTAAAATTCCAGGTTGTCATTTCGCGGCGCGTTAACGTAGGAATAGGCGCGCTGAATTTTTTCGCCGTTGATTTCCAACCTCAGCTTGGCGAATTGTCCGGCAGTAAAGGGGGCGACAGGCGCATGCATAATGAGACTAAAAAGACTCTCTGTCCAGTGCTTCACCTGCACCACGTTACCCGTTACCCATTCAGCCATAGTGTTTAACTCCCCTTGATCTTACCGTATATTCCCTGTCAACATACGCTTATTCGTTCTGTTACGGCATCTGAGATTTGTGCTGCAGGACGCGCTAACCCGCAGCTTGCTATTATCAGCCAATTTCGCTAGCGCATCCAGTCCACGTCGCGGCGGCGACGAATTAAGGCGAACGTACATAAAAATTCACATTCTGTCAAATAGAAATTACAACCAGTACAGCGAGATAATGAAGATATTTAACTGGACATGTTGTCTGAATATGATATTTATGTCGGAAAATTGACCAATATTCTGTATATATCACTACTTATTATCAATAATAAGCTATTTAAGTATTTTCTATGATGAACCCGCATGCGATATCCGTGCTAATGCTTTTGATTATTTTAGTGGCCGTTGGGCAGATGGCTCAGACCATTTACGTACCGAGCATACCGCTTATCGCCCGCGATTTGATGGTTCGCGAGGGCGCGATACAGCGACTAATGGCCGCCTATCTGCTATGCTATGGCGGCTCGCAGCTCATTTATGGCCCGCTCTCTGATCGGATCGGGCGCCGGCCAGTCATCTTGAGCGGTATGGCGATCTTTTGTCTGGGGACAATGCTCGCCATGCTCAGCCAATCGCTGTCACTGATGACATTAGCCTGTGGTATCCAAGGAACTGGCACAGGCGTCGGTGGCGTGATGGCGCGAACATTGCCGCGCGACATCTGCGATGGTTGCTCGCTGCGGCGGGCTAACGGCCTGCTCAATATGGGCATTTTGATCAGTCCGCTGCTGGCGCCGCTAATCGGCGGCGTGCTTGCCGACTTGCTGGGCTGGCGCGCGTGCTTCGCGTTTTTGCTGTTGCTGAGCTGCAACGTCAGTCTACTGGTCTGGTTTCGTCTGCCGGAAACGCGTCCGATGTGGCCAGCCAGCAGCGGCCGAAGCCTTGGGTTTTGGCCGCTGTTAAGTGAGAAGGTATTCAATCATTATCTATTGATGCTGGTCGGCGGGCTCGCGGGGATTGTCGCTTTCGAGGCCGGTAGCGGCGTATTGTTGGGCAGTATGGGGCTGAGCGGCCGACAGGTTAGCCTGTTATTTATCCTGCCGTTGCCGGGCACGTTTCTTGGCGCCTGGTATGTGAGGCGCGCGGTCAGGCCGTTCAGCACGCTGATGTGGCGGGCTGTGTTGAGCTGCCTGCTGGCGGGGGTATTGATGTGGCTGCCGGCCTGGTTTGGTATCATGACTCTTTGGACACTACTGTTGCCTGCCGGTCTGTTCTTTTTCGGCGCTGGCATGCTGTTTCCGCTGGCCACCACCGGTGCGATGGAGCCCTATCCCTATCTGGCCGGCACTGCTGGCGCACTAATTGGCGGCCTGCAAAACATCGCCTCAGGTGCAGTAGCTGCCTTCTCCTCGCTACTGCCGCAGCAAGGGCAGTTCAGCCTGGGGATGATCACCTTCGCCATGGGTATTCTAATTCTGCTGTGCTGGTTACCACTGTCGCAAACCATGCCCCGGCAGGGTTCTGAAATCGTTTAGAGATTACGCAACGGCTGGCCGGGCAAGTGGTTTACAGGATAAAGGGATGCAGCGAATATTCTTGCGATCGAGGTAGTGGCTTGAAGCAATGCGGTAAATGGTTCGGCTTTTGCCGCGGATATTACCTTTATGCGCGATGCTGTTTAACAGATCCCATTTTGGTCATGCCGGTGGCAGAAATATGACGTTATCGTTGCGCAATATCCCTCCAGCTGCAGCGCCTGATTTGTCATGATGCCCATCTCTGCGTGATGGGCCGGCTCATTCGCGCCGATCCGGCGGTTCTCTTCGCTTCACCTCTTACCTGATGCCGTACGTGACGTCAACTTCGTTTGGCATGTAGGTAAGGATAGTCGTGGAAACGTCGCTTGCCAGCAGCGACACCATCAGCTCAGACAGGTTTTTCCCAGACGACTGGCCACCGCGCGTAAATTATCTTCCAGATGGGTGGTGAGATCGATACACCCCGCGCTGCCGGCCAGACCACAAATTTTCCATATACATATCCGGCGCGTGTAAAATGCGTCTTTTCAGTGGCCGCCAGCACCGTCATGGCGTCGACCTACTCCAAGGCGGTCATGCGGGTACTGGCGATAGGGTCGACGGCAATATCCACCGCCGCTCCGGCGCTGATACCGACTGCTTCACCGACGTAGAACATTTTCAGCGCAATGAACATAACCTGAACCGCGGCGTTATCTGCGGCGTTTTTATCGACGCGGCCAAGCCAGCTGTAGCCGGCCAAAACCGACGCGGGAGAATTCAATGGCTAATCACGTTTCATGACTTTAGTTTTCCTGACAGCCAAGAGAAATATTACTGTCAGTTTACCGCACTCTGCCGCTCCTCTCGGGGATTCCGGCTTGGGTTGATGGGGCTGTTACTTCTCATCTTGTTCTTCCCAGGCACGTGCGCGTATCACTGCTTTCGTCTAGCCTTCGTAGCGATGATTTTCAATACCGGGGAATTCTTGTTCGATAACCACTTGCTACGCACCGCCTCTAGATCGCTCCAAAGTCGACCGCCAGACCCGCCAAGGTAAGCGGCGCCGAGCACGGTGACTGCCCGTGTTTCCGGGAGCTCGACGTGGGTGCCGAGAATATCGGATTGGAACTGCATCAGGAAATTGTTGGCGACCAAGCCGCCGTCCCCACCCATAGCGCTTTCAGCCGTTCGCCGGAGCCCGCCTGAATCGATTCGATTCAGATCGCGCGTTTGGAAGACAATCGACACAAGCGTCGCGCGGATGATGTGGTTGGTGTTCACGCCGCGAGTGATGCCGAAGATGGCGCCGCGGGCGTAAGGGTTCCAATTAGGGAGCCGCTGAAACCGGTAAAAGCTTTCACCACATACACGCCGTTGGTGTCTTTCACTTTGCAGGCGAAATATTCCGAATCGATGGTGAATCAGTTTCATCTCATCACGTAGCCATTGAATGGCGGCGCTGGCGACAAACACCGCGCCTTCCAGCGCGTAATTCACTTCGCCGCGCGGGCCGCCAGACGATGGTGTCACCAAGCGGCGACGCGACTGTACCGCTTCGGTACCGGTGTTGATTAGCAAGAAGCAGCCGATGCCGTAAGTATTTTCGCCATACCTGGCGTTACGCACAGCTGGCCGTACAACGCCACCCATTGATCGCCGGCGATACCGGTGAATGGGAATGCGAATGCCGTCTTTCCGCCGATATTGGTCTTGCCGTAAATTTCCGGGGAGGGCCGTACCTTGGGGCAGCATGGATGGCTCATTTTCCAAACGAGCTAGCTATCAACGGTGCCGCGCAGTCATTCGCCTCACTTGGCGCGTTCACTTGCACCCTCCACATGGTCGAGGATCCATTTAATCTCGATGTCGGCGAAATAGGGGCAATAACTAGACCCATGGTGTGGCGCACATATTCGCTCTCTTTACCCTATACCACTACGGTTTTCCGCTGATCGGTGATGCTGATGCTGGTGATTTGGTCGGAGCAGATATCGGCTGTGGCCAGTACCTCCACTGATATAAAAGTTTCCCGCTATTTTGGACGTTCAAGAAATCAGGTCTTTGGGTTCGGAGCGCGCGTCGCGACTTTGGCAACGGCGACATTATCGGCCTCTTCGCCGCTCAGTTAACCGGGCAAATGCAGCTCAGTCAGCGCCCGGTAGCCGAAGGCGCCCAGACGGGAGCTGACCACTTGGGAGATCAACGGAACCAAGAGGTAATGGATTTTCCGGCCGCCGGTATAGGCGACTATAACCGCGATAAGAATACCGATCAGCAACGATATCAGCGGGTCGCGCGGAATGCCGTTGACGTCGTCGGTTGGCGCCAGGATCAGATACAGCAGGATAGCGGTAATTGCCATTTCCACCAAAACACCTGGGCTACCGAGATAGAACCGGGCTTTCGACGCTACTGCGAACCCATATAATGTACCTGCTCATAATCAAAAACAGATTATAGTAAAGGCCGTAAACCAGCGCCGCGGCGCAAAAGGCCCCAGTATCTTCACCACAATACACGGAGGTAGACCGCCATTGCTACGCCCAGTCCCAGATAATGCTGATTTTCCACTGGCAGAAATTCCTCTACCAATTTCATGGCGGCGACACAGCCGGCATCGAAAAAGTCAGCATTCCTGTCCTGAGGAATTCGGCGATGCATTGCCCTTTTATGGTCGGTGATGTTAATTGCCTCATAAACGGTTCCTATTGTTGGAAAGGTGTCGAACAAGGCTGATAAAATATATAGTAATAATCATTATAATATGAATTTATCATTAACGAGCAAAAACGAGAAATATCGAGATCTAAATGTATGGTCGTGTCATAAAATGCGCGTATTCGCTTAAAATTTAGTTCCTACATACCAATTTCTTACGTCTCCAAGTATCTTAGTTTGCGCCTTTTCCTCTCAAAATGCACGCGCTCGCTGCCGGCCACAAGAAAGAAGTCGCCATGGCCGGGTTTCCCGCTGCGGGAGAACAGGCGCATAGGCGGGGCTAATGTCTTATTGAGGCAATGTGTAATGTGTATGGATACGGGTAGGAAGGCTACTTAAATCAAGTATCAGTCACGGCAAAAGACAGCGGCAACACACCTGGGCGGTCGGCTTTTTGCGACCATTGACAAAGACGCCTTGTGTCTTTAATGGAAAACAAATGGTATTTGAAATATTTGAAAAACCGGAAGCGAAAGTCCAGTAGGATATTGATACTATCGCGTTTTTCATATGAAATTCAGGGAGCTAAAAGAAAAACATGAGCCTGAACCAGGAAGTGCGGCAGGTGTAGAGCAACCGCGAGTCGCTGGTAAATGAAAACGAGCATCTAAAGCAGGGGCAGCACGTGTGGCAAGAACGCTTGCGTGGCCTGTTGAGCAAAATGGATGAGGTCTGAACTACTATGACTTCCTTGCAGGCGGTGCGTGCACCGCCTGCTCGTCCGGGCAGCAGTGCTGTCATCCTTACCTGATGTACTCCGGCGAGCGATCCCCACTGAGCCACTCGCCGGCATCGAGCGTTGTCATAGGACGCCGGCCCGACTATAAATCTAGCACGTTTTCGAACCGGATGACCACGATGTTATCGACATAGAAATGATCGCCGGAAAAGGCGATGCTGTCGAAGTTTACTCGGGTATCGCTTTCGCCAATACCTCCGCCGGCGGGGTAGCGGCCATAGCCTGAATGTCCAATCCAGTGCGCCAGGTTATCCACCTGGCGCACTACACCGTAAACCATGATCCCTTCCACTCGTTCTGCATAGCTAGATTAAAGGCGAACTTGACGCACGTCAGAAAAATGCCGGCGTTTAGGCCAGCAGAAAACCCAGCGCGCGAACAGAGTATTCAACACGTATTGCACGGTTTCTCCAGCATCGGCCTGTGATACCGGACGGATCCGTTTCGTGCAGGACGTAGCGCGCCTGCATATACAGCGCCGGGATTGCGAGTAAACAGCAGCACAAAAAACGCTAGGCACAACACGGCACCGGCTAGCAAGCAAACGTGATAATAGTGCGCCCGTTGTGGTTCCAGGCGTACCGCAGGATATTTGCCGTTTTGACGATCGCTTTTGATATCGCGCAATTTATTAATATTAAGCACCGCCGCGGCCAGTGAGCCGCAGGCGGTGGCGCGCCACGGCGGAAAGGTGTTGGTTTGCAGGTAATAGCTCTACCACGCCCATGTACCAGAAGAAAATCAGTACCGACAATCGCCGAGCCCCTTGTATCCATAAGAGCAGGTGCTGACGGTATCGTTGGCCAGCTTGGGAGAGAATTTGCAGCATGGAAGCGAATTAATAGCGCTAGTAGCGCCGCCACCAGCTGGAATTATCCCTGCCGGCCAGCTATGAACCGGTGACAATGGAGGTCATCGTCATGGTGCGCGTAGCCGCAGGCTGTCATCCAGGAGTGGGCTGTATCTCTCATGTTTGAGCTCTTCTCTATGGTAACGGAAGAGCCAAAACGGGAGGCCTGAGTCTCCCGTTGCGGATGTCGATTACCCTGAGATGGGTTACAGGATAAAGCGGCTCAAATCTTCATCAGATACTAACTCATCCAAGTGACTGCTAACATAATCTGCATCAATAGAAATAGCTTTACCGTTCCACTCGCTGGCGTCATAGGAAATATTTTCCATTAAACGCTCTAAGACGGTGTGCAAACGGCGGGCTCCGATATTTTCGGTGCGCTCATTTACCTGCCAGGCCGCTTCGGCGATACGCTTGACGCCGTCCTCTGTGAAGGCAATGCTCACCCCTTCCGTCGCCATTAGGGCGATATATTGGGTGGTGAGCGAAGCGCTGGGCTCGGTCAGGATGCGTTCAAAATCCTCGGTGGTCAGGGCTTCTAGCTCGACGCGGATCGGCAGACGCCCCTGTAGCTCGGGAATGAGATCCGACGGACTTGAAACCTGGAACGCGCCGGAGGCGATAAACAGAATATGGTCCGTCTTCACCATCCCGTGCTTGGTAGAAATGGTACAGCCTTCCACCAGCGGCAGTAGATCCCGCTGCACGCCTTCCCGGGAAATATCAGGCCCAGACACTTCGCCGCGTTTACAGATTTTATCAATCTCGTCGATAAATACGATGCCGTTCTGCTCCACCGCCTCGATCGCTCTTTCTTTCAATTCTTCCGGATTAACTAGCTTGGCGGCTTCTTCTTCCACCAAAAGCTTTAGGGCCTCTTTGATCTTTATCTTACGCGGTTTCTGTTTTTGGCCGGCAAGATTTTTGAACATTGATTGCAACTGGTTGGTCATTTCCTCCATGCCGGGAGGGGCCATGATTTCCACTCCCATCGGCGCCATGGCGAGATTGATTTCTATCTCTTTATCGTCCAGCTGACCTTCGCGCAATTTTTTGCGGAAACTCTGACGTGTGCTGGAGGGCTCGCCGTTCTCCTCCGACTGCCTCCAATTGTTCTTAGCCGGCGGGATCAAGGCATCAAGCACCCGTTCTTCCGCCAGTTCTTCTGCACGGAAACGGTTTTGTTCAATGGATTGTAGCCGTACCATTTTGACGGACGCGTCGGTCAAATCGCGGATGATAGAATCCACTTCCTTGCCTACGTAGCCGACTTCGGTGAATTTGGTAGCCTCGACTTTGATAAACGGTGCGTTGGCCAGTTTTGCCAGGCGACGGGCAATTTCCGTTTTCCCGACGCCGGTGGGGCCAATCATCAGAATATTTTTCGGTGTCACTTCATGGCGCAATGCTTCGTCCAGTTGCATGCGGCGCCAGCGGTTGCGCAACGCGATGGCCACCGCCCGCTTAGCGTTGTGCTGCCCTACAATATAGCCATCGAGTTCACTGACGATTTCCCGTGGGGTCATTTCAGACATTTTCAGGATCCTTACGCTTTGGACGTTAATTCTTCAATGGTTTGGAAATGGTTGGTGTAGATGCAGATATCACCGGCAATACCCAACGCTTTTTCGACAATCTCACGCGCGCCGAGATCGGTATTTTCCAACAGAGCGCGTGCTGCAGATTGGGCATACGGGCCCCCAGATCCAATAGCGATCAGATTGTTTTCCGTCTGTATGACATCGCCACTCCCGGTAATGATAAGCGAGGTGTTTTCATCGGCCACCGCTAGCAAGGCTTCTAGACGGCGCAGCATGCGGTCGGTGCGCCAGTCTTTGGCTAATTCAACGGCCGCTTTGACCAGATGGCCCTGGTGCACTTCCAACTTACGCTCAAACAGCTCAAATAGGGTGAAAGCATCTGCGGTGCCACCGGCGAAGCCCGCGATAACTTTTTCATTATACAGGCGACGGACTTTGCGCACGTTACCTTTCATGACGGTATTACCCAGAGTAGCCTGTCCATCACCACCGATGACGATATGCCCATTGCGGCGTACGCTTACGATTGTTGTCACGAGTAACCCCTTGGAATGGCAATAGTGAGCGCCCCGCAAAGAATGCGGGGCGAGGACAACTATTAAATGGGGCGGGAACGCGGGTTTTCAACCCACGTCGGCAACGGGGATGCAATTTGATACTCCGGCAGCGCGTACGCTCTGCAAGATTTTATCGGTGCTAGCGCGGCTGAAATAGGGGCCCAGCAAGACGCGGCTCCAGCCGCCGCCGGTAGTGATATGGCTTTCGATGCCGGCCAAGGCCAGTTTGGCACGCACCGACTCCGCTTGGTTCGTCGTTTTAAACGAACCGCACTGAACCAGCCAGCGCCGCGATTTCTCCTTTGTCGACTCTTTCGCCGCATTTTGCTCAGCGCTTTTCTGAGTCGGCTGACTGCGCGCGTGGATTTGACGTGCCGGATGAGGCGTGACCGTGGTCGGCGGCGATATATCCTGCACCGATTGCTGACTGAACGGATTGCTCGGCGTTTGGGTGGTTGGCCGGGTTTTGGCCGCGCCCACTGCGGGCGCTTTGCCGTGATCGTTATAGGCCACTTTGTTCAAATGCGTGGGCTCACGCCGCATATCTGCCTTCATCTGTTCTAACAGCTGACGCTGCTCATCGGTCAGCTGTGCCGGCGAAGCCACCTCCTCTCTACCAGCGGTTAGCTTGGTGGGAGACTGCACCCCGATCTGACGATTTTCCAGCTCCTTAATATAACGCCAACGTTCTTCCGGCTTGGGCGGTAACCCGCTGCCGGCATTTTTGCCGCAATTAGGCACAATCACCGCTTCATCCGATTTGTTATGCGCGATGAAATAGAGACCGCTAACAAACATAATCAGTACGGCCACCGCCAGTGCGATCATCGTTTTGGACGTGCCGAAGGAGGAGCGTTTCTTTTTACGGTTGGTCGTTTTACGCCACGTACCCGAAGACTTGCCATGGCCTACATAGTCTCTTTGTGCCACTATCGTTTCGCTAAATTTGAGATAATTATCAGGCCCGTCCATGTTACTGAAGGCAATAATATTTGACCAGCGTTAGCATTCCGAAGTGTGCATCAGTGACGTCCAATTCACTGTCGAGCATAGATAGAGGATGTCGCCCTTGCCGCATGTTGTCTGATTGGCGCAAGATAACAGCACTGCTTCGCGGCCGTCGTGGGTGGTGTGCAACAATGGCCGCCGCCGTTAAATTGCCGAACCCAGTCAGGGATAATTCTTTCGATACTCTGAGGTCGAGCACTTTCGCCAGCACCCCTAGCGCTATCATACTCGCTATGCTAAAAGATAGCGGCAGGCAGCTCTATTAGTTAAATCAACATGTTAAGTCACGCTTTGCCGGTCTGGCAATTTAGCGCGCCTTGGAAGACGCCTTGTTATCGCGGCGCGATGCCGTGACGCCGCAGCGCAGACGATACCCTCCAGACGCGGCTGGCACGCCGGCAACTGCGCCGGACCGCTGATACAGGCGATGCGACAATGGCCCATGATATAGAGTCCTATGTGCCAGGCCGCGGTCAAATTATCAGTATGCATTGTTGTCAGCGCCAGCGCATATTCATCGGAAAGCAGGGTTGAGCGCATATCGCCATCGATGCGAAAAGGTATCATATTTCAGGCGCCGAGCAGAAACATACCATGAATCGTTTTGCCGTAGATCATGTTGTAAGGGGTTTTGCGTCGGTGCTGGGCGACAACAGTAATAGTCAACAACCTTGCGCGGCGGCGGTTTCCTGAATGTCGCGCACAACCTCATTGAGATGTATCGAAGCACCAACGCCAGAAGCATGGCGCTCTCGTCCGCGTTTTATTAGGCGACTCGGCGTAAGCGGCGCATAATCGATGCTGCGCCGCCCGCACTGCAAGTTGCCGGCAACACTTTTTCTGGACGCATCAGCGCCCATGAGGCGGTCGCGGTGGAAACGCCCGCCTGGAGCTCCAATCCCGCACTGTCGCGTCACTAGTACGGCTCTTTTGTTCCATGTATTACTCTTGTGGCACCGTGGCCCTATTTATGCTCTATGGCCCCCTTTATATCAGATTCAACGTCGACGAGCAGAGGGCAATCTCATGCTGATTTTTATCTTTACTCTAGCCGAAGTGCAATCGCAAAACCTACGCGTCAGCTGTCGAGGGGATCCACATCCAGAGACCATTTGACCCTGCGCGCCTGAGTCAGGGTGCTTATCAGCGGTAAGCTAGTAGCCACTAGGCGTTGCAATTGCAGACGCGAGGGGTGCGACAACAGCAACTGCCAGCGAAATCGTCCGCCGCGCTTGGGCGCCAGCGCGGGGATAGGCCCCATGAGCCATAGGGCGTTATCCCGAAGTGGGTTGGTGTTCAACAGTTGGCGTAATTGATCAAGGAACAGCCCCGCCTGGCGGTTGTCGTGATCGTCCGCGCGAAACAGGATATGACTGGTAAAGGGGGGCAGCCCCGCCTGGCGGCGTTCCTCTAGCGTTTGATTGGCAAAGTTTATATAACCGTGATGCAGCAACGTTTGCAGTAGAGGATGCTCGGGATGGTGGGTTTGCAGTAAAACCTCCCCTTGTTTGCCGGCGCGGCCGGCGCGGCCGGCAACTTGGGTATAAAGTTGGGCGAAACGTTCGGCGGCGCGAAAATCGCTGGAGAAAAGCGCGCCATCCACGTCTAGCAGCGAAACCAGCGTAACATCTGGAAAATGGTGGCCTTTGGCCAGCATTTGTGTGCCGATTAAAATCCGCGGACCGCCGCGCTGTATCTGGGCCAGATAGTCCTCAAACGTGCCTTTGCGCGCCGTAGTGTCGCGATCGATACGCGTCACCGGCGCCTCTGGAAACAGTGGCGTTAGTGCCGCCTCCAGCTGCTCAGTGCCTAACCCGACGGCCACCAACTGGGTGGAGCTACACTGTGGGCATTGATGCGGCAGCGGGCGCTGGCTGTTGCAGTGGTGGCAGCGCAATTGACGCTGATGCTGATGTAGCGTGTAGTAGTGAGCGCAGCGTTGGCATTCAGCGATCCAGCCGCATTCATGGCACAGCAGCACAGGCGCGAAGCCGCGCCGGTTAAGAAACAGCATGACTTGATTGCCGGCCTGCAGATGCGTGCGCATTTTATCCAGCAGCGGTGTCGAAAGACCATGTGTCAGCAGCAGCCCCTTCATATCCAGCAAGTGTTGGACGGACGGCCGGGCGCCACCGGCACGTTTGGTCAAGGTGAGCTGGCGGTATTTTTTCTGCTGCACATTATAAATGGTTTCGAGGGACGGCGTAGCGGTGCCAAGCACTATCGGTATATTCTCTTCCCGTGCGCGAAAAACCGCCAGGTCGCGAGCGTGGTAGCGCCAGCCTTCATGCTGCTTATAAGAACCATCGTGCTCCTCGTCGATAACAACAATCCCCAACCGGGCGAACGGGGTGAACAATGCTGAACGGGTTCCGATGACGATAGCGCATTCGCCGCGGCGCGCTTTAAGCCAGACTGCCAGCCGTTCGCTGTCACTGAGCTCCGAATGCAGGACCTCAACCGGCGCATTGAAGCGCTCACGAAAGCGGGCAATAGTTTGCGGCGTCAAACCAATTTCCGGTACTAGCACCAGCGCCTGCTGTCCTTTGGCAAGAATATTCTCCAGCACCGTCAGATAAACCTCGGTCTTGCCGGAGCCGGTCACGCCGGCCAACAGCCAGGCGGCGAACCGATCGTCCTCGCTTCGAATAGCGCTCACGGCGTTGGCCTGTTCAGTGTTCAGCCGCAACCGTTCGCCATTAACATCAAACCTTGGCCGCCAGTCGCTTACCTCCACCTCCTGGGGCCGCAGATCGCATAATCCTTTGGAGCGCAGCGCTTGCAGCGCCGGGTCTGCAAGCAGCAACTCGCCTACTTGGTGACGATAAACTGGCCCGCGCAGCAGCGCTGCCAGCGCCTGTTGCTGTTTGGGCGCTCGCTTCAAACTATCGGGTGGCGTGCTGCGCCCCTGTTCCGTGGCGAACCACTGCCATAGTGGCGCCATCTCAGCAGGCTTGCCCTGACGAAGCAGGATCGGTAGAGCGTGGAACAGCACTTCGCCAGTAGGGTAATGGTAGTAGCCGACGGCCCAGTTCAGTATGCGCCAAAGGCTGTCGGAAAACAGCGACCGGTCGTCGAGTACTTCACTGATAGGCTTTAACTTATTTATGGCCACGTCGCTGTGCTCGCGAATGGCGGTGACAATACCAATGGTCTGGCGTTGACCAAACGGAACTCGCACTCGCCCCCCAACCGCAGGCGCGGCGTTAGTAGGCAAAAAGTAATCAAAAGTCCGAGCCAGCGGCACCGGTAATGCAACGTTTACAACTGGCATGCATCCATCCTGGGTGTTAAAAAGCACTGATAGTGTACACTGTGTTGCCTTTTGTGTGCAGATTGTGTTTGCAAAAATTAGCGGCATTTCATATGATTCGCTACCTTTGATGTCGTCCGGTACTAAAGTGATAAACTCCATTCGTGTAATGTCTGGCTAAAGTAGACCAGATAGCGACACGGCCTTACGAAGAGGTTTTCCATGCAAAAAGATATCCATCCGAAATACGTAGAAATTACTGCAACCTGTTCCTGTGGTAATGTCATTAAAACCCTCTCTACTCTGGGCCACGACCTTAACCTGGACGTATGCAGCGCTTGCCATCCGTTCTATACTGGTAAGCAACATGTTGTTGATACAGGTGGTCGTGTTGATCGCTTCAACAAGCGTTTCAGCATTCCGGTCGGCAAAAAATAATTGCCCCATCAGAAGAAAAGGCGCCGCCGACACCTTTTATCAGCATTTTGCGTTCTGATAAAAGAGTTATTGACCTTCTCTTAGTTAGTCTAGCTTTAATATGGCTATGGTTTTCGTGGTTTTTAGCTAATAACCGATATTTAGATTTTATCGTGCCTGGCGAAAAGAGTTACTCGCTCCCTCATATTAATTCCGCTGCGTTTTTCATTGTGATGAATCAGTAAGGCCAAATAGGCTCTCTTTATAAAATCTATCTGCGCTATAGCGATAGTAGAGGATTAACTCATTAATGAACGCGCGCGAATCTGCTAAATAAAGTATTCACCTTTTTACCGTACTTCCGAAAAACACCAAATAATCTGCGTTACCTGTGTTGATAGATATAACCGACTATGACAAGTTTAAATCAATAACATATTAATTTTTTAATTGGTATCTGCATCGGCGCACGCAGATCAATACATAGGAAATAGCTTAAATTACGTCATTATTATATCACAGAATCATGAGTTAACGATGCGTTGTGAGGCAACGTGATTCTGCAAGTCTTGAATTTATAGCACTTTTCCTATATTCGCTCTGTCAGTCAAATACACACACTACAAGACATCAAGGTTGTATGATTGAAATTAATAACCAATAACACCTTGACATTTGCTTGTGCCGCGGGCATCGCGTTAGCGCATGCCGTTGCAGGATGCCATAACCCCCTTAGGTCTTTCCAGCATATTTTAGATCTTTTAGCATTTGGCGGTATCCGTCGCGGAAAGGGAAATGTTGAGATGACATTGATGTCCAGGCATACTGCTATTGCTCAGACAAGGGTTTCGGTT
The DNA here is from genome assembly GCF_036327475.1 of Sodalis sp. (in: enterobacteria). Classification (NCBI taxonomy): domain Bacteria; kingdom Pseudomonadati; phylum Pseudomonadota; class Gammaproteobacteria; order Enterobacterales; family Bruguierivoracaceae; genus Sodalis; species Sodalis sp. (in: enterobacteria). Next base: position 940,465 of record NZ_CP132913.1, on the reverse strand, counting down.
TGCGCAAGACCCACTCTTATTTTGACTGATAAGGGTAAGTGAGTCTTATCGGCCTTAACCTGGTACAAGCTGAAGCCGGTACTGGCCTATCCGATGCTGATCTTTTCCATGCGAATATCATCCGGGCTAACTGAGCAGGCGCCAACTTAGGCACTAGGCTGGTTCGTGCCGATTTTGGTAGCACCAACCTCAGCGGGCCTAATCTGAATAAAAGCAGATTTAAACCGTGCTAAATTGATCGAAGCCGACCTGTGCAATGCGACCTTTGTCGAGGCTAATCGATGCTAGCCTGACTGGGACTGAACTGGCCAGCGCTAATCTGACGAGGCGACTTTTCGAGCCTAACTGAATCACGCTGACTTGACCCGGGTCAATTTGTATTGTGTTAATCTTGTCCAAGTCAATCTTACCGGTACCGACTTTATCGATGCCGATTTGACCTTCATTAAACTTATTGGTAGTTATTTAACAGACGCAGATTTTACCGGTGTAAATTTGAACTTCGCTGACCTGAGCTATGCAGATCTTAACTATATCGATCTGAGCAAAGCAAAACTGCCAGGAAAATGCAGACAATTAATGGCTATATACATGGCAAACGCTGCGGTTAAAGATCTTAGGATTGTCCGTTGTGATCTTTTTGATCACTATAAATGTGGTGTTTCGCAGATTCTTAGGCATGAATCACCCATTTATCGTCTGGGGCGCTATTTTGGCAATAAATAAACCTTCATGGAGTTAGCTCTATATGAGGATGAATGACTTTATAAAGTTATTCACCGAATCTGTTTTGTTATGAACTTGGTTGCACTCTGTAGATGAAAGCGATAGATGATTGTAGCCTCATGACATATAGCCAATTCTGGCGCGGCCGAGATATAATTTATAAAAAACCTTAAGCAAGGTATAAATTTTCTTGAATGTTTATCTGCTGTACGGTGCTTCGCGCGCCACGGTAAATATGCATCTCAGAAATAGCGGGTGACAGTGTATGGATAAATAATAACCAAAGATTGTAAACGGCGAGCCACTATTACCGCCTGTTATGTGAGATGAGCTAAGGTTTTGTCGCACGGGTGACGCCGTGCTCTCTCATTGTCTAGTGATCTATTATCTTACAATGGTCATTTCGTTTACCCGTCGGGCAATGGAAGATAATGCCGATCGGTAAGTCAGGCCACGGCGGTTAGTCGTCTCGGGTTTAAATATCGCCACCTACCTGCAGGGTTAAATAGTTGCATGCGAACATGCCAAAAAAGGAAGATGGCGAATAGAACTAGCTCGCGGTACGCTGGCTGATAGAAGGAGTATGCCAAGCCCAAGCTTTGTTTATCGCTCACTCAAATTGACTTCATCCAAGCGCGGCTAACGCCAATTCCCCGGGCGCTCACGGCAGCCAAATCCACAATGCGGGCAGTGGTGATAGGCGGCACCGCTTGGGGCACTTTGGGGTAGTAAAGGCCGGTGTGTCGGTTGACACTTCGTCAGAATCGTTACCGCGCGGTGCGGGGAGGAGCTAAGATGCCAATGATCTTTGTTGTTGCCGATTAACGCGCACGGTGGTCTTGTGCACCTTGTCAGGTTTGCTCGATGTTAATATTCCCATGTCTCGGGAGCTATCCCCATTTCGCGCATCATTTTTTTCGCCACTTCGGGGATTTCGTCATTTCGCTCTTTACGTAAATCATGGTCGTCCGGTAGCGGTTGGCCGGTGAACGCATGCAAAAACGCTTCACACAGCAGTTCGCTGTTGGTCGCATGGCGCAGGTTGTTAACCTGACGCCGGGTTCTTTCGTCGGTCAGAATCTTCAGAACCTTCAGCGGAATGGATACCGTTATCTTTTTGACCTGTTCGCTTTTTTTACCATGTTCAGCATAAGGGCTGACATATTCACCTTTCCATTCCGCCATGGGATGCCTTAGTGTCTCAATGAATGAATATAAATTGCAGAAAGTTCGCTAATTATGCCGTATGTACGGGAAACGCTCTACTTTAATGCCGACCAAATTTGCTGTTTATCACCATTTCCTATCGTTTCGCACCAAACCCTACCCTCCACCCACCAAACCCTACCCTCCACCTACCTTACAACAGATGAAATGGACTTTAACTGTTCAATTCAGTATAATTTTAGCGGTTATTGTTTCTGTGCTCAACCTATACGCAAAGAAGTTTAGATGTTCAGATGTATTGACGTCTATCTTTAATGCGGTTTACTCTTTCATCTCATTTTTAGCATTTGTCAGGGTGTGACACTATGACGCGCAAGTGGGCCACAATCGCAGTTCGCGGCGAGCTGAATAACGATGAGCAATTCGGCTGTGTTGTGCTGCCAAATCACCTTGCGAGTACCCATATAATTTTAGACTTCAACCAGCCACGCGCGACTACTCCCGTGGCAGTAACCTGGCGCGCAATGTGGTGCAGCAGGTGCTAGCGGAGCTGGAGGGCGGCGCGGGCGCGGTAATGATCAGCAGCGGTATATCAGCTATTCATTTGGTGTGCACGGTCTTTCTCTAACCCCGTGATCTGTTGGCGGCGCGCCATGATGCCCATGGCGGCAGCTGTCGACTGTTTGGAAGTCAAAGCAGGTGTGGCGCCTATCAGGCAGTTTGTTGATCGGGCAAACACGTAGGCGCTGGCCGCCAAGCAGAAGCTGGCATTAACCGAAAGGCCCAGTAACCCGCTGTTGCGGGTGGTGGATAACACCTTATGAGTCCGGCGCTGTAACAGCCTCAGGCGCTGGCCGCCGATCTGGTTGTTGGCATTCCTGCACCAAATTCTCAACAGGCATTCCGATGCAGTGGCTGGCATGGTGATTGCCAACGAGACGGACATCGCCACCGAATTGGCTTAATAGGGAAACATATTGGCGTGACCGCCAGCGCGTTACAGCTATCTGCTGCTACGCGTAATACGTACCCTGACGCCGCGCATAGGGCAACAGAAAAGCAATGCCCAAGCTATTTTGTCGCCTATTTACAGCAACATCCACAGGTGAAAAATTGTATTATCCCGGTCTACAGGAGACCCCGGTTATGCCATCGCCTGCCGCCAGCAAAGCGGCTTTAGCGCGATGCTCATTTTAAACTGGACAGCGACGAAACCGCGCAGCGTCGGTTTTCTGGAGATGCTTCCCCACCCGAATCGCTGGGTGCGTGGAGAGCCTTATCCCACAGAAGCTCTGCTGCGGGTGTCGGTCGGGATCGAAGATAGCGAAGATTTAATTGCTGATCTGGAATAGGCTTTTCAGCCGGTACTACAGAGGTAAGCATGAGTCCACCAGTAAGCGCAGACAACTCGATTGGTCGTCAATTGCATAAATTTGGCGGCAGTAGTCTCGCTGACGTAAAATGTTATCAGCGGGTGGCAGAGATTATGGCCGAATACAGCCAGCCTGGCGATCTAATGGTGGTTTCCGCTGCGGGCAGCACCACCAACCAGCTGATAAGCTGGTTGACCCTGAGCCAAAGTGATCACCTATCCGCCCATCAGGTGCAGCAGAATTTGCGACGCTATCAAAGCGAGCTTATCAACGGCTTGCTGCCCAACGCGGATGCCGAAGGATTGCTTGTTGCGCTCATTCGCGACCTGGAGCGGCTGGCAGCACTGCTTGACGGTCCTATCACCGACACGGTTTACGCCGAGGTGATTGGGCACGGTGAAATCTGGTCGGCGCGGCTGATGGCGGCGCTGCTCAGCCAGCTTGATATGGAGGCGCAGTGGCTGGACGCTCGCGATTTTCTCCACGCTGAACGCGCCGCCCAGCCACAGGTAGATGAAGGACGTTCTTGGCCGCTGTTACAGCAGTTACTGACCCAGTATCCCACCAAACGGCTGGTGGTGACGGGTTTTATCTGCCGCAACCAGGCGGGTGATACGGTGTTGTTGGGCCGTAACGGCAGCGATTACTCCGCCACACAAATTGGCGCGCTGGCCAGTGTCGCTCGCGTCACTATCTGGAGCGATGTGGCCGGCGTTTACAGTGCCGATCCGCGTAAAGTAAAGGATGCCTGTCTACTGCCGCTGCTGCGCTTGGATGAGGCCAGCGAGCTAGCGCGTCTCGCGGCGCCGGTTCTGCACGCTCGTACCCTACAGCCGGTATCGGCTAGCGATATCGATTTACTGCTGCGCTGTAGCTATCAGCCGGAGCAAGGCTCCACGCGCATTGACCGGGTATTGGCCCCAGGGACTGGCTCGAAAATCGTCACCAGTCATGATGATGTCTGTCTGATTGAACTCACTATCTCGCCGCAGCACGACTTCGCTCTGGTCCACAAAGAAATAGAGCTGGTATTAAAACGCGCCCAGATCAAACCGCTAGCAGTAGGGGTGCACCTCGACCGGCGTTTGTTGCAGCTGTGTTACACGTCGGAGGTTGCCGGTAGCGCACTGCATAGTCTTGAACAGGCCGGTTTGCCGGCGCATTTACAACTGCGCGAGGGAGTGGCGCTGGTGGCGCTTGTGGGCGCCGGCGTGGCGCAACATCCGCTGTACAGCCGCCGTTTCTATCGGCAGATGAAGTATCAGCCTATTGAATTCTTTTGGCAGGCCGAAGACGGCATCAGTCTGGTGGCGGTGCTAGGCGTCGGGCTTACCGAGCATGTCATGCAGGGACTGCACACCTCGCTGTTTCGCGCTGAAAACGTATCGGCCTGATGCTGTTCAGCAAAGGCAATATTGGTTTCCATTTTCTGGAACTTTGCCCGCGAGCAAAAGCCTGTCGGCACGCATCGGCTTTGAATTCATTCTCATAGGCGGGTTGACAGCCAGCGCAGCCTGTTTAGCTACGACGGGTTGGTGCAAGCCGGGCGCTGGCCTTCTTCAGCGACGAGGCGATGCTTGTGGGGTCGGAAGAGCTCTTTTGTGGATGCACTCCAACCCGCATGAGGATCTAGTCGTGCTGGATGTGACCGCCAGCTAGGATGTTGCTGATCAGTATCTGGATTTGGCCAGCTACGGATTTATACGTCAAACCGGTCGTCACTGGCTTTACAACGCGACGGTGGCCGGCACCTTGTTCTGGCTGTTTTGCAGTTTGACGGCAGTGAGCCCTTTACCGAACTGGTGGAGCAAGCTTGGCAGCAAGTGCTGACCAGAGCACGATCCGCGCGTCGAGCCCGCGAGGCGGGGTATTTGCTATCGACCCTAATCAGGTGTGTCGAACGTTGGTGGCGCTCTCTTACGAAGCTGGGCCGATAGAGCACCTCTTTGTAAGGTGGCGGCAAGGCGCTTAAGGAGTACACGCTGTAGCGGTTTTAAGCGGCGAAAGAAATGGGGATGATGTTACGCTGTATTGCGCGCTTCAAGGCTAACAGCAAGGTGCGAGTTGGCGTGGAGGCGATGCGGCGAGAACACCCGATGACCTAACTGCTGCCTTGCGACAATGTTTTCGCTATCGGGAGTCACTGGTACCATGATAACTCGTTGGTTATCCGCGGGACAAGCGCCGGACAGAATGTGACAGCCCGGACTATTCAGTCGGATCCAAACCGCTTGGTGCAATTTCTATAAGTTCGCAGTGGCGTGCCGTCTGAGACAGCGGAACATGACGAGAAATGGCAGTGTGGCCGGCGTTGTACGTCGTCCATATCCTTCAAGTAGGGCATGTGCGGGTGCAGCCTAAACGGTGCGCCAGTGTATAGCAGTTCCCATGGCAATCGGGGCCGCTAGCGTATCACTCCGTCGCCTTTGACCCCAGATGCGAGCCGTGCGTTTTACGCTCTATCTCCAAGTCATCTCGACGGCAAAGCCACCCATTGTCATGCCATGCGCACCTTTGCCAAGAATCCACAATGTGGTACCGCGCTTTTCCATGGTTGCCGCTGTTCAGGTCCGTTTGCACCAGGCCGCGCTTGCGCTATATTGTTGTAATTGGTTCATCTCCGCGCGGACAAATTGAAATTAATTCACGTGCCTTGAATATTACTCGCCTCCGGCAACAATGAATTGATTTACGAACATCGCGAATTCAGTCATTTGTACCCCTACATTGTGTTGTGAGGTATAAATATGAATTTCTTTCACGCCAATCAGCGGGAAGTGTTGAATCAGAATCTGGCTAAACTGCAGGGCTAGATATAAGCGTCTCTTTTGCGCCCCGCACTAGCGAGATGGAACAGACCCTATGGCAATCTATCGACTGGTTGAACGAATTGAAACCGACTTTTGTCTCGGCGACATACGGCGCGAACTATTGAACGCGAGTATACCTCGCAGCATTATCAAAGATATTAATATTGATGCCGCGTTGCATTTGATCTGCATCGACGCCTCTCCGCACGAGCTGCAGGCGATTGCACAGGACTGCTGAAGCGGCAGGATCCGCCAGATTATGGGGCGATTTGCCGCCCAGCGATGTACGGCGTTGATTTGATCGCGCTGCTCAAAAAGAAAGGTGGGCGATTCGATATTTCCGTGGCGGCTTATCCTAAGGTGCATACCAGAAGTAAAAGCGCCCAGTCGGATCTCATCAAGCTGAAAAAGAAAGTGGATGCGGGCGCCAGTCGGGCGATCGCCCGGTTCTTTCGAGGTGGAAAGTTATGCGAGATGGTGGGGCTTCCATCGTCATGGACATGGTAAAAATTCTCAGCAAAATTTTTGCCATCTGCCATGCGTTGTGGTGCGCCCGGAGATCAAGACTGCCTATGCGGCCAACCTGGCCACGGGTTAGTTGTATGGCCTGGCAGGCGTTTATGCGCGATGGATAAGGCCACCAGACGCTACAGGACAGCACTTCATGCTGACGACCACTGTCCCTTGCCAACAACAGCGGCCTCGCAGACTCCACCGTGTGCCATCCTGTAACGGCGCCGGCACCCCTCTGGCTCAAGCCGTCTCCCGCCGCCGACGCATCCGTTGCTCAGCCGGTGTTACGCATGCCAGCCGAGATCTCGGCAACGGTGACCATGAGAGTCTGTTTCACCCGCGCATCGGGCTACTCCTGCTGCTGTGAGCGATGCAACAGCTCAGCATGCGGCACGTTCAGTAGATCGGCATAAATATTGCGCGGGTCGATGGATTCCGTGATCCACAGTAAATCGGCCATAAGATAATCATCGTTGGAAATCGTCAGCACCACGTTGATGTTGTCCGCCAACTGCTGACGCAACTGTTTACCCAGCGGCCACAGCGATTCCTCGACCAGCCGCTGATCGTAATATTCAACCAACCACAGGCCACTTTTGGCGAAAACCATTTCCAGCATGCCGATTCTTGTAGAGAAAATTGCCAGTCGCCACATGGTTTCCAATTGGTCAGCATGCCGGATTCCACAGCTTTCTGCAGCGTTGCGCCGGTGCTCAGTCAGGCCGGCAACATCAGGCAGGCGGTTGCGTACAGGTGAAGATCTAGGGGATGGCGCGTCGGCTTTCGACGCCCTCTGGAGGGCCGGCGTTTGGCCAGCCGAGAGCCGAGCGGTAATTTGTCTAGCTCCAGCCTCGGCGTCGCCGAACAGAAATAAGGAACGAAATCTGAATTTTCGCGCACGTAGCCGCGACACATATCGCAGAGACCGTCGACAGCTCCTCCACAGCGCGGCGCCGCTCTCCTGGCGAAGCTCCGGCGGCGGCAGATTGGCTTCAAGGATGGTGCCGGTATACACTCCAGATTGCTGATAGCGACTTCCGGCAGACCGTATTTAAAGCGAATCTCTCGCCTTGCTCGGTCACGCGCGGGCTGCCTTTCAGGCTGTCGAGCGGCTGCAAGAGCAGTGCGGCATGGGCCAGCGCGCCGCCGCGGCCGATGGAACTGCCGCAACCATGAAACAGGGTAAGATACCTACCTCATCGCAGGTTTTGATCAACGCCCCCTGCGCGCGGTATTGCGTCCAGGAGGCGGCCATCACACCGCCATCTTTGGCGGAATCGGAATAGCCAATCATCACAATCGCTTGCTTTGAATGGTACTGCGATACCAATCGATATTAAGCAGCTCAGTCACGACCCGATTGACGTTATTCAAATCGCCCATGGTTTCAAACAGCGGCGCCACCGGTAAGGTATAATCACAGCCCGCTTCTTTCAGCAATAAATGTGCTGATAGGATGTCCGAAGGCGTGCATGCCATGGAACCACATAGGCGGCCACCGATCCATGGGGTGTCGGCGATCACCTGGCAAGTATCGAGCACTTCGGTGGTCTCTTCGCTCAACTGCCAGCGCCGGGGTAGTAATAGTCGCCGAGAATTAAGCTCGCAAATCAAGAATGCTTGCTTATCTGTTTCCGATCAACTGGCATAATCTTCCAGCCACGAGTAGCGTGTAATTTCGCTCAACGCTTTAGTATGGTGGGCACTTTTCCTGGCGCACATCGATGCGCACTAATTGAATACCGATTCATTTGATCCGCCGCAGCGTATCCAGCAGCTGACCGTTGGCGATGATCGTCATGCCGCAGGCGTGCAGCGACTGATAACAATCGAAAAGCGATTAACAAAGTTGAATCCGGTGGCGTCGCGCGATGTTCACTGCGCAGCTGTGCCGCCAACCAGTCCTGGATACTGAGCAGCTGCGCGCGCCATCGCTTCATTAGCCGGCGATAAAGTTCTTGTTCCTCTTTCGCCGCCAGGGTCAACGCGCGCAGCTCGGGGTGCAGCTCCGAGACTAGCACCTGTATATCGCGCACAAAAAACTCACCGCCTTCCGGCAGCTGAGCAGCGGCATACAGCGAGTAATGTCGGCGGTAACATTCTGGTTGCCATCGCGGTCTCCGCCCATCCAGGTGGTGAATGTCGCCGGGACATTTTCCACTGGTAGTCTTATGAAAACCTTTTCCAGTTTGTTCATTGAGCTCGCGTAATAACGTGCCACCCCAAAGGCTATTTTCCGCCACTGCGGAACCACAACGTGCCTCATCAACCGGCGTTGGGCGGTGTTTACGGATTTCATCGGTATGCCAATATTGGGCGATAAATTGGCACAGGCCGCGTGATCTACTTGTGTACTCCGCCAGATCATTGTGATCCTATCTGCATGCAGCACCCAGGCCTTAAAGCTTCTTGTCGTGCTCGATCTGGACAAAAGGACCAGCATCCAGCGGCCATCGTCGAACAGGACTGTATCGCTATGGCCCGTTAATAACAATCCCCGGCCCGCGCTGCCTATGCCTGCCAGCATGTTAAACTTGTTGTGTGCCCCGGCACCGTCTGGACTTCAACCTGAAACCCCACATCACGGAACCAGCCTACTCGCAAAGTGTTAACGCTCCATTACTCTGATTCAGCGTGGTGTCGGCGGCGCTGATGGACGACGTGGCAACAAGTGCATAGTAGAACTCAATAAATGGGTATTTTATTATTGCAGTTGACAGTCTTTACCTTGGATAGTGTAAATATTCGACCACTACGCTTAACCTCGTGAGTGAGCAGCGGATTGGCGTTGAATCGCCCAACTTCCCTTTAGACAAGATTAAGAAGGCAAATAAATTTCATGCTGAATATGCTGATTGTTGACGCCAGCGGTTATAGGGGCGCCGAGCGCGCGCTCCATCTGGCCTGCCACTCGCAGATGAATCTTGCCGCGCTGATGGTTTCCGCGCAGAGCGCCGACGCCGGCAAATTGCTCTCCAAACTGCATCCGCGGCTAAAAGGCATTATTTGATCTACCGCTACAGCCGATGGACGATGATTGGCGAAGCGTGCCGATGTGGTGTTTCTCGCTATCGCCCATGCAGTAATCCATACGATGGTACCGCAGTTTCTGTCGGCCGGCTGCGTGGTAATTGATCTTTCCAGCGCCTACTGCGTCAATAAGGCAGACTTTACCTGCAAAATGACGGGTGCGAGCACCAGCATGCTGACTGAACCGTGGTGTATGTATACGGTCTAGCGGAGTAGTAGGAAGATGCTACCGGCGAACAATGGCCAGTGATAAATGCGGTCAGCGACGCCGGCCGCAAGGCAACGCCCGCAATGGCTTCTGCGAAGTTAGTCTGCAGCTTTACGGTATCTTCACCCATCGCTACCAGCTTGAAATCGCCAGCCATTTGGGTATCCGATGATTTTCATGCCGCATTTGGGCAATTTTGCCCTCAGGCATCCTGCCGCTAGTGCGGCCTTGCGAGTAGGAGTGCTGAAGCTCAAAGCGGTAGTGGCACGCCATTTGCGATATTGGTTTAAAATGCAGGGTGAACATCTGAGTGTGATAGCCGCCGAGGATAATCTGCTCAATGGAGCGGCGGCGAAAGCGGTACAGTACACCAATATCCGCTTTGGTTATGCGCAGATGCAGGCTCTTTCAACAACACAATGAATCCATTGATTATCAAACCGGGCTTACTGGACAACTACGAGGCACCGGTGCGTTATCCGGCACCGCATACGCCATCGACGCGATCGGCTAGTTGGCTGAGTTTTGCTAGCGCCATCCGCAACATCCTGATAGCGTTTCCGATCGCGATCACGTTCTGGAGTTGTTATCGGACACGGCCATCGGCATGATACATCTTTCCCGTTTTCCGTTTTGCCGAAGATCTTATCTTCTTTAACACTGGCAGGCGAGCTTCATTGAGTTATCGGATCGCGTCACCTCCGGTTCGTTGCTGATACCGCAGAAGAAAAACACCGATAAGATAGAGCTTATCCGCGGTAAATACGACCTGGTGTAGGGCACGCTGACCACTATGATGATGGCGCTCGAGGGGTTGTCGCTGGCCTGTAACAAGGGTATGCAGGAAGATAAAGAGGGATTATTCGACGCGCTGGATACCTAGCTTGACTGCTTGCACATGGGGCGGTGTTGGTGCTCGATGGCATTCAGCTGAATCGCCGTGCTGCCGTGAAGCGGCGCAGCAGGGCTACACTAACGCCATAGAACTGGCGGATTATCTGGTGGCGCGGAGTATTCCCTTTCGCAAGGCACACCATCTCTTCTGTGAGAGGTAGTGGAGGCATTCGCCAGGGCTGCCCTGGAGGCGCTGCTGTTTGAGCAATTGCAGGCTTTCAGTTAGATGATAGGTGATGATGTCTATCAGGTATTAGTGACGTCATGCCTGCCGCCGCATAAGGCGAAAGGCGACGTGGCGCCGGAACAGATCGCCAGGCTATCGCCGAGGCAAAACAACATCTGGCATGACGTGAACGGCTCTGGGCCCGGGGAGAAAATGTTCATCCCGCGGCGCTGCCGCCTTAGACATGGGGCGCGCGCCTACGCCCATTCTATAAACGCCGCTGATTCTTCACTGTCGCCAATATGTTTTGCTGCTGAAACACCTACGGCACCGTAGCGCGTCCCGTAACCGCGCGCAGGCTGACGGAGGTAGTGTCTTTCCCGAGTAAAATTTCCTCGCAGGGCATACCGCGTTCGACCAGCATCTGTTTGACCATCAAAACGGGCCACCGGGTTTTAAATAATGACATCGACGCCTGCACCTGACATCTCGGCGCCAGATGACATGGCATCGTATCGGTGTCGGACACTTTAAACGGATCGCCGGATTTGTCCGGCTCAATGAACATCATTTTCAACTACGCCGCTGCGCACCAGCATGGAGTAGTGCTAAGAACGGGGACCGAAGCCCAAGCTGCCTCCTACACCAATATGCCATACCGCGGGTGAATTCGCCGTTGCCGTCGGGAATGAGTCGAATGTGGTCCGCATGCTGGTCCGCATGCTGGTCCGCTTGCCAGGCATTCATAACAAGCGCTGTTAACGGAAAGGCGCAAACAGCCCCGACGCCAGCTCGTTATAATGCGGCAAATGGCTAGAAGAGCAAGTCGGCCAGCATGAAAACGATTATCGTCTTATGGTTGAAAGTTCATCGGTTGACACACTCATTCATTGATTGTCCTGGCGGGTATGGAATATGGCGTGCGGGATCCTTTTCGTTATTAACTGGATGGATGAAAAACGGCGGCTTGAGTCTACTGCAGGGATTATTATTAGTTTTAGCTATTGATAAGGCTAATCGTTGATTGATATTCTACATATCGACGCGGGCTATCGCGTCGACGGAGGACTTCATGAACATTCGCGATCTTGAGTATTTGGTGGCCTTGGCCGAGCATCGTCATTTCCGACGCGCCGCCGATTCCTGCCATGTTAGTCAGCCCACTCTCAGCGGACAGGTGCGCAAGCTGGAAGATGAATTGGGCGTGATGTTATTGGAACGAACCAGCCGTAAAGTGCTGTTTACCCAAGCTGGCATGCTGCTAGTGGATCAGGCGCGTACGGTACTACGGGAAATCAAAATTCTGCGCGAAATGGCCAGCCAGCAGGGGGAATCCATGTCTGGGCCGCTGCATATGGGTCTTATCCCCACGGTGGGGCCCTACCTACTGCCGCATATTGTTCCGACGCTGCACCAGACCTTTCCCAAGCTGGAAATGTATTTGCACGAGTCACAAACCAGTCAGCTGTTGCAGCAGCTTGACAGCGGCAAGTTGGATTGCGCTATTTTGGCGCGGATGAAAGAGTCGGAGGCGTTTATCGAGGTGTCGCTGTTCGATGAACCGATGCAGTTGGCTATCTATGCCGATCATTCCTGGGCTGATCGCGATCGGGTGCCGATGTCGGATCTCGCCGGCGAACGGCTGCTGATGCTGGAAGACGGCCACTGTCTGCGCGACCAGGCGATGGGTTTCTGCTTCCAGGCCGGCGCCGATGAAGATACTCATTTTCGCGCTACTAGTCTGGAAACCCTACGTAATATGGTGGCAGCGGGCAGCGGCATCACCCTGCTGCCCTCGCTGGCGGTACCCCGGGAACGCAAACGGGATGGCGTTTGCTATCTCAATTGCTATAAACCAGAGCCTAAACGCACTATCGTGCTAGTGTACCGCCCCGGCTCATCGCTGCGTGCACGTTATGAGAAACTGGCGGACTGTATCCGCAGCCATATGCAAGCCTACATGGGTGCTAGCTTAAAACAGGCGGTTTAACCTGTTAACGTTGCAACCCGGCAAGCTTCCGCTATAATGGGGTAATTGAAAGTCGTATTGACGCAATACTCGATGGTATTGCCTTCCCCTCCTGCTCCATGATGGCTTGGCCGATATGAATAATTTCGGCGGCGCGCTTGCCAAAACAGTGAATACCCAAAATCTGTTTCGTCTTGCGGTGGAATAACAGTTTTAGGCTACCAACGCTCATGCCGACGATTTGCGCCTGTGCCAGGTGTTTAAACTGCGCCCGTCCGACTTTCGATCAACTGAACGTTAGCTTGCCCTTTGATTATCACTTGTGCGGTGATACGGCCCTGATCGTAAGCCGCGGAGGCCAGGCTGGGATATCAACACATCGCCGACCGCATGGATATGGCTGGCGGCGGTTTGATACATGCTGTTGACTGTAATCAGGCCGCGGCTGTCCGCTTCCAGCCCGACATTATCTCACTGAAAGGGGCGGTATTGCCGGTGCGGCCGTTGGCGTAAAGCAGACAATCGGCTTCATGCGTTTACCAGAACGAAACGCACCTCAACTCCGTCATCGAGCCCTTTGATTTCTTGTTATGGCGGATGACCACGCCGTTTTCCCAAAAATGATAAGATAGGGCATCAGACATCTCCTGGTCAAGGAACGCCAGCAGTCGATCGTGGGTGTTATCAAATCTACCTTGACGTTCATACCGCGAAAATGGATGCGTACTCGCAGCCGATGATGCCGGCGCCGTAAATAAAACATGCTGTGGTTCGTGTTTTAAATCGAGGATAGAGTCGCTATCGTAAATACGTGCATGGTCAAAATCTGCATTCTGGAGATGGTAGGGGAGTGAGCCGCAGGCGATGACGATATTTTCCGCGCTTAGGTTTTCGGTGGTATTATCGCCATGATGGATCTGCACCCGGTGTTCATCGACGAAGCTGGCCTCGCCGGTGAATATCTGACAGTGATTGCGCTCGTAAAAGCCGTGGCGCATATGGGTTTGCTGCTTTATGACTTGATCGGCGTGGCGCAGAATATCAGCGAAATCGGTATGGGCAGGCGGGGATTGCCATGCGGCGGACTCTGGTTGACTTCAATAATCCGGCTGACCGCCTGGCGCAGCGCTTTGAAAGAATGGTGCCCCAATGGGTGCAACCTCCGCCGACGTTGTCATAGCGCCAATCACAGCGACGCGCGCGCCACGCTTAGTCGACCACAATGGCAGCGCCTTCGCCGCCCGGTCCGGAACCGACAATAATGGTATCGTAATCGTACTTTAGTTGCATAGCTGTCCCAACCTGCTGAATGCAAATTAACAACCTAATTGTTGTCTCAGTACCTGTATATCCAAATTGTCAATGTAGGTGGATGGGTCGTAACAACACAGATCGTTCTGTCAGACCCTGGTCGCTGAGGGTGGCAAGGCGTACAGGTCGTTAAAATACACAGTTTATATCAACGCTGTTGCAACAAATTTTGATATCGTTGTTCTTTGAAAATTATTGTGGATAGTTTGTATGGGCATCAGAGCGCAACAATGGGCATCAGAGCGCAACAAAAGCAGACGCGGTGTTCGCTCACGAGGCGGCATTCAGCCAGTTAGGCGCTGAACGCAGTTTTGCCAGTCTGAGCCTGCGTGAAGTTGCCCGCCAATCCAGTAACGCGCCCACCTCGTTTATCGCCATTTCCGCGATGTGGATGAATTGGGGCTACCATGGTGAACGAAATCGGCTTGATGTTGCGCCAATTGATGCGCCAGACGCGTCAGCGTATCGACGAGGGGTATGTGATCCGCACCTCGGTGGCCACATTTGTGGAATTTATCGGTAACAACCTCAATACCTTCTGCCCGCTGCTGCGCGAACGCTCCGGTACCTCAAGCACCTTTCGCGCCGCGGTGGCACGGGAAACAAGCACTTTATTGCCGAGCTCGCCGATTATTTGGAATGTGAAACTATATGCCGCGCAATTTTACCGAAGCGCAGGCGGAAGTGATGGTTATCATCGTCTTCGATGCCGGCGCCGAAGCGCTGAATGTCGATCTAGAGCAACGCAGCCAACTGGAAGAGCGGTTAGTACTGCAGTTGCGTATGATTTCCAAAGGAGCTTTATTGGTACCGTCCTTACCCAGAATAATGGCAGGTAACAAATGACCCAAAATTCCCTCGCAGAGAAAGGCACACTGCTGTTGGCGTGGAGTGCGGGCCTGTCCCTTAACGGCAGTTTCGCCGCGCTGTTTAGCGCCATCGTTCTGTTTTCCCTCTTTCCGCCGATCGCGCTGACGCTGGTGCTGTACCGCCTACATCAGCGTTATCAGCATTATGTAATGCCGCCTGGGCATCCATTATTGGTGGCGGCGAATTTTCTGCTTGGCCTGTTGGTGTACAGCGCCATTGTGTGCGCCGAATATCCCGCTATCGGCTCCAATTTTGTGCCGTCAATTCTGGTGGTAGCGCTGGTATTATGGATTGGCCGGAGGCTGAAAATGCTGCGCCGGACGCAAATGGACGAAGATGAAAATTACTGATGCCTGCATCAGTCCGGGCGAGGAATCGCTTGCCGCCATAGGTCCGACCGTCTTGTTTCTTAGACAGGAGGCGCCGGTCTGACGTCTTCGCGCCATCGACATGACCACCCTGGTATTGGTAATCTTACTCTGCTTGACGACGCACGAGGGGCGGCACACGGCCTTGTAGGAATATCCAGGCGTTGCCTCTAGTGTTAAGCTCCGGCGTGCCGTGCCGTCGGCGTCAACCCGCCGTCGCCTTACGTACCAGCAACACGCCGCATTCCATATGATGGGTGTAGGGAAATTGATCAAACAGCGCCAGCCGTTCAGTACGGTGCGTAGCGGCGAGCGTAGTGAGGTTGCGGCACAGGGAGTCGGAATTGCAGGAGATATATAGGATGCGCGGATAGGCTTGCACCATACTCACCGTCTTATCGTCCAACCCGCTGCGCGGCGGGTCGACAAAAATCGTTTCGCAGCGGTAGCTGCGCAAGTCAATCTCCTTCAAACGGGTGAATTCATGCTCCCACCGCATCGCCTTAGTAAATTCTTCCGCCGACATACGAATTATTTGTACGTTATCGATGTGGTTGGCGGCAATATTATACTGTGCCACCTTCACCGATGGTTTGGCGATTTCGGCGGCCAGCACTTTGCCAAAATGACGCGCCAGCGCCAGGGAAAAATTACCGTTGCCGCAGTAAAGCTCCAGTAAATCTCCCTGCGCATCTTCGGTAGCCGCCAACGCCCATTCCAGCATGTGAATATTGATATCGGCATTAGGCTGAGTAAAGCCATTCTCAATCTGTCGGTAGATAAGTGTGCGGCCGGCGACTGGAAGGCGCTCGTCGACATAATCGCGATCCAGGCAAATTTTAATCTTATTGGCGCGACCGATGAGCTGGATATGGTACCCGCGGGTGCGCAATGCGTCACGTAGATGCGCGGCGCCATCGCGCCAGGCATTGTCCAGCGGTCGGTGATAAATGAGCGTGACAACCGCTTCACCGCTCAGTGTCGTAAGATAGTTTATTTGAAACAGCTTAGCGCGCAGCACCGGCTCAGGGCGTATGGCCGTCATCATCTCGGTCATTAGCGTATTGATGAGAGCGCTGCCGGCCATGAAATGATCGATGCGGATCCGCGCTTTGGTCCGCTGATCGAACATGATGTGATAAAGATCGCCCTCATCATGCCAGATGCGGAACTCGGCTCGCATGCGATAATGCGCCGGTCGCGATCGAAAAATCTGCGCTTCGGGCGCCTGGAACGCTAGCATCATCTCCCGCAGACGGTTCGCTTTTTCCGTCAACTGGTGTTCATACTGGTCGAGAGGTAACGTCTGTGGTGTCATGGTCATTTCCTGCTAATTGGGCGGTACTGACCGCTTTTGCCAGTGATTGTGGGGATAAACCGTTAATGTCCAGTTTTGGCGTGTAAGCGTCCCAGCGCATTTGTTCCCTGGATACTTTTATCGCCGGAACAGTATGGGCAGGCTAAGCGCCATCTCTTCCAGGGTCCGCCGAAGGCGGCCAGTACCTGTAGGCAGATACGTTATGCCAATCGATTGGATACGAAGAGATGTCTAAAACAAAAAACAACCGTACTGGTGACGCTGTCCGTCCCGGCCTTTTCCAGCTAGGAACAAGATAATAATGCCGCTGCAGGCTGCTAGGCCAGGCGCTGCTTGTGACCGCCAACCGCTTCCACAGCCCGTATCCTCGGTACTGGCGCCGGATGGATATCGGCCAGAAGGCGGTCTTGGTCAGTGAAGTTCGCTTTTCATCCGTGGCTTCAATGTCAGTCATGTGCTAGTGTTAATCGACGGAATGCGGATGAATTAGACGGACATATCCGACGCCTCCTATCTTATCTTAGTCAAATCCCATACTACCCGAGAACAGGACGGTAGCACGCTTAGCGCCTGTATGGATATTCCATCAGCAATTTGGTGGGCACCACTGCCGTGTTGGCGGGCAATTATACCTATGGACGCAGAATACGCTGTGAACGATATGCTGGCCGACAACGCTTTGGCGATGTGAGGTACCGTATTGTCATTGAAGAATTTCTCGACGGGAAAGGCCAGCTTTATTGTTATGGTAGACGGTGAGCATATGCCGCTAATACCCATGGGTTCGATGTTCCAACTTGCCGGATAACTATGGCGATCCGGCCCAGCTCGATCGCGGTGGCTTTATGAGCAAACGTTGCGCGACGTATTGGGACATCGGTTCAACGAACAATTCCGCACTACGGTTTTAACAACCGTAGTGCCTACGGCGGCACCTACTCCTATAGCGACCCCATCATCTGGATGCGCTGCCGGACACCCGGCAGCTCTACAGCCGTACCTGGGATACCGGCCTGCGTTTACAATAAGGGATTTATGTTTATCAACTGTCTTTCAAATTATAACCACGTCAAAGACTATGCCACGCCGCAAATCGCACGGGGTATCGCTAGCACGGGGGTCGATTGACAGAAACAGACCACCTAGCCCGATACTGATTATCTCGGCGATGGCTACTGGCAATATGATACCGGATCATATGCCACGATTCGGCGATTATAGGGCATGGTCACTCTGGAATAGGCGGCGCGAGAGAATGATAATTCGCAGTTTCGTCGGCGGTTATCCGCCTCATGCTGCCCTATGACAGCTTATAACGCGCTAAATCTAGGCCAGAGCGTCTATTGCGGCAACGTACAGCCCGCTCCCGAGCAGAATAAACAGCGGAAGGGGGGATAGAAGGGTTTAACTGGCTCGCTGGAGTGGCGTTTATCGGCCTATCGCAATGATATTGACGATATGATCGCGTGAGATACCGGCAGCGAGACATGTTACAATATCTGTAAGGTACATTAAGGGGGTAGAATGGACGTCGTTTACCACAGGCGTGCTGGCCCACCGGATGACGCTGGAATACCTCATATATGCGATGCTAAGACCAACGAAATCTTGGCGCGGCGCGCCAAACAACAGGTTAAATATCAACTAGACTAGTTGGTGGTCAATGCCGACTGGTCGCTGAATTACCGTTAGCTTGACGGTTCGTGGTAGATTTGCCAATATATTCGATGAAAAGTATGATTATGGCCACCAAACTGCGGGACGGGAATTCTGTCTCATCGGGACTTATGCTTTCTGACGGCATCGCTGCTAAATGGCCCACCATTATTGTCTTTGACTCCGGCGTGGGGGGGCTATCGATTTATAATGAGGTCAGGCAACCCTTGCCGGACGCCCGTTATCTGTATGTATTTGACAATGAGGCGTTCCCTTACGGTGAGAAATCTGAACAGTTCATTGTTGATAGGATCGTCGCCATTGTTGGTGCGATGTGGCGGCTGCATAAGCTCGATATGGTTATTGTTGCCTGTAATACCGCCAGCACGATTTCACTGCCGGCGTTGCGCGAGCATTTTCCATGCCCTATCATCGGCGTAGTGCCGGCTATCAAACCAGCGGCCAGGCTTACCCGTAATGGCATCGTTGGACTACTGGCGACCCGCGCTACTGTACAGCATAGCTATACTCACAATCTGATCAATCAATTCGCCCCCAATTGCCAAATTTTGCAATTGGGGGCGGCCGAACTGGTAGATATGGCAGAAGCCAAACTGCACGGTGAAATGGTGCCACTGCCGGTGCTGCGTGAACTCTTTCGTCCTTGGTTGAGGGCGGTGGATCCCCCTGACACGGTTGTGCTTGGCTGCACTCATTTTCCCCTGCTAAGCCCAGAATTACAGTCGACACTGCCGGAAGGAACCCGCCTGGTCGATTCCGGCTCAGCTATTGCTCGTCGTGTCGCCTGGTTGGTGGAACATAATATCGATGTCAGCGGCCTACAAAGCGAAGCTGGACCGAACAGAGTTTATTGCCTTGCCGCCACGCCGCAAGCGATGGCGCTGATGCCCGTATTGACGCGCTATGGTTTCGGATCATTGGAAAAACTTACGCTCTAAACAGCAGGCCATGCTTAACCATCGACACTATTAAATAATAGGTCGTACTGCTTGGGGTCAGGACACAGCGTTAATCCGACCTATCTCATTGTGCTGCCCTCACCCTTGCGCGAACACGCCTTGGCTGCTGGCGTTGCATCTCTCTATGCTCTCTCTACTTCGTGATCTGCGATCGCGAAGCCAGCCTCACCCCGTGTACGCGCTAGAGGTGGGCGTCAGAGTTGACTAAAAATCAGAGGTGACTAAAAACAGGTTCCGGTGATAAATGGGTGGTGCACAAAGAGTACTTCATTTAATTTATCGCCATTCGGCGAAAATAGCGCTTGTCACCGGTCGTGAAGGTCCTATAATGCGCCTCCACTGACCGGGAGCAGTCGTTGCGACTTACCGGCTCAGCCAGAGGCAAGCGGTCCACGAAGGTTAAATAAAAGCTTGACTCTGCAGCGGAAAAGCGTAGTATACGCCACTTGTACCGGTAGAGGAATTACCCTCCCGGACACGCTCTTTAACAATTTATCAGACAATCTGTGTGGGCACTCATAAGACAGTATCGATACACGAAATATCAAGTCTTGAAGAGTGAACAACGAATATTCATAGGAATACCAGTTTTAATTCTTTGAGCATCAAGCTTTTAATTGAAGAGTTTGATCATGGCTCAGATTGAACGCTGGCGGCAGGCCTAACACATGCAAGTCGAGCGGCAACGGAAAGAAGCTTGCTTCTTTGCCGGCGAGCGGCGGACGGGTGAGTAATGTCTGGGGATCTGCCCGATGGAGGGGGATAACTGCTGGAAACGGTAGCTAATACCACATAACGTCGCAAGACCAAAGTGGGGGACCTTCTGGCCTCACACCATCGGATGAACCCAGATGGGATTAGCTAGTAGGTGGGGTAATGGCTCACCTAGGCGACGATCCCTAGCTGGTCTGAGAGGATGACCAGCCACACTGGAACTGAGACACGGTCCAGACTCCTACGGGAGGCAGCAGTGGGGAATATTGCACAATGGGGGAAACCCTGATGCAGTCATGCCGCGTGTGTGAAGAAGGCCTTCGGGTTGTAAAGCACTTTCAGCGGGAAGGAAGGCGATGGCGTTAATAGCGCCATCTGTTGACGTTACCCGAAGAAGAAGCACCGGCTAACTCCGTGCCAGCAGCCGCGGTAATACGGAGGGTGCAAGCGTTAATCGGAATTACTGGGCGTAAAGCGTACGCAGGCGGTCTATTAAGTCAGATGTGAAATCCCCGGGCTCAACCTGGGAACTGCATTTGAAACTGGTAGGCTAGAGTCTCGTAGAGGGGGGTAGAATTCCAGGTGTAGCGGTGAAATGCGTAGAGATCTGGAGGAATACCAGTGGCGAAGGCGGCCCCCTGGACGAAGACTGACGCTCAGGTACGAAAGCGTGGGGAGCAAACAGGATTAGATACCCTGGTAGTCCACGCCGTAAACGATGTCGATTTGAAGGTTGCGGCCTTGAGCCGTGGCTTTCGGAGCTAACGCGTTAAATCGACCGCCTGGGGAGTACGGCCGCAAGGTTAAAACTCAAATGAATTGACGGGGGCCCGCACAAGCGGTGGAGCATGTGGTTTAATTCGATGCAACGCGAAGAACCTTACCTACTCTTGACATCCAGAGAACTAGGCAGAGATGCCTAGGTGCCTTCGGGAGCTCTGAGACAGGTGCTGCATGGCTGTCGTCAGTTCGTGTTGTGAAATGTTGGGTTAAGTCCCGCAACGAGCGCAACCCTTATCCTTTGTTACCAGCGATTCGGTCGGGAACTCAAGGGAGACTGCCGGTGATAAACCGGAGGAAGGTGGGGATGACGTCAAGTCATCATGGCCCTTACGAGTAGGGCTACACACGTGCTACAATGGCGCATACAAAGAGAAGCGATCTTGCGAGAGTCAGCGGACCTCATAAAGTGCGTCGTAGTCCGGATTGGAGTCTGCAACTCGACTCCATGAAGTCGGAATCGCTAGTAATCGTGGATCAGAACGCCACGGTGAATACGTTCCCGGGCCTTGTACACACCGCCCGTCACACCATGGGAGTGGGTTGCAAAAGAAGTAGGTAGCTTAACCTTCGGGAGGGCGCTTACCACTTTGTGATTCATAACTGGGGTGAAGTCGTAACAAGGTAACCGTAGGGGAACCTGCGGTTGGATCACCTCCTTACCTAAACGATACGTTAAGTGACGTGCCCACACAGATTGTCTGATAACTACCACGAGCAAGAAACCTCCTATAGGCTTGTAGCTCAGGTGGTTAGAGCGCACCCCTGATAAGGGTGAGGTCGGTGGTTCAAGTCCACTCAGGCCTACCAGTTACACTTATCCCGATGAATGAGACCGCAGCGTGTTGTTGTCAGGCAAACGTGTCAGGCTGTGTTCAGCATGCGGTGAAAAGAAGATTGGCTGTCGCCCTGTTTATTGACTGTGGTGAACGAAGCATTACCTGGCATGCAGGTAGACCAGGCATATGCAAGATGAACGACTTGGGGCTATAGCTCAATTGGGAGAGCGCCTGCTTTGCACGCAGGAGGTCAGCGGTTCGATCCCGCTTAGCTCCACCATTCATGGAATGTATTTGTGGGATGAGCGATTTTTCTGTCGTTGATTTGTTTCAGAGCGCGTTTGATAAACGCGCTCTGAAATATCGTGCTCTTTAACAATCCGGAATAAGCTGAAAATTTGAAACACATGCTGAAGTGCAAGCTCAGCATGTGAGTCTCTCAAACGAAGTAAGCAAACCTGAGATAACGCTTAACGTTATCACTGTCGTGCGATAGGCGCTGTCGTTTCAGCCCGGTCCTCACAGACTGTGCCGAGTCTCGCCTGTATGGTGAGACTCAAGCGAGACGACGCAAGTGACTGAAAGCCCGGAAGTCGTGGCAGACCGTCGAACCAAATGCAGACAGCTCAGGGTTGTGAGGTTAAGTAACTAAGCGTATACGGTGGATGCCTAGGCAGTCAAAGGCGATGAAGGACGCGTTAATCTGCGAAAAGCGCCGGTGAGCTGATATGAAGCGTTATCAGCCGGCGATGTCCGAATGGGGAAACCCGATGCAATTCGTTGCATCATCGTCAGGTGAATCCATAGCCTGACGAAGCGAACCAGGGGAACTGAAACATCTCAGTACCCTGAGGAAAAGAAATCAACCGAGATTCCCCCAGTAGCGGCGAGCGAATGGGGAACAGCCCAGAGCCATCATCAGCTTGCGCATCAGGAGAACGGTCTGGAAAGTCCGGCGACAGAGGGTGATAGCCCCGTATCCGAAGGTGCGCTTGTTGTGAGCTCAATGAGTAGGGCGGGACACGTGATATCCTGTCTGAAGATGGGGGGACCATCCTCCAAGGCTAAATACTCCTGACTGACCGATAGTGAACCAGTACCGTGAGGGAAAGGTGAAAAGAACCCCGGCAAGGGGAGTGAAATAGAACCTGAAACCGTGTACGTACAAGCAGTGGGAGCATCCTTCGGGGTGTGACTGCGTACCTTTTGTATAATGGGTCAGCGACTTATATTCTGTAGCAAGGTTAACCATATAGGGGAGCCGTAGGGAAACCGAGTCTTAACTGGGCGTTTAGTTGCAGGATATAGACCCGAAACCCGGTGATCTAGCCATTGGCAGGTTGAAGGTTGGGTAGTACTAACTGGAGGACCGAACCGACTAATGTTGAAAAATTAGCGGATGACTGGTGGCTGGGGGTGAAAGGCCAATCAAACCGGGAGATAGCTGGTTCTCCCCGAAAGCTATTTAGGTAGCGCCTCGTGAAGTCATCTACGGGGGTAGAGCACTGTTTCGGCTAGGGGTCCATCCCGGATTACCAATCCGATGCAAACTGCGAATACCGTAGAATGTTATCACGGGAGACACACGGCGGGTGCTAACGTCCGTCGTGAAGAGGGAAACAACCCAGACCGCCAGCTAAGGTCCCAAAGTCATGGTTAAGTGGGAAACGATGTGGGAAGGCCCAGACAGCCAGGATGTTGGCTTAGAAGCAGCCATCATTTAAAGAAAGCGTAATAGCTCACTGGTCGAGTCGGCCTGCGCGGAAGATGTAACGGGGCTAAACCATACACCGAAGCTGCGGCAGCGACACGTATGTGTTGTTGGGTAGGGGAGCGTTCTGTAAGCCTGTGAAGGTGACCTGTGAGGGCTGCTGGAGGTATCAGAAGTGCGAATGCTGACATAAGTAACGATAAAGCGGGTGAAAAGCCCGCTCGCCGGAAGACCAAGGGTTCCTGTTCAACGTTAATCGGAGCAGGGTGAGTCGACCCCTAAGGCGAGGCCGAAAGGCGTAGTCGATGGGAAACAGGTTAATATTCCTGTACTGGGTGTGACTGCGAAGGGGGGACGGAGAAAGCTAGGTTCGCCGGGGGACGGTTGTCCCGGTTCAAGCGTGAAGGTGGAATGAGCAGGCAAATCCGCTCATTCTTAACATTGAGGCGTGATGACGAGCCACTACGGTGGTGAAGGAATTGATGCTACGCTTCCAGGAAAAGCCTCTAAGCTCCAGGTCACATCGAATCGTACCCCAAACCGACACAGGTGGTCAGGTAGAGAATACCAAGGCGCTTGAGAGAACTCGGGTGAAGGAACTAGGCAAAATGGTGCCGTAACTTCGGGAGAAGGCACGCTGGTGTGTAGGTGGAGGGCCTTGCGCCCCGAGCTGAAGCCAGTCGCAGATACCAGCTGGCTGCAACTGTTTATTAAAAACACAGCACTGTGCAAACACGAAAGTGGACGTATACGGTGTGACGCCTGCCCGGTGCCGGAAGGTTAATTGATGGGGTTATCGCTTGCGAGAAGCTCTTGATCGAAGCCCCGGTAAACGGCGGCCGTAACTATAACGGTCCTAAGGTAGCGAAATTCCTTGTCGGGTAAGTTCCGACCTGCACGAATGGCGTAATGATGGCCAGGCTGTCTCCACCCGAGACTCAGTGAAATTGAACTCGCCGTGAAGATGCGGTGTACCCGCGGCAAGACGGAAAGACCCCGTGAACCTTTACTATAGCTTGACACAGAACATTGAGCCTTGATGTGTAGGATAGGTGGGAGGCTTTGAAGTGCGGACGCCAGTCTGCATGGAGCCAATCTTGAAATACCACCCTTTAATGTTTGATGTTCTCACTCAGGCCCGTCATCCGGACCGAGGACAGTGTCTGGTAGGTAGTTTGACTGGGGCGGTCTCCTCCCAAAGAGTAACGGAGGAGCACGAAGGTTAGCTAATCACGGTCGGACATCGTGAGGTTAGTGTAAAGGCATAAGCTAGCTTGACTGTGAGAGTGACAGCTCGAGCAGGTGCGAAAGCAGGTCTTAGTGATCCGGTGGTTCTGCATGGAAGGGCCATCGCTCAACGAATAAAAGGTACTCCGGGGATAACAGGCTGATACCGCCCAAGAGTTCATATCGACGGCGGTGTTTGGCACCTCGATGTCGGCTCATCACATCCTGGGGCTGAAGTAGGTCCCAAGGGTATGGCTGTTCGCCATTTAAAGTGGTACGCGAGCTGGGTTTAGAACGTCGTGAGACAGTTCGGTCCCTATCTGCCGTGGGCGCTGGAAGATTGAGAGGGGCTGCTCCTAGTACGAGAGGACCGGAGTGGACGCACCACTGGTGTTCGGGTTGTCATGCCAATGGTATTGCCCGGTAACTACGTGCGGAAGAGATAACCGCTGAAAGCATCTAAGCGGGAAACTTGCCTCAAGATGAGTCTTCCCTGAGGTCTAGAGCCTCCTGAAGGGACGTTAAAGACGATGACGTTGATAGGTCGGGTGTGTAAGCGCTGCGAGGCGTTGAGCTAACCGATACTAATGACCCGTGAGACTTAACCTTACAACACCTGAGCTGTTTGAGAGC
This sequence comes from Sodalis sp. (in: enterobacteria), assembly GCF_036327475.1. Lineage (NCBI taxonomy): Bacteria > Pseudomonadati > Pseudomonadota > Gammaproteobacteria > Enterobacterales > Bruguierivoracaceae > Sodalis > Sodalis sp. (in: enterobacteria). Next base: position 915,262 of record NZ_CP132913.1, on the reverse strand, counting down.
GAGCCACAAAAGTGCAGGTAATACCACCAACACCTGCAGCAAATGCAGGCAAAATGTGGTCGCTCATGTGCTAAGAGACAAGACACGAGACACCATCAGTGATGTTCCGGATAACGCCCGATGATCACGTAAGTGAGGGTTGGGTAGCCAGAGCCCGGAGCCCTCCGTACGGCGAAAGCGGTGCAGACAACGAATTTGCCTGGCGACACTAGCGCGGTGGTCCCACCTGACCCCATGCCGAACTCAGAAGTGAAACGCCGTAGCGCCGATGGTAGTGTGGGGTTTTCCCCATGCGAGAGTAGGAAACTGCCAGGTATCCATTTTAAAAAGGTTGTGCTGGTTAATATCGGGCCACAAACAGTGTCGACAGGAGCATAAGCACCCAGAATATCAACGGGCGTCTCACCCCCTTTCATGCTAATCTGGTGCGTGTCATGTTCGATGGTGCGGTAGTTCAGTCGGTTAGAATACCGGCCTGTCACGCCGGGGGTCGCGGGTTCGAGTCCCGTCCGCACCGCCACTTTCATTTAGGGGCGTAGTTCAACTGGTAGAGCACCGGTCTCCAAAACCGGGTGTTGGGAGTTCGAGTCTCTCCGCAGTGAGAGAAAGCCAGCCTAGCTAATTTCAGGCTGTTAGATCTTAAGTTGCTACATCCATCGGTGGTCGCTACGAAATAGCTCAAGTCGTTTTTGCAAAATGAACCAGAGGAGCGGTTTCGGGTACTAGCGCAACATAACGCTCTGTGGCGTCTTTGAATTGAGGCCGGCAATCTCCGCAAGGACACCCTCATGGAGGTATAGCGCCGCTGACCAAAAAGCTGTCCAGGCCTGCCGCGGTAATAATGCAGCTCGCCTGGTTCACCCTGGATATCTACCGATCAGGGTAGATAGTAAATTTCATTGGCAGTGGCGTGCACGGACTAATTCCCGCTCAAGATCATAACATCTACCATCGTAAAACAAGCGATTGACCAACACTTCGACCGAGCTAGCGGTGAGGCCACTAGCGAGCGCTGGTGCGAGGCCAGCAGTGCTGTAGAGCATAGATTAATCGATCCAAACGAACTTACTGCTGTTGGTGATGGGCACTACGCTGAATCCGTCGTTCGAGTGGTAAATAAGATGATGCCGTGGCAATTATGTGTATGATTATTGCCCCAGAATCATCAGATCAGGTTTACCCGATTATCATCCAGTACAGGGTGCCAGTACTGGATGATAATCGGGGTCGGGTTTGGTACCAGCCGCACCGGTGAAGACAAACAGCGTAAAGCAAACAGTAACACCCTTTGAATCCCACTCTCTATCGTAGTAGCATTTTACCGGGCGCAATAATTGCCGACTCTCTCAGACTTCATAGTCGGCGTTGCTAAAGCGAAATACGTTAAGCGTCCCTGGTAGAATGCGCTGAATGTGGCAGCCAGCGCTCAAGGCCGTTTCGCTTCCCTGCGGGTCGTGCTGAATATCGTGGTCGTTTTGAATTTTCTGTGGGTTAATTCTTCAAAGAAGCAGAAGTCGCCCTCAGCAAGACTAAGGGTGGCCTGACCTAATTGCATGCTAAACTGATAGAGCACTTCGGCCCTGTAACCACCGGTAAAATGTGTCGCCAGATGGCGCAGTAGTTGCTTATTATGCGGCAATCCAATGAGATAAGCGCTACAGCTTGCAAAGCGAAAACTTTGCATCAGCGTTTTTCGGCTGGAAAACAGGCGGTTATTGCGCAGCATTTCGCCATTACCGCTGTAGCAATGCGCCAACAGACTAATATCTTCATTATGTTACCATGAAGATAAAGATTAAAGCGGTTATCCACCATCTCTCTCGATTGCAGCGCGTTGCCGACTGCTTGACTTTTAAACTCTCACGATAAACAAGTTTGGCAGTAATGAATACTATGGCGCAGTACTTGGTAGCGGCATGCCTCATTCACGGCAAATTAGCCAGGCAGTGTCAGTGTCGTCGTTGCCGCAGCAGGCGGTCTCGCCAAGGTAGAGGCACTTCTGGATATACTGCGTAGGGCAAGATCAATATGTCGTGGCTCTGCATTGAATTTGCCGAGTCGAGAGCTTATAAAAGCGTAGGATAGTTAGGTGTCTGTGGACTAAAACAGAATCAACCCAAACACCGCCACAGGCGCAAAACTCAGTTGAATAGGCGGTAACCGTGCCAAGAAAAACATATGCCGTCAGGTATGTCGCCGGCCAGCCAGTCGAGCGTATCTTTCCGCCTCTTGCCTCTGGCCACTTAGAGCAGGTGCTGCCGGCAGGAGAACCTTTACCAGGCTCACGTATTTTGCGAGTAATGGTATGGAATATCTATAAACAGCAGTGTGCTAATTGGTTGTCAGTGCTCCAAGGGTTTGGTAAAGATGCTCAATTGCTTCTGTTGCAGGAAGCGCAGACAACACCTGAGCTAGTTCGATTCGCTACCTCGCATTATTTGGCGGCTGACCAGGTTCCCGCACTTATTTTTCTGCAGCATCCGTCAGGGGTTATGACCCTTTCCGCCGCGCATCCGGTCTATTGCTGTCCGCTGCGCGAGCGCGAGCCGCTGTTGCGGTTAGCCAAGTCAGCTCTGGTCACCATGTATCCAATCTATAACGGGCAACTGCTCATGGTGGTCAATATCCACGCGGTAAATTTCAGCCTGGGCATTGATGTGTATAGTAAACAGCTCGACCCCATTGGTGAACAGATCCGCAATCATAGCGGCCCGGTTATCATGGCGGGGGATTTCAATGCCTGGAGCCGCCAGCGCATGTTGGCACTCTACCAATTCGCGGAACGGATGGGGCTGGGCGAGGTGCGATTTGTCGACGATCAGCGCAAACGGGCGTTTGGCCGGCCGCTGGATTTCGTCTTTTACCGCGATATGAACGTCTGTGAAGCCTCGGTGTTAGTAACCGAGGCTTCTGACCATAACCCTTTGCTGGTCGAATTCGAGCCCGTTCCGCGGTACGAGCGGGCGCCAGCGGAGCCAATTATCAGCATTGGAGGATAAACTACGCTATAGTGGAACATAAAGGTAGACGTTTTGGCATCTGCTTTTCGTTGACTCTGACATCAGCCCATTTGGACACAACCTATCATCGCCCAACACCGCCGCGGGCAAGAGTACAGCCAGTGATAGATCAAGAGTCTGTGAACTTGCCGTTGCAAATAGGAACAGCCTAAGTTCCAGCTGCAGGTTGTCGGCATTGTCCAAAGCACTGTTCCAGCACATGACGTCATTGATATCGATACCGTGACGGCGGGCGACATTCGCTAGAGAACTCCCTTTGCGCACTTGATGGGAGGCGCTGTTGTGCAGCGAGCTGCTGCCGACTGTCAGCGTTTAACCCAGTTTCCGCTATGCATGTTATTTCATTTTTGCAAGTCAGTAGTTTTGACATTCAACCGCTTGGCGATTCCGGATAAGCTATCGCCGGCACGAACCTTATAGTTGCCGTTGCCGCTGCCGGAGTTGTTATCCGCCAACTGCGTGGACTGCACTGCCGCAATATTACCTTCCGCCAGCGAGGTGCGCAGCTGCGAAGCATGCGCCTTGGGTAGCATGATATAATGCGGCCCGTTTGGCGCCGTCACGTTGCGCTTATAGCCGGTATTAAAGCTTTTCAGTTTGCTCAGCGATAGGCCGGACATTTCCGCCGCTTGCGTTAAACCCATTTGCTGGCCGACTTCCACCTGTGCCAATGCGCGTTGTGCATTCGATTTAGGTAGCGTAATGCCAAACTGTTTGCTATTCTTAATGAGGTTGCTGAGCGCAAGCATTTTCGGAACATAGATGGTAGTTTCACGCGGCAGCGCCAGAGACCAAAAGTCAGTGGCGCTGCCTTTGGCTTTATTACGCTTGATGGCCTGCATAACACGACCTTCACCGCTATTATAGGCAGCAATAGCCAATAACCAGTCGCCGTCGAACATACGATTAAGCCGCTGCATCATATCCAGCGCGACGGTAGTGGACGCCACCACATCACGACGGCCGTCATACCATTGGTTCTGTTTCAGGCCATAATTCTTGCCTGTCTGGGGAGCTATCTGCCAAAGGCCAGCTGCGTTTGAGGTAGATGTTGCCTCCGGGTCAAAAGCGCTCTCCACGATCGGTAGCAGTACTAGCTCCATTGGCATCTTACGTTGCTTAATTTGTTCGACTATCCAGTACATGTACGGCTCTGCTCGTAATGTTATATCGTGGAGATATCTCGTATGTTTCAAATAACGCTCTTGTTGCTCACGAACCCTGGCGTTATCCGGTATCTGCATCTTCAACTCGTCGCCAATAAAGTTCCACAAATCGCCTTGCGGCAGGCTGTTATTGATATCTTGCCATCTTGCGGTACCCGCTAGATCATCTGTGTACTTTCCCGCTTCACCTTGACTTGCCGAAGAAATACTCTGTGCACGCTGTTCGGAGGGGGGGGTGTCCTGCCTGGACGTCTGACACGCCACTAGCAAGACCGAGGCGAATAAGATCGCGCGAGTCTTCATCTGTATGTCAATAGTCGCTTAAAAGATGAGCAATAATACTTTGAAGGCTGAAACATTACAACCAAACCGTCAGAAATGATCCTTCTGCCGAGTAATTGAGCGTTTAATTTGTTTGTAAGTCAATATGACGGAACATAAAAATATTAATTTGACGCTCCAAATGTAGCATTGTGGCAAGCTAGGTTGGTTTTTAGATGTAACTCTTTAATTTTACGTTGATAACCTGTGATCAGGCGATCTTGAAACAAGGTGGCGACGAAGTCAAAATTACTTGAAGTATACTCAAGAGCGGAGCAGATCATGGTATCGGTGAAAGATGATTAACTTTTGAAAAGAGGCGTATATTTGCTTAGGCGTGCCCTCGAAAAGCCGACCGTAACCCGCGGGAAAACCCCATGTCGCCGCTAAAAGCCAGGAGGTGCTAATCCGATATGTCTGAGTGTATGACTGGGCAATGCTATCATCCTAAAGGTATGACCTAGTAAGGTCAGTGTATTACCTTTGCTAACAATCTGGGCCGTGCCCTTTTCTCAAGGCTATAGACTGGCACCAAGAAATACTGTAGCGGCTCAGCGACACCGGCCACATGGTCATGATGATGGGTCAATAAAATAGCGACAATGGCTAAGTGGCGGTCGGCAAGCGCCTGTAACACCGACGCCGCCTCGCCATGGACCGCCAGGCATACCAGGCATTGGCTGCCATCATTGTGTAAAAGCCAAATGTAATTATCCGCCAGTGCGGAAATGCTGATAATATTCATTGTTGACCTCGTTATTTCTTTATGGCCCTTAGAAGATAGACCAACATGAAATCAGCGCAAAGTAACAAAACTATTGTGGCGCCTACTTCATGGGACGATATTCCCTGCGGGGCTTACTATCGCCAGGCGTTGGAGCAGGATTTGAAAGCGTGGTGGCCTAAGCTGTTCGGGTTTCATTTACTCAAAGTCGGCGCGTTGAGTGCGGATCTAGATACTGATGATTGTGCGATTTCCCATCAGGTCAACGTGGGACTTGAGGGAGAAGGTTTACACGTTATCGCCGATCCTTACCAACTGCCGTTCGCCAATAAGTCGGTAGACGCTTGCTTACTGGCCCATACTTTATCCTATACTGTCGATCCGCACCGGCTGCTGCGGGAGGTCGATCGGGTCCTCATTGATGACGGCTGGCTCGTCATCTCGACGTTCAACCCTGTGAGCATGCTGGGGCTTGGCAAGATCTGCCCGATCCTTTTTCGCCGCCAGCCGTACAGAAGCCGAATGTATACGCAGATGCGGCTGTTGGATTTGTTGGAGGTGGTTAATTTCGAAGTATTGCATCGCGCTCATCTGCAGATGTTGCCATGGCGACGACGACAAGTGGGGCGGCCACTCAGTACCCATTTCCTCGCAATGGGTTGCCTGAGCCTGATAGTCGCGCGCAAGCGCACGTTTCCCCTCCGCTTGACGCCACTGAAAAATAAAGCGTCCACGCGGGGTTTGCGTTGGCCGGTAAATGCCATCGCTCACAGCTGCCGGTAGCGGCTTTCCTGGAAAGAGGGGTGAGACCGCTTTAATCCGCCAGGCCACAATCCGTTTGCGTTTCTACCCAATAGCCGATGTCCTCCAAAGCCGGATGGCCGGCGGCGGTGTGCGCCAGTTCATCGCAGCGTTCGTTTTCCGGATGGCCTGCATGGCCCTTCACCCAATCCCAGAGCAGGATATGGGGCTGAATGGCTGCGTCCAGCCGCTGCCATAAATCGACGTTTTTCACCGATTTCTTCTCTGCGGTTTTCCAGCCGCGCTTTTTCCAGTTATGAATCCAATGGGTAATTCCTTGACGGACATACTGGCTATCAGTACTGAGCACGACCTCGCAGGCGTTCGTCAGCGCTTCCAGCGCCACGATGGCCGCCATCAACTCCATACGGTTGTTAGTGGTCAGGCGATAACCGGCGCTGAAGGTTTTTTCATGCTGTTTATAGCGCAATATTGCACCATAGCCTCCGGGGCCGGGATTACCCAGGCACGAACCGTCGGTGAAGATTTCAACCTGTTTGCGCATCTCTGGTAAACTTGCACCATGTTAAAAGCCCAAGTCTGACATAAACGAGCATTATGAGCACCAACATTACGCGACAGATTATTCTGGATACTGAAACCACCGGTATGAACAAGTTGGGTATCCACTACGAGGGACACCGAATTATCGAAATTGGTGCAGTAGAGGTCATTAATCGCCGCCTGACCGGTCGGCGTTTCCACGTCTATCTGAAACCGGACTGTCTAGTAGACCCTGAGGCGTTCAATGTCCACGGTATTAGTGACGAATTTCTGGCGGATAAACCGACGTTTGCCGACGTGGCGAATGAATTTTTACAATTCATTCGCGGCGGTGAATTAGTCATTCATAACGCCCCCTTCGATATCGGATTTATGGACCATGAGTTTGCGATGATTAATCACGGTATCGCTAAAATCGACACCTTTTGCAAGGTAACGGACAGCCTGCTGCTGGCGCGTAAAATGTTCCCCGGGAAGCGTAATAATCTGGACGCGTTGTGCGACCGCTATCTGATCGATAACAGTAAGCGTACGCTGCACAACGCTTTGCTCGACGCCAAAATCCTGGCGGACGTTTTCTTGTTGATGACCGGCGGCCAGACCGCCATGTGTTTTGCGATGGAAGGGGAGCAAGAGCAGCGCGAAGTAGGCGACACCGTGCAAATTCAGCGGGTGCAGCGCACCAAAACGTCGCTGAAGATCGTTTACGCCAGCGATGAGGAAGTCCTAGCCCATGAGCAGCGGTTGGATCTGGTGCAGAAAAAGGGCGGCAGCTGTCTGTGGCGTGAAACAGCTCTGCACAAAGCGAATAAAACCGTTCCGTGAGGCTAAAATGAACGCAGTGTACTGCTATCAGTAAACAATTTTGTCGCGCATGAAAGGCACTGACGTTACTCAGCTGTACTATTCGCCTCGCTTTCCAGACAAAGCACAGGTGCGGTGTGGTAATGTCGATTAGAATACCGGCCTGTCACGCCGGGAAGCGCGGGTTCGAATCTCATTCGAACCGTCAACCATTTATACTGTCTTCGTCCTTGTCCCTGTCTCTACCTCATTTGTCTCGATAGTCTTAATCGCGCAGCGCAAACGCAAACCGTGACGTAATGGGCAATCGTACTGTTGTTACGTGGCCATTGCTCACTCTGAGTTTTGCGCAGCAGATGGCAGCAGCGACGTGATATAATGGCATGAGCGGCGGGAGTACCGGTCATCGTTAAGGCGCTGGCAGCGCTGAATTTACCGCTTCTGTGCGCAATTTTCCGACACAAAAAGAATTAACCCCGCAGGACCAAACTAAAACATCGGCTCACAAAAAAGAACTGACAATGAGTGACACGACCGAAAAAAGTTTCGCTTTCAACGCCAATTATCCACGCGATCTTATCGGTTATGCTGGAAAGCCCCGTATGCCGGCTGGCCTTGGCAAGTTCGTATCGTAGTGCAATTTGGAATTATGAAGAAGGGGCCGAAAGGCATGTTCTGCATGGGGACTCGTGTTCAAAACAGTTCCTTTTCTATCGTGGCGCCGCCAGTTATCCGGAAAGACACATGTCGATGGATCCGCTCTATGAATACAGCTCCCTGGCCAGTTTTGGTGAATCCGCCAGGAGTTCAGCCACCGCGATCTGTCGTTGGCCGTCCTATAGCCATGGTGCTGACGCACAACCCGGCAGCGATGGAGGCCATCAAAACGGCTAATTATGATGTAGTTAGTCACGGTGGGCGCTAGCTGCATTATCCGGGGTTGATGTCAAAACTGAACGGAACTTGTACTGCCGGAAATGTTTACCGCCGGTTTTGCCATGGAAGCGGCCGTCAATGCCCTGCCAGAAACGCGTGTAGTAGCATGGCTGTACAATGGGCGCGGCGCACAGGCCGATGGTAGGCGCTATGGTATAAGGCGGCTGTGCGGTCATTACGACCCAAGCCGACACGGTGAAATCGTTTCTTACTGGTGCAGCTCGACGACGTGACGTACCGCTATAATAAATGTTCAGAATTGCCGATGGGCACCGTCATTATCATGTCGGCCATGAACGGGTAGAGGTGGCGCGCCACTGGCGGTAGAACGCCGGCAACGTCTACCAGTAGCCGGCCCCTGGCGAAGCATATCGGCGAGAGCCAGCTCACAGGATATTGACCGCAAAGGTTGGGTATTGATGAATTTTGTGCGCCTCTCAGGGGTGGCGGCGACACACAATAGCTTTTTCCATCCGGTCATATGATAAGTCTTGCCGAAGGAGGTCATGCGCCAGCATGCTCTGTGATGGCCGCCGTAGACTTCATCGCTCAATACGACTATGCAACGTATTAAATTAAGGACAACCAATCGAGTACGATTGCTCAATATTTCGCCGAACTGCGCCAGTCAACGCGGAACGCTGGGGTTACAGCGCGATGCGGCGCATGTCGGCCTTTGTGTCAGGGCATATTAGCGCCCTGGCTGACGTGCCAGGCCAGCCAGGATTTCAAATACTCGGGACCGTCAAAATTGGGAAAACCCTGAGGAAGGTTAATCGCCTGATGGCGTTGCGCTAGCGCGCATCTATGTAAAGGTGGTAGTGCCTAGGACGGAGAATTACTTTGCGGGATAAGCGGGGTACTCATGGCTAATATGATTCCCGATAGCCGAATTTTGTGCCAGTATAACATGCTGGCGATAATAGATAATCAAGACGTGTAGACGGCTAAATGTCCGTAACGATTTTGGTTAAAATTATTATTGAATATAGTCAATAAATATATTCAGTAACAATCCCCACCGAAAGCCTTCATAAAGCCTTCATGATGAAGGTCATTTCGGCAATATGGCGGATATGATTGTGATGAAAAGACATTGTTGCCGGTGGCCAGCGGGCTGCTGCTAGCTTCGGGTACCGCCCAGATAAAAACGAAAATCTACTATTTGAATCCCAATCATACTTCGCTGCTGTTCTCGTGGAATCACCCCACCGCCAACTTTGGCAATTTGACCATTACCATTCGGTGATATTGGATATAGTTTTGAATAAACAGGATTGAATAAACAGGGCGGACATCCGACGGCCAAAAGCCGCTGTGGGTTTCGCGTTCAGAATTTAAAATGGGGCAGTTCGTGCCAAACATCAGCGATGACATCACCATCAGAATTTCGATGGAGGTGCTAATCAAATAATATCGCGCCGCTCCTGCCGCCCCTCCTCCTTAGTGACGCGCGGCTTTTGCCTAAACTACGGTGCACGCTCCAGCGATCGTTCGGGCGTTGGCAGGCACGAAAACGGTGGGGTGGCCCTAATTAGCGCGTTAAGTGATAAATGGGGCGGGACTCCTATCTGTTTTCATCGCCCCATGCGCCATGACCATGCCCTCCCTGTACCATTATGTGGTACAATTACAAATAGACTTATTGTCTGCCTCTTTTATGAGATAGCGCAAAACTACCGCCTGAACGGCGCTTCTCGCAATAGGGGAATTCCGGTAAACTGCGGGCGGAAAATTCATCCATTTGCCAGCCTTGAGTGAGGGACGACCCCCATGCATCAGGATTTGATCTGTAAGGAGCTTAACGAAGCCCTGCAAACTCTGCAAAATTTCCTTAGCGATGAGCGCCATATCCAGTCTATTGAAGATGCGGCCAAATTGATTGCCGATACTTTTAAGGCCGGCGGCAAAGTGTTTTCCTGTGGCAACGGCGGTTCCCACTGCGACGCAATGCATTTTGCCGAAGAATTAACCGGCCGCTATCGCGAAAACCGCCCGGGCTATCCTGCTGTCGCCATTTCAGATCCCAGCTATCTCTCCTGCGTGAGCAACGATTTTGGTTATGAGCAGGTCTTTTCCCGTTATGTTGAAACGATGGGTAATCGGGGCGATGTCTTGGTCGGTATTTCCACTTCTGGCAACTCGGTGAATATTATCCGCGCCATTGACTCCGCGCGCGCCAAATGGATGCGGGTTGTCGTCATGACCGGCAAGGAGGGTGGTAAAATAGCTGGCAGCGCGGATGTAGAAATCCGTGTCCCCCATTTCGGTTATGCCGATCGGATCCAGGAAATCCATATCAAGGTCATTCATATCCTAATACTGCTCATCGAGAAAGAAATGGCGACGCGGGGTAAGCCAATCCGGTAGGGAATCGACAGAAGAGGAGCATGGGTGAATTATTCGGCAATGAGCACTAATGTACCAACAGATATTTGTTTCAGTATTTTCGGCCCTGGTATAGCGCAGCTGCTGGACCGGACTGCACAAGGACTGCATAGGAGGCACCTTGAGGGATTGGGCTGCCATACGTTCAAGACCGTTGCCCAGCATTAATTCGTTCATCGCCCGTTTAGTGCACGATTATCCTATCAAATCCTGCACAGTGGTCTCCCGTATTCGCCAGGCTAATCGCGGTAGGGTGACGCTTGTCGACGGCTGCTACGTTATGGGGCATTGTTCAAGTAATCTCTATTGGATAACCCGGCGCACCCTGTTCGGCAAAGCCACTTTGCTCGATCAGGATATGGAAATCGATTTCCACCCGGTAGATGACTTGGTAACGAAACCTGGCAGCGGGTAGCGCCGGAATGGATATTATTCCGAAGAATTTATAATTGTTCGAATAGTAGTGGCGCTGCATATTTCTGCAAAACGGAAAATATTAATTTTTACCTGCGCCTGGCCATTGATCAACGCATTTTCCACATAGCTCAAGTGGCGATCACCGTGAATCATCAGCTTAGCGCCCGAATAACCATGTACCCGATCGTAATCATTGGGGGAATTTGATATTAATAGCGCAATAACTGTTAGGATAGTTCCTATCGCTAGCGACATTATCTATGGTGTGTATAGCGCCATGTCTACAACCATGGCGCTAAAACCTTACTTCCATCTGACGGTAATCCCTGGCCGCATGGCGGTGCATAAAGAGGCTTCGGATCACATCTGCTCCATTTCACCTGCTATACCTAGCTCACCAAACCGCTATCGCTGGATGAGGCGTTTATGGACGTTACCGACAGCGATTGCTGCGATGGTTCCAGCGCCTTGATAGCGCACCATCTGTCAGGAGATTGCCGATGAGTTGCGGCTAATCGGCCTCGGCTGGCGTAGCACCGGTTAGTTTTTAGCGAAGTCGCCTCCGATTCCAATAAACCCAATAGCTAACATGTCCTTACCCTCGCTGCCATACCAGCGTTCTTGCTGCGACTGCCGCTGGCGAAGAACCTGGGCGTCTGAAGGGTGACCGCCAAAAATTCAGCGAGATGGGGCTTATCACCTGCGCCGACGGCGCCAATTTAACAAATTCGGTCGGGTAGTCTGGGGACGCTCGCACTGTATTAACGCACCCTGGCGTATCACCCTCTGGGAAGCGTGAGAGGAGATTATTCTGGCCGCGGCCCAATAAACGGGATAGCCATCGCGCATCAGGCCTGGGAACAGCGCCGCGGCGATCCCGGCGTTCGGCTAATTGGATTACATGTCACGTAATGGTTCGGCAACTGGAACATCAATTGCTGCTGCATTGGGAAGAGGAGCGGAACCCCCATTTAGGCCCGTAGCGGCCACTGGCGATACACCTCAGGCATAGGCGGTGAAAACCCCACCCTCTGACCCATAATGGCAAGTTGATAGACTGCGTAAAGATAGTGTTCGGCGCCAGCTACCAGGCCAGCGGCGGGCTGGATCACGCCTTGACGGGAATCGCTTTTAGCAGCGCAGTCAGCAGCGTCCAGTATCGGTCAACGCTCCCGATATGCACTTGTTCATTCGGCGAATGCGGACTGGTAATGGTCGGCCCGATGGAAACCATATCCATATCGGGATAGAGTTTCTTGAACAGCCCGCATTCCAGACTCGCATGGATGACCTGAATATTGGGCGTTTTATTAAACAACTGTCGATAGGTATCGCGCACTACATGCATCACCGGCGAGTTAGAGTCAGGGTTCCATCCGGGATAGCTCCCCTTAGCAACCGTAGTGGCGCCAGCCAGTCGTCCCAGCGCATGCAGCATCCCTTCAACTTGCAACTTGCCGCTGTCGATAAGCGAGCGGATAAGACAGCGAATTTCGGCTTTATCGGCATCCGTCGACACTATGCCGACATTTAGCGAGGTTTCTACGACGCCTTTCGCGTCATCGCTCATCCGAACAACGCCGTTCGGCATCGCGTGGAGTAACGCGATAAGTCGGTCGCCGCAGGCTTTGGTTAGTGCCTGCCCGTCATGCTGGCTGTCGATGACGTCCAGCACCGGCTTTTTCTCGACCGCCAATTCTCTTTCAATCATCACCAGATAGGCGAGCGCCTGGGCGCGCAGGGTGTCGACATCCTCACGCGGCAGCGCCAGGATAGCAAACGCTTCGCGCGGAATGGCGTTGCGCAGCGTCCCACCGTTAATATCCAGCAGACGAATGTCCAGCATAGCGCAAAAATCCGCCAGGAAGCGGGCCAGTAGCTTATTGGCGTTGCCAAGCCCCAGATGGATATCTCCGCCGGAGTGGCCGCCTCTTAAACCCGTCAAGGTCACCCGCACCTGGTGATATCTGGCTGGCACCGTTTCGCGGCTGAGCGGTAGTTGGGTTTTGAAGTCAACACCGCCGGCGCAGCCCATATAGATTTTGCCTTCTTCTTCGGAGTCGGTATTGATGAGGATCTCGCTCTGTAGCCAACCAGGTTGTAGGCCGAAAGCACCTTCCATACCGGTTTCTTCGGTCATGGTCAGTAGCACTTCCAGCGGACCATGTTCCACGCTATTGTCGGCCAGCACCGCCAGGGCCGACGCCATGCCGATACCGTTATCTGCGCCGAGTGTCGTGCCACGCGCTTTGACCCATTCGCCGTCTATCCAAGGCTGGATGGGATCTTGGGTAAAATCATGAGCAGTATCACCGTTTTTCTGCGGCACCATGTCCAGGTGTGCTTGCATCGCCACCGGACGGCGATTTTCATAACCCGGTGTTGCCGGCTTGCGAATCAGGATATTGCCTACCTGATCGCGTTCAGCAAACAGCTTCTTTCCCTGCGCCCATTGTAGAATATGCGTGGCCAGCGCTTCCTCATGGTATGAGGGGTGTGGGATTGCACAAATGTTGGCGAAGATATCCCACAGCGGCTGGGGCGTGAGTTGAGACAATTCAGACACAATAGAACTCCTGTTATGTCGTAAAAACCGCACTGGCGGCGGTGAGCGGCCAGTGACGGAATAACCCGAGTCAACCTAGAATACTACTTTATTTTAGTAGGGTGTAAAACTACTGAGGTTAAAAGGGGTGCTGGTATTTAGACGGCCACATCTCTATAACCCCGCCAACCCCTTTGCCCAGAGACTTTTTAAGCCGACTTAATATCGTCGCCTTGTGCATGTGCAAGTCTATATGTGTACCATGGCTAAACGCCTGTTATTCGTTGAACAATGGAAAGGAAAATTATCGCGGTCAGCCGCGGCGGTTTTGTGCCGAGCGCATTGCTGGCCAGCGGGCTGGATATTTGCCATATGGATACCGCATGCATCTCCAGCTATGATCACGACAGCTAGCGCGATTTGAACGTGTCAAGCGCGCGAAGGGGCAGCGACGGATTTATCGTGATTGATGATCTGGTGGAGACCGGTGAGACTGCCAAAGCGATTCGCGAGATGTATCCTAAGGCGCATTTTGTCACTGTTTTCGACAAACCGACCGGCTGACCGCTGATGGGTGATTACATCATCGATATGCCGCAGAATAGCTGGATTTAGCAGCGTTTTGTATATGGGCGTTTTGTATCACCTCTGGCGCAAATAGTCCTTCTGCTACTAGAGAGAAGCACCCTAGTTCGGGATAGCCCTACTGCCTTCAAAGACATGTGCATGGTAGTCTTGCTGCCCACTAGGGACCGAATAGTTGCGCAAAGCGTTCGCCCGTCACCGGTGGCGGCTAATGAGTGTATAGGCCGCTTCAAGCCGTTAAGCCTGCGGCAGGCTTAGGGTGTGACAGCCGCTTAATACGTTAGCGGCAATCATTGCTTGGAACTCCGTGTTCATTTTGCCACAGTATTTCCTTGCGCAGCGACAAGCACCGCTTCTGACGCCCGCCGCGCAGCCTAGCGTTTGTTTTTACTGGCTGAATGGTTAGTCTTGCAGGTATCATTCTGGTATTCCAGGAACTCGTCTTGGAGACGATGCTCAATGGCAGCAGAAAACAACCCGAGCGAAACCTTATTCAAACCTTCGGTCAAACACTGCGAAACATTAACGCTGGTGGCCCGGGTCCATCACGGCGGGCAAAGTAATCGGCGCTGAACAGCGCTAGCCCTGGCCACTGGTACAGGTTAATCAACCACCTAATGTGAATGTGGCGCGACATCAACCTGTGGGAGTAGCGCGCTATGGAGAATAATGTCGACAGCGCTGCTGCGGCGCGCGACTGGCTACAAGTCGTCCACTTTTACAGCATCGCCGACTTCCGCATTTGAAAAGGGATATTCTGGTGAAACAGGTACAGACGTTGGCCAACCACACCTGGGAAGAAGCGTCCAAGCACTTTCCTCATAAAATCAAGCAGTTGGATTTCCCTGTCAGCGGTGGTGGCTCAGCGGTGGTGGCAATGTTACCGATTTCTTGTATCTGACAGTGTTGGTGTGCAGTGGTCTGGATATGCTGCAAACGACACCTATTGTCTGTTTCACGACTACTTCGCCCCCGGTTTCGATATGCCCTCTCGGCTTTTCCGACAAGATGAATATGAAGCTGGAGCCTGCGACGCGTTTAAAGAACAGTCATTCAGCCTAACACGCCATTACTTTTTTCTTTGTTTCGCGCTATGCTGGCCAGGCATAGTGCTTGAACCCCACGGCAGGTAACCATTCAATCAACATCCTTAACGGCAGATATCGTTACGAACAGCGGTCAGAGCCTGGTGGCAAAATTAGGCACCAGTGTCCTCAATCGGCGGTTCGCACTGGTTCACTTAATCGTGCGAACGTTGTCGAATTGGTACGCCAATGTGCTCCGCTGCACGCCACCGGACACTGCATTATCATCGTCACCTTCGGCGTCATTTCCGCTGGGCGAGAGTACCTTAATTATCCCGACATGCCCGTCACCATCGCCTCCAAGCGGCTATTGGCGGCAGTAGGACAAAGCCGCTTAGTTCATTTTGGGAGAAACTGTTTTTCCTTTTCAAATATCAATATTGGTTGAATATTGCTGACTCGCGTCGACATGGAAGTGAGAACGTTTTCTCAACGCCAGCAACACGCTGCGCGCCCTACTGGATAACGGCATTGTGCCAGTGATTAATAAATGATGCCGTTGCCACCGCTAAATCAAAGTGGGCAACAACGATAATCCTTCGGCGCTGGAGGCGGTTACTGATAGCCTGGAGGCCAGTAACCAAAATTCCTTGACGCCAACGCGAAGGATATGGTGAGGCACGCCGTGACGGCCTGAGCGACGCGCTGCTAGACCGCCTGCTTTTAAATTCGACGCGCCTTAGCGCTATTGTCATTGTCGCGGACGTGCGGCAGGTGTATCGCCTTACCGATCCGGTGGGCTGGGTTATTCAGGGGCCAGCGGTTGGGCTGCGGGCTATCGCTGTGTACCGCTCGACGTAGTGGGTGTGATTCATGAAGCTCGCCCCAATTAACCATCGATGTCACGGCGCTGCGCTTGAAACCGGCAACGCGGTGATTTGCGCGGCGGTAAGGAAACCTACCGTACTAGTGCCGCCACGATATAAAGGGCATACAGCAGGCGCTGACGGGCTCACGCGTCCCTATCTATCTGACGGTCTCGCGACTTGTGTTGCCGTGACAGAGGCCGATTACCATGACGCATGGCTGTCCCGTGATTCGGATGTCAAGTTAGTGGTGTCAAGCCAGTGGACGACCTCGACCGGGCGGTGGAACATATTCGTTATCACGGAACCCAGCATTTCCGACGCCATTCTGACCCAATCGGTTCAAACGGCGGAACACTTCGTACGCGAAGTGGGCTTCTCAGCGGTATATGTCAATGCCAGAAACTGTTTACCGACGGCAAATGGATGGGCTACGGCGACAACCTCAGCCGCCATGAGTACTGCGACGGTTTCCCGGCCAACAAAACCGCGTTTGTCGCGATCCTCACAGCTAACGCTGGAAAACACGCCTGCGATACACGCAAGCAGTCTGGCCATGCTAACCCACGCTGCCGAGCGGCACGAGGCTCTTAGGTTATGGAGGTGGCGAATCTGTTGTCGTGGTAGGGACTTACTCGAAAAGGTAAGATACTGCAATTGTTAGCACTTGCGCGCACTTATTGATTTTTTTCCCAGTTTTGCATAACATGTGTGAACTCAGATTAACGCCTATATGATGCCGATATAGCTCAGTTGGTAGAGTAGCGCATTCGTAATGCGAAGGTCATAGGTTCGACTCCTATTATCGGCGCCACTAAAATCAACAAGTGCAAAGTTGAAATTACACATACTGTAACATCTGTATAAGTTTAAGCCATAGCCCCTTTGCTTGTGGAAGCGGTCTTTTACATGATTGAGCTTGCTACGACGACAGGTAAATGGAATTTCCTGCTTTTGTAACACTCAACATGGCTCAAGCACATCATGGCAGTTTGGCTAAAAACGCGATCAGGGGTAAATAGACCGCCATGATAGCTAGGTTAGTACTACGGAATGGCCAGCACAACTCATCAGTTTAAATTATGCGATAGGCGCGGGATGATGGAAATTGGACGATCGAAAAGTCATACGGCAATTAATCACCTTCTATCACAACGGCGCGCGATTATGACCCACTTAACGAGAAAGTCAGATCTGATAGGGCTAGCTGACAGTGCATGAGATAGTTCATATTACCAGCAAACGCCTTCTCCGAGGAGTTTTTTGGGTATATAATCCGACATGATGGCAATAGTCTATGAGGCCGCTTATTGAATTGGCACTTATCTTTTCTGCCAGCATGTATTGGATGACATAAAAATTCTTTCAACATCCACGTGTGGTATTGGCGTGATGACAGAAGGTGACGTATAGACTAGTTGAAGAGCTTCACTCCTATTCAATACCCAGATGGATTACACTCTGCCTTTCTATCATGAGCGGCAAACTTATCAACCAGCACTGGTCATCGGCATAGAAATTCATCGTCTCCATTCTATTAATCCTTAGGTATATTTAAAAAATCAAGAGTGGAATTGTTGAACATACGGCTTCAGAATTCCTGTTTTTAATTCCTCAGGGTAGAAGCGAACGTTCCATCATGGCGATAACGGGTATACTATTTAAAGCTTATTGTATGGCGATTTTATCTTTTCCGTGTTGTTTCATCCAAAAATAAAAATCACACATTTATTCACTGGCGTAAAGAGTACATCCCTCAACTTGGTAGATATTGAATGTTTCTGCTTTATGTGATCAATCACATTTATATAAACAACTTTTCCAAGTCGGTGTACCACAGTTGCCGATAAACCATCACAAAACTTGATATCCGTGCGAGCAGTTTCCCTTAAGATTTTAACTAATGCATATTAGTAGTCACGCATCCCGAGCTTTTATGTCATCTGCCGTAATTGTCTATCAAATACTGTAAGCCATTAGTCGCTTCACTTTCGGCACGTCACTGCCGCAAAGAATACAGCGTAGGAGCAACCCACTCACGGCAGATCTGGTTGACTGGTGCGGGAATATCGAGCTAGGCGTCATTTGGAGAACACATAATCTGTACGCCTTTCGCGTCGCTTCTGCCTGTCTATCCTTTAACTCAGCGGCATTGTTCAGGGTGCAATTGGCTTGCCGCGGCCTGGGTGCCCAACTCGCGCAGATCATCCTCGCGGCCGAGGACAATATTGTTGCGACCGCGCGAGATAGCGAAGAAGCTGTCCGCGCTACATATAGCGCCGGCTACTACTCCAGAGCCTGGACGTCGCCGACGCCACCTGGCCAGCAACGAGTGGTTTACGCCGCCGTCGAATGCTCGGCGCCGTTGATGTGCTGGTAAATAATGCTGGATACGGTCATCTTGATCTTTTTGAAGAAGCCGCGAGGATTTACAGCATCAGTTCGAGATCAACGTCGCGGAGATGGTACGGATGATACAGGCGATACTGTCGACGCTGCGGTCTCAGCACTATGACAATATCATCAATATCGGCTCAATCGAAGGGCCGACCGATTTCGATTTTTTACCCTTCACGGCATGTCCAAGTTTGCGGTGGGGAGGGGTTCGGTGTCAATCTGGCGCGCGACTTTGTCCCGTTATGTATCTACGTCACCGTCGTCAAGCCTGGCTATTTCGCACTGACTTTCTCGATGCCAGCTCGGTCCGCTATTCCGACAATCCCATCGCGGATTACGATGACGTTACAAACGGAAGCGTTGTATCAGGGATACAACCATAAGCAGCCAAGGGAATCCGGCGAAGGTCAACTCAACACCTGGGTAGATCTTGCGCGCCGCCCAGCCGCGCGAATAAACCGATGCCCAGATGCCCATCAGCAGGACCGGCGACGCTTTTAAATGTAACCATAAACGACCTGCTTATTAGCCATCTGCGCCAACGGCCGAGGGAATGCGATATTTTCCGGAGCTGGGAGATCTTTGGTCGATTGGCAGAGATCTTCATTCATGCGCCGCCAGGCGGTAGAACCGCGATACAGACCGCCCCACCGGCCAGGCAAGCGCCTGGGCTTCTCCTGTTGGTAGCGTTTTGGCGCGACAACCGGCGCGCCAGATGGAGAAAATGCGCAAGCGGCAGAATAAAATGTGCCTTTCTGCGATGGCGGCCGGATGTGTTTAAATTTTCTCTGCTGTACTGCTCTGCTGTACTGAAAGTAATCTTATGAAAGCGATGTACGGATGACTCAATGCAAGGAAAGTGATGATGGGCATCTATATCTCCTGCATAGTGCATTTGAGGGATGAGTCATTGCACCGTGCTGCGAAGATAGTATTAATCCATATTAAGAGTAAGGAAAATGCTAAAGCGCTTACTAATAAATTATTGCTGAAGGCAGCACAACAGCGGCGCGGGCCGTCCCGCCGCGCAGAGCAACGCCGCTCGGCGGTGGATAACAATGCGTGGTTTGCGCTAGGAGGAAACCGGTTCGGGACGAGTTGCCTGCGCCGCGGGGTGAGTAGAGGCAGGGCCGGCCGGAAACACCTCCCTTGCGTACGCGACAACAACCATGCTAAACGGCAGATTCGCGCCGCATCACACCATCATTTTATCGCTTGCCAAGCCATCTCATTTAACTCGTTGGAGATACAGGGGGAATTAAAGCCGAATACCGCCGCATAGGGAATTTCATCAATGCTGAAGACGCTAATATCCTGTATCGGCCACAACCGATGGTCAATGCAGGATTTTATAATTCCCTGCGAGATCTGATTATTGCAGCTTACGCAATGAGCCCGGCCCGCTGCTCCTACAAAAGCGGCCGCCTGCAAGCCGCAATCAAGATTATCGATATAAACGCTGCCGCATGAGGCAATACCAAAGCCCGCGGTCTATCAGAATGACCAGATATTCAGCAACGCCAGTCGTTCGAAGTATGCCGGCCGATAATTCTTAACACTATCGCATCTACGCCGCAGCCAATCAGCTTATCGATGGTGCGGTTTTCCTGTTATTGGGATTCACACGAATCGAAGACCAGCGTGTCGTAGCCGGCCTGTTACGCTTCAAGCGCCGTCAGTTGCGTCATCTTGCCGAAGAAGGATTGCCAATATCGGGATTGACAAATGCCGACGGTTTCTTACTGGCTCAAGCGCGTAGATTTTCGCCATATTCACAACGTAGCCTAATTACGGTCTCCAGCACTTACCTAGCGCATCTGGTAGGAAAACACACGTGGTACGATTATTTGCTGACGCTGGACGCGCGGCTACGCTTGCAAGCGTAGCCTTGACCTTCCTACTTGGCACCAATTTACACTCCCGTGTCGTTATCGCTTTGTATCTCGCCGGAAACGAATAATCTTGCCGCTTTCACGCCACGCGCCGTACGCTCGGATCAGTAAAATATCGAGATCGTTCCGGTTTTCCGATAAGAATTTCAAAACAACCACACCCTGCCGCCAATCAATGGCGGGTATTAGCACAATAGTATATCGCGTCGCGCGCCCGCGCGCAGCACGAGATAGCGTTGACAACAGTGCTATTCTTTAGTGCTATTCTTTAATCGCCAGCCGGCGGTGCGACCTCGCCGTAGTTCAGCATCAGTGCGGGGTCGTCGGCAAATAAATACTCCTCTCCCCAGAGGCAACTCCTGTTGGGATGTCGTTGAAGGTCGGATGTAAATATTCTGGGCTTCCTGGCAGGTTTGTCCGAGAAACAGTGCAATAGCGTGGCTAATTGGAATAGGTTAACAACTGTAGGCCAGACAAGGGATAACTTGGAACATCGTGTTTTCGCGAGGAAAGGGCATCAATATCATTGAAAAACCGTTGCCGCCACTTATGCGCAGCGTGTTGTTCGGCTATTGACAGCCAAAATAATCTTGATGTTTGCAAATTTCCTCATTTTAAAACGCGCTTCACATATTTTCGGCGATAACTCATTCATCATTCATTGTACGCGAATGATATCGATATTATAGTCCATTATTACCACCATGGCCGCATCGGCCAATTCGTAGTCAAAACACCGAAGATATTGGGTCACAAAGCCACCAGCGTCGTACTGGCTGGGGGAGTGTCCGTCTCGAGCTTGTGTGGAGCCTGAGATCCTCGAATATGAAATCCGTCCAATCCCACGCCGACAAATCCCACGCCGGCATTTATAACCTGGATTCGGCGGTACGTTTTTTGGGCCACCACGCTGGCTAATGGCTGTCTACGGGAAACAGTAGTGCACCCGGCCGCGTTCACCTTCGTCAGCCTTACCGAAGGCGCATTGGTGGAAGGAGGTGGCCATTGATATGCATGCCGCTGCATAAGGCCAGCTTAAACCCGGAGATATCAATTAAAGGTCGCTGAACGTTATCCGGGCATGCACGCAGTCAATATCAAAACTGGCAATCTGGCAGAGAAAGTTGCCGCGTTGACTTCTGGCAACGACGCGGATGTGGTATTTGGTGCAGCGGAGTGAAACAGGTTATCACGAAACAGGTTATCACAAGTATCAGCAACCATGTCGCCCCGGCGGCACCGTGGGGCTGGTCTGTATTCCAAGGAAGTCACCTTCGAGACCATTTCCGCTATACCAACATGCATCCCGTACACTGCGGCTACTAATCGCTGGCAAAGCTGAAGGTGCGGCCGTTGATTTCGCAGATTTGTAAATTCAACGACGCCGTAGAGGCGTTCGACCGCGCCGCCTCAGGCAATCTGGGCGATATTGGAGTGATATATGGCGCTTTTGCCGGTATCAACTGCGGTACGCATGGGATGAAGGTGGTGATCGTCGGTGACGACGACGGAGGGATCCTCAGTGAATGACACGCATCCACTGAATAAGTGGTGTCTCCGGCCGACGTGAGCAGCAGGCGCAGTAGTAGTCGGCGCGCTGATAGCTCCTTCAAGCTGGCCGTTGATACGGCGGTGGTCAATCCAGCGGATTCCAGTGGCTGGTTGTGTCTGGCCAGCAGCACGGTTTCGTGGCCGCTGGACGATGCGGACGACGTTCTGCATACGGTCAAGTTACTGTGCCGGAGAGCGCTGGCTGCTGAAGCAGCTCGGCGGTATCAGCGGCTCGCTGGCGCGGCTTGGGGGTGATGGTGGCGACGGGCTTATACCGCGTCCAAAACGTCTGGTTCAAGCAGCATCACTTGGAACTGTGGCTACGGGGCCAGCCACAGCATTACTGCCCTGCGATTACCTCAATTTTGGTTAACAAGACAGCGTGTGGCCGAATGTGGCGATGCCTCCGGCAGAGGTTTTCGATATTCGCACGTCAACGCCTTTATCGAGCGTTTGAGCAGGCGGAACCGTGTGCAGGTGGCGTGTTGATACTGGCATTCTTTACGGAAACTGGGTACCGCAACTGCCTGCGGCCAAGGCCAGCCTGTGCCAATCTAGATGCAGATAATTTTAGCGCGGCCAATCTCTGTTTGGTGGTGGTGGAAAACACTACTTATGGACTGCGTTTCAGAATGGACTTGTTCCGCCAGCATTGGATCGCGGTCACGAAATCCGCCTAACCAGCGGCGGTGCTTGCAGCACTCGCTGGCGGCGGATTATGGTGGACGTCGTGAACGGCTCGGTGATATGTCCTATGGAGAAAGAAGCCGCCGCATTAGGCGCGGCTATCCAGACAATTTGAATACGCCGGCTGCGAAGCGGCCTATTTCAAGTTACGTGGTAAGGAAAAGCTTTGCTCCGTGGTGGCTCGTTCGTACCTTGTGCAGCAGCAACGGCGTCGGTCCATCCGCTTTTCTCAGCATGTCGGTCCATCCGCTTTTCTCAGCATTTTGATGGGTTTCATTCAACTGTGTAAAGGCCGTGAGTTCCCCCATCCGAAAGAGGCCCTGGAAGCAGGCGTCATCATCGTTCAGTAGGAGCTGAGCGCGATCCCCAGACCTGGCGGTTGCGGAAAATATCTGGTTTGGGATGAGAGCTGCGCCGGCTCGGTTTTGTTGATTTCGGCAAAGGAATCAACAGACCGCGGCGCTACCGATATTATCGTCATGGACGAACCCACCTCGGCGATAGGCGAACCTATCACTTTTTCTGCTACGTCGATAGCGAGACCAATGCCAGCGCGCTGTCAACTTTTTTGCCGCAAGGGCACAGCAGCTGGATGTCTTGATTGAGCTGGGTGTGCCCGGCGGCCGCTGCAGTTGACGTAGTAGCGAGGAGTCTGGGGTGTAGCGGAAGGGGTCACCTAGCTATCCGGCCAACGCCATTCTTTCACTGTTCTTTAGCCGTCATCAGTGGGTTGAAGGGGGAAATGATCCTGACCTGTGCTGGCTCTTCGTGATACGTGATATGACGTGGTCTGACGTAGACTATAATATCTGTGTAACTCCGCTGCCAGACAGTTGCCGGTTAGTGAACCTCCCAGCTGTGGAGCTAATAGCGATGGTGCGATCAGTTCCTGAACCGGTGGGGCAATGGTAATTTGGCAAGCACGACAGCGCGTTCGACGCCGGATTGCCGCAGCCAGTGCGCACTATCACCAATGGCAGACGCTACCCTTCACGCCGGGCGCAATGGCTTTGCCGTACGGCAGCAACCAGGAAGGAAGATGTACCATGTCATGTTTACGCTTGTGTTGACGCCAACGGCTGGCGGCGGGCGTTAGCATAACCCCAACTTGCTTAATTTGTCGTCTTTACCGTCCAGCGAGCGTCGGCGAAATTTACCTGGTGGCACAACATCAGGCTTGTAGGGCGCAGAAACGTGATCCGCCATAGTGTCGGAAGGTGTATCGCGGGTCCAGTTGCCGTGTGTCGATGACACTGACCGTATCAAAGCCGGCGGTGTTGCGGGTATCGTCGGCATGCAGGGCATAAACCGGCGTCGCCATCGGTAGGACTAGCAAAACAAAATTCCCGTTTTCATTGCCAATGACTTCATTGGAGGAACAGAGAGACCACTGAGATTGGTTATTAACTTTCTTAAGGTTAAATCTATGTAAAAGCTCACTGCAGGAAACGCTTCATGCTTTCGCATCGCTTGACGAGAGCTAAGCCTCGTCATTTCTAATGATAGTGACATTTGCCACCGTTGTCAGTTAATAACCAATTCACCGCAGTTGACCGACGGCTTTGGCTTATCAAAAACACAGAGTTAGAATGTGGCCACGAAGTTCTGACATACCCTGGCCATGGGTAGGCACACGCAGGGGTAACATGCAGTCTGGCTTAGGCGCTCACTATTATTATTACATCAACCGGAGCTGAGTTACACTTTATTTATGAAAGAATATAATGCTACCCTGTGACTTCTGTTTCTGCGCTTGCCTATCCCGCTAAGGCGGAAATGCCCTACGCGTATAAAGGTTTATGAGAAATTGTTACCAGTTTCCATTTATGGCGAACGCTAACCCTCAGGCTGAGGTGCGTGGGAAAACTGTAGTCTTTATTGTGTTACCCTTGCCGCCAATGACCGCTTATTTTACCACCGGAAGAGTGTTTTTATGGCCGAATTCAACCGTCCCGTCTTAATGTTACCCAATGGCGCCGATAAACTGTTGCTTCATTCATGCTGCGCCCCGTGTTCTGGAGAGGTCATGGAAGCGATCACCGCTTCAGGCATTGATTACACGATTTTCTTCTACAACCCAAATATTCACCCGCAGCGGGAATATCTGATCCGCAAGGAAGAGAATATTCGTTTTGCGCAGCAGTATAAGGTGCCATTTGTTGATGCTGATTACGACAGCGACAATTGGTTTGCCCGCGCCAAAGGCATGGAACAAGAACCTGAGCGGGGTATCCGTTGCACCATGTGTTTCAATATGCGTTTTGAACGTACCGCTCTCTTCGCCGCTGAAAACGGTTTCAGTGTAATTTCCAGCTCGCTCGGTATTTCTCGTTGGAAAAATATGCAGCAGATTAACGAATGCGGCAGGCGTGCCGCGAGCCATTATAACGGTATTACTTATTGGGAATATAATTGGCGCAAACAGGGTGGCTCCGCACGAATGATTGATATCAGTAAGCGTGAGCGTTTCTATCAACAGGAATATTGCGGTTGCATTTATTCTTTGCGCGATACCAATAAACACCGTCGCTCTCAAGGCAGGGATATTGTCCGTATCGGCACTAAATATTACGAAGAATAATATTGGTTGATGTACTACATTAGTGAAGCGGCCAAATGTATTACATTACTTGCCGATGATCCGGCGTTCATGTCAGACTTGCAGCACATTGTCCGCGTTACTTCAGCAGTGGGTCGTCGAGGAATTGCGCATTGCGCCGATGTGCCCATTTTTTTCTGGCAGCGTGCCACGCATTCAGGTGTGTTGGCGTCGGGTCACTAAAGGCAGGCCGGCGGACGATAAATATCACCGATAAAAGCGTAGCCACAATAGCCAGTGTGAACGTCCGTCGTGCCGAGAATTGCACCGACTCTATTAGGGGCGTACATCGGTAACGCGCAGCGCACTTATAGACAAGATGTTAAAAATGTTATTTGTTGAGTGATATTGACAGAGGATGATAATAACTGTTTCATTTTTCGTCTTAATGAAGACACCCGCTCGCTACTGCCGGTAAATGTCATTCATACTCTATTTAGCAATAACCATTATGGGGATAAATTCATTTTGAATTGTTTATGCGAGGCAAAGCATGGTAGCGCAATCATCTAGATTCATTCGTTGGTTTACCTTGGCTGGCGCCATTATTACCCAGTTTGTTCTGAGGTCGGTGTATACCTGTAATTTGCTTAATGGTCCACTGCTGCATCGGGTTAGTCTATTAGCCAGCGGCTTTCTCTTTTGACTTGCTGAGCATGACGGTGGCGTCGACCTTAGCATGCGCAACGCCGGCGTATTGTCGGGCATCGAACTTTACCTGATCAGGTGATCTAATTTCATTATCATACTTTAGTTGTATGCAGGAATTTTGGTCGGGCTGACGGACGGGCCGTGTTAAATGGTTTCCAGAACGCAAAGACCTGATTTCTGTCTATGCCATTGGCGCACATGGGCGAGGAGCCTGGGCTTCAAATACATCAATAGCCCAGCGCTGGCCAGTAAAGCTGGAGGATTTTGTGCTGAGCCTGTACGTGTACAGCAGGAACTTCCGCTCCACATGGATTTCCGAAGGAGTTATGAGTCGGTCGTGCCCATCCTGTTTGACCAGGTGAGGGTGGATGCCTTTTCCTGGAGTACGATACCGAACGCGCTGGCAGCTTTAAACCGTTGCGCTTTATCAAAGCCGGACATCATCAGGCGGTGCTGGAACGCATCCGTGAAGCCAGCCAGTATGTCAGTCTGGATCAGCTGTGCCGGAGCCCGCAATGCGGTTTCGCCTTTACCGAAGAGGGTAATAAGCTGAGCGCCCACGCTCAAATCATTTCCTTCGCCTTACGTCAAAGGCATACCGAGAGCCCACGCTAGATTTTGAACTGCGCAGCGGTCGCGCGCTACCTTAAGGATCTGTTCATCGGCTGAAACGACCGTCTACGCAGGCGTTACCCGACGGAACCGCCGCGTGTCCATGTCATCCATCGTATTTTCTTATGTTGCGCTGGCGATTTTCTGCGTCAGACTGGTTATCATGTAGCACAGAAAAGGGAACATTTGAATATCTAACCTAAATATTATTCAAAAGCGGATTTTGTACCTGCTTGCTCGCGCGATGCCAATCGTTTCGATCAAAGGTGTGTCAATCACTGCGCAGTCATAATAATTTTTTTATTAGGATTTACTGCAGACTTTAATACAAACCCATGACTAAACGTTTAACCTCAAAAGACATACTCGCGCTGGGTTTTATGATCTTTGCTCTGTTTGTCGGTGCCGGAAATATCATTTTTCCGCCCATGGTGGGCCGCCTACAATCCGGTCAGCACGTTTGGCTGGCGGCGGCGGGCTTTTTGATTACTGCGGTCGGTCTACCGGTCATGGCCGTTATCGCGTTGGCGCGGGTCGGGGGCGGCATTGATGCGCTCAGCTCCCCTATTGGTCGGAAAGCCGGTCTGTTTCTGGCTGTCGTGTGTTATTTGGCGGTGGGCCCGCTGTTTGCTACACCGCGCACCGCGACCGTCTCATTTGCGGTCGGTGTGGCCCCTTTCGCCGGAAACGGCGAACTGCCTTTGCTGATTTATAGCCTGATCTATTTTCAGTGGTCATCGGTATTTCCATGTACCCAGGCCGCTTTCTGGATACAGTGGGCTATGTTCTGGCGCCGATTAGGATCATCGCGCTCGCGGTATTGGGCATTACGGCGGTGCTGTGTCCAGCGGGTCAGCCGTTGCTAGTATCCGCGGGCTACAGTCACCTGCCGTTTCCAGCGGATTCGTGAACGGCTATCTTACCACGGATAGCCTGGGCGCGATGGTATTCGGCATCGTTATCGTCAACGCCGCACGTTCGCGCGGCGTGACAAGCGCTCACTTGCTGACTCGTTAACCATTCTGGCCGGACTGATTGCTGGTATCGGTTTGACGGCGGCCTATTCTGACGCTGTTCAAGTTAGGTTCAGGCAGCGGCGTTTTGGTGCCGGAGACGCAAAACGGCGTCGAAATTCTGCATGCCTATGTGCAGTACATCTTTGGCGCCGCCGGTAGCGGTTTTTAACGGTGCTAATAACGATAGCCTGTTTGGTGACTGCGGTGGGTCTGAGCTGCGCCTGCGCTGAATTTTTCAGCGAACATACCGGTATCAGCTATAGCAAGTGGGTGTTCCTGCTGGGACTGTTTTCCATGGTTGTATCCAACCTGGGCCTTAGCCATTTAATCAGCATTTCTGTTCCGGTGCTTACCGCTATCTATCCACCGTGCATTGTCATGATCCTAATGAGTTTTACGCTGCGCTGGTGGCGCTCGAGCGCTCGCCTTATTGCCCCGGCATGCTGGTCAGTCTGGCGTTGGTTGCCTGGATGGCGTCAAGGTATCGACCTATCCCAACATTCTCCCTACCTGAGTAGATCGCTTACCGCTAAGTGCGCAGGGACTGGCCTGGCTACCGCCGACGCTGGTCATGCTTGTCGTCGCGGCTGCTTACAATCAATCCCGTGGACGGCAGCAACGCTCTGTTCTTTGAACGTTGGCGAGGCAATCAACTAACCATGGACACCATTCCGTGGTTTCCTTGTACAATAAAAGGTAATTGGTCATACAATCTTCCACCCCTTCGCTGAAGCGGGGCTTTCCACTCGGCACATGGCTCTACCATCGGTATCGGGTTGTTCTATGGTTTCGCTGATGCGATAGTTCTATCGTGTTGCTGACTTATTTTATAGGCGGCCTGGCGGCCTGCGTTTCCGCCCTGGGAGAAATACCCCTGAAAACCTCAATGCTGGTTCGTTCTCCCGCTATGCGCAAGATAATTTTGACCCCATGGTGAGCCATATTACCGACTGGAGCTACTATTTTGAAATCCTAATTGTTGCCATTGCTGATGTGACCTCTTTATGGGCGTGTGGTTCCTGCTGGTACCCCACTGGGTCTAGGTGTTGAACGTGGTGTATTCATCAACGCGATCAATTGACTGAGCGTAAAAACGCTTGGCGAGCTGGAGTTCTGGTTCTTAATTTTAGTGTGGCGAATTTATAGCGCCATGGCGGCTTCTTCAGTTATGGCGTCATGGGATGATCTTTCGCTACAAATGGTGATGTTCGCTTACGGCGGTATTGAAATCATCGGCATCACTGTGCTAGCGAAGCGCGGAATCCTGAGCGCTCTTAGGAGCCATCAGCTCCGCTCCCTGGTGTATTTTAGTCAGCATCCTGGCAGTTATTATATCCATCTATCCCGTGAAATCAGGTGGGTACGGGCGGTAGCCCGTTTGTATTGACGTTCCGGAATTTTGGCATGCTTGTCTTCGCCGACCTGTTGAATTTCGTCATGCTGACGGCGTCCATCAACAGCGATGTGTTTGGAGTCGGGTGCATATTGTGCGACATAGCGGGTATGGGCATACGCCGCACATCTTTCGGCGCGTATCGCGTAACGGCATTCCCTGGATACGATGCTGGTGATGATAATGGCGATGCTGGTGGCGGTCTATTTGAAGACCTCATGCCGGAAAATGTTTTCCTGATGATCGCCGCGCTGGCTACGTTTGTCAGCATATGGGTGTGGATCATGCCCGGCGACACTATCACCGCTGGCTTCAGCATCGTCTTTTGGTTTGATTGGTACTTCCTTCACTACCCAGGTGTCGTTATGCGTTGGAGTGGTATGGATTTTGCTGCTCTTGCTGCGATACCGCTGGGTAAAAACGAAGCACGTGACCGCTTGCTGAGTGCAAAACCCTGGCAGGAGATGTGAAGGTGGGTCTGTCGGGTTAGCTGCTCGGGTTAGCTACCGGCATGTTGTAGGCGAAGAGTTAAAAGCCGGTCAGCTAGGCTGACCGGCGCTAGACGGACAAGGCGCGCGCCCCCTCTACTCTGACGGAAAACTGATTACAGTTTGGTCAAGTTCTCAGACAGATATTTGGCGACATCTTCCGGTGAAGCCCCATCCCTTCCTGCCCTTTCCCGTTGTGCCGGGCAAACCTTCGCCGTGTTCTTCATGGAATTGCGGGACATCGACCATGCGCATTATTTCATCGATATTGCGACCCATCATCAGATCGTTAACGATCTGATGATGAACAATCCCGTCTTGGTCGATAAAGAGCGAACCGCGCAGCGCGACGCCGGCTTCCAGATGCTCAATGCTATAGGCTTTGATGATCTCGCGTTTGATGTCCGCTACCATCGGATAGGCCTAATAGTGCCTTTGCGGTGGTAACCCTGTGCCAGGCGTTGTGTACAAACTCTGAGTCAAAAGAGACACCGATGGATTTCCACGCCGCGCTTCTAGAATGCTGCGTAACGTTTGTCAAAAGCAATAGACTAAGGCGAGGTCCATTGGCCAGAAGAAAACGACCGCCGGTTTACCCTGTGTGATAGGATTTGAGCCGATGTAGGATGATTGCCTAGCGTTATTCGTTGACAGCGACGGGATGGTGGATCATCTCTAGGACATTGCGTACGGGGCGGCAAAAGATTGTGCCGCGCACAGTCCCTTGTCTGCCGAAAAGGCAATTCTCGATGGGGGAACCGGCCATGTAGCGAATAGTTTGGATATATACGGACGGACAGACCACATAGCCCTGCCACGAAGCGCGGGACTCGCCAACAAAGTGGGTGGGCCACGTGACAGATAGACACGTTGTTAATAGACAGAGACAGAGCGGACCTCGTTGCCGATAGGTGGACGCGCTATTGGACGACCGAGCGATCGGCGACTGGTCGGCACGTAAGCGGGCGCGTTGCATGCATCATCGCCAGATAAAGTTGCCACAACGCCTTCTGGGCGGCACTGGGCCATACCGTTTGTCATGAGCCAAAAGGCCCATCGGCATAGCGCAGCAGCCAGTTTTCCATCCACAGATAGCAGTTAAGGGATTGCGTGCGCGATTTCTGCAGCCAGTGGCGCGACAGAAAATGATCCCAGACTACATCCAGTGCGATAGGCGCCACCCGCCGTGTCGCGGGCACACAGTGTGCGCATCTGCCTTATGCCTTACCGCTTCGTGACTATCGGTAAGGCTATCAATTCGACGAAATCCTCGCCACAATCGCGGGTGAATGGAGACTTTCGGGATCGCCGCGGATAAAATCCGCCATCAGATTTTCGAGCAGGGAGCTACAGGGTGACGAGATGCTGATGAGAAAGAAAATTCATTTCATTAGTAAACAGCAAAAGCGGCACGACATAGCTTAATTCTTGCAGAGCGGAACGTATAGTCCTAGACTAAGCCGCCTGTTTTTATGCTGAAGTGATTTACCATGCGCGTTGCCGACTTTTTTTTTGAATTACCCAATAATCTCATTGCCCGCTATCCTCAGGCGGAACGCAGCGCCTGCCGTTTGCTGTCATTGGACGGCCAGACGGGCGCGCTGGCGCATCAGGTTTTTACCGATTTGCTGGATAAACTGGTACCTGGTGATTTACTGGTGTTCAATAATACCCGGGTGATCCCCGCCAGATTGTTCGGTCACAAAGTCAGCGGCGGCAAAATCGAAGTCCTGGTGGAAAGAGTTCTAGATGATAAGCGGGTACTTGCCCAGGTGCGCGCGTCCAAAGCACCGAAAGGCGGCGTCGCATTACTATTGGGAGATGATGACAGCATCGCCGCCACCATGGTGGCACGCCACGATTCAGTTTTTGAGCTGCGTTTCGACGATCCACGCGATGTGCTGACACTACTCAATGATGCCGGCCATATGCCTCTACCGCCCTATATCGATAGGACCGACGCAGTCGCGGATCGTGAGCTCTATCAAACGGTTTACAGTGAACGGCCAGGCGCGGTGGCGGCGCCCACCGCCGGCCTGCATTTCGATGAGCCACTGCTGGCGGCGCTTCGCGCTAAAGGGGTTGCAATGGCCTTTGTCACCCTGCATGTAGGCGCTGGAACCTTCCAGCCGGTGCGGGTGGATCGGATCGAACAGCATCAGATGCACTCGGAGTATGCCGAAGTGCCGCAAGAGGTGGTTGATGCGGTTCTGGCGTGCAAGGTGCGCGGCAACCGGGTTGTGGCCGTCGGTACCACCGCCGCGCGCTCCCTTGAGAGCGCGGCGGTGGCGGCGGGAGAGAATACCCTGGCGCCGTTTTTTGGTGACACGCGCATTTTTATTTATCCCGGTTATCATTTTCGCGTGATAGATGCGCTTATCACTAATTTTCATCTGCCCGAGTCTACCTTGATAATGCTGGTATCGGCGTTCGCCGGTTATCGCCATACGCTGGCGGCCTACCAGGCAGCGGTTGTGCAGGTGTACCGTTTTTTCAGCTATGGAGATGCCATGTTTATCACCCGAAACCCTGCCGCTGACAAAGAGTGCGTGGGTGAGTCGTAAGCGGGTGGCTTGATCGGCAGTGGTGGGTCTGGATCCGTGCTTTGCGCGAACCGTCAACACCAAAGCATGGATTAACCACGCCGGCGGCAACACATTCCGCGGATCGGCTTGTACAGCGGCTTAGAATGCTCTTTTTTTTCATCAAACATCGGACTGTTTATCTGGTGTTGGAGGATGTGTGGAATACCAATTGTTGAAAACCGATGGCCAGGCTCGTCGCGGGCGGTTGGTATTTGATCGGGGCGTTGTGGAAACGCCGGCGTTTATGCCGGTTGGGACGTATGGCGCCGTAAAGGGCATGACGCCAGAAGAAGTAAAAGAAACTGGTGCACAAATTCTGCTGGGCAATACCTTTCATCTTTGGCTGCGCCCGGGTCAGGCGGTCATGAAGCTGAGCGGCGATTTGCACGATTTTATGCAGTGGCACGGTCCAATACTGACCGATTCCGGCGGGTTTCAGGTCTTCAGCCTGGGCGACATTCGCAAAATTACCGAAGAAGGTGTTCATTTTCGCAGTCCCATCAACGGCGACGCGATTTTCCTAAGCCCTGAAAAATCGATGGAAATTCAGTGCACTCTGGGTTCTGATATTGTCATGATTTTTGACGAATGCACGCCTTATCCTTCCGCTTGGGATTACGCCAAGCGCTCGATGGAAATGTCATTACGCTGGGCGGCCCGCAGTCGCCAGCGTTTTGATGAGCTTGAAAATCCCAGCGCGCTTTTCGGTATTATTCAGGGAGGTGTTTACGAAGATTTACGAGATGTATCGGTAAAAAGACTGGTGGAGATCGGTTTTGATGGTTACGCTGTGGGCGGCCTGGCGGTGGGGGAACCAAAAGCCGACATGCACCGTATTTTGGCGCACCTGTGCCCGCAGATTCCCGTGGATAAACCGCGCTATTTGATGGGCGTCGGTAAACCTGAAGATTTGGTGGAGGGTGTTCGCCGCGGTATCGATATGTTCGATTGCGTCATACCGACCCGCAATGCCCGCAATGGTCATCTGTTTGTGATCGATGGCGTAGTGAAAATACGCAATGCCCGGTATAAAGATGATGTCGCGCCGCTGGATGCGGAATGTGATTGTTACACCTGTCGCAATTATAGTCGCGCGTACTTGCATCATCTTGACCGTTGCAACGAAATATTGGGTGCCCGTCTAAATATTATCCATAACCTACGTCATTACCAGCGTTTGATGGAGGATTTACGCCAAGCTATTGATGAGGGTAAGTTAGAACACTTTGTAGGTGAGTTCTATCGCCGGACAGGTAAGCCGGTGCCGCCTTTAGTCGTCGAGTTAAATAACAATGAGGGAATTTAAATGGGCTTTTTCGTTTCTGACGCCGTTGCTGCCACCGATAATCCATCCCGGTCAAGCTCTTACTCTCTGCTGGTAATGCTGGTTGTTTTCGGTTTGATCTTTTATTTCATGATCCTGCGACCACAGCAAAAGCGCGCCAAGACGCATAAAGAGTTGATGAATTCCATTTCCAAAGGAGATGAAGTTCTGACGACTGGTGGTCTGGTAGGGCGAGTAGTGAAAGTTGCTGACACGGGCTATATTTCCATTGCGCTCAACGATACCAATGAAGTGGTCATCAAGCGTGATTTTGTGGCCGCTGTTTTGCCGAAAGGTACGATGAAAGCGCTGTAATAAATGATTTTCAAGGGAATTGCCGTGTTAAATCGTTATCCTTTATGGAAGTATATCGTGCTAGTGCTGGCGCTAGTCGTCGGGCTGCTGTATACGCTTCCCAATCTGTATGGTGAGGATCGGGCCGTGCAGATCACTGGCGCGCGGGGTGGTAGCGCTAGTGAATCGACGCTGGTCCAGATCCGGACTGTATTAGAGCAGCAACACATCGCCAGTAAATCCATTACTCTGGAAAATGGCACCATTCTGGCCCGTTTTTCAAACGCGGACGTACAGTTTCGCGCCCGCGAAGCATTGATGAACGCCCTCGGTGAGGATTATATCGTGGCGCTTAATCTTGTCCCAGCCACTCCCCCCTGGTTAGCCATGCTAGGGGCGGCGCCAATGAAACTCGGCCTGGATTTGCGCGGCGGTGTTCACTTCTTGATGGAAGTGGATATGGACACCGAGCTCAATAAGTTGCAGAAGCAGACAATGGATACCCTGCGCGGTGATTTGCGAGAAAGGGGCATTCCGTATGCGACGGTGCGTAAAATCGAAAATTACGGTAGTGAAATCCGCTTCCGCGATACTGATATCCGCGATCAGGCGATATCCTGGTTGACGCCACGTCACCGTGATCTGATTATCGATAGCGTCGGAGACAACGTGCTGCGCGCCACGCTGGCGGATGATCGCCTGCGCCAAGCCCGTGAGTACGCGGTGCAACAGAACATTACCATCCTGCGCAACCGCGTTAATCAGCTGGGCGTCGCAGAGCCTTTGGTGCAGCGACAGGGCGCCGACCGAATTGTCGTCGAGCTGCCGGGCATCCAGGATACGGCGCGCGCCAAGGAAATTTTGGGGGCAACTGCCACGCTCGAATTCCGTCTTGTCAATAGCTCGGTGGATCAAATCGCAGCCGCCAACGGCCATGTGCCGTGGGATTCGGAGGTGAAAGCTACCCGCGACGGCCAACCGGTTGTGTTATACAAACGGGTTATCCTGACCGGCGATCACATCACCGACTCCACTTCCAGCTCCGATGAATATAACCGTCCGCAGGTCAATATTTCCCTGGACGGCATCGGCGGCACGACCATGTCCAACTTCACCAAGGATAATATCGGCAAGCTAATGGCTACCTTGTTTGTGGAGTATAAGGATAGCGGCAAGAAAGGCGCCGACGGCCGCGCCATTCTGGAGAAGCAGGAAGAAGTCATCAATGTCGCCACCATCCAGTCGCGACTGGGTAACAGCTTCCGCATTACCGGCATCAACAACCCCAACGAGGCGCGTCAGCTGTCGTTGCTACTACGTGCGGGTGCGTTGATTGCGCCGATCCAGATAGTGGAAGAGCGCACCATTGGTCCGACCCTGGGGCTGCAAAATATTACTCAGGGTCTGGAGGCCTGTTTATGGGGGCTGGTGGCGTCGATTCTGTTTATGGTGGTGTGGTATCACAAATTTGGTCTTATCGCCACCACGGCGCTCATCGCCAACCTTGTGCTCATTATCGGCATCATGTCTCTGCTGCCAGGCGCGACGCTGACCATGCCGGGTATCGCCGGTATTGTATTGACGCTGGCGGTAGCGGTTGACGCTAATGTGCTTATTAATGAACGTATTAAAGAAGAGCTGCGCAACGGTCGTACGATCCAGCAAGCTATTCACGAGGGCTATCGTGGCGCGCTATCCAGTGTCGTTGACGCCAACGTCACAACGCTGATTACCGCCGTCATCTTGTACGCGGTGGGCACGGGATCGATCAAGGGCTTCGCCATTACTACCGCTATCGGGATTGTTACCTCAATGTTTACGGCAACCATCGGCACCCGAGCCATCGTTAACCTGCTTTATGGCGGTAAACGCATCGATAAGCTGTCCATATAGGAGTGGCTTATGGCTCAGCGACAAATAAATGTTAAAGAATTAAACTACGGGCGTAAAGTTTACGACTTTATGCGCTGGGATTATGTGGCATTCACCCTGTCGGCGATCCTGCTTATCGCCTCCATCGCCATCATAGCAGTGCGAGGCTTTAACTGGGGGCTGGATTTCACGGGCGGTACGGTAGTTGAACTTAACCTGGAAAAAACCGCCGATCTTGACCAGATGCGTGACGCGCTTGAACATGCGGGCTTCACGGATCCGCTGGTGCAAAATTTCGGCAGTAGTCGCGATGTGATATTCCGTATGCCCCTGGTGCAAGACAGCTTTGGGCAGGAGTTGGGTAATAAAGTGCTCGTGGTGATTAATCAGGCAACCGGGCAGAATGCCGCCGTGAAGCGGGTTGAGTTTGTTGGACCGAGCGTCGGCAGCGATCTGGCACAGGACGGCGGCATGGCGTTGCTGGTGGCGTTGATTTGTATACTGATTTATGTCGGCTTCCGGTTTGAATGGCGGCTAGCGACTGGGGCGGTGTTGGCGCTGGTCCATGACGCGGTGATTACGCTTGGGGTTTTGTCACTGCTTTATATCGAGATCGATCTGACGATTATCGCTTCCATAATGTCGGTAATTGGCTACTCATTGAACGACAGTATCGTGGTGTCGGACCGCATCCGTGAGAACTTCCGCAAAATTTTCCGCGGCAGCACCTACGATATTTTTAACGTCTCGCTGACGCAGACCTTGAGCCGAACCATCATAACATCAGCCACGACATTGATGGTGGTGTTGATGCTGTTGATTTTCGGCGGCGCGATGCTGCGCGGCTTCTCCATAACGCTGTTTATCGGCGTCTGTATCGGCACCGTCAGCTCCATCTATGTGGTGTCGGCGTTGGCGCTTAAGCTCGGTATGAAACGCGAACATTTGTTGCAGCAGAAGGTGGAAAAAGAGGGGGCCGATCAGCCTTCATTGCTATCTTAGGAGACGCACAACGCGCTATGAGGAGTGCTGTAGCCCGCGATACAGTCGGCGTCGGCTGAGCGGTTACGCTCAGGCAGAGGGCATTATTGGCTGTCGACGGGTTTTGGCGTCCGTCGCCGGCGGATTTTGCGGTGTCTCCGGTTGAATATCATGCAGTGTGAGCTGCTGGCTTCCGCCTCTACTTGATTGATGAAGGCCCGTAAGTTGCCCGCCTCGCTGCGCACGTCCGCTGCAATTTTCGCCACAGGGTACAGGGAGTAGACCGCGTGTCGACTGCTGATTTTGCTCATTTTGCGCCATCATCGCTGCAGCCTGATTGGTAATCGTTTGCAAACGTTAGTTTAAATGCCCCACTTCGCTGCACAGTTTGACGCCCGTTGGGCCTCCTCTCGGCTGGCGCAACCGGTAATCACCAGCATGGCGGCAACGGTACGGTATAATTAGCGAGATAACTGATTATCATAGTGGCAATTTCCTTTCCTGTCCCGCTTTAAGTGCTGTTACTTTGTTCTCGGCGGAGAACGCGCTAAACTACTCCATCACCAATCAGCCAGCCAGGAAGCGCTATGCATTGTCCGTTTTCCGTTTTATTCTGCAGTCGATACCAAAGTGATAGATTCTCGTCTAGTGGGGAAGGAATCCTGGTTGTGCTGCCGCAGGCAGTGCGTTATCTGTAATGGGACGCTTCACGACATTTGAATAAAAAGCAATAGCGTGCGCGAATCGTTTAACGAAGAAAGGTTGCGCGAAATTTTGAAGGCGCTGGAAAGCGGCCGGTCAAGTTCGACGATGTCGAAATGGCCATCAACCATATCAGATTCCAGCGGCGCGCCACCTGCGAGCACGAAGTGTGCCGAGCAAAATGATCGGCAATCTCGTGATGAACGCGCTGAAAACTGGATAAGGTCGCCTATATCCGCTTTGTCTCGGTTTATCGCAGTTTCGAGAATATCTGTGAGTTTGGTGAAGAGATCGCCCGACCGCAGGACTAGTGTCACCCTAAGGAACCCTTCTATGGAGCATGATGAGGCTTTTCTCGCGCGCGCCTTTGAACTGGCGCGCCGTGGACGCTTTACTACTGCGCCCAATCCTAACGTGGGCTGCGTTATCGTTCGTGATGGACGCATTGTGGGTGAAGGTTATCACCAGCGCGCCGGCGAGCCGCATGCTGAAGTGTACGCACTGCGCACGGCGGGAGAGGCGGCGCGCGGCGCCACCACCTATGTCACCCTTGAACCCTGCAGCCACCACGGCCGCACTCCCCCATGCGCCGACGCGCTAATAGACGCCGGCGTGGCACGAGTGGTGGCTGCGATGCTCGATCCCAACCCGCAGGTCGGGGGCCGCGGCTTCTGCCGGCTTCAGCAGGCGGGTATTAATGTTCGATACGGCTTGATGTTAGCAGAAGCTGAAGCGGTAAACCCGGGCTTTCTCAAACGCATGCGCACTGGTTTTCCCTTGGTCAGGCTCAAACTCGCGGCATCGCTCGATGGCCGCACCGCCATGGCTTCCGGTGAGAGTCAGTGGATTACCTCCCCTGAGGCGCGGCGGGATGTTCAGTGCTGGCGTGCCGAAAGCGACGCCATTCTTTCCACTGCCGCCACGGTGCTGACGGACGATCCCGCCCTGACGGTGCGCTGGCCGTCGCTGCCGGAGGATGTTCAGGCTTACTATCCACGAAATCGGTTGCGTCAGCCGGTGCGAGTGATCATCGACAGCGCCAACCGCGTGACGCCCGCTCATCGTGTCGCGCAGGAGGAGGGGCGCACCTGGCTGGCGCGCCTTGCGCCGGACGATCTATCGTGGCCGGTGTCCGTCGAGCAGCTTCAACTGCCGGCGCGCGTGGGGCCGGATGGCGCACAGCTTGATTTGGTAGTGTTGATGATGCAGCTGGGCCGCCGTCAGATCAACAGCCTGTGGGTTGAGGCAGGCGCCGGTTTGTCCGGCGCGCTGCTGAGCGCCGGATTGGTGGATGAATTGATATTGTACCAGGCGCCGAAACTGCTCGGCGCTGACGCCCGCCCGCTATGTTTACTGCCTGGGCTACAACAACTTAATGCGGCGCCGGGGTTTATGCTGCTTGACGTCCGGCATGTGGGGCCGGACATCCGCCTGCGTTTGAAACCAAGCGATGGCGTTTAATTGACACGCCGGATAAAGTATTATGTTGAAATTTGCTCCTCGCGAGACGATTCAGCTATTTGCCATTTTGTAAGGAGAACCATGAACGTTATTGAAGGTGTTGTTGCAGCTCCCCATGCGCGCGTCGCTATCGCTATTGCGCGCTTTAACCAGTTCATCAATGACAGCCTGCTTGATGGCGCCGTCGGCACCCTGAAACGCATCGGCCAGGTCAAAGACGAAAATATCACCGTGGTCTGGGTGCCGGGCGCTTATGAATTACCGCTAGCGGTATGTGCGATGGCCGATAGCAAAAACTATGATGCCGTCGTGGCGCTGGGTACGATTATCCGTGGCGGCACCGCGCATTTTGAATTCGTCGCCGGCGAGTGCAGTGCCGGGCTGTCCGCGGTCGCCGCGCGCACCGCGCTACCAGTGGCGTTCGGAGTGCTGACCCCCGAAAGTATCGAACAAGCCATCGAACGCGCCGGCACCAAGGCCGGTAATAAGGGCGCGGAAGCCGCACTGACCGCGCTGGAAATGATTAACGTATTGCAAGCCATCAAAGCGTAAGTAGAAGGAAAGGGGAATTTTGTGAAACCAGCCGCTCGCCGCCGTGCTCGTGAATGTGCCGTCCAGGCGATTTACTCATGGCAATTATCACATAACGACATTACCGATATCGAAGTCCAGTTTCTGGCAGAGCGGGACACGTCGGATGTGGATGTCGCTTATTTCTGCGAGCTGTATGCCGGCACGGCGACGAATGCTCAGGAACTGGATAAGCTGATGGCACCCTATCTTTCACGTCAGTTGGAGGAGCTCTGTCACGTGGAGCGCGCTGTGTTGCGTGTTGCGCTGTTTGAACTGAGTAAGCGCCAGGATATGCCTTACAAGGTCGCCATCAACGAAGCTATCGAGCTGGCCAAAACCTTTGGCGCAAAAGAGAGTTATAAGTTTATTAATGGTGTGCTGGACAAGATGGCCAAAGAGATTCGTCCAAACAGAAAATAGCGAGGCGAGGCCGGCGTCGCTAAGTCGCCAATCCCGCCTGTTACGTCGTGCCAACACCAACACAAATTTGACAGAGTATGGCATGTGGTAAGTTTGACCTCATTAACCGCTATTTCCGCAGAACGTACCGGGATATGGTGGTAGCATCGGCGATAGCTGTGTGCTGCTGTTGGTAGCGGAAAATGGGTTGTGGTCAGTACGGAGATACACTGATGGCGGGCACGCATTTTCTGCCAGACAGGTCCAGCCTGGTTGTCGTGGCGCTGACCTTATAGAGGGTTGGCTGGCTGCCTTCAGCGATAGCCTATTCTAGAAATTGGATTGCTACGATATGCGGCTCATTGGCGGTGGCGGTCCGTTGAGCTTAACGTTGACGACCGCGCACTGACCCGCGTCGACGCCTGAATGGGCAACTGGATCCATATCACCGGCACGCTGGGGATAGCGCCGCCGGTCTGGCGATACTGCAAAATCATCTGCATGGAATGGATGCGCAGGACAGTCAATATTTTGCTGGACCGCCATTTACGCCTGCAGCCGTGCATCTGTTGCACGACCTCGCCAGCGCCGTCATTGATATCTTCGGCAATATTATCACGGATTTGCGCCACATTCTTTCCCGTAGCGACTGCGGCGCCTGCATTAATCTCGCCGATATTTCCACCTCTACGGCGTTGCTGCGCCACGCCATGCCAGATCAGGCGCTGCGCTGGGCGCCCGGCGGCGGTGAAGATTAGAACTTTACGATGCCTAAAATCAATCGCGGCGTCTTTGGCTCGCTGGCGGCGATGCCGGCGCGCCGTTTACCTGTACGGCCAGATTGGTCCGCGAAGCGAAGGGATATATAATTTATGTGCCATCACCAGTCGGTAGAGTATGACTGGTATAATCATTTCAAAACGGATAATAGTGAATGACGATGGATATGCTGGCCGCAAAGCGGCGGATTAACCTTTCCAACCCCCGACATTTACTGGCGACGGGCTTCGGCAGTGGCATGTTCCCCTGGATGTCCGGCACCGTGGGCTCGCTAGCGGCGATACCGTTTTGGTACCTTCTGGCGGCGCTGCCGTGGCAGCTGTATTCGCTGGCGATTATGTTCAGCCTTTGCCTGGGTGTCTACTTTTGCCATCAGACGGCGCGGGATATAGGGGTCCACGACCACGGCTGCATCGTTTGGGATGAATTCGTCGGTATGTGGATCACCCTGATAACCTTGCCGGTAAACGATTGGCGGTGGGTGTTAGCGGGCTTTTTACTATTTCGACTACTGGATATCTGGAAACCCTGGCCGATTCGCTGGTTCGATCACAAGGTACACGGCGGCATGGGCATCATTATCGATGATGTGGTGGCCGGGATCATCTCCGCTGGCGTCCTTTACTGGGTCGGGCATTACTGGCCGTTGTTTTAGAGCGTTTCCCCTGTTGCGGCAGGAGGGAAACGCCGGCTGCTCTACCGAAAGCCCACCACATGGTGCAGTAAGCAAGCTGCTTTCAACTTGACCTCCGCAGACTGTAGCAACCGGCAAGCTGTGCTGGGTCGACGCGCCAGCGATGGGTGCAGTCCGCCGGCCTGCTTAGCACCCACGCCAGCACACACGCCAGCACCACCTACGTGCGCGAGACGCCACGGGCTCTTAGGCCAGCCAGTTCTTGATTTGCCGGTGGATCCCTGCGCCGTCAAGGCCTAGATCGGCACAAATCTCCTCTTGCCCCCCCTGAGGGATGAAGTAGTCCGGCAGGCCAATATTCAATACCGACACCTGCAACCGCTGGTGCATGACGAATTCGTTTACGCCGCTGCCAGCACCGCCCATAATAGCGTTCTCCTCAACCGTCACCAGCGCCTGATGACTGGCGGCCAGCTCCCTTATGAGCGCACCGTCGAGCGGTTTGACGAAGCGCATGTCCACCAGCGTCGCGTTCAGCGCCTTTGCTGCCTCCTCGGCCTTGGGCAACAATGTACCGAAGTTGAGAATCGCCACGCCGACGCCATCGTGGCGCACGACCCCTTTGCCCAGGGGCAATTCATACAGCTCACTGAGCGGAGCGCCGGTGCCGTTACCACGCGGATAACGCACCGCACTCGGCCCAGCCCGATAGTGATATCCCGTGTGCAGCATCAAACGGCACTCGTTTTCATCGCTTGGCGTCATGATGACCATGTTAGGAATGCAGCGTAGATAAGAGAGATCGAACGCGCCCTGGTGGGTCTGGCCATCGGCGCCCACAACACCGCCGCGATCGATGGCGAACAACACAGGTAGATTCTGGATCGCCACATCGTGGATCACCTGATCGTAGGCACGCTGCAAAAAGGTGGAGTAGATAGCAACTACAGGGTGATAGCCGCCGATCGTCAGACCTGCAGCGAAGGTGACCGCGTGCTGCTCGGCGATGGCGACATCAAAATACTGGCGCGGATATTTGCGTGAAAAGGTAACCATGCCGGAGCCTTCGCGCATGGCTGGGGTAATCGCCATTAATTTATCGTCGCCAGCTGCAGTGGCGCACAGCCAATCGCCGAAAATGGCCGAGTAGGAGGGGCATCGGCCGCCGCTTTTCGGCAGGGTGCCGATTTGAGGATCGAATTTTGGCACCGCATGCCAGCTAATGGGGTCTTTCTCCGCCGGCGCATAGCCGCAGCCTTTTTTAGTTATGATATGCAGCAGCTGTGGCCCTTTCTTGGCACGCATATTTTTTAGCGTCTGCACTAAACCCTGCACATCATGGCCGTCCATCGGGCCAATATAGTTAAATCCCAGCTCCTCGAACAGCGTGCCGGGCACCACCATACCCTTAATGTGCTCTTCGGTGCGCTTCACCAGCTCCTTGATGGGCGGAATACCGGACAGCACCCTTTTGCCGCCCTGGCGCAGGGTAGAGTAAAGCTTGCCGGACAGGATTTGCGCCAGATGATTATTGAGTGCTCCAACGTTTTTCGAAATGGACATTTCATTGTCGTTAAGCACCACCAGCAAATCGGATTTGATATCGCCGGCGTGATTCATAGCTTCGAACGCCATACCGGCGGTGATGGCGCCATCGCCGATAACGCAGGCTGTGCGGCGGCCCAATCCCTCATACTCCGCCGCCACCGCCATGCCGAGCCCGGCGCTAATGGAGGTGGAGGAGTGACCCACCGAAAGTTGGTCATATTCGCTTTCGCCACGCCACGGAAACGGATGTAAGCCGTTGCGCTGGCGGATGGTAGCGATGCGATCCCGACGTCCGGTCAGAATTTTGTGTGGATAGGCCTGATGGCCGACATCCCAAATTAGCCGATCGAATGGTGTATTGTAGACGTAATGCAGCGCCACCGTCAATTCCACTGTCCCCAGACCCGAAGCGAAATGGCCGCTTGAGCGGCTGACGCTATCGAGCAAAAATTGTCGCAGCTCATCGCACAGCGCCGCCAGACTCTCTTTGGGTAACTGGCGTAACTCCATAGGATTATCGACTAGGACCAGCGTCGGGTATTTCTTTGCATCAAAGCTCATGGGGTATTCATATCTAGAATGTAAAAAACCACAACACTTATTTGTCACGTTCAATAATATAGCGT
Organism: Sodalis sp. (in: enterobacteria); assembly: GCF_036327475.1. Taxonomy (NCBI): domain Bacteria; kingdom Pseudomonadati; phylum Pseudomonadota; class Gammaproteobacteria; order Enterobacterales; family Bruguierivoracaceae; genus Sodalis; species Sodalis sp. (in: enterobacteria). The sequence continues at coordinate 872,095 of NZ_CP132913.1, read as the reverse complement.
GCCAGCGCCACCAGCGTGGCGGTATCATAACCGAGTGCGGCGATACACTCTAGGGATGCTAGCGATTCGTGATACAGATCCTGAGCTTTGGCCCGCGCCATGTCCAGTCCCAGTACAGCCGGATAGGTATTTTTGCCTAATTTCTGGTCCACTCCCTGCCGCTTGCCGGTGGTTTGGCTGTCGCCCACGACATCAAGAATGTCGTCTTGTACCTGGAAAGCCAGGCCGATGGCGGCAGCGAAACGATCGAGATAGCTCAGTGTCAGTCCACCGCGTTTGCCGGCCGCCAGCGCACCTATCCGCACCGCGGCATGGATAAGGGCGCCGGTCTTGTACCGATGAATCGTCTCCAGACGTGCGACGGATACCTGCTGACCCCCCGCCGCCAAATCGAGCGCCTGGCCGAGGCACATGCCGTCGGCGCCGCAGGCGGCGGCCAGGGTCGAGATCATTTTCAGCCTATCCTGTGTACTGACCTCAGGCATTTCCGCATCGGCCAGGATGCTGAAAGCCAGCGTTTGCAGTGCATCGCCAGCCAGAATGGCGATAGCTTCACCGAATTTGATGTGGCAGGTTGGCAAGCCGCGGCGCAGCGCGTCATTATCCATCGCCGGCAGATCGTCATGAATAAGCGAATAGGCATGGATACACTCAATCGCGCTCGCCGGCGCATCAAGACTTGCGGGCGCGAGTCCGAATAGCTGGCCGGTCTGATAAACTAAAAAGGGCCGCAGCCGTTTACCCCCCAGCAGAGCGCCGTGGCGCATGGCCTGAACAAGCGGCGCCTGCTGGCTGGTAAGGGTGTGCAGATAGTGTTCCAACGCCGTATCCACCTGCTGGCGGCTAGCTTCTAACGCACGGGCGAAATCGGTCATAGCGCATCATTTTCCGGCGCAAAGGGAGCAAGCTGTGCCTCCGGCGTGTCATTTAACAAGATTTGTACCCGCTGTTCCGCCTGTTGCAGCGTTTTCTGACCCTGGCGAGCCAGCTGCACGCCCTCCTCAAATTCGTTAAGTGCCTGCTCCAGCGGCAATTCTCCGGATTCAAGGCGGGTGACTATCTGCTCCAGCCCTTTTAGGGCAGTTTCAAAACTGTCGGGTTGTTCAATTTTTTTTTGCATGGCCTGTATCCTACCGATCAATAGCGAAGGCGCGGATGGTGGCCCACGTTAGCCCAGAATTGGGTGATAAGCAAATTGCGCCTTAATCCCACGCGCAAAGTAGTATACTCCGCACCGCAGGGCTGAGGAGGCCGAAGTCGGGGTTAATGTGGGTCAATATCCCATTATATAACGTATTGTGACGTGTGACTCTTTAATGATCAAATAACGACTTCTGTGCGGTTGCGATTTATTAAGATTCTCACCAGCAATATCCGCAATATTCTCAAGGAGTGCGATAGTGGCAGTAGTATGCCATTAGGAACATATCGAGGTGCATACCGACAATGAACTCCGTCGTCCTGAGAGTGAATGAGATCGAGGTGGTGATGGCCAGATGGGCGCCGTGCTAAAACGTGTGGTGGTGCACGTGGCGCTGGTGGTCGGCGAGAGCGTTGGGCAGGTCTCCAGCCAGATGCTGACCAATTTGCGTTTGATTGATGATACCTTGAACACGCTTAATTCTGTGTCGGCTCATCTTCCATGACAAAGAGCATATCATCTCGCTGGCGTGCCAGGATAAGCACGGAGGAATTTATGTATGCGCAGCGGCCGGACGTCGAATAACTCAATGATTTTTAGAGAAAATCCCTACCGTCCCCGACCCCTTTGCTGGTGAAGAGCCGATAACGCGCATCATATAACGCGCATCATAGACCATCCGCTGATCGGTCTTTAACTGCCTGAAATCGGTCATATTTGTCTGACTGAACAGCTGATGGTGCTGCAACACCGATGCTGGCGCGGCGCAGAGACGCCGCCACCAAATTACCGTCGAGATGCGTACGGTGCACTCACGTCACCAACAATGGACTGCGCTGAAAGCACTCGCTGCCATGGCATCGTCGGCCAGCAGACGCACGCTGCTGCGCACCTCAGAATAGGCGCGCAGCAGCAGATCGAAGATGGTGACGGCTTCGGTTTCTTCACTAGCATCTGCCAGGCGGGGAAGGATCGTTTTATCCATAGCTTTTCCTTGTATTTCATCGAATTAAATAGTCGCTAGTTCTCCGGCACGCTCAGCCGCGTGTCCGTGCGCGCCGTAGAGTATGGCCGTTGATATAATCAGCATGCCGCTGCGCCAGGACATCCTGTAACATGGAAGAGATATTATCGGTGGTGCTGCAGTAGCCCTCACGGTCTATATCACCATCGCCACCTCGCAGCAGATGGCCTCGGTTTCTGCTGCATAGCGCTCCAGATCGCCGTTGCGGCAATATTGTTGTGCAAGGCGACCCAGGTATAGCATGGTGCAACACTTCAGCAAGGCGCTAGCCTGTTGCGCCTGGTTATTGCCGGGCCCGATTCGAGTCGTGCCAGCATAAACATGGTGAATTTTGGTCTCTTGTGGTTGGCGGCAAGGGTAGTGGCGCCCATGATCAGCGACTGGATTAGCGTAATTCTTCACGAGTGTTGAGCCCGCTATGCACGAGTAAGGTGGCACAATTGGCCCGTAACTGTGGCAATGATGCCCGCGTAGCCCCGACACCTGCCAGACTTCAGAGTGACCAGCAGTATATCGCTTTTAGCCAATCGCTTTTAGTCAAATGCTCGGCGTTATTGGTGGGCAGTTGAAAACAGCTTTCTCACCCTTGTGGGCTGATTATGCCGCAAACCGATCGCGGCGCCCATAGCCATCCCTGGGCGCTGTATTCCTGGTGGCTGAGCGCCGTCAGCCATAGCTGCCCCATGCGCCTTACCCTCGAAATGACAGGGGTCAGGACGCACATCACACTGGAGCCATAAGTATAGGCTTTACTGTTGTGCCGCAGATTTTCACGGCATGCCAGAGCGTAATGTGCCGCTGGGATCCCGTCTTTTGGGATCCCGTCTTTTATCTCTTTGCCCAAGAAGATATAATATGTTGGCTAATTTTATCTTGCCAGAGCCACACAGTATGCCATCATTTGATATCGTGTCAGCAACTGATATGCAAGAAGTTTGCAATGCGGTGGAAACGCCAATCGCGAACTAAGCGCCGGCTGGGAGACTTTTGTAATGTTCCGTCCAGTTTTGAATAAAAAATCAGACCATAAAGGCCAAAGTAGGATTTCAGGTGAAACAACTGATCGAGATCTTGCGTGAAAACTGGCTAAGCGCGGCTAGCGCGGCTAAAGATGGCGCGATCGAATTACTGAACGAACCGGAACGCAGCGGGAAAACCTACAGCGTCGATGTGAAATTCAAACAGGAGTCGAACCGTGCTGGCCAAGAAAATCCTTAAGCTCATTAAAGACAGCAAGCTGGAGGTGCAGGTGCGGTCAAGGACGAACAGGCCGTGTCACCAGCAAGGCTCTAACGATCTGCCGCAGGTTATCGCGCTGGATCAAAGGCGCGGGGAGGCCCAATTCACTAACTTTCGCGATTAACGCCCCGCCCGGCGTCGATCGCAGCGCTGTTCGCGAGGAGGAGTAGCACAACGGGCGTTTGCGACTGTGGCACCCGATGAGGCGGCGACGCAAGCGTTAAACGCCACCGCCTTTTCCAGCGCCGCGCGGTTGGTTTGTTTGGTGTCCACCTTGATGTAGGCGCTGCGCTCTTCGGGCAGCACCACCACTTCGGTTACGCCGGGTTGTGCTTGTAGGCGCTGCGCCAGTTGACCATCGGCCGCCACGCGACCAGGCAGAGCAATGCGTAGGCTGCTGACGTATGGCGGTTCATGCAGCGTAGCGCTCACCATCCACCAGGCCAATGCTATTACCGCCCCAGCCAGAAACACCAGCCACGCCCCCTGAAGTTGAAATAGAAAACCGCCGAGCGCACCGCCGAATGCAGCGCCGAGAAACTGGTTGGTGGAGTACACGCCCATAGCGGTCCCTTTATAGCCGGCCGGCGACTCTTTGCTAATCAACGAAGGTAAGAGGGCCTCCATAACGTTGAATGCCAGAAAGAACAGTTGGATGCCAGCGAACATCACCCACAGATGGTTGCCCGACGTGAGCAATACCAGCTCAGCAAACAGCAGCAGTGTCACGCAACCAAAAAAAACGCGCTTCATATGGCGCTTAACTTCGGCGTAAATGATCGCCGGCACCACCATGGCAAACGAAACCAGCATGGTGATCAGATATACTTTCCATTGTTCGCTAGGCAAAAAACCAGCGCCGGCCATCATGGGCGGCAAAGCGACGAAGCTCGACATCAGCATGGCGTGTAGACAAAAAACACCCATATTAAGTTTTAGTAATTGTGAATTGGCCAGGACTTTTCTGATACTGCCGCGCACGATGCCCGATTCGCGGTTAAGCGTATGGTCGCGGGCTGTGGGCACCACCAATAGAGTAAGCAAAACGCCGGCCAGCGCCAGTGCGGCGATGCCCCAGAATAGGCCGCTTAGTCCGATGGAATGGGTGATGATCGGGCCCACCACCATGGCAATGGCAAAGGTCACGCCAAAGCTGACGCCGATAAATGCCATCGCCTTGGTGCGGTTTTGTTCGCGGGTCAAATCCGACAGTAGCGCCATTACCACGGCGGAAATTGCACCGGATCCCTGCAATGCACGGCCAAGTATCACCCCCCAAATGTTGTCGGTCAGCGCGGCGATGGCGCTGCCGATGGCGAAGACTAACAAGCCACCGGCGATAAGCGGCTTACGGCCGACGCGGTCGGAAACCAAGCCAAAGGGAATCTGAAAAATCGCCTGCGCCAACCCATAAATGCCGATAGCGAGGCCGATAAGCGATTCGCTGACTCCATGCAAGGCCATGCCGTAGGTGGTCAATACCGGCAATACCATGAACATGCCCAGCATGCGCAGTGAAAATACAGCACCAAGCCCCCAGATGGCTCGCAGCTCCATTCCGGTCATTTTTGTGTCGCTCATCACTACCTCGAAATATCTTACCGGACCATTATAATATCTTAACGCATGACGGAAAATGGGATAATAGATACGCCTTTACCCGGGCGGCCACAGCTGACAATGAGGTGAAAAGGACATGAGGAGGGTAAGGCGAATAGCTACTAGACGTGGGTGAACGGGCTGGTGGCGGAAGGCACCATAAAGTCCACCGACATCATCACACTGAGCGAAGTGATAGCAACAATCGAAAAGATGAACAGCTTGTGCGCCCAAACTTTATTGTCATTTGCGGATTTATAGCCCTGTAGTGCCATGCTAAGCCACCAAACGCTGACCGAGGCGGCGACAATCAGGTATTTGTAACCGGCATAACCGCTCAGCGTCAGCATCATCGTCGCCACCATAAAACCGATGATATACAGGGTAATATGGTGTTTAGTGACTAAAATGCCACGTTTTATAGGCAACACCGGAATCGACGCCGCCTGATAATCCTTGAAACGGAAGATGGCGATGGCATAAGAGTGCGGCATTTGCCACAGGCTGAAGATAAGTAGCAAAATCAACGTGCCGGTGTCGAACCGATCGCTGGCGGCGCAGTAGCCAATCACCGGCGGCGCGGCGCCGGACAAGCTGCCGATAAGCGTACCGTAGACGGATTTACGCTTCATATACAGGCTGTAGACGCCGACATAGACAATAAAGCCCATTACCGCCAGCCACATAGCTAGCGGATTAGCCGCCAGATACAGCAGCGCAAAGCCGGCAATACCCAGTAGCGTAGCGTAAACCAGACTGGCTTTCAGAGAAATCAACCCCATCACCAGAACCCTATTTTTGGTCCTCTCCATTTTTCGGTCGATGTCGCGATCGATATAGTTGTTAAACACGCAACCCGAGGCAACCACCAGCAATACACCGACCAGCGTGGCAAGAAACAGGGCATAGTTTATCTTGCCCTTTGAGGCCAACAAAAAGCCCCCGATGACAGAAATTAGGTTACCGAAAATAATTCCTGGTTTTGTTACTTGCAGGTATTGCTTAATCATTTTACAGTTGCACACTGTTAGTGGCTCATCAAGTTGTGATTGAGGTACCACATAATCCACAAGGAGCCGATTACCAGAATTGCGATGATCATTACCGCAAATACAAAGGCTATTAGGTTCCACTGCTGCTCGGACGAGGTATTGAGGTGCAGAAAATACACCAAATGCACGACAATCTGCACCACGGCGCAAATCACCAACACCGCTATCAGCGTACTTTCGCTGGCAGAGCCCTGCATCACCATGGCGAACGGAATCACCGTCAGGATAATGGAGAGAATAAAACCAATCAGATAGGACTGATGGCTGCTGTGGTTGGCGCCGGTATGCTCTGCGGATGCATGACTCATTATAGTACCCCCATTAAATACACCACGGTAAAGACGCAAATCCAGACCACGTCAAGGAAGTGCCAAAATAAGCTTAAGCACTGCAGGCGGGTTTGGTTGACCGGGGTCAGACCACGACGGGAGACATGAACCATCATGACCATAATCCAGATAAGACCGGAGATGACATGCAGACCATGGGTGCCCACCAGCGTGAAAACGCCGGACAGAAAGGCGCTGCGATCCGGACCATAGCCTTCGGCAATCAAATGATAGAACTCGTAGAGCTCCATGCAGATAAAGCCTAAACCGAATAGGAAAGTCTGACCCAACCAGATGTTGATCCGACTCTTGTCGCCGCGGTGCATGGTCAGGATTACCATGCCGTAGGTGATATTGCTGAACAGCAGGAAGAAGGTTTCGACCAGGACGAACGGCAGCTCAAAAATCTCTTTAGCCGTCGGCCCGCCCGCCACGCTGTGGCTCAGAACGGCGTAGGTGGCGAACAGGGTAGCGAACAAAATACAGTCGCTCATCAGGTAGATCCAGAAACCGAATACTTTATTGGCTCCTGCATCGTGGTGCCCATGCTCGGCATGGGTGGTATCATGATTGGATAGGAACTTAGTTGACATTCTTCACGCTCGCTTCACTGATTTGATCAAAATGCCGGTTCTCAATACGCTCAACTTCCTCTACCGGCACGTAATAATCCACGTCTTCATTGAAGCTATGCACTATCCAGGTCACGATCATGCCGGCAAACCCGACGATTGCCAGCCACCAGATATGCCAGATCAAGGCAAAGCCAAACACCAGGCTGAAGGCGGCGATAACCACACCGGCGCCGGTGTTTTTCAGCATATGGATCGGCTCATAGGCCAGCGGTTTTTGATAAGCTGTTCCTTCTTCTTTCATCTGCCAGAACACATCGCGCTGGTTATTCACCTCTGGCACGATGGCGAAGTTATAGAACGGTGGGGGAGAGGAGGTGGCCCACTCCAGAGTACGACCGCCCCACGGATCACCCGTCATGTCGCGATTCTTTTCGCAATCGCGCATGCTGACCACAATCTGGATCAGCTGGCACAGGATACCCAGCGCTATGAGCGCTGCGCCGGCGGCGGCCACCATCAACAGCGGATGGAAGACGGGATCGATCTGCTGGCTTAAACGACGGGTCATTCCCATGAAGCCCAATGCGTACAACGGCATGAATGCGACATAGAAGCCAATAATCCAGAACCAGAAAGCGCGTTTTCCCCAGGTTTCATTGAGGGTATAGCCGAAAGCTTTCGGGAACCAGTAGGTCATCCCGGCGAAGCAGCCGAAGACCACGCCACCGATAATGACGTTATGAAAGTGGGCAATCAAAAACAGGCTGTTGTGTAGCACAAAGTCAGCGCCGGGCACCGCCAACAGCACGCCAGTCATCCCACCGATGGAGAAGGTGATGACGAAACCTATGGTCCACAGCATCGCCGAGTTGAATACCACGCGACCCTGATAAATGGTGAACAACCAGTTAAAAATCTTCACCCCTGTCGGGATGGCGATGATCATAGTCATGATGCCGAAGAAGGCGTTGACGTTGGAGCCGGAACCCATGGTGAAGAAGTGGTGCAACCAAACGCAGAACGACAGTACGGTAATGGCGATGGTCGCCCATACCAGCGAGGTGTAGCCGAATAGGCGTTTTTTCGAGAAAGTGGCCACCACTTCCGAGAACACACCGAACACCGGCAGCACTAGGATGTACACTTCCGGATGGCCCCAGGCCCAGAATAGGTTCACGTACATCATCATATTGCCGCCCATATCGTTGGTGAAGAAATGGGTACCTAGATAGCGATCCAGGGTTAGCAGTACGACGGTCACGGTTAAAATGGGAAACGCGGCGATAATCAGCACATTGGTGCACAGCGCGGTCCAGGTGAAGACAGGCATTTTCATCATCGGCATGCCGGAAGGGCGCATGCGCAGAATGGTGGTGAAGAAATTAACGCCGGTCAGGGTAGTTCCGACACCGGCCATCTGGATACTCCAGATCCAGTAGTCGACCCCGACGCCGGGACTGTACTCCTTGCCCGCCAGAGGTGGATAAGCCGCCCAGCCGGTTTGGGCGAATTCACCCACGCCGAGAGAGACATTAATTAGGATGACGCCGACGACGAAGAACCAGAAACTCACCGAGTTCAGGAAAGGAAAGGCAACATCACGCGCGCCGATTTGCAGCGGCACTGCCAGGTTCATCAGCCCGACCACGAACGGCGTCGCCATGAAGATTATCATGATAATGCCGTGGGCGGTCACCACCTGATCATAATGATGGGGCGGCAGAAAGCCCGCTTCGCCCGCCGAGGCCAGCGCCTGCTGTGAACGCATCATGATGGCGTCGGCAAAGCCGCGCAGCAGCATCACGAACGCCACGATTATGTACATGATACCGATTTTCTTATGGTCTACCGAGGTGAACCACTCCTGCCAAAGATATTGCCATTTGCCGAAGTAGGTAATGGCAGCCATTAGTCCCAGACTAATCACAATGATGGTGGCGACGGTTATTATAATGATCGGTTCATGGTACGGAACCGAATCAAGCGTTAATTTTCCGAACATCGTTATTATTCCTCGGTACCCGCGTGAAAATGTTCACCCATGTTTATGTTCATCCCTTTGTCCTGGGTGGCGGCAATGCCTTTCCTCTTCCCCTTGCCCATGAATTTGTAGATCACATCCTGGTACAAACTGGGTTTAACGTTGGAGAAGTACTTGACCGGATGATACTCGCTCGGCGCTGCCAGCTGCTCGTAAGCGTCCATGGTGCCAAGCGTATCCGATGATGCCTTGACTTTCTGGACCCACTCGTCGAAGCCTGCTTGATCCGGCGTGGCGACGGCGGTGAATTTCATACCGGAGAAACCCCGGCCGCTGAAGTTCGCTGAAAGACCCTTATAACTCCCCGGCTCGTTGGCGATGAGATGCAAGGTGGCATGCATCCCTGCCATCGCGTAAATCTGGCTGCCCAACTGGGGAATAAAGAAGGAGTTCATCACCGAATTGGAGGTAATCTCGAACTTCACTGGGACATTGGCCGGAAAAGCGATTTCGTTTACTGTAGCGATACCCTGCTGAGGATAAATGAACAGCCACTTCCAGTCCATGGCGACAACTTGAATAGTGACAGGTTTGGCGTCAGACGCAATGGGTTTGCTCGGATCCAGGGCATGAGTCGACTTCCATGTCAGTGTGGCCAGGAAGATGATGATAAGAATCGGAACCGTCCACACCACCAGCTCCACCCTACTGGAATGGGACCAGTCGGGACTGTACGTCGCCTTGGTATTGGATGCGCGGTATTTGATGGCAAAGACGAATGCCATGACAACAGCGGGTATCACGACGATCAACATCAGCCCGAGGGCGGTCAGTATTAATGAACGTTGCTCCAGTCCAATCTGCCCCTTGGGATTCATTAACACCATGTCGCTGCAGCCGCTAACTAACGCGACAACGCCAAACAGCGACAGAATTTCTAAGTACTTATTATATTTCCTGAATCTCATCTAACGGCCCCAATAAAACGCGCTCTAATGTCGTTGCCTGTGTGGGGGCATTTTACGGGAAGGTTGCAGTACTGTAAACACGCTTAAGCTTAATGTCAGAAGCATGTTTATGCGTTCTGCCAGACGTGTCACACCTGCTTGGGGATGACAACAAAATATTAATTTCGACAAAGCGTCAGAGAATTCCGCTAACGGAAAGAATAACGGTGCAGGATCTGTATCATCACGTTCACACATCAATATCATTCCTTAACAAAGAAACTGCAAATACGTCAATACAGGCCCTCTAAAATAGTAGAGGTGATGAACTGTCACTCCTGCGACATAAATATAAAATGACCTTTAGCGAGAAGAGTAAATAGTAATAATGAGCCAAACGCCGGCCGTTGACGTCGGCGAACGTTACTCTTTGTTGCGACGGCCCTGAGCATCACTAGGCTTAATCGCAAAGCCGCGGCCGGGATCATTGCATCGCGCAATAATCGAGCACACACCCCATGAGTATACTCACTGAGAACAGAGCGGCATCTATTTTCCCAACACCAATTCATCAACGTCGCGGCCGAGGCCATACCGGACAGCCTTGGCCAGCGCGCCGCCGGTCGTCAAGAGGCGCGGCGCCAGGCGATAACAGGCGCTAAAATGGCCGCGACGTATAGTAGAAGACGCCGGTCTGCTGCGTCGCGGTCAACGTAGTGCGGCACAGCATCAAATGAAACGACAGCGGAGAGCAAGTAAACCCAGGCACAGCTATGCAGTTCAACGAACCAGCCGGTGAGAGGGCCGACACATAGACCCGACCAACGGCGGCCAGCGTTGGCAGCAGGGAGAATTGGGTGGCGGAGTAGGTTTGTTGCACAATGTCATCAGTAGTGCGACGAAGGCCGGGGTGCCCATGCCTCTGCACAGGTTTTCGACAAATACCGCCGCGGCCATCGACCACAGGCGTTCATCGATCACTGCTAGCACCCAGCATCCGGCATGTAGAGAGCGCCTGGAGGAGATCGAATAGCATCAGGGCGCGGAACAGCGACAGCCGCTGCGTCAGCAGCCCGCCAGCCAGCGCGCTGATGATTGTCGCCATGAGCCCAGGCTTTTATTAATCATACCACCTTCACCCTGAGCAGTGTCAAAACCAAAGCACAATCAGCATCAAGATAAGCAGGCGTTATCTCGACCGCAAAAGTCGCGCAGCGGCGCCATTACCGCCTGCTCGAGACTGGCCTGTCTGGGATCGCCTGGTCCGGCTCTGGCGCCAGCAGGGTGCTCCAAGCCTACCAGCATCAACACGGCCTCAGCTGGCAGGTGGCTTGTCAGTCCAGCTAGTGATCGGCCAGCTACAGTTCCAGGCTACCGAACACCGGCATACATAAAACCCCAGTACTGAATGTAGCGCCGGTGCCGCGTTCCTCCGCTGAATGTAGCGCCGGTGCCGCGTTCCTCCGCTGGCAGCAGATCGGTCTTGTCGCAAGATATCTTGCGCGGTGAAGCAGAACGCCACCCATATCGCAGTGCTGCCAAGCACGCTAAATTGCGTGCCGGACGAGGGCGCCCATCGCCAACGGCCCCACTATTAGCATCGCTTAGCATCGCTTGGCACCAGCCAACCGCGGCAACGGCCTATAAGCGGCTGGCTTTAGCGATCCATTACCGGCGACAAGAGAAGTTTGAGGGCGTACTCCTGACCCATTTAGCGAGAAAAATCGATGGTTTTTAGATCTAGCCCGGCTTACCGTTATCCAGGCCTGAAGCGTGTGAGGGGTGAGCGTCAGTGGCAAACTGAAATAGAGGCACGGCAAAATGGGGGAACGACGTTGGGTTAAGCGTGGCAAGTCGAACGGATGTCATTGGCATAGACGGCTTTCGGGTAACCTGCATGATAGCCATATCGTCGATGGCATTCGCTAGCACACTGTCCATGGCGCTGGTGGTTTTGTCATTGGTGGTGCGGAAAGTGCTCTGCATGTTACAGACCGATTGGTAGCTCTTCAATTGTTTGTTACCATTTTCACCTTGGCGACAGGAGATACCCGCCAGAGTATGATATTTATAACGCACGTTGCCTTCGGAGGTAACGGCATAAAGTTTATTGACCACGATCTGCAAATCGACGGCACTGTTCGGACCAATTATGTAGCCGCAGGCGTCATCTGTTTCTCCAGCGCTTCCTGCAAAGTAAGAAACGCAGTCGCGTGACGGAGTTACCCATCGCGCTCGCTGTTGACCTTGGCCAACAGCTGACCGGCCGCTGGTCGTCACCGTTCATGTTGACGATGACGTCCATCCGCGACGGATCCTGCTGCGGCAGCTGAATCTTCAGGGAAATAGACAGCGTATTGGCGCTAGCGGGCACAGCCGGAAAGCAACAAATAAGGCCACCAATGGCATCAGTAATTTTTAGCATATATGCTTTCTCACTCATCAGGATAGGGAAGGGGAAATGGCCACATCATAGTATCGTCATATAGGAAGGGAAAGGTCCAAATAACGCCAAAGTTACGTTACTGGAGATTTTACCGCACCGCGTCAGATGACGCCTTTCGGTCGTACATTACTTTCGTTACGGCCCTGAGCGGGAGCGTCAAGGGGCGTTGTTTATTGAGCGTGAAATTTGTTTCTTTAACGGCTAGGCGTTAAAGAAATAAGCTAGAATTTTAACTGACGGCAAAGCGTTCGGCTTAGCGTTGAGGAGAAGGGATGATGATTCGCGAGCAAATAGAAGCAAAAATCAGAGCAGAGTTCACTCCGCTGTATCTAGAAGTGGTAGATGAAAGTTATCGCCATAATGTCCCGGCAGACTCTGAGAGTCATTTCAAAGTGGTATTGGTCAGCGATCGATTCAACGACGATCGTATCCTGAGCCGCCATCGCGCAATATACAGCGTTCTGACCGATGAACTGGCGGGGCCTGTGCATGCGCTAGCGCTGCACACTTATACGGTGAAAGAGTGGGAAGGTTTGCAGGATACGGTGCCGGCCTCACCCGCTTGCCGGAATGCGGGGCTCAGCCCTATCGGCACAGGGTAAACGGGCCGATAGACGGGTAAGTGGCCTGTCGGCCCTTTACTCCTTCCTGCACGCGTACACGGCGCAATTTCCGTCCTCGACTTATAGACCATATCTCGCTATAATGCCGAGTCTTATATTTTGAAAGGTATTCTGGATGCTTCTGAGGATGGGCAACAGGTTTTGATTTCTTAGACCACTCGGATCTTATCGTCGGCAATGAAAAGCAGACGCTGGAACTGCCTCACGAGCTGTTTGAAGAACAGGCCAAGCGTCGCGTCAAAGGTCGGTATGCTGCTGAGTGAAGTCATTCGCAAACATTAACTAAAAGCAGACGAAGCTCGTGTCAACGCGCTGTTGAAGCAATGGCGTCCTCCTACGAGATCCTAAAGAGGTCCATCGAGTTCTACGGCAAAAATAAAGAGTTGATGGACAATATGCAATATGCGCATATAGCGCTGGAAGAGCAGGCGGTTGAAGCGCTGCTGGCCAACGCACACGTGACGGAAAAAGAAACCGGCTTCAACGAGTTGATAAACTAGCCGAGTGCGGCGTAACAGCCCTCGTCGTCGGGTCGCGTGCAGTCCCAAGGCTCATCCGTCGTCCCCATGGCCTGTCATCCTGCGGTGGCAGGCTTTTGTTTGTATAAGCTCTTCATACTATTGAAGGTGATAAATTAAATAGCGCTATATTTAACGGGTAAGCAGTGTTAAATAGAGGGTGTGCCGCGCGAATATCCGGCAACGGCCTGCGCTGGCCTGCGCTGAAATAATGCCGCTGCAACCTTAAAAAGGTACACAAAGCTCCCCAAAACCAGAGAGGAAAGGGAGAAACTGCCGCTCTGGCATATAGAGGGGTCGAAACCCCCAGTGGACCAGCGACATCTTGGGACGTGGCGATAACGCCACATCTCACGTAAAATCGGAAACCTAGACGCCGAAAGCTTTATTTCTAGGAGACGATAATGTCATACAGTGGCGAACAAGATAACTTTGCACCCCATATGGCTCTGGTGCCAATGGTGGTGGAACAAACTTCACGCGGAGAGCGCTCATACGATATCTTTTCGCGCTTGTTGAAAGAACGGATTATCTTCATGACCGGTCAGGTCGAAGACCATATGGCGAATTTGATTGTCGCGCAGATGATGTTTTTAGAAGCGGAAAACCCGGGAAAAGATGTCTATCTGTACATCAACTCGCCGGGTGGGGTCATTACCGCCGGGATGTCGATATATGATACTATGCAATTTATCAAACCAGATGTCAGCACATTCTGCATGGGCCAGGCCGCCTCCATGGGTGCTTTCCTGCTCGCTGCGGGCGCCAAAGGCAAACGCTTCTGTCTCCCCAACTCACGGGTTATGATCCATCAGCCGCTGGGCGGATTCCAGGGCCAGGCTACCGATATTGAAATTCACGCGCGGGAAATCCTGAAGGTCAAGACGCGAATGAACGAGCTGATGGCGAAACATACTGGCCAGCATCTTGAAGTAATAGAGCGTGATACCGAACGCGATCGTTTCCTCTCCGCGCCTGAGGCGGTAGACTACGGATTAGTGGATTCCGTATTGAGCCAGCGCGCGTAATTGCTAATAGCAGGAACGGCTGGAGGTATGGTGAATGCAGTGCGTTGTACGGAAGCATTAGCGCTTCTGGCGACCGGTTTTGAGTTCAGATGTCGCGTTGCCGCCCTGATTGGCCTGCGAGACAAAGACGAAAGAAAGAGGTTTGCTGATGACAGATGAGCGCAAAGACGGTTCAGGAAAGCTGCTGTATTGCTCTTTCTGCGGTAAAAGCCAGCATGAAGTGCGGAAATTAATCGCCGGGCCGTCAGTGTATATCTGCGATGAATGTGTCGACTTATGCAACGACATTATCCGCGAAGAGATAAAAGAGGTCGCACCGCACCGTGAACGTAGCGTGCTGCCGACACCCCATGAAATTCGTCACCACCTGGACGATTATGTCATCGGTCAGGAAAAAGCCAAAAAAGTGCTCGCGGTGGCGGTCTACAACCACTATAAGCGTTTACGTAATGGCGACACTAATAACGGCATCGAACTCGGCAAAAGTAATATTTTACTGATCGGTCCTACTGGCAGCGGTAAGACCCTACTGGCGGAAACGCTGGCACGCTTCCTGGCTGTGCCTTTCACTATGGCGGACGCCACCACCCTTACCGAAGCCGGGTATGTGGGTGAGGATGTGGAAAACATCATCCAGAAACTGTTGCAAAAATGCGATTACGACGTGCAAAAGGCCCAGCGCGGTATTGTGTACATTGACGAGATCGACAAAATCTCCCGTAAATCGGATAACCCCTCTATTACTCGAGACGTTTCCGGTGAAGGGGTGCAACAGGCGCTGCTGAAGCTAATAGAAGGTACCGTGGCCGCGGTGCCACCCCAGGGCGGACGCAAGCATCCCCAGCAGGAATTCCTGCAGGTGGATACCTCGAAAATCCTGTTTATCTGCGGTGGCGCTTTCGCCGGTCTGGATAAGGTAATCGAGCAGCGCACCGAAACCAATCGGGGCATTGGTTTTAGCGCCACCGTCAAAGGCAGTTCAGCCACCGAAGGCGAGCTGCTGGCGAAGGTGGAGCCGGAAGACCTGATTAAGTTCGGTCTTATCCCGGAATTCATCGGCCGCTTGCCCGTCGTAGCGACGCTGAATGAGTTAAGCGAAGAAGCGCTAATTCAGATTCTGCGCGAGCCGAAGAACGCGTTGACCAAACAGTATCAGGCGTTGTTCAACTTAGAAGGCGTCGAGCTGGAGTTCCGCGACGAAGCGTTGACCGCCATCGCCAAAAAGGCCATGGCGCGAAAAACCGGCGCCCGCGGCCTGCGCTCCATCGTGGAGAGCGCACTGCTGGAAACTATGTACGAACTGCCTTCCCAGGGCAGTGTGGAAAAGGTAGTGATCGACGAAGCGGTCATTGCCGGCCAATCGGAGCCGTTGCTGATCTACGGTAAGCACAAGGCGCAGCAGGCCTCCGGCGAATAATGGAGTATGATGCAGCGCGTGCGCCGATTAAGGACGTCCAGGCTGGGGGATTTTATCCCCCGTTTTCATTGCCGGATGGCGTTGAATGTAAGCAATTTGACCTCATATACTCAAGTACCTAGTTATTAAAACTGGCAAAAGTCGAGTTTTTGCGCATCCCACAAACCTGGCGAAAGCTAAACTAAGAGAGAGCTCTATGAATGCTGAGCATTCCGAACGCATAGAAATTCCCGTATTGCCTTTGCGCGATGTGGTAGTCTATCCACACATGGTCGTCCCACTCTTTGTCGGCCGGGAAAAATCTATTCGGTGTCTTGAAGCAGCTATGGACAGTGATAAAAAAATCATGTTGGTGGCTCAAAAAGAAGCGTCAACCGACGAGCCGGGTATTAACGATCTTTTTTCAGTTGGGACGGTATCGTCCATTCTGCAGATGCTTAAATTGCCCGACGGCACGGTAAAAGTGCTGGTGGAAGGGCTGACACGCGCCCGGATAAAAGAGCTGGCGGACAGCGGCGATCACTTCACCGCCGAAGCGGACTATTTTGACGCGCCCGAACTGGATGAGCGCGAGCAGGAAGTGCTGGTGCGTACTGCCATCAATCAGTTTGAAGGCTATATCAAACTGAACAAGAAAATCCCTCCCGAAGTGCTGACCTCGTTAAACAGTATCGATGATGCCGTCCGTTTGGCCGACACCATCGCCGCTCACATGCCGCTGAAGCTGGCCGACAAGCAATCGGTGTTGGAGATGGTCGATGTGACCGAGAGGCTGGAGTACCTGATGGCGATGATGGAGTCAGAAATCGACCTGCTCCAGGTGGAAAAACGTATTCGCAATCGCGTCAAAAAGCAGATGGAAAAGAGTCAGCGCGAATATTATCTGAATGAGCAGATGAGGGCGATTCAGAAAGAACTGGGGGAGATGGACGATGCGCCGGATGAAAACGAAGCACTGAAGCGTAAGATAGAGGCGGCCAAAATGCCACAGGAGGCCCGTGAAAAGACCGAGGCGGAACTGCAAAAATTGAAGATGATGTCGCCGATGTCCGCCGAAGCGACTGTGGTGCGCGGCTATATCGACTGGATGCTGTCTGTGCCCTGGTATGCGTGCAGCAAAGTCAAAAAGGACCTGGTTAAGGCGCAAGAAACGCTTGATAAGGATCACTACGGGCTTGGACGCGTAAAAGACCGTATTCTCGAATATCTGGCGGTACAGAGCCGGATCAGTAAAATCAAGGGTCCGATACTGTGCCTGGTAGGCCCGCCCGGGGTGGGTAAGACCTCTCTCGGCCAGTCCATTGCCAAGGCTACCAGCCGGCGGTATGTACGCATGGCGCTGGGCGGTGTGCGTGATGAGGCTGAAATTCGCGGACACCGTCGTACTTATATTGGCTCCATGCCGGGCAAGTTTATCCAGAAGATGTCCAAGGTCGGCGTGAAAAACCCGCTGTTCTTGCTCGACGAAATCGACAAGATGTCGTCGGATATGCGCGGCGATCCCGCATCGGTGCTGCTGGAGGTACTGGATCCCGAGCAGAACGTGGCGTTCAACGATCATTATCTGGAAGTGGACTATGATCTCTCCGACGTCATGTTTGTCGCCACCTCTAACTCGATGAATATCCCGGCGCCGCTGCTCGATCGCATGGAAGTGATCCGCCTGTCCGGCTACACTGAAGACGAAAAACTCAACATTGCCAGGCAGCATCTGTTGCCTAAGCAGCTTGAGCGAAACGCCCTGAAGAAAGGTGAGTTGACAGTGGAAGACAGCGCGCTGGTGGGGATCATCCGCTACTACACACGCGAAGCCGGGGTGCGCAGCCTGGAGCGGGAAATTTCTAAACTATGTCGCAAGGCAGTGAAAACCCTGCTGATGAATAAAAGCACGAAACATATTACCATCAGCGCCGACAATCTGAAAGACTTCCTCGGCGTCCAGCGCTTCGATTACGGACGCGCAGAAGGAGAAAACCGCATCGGCCAGGTGACAGGTCTAGCGTGGACCGAGGTCGGCGGCGATCTGCTGACCATTGAGACTGCGTGCGTGCCCGGCAAGGGCAAATTGACCTATACCGGTTCCTTAGGAGAGGTGATGCAGGAATCCATTCAGGCGGCGCTGACCGTGGTGCGCGCGCGCGCGGACAAGCTCGGGATCAATTCTGATTTTTATGAAAAACGCGATATTCATGTGCACGTGCCGGAAGGCGCCACACCCAAAGATGGCCCGAGCGCCGGGATCGCGATGTGTACCGCGCTGGTGTCCTGCCTAACCAGCAATCCCGTCAAGGCCAATGTGGCGATGACCGGCGAGATTACCCTTCGCGGTCAGGTGTTGCCCATCGGCGGTTTGAAGGAAAAACTGCTGGCGGCGCACCGCGGTGGTATCAAAACCGTGCTAATTCCGTTCGAGAATAAGCGGGATCTGGAAGATATGCCAGCCAATGTGATAAACGACCTGGATATTCATCCGGTTCAACGCATCGATGATGTGTTTAATCTGGCACTACAGAATGCCCCTTTCAGTGTTGAAGTGGCGTCCGAAGCGGTAAAATAAGGGGTTTAAAATGAACCGGCAGAGGGGCTGGTAGGCCAATTCTGACGTGGTAGCCTTTTGTACCGTTAAGTTAGTGAGCTGTTGGGTCTGGGCACAGGTTTAGTCTACTCTACATACTGGATATAACACAGCTGCGCTGTCGCGTTTAATGAAAAATCCGCCGCAACATGAGAATTCAAGGGGGATGAAAAGTAAATAAGTCACACGGATGTGCACTGGATACAATCATTGGTTTGATTACCAAGTCACTACAGCAGGGAGATGACATCGCGCTGGTCGGATTTGACACCTTCATTGTCCGCGAGCGTCCCTCTCATGCCGGACGCAATCTGCAAACCGGTAAAGAGATCACCATCGCGCTACCAAGATACCTGGCTTCCGTGCTGGAAAGACGCGGTGAACTGACCACTTGCCAAGTCCAGAATACGTCAACTAATACCTGACGCAGTCAGGCTGGTAGGGTATAATACAGGGCGCATCATCGGGATGCGCTTTTCTGGATTGACTGACAAAGCTGGGTTGGCGTTGCCAGAGAAATGGTCTTAACGTTCAGCGGCTCTGGTGGAGCTACGGCAAGCGGTCAGCCCACATACCAACGCACAAATTTCATTCATGCACAGCGGGGCGTTATCACACTATGATGGACAATTTACGCGCGGCTGCTAATCACTTCGTGCTTAAAATTATTCTTGGGCTTACTGCTATCTCATGCGTGCTGACCGGGGTAGGCAATTATCTTATCGGCGGCGATGGCGACTATGCCGCCAAGGTGAACGGTCAACAGATCAGCCGTGCACAGCTGGAACAGGCAGTGCAGAACAAACGTGATCGCCAACAGGAATCTATGGGTGAACAGTTCTTTCAATTGGCGGCCAATGAAGGCTACATGCGCCAGATGCGCCAGCAGGTACTCTCGCAATTGATTGATGAAACCCTTCTGGAACAGTATGCCAATAACCTGGGACTGACTATCGGTGACGATCAAATCAAACAGGCGATCTTCGCCATTCCGGCTTTCCGCACCGAGGATAAATTCGATAACACCAAATTCCGCGCTCTGATCGGCAACATGGGGCTATCGACGGATCAGTACGCCGCGTTGATACGCAAACAATTGCTTATCCGACAGCTTATTCAGGGCATTGTTGGCACCAGCTTCCTGTTACCGGCGGAAACCGACAGACTGTTGGCTGCGGCGGTGCAAACCCGTGACGCACGTCTGGCCACGTTTGATATCACAGCGCTGGCGGCGAAGCAGACCGCGAGCGACGATGAGATCCAAGCCAACTACAACGCGCACAAAAATCAGTACTTGTTGCCGGAAACCTTTAAGGTGAGCTATATCCAGATGGACGCTGAAGCGATGCAGGCGAAAATCAGCGTCGACGAACAAGAGATTCGGTCCTGGTATGTTCAGCACCAGGATCAATTCACCCTCCCAGCACGTAAACGCTACAGCATTATCCAAAGCCAAACCGAAAACGACGCTAACAACTGGCTGAAACAATTGCAGCAGGGTGACGATTTCGCCGCCCTGGCCAAAGCTCACTCCACCGATGTCGTTTCGGCGAAAAACGGCGGCGATATCGGCTGGATAAGCGACAATGAAAGCCTCGACGAGCTAAAACAGGCTAACCTGAGCGAGAAAGGCCAGTTGTCTAGCGTGATTCAATCCTCGGTGGGCTTCCTTATCGTCCGTTTGGATGATGTTGCACCGGTGCAAATCAGCCCATTGAGCGCGATGCATGACGAAGTGGCAGCGAAGGTGAAACAGGAGAAAGCCATTGGCGCCTATTATGCGCTACAGCGAAAAGTGCGCGATGCGGCCAGCAATGATGATGAGACGCTGGTATCGGCCGAAGCCGCCACCGGCATCAAGGCGCAAGAGACCGACTGGTTCAGCCTGAATGACGTACCCGCTGCGCTGAATTATGACGCGGTGAAACAGGTGCTGTTCGAAGGGGCGTTGTTGGGAAGCAATGGAGCGCCAGGCAGCAATTCGGATGTGATCACTGTCGACAGCAATCGCGCTTTCATCATTCGTATTGCCGATCACCGTCCCGAACATGTGCAGCCGCTGGAGGATGTACGTGCGCTGGTCGAACAGGAAGTGAGGCTCCAGAAAGCCGTAGTTCAGGCCCGCGTCGACGCTAAAAAAGCGCTCGTCGCCTTGAAGCAGAGCAACGATAAAAGCGCCGAGGTGCTGCAGGACGCCGGTCTGCGCTTCAGTGCTGTACAGCGTTTCGACTCCGCCAACCAAGGCGACCCGCTGATACAAACCCTCTTTGCGCTGCCGAAGCCTCTACAGGGCAAAAGCAGCTATGGTATGTTCACCAATGCACAAGGAGACATCGTCCTGATTGCGCTAGATAGCGTTACGCCGCGATCACTTGATGACCAGCAACGCAAAGCATTCGTGGACCATCTGAATCAAGGGATGATCGGCGTGACCTTTGATGCGCTGCTGGCTAACCTGCGGGCGGCGGCGAAAATAAAAATGGGTGCGGCGGCGCAGATGCAATAACGCGATACTGACCGCAACGCTACCGTCAACTGCGCAAAATTCAACAGTTCACTTCATGGCCTGTTGGATTTTCATCGCCAGCGATAGTGGTAATTCGCCATGGCATGCTTTTCCGGGAAATACACTAAGGGAATACACTAAGGAGGGAAGAGCATGTGAATACACTAAGGAGGGAAGAGCATGTGACAACCGATACTCACCAGGGAGTTATTGGCCTTGGCCCTCATCGCTATTTTGTATTTGCCGCATGTGCCACTGGCGCGGGGCCACCTTCGCCGGTGACACGGCGAAAACCCGCTACCGCCGATCCCGCTACCGCCGATAAAGCCACCCAGATCCGCCCATTCTGATGACAAGCAGGAAGAGGTCGAACAGCCTACTACCACAGACCCCGGACAGCAGAAAAGCTGAACGACCCACGACTAACATTCAGGCGCATCCTAAGACCCTCCGGCAGCAAAGAGCGGACTGGGGTCAAGCGGGAAAAACTACGGGTGGTAGGGTGAAAGACGGCGCCGGCGGGGTACGCCGCAGAATAACAATACGCAGAGCACCAGGCCAGCGCGTGGCGGAACCCGCACCGGATGCCGCGCCGGGTGCGGGCAGCGCAGAGGAGGATGAAGATACAGTATTAATACCGGCTCCTTGACGAATTAGTGGACGGGCCGAATGGCATCGGACCCAAAAGGGCTGGACGATTATTGATTATCGTGAGTAGCACGGTCCGTTTGAGCGTATTCGCCGCATGGAGGGGATGGTACCGCGCTACCGCTGCGAGGCGAGCAGCGTAGGATTTAGTGAAGGCCGGTTTTAGCTTTAGCTTTACGCCTGCAGCTGCGCGCGATACGCCCCAGCCCGCGCGCGTAAATGAAATGACAGGCTGCGCATTGTCCACAGCCATCACCTTTGATCCCGTTGTAGCAGGCTCAGCGTATCATGCCGCTCTTACAAGTTGATGGTAATGATCCTCCAGCGCCCAGGTTTCACAACTACATTAGCGGCGTGACGAATTGTGATTCGCGCGCCACACCAAGAGTTCAGCACTTTGATAAAGTCGTCGCGGTAATCGGGATAATCGGAGAAATCTATCTCGCACCACCGGTGATGGCCGCGTCCGCCTCGACCTGATAGGCGTAGATAGCGGCCAGCGTTAGGGGTGCTTGTGTCCTCGTAGCTTGGTACCGAAATGTTGTCGCGGGTGAGGCTGCTGACCATCAGCGTATTAAACAGGACAGCGTCAATCACTTTGTGCGTCCGTGCGCCCAAACTACATCGCAAGATCGCGGGCGACGATATTCCGCCAGATGGCGCTGGCCATAATCGAGGGTAAACGCAATGGACTTCGTCGTTTAAGGCCTGGATAAGGCCTGGATAAGGCAAGTGGTTGAATCCTGCCTACCGCCAAGCATCACCCCGCTCGATCCATCTGTTTCATTCACTCTTCATAGCCAAAGGGTATAGGGTACTGTCTCTGTCTGCGGATGAACGATAGCGGGTGGTGAAGATTGCAGCGGTTGTTTGCTATTACAGGTTTTCCAGCTCAATCTGCCACGGACAAATATTGCCGATATGTTCTTTTGCCCATGTTGGCTGATAGCAAGTGTCGCTGTAACGTTCGCCGCTGTCGCATAATAACGTGACGAGGCCCCGCTTCGCCGACGGCGCGCATACGTTTGGCCAAATTTGGTGCTACACCTAGCAGAGCCGCCCACTCGGCGGCTCGACACGCGGCCGGCCAGTACTTTCAACGCGGCTGGACCGATTGTATGGGTCGACGACCATCAGACGAGTCGGGTGACCCTGATGCGGATATGACGTCCAAGCGTCGCAGAGGTGCCGCTTCTCATCACCATACCAGGACGACTATGGAAACAGCTTACGTGCTAAGTTGGCGCTAGACGCTTTGGTGATATTATTGTTTCTGGGCTAGTTGGAAGCCAGTTCGAACTGATCTGTATAATGGCCATTTTGCTCGCGTGCCAGCCGCTTCGCCTCATCATAAATTAATCCGCCGGGCCGACGAAATGACAGCGGCCGCCTTGATGCTCGATTTGCTTGATTTTTCGCCGCGCAGTACATTCCGGCACCATAGTAAATAAGAGGTAGGCCAAACAGGCGGGCGAAATAGGCCTCGGGTACGGTAGTGCACCTATAACAACGTGGCTCATGTCCCTATTGGTAATTTATCGTAATAACGGGAAAGGGTTTGCTATTTGTTGTCAAGTATTTTCTCTTTTATTGCCATAAAAGAGGGCGTATTATCTGATGATCACGGCATAAATTCTAGTCATAAACTACCACGCCGGTTTAATCGCCATACAGTCAATTAACCATTCAACCCATCGTACCTTCGACCAATTGGCCAATCACGCAATCGACATAACCCCACTCAACCATTTGACAAGTTGCCTTATCGACACCTTAGCCGTTTGAGCAATTGATCCTTCAGCCATTTAGCCATTTAACCCTCTAAATCATTACTCCCTATGGTAGGGCTATAAATTTTTACAATAGCGCTTGGCGCTCGGTGGCGGACGGCTGTTCGGCCATTTTATTTTTGGAATAATGCCTCGTGAGATTATTTGCATAATTATGATGATTTTCGCCGCGAGTGGTGGCAATACTTGGGTGCTATGACTAGGGGCGATGGTCTTCCGCGGTGCTGGCCTATGGGCTGCGCCATGTCTGGCGAGTATTATTATTTGCAGTTGTTCAGCCGGCAATTGCCGGGCTTTTATCTGTGCCATCGTACCGGCGATTTGATGGTACGCGCCACCAATGATGTGGACCGGACCGCGCGGTTTTCGCCGCTGGCGAGGAGTGCTGATGTTGGTGATGAGTTTGCAAATCAGCTGGCAACTGACGCTGTTGGTGCTGTTGCCGATGCCGAAGCACTTTCCGTGGCGCAGGTGCAGGCGGCGTTCTCCTCGCTCAACAACCAGGCTAGAAATATCTGACCAGCGTTCGGATGATCAGGGCCTTCAGTCTGGAACAACATCAGTCGGCAGTCGGCACTGCAGGGCGCGAGCGAGATCCTGATGCTTAAATAAACAGGGCCGCATCGGACAGGGCGGCGATCAGGCCGCGCTGCTGTACCAGCCTGGCTGGGCACCGGGGTATGTACTGCTACCAGCAGTTGGAAGCCGCGATGCGCAACCGGACTAGCCTTTAGCCACCCTCAAACGGCTACTCGCCTATGTCCGCCCCACCGCCGACTGTTGACGTTGTTGGCTCTGATGTTATGGCCAGCGGCAGTGGAGAAAGTCGCCGGACCGATAGTGATTAGCTATTTCATCGACCATATTCTGTCCGATAAAGTCTTGCTGCCCGGACGGCGGCCATTCGGGTGGCTGTTCTAGTGGCTGTTTTCCTCGCGCTACAGGTGCTGTCGGCAGTGCTGCGTTATCATCATCGCTGTTATTCAATCGCACCGCGCTAAGCGTTGTGTAGCAGTTGAGAACGGAAATCATGGATGCCACACTGTGCCAGCTGTTAGGCGTATTCGAACTCAATCGGTAGGGCAGCTTATTTCCAGGGTGACCAACGAACCGAAGTGGTGAAAGATCTGTACGTCACGGTGGTAGCCTTCGTGCTACGCCCGCTGCTCAACCTGCCATTTGAACTGATATTGTACGGCATGCTGTTCGTTTTGGTTAAGTCCGCTAACGAGTCGCTGATTGAGCTGACATCCCAGCAGTCCATCATGCAGCAGGCGGCGGCGGTCGCGAGGAACGTATTTTGAACTGATGGATGGTCCTGCTCAACGGTACGGCACGGATGATGTTCTTCTGAGCGGTGGTGCTATTGAATTGCGTAACCTGCACTTCGCCTATCGCCGGTGTTGCGCAATATTTCGCCAATGGCGCCGGCGAAAAGTTTTTATCGTCCTGGTGGGGCATACCGGCAGCGGCAAAAGTGTCTTGGCCAGAGCCTGATGGTAGGCTACTGTCCGGTTATGGAAATGATGCAGAAAGATCCGGTCTTTTATGGCTGACACAGTCTATGGCAACGTCAGCCTCGGACGCGAGACAAGTGAACAACAGGTCTGGCGCGCTAGAGTAGGCGCAGCTGCCGACGCTAGTACGCTCGACACCGAGGGAGTGTTCTCAGGACTAAGTGAACAAGGCAACACCTTGTCGGTCGGACATAAGCAATTGCTGTCTCTGGCGCGGGCGCTGGTGTCCACGCCGGGCGGTACTGATTTCGATGCGGCGCCATACGACAAGCGATACCCTTCTCAAGCGCCACGGTTCCCCTCGCCGTTTGTCATCGTAAGCGCCAATGGGATGCCCATTCGTCTCGGTATGCACTGAGAATGGGCATTTATGTTTCAAATTTCTGACAGACGCACCGTTTTGAGCATCGGGCATCTATTTGACGGTAAATTTTTATGTCAAAACATTTGTGGCACATGCTTTGCTTTAAATTGATATCGCTATCGCTGACGAGATTAGTCTGATGAAGTGATTGATGCCATCAACAAGGCGGCCTATACTGATAAGGCCGGCGACTACTGATAAGGCTGGCGACGGCAAGATTCTTGTTACTGAACTTTAGCGGGTTATTCGCATTCATATACCTGTGAAAGCAACGAACCATCCGCTTTAGGCGCTGCGGCCCCTTGCCGTCAGGCTGTGGACAAGGCCGGCAATGCCTTTGTGATGCAAGCACCGCGCGGGTGCTCGGGGTTGCGGTCGCTTTTGCGCTGGTCTGTGTGCTGTGGATGATTTACGGCTTCGCTGACATTCAGTACCAGTAATGCCTTCTTCGGCGATTACAGTGTGCTCATGCCTAAACGCA
Organism: Sodalis sp. (in: enterobacteria); assembly: GCF_036327475.1. Taxonomy (NCBI): domain Bacteria; kingdom Pseudomonadati; phylum Pseudomonadota; class Gammaproteobacteria; order Enterobacterales; family Bruguierivoracaceae; genus Sodalis; species Sodalis sp. (in: enterobacteria). Next base: position 846,295 of record NZ_CP132913.1, on the reverse strand, counting down.
TCGGCGTGACCACACTAACCGATAGTTTCTATCAGCTGATTCATGTCGCGTTCCAGTGCTCCTTCGCCTGGATTACTGTTGGCCTGATCGTCGGCTCACTAGCGGAGCGTATCCACTTCGCGGCCTAACCTGTGTAGAACCATCAGGGAGAGTGGGGGAGAACGGTCTACTTGACCCGCGGCGAAGACGTCAAGGCGGATAGGCGGCTTAGGCGGCTGGAGCATTTATTAATGGCCCACCGACTTGCTGAGTGGTGGGCGGTGGGCGGACCGACGCACCACATTACCATAGGTGGTTAAAATCGGCCACAAGGGACTGCAGCCAGATCTGATAAACGCGCTGACGAAAATTATCGTAATAGGGGATCGGGCATATTTTCACATTTGGCCCAGCGACCACAACCCGTCAGCGGCGTTACATGTAAAACATATTGGATAAAATGACTCTTAAACCGCCCTGGCTTGCAATTATCTAAACCTTAATTGATAATGGCCACGCGCCCATTTGAAATGGGCCGTCAATGGAGGCCTCGTGGGCGCTCTCGCAACGCTACCCCGTAAACTCGGTCAGGTCCGGAAGGAAGCAGTCGCAGCGGGCGACGTGTGTGCCGAGATATTGCTGGCGAGGCCTTCACCTAATTCAACTCGCATTCATCTTGCCCTATCTTGGATCTGCTTGACCGTGGCGCTGAGGTTCTTCTCCATTGCTTGGAAATAAGCGGTGTTTTTCCGCAATTGTCCTTTACTAATATGACGTGCTGAAATCGCATCTGCCGGTCAGTACATTCCCGTCTGGCACCTGAAAATGAGGGAATTCGACGCAATAAGCACTTGACATCACCGCTTTGGACCTGTGTTTAGAGAAGACCAATAATACTATTAACCAGTATGATAACGCACTGGCCATTTATATCTGCGTAACACGTCAAACAATTAAGAGGTTAACCTGACGTCAATAACGCGAAAAAGAACGGTTATCAGTAGGGCAAGCAAGGGGTTCTTTCATTGCCTACAAAAGGTATTAATAGTTATGTGTATTAACATTAGCATTATATTTAGAATAATCAGTTTTAGCGTACATACTTCCAGACAGAAACTGGAACTTTGTCGTACAACCTGTTCGTGGCTAGTTCCGCCAGGCGATGATCGGCGGCGGAGTTGAATATCTCCAGTTCGTCATCAGACAGTTCATATTTGTTTTTTTCAATCACACGCTCGAGGGTTTCCAGTGTGCGGCACTTCCTCAATCGCATTAAATAGTCGATTTTTTTCATTTTTACCTTTTGTGCAGTCAGTTGAACGGGTGCGTTACCACTTTCTCAGGTTGCACAGAGCTCTGTCTCCGAGAATATTCCGAATAAACGCCTACGGCTGCGACGTCAGTATTGAATATTGTAATTATTGATGCTGTAGCTACTGAACATGGTAAAAGTATCATCTAAAAAGGTTTCAACCTGATCGGTAAGCTCACTGTCATTATGGTATTTAAGTTTTAAGATGACAATATTCGCTGCTATGTGCTCAATTAATTTGTTAAGCTGCAAATTGACAATGGAACTTTGGTTATTTACCCAACCATGATAGCTGTCACCCAGACTGGCAATGCCTTTATAGATATTTTCACACAGGTATTTCAATTGCGCAATATCGTAGTGTTTGGGTGAATACTCATCCATATCCTCCTTATAACACATGGCAATTGCAGTAATCTTAAAACCAGACTAGGGATATGGATCGATACCCACTGCTATCCCATGATTACATTAACTTACAGTCCCTGAGCATAGCCAGCCGTGACAGCAGGACCCAGGTAAACAGCATTGGGATGAGAGTCTCAGCGTTCTTTCATTGCCGGCGTGCTGGCGCGGAATGAAACGGTACGGCTGAATTACTTTTATTAGTGCTGATATTAGTGCTGATGCATAATGTAAAATTAGTGGACGAGTATATCTAAGTACTTTATCGATCGGTCCATCTTCGCATGGATGATTGCCATTATCATCATGCATGTTGGCGGGCATTATGATGCTCATGCTACTCGTCAACAGTATCTGTTCCTCGGGGCTAACGCCTCAACGCTGTAAGATAGCGTGACGCAGATAGTCAAGCAAATATATGAACGACATCGACCATTTGATATGCATGGCCTCCGACAGCGACTCGTTCAATACCGCCACTTATCACCCTAACTTTTGAATCGGGTGCCGATTTGAATATATCCCAGGCCCAGGTGCAGAAATCCAGCTCCAGCTTCCTTATGGTTGCTGGTTTTATTGGCGCTGAAAACATGACACAGGAAGATAGGATTATGTCAGTTCCTCCTCAAGGATCCGATAAGCCATACTCATGGAAGTACAATTGTTCGGCTCCAGATACGCAATGCATATCTGGCTCAATAAGCTAGATAATTTTCAGTTAATGCCGGTGGATGTTATCAGCGCGCTGGAGGTTGCAATCAGATCGTTGCAGGTTAGCTGGGCGGTTCATCGCCGGTGAGGGGCAACAGCTTAACGCCTCGATTATCGTGCAGATCCGCCTGAAAACCGCCGAGGAGTTCGGCAAAATCCATATTGAGAGTCAATTCCGACGGATCGCAGGTGCGGCTGAGGGATGTAGCGACTAGTTGGGCGGGAGAGAGCTACAATATTATCGCCCGCATCAACGGGCAGCCCGCCACTGGTTCATGGGTTAAACTCGCCACCGGTGACAATGCGCTGGATACTGCCAACGCGGTTAAATCGGTGCGGCTTTAGCTAAACTTTCCGCTGAGCTGAAAGTGGTTTACCCTTGCGACACACCGCGGCCAACATCTACTTAAAAGTCGGTTCGACCATCGCGACCACGCGATCTGTGGAATATGAGGGGCGACTTACCATTATGTCACTCTCAATGTCTCCAGCGCGTCGCGTCCCTATTACACCGGGAACAGCGTACAGTAGCTAAAGACGGGAATACCGCGCGCTTTAACCAACGCTTTAGCCGTTTCCTCGATCAACAAGGTTGAAACTAGCAAGATGCAGATATTAAGTTCCCTCACAAATACGTCATCTCGACTGCCAGATTGTTCTCCTGGGCAGGCGTGTGTATGTTATATGAATCCACCTCTACTTCAAGGCGGTACAGGGACACAAAACACGCCGCTGAAATTATGGCGGTTGGCGAGCGGGGCCAGAAACAGAAAGACAGCACAGTTGCGTCGTGGTTAGTGATTTTACTTGTGTCGTCAGGGCGGCGTCAAACGATGTAGGCATGATTATGGTAGGATAAACACGGGGATTTAGGTTTATTTATAAATAAATATTGTATTTAAGTGAATAAGAAGAAAACACTCTTCTGGCGGTGTTGGGCTCCAGTGCCTTGTCTGGTCGGCTGCTTCTTTCTTGGTGATCTTGCATGCCTTGTTTCCCTTTTGCACACCGGCGTCGATGACCTTGTCGCCTTCTTGTAATCGGCTATGACTAACCATTTGTCGCCGATGGCCTGTGCTGGCGTGATCTGGCGGATCGTGACTTTAATTGTCGCTTCCAACCCCTATGGCACACGCCTCGCCGCGAGGCGTGTGGGTGACGCCCTGTTGAAGCACGAGTAAAGCGTTTTCCTGGTTCAGTTTAGCGTACACAAACATACATGGCAGTAGCACAATGCTGTGGATTCGTGAAAATAGCGCGCAGTGTAATAGAGCTGGTGGTTTCATCCACAGTAACATCGGAGAATTCCAATCCGTCTGTGCATATTCACCGCCGTTTTCCATCAAAAGGCGCATCGACGCTTTGCCGTTATGCTGTTTCCCAGCTCTTGACGCAGACGTATGAAGTCATTGCTAGACTGCGCAACATCGACATATATCGGGTCCAATTACTGAACGGTCGCCATCGAGGTCGTTTACGCGCTGGCGACTAAGGCGCTTTCGGTAGAAGGCGGACTTACCAAGACCGTTGATCGGTGAAGTGACATAGGTGTAGGTCAGATTGATGCTGGCGGTTTCCAGCACCGCCTATGCGACCGCATTGTTTTGCGCCAGCGTCGCAACCGCCTGATCATAGTCTTAGCGGCTGACATAGCTGGTGGAGAGTAGTTCTTATAGCTGTTACCGTCACCCGTGCGATGCCGGTACGCCCGCACCTGCGCTAAATCGCCCTTGGCGCTGTTATAGGCGGCTTGATAGGTGGCTGGATCAACTTGATACAAAGAGGCGCCTGCTGTGACATCGCTCCCTTCGACGAAATTACGTTTCAGGATAATGCCATCGACCTGTTAACGGACTTCCACAAGCTAGAAAGCGGCGGTGCGGCCCGGCAAGTTGGTGGTGACATTAAGCTCTTGTTTTTAAGCGTTACAACGCCACTTCGGTAATCTGCTGCCGATTACCTGCCTGAACAGCTTCTTTATTATCACAGCCTAACACTGCCGGAAAGCACCAGAACGGCCGCCAGAGGCAATAAGGTCTCTGTTTTGTTCACAGATAAACTTCAAGATTCCGTTTTGAAGAAAATTAATTAAGTGATCACAAGCCCAAAGATAGTGCTACGCGAAATTATTCATTATAGTATTCTACTATACATTCTTGAATGTATGTAAATCCAAAGACCACTCAAAAACGGCACTATGGCACGACAAACCAGACGAGAAAACCCGCCAGCATATACTGGACTCCGCAATAAGATCTTCTCCGAGAGAGATCCACCACCTCGTTCGATGATATCGCGACCTTGGCCTGACGCTACCGTATGGGTGAGATAGCGCTGTATCAAGAAGTGCGTTCGCGGCTCTTTAGGCTTGAGGCCGCGCTCGGTCGCTGCATCGCGCAACGAACGGGATCATATTGCGCGCCTCTATGTCTGCCATCATAGAAAACCGGTTGTTCATTCCCTGGAGCTTTAATTTGCAGGCTGACTCGCGCGCCCTGGTTTTCGCGCTGATAACAAGTAAAGACGACAACGTTTATTCCAGCGTATCCGCTTTGCGCAAGTAATCATTTTTCCAGTTTAATTTAGGGGGATTTATCTTAGAGGATCACCTCGCACTCCTGCTCAACTCAGGTTGTAAATCAAGGATATTATTTACACTCTACAAGATGAACATATAATCAATTTGCCGAGCAATTTTTGGCGCGGCGATTTCTCGCGGATCATTGCCGGCCGCCGCTCATGGTCACGATGCTCGGCCAGGCTGGCGTAATATCCTCCGGCGTGGCGGCGAGGCTGCCTGACGCAAATTTTGCGCGGCCAGTTTGTGGGAGAGCGCCAATATTTGATCAGTTAGCCGCTGATGGTTGAAACAGAATTGTTTCATAACAGGGTGTCTTTGGGCTGCGATGTGTAACGGCTAAATCGTTTAGACAGGGGGCAAAACGATGATCAGTTAAGATGTGTACTCGCCATTTACCTGTAATGAATGACATTTTTTTCGACTTTTATGATAGTACCGCATCGTTTTCTGCGATGCACTGTATTAGCATATAATGCGGCTGGTGCAACTTGCGCCACGCCAATAATTACCTTCTCTGCGTTTGCCGGAAGTTGCATTTTTGCGGCAGTTTGCTTAGATTTTGCGGTCAGTCTTATTTAACCATGACAAGATCCGCGTTAATGATGAACAAAGGCTTTCCAGGCCGTACCCACCATGGCCGCCGGAACAACAATATGACCGCTACTGAACAACAATTAATATTAATCAAGCAAAGCATAAAATCGGTTCCAGACTATCCAAAACCCGGTATTTTGTTTCGCGATGTTACCGGTCTGCTTGAAGATCCGCATGCCTATGCCGCCAGCATCGCCTTGCTGGCCGATCGTTATCGTGATGCAGGGCCGACCAAAATCGTCGGCACCGAAGCGCGCGGATTTTTGTTCGGTGCGCCGGTTGCGCTGACGTTGGGACTGGGGTTCGTGCCGGTGCGCAAACCCGGCAAGCTGCCGCGTGAAACCATTAGCGAAAACTACGTGCTGGAATATGGTACCGACAGCTTGGAAATCCATAAAGACGCCATCGTCCCCGGCGATAAAGTGCTGGTGGTGGACGATCTGCTCGCCACGGGTGGGACCATCGGCGCCACGGTAAAGCTTATTCGACGGCTCGGTGGCAATGTGCAGGATGCGGCCTTCGTTATCAATCTAGCAGATCTCGGCGGTGAAACGCTTCTCAATGGTATCGGCGTAACGAGTTACAGTCTGGTGCTCTTCCCCGGCCACTGATAACAACAGCCTCGCGCTGCGGTGTGAGGCTGTGTTAGCATGGCGCTCTGTTCCTCCGACGCAAATCTCGACCCATGAGCTATCAGGTACTTGCCCGTAAGTGGCGTCCGCAAACATTTGCCAATGTAGTAGGTCAGGAGCATGTCTTGACGGCTCTGGCGAACAGCCTATCATTGGGCAGGATCCATCATGCCTATTTGTTATCCGGTACCCGTGGCGTGGGTAAAACCACCATCGCCCGTCTTCTAGCGAAAGGGCTGAATTGCGAAACCGGTATCACAGCCACCCCCTGCATCCAGTGCGACAGTTGCCTCGAAATCGAGCAGGGTCGATTCGTCGATCTGATTGAAATTGACTCCGCCTCGAGAACCAAGGTTGAGGATACCCGTGATCTACTGGATAATGTCCAGTACGTGCCGACGCGCGGCCGCTTCAAGGTGTATCTCATCGATGAAGTGCATATGCTGTCCCGTCATAGTTTCAACGCGCTGTTAAAAACGCTGGAAGAGCCGCCGGTGCACGTCAAATTTTTACTGGCCACCACCGATCCGCAGAAATTACCGCTGACCATCCTTTCTCGCTGTTTACAATTCCATTTAAAAGCGCTCGACGTCGAGCAAATTCGCAATCAGCTATCGACGGTGTTACAGCAGGAGCATATCGCCGCCGCTCCGCGCGCGCTGCAATTGCTGGCTCGCGCCGCCGACGGCAGCATGCGTGACGCCCTGAGCTTGGCCGATCAGGCCATCGCCACGGGGCGGGGGGAGGTTAGCGCTGAGGCGGTAAGCCTCATGCTTGGCACATTGAACACCGAGCAGCCGCTGGCGCTTATCGAAGCGCTGGCCGATGCCGACGGCGGCGCGATGATGGCGCAGCTTGCACAATGCGCTGCTCGCGGTATGGATTGGGAAACCCTGCTCCTGGAAATGCTCTCTTTGTTACACCGTCTTGCGATGGGGCAGCTTTTGTCGGACCAACTCAACGATGAGGAAGACCCCGGCATTGTGCCGCGTTTACGGGAATTGGCCCGTCGCCTTCCTCCGGCCGATTTGCAGTTGTATTATCAAACCTTGCTTATAGGGCGCAAAGAACTGCCTTTCGCACCGGACCCTAGGATGGGGGTTGAAATGACCCTGTTGCGCGCGCTGGCGTTTCATCCTGCTGCGGTGTCAGCAGAAGTGATACCGGCTAACGCGGAAAAAAAAACGGCTGAATTTAGCTCCGGTACCGGCCATGGTGGATCTGCCGCCGGCGCAGTTGCCTCCTTGTGGCCCGCGTCCGTGGATCGCGTGACGTCGCGCGCCGACGTTAATGACCCTCCTCTCGCTAAGAGCCGGCCTGGCGCGCTGCCAGACATAGCCCCTTTGGCAGCGTCTGAGAGGGTGCCAAGTCCTCATGTGGATCAAGGGCGTCTCTCAGCGTCTGGCAAGGCGGCAGGTGTCCGGATGGGCGACGGGAGCGATAGTCCAACGTACCATGATGCGCATGCCAGCCATGTCACTGGATTGGCGGTGCCGTGGCACGTGCCCACTATCCGGCAAGCCACTGCAGTTGACAGTGCAGATGAAAGCCTTATGGAGGTGTATGCCGCCAGCGGCTTCGATGATGATGAGGTGCAAGCTGAATGGCAGCTGGGGGCGGTGATGCCGGAAAATACCGAGCCGCCCGCTCCGTCCCCCGGTGGCGATAGTCCATTGCCGGCTTCGACCGCGCAGCTCTTACGGGCCCGTACTGCCTTGCTGCAACGTCAGGAGAGTCAAAAAACAAAAGGGGTTGAACCGGCGCGCCAGAAAGCGGCCGTCAGCGCTCTGGAGCGGCTGGCCACCGTGGGCAAACGCGCCCAGCAGCGTCAGCCTGCCGCTGGACGAGAAGATTCGGTGAAAGCGCCGCGACTAGAGGTTTACCACTGGCGTGCCAACCAACAGCCTGAAGCTAAGCCGGCGCCGGTGATCACTCCGAATGCGCTGTGCACGGCGCCGGAACATGAAAAAATGCCGGAACTGGCTTTGTCTCTGGCGGAAGAAGCGCTGGAGCGCGATCCCTGGGCGGCGCAGGTGCATCGGCTGGCGGTGCCCAAGCTGGTACAACTGCTTGCTCTGAACACCTGGAAAGAAGACTTGGCGCCGGGCAAGGTCTGTCTACACCTGCGCACCTCGCAGCGTCATCTGAATTCGGCGACGGCGCAAAACACCCTGCGAGACGCGCTCAGCGCCGATTTTGGCGCACCGATTGAATTAACCGTAACGGAAGATGATAATCCGGTGATGAAAACGCCACTGGAATGGCGCCAGGCGATTTATGAAGAGAAACTGATGCGGGCGCGGGAAGTAATGATGAATGATTCTCACATTCAAATGCTGCGGCGCTTTTTTGACGCCGAGCTGGATGAAGATAGTATCCGACCCGTATAACCCGCCGTGCTGCAGCAATATTGCCGCCAGGCCCGACGCAACTGAGAGAGAAGATTATGTTTGGTGAAAGCGGAATGGGTAATCTGATGAAACAGGCTCAGCAAATACAAGAAAAAATGCAGCGCATGCAAGAAGAGAATGCGCAGCTGGAAGAGACCGGTGAATTGGGTGCTGACCTGGTCAAGATCACCCTTAATGGCGCGCGCAATTACCGCCGTGTCGAAGCCCATCCCAGCCTGCTGGAAGATAATAAAGACATGTTAGAAGATCTGATCGCCGCGACATTTAACGACACCGCTCACCGTGTCGCTGAAACCCAAAAGGAAGAGGTAGCCATCATCTCCAGCGGTATGCAGCTTCCTCTTCCTCCTGGTTTTAAAATACCGCTCTGATGCAAACCAGTCCATTACTGCAGGCATTGATGGAGGCCTTGCGTTGCCTGCCGGGCGTCGGGCCGAAATCGGCGCAGCGTATGGTTTTCCACCTGTTGCAGCGTGATCGCAGCGGCGGTATGCGCCTGGCGCAGGCGCTGACCCGCGCGATGTCGGCAATCGGCTACTGCGCCGATTGCCGTACCTTTACCGAACAAGCGATCTGCACTATTTGCGCAAGTCCACGCCGGCAGCAATCCGGCCAGATCTGTGTGGTCGAAAGCCCGACGGATATTCACGCTGTTGAGCAGACCGGCCAATTCGCCGGGCGCTATTTCGTGCTGATGGGGCACCTGTCGCCCCTTGACGGTATCGGCCCGGACGATATCGGTCTCAGCCGACTTCAGGAGCGGCTTGAAAGCGAGAACCTCCGGGAGGTGATCCTCGCCACCAATCCGACGGTGGAGGGGGAAGCCACCGCCAATTACATCGCCGAACTGTGCGCGCATTACGGCGTGATGGCCAGCCGCATCGCCCACGGCGTGCCAGTTGGCGGCGAGCTTGAAATGGTGGATGGCACCACGCTGTCGCACTCTCTGGCCGGTCGCCATCCGATTAAATTCTGATCTCGCCTCAAGCCCGATTCGCCGGCCGTTGGCGCGCTTTTTTCTTACCGCTTGAAATCCCTTCGTCTTACTCCCATTTGTTCATCATTGCCGTCTTTAATCGCTTGTTTGGTCGCATTTGGATTGAGGTAAAATATGAGCATGAAAGGACAAGAAACTCGCGGATTTCAATCGGAAGTAAAGCAGCTGCTTCATCTGATGATCCATTCTCTTTATTCCAATAAAGAGATCTTCCTGCGTGAATTAATTTCCAACGCATCGGATGCGGCGGATAAACTGCGTTTTCGCGCTTTGTCGCAGCCGGATTTATACGAAGGGGACGGCGATTTACGCGTTCGTCTGTCCTGCGATAAAAAGAAACGCACGATCACGTTCAGCGATAACGGTATCGGTATGCGCCGCGACGAAGCGATCGACAATTTGGGAACTATTGCCAAATCCGGCACCAAGGCTTTCCTTGAATCGATGGGATCTGATCAGCTACAAGGCAAACAGCTTATCGGCCAATTCGGTGTCGGGTTCTATTCGGCGTTTATCGTGGCGGACAAAGTCACCGTACGCACCCGTGCCGCCGGGGAGAATGTTGACAAAGGGGTGTTTTGGGAATCCGCTGGCGAGGGCGATTATACCATTGCCGATATCGTTAAGCCGGAGCGTGGGACGGAGATCACCCTGCATTTACGCGAGGGCGAGGACGAGTTCCTCGACGACTCGCTCCTCAAAAGCGTCATCGGCAAATACTCCGACCACATTGCGCTGCCGGTGGAAGTCGAGATGCGGGCTAAAAGCGATGAGGAAGGCAGTGACGAAGAGGTCGTGACCTGGGAAAAAATCAATAAAGCGCAGGCGCTGTGGACCCGTAACAAGGCCGATATCAGCGATGAGGAATATAAAGAATTTTATAAGCATCTATTTCATGACTTCAGCGACCCGTTAAGCTGGAGCCACAACCGCGTCGAAGGAAAACAGGAATACACCATCCTGCTTTACATCCCGGCAAAGGCACCTTGGAATCTGTGGAACCGTGAGCAAAAACATGGGCTTAAACTCTACGTGCAGCGCGTATTCATCACGGATGATGCCGAACAATTCATGCCGAACTATTTGCGTTTCGTGAAGGGGGTAATTGATTCAAACAATCTGCCACTGAATGTGTCGCGTGAAATCTTGCAAGACAGCTGGATTACGCAGAATCTAAAAGGTGCGCTGACAAAACGTGCCCTGTCGATGTTGGAAAAGCTGGCAAAAGACGACGCTGAACAGTATCAATCGTTCTGGCAGGAGTTCGGGTTGGTGTTGAAAGAAGGGTTTGGCGAGGATCCCGCTAATGGTGAAGCGATGGCCAAACTGCTGCGTTTCGCCTCGACTTACAGCGATAGTCCGGCGCAAACCGTTGCGCTGGAAGAGTACGTTGGCCGCATGGTGAAAGGGCAAGAGAAAATTTACTATATCACCGCCGACAGCTATACCGCCGCCAAGAGCAGTCCACATCTGGAGCTGTTGCGTAAGAAAGGTATCGAAGTGCTGCTGCTCTCCGATCGTATCGATGAATGGATGATGAGCTATCTGAGGGAGTTTAATGGTAAAACTTTCCAGTCTGTTAGCAAAGCCGATCCCTCGCTGAATAAACTGGCCGATGAGGAAAACGAAGAGCAAAAAGAGGTTGAAAAGGCGCTTCTTGAGCCTTTCGTCGAGCGCGTGAAGTGCTATCTTGGCGAACGAATCAAAGAGGTTCGGTTGACCCATCGCTTGACCGATACTCCCGCGGTCGTCACCACTGACGTCAATGATATGACGACGCAAATGGCCAAATTGTTCGCCGCCGCAGGCCATGCCGCGCCGGAGATCAAGTATATCTTCGAGCTGAACCCGGAGCACCCGCTGGTAAAACGCACCGCTGATCTGATCGATGACAACGCGTTTGGCGATTGGGTAGAGCTGCTGCTGGACCAGGCGTTACTGGCCGAGTGCGGTACCCTTGAGGATCCTAACCAGTTTATTCGCCGTATGAACCAACTGCTGAACGCCTAAAGGTAGCGCGGCAAATCCCCCGATTCAGAGCGGACTTGCCGCTTTCTCTGAGGCGGGCGTTTGAGCTGCGTACGCGCTTAGGTCATGCGGAAACGCCTCACACTGATCTCGCGGTAAAAGTTCCCCTTTGCCAGCATATTCCCATGCTTTTAACATGGTTTTTGGTTATGTCCGACGCGCCAGCGCTGGTTATTTTCTTCAGGCAACTCCGAAAGCCGCTGGACAACCACCGCCAACGATATCAGTTGCTTGAGGAATACGTGTCAGTAGTGGTATGGTTTGTCGTTTTTTTTAGATTTTTTTTAAAAACACTTTGGATTGGTAAGAGGATTAACGCAATGCGTATCATTCTGCTCGGTGCTCCGGGTGCTGGTAAAGGCACCCAGGCACAATTTATCATGGAGAAGTACGGCATTCCACAGATTTCCACCGGTGATATGCTACGTGCCGCGGTGAAAGCGCAATCCGAACTCGGTAAGCAGCCCAAGGCACTCATGGATGCCGGCAAACTGATGACCGACGAACTGGTGATCGCACTGGTCAAAGAACGTATTCAACAAGACGATTGCCGCCAGGGTTTGTTATTGGATGGGTTTCCGCGTACCCTTCCCCAGGCGAATGCCATGAAAGAGGCGGGCATCGCGGTGGATTATGTACTGGAGCTCGCGGTGCCGGATTCGCTTATCGTCGACCGTGTCGTCGGTCGCCGGGTACATGCGTCTTCGGGCCGAGTTTATCATATGAAGTTTAATCCACCCAGACAAGAAGGTAAGGATGATGTCACCGGCGAGCCATTGACCACCCGCAAGGATGATCAGGAAGACACCATACGCAAGCGTTTAGTGGAATACCATCAACAGACCGCGCCTCTGATCAACTACTACCGTAAAGAAGCAGATGCAGGCAATACCCGCTATTTTACCATTGACGGTACCCGCAATGTGAACGAGGTTAGTGCCGAGCTTGTCGCTATCCTCGGCTGATTGATCGCCGAATTTTTAGGTTGTTGTTGCCCTCGTCGAGCACGGCGGCAGTGTTGCTTATGCTCGGGCGCAGGCCATCGTCGGTTAGCTGCGAAGCGTGCTGTTGGTAGGCGTCGCCAAGTGCTGGCTGGGCGTTTTGCTAACGACCTGCTTTCCCACGCTTACCCTCGAAGAACGCACTCTCCATCCTGCGACCTGCGAACGGTGCATCCGCGAAGGAATGACGCCATCACTTATAATGCTCCCGGTCGCCATGGCGCCGATGTCAAACGCCAGATGCTGAGAAGGTGCAGGAAATTGAGGTACATATCGCCGAGTTAAACCAGATGCGCCAGCATCTGCTGGTGTTGGCGGCCAGCTGTTTTGGCGATCAAGGCGCAAAGTCTCCCATTATGTACAACCTTACGTGCTGTTGTCATCACCCACCCTCTAGGGAATCAATGCATTAAGCCGCAACGGCGGACGCATTCGTTTCTGCGCGGCGACAATGCGGCTGTCCTGCTCCATAGCAAAAGCCGCTCGCTCCCAGCATGTCCAATATCAACAACAGGCGCCTAGAATCAACCAAAATTGTGCAGATGCACACGTATCGCCTATGCTAGCATCATTTGCTCCGACTGGATTGACTTTCTTTTGGCGCGCGTTCACGTGCCTTGGCCTGCAAACGCCGACTGCCGCTCGCCCTCGGCTTTCAGGATCTGTGGCTGTTTCTCTCCTTCGCTTCGGCGCGCAGGATGCCTGACTGGCGTGCCCCTTCCGCCTCCAGAATGTCGGCGCGCTTGCGCTCCGCTTTCATCTGGACGTTCATCGTAGCAATCATTTCCGCCGACGCCCATTGATGGCCCTGTGGTACAATCTTGATACCCGCCGCAACCACAATCAAGGCGAGCGCGACCAGAACGGGAGTGACCATTAACATGGATGAAGACTTTCAGTGCCAGAGAAAAACGCACCGGGCAACCCGCCTGTGCTCTGCGGTGGATTGGTGTTAGAAAAGAAGATACAACAAAGCGTGCAAGGCTACATGATTCACGCAATAAAGGGGGGCTGGATCGTTATCGTTAAGCAACACCAGGCGTGTTTTCGAGATCTTTGCCGCTGGCGCATGAGGTTGGACGGCAAAAGAGGACAAGGCATTCGCCATGGCACACCTGGCGTTCAAAAGATTTAATATAGCAGGAGTAATCAGAGCATCGCCGTCAGCGGCGCCAAGATCGTTTTAAATGGCCTATTAACAGCTCCAGTGCTCCTCCTCATTACGGCCTGCCTGGTGGATCTGAAGAGCCACCTGTACCGCCAGTGCGGCATCGTGCGGCGCAAGTTGTACCTATTTGTTGCAACTGTTGAATTTCCGGCGTATCCGCCGCCTGGCCCAACAGCTCATTCACTGGTGGGCTTGGGTTTCTGTCACAGAGCTTTCAATGGCAGCAGCGCCCCGACGAACCCGCCTATACCAGCGCGAGACTTCCTACAATTGCAGCTCGGCGGGATCCGGCAAGGCGCGGGTTAATAACTCGTGTACCGCCTTTTCCATTGGGTCTCTGAAAACCGTCAAGCGGCCCGAATTGGGGTGGCGGCATGCCGCTGTGCGTCGCGGTCTACTTTCACTAGCATGGCGTATTCCTATGTCAGCTTGTCCAGCACCAGCGTTAACTGCTCGCAATGCGAACTGCGCTGGGATCAGAAATAGAACAGCACCGGCACTTGCATAGATCATCGTTTGCTGCAGGTTGGTTTCGTTAATTTCGACTACCGCTTGTCGCGTAAAGCCAATCCAGACAGCGCCATGGCAGGAAGCGACACAACCACGTTATCGCGCGCCGCTAGGGTAATCGATCGGATGACGTAATCTGGCAAGAGGACTTTCCAGTGCATGGCGCAATTTCGGCAACACGGCCTCCGGCGGTAGCGTAAAGCGTCGGGCGGTAGTCGGATTTCTCACCGACTGACCGGGTGTGGGTCAGGTAATGCTAAATGACATAGCAATGGGACCCTGTTCAATCAGGCTGACCCGCACGCCGCTGCCGTGCAGATCCATGCACAGCGTATCAGACCAGGCCTCCAGGGCAACTTGGATACAACATAGGCGCCCCGGCCCGGCGTGCGTACCAGCCCCATGATCGAACTGGTCTGGACGTCCGCCCCACAATGAAGTGCGATGGCAGGCAGCCGCATGGGTTTGACGGCCGTCGGCCAACACCCGGTATGATTCATATTTAAACAAAAGCAGCAGCATCCATTGCACGATGAAGGACTGTACGTCCGGATTAGGAATATCCCATCATCTTGTATCCACTCCGGCCGCTAAATGGCGCTGAAGGTTCCCGTATAGCGCTTGCCGTAATTCGGCGGGCTGTTCTGCATGAGCGGGGGCTACACACCCGCCTATTGGCTTAAGGCAATGGTTTACCAAATCTTGCTCGAACTGCACCCTGGGTGGCGGTATCTCCGCTTATGCTGGCGGTAACTACCCGGATGACATTATTGTCCTGCTGCCAGCGTGTGGCCATCGGCGTGACCCAGGCCCGTGCGGCGGGTATGCAGATCGGCGCTTTAGACTATCGCCTAAACAAAGAGCGTAATGGTAGCGACGGCGCCGTACATCTGCTGGGACACGACCTCACGGCGCTGAATAAAAACGCCGTGCTGCACACCCATATCGGTTTTGTGTTTCAATCTTTCATGCTGGTCCCCATCCTGACGGCGTTGAAAATGTGCAATTGCCAGCGCTGCTGAGGGGCGAACGCCAAAGTCGCGAGAAGGCGGTGACCCTGTGGGGTTGGGGTAACGTTTGTCCCATTTACCCGCCCGGCTCCCCGACGGCAAGCAGCGGCGGGCCACGCTGGGGCGCGCGTCGGCGGCCGGTCGCAGATTTTATTAGCCGACGAGCCGACTGGTAATCTTGACCGCTCCACCGACGATCACATTGCCGATCAGCTGCTCAGCCTGAATCAGGATTTCGCCACTACCCTGATTCTGGTGACGCACGACAGGAACTGGCTACGTGCTGTGAACGCCGTCTGCGTTTGCAAGATAGCCGGCTGAAGGAAGTAGCATAAATAGCACGCTGGTTCTGGCGCGAATAGCGAACCCCTCCATACTGATCGTTGGGCGGGCGTTTACACTGTGTGTGGCCTGCGTGCTAGCGCTGGGCAACCTGAGCGATCGGATGGAAAAGGGTTTAAGCAACAAAGCCGCGAATTCCTGGCGGCCGATCGGGTGCTGCGCGCGGCGCGGCCGGTGAATGAACGCTGGCTCTCACACACAGATCAAGTCCGACGAACTGACGCTCATCCGCCAACTGGCGTTTACGCCCATAACGTTTGCCGGCAATGTGGTGCAACTGGTCAGGATCAAAGCTGCCGACGGCAACTACCCGCTGCATGGCGAGTTGATCATCTGGCCGGCCAATCTGTGCCCAGCCGCGGAGAAGTACCGGTCGCGTCGCGGCTGCTAGCGTTGCGAAAACCAGCGACGTATAGCCCGGCGGTCTGGTCACTGGGCGTTTTATCTGTTCGTCGGCGAGTCTGAAGAGCCCCAACACTTCGAGGACTGGCTGGCACCGCAATTAAAAGCTGATCAATGCTGGAACGGTCCAGAGAAGTCGGGCGGTGCCATGAATCGCACCATGGAGCGTTCACAATATTTTCTGCTGCTTTCGGTGCTGTTGACACTGCTCTTTCGGTGGTGGCGGTGGCGATAGGACACTACTGCCGCAGCTGCGCTGAGCTGACGGCAGTGCTAAAACACAAAGTGCTGGCAGACTGTCGAGTCGATGATAAAGCTTATAATCGGCCAATGGTTGGCGCTGTTACTGTAGTTGGTAGGGCCAAGCCCACCGCTCTGGTCGATGGTAGCCGGTATGGCGGTGCTATTGCGGCGGTTGACGTTGCACCGGCTGACCCTGCGGCTGGCGGTCAATTGCCTGCTGCGCCAACCCCGCGTAGAGTTAGCTGGCGGCTTTTCTTTGTCGTTTATGCTGCCTGGCTTGCTGTTGATGATGCGCGGCGACTTGCTGAAACGATGGCAGCAGAAATTACCGCCGGAAAGCCCTAATTATTTCCTGTTGAATATGACCGATTTAGCAGGTAGATACTGTCAATCGCTTCCTGCGGCAGCGCGGTGTGGCGCCAGCGTGCTCTACCTGACGGTGCGCGCCTGGCTGATCTCCATCAACAATCGAATCGCGACCGATATCATCAAGCCCAACGATCCTGGCGGCCACACGGTTAACCGGGAACTCAACCTGACCTGGCTACGCGACTTGCCCGATCATAATCATCGGTTGACATTTGTCTGAGATACCCAGTCGTTTAGCACTACGGTATCCAACCTGTGCCAGTTGGATTGGAAGAGTCTGCGGCTAAATTTTTCTTTATTTTTCCCGGATGAAGAAAGGACAGCCGCAAACCTGGCTCATTAGCTTTCGTTATGATGGAAACGAATGGAAACGAGCAGAATCAGTTCCCCACGCTGATCCTGTTGGTATCGGCACTATGCTGATCAGGTAGGGCATGTACTGCAACCAGGTGAGCCGGGCGATGGAAATCATGGTCATTCTGGTGCTGATATGTGTCGGGCTATTGCTGATGGCGCAAGTGCAGGCAAGTGCAGGTCGGCATGGCGACAGCGTCAGCAGGAATTGGTGGTCTACCGAAACAATTAGGCGTTAGCCGAAAACTGCCGCGCTGGACGACGTCGTGGAATGAATTTGCTTCACTCGGGCTAGTTACCGGCTGGTGGCCGCGATTGGCGTCGAGACGGCGCTGCTGCTGTTGCAGCGGCAGGCATTTCACCCGACCGGATCCTTATTTGTGGTGGGCACCGCCTCTCGGGGTATGCTTATCACTACTGGGAACCGTGCTTGGTGCCCGTGTCTAGTACAAAGAAAGGGGCGAATGGAACAGGATGACAAAATGGGAACATTAACGCAACAAAAATAATCAGCAGAGTGATGCCGGGTTGACAGGGCCAAGACCCTTCTGCACAGTAACAGCCTGGCATCACACTACAACATAAATAGGTCCGCCAACAATGCAGAGGTTATCAGCCAGATACCTCAGCCACTTCGCAGATCCACTCTACCACTTAGCAGCAAGAAGTGTTATCCGCAAAACCCGCGTTTCCGCTTATGCTCCCAACGGGTGTCAACGGTGAACGCAACGGTTCGACACTCTTCACGATAGTTGTGATCGCTGATCGCCATGAAAAGAGGAGTTAACGTAATAAATGACTACGACGTCCAAGACATCTATACGCTCACTGATGAAGCCCCAGCGCTGGCGGCCTACTCGCTGCTGCCGATTATCCATGCGTTCACCCAATCCTTATGGATCGCTGTCGAAACTCGCGATATCTCGCTGGCGGGACGTATTCTTGCCAATCTCTCCGAACATCTGCAATCGGATCAGCGCTTATCAGATCATCTAGAGGAGCTTGGTCAACCGGCGGCGACGCCCGAATCCAATATCATCAAGCTGCCAAATATCAGCGCTTCGCTGCCGCAGCTGACAGCCGCTATCAAATAGTTGCAAACGCAAGGCTTGTAGTTGCAAACGCAAGGCTTGCGGTGCCGGATTACGTTGACGAGCCGAACACGGATGCGCCAAAAGGGGCCAAAGTCCGCTACGACAAAATCAAGAGCAGCGCATCACTCCGGTTCTGCGCGAAGGCAACTCCGATCGCCGCGTGCCGCTGTCGATGAAGAATTACGCCAGAAAACACCCTCCGCATGGGAGAATGGTCGGCATCGTCTCAATCCCACGTCGCCTATATGTACGATGGCGATTTCTACGGCAGCGAGAATCGGCTCTGATTGAGCGCGATGGTAACGTCAGCATTACTCTCGTAGGCCGCGATGGCGCCAAGCAGATTTTGAAAACTAAAACGTCGGTGAACGCCGGCGAAATCATCGACGCTGCGGTCATGAGCAAAAAGGCGTTGAGCAGCTTTGTCGTGGTGTCTGAATTCTATAGAGGTACTAGCCCGCCATAACGATAAACTAAATGCTGGACTTCGGCTTCAACAACAGTATTGGAAAATTAAAGAATTATACCGCCGCCGAACAGACGGAAATTAGAGGTGCTGCATGCCGAGCAACTATCGCTTGCTATGGCGAACCCAGACAAAGGCATTACTAACTTGCATGTTCCTGGTAATATTATCGTGGATGCGTCGATGCCGGCAATGATCCGCGATTCCGGCAAAATGTGTGGACCAGATGGCAAACTGATACCAAGGCTATCATTCCCGACCGCTGTTATGCTGGCGTGTACCAGGCGGTATTTAAGATTGCAAGCAGCATGGCGCTTTTGTTCCCAAGACCATGGTCAGCGTGCCCAACGTGGGGTTGATGGCGCAAAAGGCCGAAGAGTACGCTCTCATGACAAGACCTTCCAGATCCCCGCCAACGGCGTGGTGCAGATCGCCGATGAGGCGGGCAACTTCTGCTAGTTCATCCGATAGAGGCTGGCGATATTTTGCGCATGTGCCAGGCTAAGATGCACCGATTCGGGATTGGGTGAAGCTGGCGGTTAGTCGCGCCCGTCAATCCAACCAATACGACAGCGGTTTTTGGCTCGACATCGTGTCTTGATGGCAGGCGGCGGCCTGTTTGGAACCGGCGCTGGCGGTTCCTCCCCCAAACACGCTCAACAGTTTGCGCAGGAAAATCACTTGCGCTGGAATTCGCTGGGAGAATTCTTGGCGCTGGCCACCTCGCTGGAGCACGTCGGTATCGTCGACGGCAACAGCAAGACAAAAGTGCTGGCGAAAACGCTGGATCAGGCAACCGGTAGTTTCTGTCGGTGAGCTCGACACTTCTATCTGGCGCTGTTCTGGGCGCAGGCGCTGGCGGAGCAGAGCGAGGACAGGGCGTTGAAGCAGCGGTTCACTAGTGAGCTCGCGCGTACGTTAGCTGATAATGAGCAGAAAATTGTATTTGAGCTGAATCAGGTGCATATCGGCGGCTACTATCATCCAGATCCCGCGCTGATCAGCAAAGCCATGCATCCGAGCACCACCTTCAACGCCGCGCTACAGGCGGTTAGCTCCTAAGGCAGGCCGCTGGCAGCCCCTGCTGACACGCATTATCAACAATGCTCCCGATACGGCAGTGTAGGGGAAATTCGTTGGCAATGTTGCGGAAGGTGCGAGTCGCGACTGCCAAATTTCAACCACTGCAGTGTGCGGCTAAGTGCTGCGCTATCTGAATAGGTAAGATTCAGATGTTCGACCTTGCGCCCCGTGCGTACCTCTTTTCGTTCCAGTGCAGATGTACTAGCGAGTCTGCTGGCCAATTCATATTAACGTCGCTGCCTGTAATATTCACCATGCCCACGACCGTCATAGCCGCACACCCGGCGCTTCACAATGACCACATCACCGAATGAAACAAACACCTCGAGCATTGGGCGGCGCCGCTAGCGGCGCCCAGGGGCGATGGCTAGACGGAACTGGTCCAGCAGCTCTTGGCATCAGCCGGTCAACCAGTCTGGGGAAAATATCGCGCTTAACGAAGCCGGAGGGCGGCGTTGGCGGTGCCGGCTTTACCGATGGCCAGGGTGCTGATCGAAATATACCGCGCGGCATTTGTGCAATGAAATAGAGACTGTCCACGCCGCTCAGTGCCGCGCTTTGAACCGGCATCCTGAGTATTTGCACCAGCGTCTTGGTCGCCAGCATGCCAGGCAAACGCACCGCGCCGCTCGCGCCGGCGATAATCACCGCATAACCGTTGTCGGTCGCCTGCTTAGCGAAGCGGAGCACTTATTAGGGTAGGGTGACTGAAACAATTTCTAAAGGGAACGTTTAGCGCAGTGAGAGAATTTCCTCGGCAAATTGCGGGGTGCTCCAACCACCTTGGGGACCCATGACAATTGCGATCTTTGCCGTGGTGTGGTTGGATTGCATGCGTGTCGTGTTCCTGTTGTCATAATGTCGGCGCTCTTAACAGACCTTGCGACCTGGCTGACCAGGCGTAGAGCATGTATGAGTCCCGGTAGAGGAAAACGGTTATGTAGACGCCGGCGGACGGTGCGCGGCGAAGGAAAATGCACTGTATACTGCACTGAAATGTTGCTTTAACTGCGTAAACTTGCTCTGGCCTGTGCCGGCGGGCTCAACGGGATATCTGCAATGGAAAATACATCTAAGAGAAAGCGCGCCACTTACGATAATCTACCCGGGCGCGGCACAGATGAGTTGGGTGCACTCGTTATAGGGGCATAAACTGCCCCTGCTGCTCGCTGCAGGCCTATCAACAGGATGCCAGCTCCCTGCGCATTGGCGATTACAGCGTGATCCTCGATGGCCGGGAGCGTCCGCTGGCGGTTATCCGCACTCACCGCCTTGCGTCTGCTGCGTTTTTGCGATGTTACTACGGAAATGGCGGCCACAAAGAAGGTGAAGGCCAGTCTAGCCTACTGGAACCTATCAGGCGTTTTTGAACGTGTTGGCCACTGGTCGGAAGAGATAGCGCTGGTGTGAAAGGGTTTAGTTAGTGGAGACCTTATAGATTTGTGCAAAGGTGGCCTGGCGACACACGGGCCCCTAGTTGAGTAGAAAACCCTGGCGGCAGAGAGTCCGGTAACTGAGTTGAGGGGATAAGCTTCTTTCGTGTTCGAGACGATGACGCTAGAATCTCAGCTGCCAAAAGGGAATTCGTGCAGCATGACGCCATTGGCCGTAACCTCAATGGCCGACCCCTGGCTGTGCCAGGCGCCAAGCACCGCACGACGACGTTCACCGGGAAGTTCATGTATCGCTGGCCGGTGGGTATGCCCATGAATCATTACCGTCGCGCCAGTGTGCGCCAGCGCCGTCATGACCGCCTGCGTGTTGACGTCCATGATATCGTCGATCTTCCCGGCGTTGGCACGAAGACTATTGGCACGCATCCTGTCGGCGATGCGCAACCGCAACCGCAACGGCAGCGACAGAAACAGCCGCTGCAGCCAGCGTTGCTGTACCCGGCAGCGAAAACGCTGATAATCTCTATCGTCGGTACACAGCGTGTCGCCATGTAATATCACCACTCGAAGTCCGTCAAGCTGCATAACCTGCTGTGCGGGCAGCAGCGTCATACCGCAGGCGCTGGAGTAGCGCTGGCCAAGTAGGAAATCACGATTACCGTGAATGAAATAGCAGGGAATACCGCGCTGACCCAACGCCCGTAGCGTGATGGCGATCTCGTGATGCAGCGGATTGGGATCATCATCACCTATCCACACTTCAAACAGGTCGCCAAGAATATACAATGCTTGCGCGGCGACGGCACGGGTACGCAGAAAATGCAGAAAACCGGCGGTGATCGTCGGTTCTTGTGCGCAAAGATGAATATCCGCGACGAACAGGATTGACATGCGGCTAAGGTTACTCCGCTCATATGGGTAATGATGACGTCGTCTTTCAGTGCATCTTGCCGCATCCCGCTGCGGCCGGTCGCGACGCCCTTGATTTTATCCATCATATCCCATAGACCCTTGCTCACTTCGGCGAAGACACAACATCCCCAGTCGTTGGGATGCTCAGAACGGAAATTTAAGAAGTCATTATCCGCTACGTTGATAAAAATGCGCGATGGCAGAATGCGGATCGTTATGCGGATCGTTGGTACGGAAATGGTGTTGTCATATATAAAACCCGCTTCGGCAATAATTGAAGAAACTCTCAACTGTTAACGGCACTTTTCCGAAAAGGTTTTGATAACGATATCGCCGTGATTGGTACGTAAAGTAACCATGTTTTAATGTCCTAAAAGTTTGATGAATTGCATTCATACGAAGTGTACGGGCAGGGGCTTTATAGCATAACTCTGGCATAGAGTCAGCATCGTTCCCTGTTTCCCTCCGTCCGTCGAATGACAGCACCGCGTCAAGCGCGGGGAATCCCGGCATATTCTTGCAATAGCTGCGGCTTTAGGATTCAATGCACCGTTAGGTTTATTGACCTTTATCACTAAGCGCTCTGTATGCACAATCCGCAGACACATGGACTGATCTCCAATGCTAAAGATTTTTAACACTCTGACACGCCAAAAAGAGGAATTTAAACCTATCCATGCCGGTAAAGTCGGTATATATGTGTGTGGCATTACCGTGTATGACCTCTGTCATATTGGGCATGGGCGCACTTTCGTCGCTTTTGACGTTGTCACCCGCTATCTTCGCTATCGCGGTTATGAGGTCAAGTATGTCCGCAATATCACCGATATTGAAGACAAAATTATCCGCCGAGCCGCAGAAAAAGATGAGCCATTTCATCAGCTTACCGATCGTATGATCCAAAAGATGCATCTCGATTTCGACCGGCTGAATATTTTGCGTCCCGATCATGAGCCGCGCGCCACGCACTATATTGCCGCGATTATTGAGCTGGTAGCACAGCTTCTCGCCAGAGAACATGCCTATGTAGCCACCAACGGTGATGTGATGTTCGCTGTGGACAGCAACAGCGATTATGGCCTGTTGTCCCGCCAGGATCTGACGCAGCTCCAGGCCGGCGCTCGCGTCGAAGTCGCCGAAATAAAACGCAACCCCATGGACTTCGTGTTGTGGAAAATGTCGAAGCCCGGTGAGCCGAGTTGGCCATCTCCATGGGGCGACGGCCGACCCGGCTGGCACATTGAGTGTTCGGCCATGAACAGCCGGCAGCTTGGCCATCATTTTGATATTCACGGCGGCGGTTCGGACCTGATTTTTCCGCACCATGAAAATGAAATCGCACAGTCCACCTGTGCTCACGACGGCCCTTATGTCAATGTGTGGATGCACACCGGGATGGTGGTGGTCGATCGAGAGAAAATGTCCAAATCCTTGGGCAACTTTTTTACCTTGCGCGACGTCCTGCACTATTTCGATGCTGAAACGGTACGCTATTTTCTAATGTCTGGCCATTACCGCAGCCAACTTAATTACAGCGAAGAGAATCTTAAACAGGCGCGGGCCGCCCTTGAACGTCTGTATACCGCCCTGCGTGGCACCGATGTAGCAGCTGCGCCCGTCGGTGGTGAAAACTTCGTCGCGCGGTTTACTGTGGCGATGGATGATGACTTTAATACCCCGGAAGCCTATTCTGTCCTGTTCGACATCGCCCGCGAGGTGAATCGCTTGAAAAGCGAGCAGCCGGCGGTGGCGCAGGGTATGGCGGCGACGTTACGCCAGCTGGCCGGCGTGTTGGGGCTGCTTGAGCAGGACCCTGCCGCCTTTCTGAAGCGGGGCGCCGGCGGTGACGTGGATGAGAATGCCGAGATAACTGCGTTAATTCAGCAGCGCAACGATGCGCGTAAAGCCAGGCAGTGGGCACTGGCAGATGAAGCCCGGGATAAACTTACCGCGCTGGGCATCGTGCTGGAAGATAGCCCCCAGGGCACGATCTGGCGCCGCGGTTGAAGGCATGGGTTGGTGCTGGTCCTCGACGGCTCGCGCCGTTTCCCCACTTGAACAGCGAAGATTGGCTATAATGCTTCCCATGGGTTAGTTCGCGATCGTGACTTGCTGACCTGCATAGGCGACGCTCTGCCCAGGTGATCTCACAGCCTCGGCAGATTTCCACCGCTTTCCACCGCCTTATTATCCCGACCCCCATCAACGACCAACTTGGTCGCTGCGTGCTATCGAACCGACCCGAAATTTTCGTAAGATCGAATGATACGTGTGTGCCCTTCAAGGGAAAATGTCTTCAAGATGGTTACGCCCTCGACGCAGACGTATCATGATAATCTTCGCAGGCTCGCAAGGTATTCTGAATCAGCGTGGCCACCGTCATCGGGCCCACGCCGTCAGGTACTGGCGTAATATAGGCGGCGCGCTCGGCGGCGCTGGCATAATCCACGTCGCCAACCACTTTGCCGCTGTCCAGACGATTAATTCCGACGTCCATCACCACCGCGCCGGGTTTTATCCACTCGCCTGGAATAAAGCCCACTTTACCTACCGCCACCACCAGCAGATCGGCATTTTTGATATGATACCGTAAATCGCGCGTGAAACGGTGGGTGACGGTTACCGTACAGCCCGCCAGCAACAGCTCAAGACTCATGGGCCGGCCGACAATATTGGACGCACCAACCACAATGGCATTGAGGCCAAAGGTATCGATGCCATAGCTCTCGAGCAACGTCACAATGCCGCGCGGGGTGCAGGGCCGCAGCAGCGGCGCGCGTTGGCACAGACGGCCGACATTATAGGGATGGAAACCGTCTACATCTTTATCCGGCGTGATACGCTCCAGCACACTGGTATTATCAATCCCCGCCGGCAGCGGCAGTTGCACCAATATGCCGTCCACGCGGCGGTCGGCATTCAGCTTATCAATCAGCGCCAGTAATTCCGCCTCCGTGACCGTGCTCGGCATATCATAGGAAAAGGAGATAAAACCGACGTCTTCACATGCTTTGCGTTTGCTGGCAACATAAATTTGCGAGGCTGGATCGCTGCCGACCAGCACCACCGCCAGCCCGGGAGCACGCTTGCCAGCCTTGAGGCGCTCCTGAACCTGCGCGGCTACTTCACTTCTGACTTGCCGGGCAACGGCCTTACCATCAATTATTTTCGCTACCATCTGAATTGGAAATCCGCCATTGTAATCGGGCTGAGAGTGCTATTTTGGCAGAAACGCGCCCCCCTGTCAGGCACAGAATGCATCCTGACCTTTTACGACAGAATAACGCATAGAAAAGCCATTGACTCAAACGCTTACCTCCGTATAATCCAAACCGCATTCACCGCCGCGCTTTTTGTTGTGCGCCCTTAGCTCAGTTGGATAGAGCAACGGCCTTCTAAGTCGTAGGTCACAGGTTCGAATCCTGTAGGGCGTACCAACAAATCAAGAGTTTATGCGGATTGGCACGAGGTTAAGTTAAAAAATTAAAGTCAAATTACGGGTCAAGTTAGTTATTCTGAACCTGTCTGTTGTAACTTTCAGCCAAGAACATCCCGCGTCACCCTCAGGTGAAATTCACCCCTCCATCATCTGCCAAATTGCTTTTCTGCTTTTATTCAATCTCTTTTTCCACCTCTTCATATCCGTATGAATCTTATAGCACCAGATGTCGCTTCTGTTTGTTCTCTGTTAATTTTAGCGGCCCGTTGTGCAGCTAACCATGCCTTTCAGCTTGTTCAATACGTAGATAGCTCTACACATACTAATGTTCTGACACACCGCCAAAACCGTCTGGTTACAGCTTCACTTTCACTCAGAAAATCATCGAAGGTTTCAATCATTTCAAACTTCTCTTTTCATTGCTGCAAGCAGCATATCAAGCAGTGCGTGTTTTAAGTTAATTCCACTCGTGATCTATGCCATAGTGACCTCTGCTAAAATTACGCCGCTGCGCCGTATGTCATGACGGCGTGCAGTCGGAGGAATGGTGAATCCTAGGAATGTGGTGACGCTATGAAAGAAAGTTAATATGTCGCCACTAGAGCTTAATAATGTGAAATAATATAAATATATTGAAGTAAATCATTTTATAGCTCAAGGTAAAATATTCGATACAATTGAAATACAAAAATAAATTATTGATGCTAAATTGTTCTAGAATCCGAAGAAGATAGTGTTAAAACACTTTCTCTCTGTCAAGCGCTGAGTTACGGGAATGCTCCCCTTGTACAGTAGACTAATAAGTACACGCTTGTTTTGCCGCCCATCAACAGAGGTTTTCCATGACTAGTCATTCGAGCTATGTGCCGAAAAATATGGCAACAAATCATCTCTATCGGTGCATTCACAAATATCAATCATCCTGTTTTCAGCTCAACTCACGAATAGGGCTGCCGCTTGGCAGAAGAGTTGCTGACGCTTGGGTTATACTGGAGCCGCGTACGATGCTTGGCTGATTCGTATTGACGAAGGGATC
Organism: Sodalis sp. (in: enterobacteria); assembly: GCF_036327475.1. Taxonomy (NCBI): domain Bacteria; kingdom Pseudomonadati; phylum Pseudomonadota; class Gammaproteobacteria; order Enterobacterales; family Bruguierivoracaceae; genus Sodalis; species Sodalis sp. (in: enterobacteria). Next base: position 819,822 of record NZ_CP132913.1, on the reverse strand, counting down.
AATTCTCTAGCGGTTTTGTTAAGATCAACTCTCATTCCAAGATACCAGCACTGCTTGACTACAGAGGTAAAGAAAATTTAGCGCGCTGCTCCCACGTGATATAGCGACATGCACCGAAACCTTCAAATGAGCTCTGTCCAGTTGATTGGTGTCGGTTTTGGTCACTTCTATGTCCTGCTCATCGGAAAGTTTGAGTATATGATGAATTTCTATACAATGTAAACCAAGTGTCAGATAGATGTATTGAGTCTCTGTTTGGCTGAAAGCTGTTATTTAGCAGGGGAAGAATATAGCATTTATTGCTACCTGGACTTGGTATGGTTGCTTTGTGTAAAGCACTTTGCAGCGTATCGCACCAGCGCGCCATACGCGTTATAGCCAGCTATCCAAATCTTCAATGTCGGCTCTTGCTTGATGTTATCGGCATAACCGGTCGAACATAAGCAGGAAGTCCTAGCGCAATGCCGTCCCCGCAATTTCTAGTCTGACCGCTGCTTTCGCAGCGACAGGTACACGAAGCACACTCCTTGCTGATGTTGTTGAGACAGTTATGGTATAATCATCATCACGGTGTATTTCAGCATCAGCGAGCAGCGATAGAGCATTTGTCCCACCGAGGCTAAATCCGGCAAAATATGCGCGCTAAATAATCGATATAGCCGTGCAGGATATGAAGAGGGGCAACCATGGTACTTCTGCGTACATGGTTGCCATTAATCTATCGATGCCTGAGCGCGCTACCTCAACATCAACTCGAAGCGCTATCCCGCTCTCCCATCACCACTTGAGCGCCTAAGCGGCACATTCCTTCACTCTTTGAGCTATTTGATGGTTAAAAGGTCGTGCGTTTCAGTAAATGCAACCGAAAGCCTATCCGGTCATTTTGTACGGTCGGTTCAGTACGCTCCACCACCCTATCTATATCATCATCCGGTTCAGCGCGTCGCCAGGTGAAAAACGATATCATCACTGCCCGCCTGAGCCGTTCCTGATCGGATAACGCTATATTCACTTTTATTCATCGGCATATGATTTACGTCTGTTGATTAGGCTTGCCTGTTATGCAATCGCTATCACCGTTGTGAACGTGGGTATTGTACTGCGCTCGCATGGTGCTCAATGAGCCGGTTTTGTCCTGTGCTTCCGCCTGTGAAGCGACAGATTGTGCTAGCGTTTCTGCTTATTGTCGTCCAGCACGAAATAATAAAAGTTTTTGTGGTCGCTTTTATCAATTGTCTACATTTGAGCATGATGCTGTCGCCTTCATCCGTGTAGATTATCGCTATCTCACCGCTTTTAGCCCTTTTATCCGGTAGCGCCGATCAACAATACCAATCACTACGCTATGCGAGCGGGTCACTACCCAGGAATAGGGCAACCCTTCCACACCAGCATGCGCCGTTTAGGTAAACCCGTAAGGCTCTAGATATTTCATTCCGTTTTTTGTTTCACTTGCCACTAACGAGATATCCACTTGCTGGCAAGTAAGGGTATTTATACCCTTTGCGCAACGGCTCTTGATCACAGGCGCGGCAAGACCCTCTGTAACATGGTGACGGCGTTTTCATTAATGAATCACCCTGCTTAATAAGGGGTGATATCGCTTTAGATATCTGTTACCAATCCTCTTCTGGCCGCCTGTTGCTGCTTTTCCAATTGACTCCGAGCGCGACAACTGGCTCCAATTGCATTGCCGGATTGCTGGATATGTTTCTAACGATAGCGCGTTATCTGGCTATCTCTGGCTCTGGCGCAGAGTACTGTCAGCGTGGCTTCCATGAAATCGTCATCATTACCCGACCGTTGACCTGCTACTTGATATTCAGAAAAGCGTTCACGAATACTTTGCTCGGTACCATAGCTAAGAATATTTTCGACCAGCGCGGTGGTAGTTTTATCATTACCAACAATGACAATATCTCAGGCGAGCGCTTGTTGGCTTCCTAGCGCTTCTTGGCACTTCATGAAGTTTCCCATAATCTCCCATAATCCGCCTGAAAACCTGTAGCGCCGTTTTGGAGCTTTTGGCTAATAACCTTGAGTTTGCAGCGCAATCAATCAAATCGGTTGTCTTGCTCCGGCCACTGATGCCAACCTGGATACTCGTGGCGTCATAGCGCATCGGGGTGGCTTCAACAATTTAGCCGGTTCGGGCTTTATCCTGACAGATGAGGATTTCGACAAGCTCACCTTTCATTTTGGACTGTAACGGTACACTTCCTAATCCACAGGGCTATTGGCGTGTGATTTCTGCGTTGCAATCACATAAGAGCCACCCTATGCCTACGAAATCTGTACCCGCGCTAGTCCCACTCGCGCCCGTTGACGCGCAATATGACGTGATTACTCATCTTGCAGTACTCTCAAAGGCTTAACTGGCATAAAGCCAGGATGATTTAGCATCCCGGATAGCGATATCGGTTTCCCGTGCCGCATTGTCACGCCATTTTGCGGCCAGAACCAGTACGGGGTGGCACAATCTCGTTTTTCGCACGGTGACCAACGCATTCCACGTAACTGACGTATCCTTTCCATCGGGCTATCTGCCTTATGCAGACAGCATGTAAGGTGAGATGGGAGATATTGAAGTGTATCTGACGTTTTCCACGTTGCTGGTAATAGACAGTACGTCAATCGTGTCAGTCGACAGGTTGCCTCATGGATTGCCGTCGTACGCAACAAAGTCTCAATCCGATTACTGTGATAGCTCTCCAACCTAACCACGTTAAAGTCAAGACACATTCTGCCATTGTGTCCGCTATATATACCTTACTATCACTTCACCGTCAACTTCGCCGTAATGAATGCGGTATCGTCAAGTAGTATTGGAAAAAATACGAGATATAAGAGAAGCCGAATGTTTAACTAGGAAAGAATTCTTTGAATTAACAGACATCCCAATAAAAACTCAGATAGAAACTGAAAGGAGGGGGAGTTGGGAGTAATATTTTATTTAAAATTATGAAGCATCCTAGATTCATTATGTGGCTAATGACAGATGAAGCAACCGGACAAATAGCTCTAGTTCTCGCACACTATGGAACCGATGGAGAGGAAGCGTAGAATCAGAAAAATGATCGAGGACTCGGATACATCCCAGGCGCGGATGTAAAGTCATCCCTCTGCGGAGAACTGTACAAAATGAGTTTGATAATTGGTTGGTAAATCAAGATGTTTTGGAGGTTTTTACTGAAAGTTATTGGGAGTTGAAAATAAAAATATGATATATCATAAAAATCAATGAGTTATTTTGTATTAATATTAACCCATAAGTTAGAGGCAATCTAGCTTCTCATAGTTTGTCCGGTTGATCATCTGTTAGGATGGCAGATATCTTAATGGAAGCTGTCCACGCTGTTAGTCAAAAGCTGCTTTGCTAGTTGGTGCATCAACCCCGTCCTGTCGACCTGGCTGATAGCCTCTCTAGCTCACTTTATGCTTCAAGCTGTTCTGCAATCGTCTAAAATCCTCCCGATAAGTCGGTGGATAAATCCCTCGCCGTCAATCACATTTCCTGCTTGTATAATATAATGATAAGCTCTTGCATTGTTCTTTGGAATATTGCCATTTTCTATTGGAGTAGCTAATTCTACGGCAAGTTTCAACATATCTCGCGTTTTGATAGGTTTTTACCCATCACAGAAGTGCCGCCCTACTGCGCATTAGGATCTCATCATCAAGATCTCATCATCCGATATTGTGGCAATATCAACCAGCGGGAATACTTGGCTATAGACTGATTCTATCAGTTCAGGATCAGCAAAGCAATCGAGTCATTGGGTGCTGTACGGATACGGCGACGTGGTGCCCTGATAAAGCAGGGGTGAGATTACGATAGGTAAAGAATCATTGCCTTGCTCAAGGTGTTGATGCATGGCTGACATGCTGTACAGTAACAGATTGAGTTCCATTTACAGAGTAAGCTCGTATAAAAAAGCATAAAGCCTAATAGTCGCCTAAAGCAACGATTCCGTTGGTGAAATATCGGCATACAAATGTTTTACGTCCCGCAAGGTACACTTTTACACCAACTATGCCTGGCTTGCCAAGCATGGGCAAGCCGATTTTGTGGTCTCAAGCTTCGAATTTTCGTATCTGTAAGTAGTGAGCTAGCCATGATTTTGAGGCCAAGTTACGGGTTAAGTTGCAATGATATGCGACTCGATGTAACGCTGCAATGCAGTAAAACCGTTAAAACAACTTGATGCTTGTATTTAAAACAGAAGATGAAAAGCATGCTGGTAGCCTTCTAGTAAGTCGTGGGCGTGCCAGTAAACAGTGGGCTGCGTTAAATGTTCCCGTTACCCGATAAGGTCAAGCAACAGTCTGTCGCTTTGTTCGCTTAATCCAATCATCGTAGAGGCATTCCGACAGCTCTCTTGCCAATTCTTCTTCGACACTGGACCTTCAGAACGCAGTACTACCGTGTGATCGGTTATCGTTGTTAGCACCTCACGGTAATATCGCGTTTGGCGGCATAAGAAAACTCTTCTTTAGCAAACTCTTCTTTGCTTGCTTTAGACCTGGTTTATAAAAGCTCGTATTTTAACTAACCCATCAGTAAGTTTTAATTGATAAGTTGTTGAGATCGTCAGTGCTCGTATTTTTAATATGTGAGGACTTTTGCGTCAACTTTTATCCGTCACTTTAAATTTAATCAATAAGATGCAATATCTATTCATCAATAATACGGCAGAAGAAATTTGCAATCACCAGGCAACTGGGCGTGATTATAATTATTGTCTCGTTCGTGACAGTTTGTATATTTCTAATAGCTATTCCCATCAATACTGTCTGGCGAATGTCTCACGAAGTATTTGGCGCTGGACTTTTGTAGAGCCTTGAATGGATAGAACTCCCCGTTTCACGGATTTTTTTACCATGTCGCCAGCGACTAATGGTTAGATTTTCTTTTTTCAGGCCTTACTTTCATTCATTGGTTATATGCGTCACTCCTTTACGAACGCTCCGATGACCTGCACAGTAAATGGATGAGGTAAGGCGCCGAGATTTGTAACGGAGCGAGGGGAGGGAAGGGTGGTTGTTGCTGCTACCTTCGTGCTACACATCCCGTGCTCAATTTTGTAAATGCCGTATCAATCTTTCTTACTATTGGCCTGTCCGTTCAGTCTTGCGCCAGTCTTTTTTCATGTACACCGCTTCTGTGGTGCTTGAATCTCCTGCTACTACGTTATCCGTAGTTCTAATGACAAGCCGAAACTGCGATTATGGTAGCTATAATCACACAACCCTCTTATCTCGATGTTTGCTAGTGGTTAAAACAGGCGCGGCAGGCCAAGGATCTCTCCCAGAAGCAGTTGGGTATTACGGTGGGTATTGATGAATTTGTCGCCAGTACGCGCATCAATCGCTATTATGAGGAGGGTGCTCATGAGGTCAACATTCAGATTGCTCAGTATTTGGCATATTTGGCAACGGCACTCGGCGTGCCGCTCTCTTACCTGTATACCGAAGACGATAAGCTAGTGGAGTTTATGCTTATCTTTCTGGCGCTGCCGAAGCCAGGTCGTGGGGGAAGTGGTGAACGTTGCATGCAACCAGCGGTGAGCGTAATACAAGGAATGTATCTAGCAAGGACGCTGTTACATCCATGGCGCCTGGCAGCAGATCTTTAACGGTGTCCAGGGTAAGACGCCAGAATTTCTTGCGAAAGTTACAGAATTTCATCTTGTTTATCAACTACTTCGATTTAATCACTAATTCCACTATAATACTACCTCTGTTGCAATAGTGCAAATTTTTGTGATGTGAATTGCATAAAATAGCCATAATCCCCTTTTGGTCCGCCATCCGCCGACACTGACGCTGACACACAACATCATGACAACCTGCGCGCAGTCGTCTGCGGCACCCCTGTGCTAAGGTTTTCTCCGTTACATTGAACGCTGTTCACCCAATAAGCAGAACTGGAGGAAAATTATGATTCAGGATGAAACAGCAATGTTATTAAATGGCGGGGGAACGGGTGGTTTACAGGTACGCTTAAAAGCGCCGATCATGGCCGCTACTTTCTCAGTAAATGGACATGAGCCATCGATTTTTAATCTGTATAGGCATGATATACTGGTACTCCTACCATTTTCGCCTCAGTGAATTGATATTCGATCTGTAGTTTTGGGTTGCGGTAGTGGTGAACGTCCTGAATAAAAAATCTCCATGGATAGGCACTGGAGGATAAACGCGTTGATGTTACTTCCGTTGTGATGTTTGTCAGCCGACAGGAGAAAATTAATGACAACGCTATTGTCCTGTCCTGGCATCATCGCCACTCTATCCCACTCATGGCGGTGATGAGGTTATTATCGCCACTCTATCCCACTCATGGCGGTGATGAGGTTATTGATGGCGGCATTAAGTTATAGTTGCGCGGGGAAGGCCGCGGTGCAACGCGAGGCGATAGCGCAGAGGTTCACAAGACGGCAGGGATCAAGGATGAAATGAATCGTTCGTTTACTGGCGATATCGATGCCGGCCGTGGAAATGGCACTATCTCGATACCGCCGGCGATCGTTGATACCGGTTTCAGTTGGGTGATGCCGCTGTGTCCTGACCGACAGGGATATCGACCTACTGCCCACTGGATGTGCGAAAGCGCTGCTAATGCATAACGAAACTAAAATTGTGGTGCCTCTGGTACCGAGACGCTATCCAGGTCGTCAGCGGTCGAGAAGTGCGGGTCGCGTTAGTTTATTCCTGGCCGATGAAATGAATATTCGCTGGATTGACCTCTAGGCGCAAGGAGAGCTCCACGCACCGCCAAGCGCTGCTAATGCACAACGGAGCGGGCTGGCGGTTCGTCCAACGCACTTTGGCCGGCGCGGCCGAGGGTTAGCCGATTCCATAACAATGACGTTTACAATAGAGGTTATTGAGTGTAAATCGACCGACTGTCCGCTGACGTGTAGCCGCAAACACCGCAGCGGATTATGAGCAGCTCGATAGTGCGGCATACACTGGGCGAAGCCTTCGGCAAAAACAGACTGTGCCATGAAGAGCAAATTATCGTATGTCGCCACCGGCCGACCTAGGATATTGGCCTACTATGACGCTCACCCGCGCGGTTGGGGAAAACACCTGTTGTTAGGTCTTCATGGCAACGTCCAACAGTGCCTGAACATGCTCACAGGCGATCGTCGTAGCGAAAACCATCTGCCCTTCAGGGTGTTGCGACAGTGCGCCTGTCGGCAAGTCGTGGATGGTTGGCTTGGGGCGTCATAATAGACGTGGATCGCCGCGGTGCTTCCCCCTCGCGCGATGCTGTTATTCACCCCAGGGATCGGTCTCACAGCGGCACAACGTTTGCTGATGTGCTATGGGTCCTGCACTGATTTCGATAAAGGATGGACTGTTGTCCGGCGAGCGGTAAGGATAATAATGCACAGGCCGCTGTCCTGCAGAGTCTGTTGCACTACCCTATGGCTCCAACGGATAGACTGTCCCCGCTCGCTCACCGTGCTCAAACGGCATTGATCGTCATAATTCAGACGCAGTTCACTGATAATGATGGAGGCTTTGCCGTCAGGCTGCGGCAGCAAACGCAATTGCAGCAATGGCTTAGCGTGCCGGTAACGTTCATAGGAGGTACCAGAATACTGCGGCGCCACATTGTCCAGATGGCGAAATTGGTTTTCCCGTTGTAACTGCGTATCGGCGTCGTTTTGGCCTACGGGAATAATTTTGCTCCAGCGGTGGTGAAACGTGTTCGGGGTATTGTGCAGAGTATTCTACAGGTAGTGGTAATCAAATGATCGTGTTCATTATTACCGCAATCGAGCTGTATGTGATAATGACCGTCCTACCAGCGGTGAGCCGCCACGGCCTGGGAAGCCGCGGTGGTGATAGAAGACGGTTCCGCCCGTGGCTGCCCCTCCACGGCGATGGGTTACGCTTTGTAAAGCGAATAAAGCCCTGAGGCTCGGCGTGGCAGTGTTTTTCCGCCGCCGGCGAGTAGTAGATCAGTTGCCGTTGGGTTAAATACCTTGGATAAGGGTTGCCTGCATTGCCATACTCATGACGGAATATCTTGCAGCGATAGCGGGGCAGAATATTGGGGCACCGGCCCGTTTCATCCTAGGTGACCCGTTTTTCTCTCGCCAGCGCGTAGCGCGCGCTTTGATCGGCCAGCGCATCGTCACAGTCCTCGTCGCCGTTGTCCATGACCTGCGTTTCGCGGATGTCCTTCTTCGCCACCAATAAATGCTGGCAATTGCAGCTGTGGATCATCATCTGGATCTCAGGCGCACCGTCGTCGGCATGTAGAACGTTTTCCGCCGGCATGAGTAGGATATGTGGGTAATCACCGATTGATAAGTGGTCGGGGCTTCCGCGACGCCGCCAGGATGATGGCGACGGGTCGGATTCAGGGCTACCACATCGTGTGGCTGATACTGAAGGCTCAGGCAATACAGGCGGTTATCGCCATCGCTGACGGCGGTGGTATGGCCCTTGATAAGGGGAGACAAAAGTGTAGTAAGCCGGTACGAGGTCAACCTGCGCTGCAAAGGGTGGTGCATAGCGATATCCTTATCGTGGGAAATTAAAGTACCAGTCATCATGGCAAAGGCAATAGCGTTGCCAGCGCAATGCCCATGACCTCTACGGGGCGCGGAGGGGTTACCATGACTATGAAAGGGGCGGTATGAACGCATGGGGTTGGGGTGTCGGCAGCGGGCGTAACGTGTCAGCATTGAACCACGACAAGGCTTCTCGGGTCCCGCCGCCGGCCGCCATCAGCCTGGAAACCGCCAGGCAGAGCGGATGGCCTACCAAGGTTCGGCGTCATTGTTATGGCTGTGGGCAGTCCATTGACAGCCGGTCGAACCGTCGCGTTGTGTAGCGCGCTGGTCGCTGATTACCTCTCCTCGACATCAAGTCGTCGCCATTCAGGTAATTTGCGCATGCCAGATAATGTATTTATTGTGAATTTATTCTAGAAATAAATTTCTGAGGGCAATACGTGACATAAATAAAAAGAACCAGGACTATTATTTCAATAGGAAAATTGTGGAATTCATAATTCGTAGAACATTGGTTGAGCTTTTGTTATTTATGCCGTTGCTAGAATGTTCCCTTTATGCTAGGGAAGTCTCTATGAAAAAAATAATATTGCTCTTGGGCATGCTAGGATTGACAGGATGCGCTGGGCATCAATGCGCGGAAAAACCAGTGACCACCCTGATTGATCACGGCGATTATGCAGTGGATTCGTCCTATCCCTCTCAATCGCAGGATCATCGCATCCGATTTCTCATATTTCATTATACCGCTGTCGATGATAATGAATCCCTACAGCTGCTTACGCACGGTCACGTAAGTGGCCATTATCTTATTTCCTCTCATCCAACCAAAATTCACGGCAAATCGGCGGTATTACAATTGGTGCCGGAAAATAAACGGGCTTGGCACGCGGGCGTAAGCGGCTGGGGCGGGCGCAATAATATTAACGACACTTCCATTGGTATTGAGATCGTTAATGACGGATTTCATGAGAGCCCTACCGGGAAGCAGTGGATCCCTTATCATAAAGAGCAAACGGTGTTAGCGGCTCGCTTGGCACGGGATATTATCGCCCGCTATCAAATTAAGCCGCAGAACGTGTTAGCACATAGTGATATCGCGCCGTTGAGGAAAACCGATCCCGGTCCGCAATTTCCGTGGCGGGAAATGGCACAGCAGGGCATAGGGGCCTGGCCGGATGTGGCGACGGTGGACAACTATTTGCAGGGCAAACATCGCTGGTCCGCCGGCAATGTCACGCTGATCCAACAGGCGCTGGCAGCTTACGGTTACGCCATCCCACAAACAGGTACGCTGGATAAAGAGACACTCCGTATCATCAGCGCCTTCCAGATGCATTTCCGTCCCAGCAATTTCATGGGCGTAGCAGATAAGGAAACCGAAGCGATTGCCCGGGCGCTGGTGAAAAAATACTGCAATCCCACCTTAAATCGGATATGACGACACGTCCGGTTGCATATCATCCGGCTTAAATTGCGTTTACTCCGGCGTGAGGCGGGGTGGTGGTAGTGGCCGTCGCGCTGTGTCGCCGGGTTTTGGTTATAATTTGCGATTGTTCAGAGGCCAGACGCATAACTTGATAGAATTGAGGTTCGTTACAGGTATAAAGAGAGACTAATAGAGGTTATCATGTCATGAATCCTGACACTTCGTCCCATTCTGAAAGCGCTGAACAATCCGTTACGACGTTGTCGGGCATGATTGTCAAAATCATCTATCAAAATACCGTCGGTCGGCCGATGGTGAAAGTAGTCATTTTAGCGAAAACGCAGTGCTTACCCTCTGACCGTGCGTGGTAGGTTTTGATACTATGCTGCTGGAACTTATGGCGCATTTTCACGGCAAACGCATAACGGTGACCGGGCACATGGAGTGGAGCGGCGGGTATTCCCTCATTGCCGATCGGATAGTCAGTATCTCATGATACTCTACCTCGGTGCGGTAGAGCTCCTTTCATTAACGCACCCTCTATTTCATAACCTCGATACCACCGTCTTCCTAGCATGATGATAACCCATGTTGCCGTCTGCTCCGAGAGGGGCGTGCCCATGCACCGGACACGATTGCCGGTTCCAAGCGAGATGGCAATGACAAAAGCGGCCAAAAGGAGTTAAACCGACGAGGTATTTAATGATAATATTTCGGCTCTCTTTCATAATGATCTGAATGTGAAGCGAACTCCCGTCATGTTACGACTGACGGCGGCCCTGAGCCGATGCACCAGCGGGAATATACCAAGGTCGTTGTGAACCACGGTACCGCCGAGCTATACTTGCATCTGGACCAGCACCACGCCGCAGAAGGTGCTGATTAACCCCGAGGCGGTGGCTGGCTTGATCAATTGGTCGGACCACGCTGGATTGCAGAAGTTGGCAGAGGACGATCATCAGGCGGAGTTACATTACGACAACTTCACCTTGTAGTGCAGCGCGTCTCCATGCAAGGGGATAATTGGGTATTTAGCGCCGCGACGCCGGAGACAAAAGCCCACGTCAGCGGGGCGCATAAAAGTCGGCGTGGTGAAATAACCTGGCTAAAACCGATGCCGTCCATCGCTGACCTTAACGCTGCACCAGATGCTCTGCACTTTCGTTTCTCCATCAGAGTTTTCTGGTTAAGCTGTGAGCGGGCCGTAACTTCAGGCTGCCGGCCGTGTGCAGGCGGTGGCTGACATAGGTATTGGTAAAAATAATTCACATATCTTTAATAACTTTGCATGCTATGTGCTGTTGAATCGTGAAGCCTGAACCTGAGGCCGGCCGTCAGACATAGATGCCAGTTAATTGAACAGCTGATTCATGTAAGAAATGAAAGATTATAACTTTCGGCGAATAACTTACGCCGGAGAGTGTCTCGCTATTGATGTTTTTCTGATTGATGCGTTATATAATGGCAACTCATCATTGGGAAAATTGATGCTGCAACTACAGAAATTTACCCTTGCTCTGCTGTACCCGCGCTATTGGCTCACTTGGTTCGGTTTTGCTCTGGTTGTTGCTGCAGTTGCCGTTTGGCGGCCTCTTCGGCTATATGTCCAAACCGTTTTGCAATATCGGGTGAGTGGCGCTTCATCGGGTGAGTGGCGCTTCCCCTATATGGACAGGGACCGACTGGAAGACACCGTCAACAATAACTTTACCTCCATGGGTATGGGTCTAATGGAAATGGGGATGGCCTGCTTCCGGTCCGATGCACGTGTTAAACTCTGGTTTAAGTTTTTAGGTTGCAATACTTGCAACAGGTTAGCCACAACAGCGGCGGCGTGATGGTCATTGGCATCCATTTCGTATCGCTGGAGCTCGGTGGTGAGCGATGGGGTGGTGCCAGCCGAGATAATGGCCATGTATCAGCCCCGTAACGATAAGGTGATGAAGATCATTTAGACTTGTGGCCGTATGTGCTCCAATAAGGCCATGTTGGATAGAAGACCTGCATGGCATGGCCAATGTTTGAAGCAGAGCGAGGCGGTATGGTTTGCTCCGGATCAGGACTACGGTCCACGGGGCAGTATTTTGCTCTTTGTTATTCCTCAGGCGGGAACACCCGCAGTACCTATACGCAGATACGTCGATCCAACTAGCGTAGCCGCAGCTAAGGGACTACCCGTGACGCTGTATGTGTAAACCCGCTGCCGGGCCAGCTGATTGCTTTATGGAGAGAGTCAGGGTTAATACCTGGGTTCCAGAATTATCCGAACATAATCGGTCTGTGGATAACTAGGGCGATAAAAGAGAACAGAATTACCGCTAACTTATTTATTAATATAATTATTCCTGCCAATATGGCCTAACACGTTCCGTCCCCGTTCCTATTACTACTTTTCAGTTTTCTCTTAAATTTTGTTATCAATACCATAAAAATTACTAGTATAGCGGCGATTTCGTTTAGCTATACTGACGAACTTTAAATGCGCATTATCCTTTCGCCAATTTGACAAATATCTTAAATAAGCACCTCCCCGGGCATTCTCTCTGTTGATCACTCTTGGCATGTCGCTAGCCAGCTTCAACACGTTCACCAACACCGATATCTTTATCTCGTACACCCGCAATTCCAATCTGGCTGTCAGCACTACTGTAACCTGGTTTCAGCAATCGAATGCTTATAGCCTTTTGGGAAGCTACCAACAACTCGTCCGACGATCAGCGCAGCTCGGAGAAAATCAGGCCGGCGCCTGTGCACGCCATAACCTTAGCACGCAAAACTTTCGATCAGAGGGTTAGCTGAGCGATTGCATAATGGCTACCACTCGCGCGATACGCTGGTCACTAGCTACGACGTCAAGTGCTAACCCGGCCTATCCACACCCTGAGCGTCAAAGCGGGTTCTGGCATGTACCCCGATGAATACCAGGGCGGCAGCAATTTCACCAAAGCGCTGAGTTATGCGCCCGTCTCATGCAGTTACCAGTTGACCGACAACACCAAATTTGTTCAGGGGCTGTCGCTGCTCTCCAACGATGACACCACGGTTAGCCCGAAAACTGAGCTGAATATCGATATCAACGATCATTTTTACTGAAAGTCGCTTACAACGTGACCTGGTAGCTTGCCGAAGCATACTAATCATTGCGGAGGCTAAGCACCATCCATCGTGGTTTTCCGAGCGCAGATTCCCTCGGTGGCCGGCCAGCGAACACGAGATAATGCGCGGAGTGGCAACATACGCTGCTTTGACTGTTCTCGCGAGGGGAAGCGGCCTTGAGTCAGAAGATGCCACACCCTGTCAGTGTGATTCGTAGGTTATCGCGGATTATTAATCTAATACTAGACAAAAGCTTGCCAATTGCTGTACTACTCGACGAAACAGAGTTTGTGTCCACCATTTATTTAAAGGTAAGTTTGATTAAAGGTAACGTTAAGTGGTTTATCAGCACGTAGAGTTTTAGATCACCAATGGCACTAAAGGCCCTGCGGCTGCTGACATTACTGTCAGTTTCTTCAAAACCCGACCTTGTGCGGTTTTTGCCTTGCTTTCAGCATGGCGTAGAGGATTACGGCATGCTGACATGGCTAGCGCCGCCATCAGCAGCGAGCCGAGCGGGTTGAGCAGAATATTCCTTGTGGCTAACAGATCTGCCCACCGGCCATCAGCGCCACTACTTCAGCAGAGGTGGTGGTTAAGCCCCTCGCAGAAGCGGTGGTCAGCAGCACTTCCAGGCTGGATCCAACCGCGGCGTCCTGGTGAAGAGCGCAAGCGCCAGGCCAATGATGAACACGCCGACAAGACTGACGAGCAATGTGCCGTCGGGAAATGCCAGACTAGAGTGGGTTAATTTGACACTAACACACCAGAAAACCACCGATATCGCCTACCTGCTGGCTAACGTAAACGTCATCAACTAGAACGGCGGTCATAAGGAGGAATGTCATCTCCTGATGGGCCAGTTATAGACGTGAAAAGCGACGCGGAAAAACGATTGACGTGGGAAGCCAACAGGTGTAACGGGTGGCAATCTGTTACACATATCGCTTATATTGCAGCCGCATTAACGGTAAAAAGCAGGAATATCCGTTCACTACTGAATTATCAGCTAGCGTTAACCAGAAAGACAGTTATGGGGGGTAAACATTACCAAACTATTAGCCGTCGGCGCCATGATCGTGTTGTTCAGCACTAAAAAGCTGCGCTCGCTGGGCGGCGAGCTAGGCGCGGCTTCAAAGCCCGAAGAATAAGTCTTTGCAGCAAAGAAGAATAACCCGCCGGTGGCGTCCCGCCCTTTGCCCGCGCGCCGATGGCCGATGTTTTATTTGACTTCGATGCCTTTGGCCTGCAAATCTGCGTAATAGGACGAGCGTACGAAGGGTCCACAGGCGACATGGGTAAAGCCCAGCGCTAGTGCTTCTTGTTTCATCTCGTCAAACTCCTGCGGGCTTACATAGCGTTTAACCGGTAGATGATGGCGACTGGGCTGCAAATATTGGCCGAGCGTAAGCATCGTGACGCCGTGACGGCGTAGATCGCGCATCACTTCAATAATTTCAGCGTTGGTTTCACCAAGCCCGACCATCAGGCCAGATTTAGTTGGCAGATGCGGGTTCGCGACCTTGAAATTCTCCAGCAGCTTGAGCGACCAGTGATAGTCGGCGCCGGGGCGCACCTGGCGATACAGGCGCGGTACGTTTTCCAGATTGTGGTTAAAGACATTGGGCGGCGCGGCATTGATAATATTCAGCGCACGATCCATACGACCGCGGAAGTCGGGCACCAGCGTCTCGATGCGGATGTTGGGATTTTTGGTACGGATGGCGCTAATACAGTTGGCAAAATGTTGGGCGCCGCCATCGCGCAGATCGTCACGATCGACGGAAGTCACCACTACGTAGTGTAGTCCCATATCGGCAATGGTTTGCGCTAGTTTTTCCGGCTCGTTGATATCCGGAGTGATGGGGCGGCCATGCGCGACATCGCAAAACGGGCAACGCCGGGTACAGATGGCTCCCAGGATCATAAAAGTCGCAGTGCCATGGTTGAAACACTCCGCCAGGTTCGGGCAGGACGCTTCCTCGCACACCGAGTGCAGGTCATTTTTACGCATTGCGGCCTTAATGTCCTGAATGCGACTCGAGTCGGCGGGTAGTTTAATTTTCATCCAAGGGGGCTTGCGCAAGATTTCCTGACGTTCCACCGCAATGGTTTTGATGGGAATTAACGCCATTTTGTCAGCATCACGGTATTTAACGCCTCGTTCCATATCGGTTTACTCATAATGGTGCAGGTCCAGTTCAGGAGTCAAAAATTATAACATGTTATTCAAGCCTGATTGCCAAATCCACATGTGCAGAGCATCATGCCGCGGTTCAAGCGCCGTAGTGCGCCGTATCCCACCCCTGTATTTCGCCGGCCGTAGCGTCCAACAACTGCAGGCATTCTACGAGGAGCGACGGTGCCACATCGTCTATGCCGGTGCCGGGGGACAGATCGCTCACCTGCGTCATGCGTAGACCGACATAGCCACATGGGTTGATACGCAGAAAAGGCGAGAGATCCATGGCCACGTTTAACGCGAGTCCATGGAAGGAGCAGCCTTTACGGATACGCAAACCGAGCGAACAGATTTTATCGGCACCGACATAGACGCCAGGCGCGTCAGCGCGGGTGTGGGCGGAAATAGCAAAACGCGCTAGGGTGGCGATGACCGTTTGCTCCAGCAAGACAACTAGATCGCGCACCCCAAGTTGGCGACGGCGCAGGTCTAGTAGGACATACATCACTTGTTGCCCTGGACCGTGGAAGGTCACCTGACCCCCGCGATCGCTTTGTATGACCGGGATAGTACCAGGCCGTAACAGATGCTTAGCCTTACCGGCCTGACCTTGGGTAAAGACCTGCGGATGCTGCACTAGCCAAATCTCATCGGCGCTAGCGGCGTTACGCTTATCGGTGAAGCGGCGCATCGCCCACGACACCTGCTCATAAGGCTGCAGGCCCAACTGGCGAATAATCAGGCTCTCTGACACGATAATCTCCAGCTTACAGTACCATACGTACGATGTCTATTTTACCTAGCTCTTCGTATAGCGTTTCGACCTGTTCGATATGGGTGGCAGTAATGGTAATGGAAACGGCATGGTAATTGCTTTTGCTGCTGAGTTTAACCTGCGGCAAATAGTCGCCCGACGCATAGCGCTGCACCACTTCTACCATCTGCTCCACCAATTCCGGCTGAGCACTACCCATTACTTTACAAGTAAACGGGCAGGGGAATGCGAGTAAATTCATTCAGCTTGGTCTTCATAAGAACTCCCGGTGACCGGCATGAATATATCGCAGCGGCGGTAGGTACCGGCGCCCCACCCTTGACTGGAGCGGACAGAATAGAATTATTATAAGGTCGCGGATCCACCCTTGACAAGGGAGAACGGATTAACTGAACCAATGGCGTAACTTGACATAATCGACCATACGGCTGAAGAAATTGCCTTCTTTCACTTCATTAAGCACCACAAGCTGGCGTTGTTCGATGGTTTTACCGCCCAGTTGGAAATTGATGGTACCGACGCGCTGATTTTTCGCCAGCGGCGCATGTAATTCCTGATTATCCAGCACATAGCTGGCTTTGAGATCCTTCATCCGACCGCGCGGGATCGTTAGATACACATCGCTGTCCACTCCCAGCTTCACGCTGTCGCCATCGCCAAACCACACCGGCTCGGCGACGAACTCTTTGCCGGCCTTCAGCGGCGCCACGGTTTCAAAAAAGAGGAAACCCCACGTCAGTAGCTTGCGGCTTTCGTTTTCACGGCCTTTCATGGAATGTCCGCCGAGTACCGCGGAAATAAGGCGCATCCGGCCTTCAGTCGCCGAGGCGACCAAATTGTAGCCCGCAGATTCGGTATGGCCGGTTTTGATTCCGTCGACGTTCAGATTGCTGTCCCGCAGCAGGCTGTTGCGGTTCATCTGACGAATGTTGTTAAAGGTAAATTCTTTTTCTTTGTAGGTGGCGTATTCGTCCGGTACGTCGCGGATCAACGCTTTGCCGATCATAGCCATATCCCGGGCGGAGCTGAACTGTCCGGGGGCATCCAAACCATGGACGGTTTCAAAATGGGTATTTTGCAGCCCCAGTGCGCTGACATAATTATTCATCAGTCCCACAAACGCATCCTGGCTACCGGCGACGTAGTCCGCCATCGCCACGCAGGCGTCATTGCCCGACTGGAGAATAATGCCGCGGTTAAGCTGTGATACCGGTACACGATTGCCTGGTTTTAAAAACATCAGCGAGGAGCCTGCGAACACGGGATTGCCGGTGGCCCAGGCGTCTCTATTTACCGTAACTACATCATTCGAGGTAATTTTGCCGGCCTTGATGGCTTGGCCGATGACATAACTGGTCATCATTTTGGTCAGACTGGCGGGGTCGCGGCGCGCGTCGGCATTCATCTCCGCCAGCACTTTACCGGAATTGTAATCGATGAGGATGTAGGATTCGGCGTCGATTTTCGGTACGTTCGGAATCATGGTCTTCAGATTGACATTGGCGGCAAGGCTTGCTGCTGAAACAACGTCCATGACTAAAATGGTACTTAAAACTAACCGACTGAATAAGCTGAGTATAGTTACATTCTTCATGTTAGGGTAACGGTATTCGTGAGGGCAAGTTGAAATCGTGCTACATTGTATCAGATGTCATAAATGGTGGCATCAGGCAAAACGGCACGCATACGACTGAGGCAAACAATTCTATCTCTATTGAGTTTATACGATGCATCGACTTATTGACAAACGGCCGACGTCAGGAACGGTCAGGCGGCGTCGTTTGTGACATTGTCGATCGCGGCGGCTATGGCGCTGTGATGAAAGCTTATTGCTGGGCTTCGCTCTGCAATCGCTGCGCCAGCGCCTGTGCTTGTTCTGGAGCGGGTTTAACTGTACGCGGAATAAATTGCCGTTGGTCGAGATTCTACCCGGCATCCTGAAGAATTACTGAGGCTTTTGCCAATTGTCGGCGCGCTAGGCGTCGCCAATGGCGCCTACCTGCACCATGAAACGGCCGGTGGGAGCGAGCGGTGCCGTCGTTGTTAGCTGGGACTGCGCGCCGGCGCTGAGCAGCGCGCCGTTAGCGCCGGCATGTCTTCCCGTCGCTGTTGGCATTGCCGCACCACTATTGCCGTAGGCGGCTCGTGACGCTCAGATCCAACTGCGGCGGTAGGGCGAAGCCTGTTTCGCCACCATGGTGTCGACGGCGCTCGAGCCGGTCAGCATGCCGTTCGGTGCTACCTCAATGAAGTCGACCCGTACTTTGGTATTGCTGGAAATATCCAGTTGGTCGGCGGCAGCGCCGCAGGTTAGATCGAGATGTGTCCCGGCGGCGTGTAAGGGCCGGGGTTGTTAACGCGTACCAGTTGGCGGTCGTTGCTCAGGTTGGTCACCCGCACGTAGTTGGGCAGCGGTAGCGTCGGATGGGCGGTCGCCAGCGCGTAGGCATCGAATGGCTCGCCGCTGGCGGTGCGGGGATTGCCGCTGCTTTCGTTGTCGCATGGGCGACAAGGCCCATTTGGCTAAAATTTGATCTTGCCCTGATTGTAAGGCTCACAACGTGGTTCAGCGCCTCTGATTTCCATAGCGTGCCCACAGTAGGCCGGCTGCTGGCTGGATCTGTGTCGATGGTTTGGTCTCCTCCTTGATGGCACAGGCGTTGAGTGCATAATTCCATTATGCCGATAACGTACCAAAGTTTTCACCTCTATAAACTTTTAGACAACATTTTTCGATGAGTATGTATCGACATGACGATACCAAATCCCGCCATTAGCACGATCAGCGCCGAGCCGCCGTAGCTCACCAGAGGTAGGGGTACGCCAACCACCGGCAAAATACCACTAACCATACCGATATTCACGAACACATAAACGAATAAAATCAGCACTAAGCCTCCGGCCATGACCCGCCCGAAAGTGTTCTGTGCCCGCGCCGCGATGACCAGACCACGCATGATGACCCCCAGGTAAAAGGCCAGCAGCAACAAGACGCCGATAAGGCCCAGCTCCTCACCCAGCACCGCGAAAATAAAATCGGTGTGGTGCTCGGGCAAGAACTCCAACTGCGACTGGGTGCCGTGCAGCCAGCCTTTGCCGGATAGGCCACCGGAACCGATGGCGATTTTTGACTGGATGATATGATATCCGGCACCCAGTGGGTCAGTTTCAGGATCTAACAGCATCATAACCCGGTCGCGCTGGTAATCATGCATCAAAAAGAACCACAGCACAGGGATAAACGCCGCCACCAGTAACGCTGCCACGGCGATCAACTTCCAGCTCATCCCGGACAAAAACAGCACAAACAGGCCCGACGCGGCGATAAGGATGGCGGTACCCAAATCGGGCTGTGCCGCCACCAGCAGCGTGGGCACAAAAATCAGCACCAGTGCGATAACGGTATTTTTCAGCGATGGCGGACAGCTGTCGCGGTTAATAAAGCGCGCAACCATCAGCGGTACGGCGATTTTAGCGATTTCCGACGGTTGGAAGCGGATAAAACCCAGATCCAGCCAGCGCTGCGCGCCTTTACTGATTTGCCCGAAGGCATCCACCAGCGCCAGCAGAAACATACAAAAAATATACAGATAGGGCGCCCAGGCCTCATAGATGCGGGGCGGCACCTGAGCCATCACCAGCATCACCAACAGACCCATAACAATCTGGGCAATCTTACGTTCCATCATGTCCACATCTTGGCCGCCGGCGCTCCACACTACTAGGGCACTGTAGACCAGCAGCAAGGTGACGAAAAACAGCAGCATTACGTCAATGTGCAGCCTGTTCCACAGGGGAGTTTGTTGCGAATTATCAGTCATGATCGATTAATCGCTCTCGCCGACGGGCGGGGCGGGCAGCTTTGCCGGTAAGTCCGCGGTGTTATCGCCAAGGAGGATATAATCCAAAATCTGGCGGGCGATGGTTCCCACCGCCGGGCCGGTGCCGCCGTTTTCCAGTATCACAATCACCCCCACCGTTGGCTTATCATAGGGGGCAAAAGCGGTCATCAGCTTATGATCGCGCAAACGTTTGGCAATTTTGTGCGCATTGTAGGTTTCGTTGCCCTTCAGGCCATATACCTGGGCGGTACCGGATTTAGCCGCCGCTTTGTAGGGGGCGTCGGCGAAACTTTTGCGCGCTGTACCGTTCAGCCGGTTGGCAACGCCATACATACCGTCTTTGGCGATCTCCCAATAACCAGAATGAGGATCGCCGATTTGCTCACGTTCCGGTTGTCGATAGAGGATCTGGCGGCCTTTTCCTTGCGTACCGTAGAGCAGATGCGGAGTGCGTACCGCGCCGTCATTAATCAATGTCATTAACGCCTTGGACATTTGCACCGGCGTGGCGGTCCAATAGCCCTGGCCGATGCCAACAGGGATGGTGTCACCTTGATACCAGGGTTTTTTGAACCGAGCGATTTTCCAATCGCGGGTCGGCATCACGCCGGCGCGCTCCTCGGACAAATCGATGCCGGTATACTGGCCGTAGCCAAATTTGGTCATCCATTCGGAAAGCCTGTCGATGCCCATATCATAGGCCACCTGATAAAAGAAGCTATCTGCCGACTCCTCCAGTGCCCGGGTAACGTTCAACCGCCCGTGTCCCCAGAGCTTCCAGTCGCGATAACGTTTTTCCGAACCAGGTAATTGCCACCAGCCAGGATCAAACAGCGAGAAATTTTTATTGATAACACCCAGTGTGAGCGCTGAAACTGAGATGTAGGGTTTTACGGTAGAGGCGGGCGGGTATATACCCTGGGTGGCGCGATTGATAAGCGGGCGGTTTTCATCTTCCAGCAGTGCGTGGTAATCTTTGCTGGAAATACCCTCGACAAACAGATTCGGGTCGTAGCTGGGGTTAGACACCAGCGCGCGGATGCCGCCGTCACGAGGATCGACTACCACCACTGCAGCGCGGTTGCCGGCCAGCAGTTTCTCAATGTATTGTTGAAGGCTGAGGTCCAGCGTCAGAGTAATATCCTTACCCGCCTGCGGTGGCTGCTCGCGCAACTGGCGAATCACCCGGCCGCGGTTATTGACTTCAACCTCTGCGTAACCAGTTTTACCGTGCAGCGTACTTTCATAGTAACGTTCGATACCTAACTTCCCAATATCATGGGTGGCGGCATAGTTCGGTAAGATGCCCTCTTTACCCAGGCGTTCCACGTCACGGTCATTGATTTTTGACATATAACCGATAACGTGAGTAAGCGCGGAGCCGTAGGGATAGTACCGGCGCTGGTAGCCCTTGATTTCAACGCCGGGAAAACGGTACTGGTTAACAGCGAAACGGGCCTGTTGCACGTCGGTCAAACCCATTTTAAGCGGTAGCGATGTAAAGCGGCGGGAACGTTTACGCTCTTTTTCAAAATTAGCAATATCCTCATCGGTTAAATCAACAATCGGGAGCAGGGCAGCGATGGTTTTAGCTAAATCGCCCACCTTTTCCGGCATTAGCTCCAACTGATAGATAGTGCGATTCAGCGCCAGCGGGGTGCCTTTGCGGTCGTAGATGATGCCGCGGCTTGGTGCGAGGGGAACCAGTTTGATGCGGTTTTCATTGGAGCGGGTGCAGTAATCCTCGAAGCGAACAATTTGCAACTGGTACAGATTGACGATAAGTATGCCGGTCAGCAACAATATGCCGGCGAACGCTACCAGGGCCCGGCGCACGAACAACGCCGATTCGGCTGAATAGTCGCGTAAGGGGTCACGTTCTATTTTCATTTAGCGGAATTATTTCACGTTAATCATCTTCACCACTACACTCGCGGTGATAAGGATGATTGGTAGTAATGCTCCACGCACGACAAAGACTATCCGCATCAGCGGAAGCGGATACAACAAAGTTAACTGAGATGAAACCAACTTTCCTCAGCGGCTGCCTTGCAAGCGCAGCCAGCCTCTCAGCCCAGCCCTGGCATGACTTCGTACCAGTCAGTTTCCAGCGAAACTAGTGCGCCGCTGCAGCGTCTCTCAGCGTACGCCATGGATATCCAGCGTGACAATGCGATTTCCTTTGCGATTTCCTTTCGCTATCGGGGCCAGCATTAGTTCTCCTTCTCTTTCCCAGAAAGAGCGCGTATCCTCGTACTTGCCGTACTTACTCGACCGCAATTTCCGTCAGTTCGAAGGGCAGCTCTCTGAGAGAGCATTTGAGATAGTCGATAAACTTGGTATACACCCCATCCAGTATTTTGGACGACGATAGGCCGCGGTTTTACACCTCAGCTCCAGAGTTTTTCTAGTCGCGTACAGACGGCCTAGTCGCGTACAGACGGCGACTTTCTCACTGAATCACATGTACAATCACACCGCCAAGATCGACGACGATCCAGTTGGCGGCGTTGTCCCCTTTCCACGCCAAGCGGTATCAGGCCGGCGGCACGCGACGCCTGCACAACATGATCGGCGATGGACATGACGTGGCGGCTGGAGTTCCAGTGCAGATAACCATGCAATCCGCAATGCTCGACTTGCCGCACACGTCGAGAGTAATAATTCTCGCCATTTTAAATTATCTGTCTTGTCAACAACAAGATCTTTGAGCATGGTATCTAGCAAAGATTCCACTCCGATATGTTTCGCGCGCGCCATGCGGGAAATGGGTGGCGCAATGGCGCAATAGTTAACGGGACAGTTGCCAGGCATCGATTGACCGCGAGAAGATAAGACACATAGCATAGCATAGCATAGCATAGCATAGCATAGCATAGCATAGCATAGCATAGCATAGCATAGCATAGCATAGCATAGCATAGCATAGCATAGCATAGCATAGCATAGCATAGCATAGCATAGCATAGCATAGCATAGCATAGCATAGCATGCACACTAACGGTATAAGCCATGTTCGTCAATATAACCTTGCACTGCGGGTGGGAGCAGGCCATTGCAGGTGCGGCCTTCACGGTAACGTGCCCGGATGTCGCTGGCGGAAATGGCAAGTTTCGGCGTGTCCGCGCAATAGATAAGCCCTGCCGGCTGCCGATGCAACGCTTGTGGATCCCTGGTGAGCCAGCGGTTGTCGCTCTCGCCGTTTAGCCCGTCGCTATAGCCAGGACGGGCGCACACCAGTAGATGGCAAAGGTCCGGCAGCGTCAGACCGCGGTGCCATTGCGGCAGAGTGAGAAGCGAATCCTGGCCGATTATGAAGCCCAGCGGCGCGTCTGGACCATATTCGCGGCGCAGTTCTTCAAAGGTTTCGACCGTCCAGGAGGGGGTATGGCGGCAAAGTTCACGTTCATCAAGGGTGAACAGCGCGTCCGGTACCTCGGCGATCGCCAGGCGCGCCATCGCCAGCCGCTGCTGCGCAGACGCCACTGGCTGCGGCCGGTGCGGCGGAACATTGTTCGGTAAGAGGATTACTTGCTGCAGGTTGACAAGGCGCGCCAGCGCAATAACGGGCCGCAGATGCCCGTAGTGGATAGGGTCAAAAGTGCCGCCGTAAAAGGCCATCAGAGCGCGATCAGCCATCAAGCATCGCCGCGGGCAGCGTTTTTCCGCACAAGAGCAACATCAATGCGTTCAGATCAGACCATACGGGATAGCCATAATCCTGCTTAAGCGCCAATTCAATGTGGGTCATGAAGGCCACTGCATCCCGCAGCTGCAGCAGGGTAAGCCGCCCTAACGCCTGTGTAAGCAGCGGCCGGCGATTCTGCCACACTTTATGGCGGTCGAAGAGCGTGCGCATTGGCGCGGCGGCCATTTGCCGTTTCAGCATCAGCAATTGCAGAACTTCGCGCTGAATGCTGCGCAGCAGGATCACCGGCTCTGCAGCTTCCAGCCGCAATTGACGCAGAACGTGCGCGGCACGTTTACTCTTACCCGTCAGCGTGGCGTTGACCCAGTGAAACGGGGTAAAACGCGCAGCGTCGTTTACCGCCGAATCGACACGCGGCAGCGTCAGACTGCCGTCCGGGTAGATCAGCGACAGTCGCTCTAGCGCTTGAGCCAGCGCCAGCAGATTACCCTCGTAGCAATAGCAAAGCAGTTGGCAGGCGGCGTCATCCAGCGTCAGCTTCATGCTTTTGGCGCGCTTTGCCACCCAGCGCGGCAATTGCCTTTGCTCCGGTGCGGTGCAGCTCACCAGCACTGCCCGCGGGCTAAGCGCTTTAAACCAGGCAGTGTTCTCCAAGGCGCGGTTCAGCCTGCCACCTCGCAGGATCAGCAGCAGATCCTCATGGAGTAGCGACGCCAGCTGAAGCAACTTTTCCCCGATGGCGGCCTGAACATCACCGTCTGTCAGGACAAGCAACAGCGTCTGACGACAAGCAAACAGACTGCGCGCCTGGCACAGGCTAAAAATCGCGTTCCAGTCGGTGGTAGCGTCCAGCGTAACGCTGAAATGTTCATCGAACTGCTGCTCCTGGGCCCGATCGCGAATACCATCCTGGCTTTCCTGTAGCAGCAGCGGATCATTGCCGAACAGCAAATAACAGGGATGCAGTGACTCTTGCAACTGCACGCCCAATTGCTCAGCATACAGCCGGATCATAGTGCCGCCTGCCGTAACACAGAGCGCCGGTTCATCAGGATACCGGCGGCGTCGGCCGCGATTGCTGCTGTTTCAATTTCGCGCCCAGCACATTATCCGCCTCCTCGGCGGTACGCACCATCAGAAGTTTACACACTAGCTGCTGCGCCGCCTGCTGACGCAATTCTTGACGGATGATGTCCCCTTCGGCATCTTTCGCCAGCGCTGTTAGCGGGTTGTCAAAGAACGAACGATAAACTTTCACATTGATGGGGTAGTAATCTTTGCCGGGCATCAATACCTGTGCCTGTACGCTTAGCGTCATCTGATGTTCGGCAGTTTTGCCGTCCTGGAATACTGACCTGGTCACCCGGCTTTCCGACGAATTAATAATCTTAAGCGACGGCAGCGTCGCGTTTTTGTCCTTGGCGTCGTCCAGCAGGGTCACGTCGTTCAGACGTAGTTCAACGCGCACGGCACGTGTCAGCGGGCCATAAGGATCATAACTGTTCAATGTTATGGTTTTCATTTCTCTCGGCATCTGGGCGGTGGTGCCGCGCAGGTGATAACCACAGCCGGCGATCACTGCTAAGCTCAAGATCAGTGCTAAAGTCTGATATCGCACAATGCCTCCTTGCTGTTAACCAACGACCAGGTTAAGAAGTTTACCCGGCACATAAATTACTTTGCGTACCGTGGTTCCTTCCAGATGTTTCGCCACCAGATGTTCCTGAGAGGCGCGCTCACGTACCAAGGCTTCGTCGGCGTCTGCTGGCACGATAATTCTGCTGCGTAGCTTGCCGTTGACCTGAATAACCACCAGTTTGGCATCTTCCACCATAGCTGTGTTGTCAGCGACAGGCCATGGGGCGTTATCTATATCCCCCTCGCCCCCCAGCGCTCGCCAAAGCGTGAAGCAAGCATGGGGAGTGAACGGATAAAGCATCCGCATCACCACCATTAAGGCCTCCTGCAGTAGCGCGCGATCCTGCTTGGTCTGCTGCGGCGCGCGCGCCAACTTGTTCATCAGTTCCATAATGGCGGCGATGGCGGTGTTGAACGTCTGGCGACGGCCGATATCGTCGGTGGCCTTGGCAATAGTTTTGTGCACTTCACGACGTAGCGCTTTTTGCTCGTCGTTCAAGGCGGCGATATCCAGAGTACCTACCGGGCCCATCTGGATATGCTCATACGTCAGTTTCCATACGCGTTTCAAAAACCGATTAGCACCTTCCACGCCGGATTCCCGCCATTCGAGCGTCATTTCCGCGGGGGAGGCAAACATCATAAACAGGCGAACGGTATCGGCACCGTATTTCTTCACCATTTCTTGCGGGTCGATGCCGTTGTTTTTCGATTTCGACATCTTGCTCATGCCGGCGTAGACCAGCTTGCGGCCCGTGGCATCGGTCGCTTTGACGATGCGGCCTTTCTCATCGCGCTCTACGCTGACCTCTACCGGAGAGACCCAAATACGTTCGCCGCTGTCCAGAAGATAGTAGAAGGTGTCGGCCAGCACCATACCCTGACATAGCAGGCGCTTGGCCGGCTCGTCGGAGGTGACCAGGCCGGCGTCGCGCATCAGTTTGTGATAGAAACGGAAATACATCAGATGCATGATGGCATGTTCAATACCACCAATGTACTGATCCACCGGTAGCCAATAGTTGGCGGCGGCAGGATCGAGCATACCTTGGTCATAATCCGGGCAAGTATAGCGCGCGTAATACCAGGAGGATTCCATGAAGGTATCGAAGGTGTCGGTTTCACGCAGCGCCGGCCGGTCGTGGTAAGTGGTTTTAGCCCACTCAGGATCGGCCTTCAGCGGACTGAGAATACCGTCCATTACCACATCTTCTGGCAGCACGACCGGCAGTTGATCTTCCGGCGTTGGCACCACGGTACCATCTTCGAGGGTCATCATCGGGATCGGCGCTCCCCAATAGCGCTGGCGGGAAATCCCCCAGTCGCGCAGACGATAGTTCACCTTGCGCTTGCCGATGCCGCGCGCCACCAGCGTATCGGCAATGGCATTGAAGCCGGCCTTGAAATCCAGACTGTCGAATTCGCCGGAATTGAACAGCACCCCTTTGTCGGTTATCGCCTGAACGCTGATATCCGGCTCGCTGCTGTCAGGGTTGCGGATGACCGGCTTGACGGGCAAGTCATATTTGCGGGCAAACTCAAAATCGCGCTGGTCGTAACTCGGCACCGCCATCACCGCGCCGGTACCATAATCCATCAGTACGAAATTGGCCGCCCAGACCGGCAACATCTCGCCGGTTAGCGGATGTAGCGCGTGTAGGCCAGTATCCATTCCTTTTTTTTCCATCGTAGCCATGTCCGCTTCCGCCACTTTGGTGGCGCGACATTCTTGGATGAAATCGGCCAGCGCCGGATTGGATGCCGCCGCCTGCAGGGAAAGCGGGTGACCCGTCGCGACCGCGATGTAGGTGACACCCATAAAGGTATCCGGGTGTGTGGTGTAGACTGTAAGCGTCTTTTCGCTGTCGATGATCTGGAAGGTGATTTCCACCCCTTCCGAACGGCCGATCCAGTTGCGCTGCATGGTTTTCACCGGCTCAGGCCAGCTCTCCAGCTTATCCAGATCACACAGCAGTTCGTCGGCGTACGCGGTAATTTTCACGAACCACTGCGTGATTTCCTTGCGCTCGACCTTGGTGTCGCAGCGCCAGCAGCAGCCGTCGATGACCTGCTCGTTCGCCAGTACCGTTTGGTCCCGCGGGCACCAGTTGACCGCCGAGGTCTTTTTATATACCAGACCCTTTTCATATAGGCGTGTAAAAAACCACTGCTCCCAACGGTAATATTCCGGGCGGCAGGTGGCGAGTTCACGATGCCAGTCGTAGCCGAAACCCAACAGTTTCAGCTGGCTCTTCATATAATCGATATTGGCATAGGTCCACGGCGCCGGGGCGGTATTGTTTTTTACCGCGGCCCCTTCGGCTGGCAGGCCAAACGCGTCCCAGCCGATAGGCTGGAGGACATTTTTACCTAGCATGCGCTGGTAGCGCGCTATCACGTCGCCGATGGTGTAGTTGCGTACATGCCCCATATGCAAGCGGCCGGAAGGATAGGGCGGCATGGATAGGCAGTAGTATTTTTCCTTGCCAGGGTCTTCGGTGACCCTAAAGGTATCATTCTTATGCCAGTGTTGCTGGACGGTGGATTCTATCTCTTCCGGGCGATAAAGCTCTTGCATGGCAGCAGTGGTCCTTAAGTTAAATGCGGCGACGCCTGCGCAGGGAGCGTACTAAAGCATAATACAAAGAATAATACAAAGAATAATACAAAGAATAATACTATGATTCGCCTAGCATGATAGCTGATAAGCAATAGTGGCAACAATACCAGACGCCAGGCTGGTCCATTTTGCGGGAAGACAGATTTTGAACTAACATTATATCAACATGCTGACGGCGCTACTGGTCAAGGAGAGAGGAATAGACAAGGTCGTGCATCAATTACCATCAATTGCTTACTTCGCCGATCCAGTGGATGAAACAGGGAGAGCGGGATGTCGACGCGCTTGAGGCGGACGCCTGCCGGCCAGCGGTGATCTTCCCTCATTGAGATGGAAAACGTCACTCGCGCGCCACGGTACGATTTGGAAGAGTTTTCCCGCAGTTACAGTTACGATGAAAGCCGTGATCACGATGACAAAAGCGTTTTTCTGCTGGTCATCAAAGAGAGCCTGCGGCAACCGACTGGCGGAAATTACCGACCGGACACAGCCGGAGTGGAAAGAGGTTTTAAGGACGTTGGCTATCATGGCGTTTACCACAGCGCGATGTGGTCGGTTTGGGCGATCTGATGTGCGAATGCTATCATCATACTCTGTCGTTATACCCCCCGGAAACGTTATCGCTTTGCCCGGATTGCGGTTTCGATGCCACTCCATCGCTAATCTTTCCATTAACGATTTCGGCGGCAACAGGCGTGGTCATGGACGCCAACCGAAGACCCTCCCTGCCATTAAGCCGCAGTGAGGGCATCGTGGGACAAGGGACATTATCGTGGGATTGAGACAGCGCCGTGGGACAAGCAGAGCTAGCTGCCGCTT
Source organism: Sodalis sp. (in: enterobacteria) (assembly GCF_036327475.1). NCBI lineage: Bacteria > Pseudomonadati > Pseudomonadota > Gammaproteobacteria > Enterobacterales > Bruguierivoracaceae > Sodalis > Sodalis sp. (in: enterobacteria). The sequence continues at coordinate 791,235 of NZ_CP132913.1, read as the reverse complement.
AAGGCGAGGGGGGGAAATACTCCCCGGCATAAGCCCTTTATCGCTGTCGTATGCCGGGGAGTAGAGGAAAGTGCTGCTGGTCATGGACACCCTGTTAGACCTGCGGCAGTCTTAACGCTGGATTTTCGCCAAGAAGTTGCGGGCATGGTCCGATTGGAGATGGGCAAAGAACACTTCTTTTGGTGAGTCCTCAATAATGCGCCCTTCATCCATGAAAATCACCCGGTTACTTCGTTTATCATCTTTCAGCGCGGATGGTGAGTTCGTCGAACAGCATCGCCACGCGCTGCTGCTGGCCGCCGAACAGCTGCCGGGGAATTTATTGGCGCACACCACCAAGAACCCGTTCAAGCAGGTCAAGGTCTTTAGCGCGCCGCGCCTTTCTGACGTTTCAGATCTGGCGTTTCAGAACTTTGACCTGCGCCAGCGTCAAAAAGAGCTCAAAGTGTTGTAACATCATCCCTACTTTGCTGCGCAGCTGTGTTAGAACGAGGTATGTTGAAACAACACGATGCCATGCGCCAGAAGCAGCGGCACTATCGAGCGGAAGGCCTATGGAAAATTATCAGTTGCATGGCTAACCAGTGGTCTGCCGAGCGCTAACGCGGCAGAGGATTGCCCACGGGCAATACTGACCATACTGGCGCGGATGATTTCCGAATAATAGGCTACTTCAAGGAGCGAAAACGCAATCATGGCGGAAAGTAAGCCGGATATCGGTCTTCGGCGATAGGTCCAATCCCTTTGCAGTAGACTCGGTACGATCAGATACAGCCGCACCATTAATAGCGGCACCGAGCGGAAAATATTGACGTAGGTTTTAGCGAACCAACCAATGGGTTTTACCGGCGAGAGACGCATTACTACCAAAGGGTGCCCCAGATAATGTCCACCACCACCGTGGTAAGGATGATTTTTAATGTAATGGCCATCCCCTGCAGCATATAAGGCAGATCCAGGCTGTATGGAACTCCAGTCGAATTCGTACATTATTTATTCCCAGATTGCCAGACAGGCGCACTTTTCGTTCGACAAATGCATAACCAGCATAATCACGGCAATGCATAACCAGCATAATCACGGCGTTGATGAGAAGACGGCCCAGGGTAATGGCGGGATGAGCTCTTAACCAAGTTGAGCATTTCCGAAATCATCGGCGGCATGATAATCCGATAGGCATTAGGCGACAAGAATAGCGATAGGCCTACCCAGGGAGTCCCATAGCCAGTATGGCGTTCACTGCCCATTGGACAGCGCTGAATGCCTGAGTGTACCTTCTCGTACAGGCGCGCGGAGGTAAATAGCCTCAGGCACAGCATCGGGGAGACAAAGAACTGAATGGTGGGGTCTAACTCAGCTTTAAACCAGGTGCCAATGAACACCAACAGTAGCTCCGGCGCCACCGGATACCAGATAAACAGCTGCACTATCAGAGGAACAGGGGAATATTACGTAATAACTCTATATAACAAGTGCTTATTCCACCAGAAACCATTAAGCAGGGTGTGCAAGACACCGAACAGGGAACCCGCTACGAGGAACCCACTACGAAGGCAATCATCCAGGCGCAGAACGACACAGCGATGGTGACCTGAATCCCGACCATAGCCAGCCTAAAGTAGGTAGTGTTGCCGAACGTGGCCGCTTCAAAAAGATTATCCAGTTCCAATTTGTTGAAAACTTCGGTAAAAGGGTAGCGAGCGCTACCCTGAAGATTGGAGACGGAAGAATGACCTCTCTTGCCGCGCTTCTGGAAACGGCTTTAGCGCGCATGTCTGTCCTGGCTTTTTGTCAGCAATTAGTAGGGTGGCAATCCCGTCTTTATTATCGTTATTAGTTTACGGCTTTATCGTTAGGCGATTTGAACAGGGCTTTCATGTCGACATGGAAAAGTTTATGTTAATAGGCTGTTTAAACCACTTTCCGCACCATTTTTCCGCCTTGTTGGAGGTCGGATATGGGCGATGGTGTCGTCCATGAGCGTTTGAGCGCGATTTGGCGCGTTCACCGGCGCCAGCAGAGCATCATCATCTAAATCCACTGCGAGGCCGCTTTCCATGGTACGGGTCGCCGTTTGGTGCTGATGATGCGCATCTTCACTGCTTCTTATCGTTAAGCTTGTTGAGCAGCACTCGGAGGTGGTTCCGGCGGTGACGGCGTCGGTTTTACCGACTAAGTCGATAAAATCTTTGTGGATCGCCTTTAGGTTGGTACCTAAATGAACAGCATATCGGAGAAGGCCATTGCTTCTGGCGCTCCAGATTATTAGTAGTGGAGCCGCATTCAAATCATAGGTGCTGTTTGCAGCAGCAAGATGCGGTTGGAGAAGGGTAATAGGCAAATATTTCACCCGCAGATTCGGTGCGTCGATTTTTTTTAGTGGCATCAACGATGGCGTTGTAGTAGTTCTGCGAATAGCCACCATTTTGCTGCTGGTTGTCATGGTTGGAGAAAGGAACGGAGGATTCTCTTTGATTTTTTCGGCGTGCCAGTTAATTCATCGGCACGAGCCTAGCTGTCGGCAATGTTGAGCATCACTAACGATAACGCCAATTTACGCATGTGTATCTTCCCGCCCCTTTGTTGTAATTACGGTATCTGACATTTCAGCGTCCGGTACCCTGAGGCGGCAAGCTGGCCTTTGGAGAGTCTCCGATTTAAGGACGGGTTCGTCACGTGAATTACCGTTAAGATAGCGTAATATAAATAAATTAACACAAAAATGTTGCCGTTTTGAGAAGCGTTATACACTAAAATATGGCGCACGGCGGCGCCGCGTGCCTATTATCGGTGGCAAGGTCTGCACCGTGACGGCGCGACGTTTTATGTCCACGCATCGCGTCGCCGCATCAATACCCTCAACAAAATAATTGGTAGCAATATTCATGCCAGAAACTATTGTCCCGCTATGGAGCACGATCGCTGATGGCGCAAACAGGTTATCTACCAGCGGTGGCGGCGGATCCACTGGCATGGAAATGGCTCTCTAGAGTAAGAACGGGGTAGTTCATGAGCTGGCCGGCTGACGCGGATAGTCGACGCCAGGCGCGGTCAATTCTGCTAAAGGGATTAGCGGCAAGACCGGAAAATAAGCATGCTTGACGGCAGTGACAGAGCGGGGAGCAGGGCGGTTACGGGCCGGCGGCGTTAGGCGCAGTAAGCCCTCAGATTAGCAGTGATGGTTTCGCGGCGATGAGGTCCGAGCCAGGACGGTCATGGGGGCGTTATGGCAGCGAGACCGTTTGCCTCGCTTGCTTCCTGCGTCGGGCACTGAAGATGCTGAGGATGCTTCGCTGTTGCGTCGCCTTATGCATGGCAACACGCGCCTTCACCTCCAGCACCTTCGGCAACTGCGCCGGATCGAGCTGTCTACCGCTTTCCCATAGACCGGTGAAGCCAATAGACCGGTGAAGCCAATAGAGCGATCGCGATGGACAAAGATTTCATCCACCCGGATGCTCACCACACTCTTCGCCGGCCCTTGTTCTGGGCAAACGCGCGCACAGCGCCAGGCCATTCACGCGAAAACACTCCGACCAGCCCGGAATCAAAAAACAGCAGGCCGGCAAACAGGTGATGCAGCAGATTGATCCGGCGGTAGTAGCGTTTGTCGTTCTCTACCCAGATAAATCCTGGTTCACCGCCCTTGGGCAAGTAATCTAACCCACGGGGACCTTGGGTACCCAACACCACAAACGGCGACGTGGCGATAATCCGCTGCGCATAATCACCGAAATGATCAATCTGTTTATGCAATACACCTAGATGAACGGCGCAATAGTCGCGTAACTGCGCGCTGTCCTGTAAAATATGACGATCATCAAGCAACATGTCATGTCCTCTGGCGGGTCGACGGCGATCAAATACCAGCGCGGTCAATCCGGCCAGCAGGATAATAATCCATAACGGCCAGGAACCGGCATGAGCGTAGGGGGTCAGCCTCCGTGTCGGGATGACATGGACGTTGAGTACTTCGCGGGTGAACTGCGGCAATTGTGCCAGCGGCGTCCCGTCGGCGTTGATAACCGCGGTGATACCGTTATTAGTGCCGCGAAGTAGCGGTCGCCCAAGCTCCAGCGCGCGTATACGCGCCATTTGGAAATGCTGCCACGGGCCGATGGAATGGCCAAACCAGGCGTCATTGGACACGGTCAGCAGGAAGTCGGTATCGGGACGGAAATTATCCCGTACCTGGCCGCCCAGGATAATCTCGTAGCAAACTGTGGCGGTAAGTTTCATGCCAGCCACCTGCAGCTGCGGCTGCAAATACTCTCCCTGACTGAGTGAGGACATCGGCAGATTGAACAGCGGCGCCAGCGGCCGCAGGAGACGCTCAAATGGCACGGTTTCGCCGAAGGGCACAAGATGATGCTTGTTGTAACGATCCTCTGATGGATAACGGTAAGGCGTATCTTCGCCCAACACCACGATGCTATTGTAATAATCGTAGCCGTGTTGAGTAGGCCGCGCGTCGATGATGCCGGTGATTAAACGGGTATGCTCCTGTCGCAATTGTTCATCGAGTCGGGTCAGGAAGGCGTTCTGGGCAATCTCATCGTCAGGGATGGCTGACTCCGGCCAAATGACCATCTGTGCCTTGCCGAGGGCCGGCAGGGTACGCTGCAGGTAAATATCCAGCGTCGGGCCGATTTGACTGACCTCCCATTTCATCGACTGGTCAATATTGCCTTGCACCAGCGCCACGTCAATGGCTCGCGCCGGCTGAGGCTGATACCACTGTAACGAGCGCAGAGGCCAGGGCAGTAACAGCAGCGCCAGCGCGCCCAGCGCCGGCAGCCATCGCCGCCGTGTCAGCGCCAAGACCGCCAGGCCGCTTATCATCATTAGCATGAAGGTGATAGCTTGCACACCAAGTAGCGGCGTGATCCCTTTTAATGGTCCATCAATTTGGCTGTAGCCAAATTCCAGCCAGGGGAAACCGCTCAATATCCAGCCGCGTAGAAATTCGGTGACTGACCACAGCGCCGGCGCGCCGAGCGCCAGCCGCCAGAGGTTCGTACGCGGCCACAGTCGCGCCAACAGAACGGCAAACAGCATTGGATAGAGCGCTAGATAGGCGGTCAGCACCATCAACAGCGCCACGTTTACCGGGCCAGGCAGACCGCCAAATTGCGCGATACTGACGTAGATCCAGTTAACGCCGGTGCCGAACAGACCAAAGCCCCAGACAAAGCCCAGCCAGCCGGCCAGCCGGCCGCTTCGGTTGAGTGTGACCATCAGCAGGCCACCGAGCGAAAGAATGGCCGCGGGCCAGAAATCGTACGGGGAAAATGCCAGGGTGCCGCAGGCGCCGGTAATGAGCGCCAGCAGCGTGCGGAGCCGCTGGCGTGTAAACAGTAGGTGGGTGGCCATTGGGAATTTAGTCTTCCATGGTGGATTATGGTGAATTCTCGGGTATTTTGACATATACCTGAATAATGCGCCGGTTTGTCTGTCCATCGCCACTTTGAAATTGTAGCCGTCGATGTCAATAGACTCGCTGCGCGCTGGCAAAGGTCTGCATCACCAAACCAACGATGGCATCCACTTCTTCGTCGCTGAAGTGCGTATTGAAGACGTCATTAAAATCCTCAATGGGGTTAACGCTCGGATGGTGAAGGTGTGGGGATTCGGTTGGCAGATATCCCGGTCTTCTTCATCGTCGTATTCATCCTCGATTTCGCCGACGATAAGCTCCAGGATATCCTCGATGATGACTAGACCGGACACGTCGCCGAATGCATCTATGACAATAACCATGTGATAGCGCTGGTAGCGGAACTCCTTGAGCATGCGATCCACCCGATTGCTTTCTAGCACCACGACTGCCGGCCGCAAGATCTTCTCGATGCTCAAGGGTTCGTCGTGGCTGAGTATGAACGGCAGCAAATCCTTGACCAGCAGGATCCCTTCCACATGATCTTATCATCGTTGATGACCGGAATGCTGAAATGTGCCAATTCGACGATAACGTTAAAGCATTTCTGAAGGGATTGGTTTTTGTCAGCGTGATGATCTGCGAGCGGGGTTCATGATATCCCGTACACGCTGTTCAGTGATATCCATGACGCCTTCCAGCATATCACGGGTATCGTGGTCGATAGGTTCGTTCTGTTTGAGAACCCTCGATAAGTTCAAAAGATCGTCACGGTTTTTCGGTTCACCGTGAAACAGCTAATTTAGCATCAGAGTAAAGCCCTTCTTGGGGTTGGGACTGTCGTTGCTCTGTCGGTGGTCGTCGCTTATAGCGTTAATTTAGTTTCACTCCCTAATAATTAAATGGAATAGGAGATTACGCGTCTTTTTCCGAAAGATAGGGATCCTGGTAACCAAGATTTTGCATAATCTCCGTTTCCAGCGATTCCATCTCCAGGGCTTTCTCATCCAAGATATGATCATACCCTAGCAGATGCAGCGAACCGTGAACAACCATATGCGCCCAATGCGCCTCTAACGTTTTCTCCTGCTGTTGTGCTTCTCGTTCCACCACCTGGCGGCAGATAACCAAGTCACCTAGCAGGTGGTGTTCCACTTCCGGTGGGGCTTCAAAGGGAAAAGAGAGCACGTTGGTGGGCCTGTCTTTGCCGCGGTAGGTGAAGTTAAGTTCATGACTTTCCGCTTCGTCCACCAGGCGCACGGTGACTTCCGCGTAGTCGAGAAACAGCGGCAACACGCCCCGCAACCAGCGGAGGAAATCCGCTTCGTTGGGCAGATCGCGCGCGTCATTGCAGGCCAGCTGGAGATTCAATATCACCTCACTCATGCGTATGCTCCCCGGCGGACGGCGCGCCTGAACCGCCCTGGATTGCGCCGTTACTCTGGCTGAAGGACTCGAGTGTGCGCTCGGCAGCCAGCTGATCTTTGCGTTTCTTGTTAGCGCTTCCCCAGGCTTCATAGGCATTGACGATGCGCGCCACCACCGGTTGGCGCACCACGTCTTCGCTTTGGAAGAAATTGAAGCTGATTTCAACGGTGGTGTTCTGACTCTCGTCAAGAATAATGAAGGCGTCGTTCAGCGTGCGCCCGCGCATGTAGGCCAGCGGCGCTGCCTCAATAACATTGCGCTCAATCAGTTTTTCCACCCTCTCGAAACCCAACATCTCAAACAGCGCGTCGTAAAGCGGGCGTAGATAAGGGTCGACTTTTTGACTTAGATCGCCGGGTAGGAAACCCAGCTTCTCCCCGGCTTCCACCGCCGGACGGGTAAGAAGAATGCGGCGGATCTCTTGCCGCTCCAGCGCATCTACCGCCACTGTTGCCGCTAGATAGGTTTTACCGGTCCCGGCCTGGCCAATGCCTAAAGTAATGTCGTGACCGAGAATGTGGGCGATATATTGCGCCTGGTTCGGCGTACGCGGTTTAATGATGCTGCGTTTGGTTTGTATATTCACCGCGCGGCCATAATCGGGCACGTTATCCGCTGTTTGTTCCAATACCCGGCTCTGTTTGATGGCCAGATGGATTTGTTCCTGCTCAATATCGGCAATGATGCCCCGTAACGTTGCCGTGTCGACGTACAGCGAGGTGAGAATGGACGCGGCAGCGTCGACTCACGGCGGCTGCCCACCAGCCTGAAAATGTTGTCACGCCGATTAATCTCAATGCTGAACCGGCGCTCAAGTTGCTTAATGTTGTCATCAAACGGCCAATAGAGACTCAATATACGGTTGTTGTCTTCGGGCTCCAGCATGATTTCTTTGGTTTCGACGTTCAATCTTTCCTCGCGGCAAAAGCCATTACAGGGCGAACTGCAGACCGGGAGTCGGTGGCAGGCACCGGACACATGACTAATAAATGAGGCATCCCCACCCATGCGTCAAGAACAAAGACCCTCACATGTACATTGGGGCACGATTAGTGCAATACAACCAGCAACGGCGAGCTGCCCAAGCGTGATGGTGGCAGGGGCTCACGGTTGGTAAATGCCAACGCTCAGTTCGTTCTCTTGACTGGTGTGGACAATGACCGATGTCGGGCTTTCATTGCTGTGCAATACCATTTGTGCTACGCAGCAGCACGCCGCGTAGCGAAAGATAGACATCCACAATTTTCACATCGACGAATTTACCGACGAATTTGCCTATCATTGGGACGACGCGCCCTCAACATTGACGACCTGATTGTTCTCGGTGCGTCCGGACAGTTCCATCACATTTTTGCGCAATACGCCTTCCACGAGGATACGCTGCACCGTGCCCTACATACGGCGGCTTTGCTCAAAATCGTGCTAGGTTTCGCTCGGGAAACCGATGATGAAGTCCGAGCTCATCTGGATATCCTGGCGCACTTGGTGCAGCTGGGCGGAATTAATTTATACTCTAGCATGGGGCGCCGGATAGGCATTGACGTTTTGCCCCAGCAGGTTGACCGTGCGCACGTCCTGATCCACCAGCTGGGCAATCTCGAACAGAATATCGTCGCACGGACGGCTCACTTTCTCGACGCGGGTGTGTAGGGTATGGCCCAGAAACTGCAGTATTTGTTGCAGCTTTCCATGACGAGACAAGGGCGGTCGGCCATTCCACGCGCGGTCTTGGCAGCCGGCCAAATTTTTCAATATCAGCTGATATCCACCACCGGGCTGCGGGTGCCATTGACGTGATCAATCATTCTCGACAGGCGACGCAAGATCTGCAGCCCGAATGATATCCACAGAGTTTGCCCATTCGCAGATATGGGTGCCTTCTTAAGGCGCCACGCAGCCGCCGGAGCCGAAATCCAATCCAGCCCGACTTCCTTCAGCATCCACCAGTGATTCAGCTGATGAAACACCTTCTCCCGCGCTTTTCCTGGATGGAGCGGATATTAAACAGTTAGGACATTCGCCTCTACTGGGTTGTCTGTTAACCGGTGGTCATGGGTGCTGTCCAGTAAGTCTGCCATCTTGGATGAATCGTATTCGTTCATCTGACAGCCACAGTGATATGGAGTTTTTTTGATCATCGGCTTGCTATTACTATTACAAAAGCCGGCAGATTTGCGCAGTGCACGTATTTGCTAGTGTTGTGACCGGTCTAGCGCGCACGATACCGCTATGAAGAGCCATTTTCGGTATACTACCGTAAATAATAGCGCAGGCATTAGCCGAAATGAAGACGAACGAAGCATCCTATGACGTAGTGGTGGCAGGTGGCGGCATGGTGGGTGGGGCGCTAGCCTTGGTTCTGGCCCAGGCGAAATTTCGTGTGCTGGTTGTCGACCCAGCGCCGCCAATGTCCGTGGCCAACGACGCGCCTCCGGATTTACGGGTGTCGGCCATCAGTTGCACCTCGGTGGCGCTGCTGCGTCGTATCCAGGCCTGGCAGCGCATCGACGACCGTTTTTGCGTACCGTACCGCCGCCTGGAAACCTGGGAGTGGCCGTCCTCGAGGGTAGTGTTCAATTCCGCCTCCCTGAGCCTACCGGAGCTTGGTTTTATGGTGGAGAACCGCCGGCTGCAGCAGGCGCTGTGGCAGGGATTAGCCGACTGCGGCCAGTTGACGCTGCGTTGCCCGGCCTTGCTCGACGCTATGGTCCATGAGGACGGTCGCTGGCGGCTGACGCTAAGTGACGGCAGCGCCGTCACGAGCCGGATCGTGGTCGGGGCCGACGGCGCGCAATCCTGGGTGCGGCGGCAGGCAGGCATCGCGGTTAGCGGCTGGCAATATCGGCAATCCTGCCTATTGCTCAGCGTGGAAACCGATGGCAAGCAACAGGATGTGACCTGGCAGGCGTTCCATCCCTCCGGTCCGCGGGCGTTCTTACCGCTCTACGGCCAGTGGGCGTCGTTGGTATGGTATGACGGCGCAGCGCGTATTCGCCAACTGGAAAAACTCTCGCTGCCGGCGTTGGCGCGAGAAGTGCAGGCGTCCTTCCCCGCTCGGCTCGGCGCGTTCACCTTGCATGGTGCGGCATCGTTTCTCCTGACGCGTCAGCATGCCCGCGACTACGTCAGGCCTGGGTTGGCGCTGGTTGGTGATGCTGCGCATACCATTAATCCGCTGGCAGGGCAGGGGGCTAATCTCGGCTTTCGCGATGCCGAGGCGTTGGCGGAGGTGTTGATCGAGGCTCGCCGTCGTGATGAACCTTGGGGTACGCTAGCAGTATTGCAACGTTACCAGCGACACCGGCGTGGCAATAATCTGCTAATACAGATGGGAATAGATGCGTTCTATACAGCGTTCAGCAATGATCTGTTGCCACTGATGCTGGCGCGCAACCTCGGCCTGATACTGGTTGAGCACGCCGACGGCATTAAGCAGCGGGTGTTGCGCTACGCGTTAGGTTTGTGAACCCAAATCAGGAGTGACGCCCTGCAGTGTCAGATGCCGGCATCGGGAGCTGCTTATCCCGCGCAACGGTATGCCGCGCGGCCGCGACCATTGTTTTTGGTCAATGACAATGCCCTCCCACACACTGAAAAACCGTTCATCATCCTGCAAACACAATTCTGTAAAATGCTATCCGTAAGTAATAGTATTGCAACGGGTGTGCGAGCTGGCGACGCCCGCACGGCCATAGCTTAGCTTGTTTGTAACAGGCTGCCGCTATTTGAGATTTCCGCGTGGTTATAATTTTGTTCATTGTCTTCGCTGTTATTCAGATTGATTTATCGACATGGCCATAGTCTAACGAAACGCAAACGCTTTCGGTGTCAGTGCTTGTTGCCGTGTGTTCCAACTTACCTACCACTATGAAAGCGCGAAAGCCGGAAATGAAAGAGCAGAGCGTTGATATGGTCTTTAATGGTGCCGGTGTTCACGATAACGCCAGAGCGTGGAAAATCGTCATTAATACAATCATCAACCCATGAGGCGCTCCCTACCCACATTAACCAACTGACGCGTAAAACGATTGCACTTCGCCTGGATTCCTGAAAATTCATAGAATTATCAATGCACTGCGCTGATTGGAAATACCCAAATCCTGGCTCCGGAGAACAAGCCAAAAGCCTGGCAAACTGATGAGCAACCAGAAAATCGTGCCTACATGGCTGTCCAGTTGGCGACCTCGTAGGATAAATCGGTAAAGGATAAAATCCTACTGCCGCAAGGCAACAACTCAAACAAAAGAGGTCGCCTGCCTATCAGGCGTGGGTAGCTGGCGTGCTAGCAAGTAACGCTGGAGCGAAGAATGCTGGCACAGGCTTATTGGACGTGAGCGACTTAAAGGAGGAGTTGTTATCGGCGACTATGACTTTCGATACTGAGCAGCTCCTACGCGCCAGGTCGTTACTGGCTGGGCAGTGCCGGAAGTTAAGGCTTGTTTGCTAAAAGTAGCAACGCGCTGCGCTAGCCCATCCAAAACAGTTTATCATCCAGCCAAGCGACAATCGGCGCCGGGCCAGAGCTGGTCAGCCCGGACGGGTTATCGTGGCGCAAAACTGGTCCAGGGTAATTTCTAGTACAGCCGCGTCCTGCGCATTGCCCACCAACAAATTGGTCATTTTCGTCATCGGCGCGTCCATGGCGCGTCCATTACCCCGCTCTGGCTGATATCGAGGTTGCGACCGCCGCCCTGTACTGCGGTCCATCATACCGACACATATCACTTTCAGCATATCCCCTCCTTTTGCGGCATGAAGCGCAGGTTGTCGCCCGGGACGCAACAGCGTTGGCGATGCCGCCTGTGGCATGAATAGCGCCACGGTGGTATGGTCAACATATTATCAGTCACCAGGGCTTTCCAGCGGCAAGATGCCGTCTGTCCACCGCCGATGTCAACCGATCGGCGGTCATCTGCGGACTTCCCGCCAGCGCTGCGGGCGCTCTATCGCATCCAGCGCCGTGTGCTGCGCTGGGGTCAGCAGCACCGTCAGATTGTCATACCGGGAATGGCTTCGGAACGTCCTGGTGTAGCGCGATGCGCTGCGCCACGCCAAATGCGGCGCTGACTTTCCAGACTAATCGGCGGCTCCAGTTCTAGTGCCACCGCCCGCCCTCCCAACAAATAACATCGCGCTCGCTGCAACGCCACCTCCTGGAAACCAGCCTATGCCGAATTCATAATCTTACTCATTAATAGTCAATGAGCACGCGTATCCCGGGCAGCATTGTCAATGGGAGCATGGTCTGGTTTCGCCGTTACACGGGGTTGGGAATGTCGATAAAAGTAACATTAAAATCATACTGTTGTGCCAACCACTCCCCAAGCGCGCGGATCCCGCCGCGTTCGGTGGCGTGATGGCCGGCGGCATAAAAATGCAGCCCCTCTTCATGAGCAATATGAATAGTCTGCTCGGATACCTCGCCGGTAATGAACGCGTCCATCCCCGCTTGTGCCGCCATCTCGATAAATCCCTGACCGCCGCCGCTACACCAGGCCAACCGCTTTATCTGCGCCGGCCCGCCGCTGCAGTGCAGTACGCTACGTCCTAGCGTTTGTTCAAGGCGCAGGCGCAACGCTTCACTACTAATGGGTGTCACGAACTCCCCATACGGCAGCAGCGGTTCCAGACTGCCGGTCACCCGAATATCCAGCGCTGCTGCCAACTGCGCGTTATTACCCAATTCAGCATGAGTATCCAGCGGCAAATGCCAGGCATACAAATTGATATCGTTAGCCAGTAAGGTTTTCAGCCGTCGGCGTTTCATGCCGCTAATCACCGGTGACTCGTTTTTCCAGAAATAGCCATGATGGACCATGACTGCGTCGGCGCTGCACGCCAGAGCGCTATCCAGCAGCGCCTGACAGGCGGTAACGCCGATGACAATACGTTTTACTTCCTGGCGGCCCTCTACCTGTAGGCCGTTGGGTGCATAATCTTCCAGCGCGCTACTATTAAGTTTTTGATTAATCAGTTGCTCAAGCTTGGTATTTCGCATCGATTTGCCTCCCTCATCGTGGTTCTGTCCCGCGCTCTGCCACGGGCTTTGGCCGCTTCATAAGCCTCCATGGCGTGTACACGCGCTTTGCCATGATCGACGATCAGCGACGGGTATACAATCCGGCGCTCTGCGCGTCAGGCCAACGATGCGGCTGGTGCAGATAATGTCCGGCACCAGTCTTTGCCGCCGGCATCCAGCGTCGGATAAAGGCGCTGTCTGTGCCGGTAGAGACCGCCTATTGCCAGCCGCCCTCATTGGCCGCTAGATCACCATCAATAAGCTGTGACATAAAATAGCGCTCGCCCCAGCGCCAGTCGATAAGCAGATCCTTGATCAGAAAACTGGCGCTGATCATTCGCGATCGATTGTGCATCCAACCGATTTGCACCAGTTGCCGCATGGCGACATCGACAATGGGACAGCTGGCGCGGACAGCACGCTAGGCATTGAACAGGCCAGATCTTTCCGCCAGGCGACATGGCACGTCCAGATATGGCGGATGGGGGACGGCGCCGGCCAGGCCATCAGCAGATAGCGGTAAATCCTGCTATATCAATTCATTGAGCCAGGTGAAGGCGCTGCTTTCCTTAGCGTTAGCATTTGTGGCGCAGCCGCTGATAACACTGGCGCGGCGACAGCACGCCGATCGTCTCGTCAGCCAGGCGGACAGCCGGCTGGTGGCGTCTAACGCCGGAATATCGCGGCCGAGGTGATAATCCTTCAAATGTTCAAAAGGTACGCGGACGGGAGCGCCCGACCGCTTCACGGTCGGGATAGTCTTGCCCGAATGGCGTGGTGGGGTAACCAAACGGAGCGATCTCGCCCGTGTTGCCACAGGGCGCTATCGCTCGCGGTGCCGGTGCCAACAGACAGGCCGGATGGTATACTCTCTCAAGCCGGCGCAGAAAAGTGTACTAAAGGCGTATAGACCTTGTGCATCTTCTGGTTGCCGATATGGACGCTGCTCGGGCGGCTGCACGCTATCATCGAAACCCTGGCACAGCGTATCGTCGCCGATCCGTCTCTCCAGTTGCCGGTCTCGTTTCCATTCGTTAAATTCATGCTGATAGTCATAAAACAGCCGGTCCACCCACCCGATCACGCTGGCAAAACGTCGCCAGGTCATCGGCCAGATGACACAGATGTTGGCGGATAAATCCGCCTAGCACGGCTTATATCGTGATCCATCCACTGCTGCGGCGTGGCGATAAACACCGCCAGCACCCGCGCCTGAGGATCCTGACAAAACCGTATGAAGCGCAAATTATCGTGCATGCGTACGCCGTTGCGCAGCCAGACCAAATGAGTTATCACACTTCCGTAGGGTTAATGTCCGTAACGTAGCAACAGCGCTTCTGGATAGGGTTCAAATAGCGCTGTTGCGCGAACCAGGCTTATATTCGGCTATATAATTATAATTGTCGCGAGTGAGGTACTGGTAGCGGTGCGCCGGGTCGAATGCGTCAAGCAACAACCAGCGGGCCCATGCTGGCGACAAAGGAGCCAATACGCCGATACAAGGGTTTGGGTAGGCACGAATTTCACCGTTTCCGCTGACGGGCAATGACATATTGGACGCCGCTCCGCCAGGACGGGTTAAACGCAGCCAAAACGGCCAGGAGGATGCCAGGTGGTGGTGAGTACTTTTCAAGGTTGCAAAGGGAGTTTGCGAAGCGCATTCGCTTGTCATGCTGCTCGTGATAGCCTGACTAATGGCCAGAATGTGGATTCGTTGAAGCTATTGCGCCAGGCGCGGCCGTGGTGTCCCGAGGTGTAAGCTTTTGCCTGGCTTAAGCCGCAATACATAATATTGCGACATTAATTATACTATAAATTATCTGGCAGGCGGGTTTCCCGGCGCGGAGGGCGATTGACCATCGGCGCCTCTCCATTGCTAGTAAATTAAATTTAAGAGTGCCGCAAACTTCTTCTATCAGCTCCGTTGGGAGCCACATCGCCAGCATAAATATACTCAATCACACCACGTTTGCTATTGGTATTGGCAATGACCCACAAGGCGTACTGAACACCTGTTTGGGTTTAGTCTGGTAGCCGCTTGCAGTGGCGTTTGCTTGTCGCCGGCAATACATGCGGGTACGACTGTGCGGTGTTTCGGTAGACGCGAAGGCCTGCGGCGACAAGGTGTATAGGATGGTCAGCATCAGCATGAAACGATCCACCACCTTTATTGCAAAGCATAATCGTCTGAGAGCAATAATTCATGCATTGCGCGAACCCACTCGGTAGAGTACGAACAGATTCCGATTTTTCTGAGGCTTTTGTTGCAAAGTCACCGCCGTTGCGGGGGTTTACGCTTGGTCAACACCGGGGATAGCGATACAGATCTTTATCGACTTCAATAGACCTCATTGTGATCCGTTAATTTCCACATAAATCAATCGCCACGATTGTACAAGTTAAACCCAGGCAACGAACAGCACCAACCGCCGTATCTGCCAGAGGATCGGCTAGCCCGCGCACAACCCTTTTCTCTCATTACAGCGTTGGCGGCACCAAACTCATGCTAGGCTAGGGCTTTTATCCGCAGCATAAAGAAACACTATGAAATTGCATTATCAGCTGCAGGCGGCGCGACAGCCGGAAAAGGGTCTGCCGGTGGTGCCGATTCACGGTTTGTTCGTCAATCTGGACAATCTGGATATTCCAGTCCGCCGTCAACTGGGTGAAAATCATCGCGCGTTGCAAATGACTTGCGCAACCACAGCCTTTCTCCACGCCCAACCATAGGCTACGACGAAAGGCGCGAGATGTGCTGGCGTTACTGGACGCGCTGCTTATGGCCGCTGGACGTCATCTGTCATTCGCGATGGGTGGCAATGTGGCGATGATGCAATGTACGCTGGCGCCGATAGCCTATTATCGTCGCCCTAACGCGCGTCGGCGAGGCTAATGGAACAGGATATTGACGATCCGGGCACCATCAGTTTCTACTGAAATCGTTTGATCATGGGCAATGGTGTTTCGATCTTAACAATGCCTGGAAAATTACTCCGACATTATCGGCCAACAACACTGTCCATAGCTGGGGCCGATACTGTTTATCCACGAGTCCCCATACCTGGTGGTCGCTACCGAGAGACTCTACGTCAGCAATTTTCCCACGCCCATGTAGTGGCCAGATCAGGCCATTGGGTGCATGCCGAAAAACCGGAGGCGGTAGTGCGCGCCGGTGCGCATTTTCTGACGGAAGCATAAACCGGACGCGGCAGTTAGCCATTGTCGCCACCCGCTTTACTGGGGTAAAATGGTTGCTTTTTTGATGCCGGCTACATCCAGAACCGGTTAAACTAACACCGCGAAGGACACTGGCCAGGACTTAGGCCAGCCGCCGGTAACCCCGCCGCTTACGGTTGCTATTCCCTTCATCAACTATGGTAAAAGAACAAACGGACCGCACTACGCTGGATTTATTCACGGATGAATGTCGCCTGAGGAAGGCCGAAAACCAGTCTTCTTCTCGGGATGAGCGGTTCAGAATTGATAAGTGTAACCAGCCACAGCGCCACAAAGTGCGCGGGCTGCGTGGAGTTGAAAATCAATGCGCAGACGGTGGATGCGCTGAATAGATCAGCGGGATATTTTCTCGCGGTGAGCTTATCGAATTTATCCCGCTGGCTGAAGGAAAGGGGGGGTCCCGAAGCAGTGGAGAGTCATTTGTGGTGCAGATCTTGGACAGACTGATCGCTGGCCGCAGAGCAGTCCGGCGTCTGCCTGCTGCTCATCTGTGGCATGAGCGTCATGCCGGACACGGACGGCACAGCGGGAGCAATTGACGCACGCCGGCAGGTATCTCCTTAAGTGAAGGTCTGCTATCATTACCATTATCAGCTTGAGGTTGACGATTGAAGATACTTTTAATTTTATGAGGTGTTGATATTCATGGCGAGTGTAGGCATTTTCTTTGGCAGTGATACCGGCAATACCGAAAATATTGCCAAGATGATTCAAAAGCAACTAGGTACCGATGTTACTAATGTTTTTGACATCGCCAAAAGCAGCAAAGAAGATCTGGAACAGTACGACAGGCTGCTGCTTGGTATCCCGACCTGGTATTACGGTGAAGCGCAGTGCGACTGGGACGATTTTTTCCCCACGCTGGAAAATGTCGACTTCAGTGGCAAGATAGTTGCGCTGTTCGGTTGCGGCGATCAGGAAGATTACGCGGAGTATTTCTGCGACGCGATGGGCGCCATGCGGGACATTATTGAGCCTCACGGCGCCATGCTGGTCGGCCATTGGCCAACCGCCGGCTACCATTTTGAGGCGTCCAAAGGGCTGGCGGACGACGACCACTTTATTGGTCTGGCCATTGATGAAGACCGCCAGCCTGAGCTTACCGCTGAACGCATCGACGGCTGGGTCAAACAGGTTCGCGAAGAGATGAATTTGGCTTAACGCCTTACCGATGTCCAGCTCATGGACGACGTGACACCGCATTGCATGCTTGATAAATAATTCCTTACCCGCTGCGTGGACTGTAATGAAAATGAGTCTCTTTTTCATTTCTGATCGTGAGTTCTATAATGGAGACAGTGATACATTTCGGGCCGACGATTGTTATAGGCTATGTTAGTTATAACTTGATTATTAAGTAACAGGACCAAATCCGCATGACTGACAATAACATCGCATTAAAGAAGGCCGGCCTGAAAGTGACCCTTCCAAGGCTTAAAATCCTGGAAGTATTACAAGACCAGGAATGCCACCACATCAGTGCGGAGGATCTGTATAAAAAACTGATCGATATGGGTGAGGAAATCGGGTTGGGCACCGTTTACCGCGTACTCAATCAATTCGATGATGCCGGCATTGTCACCCGCCATAACTTTGAGGGCGGTAAATCGGTTTTCGAGCTCACCCAGCAACGCCATCACGATCACCTGATTTGTCTGGATTGCGGCAAGGTCATCGAATTTCGCGATGAGTTTATCGAGGCACGCCAGCGCAACATCGCGAAAAAGCACAATATTAAACTGACCAACCACAGCCTCTATCTTTATGGCCATTGCGCGGAAGGCGACTGCCGTGAAGATGAAACTTTGCATGCATGACATAGACGATCCGAACGTCGTAAAATTCTGATACCCCCTACACCGTCAGGTTACCGCCATACAATCATGACCTGTATACACCCCATACACCACCTTGCTGTCTATTTTTCCGAATTAGTCTTTCACCCAATAACCTAAGAAGTTAACTTCTTAGGTTATTGGCAGTGGGCTTATATGCCGATAAATCATTATCAGGCCTTAGCCTGACCCTACCCTCAAAACTGGGGTATCCTGCAACCCCTCCTCTGCCGCCCACGGCTGTGGCATCACTGGAAGCCTCTCCCACCGTGCGAGCGCCGCTCACGTCTGAACCCAACGGCGTAAGGCAAGTAAAATAGTTACGCCAAAACACAACGGCAAGGAGTTCACTCCCGTACCGTCACGCGCCAGCAAAACGCCCAACACGACACTGTGACCGGTGAATGCCCGACCAACAAGCAACCCGGGCTCCCGCCTAGACGGCTATACAACCCACAACGCGATACCGCGCTCGATGCTGCATACCCGTCTAGGCGGGAGCCCTCATCGCCGGTGACCCTCAAAAGTCCGCAAAATCCCGTCGCGGCAGTGGTGAGCTAAGCTCCACCACGGACGACGAAACCTTTACCGTTGACGGCACGCACCCAAGGCGATAGTTCTCTCTTGTATGCGCAAATCGATCATGAGGCCCTGCCCACGTTTCGCCCAACGTGGTATCACGTTCGTTCCCTGCGACAAAACCGTTTACACCGCTCTGCACGGTCCTTAGCCCCCATCTCTGACGCCTATAGCTCCCAAAAGGAGAGGGTGCATTCCTGGATCCATTTTGGCGTCGAGAGAAAAACATGCGGTGTTCGAAGCGTTGACATCCCGCGTTAAGCAACTGGTGGGTGACGAGGTGAACCCGTGCAAATATGCACCCCGATGCATTTTAGATAGCAGCTACATCTTGGCCACAAACCCAGCCATTATCAGCCACGCCTTAGGCACACAATTCGCGCGCCTAACCCGTAACGCCCCTCCTGCGCCAGAAACGAAAAAATCACGGCGCGGGGATGGGTAAGATCACATCCAGGCTTTATCGGCCCAGGTGTCGCGCAGCCCCACAGTACGGTTGAACACCGGATGGGAGGAGCTGGAGTAGCGGCTGTCAGCGCAAAAATAGCCTTCGCGCTCAAACTGAAAAGGTTCATCCGCACTGGCTGTCGGCACGCTGGCTTCGACAAAGCCCTGACGAATAACCAGCGAATCCGGGTTCAGAGTAGAGAGGAGATCTTCCGCTACTGCCGGGTTGGCCTCACTAAACAACCGGTCATACAGACGAAACTCTGCCGCAATGCCGCGAGTGGCCGATACCCAGTGGATCACACCTTTCACCTTGCGTCCGTCGGCGGAATCTTTACTTAACGTATCGGGATCGTGACGGCAGATGATGGTGGTGATCTGCCCATTGGTATCTTTTTCTACGCGCCCAGCCCTAATCACATAGGCATTGCGCAGGCGGACTTCCTTACCCAGCACTAAACGTTTGTATTGCTTGTTGGCTTCTTCACGAAAATCGGCACGATCGATATAGATTTCGCGGCTGAACGCGACCTGGCGGATCCCCATCTCCGGTTTATTGGGATGGTTTGGCATCGTGATATTCTGTTCATACCCCGCCGGCAGGCTTTCGATGACTACCCGTACGGGGTCGATCACCGCCATGGCGCGCGGCGCGCGCTTGTTTAAGTCTTCGCGAATACAGGCTTCCAACGCGGCCATCTCCACATTATTGTCCTGCTTTGTCACACCGATGCGGCGACAGAATTCGCGAATCGAAGCTGCCGTATAGCCGCGGCGGCGCAGACCGGAAATGGTCGGCATACGCGGATCGTCCCAGCCATCGACAATTTTTTCCGTCACCAGCAGATTCAGCTTACGCTTGGACATAATGGCGTATTCGAGATTCAGTCTGGAAAATTCATATTGCCGGGGATGCGCATCAATGGTGATATTATTCAGCACCCAATCATACAGCCGACGATTATCCTGAAATTCCAGGGTGCATAACGAATGGGTTATTCCTTCCAGCGCATCGGAGATACAGTGGGTAAAGTCATACATCGGATAAATGCACCAGGCGTTGCCGGTCTGATAATGACCGGCGAATTTAATGCGGTACAGCACCGGGTCGCGCATTACCATAAACGGCGATGCCATATCGATTTTCGCCCGCAGGCAAGCGCTGCCCTCAGCGAATTCGCCGTTGCGCATTTTGGCGAAGAGCGCACGGTTTTCTTCCACGCTGCGATCCCGATAGGGACTGTCTTTACCCGAGCGCGTCAGCGTGCCGCGATATTCGCGAATTTCATCCGGCGATAATTGATCGACATAGGCCAGCCCTTTGTCGATAAGCTCTAATGCATAGTCATGTAACTGGTCGAAATAATCTGAGGAGTAGTGAATGTCACCGCTCCAGTTGAAACCCAACCACTGCACGTCATATTTGATGGAATCAACATATTCCCCGTTCTCTTTCACGGGATTGGTATCGTCGAAACGTAAGTTGCATTTGCCATGATAATCCTGGGCGATGCCGAAATTGAGGCAAATGGACTTTGCATGGCCGATATGCAAATAGCCATTTGGCTCCGGCGGAAAACGGGTATGCACCGATGTATACTTCCCAGAAGCCAGATCTTCGTCGATAATTTGACGAATAAAATTAGTTGGGAGGGCTTCAGCCTTACTCATGTTGATATTCCTCTACACAACAGCACGACATTCATTGCTCTTATGTTCCAACATGCCACGCCAGGACACAATCGCTTGTTAGAGAAATTCTCCATTACGGTTTACCGGAACGGCCGGTTGGTGCGGTTAAGGCATCGCGCGAGGCGAGGAAAAGACAGAACAGAAAACGCCCGGCCCTCTAACGTGGTAGCACAGGGGCGTGAACAAATGATTGCTGATAACGCCGCGGCCCGCTGGCGTTGCGCCACGTTGCCGCTTATCGGGCACGATTACTTGCCGGAAAATCCGGCTTTGACCACCCACTACCATGGTATTATCGGTAGCGGTCAGTGCGCCGAGCTCCTCCATGTCACTCAAGACCGCCGGGCTTATCATTGAGCGCGCGTTAGCGTTCAAGTAGAGTAAGGTCCAGCTACAGAATAGGCTGTTCTTCCGCAGCTAAACGGCTGCGGCAGCGTGCGGTTCAACGACAGCCTGGAAGCGTTGTCTATCGAAACGCTGGAAACAATGCAGGCCGTCCCAACCAGCGCTCTGGCCGCACCAGTTTCCTGCCGACCCCGAGATTACCAGTACCGATGATTTATGCGTCTGGCGATGGAAGTGATGCGTGCTTTTGGCGCAGCATAAAAGGCGTGGGGTTGCGTTTAGAAGACCCGTATCTCAGCCCGGCCAGAAAGGCACCCATGACCTGGCGTTAATGCATGCGCCAACGGAAGAGATGGTAGAATTTCCTTGCGCGAACAGCGATGTGATCAGCAAAACAGCCCTAAGCCGATGGATCCCGGGCGATCCATCGGCTTAGGGCTGTCGGTATTCGTGTTGCCATTGATCATTCTGACGCCACCTATAATCAGGCCAAGACGGGGTTTGCCGCTGGCGTCAGCTTCGCTACCCATCTGTTTAACGCTATGTCGCCGCTGGTCTCACGCGAACCGGAGGATCATCGGCGCCCTGTTCGAGGTCCCGAAATTTACTGTAACATTATCTCCGACGGCCTTCACGTAAACCGGGCCAACGTGCGTAACGCCAAACGCATCAAGGGCGATCACCTGGTGTTGGTCATCGATGTTACCGCCTCGACCGGGGCCGAGAATATTGATCGGTTCATTTTTGCCAGCGAAACAATATACTATCGCCATGACCTGTGCACAGATGGGCGCGGTACCTTCAGCGGCTCGGCGCTTACCATGATTGAAGTGGCGCATAATAATGTCGAATATGCCGGTATTGCGCTGGATGAAGCGTTGCGCATGGCCGCCCTTTACCCGGCACAGGCGATAGGCGTGGATGCGAGGTTAGGGACGCTGACGGTGGGCAAAATCGCCAATTTAAGCACTTTCATACCTGCGATTATAAAATCAGCAAAATTATCGTTCACGGCAAAAAAGTTTGGCCATGAGCGAGTAAGCGATGACACCGAACGAACAGATCCCGATAGGCAGGCAATATTGACCTTGTTAAATAATTGAATAGCGCGGCGATCTACCGTCTCATCGATCAAGTGAGGCCTATTTCCCGCATCCAGATAGTCGAACAGAGTCAGCTCGCGCCCGCCAGAATCAGAAAGATTACCTACCAAGGGCTGGCGCGGCTTGATTCGCGACGTGGATCAGTGAGCGTCCACCGGCGGCAGACGGGCGATCTCTATCGTGGCAGAGACCCGCGCCTTCCAGGCTATTAGCGTGCACCTCGGCTGGCATGATGCGACGATCATGTTCTATGATTTGATCGGCAAGGCCCTGATGGAGGCGTGCTTTCCGCTTTCGCAGCGGACACAGCAGACCTTAGAGCTGGCGCTCATGGAGGAGGCTATCGCCGACTTCTCGAACAGGTGCAACGTAAAATCCGCGAGCTTATTGCTATCTCGGTGATTTTACCGGGCTGGTCGATCCCTTCTCCGGCATTATCCGCTACGTGCACCATATCCAGGTTTACCATTTATCCTTGATCGAGCAGTTTAGAACAGCGCTTCAATCTTACCGCGTTTGTAGGCTATGAAATACGCAGTTTGGTGCTGGCGAAGCACTATTTTAGTACAATCCAGGACTGCGCCGATTCTATTTTAGTACGTCTGCACCGCGGTATTGGTACGGGGATTTTGATTAATGGCAAGATATTCCTTGGCAGCAACCGGCAACGTCGGTGAAATGGGCCATATTCAGGCCGACTTTGGCTGTCTGAAAACCATTGCCGCCAATGTCGCAATAGAGCAACAGGTGCAACGGGTGCGTCTGTTGCTCATCCATGGTTATGCTAGGAAACTGACGGCAGACAACTGTCAGATAAAACCACCAGCAGGCAGCCAACCGCTGCGACTGGCTTGTGGTGGAAGTCATCGAACAAGTGGGGCGCCAATTAAGTAAAGTAATCACCATGAGCATCAACCTGCTCAATCCGCAAAAGTGGTTCTGACAGGTGAAATCGCTGCAGCTCACAAAATTTTGCTACCGGTGTGCAGCGCTGTATCGACAATCAAGTACTGCAAGCCTTCCGGCAAGGTTCCGGTGTTATACGCGCTACGCTTAACGGTGTTCCGCTAAGTAGTTGTTGAAAAACGATTCGCGCATGCACAGCTGATCTACTCAAACGCGGCGCGTGGCGCGGTGCGGACATTGCTTTTTGGCCAAAGATTGCAACATCGTTGCACCTTACCTTAAGGACCGCCTAGCGACGCGGCCCTGACCAGCTTGCTCCGTGATGCTTTTCCATTCCATCGTTCAGATGGCCCGTTTGACCTGTGGGTCATGGCCCGCCGGAGGTAAAACCATTCTCGAATTCGCGATGAACGTGCTTTTTCTTCTGCTTTGTGCTGTTTATGTAATTTACCATTTTATTAGATATTATTTGTCTGATAGTGTTTAGCGTAAATATTGAATTGTTAGACCGTTCTGGTGCTAAATCGTTGCTTAACGTAACGGCGCAATCGGCGACCGCCGGGATTGATCATGAGGAAAAAGCTATGTGTTCTATTTTTGGGGTACTGGATCTGAAGACCGATCCGGTCGAACTACGTAAACAGGCGTTGGAATGCTCCCGCTTGATGCGTCATCGCGGCCCAGACTGGTCCGGTGTCTATGCGAGCGATAAAGCGATATTAGCCCATGAGCGTCTGTCTATCGTCGACGTCAATACCGGCGCTCAACCTCTTTATAACGCGGCGCACACCCATGTACTGGAGGCCAATGGTGAGATCTATAATCATCAGCTTATCCGCGAACAGCTAGGCAATCGCTACGCTTTTCAAACCGGTTCCGATTGTGAGGTAATCCTGGCTCTATATCAGGAAAAAGGTCCGGAATTTTTGGATGAACTGCGCGGCATGTTCGCTTTTATTCTGTACGACACGGAAAAAGACGCCTATTTGATCAGCCGTGATCACATGGGAATCATTCCTCTGTATACGGGTCATGACGAGCACGGTAACTTGTACGTCGCATCGGAAATGAAAGCGCTTGTTCCGGTCTGCCGCGCGCTACAGGAATTTCCTCCTGGCCACTATCTCTGGAGTCAGGACGGCAAAATGCGCCAGTAC
Organism: Sodalis sp. (in: enterobacteria); assembly: GCF_036327475.1. NCBI lineage: Bacteria > Pseudomonadati > Pseudomonadota > Gammaproteobacteria > Enterobacterales > Bruguierivoracaceae > Sodalis > Sodalis sp. (in: enterobacteria). Next base: position 767,110 of record NZ_CP132913.1, on the reverse strand, counting down.
TATCAGCGTGATTGGTTCGATTATGATCGGGTGAAGGACAATGTTACCGATAAGGCGGCGCTAAAGGCGGCACTTGAGGAGTCGGTGAAAAGCCATCTGATGTCCGACGTGCCTTACGGGGTACTCTTGTCCGGCGGGCTTGATTCTTCCATTATCTCCGCTATCACAAAAAAATACGCCACCCGCCGGGTAGAGGGCCGGGCCAAAAGCGAAGCCTGGTGGCCGCAATTGCACTCCTTCGCCGTGGGCCTGGAAGGATCGCCCGACCTGAGCGCCGCCAGTAAAGTGGCGGCGGCACTAGGCACGGTGCACCATGAAATCCATTTCACGCTGCAAGAAGGGCTGGACGCGATTCGCGACGTGATTTACCACGTCGAAACCTATGATATCACCACCATTCGCGCTTCGACTCCAATGTATTTAATGTCGCGCAAGATTAAAGCGATGGGCATTAAAATGGTCCTATCCGGCGAAGGAGCCGATGAAGTTTTCGGCGGATACCTCTATTTCCACAAGGCGCCGAACGCGAAAGAGTTCCACGAAGAGTTGGTGCGTAAGCTACAGGCTCTGCATATGTATGACTGCGCCAGAGCCAACAAAGCGATGTCCGCGTGGGGCGTTGAAGCGCGTGTTCCATTCCTGGATAAGCAATTCCTGGACATGGCCATGCGAATCAACCCGCAGGATAAGATGTGCGGCAACGGTAAAATTGAAAAACACGTTTTGCGCGAGTGCTTCGCCGATTACCTGCCGGAAAGCGTCGCCTGGCGGCAAAAAGAGCAGTTCTCCGACGGCGTGGGTTACAGCTGGATCGATAGCCTGAAAGCCATCGCCGCGGAGCAAATCAGCGATCGGCAGTTGGCCAATGCGCATTTCCGTTTTCCGCACAACACGCCCACTTCCAAAGAAGGTTATCTGTACCGGGAAATGTTTGAAGCGCTGTTCCCACTACCGAGCGCCGCGGAATGCGTCCCGGGCGGTCCATCCGTGGCCTGTTCTTCCGCCAAGGCTATTGAATGGGATAACTCCTTCAAAAAAATGGACGATCCCTCCGGTCGTGCGGTGAACGTACACGCTTTAGCCTATTGACGAGCGGCCGCCCGCCAATCTGTCGAGCAGGCCGCAGGTGGGTGGCCACTAGGCCTCTGCCCTCGACGTAGGTCGGCAGCCAGCGGAACTCCCATCGCCGTAGGGCATGCTGAGCTTCCGCTGACGTTTTCATGAGGCGAGGTGGTGTCGCTTGTGGTTTGCCCTAACGCCAGCCCATTGCCGCGCCAGTCTGCGCTAGGGCGGCGAGCTTATCTCGTGCTGAGCTTCGTTCGTGGGTAATTCCACCCCCAGCGAACAGGAGCTCTGCCGCCCACGTTAATCGTCCTTGTTACCCTAGTCAAATTACCCTAATGCCGACCCGCGATTTACGCCAGGGAGCACGGAAAATCATTGCGTTAGTCATTTTATCGTCAGGTTGTTCATAGCCGGACAAACTGGCCCGCGCAATGCCTGTTTAGCGAAATAAAGGGGTTGACTGAAGTTCGTTAACTCCGCATAATGCGCCCCGCGAATGTAGGGCATGCGGAAAGTTGGCTACGTAGCTCAGCCGGTTAGAGCACAGCACTCATAATGCTGGGGTCACAGGTTCGAATCCCGTCGTAGCCACCACGCTTTGCGGGAGTGGCGAAATTGGTAGACGCACCAGATTTAGGTTCTGGCGCCGCAAGGTGTGCGAGTTCAAGTCTCGCCTCCCGCACCATTGTTTCCGTTAACAGCAAATGGGGTATAGCCAAGCGGTAAGGCAGCGGGTTTTGATCCCGCCACGCCCAGGTTCGAATCCTGGTACCCCAGCCAGAACATCACGTAAAATTGGGGTATCGCCAAGCGGTAAGGCACCGGATTCTGATTCCGGCATCCCCAGGTTCGAATCCTGGTACCCCAGCCATATCTAGCCCGCTCAGGCTGTAATATAGAGAACGCTCCTTCGTAAGCGTTCTTATAGCTTAATATATTGAAATTAATATAATTTAATTTCATTGTGTTCATTAATGTCCATCTTTGTTCTCAAAGCCCCGTTTTTTCGAGGCTGCATTTTGAAAATCTTTTAAACGCTTATGATTTGAGGTGGGCTAGTTGAATTGTAACAAGTTTTGAGGAGTGTTGCGGGGAACAATCTACTGTGGCAGGCAAATAGGGCGTGTAAAAGTTTCATGCGTACTGAAGGGTGTACCCACAATTGAGGTTGGTATATGGACTGCGATGCTCTTTCATCGTGGTAGTAAGGTAGTGGTTGGTTCGGGCATGTGCGGACTAATTGTAAAAGACTAATGCATCGCGACGTGAGTACTCCCGATCACACGCGCGACAGACGAGCAGCGGTGAAGGAATTAACTATATTAATTATTCCATCGATAACTTAATCCTCTACCGAGCGCAGTATGTTTCACCGTAAACAGCATTCAGGCGGCCTGGTCGCTTTCTCGTTTAAAGCCGCTGACCTTGACTTTCATTCCAGGGAAGTCTCGGCACAGCTGCGTGCGAGAGTGACAGAGAAGGCGGCGCCGCGGCGTTGCAGCCGCTCCTAATCGCTCTCTAGCCGCTCGTCGGCATCGTGTTTTGAGGCGTAGGTGTGGTGCAGAACCAGTACGCTTCCCTCACTACCTTACTAGATAATCACCTTGCTTTTCTTCGTTGAAGAACGGTTTTTCCGTTCACGTTTGATGCTTGGTCCTCGGATTTGGCTAGTGCGCCACCACGCCGGATAAGCGTCGCGACAGTGAGCGTTTTGACTACATTGCCAACGTAGTATTATACTATGAGTCTTCACGCTGGACATTAAAAGTGGGGCGTGAAGTTGGCGCTGCGGGCGTGAGGATCCCCTTTGCTCGATTTCATCAACAGTAAAGCTGCCTTTGTATACCAGCCCGGTTTATTTCCAGCCGCGAGATAGGGCAACGTTGTTCAATATCCCAGCTGGTCCACCTCAAAGCCACGATTATCAGTAAGGGTATGACATCAGGCGGTGCGCTATGTTATGTTACCAGTGCGTAATCGCCTTTGTTGGGCGGCCCGCTGTTTAGCTTTGGCAAATTCTTGTCACTGCCTTAATCGCTTCTCCAGCGTCCCGCTAGGTCAACCGTAGTTTTCCCGCTGATTTGGCTGGACAGCTTGAGCTGGCTGAGCATCAAGCGATCTGCGCAACAGCACGTCGTAGATAGCGATCAGACTTGCAGCGTTAAGCTGGCGCTATGGCTTGTCAATCAGCGTGAAAAGCGTCGAGCCGTAGTCCTGGCGCATAACCAGACTACCAGTGGATGTTTGCAGCAGTCGAACACTGACTGACAGAATACCGTTAACTTCTTTCTATCTCAATTCTATGATGTAAGACAATTTTGGCGATAAACCATCATCAATGGTCCAATTAATTTTCAAGGTGTAAGATAACAGTTCAGTAGGAATTACATCTATTTCTGGTGCTTTTGTTGGTTTAAGTCTCTCATCGAATTCTAAATTTGATTTCTTTTTTGTTCAAAATCACTACCAGTAATGAACTTGATATTAGTATTGCTGTTGACAGACTCAGTATTCAATGTTCTTGGCCAACCAGCCGCTATTGCTCTATAATCAAAGTTTTTCCCAAGAACCATCTGAATGAATTTAAAATGTTATCCATAAACACCTTATTACCTACTGTGACGTATGCAAGCCTATACTTTCTACACCAAAGCAATTTGGATATAATATAGTGCATTCGTATTCTATAGGCTTACACCAGGTGTAGTTTCTATCCAACACAGGGAATATTTTATTATAAGCAAATTAACCCCCTCAAATAATATTTTATTTTTGATATAAATACCTGAATAACTTCATTTTCCGAAAGTAAGAATTACATGTAGACCAGTATATATGGCATCCCTTTAGAAGGGATATATTGTTCTGTGTAAATCAGCTCTGCATATGCTGATTTAAATATTGAAATGTTAGATTTTGGCAAAGCGTTCACTCTGCCATCCACTGATTTTATCCACTCTTTAGAGACGTCGGCACTTAATAGACTTCCTGTTCTGTATCTCGTCACTGTACGGGTCGATTCACTTTACCGTCGATGCGCGCATAGCACTATTCGGGAAATTCTATCGCTGCGCCTGTCGCATCATTTTTGTTAATTCGTTTAAGCAACATCGAAGCGGTAAACGGCACAATGCCGATATTGAAAACCAGTGAACATAATGCATCGAACTAATTTTACGCCAGCTAGCGTAATAACCTCCTTTGCTGTTCGTCAACCGGACGCGGGCGCTGCCAGGGCCGGCATACCAGGATTCAGTGCCGAGGCGTACGAAATATTCTGGCGCGTGGCTTAGCAGCCTAGCCCGCAGAGTAACCGCATGGGTTATCGGTTGCAGAGCAGCGCGCTTCTGCACCACACCGACCGAGAACTGTTTGCGCACGGCTTTGCCCAGGGTGGTGCAGGTGCCCAGGCAGCCAGCCCATCGTTCTGATGGCTGATGCCAAGCCCACTGGCGATTATCTGTGCAGCGCCTATGCTATTGAGCCAGATTTCTACCATCTGACGCAGATTCGCCTCGGCGAGCCGTATCTATTTTATGCAATGCTCGCTGCATGAAGCACATTTAGCCCGGCAACAGCAACCCCACATCTGGGGCAAGTTGGCCTAGCTGCTGGCTTAGGATGACTAACTCAGCAAGGCGTAAGACTCAGCAATAAATGGGCGGGGCTCAAACCCCGCCAGGGGTTGAGGCAGGGTTATTTGCTCTGACTGTGAAAATCCCGCTGGGCATAGCTGGTGTAAAGCTGGCGCGGACGGGCGATCTTCAAACCATCATCGTACATCTCTTTCCAGTGGGCTATCCAGCCAACTGTACGCGCCACGGCGAAAATAACTGTGAACATGGTTGAGGGGATTCCCATGGCCTTCAAAATGATGCCAAAGCAAAAAATCGACGTTGGGATACAGCTTTCGCTCTTTAAAGTACGGGTCATGTAGCGCGATATGCTCAAGCTCCATGGCTACCTCTAGTAAATCATCCGAAAGCTCGAGCTCTTTTAAGACTTCATGGCAGATTTTCCGCATCACGGCCGCGCGCAGATCGTAATTTTATACAATCGTAATTTTATACATGCGATGGTCGAAGCCAATCAGGCGGAACGAATCGTTTTACCCTTGGCGCGTTTGATGAACTCAGGGATATATTCCACTTTGTTGATCTTTTCGAGCATCCGCAGACAGGCCTCGTTGGCGCCACCGTGGGCTGCCCCCACAGCGAGGCGATTCCTGCTGCGATACCAGCGAACGGATTGGCACCGGAGGAGCTGCGGTACGGACCGTCGAAGTGGAGGCGTTCTGTTCATGATCGGCATGCAAAATGAGAATACGATCTATGGCGCGTTCCAGAACCGGATTGACCTCATAAGTTTCGCACGGCATGGCGAACATTATATGCAGAAAGTTACCGGCATAGGACATGCGCGGGTAGATAAACGGCTGGTCAATGGAATACCTGTAGCACATAACGGCCACGGTAGGCATTTTGCCAATAGGCGGAACACGGCGATTTCGGTGTCGTTCGATGTTAACATCCAGTGAGTCGTAATAGAACGCCGCCAGCGCACCGGTAACCCCGCACATCACCTCCATCGGATGGGCGCGCCGAAAACCGTGGAACAGCCGGGTAATCTGTTCATGAATCATGGTATGGCGGGTGATGATAGTGCGGAACTTATCTAATTGCTCACGGGTCGGCGCTGCGCCGTTCAGCAGGATAGATAGAAAGTGAAATACACTTGGTTTCCCAGATTGTGGATCTCGATTTCTTTTTCACCCATGGTGCCCGTTAGCAAATCCATCAGGGGTAAAAGTTGCTTTATTTTCAGCCATTACATTCTCATTAGCGCGTATAAACGCAATCTTTCACTACATGTGGTGCTAAGGCGTTTATTTTCCGTCCGCCTGGCGTAGAGCACAGCTTGACGCTTTACCCAAAAGGGCAAACGAACGGTTTACCTTGGTGGTGAAGATTTAACCTACGGGTCAAGGCGTTTTCACATTGTTGTATAAACTGAATCACAGCGAAGTGTCGACTTATAGTATATAAGTCGGATTATTTGTAATCAAAATGTTGCTTTAATTGTCAATGCAGATGCACACACTTATATAGGAAATGTGAAAATCGTGACGGTGTTCACTAATTTGTAAAAATTTTCAAAAACTATTTATATGGTAATTGTAATTATAATATGAAAGCCGTATAAAAGCCATATACTTTAACATGGTTTCGCGTTATTTAGCGCGTCATTTATGTATAAAGAATTACAACTTTACACATGACGTTACTTTATCCTATTAACGCTCATCTGATCCAGAGAAGCAGATGAAAGAGTATAATATAATGAAAAGCCGTAACAAAGCAAAGTCCTGTCAACCTGAATCTGCAAACGATCAGGTTCCCCTGCAATAGCATCCATTCTTCATCGTGTGTCCGGGGTCATCATGTTTGTGGCTATCGGCATTCTGCTTTAGGTTCTCAGCTTATTTCTCTCTTCAGGTTTCATTCAGGCTGCCCCATGATGGATGGCTTCATCGTTAAATTTATTTTTTGGGGAATATTGACCGCGCTGGCCTACCACACCCTTAGCGGAATTCGTCTCATGCTGATGGATTTTGGCTATCTGGATGGATTTTGGCTATCTGGAAAAAACGTTTGCGATGGATAAAACCACCGCAAATGTTACATTTTGCTAGCTGCCGTGCTATCTATTTTGGCTGGAGTCCTCGTATGGTAAGCAATGCTTCGGCATTAGGGCGTAGCGGAGTACATGAATGGTTATTGGTTCGTACATCCGCCATCGTAATTTGCCTTTACATTATTTATCTGCTCGGTTTTATCCTGATTGCAGATACTTTCACCTATGGCGTCTGGCGCGGTTTTTTGCTACTCCCAGAAAGTCTTTACTCTACTAATAACCCTGTTTTCCATCCTGGTGTACACCTGGATAGGCATGTGGCAGGTATTAACGGATTACATCAAGCCTTTGGCGCTGCGACTGCTGCTGCAATTGGCTATCGTTATCATATTAATGGTTATTTACTTCATGTAACTTTATTTACTTCATGTAACTGTTGCGGTGTAGGGGCGTAGTCGATGACATTGCCGGTAAGAGAATTTGACATTGTGGTTATCGGAGCGGGAGGCGCGGGCATGCGCGCCGTGCTACAGATCTCCAAAATTGGGCTGTCGTGCGCGTTAATGTCCAAAGTGTTTCCCATACGTTCCCATACGGTATCGGCGCAGGGCGGTATCACCATCACGCTCGGCAACAGCCATGAAGATAACTGGCAGTGGCACATGTACGATACGGTAAAGGGTCCGACTATATCGGCGACCAGGACGCTATCGAATACATGTTCAAAACCGACTCGGAAGCGGTGCTGGAACTTGAACATATGGGACTGCCGTTTTCCCGTCTTGATAACGGACGTATCTATCAGCGCCCGTTTGGCGGCCAGTCGCTGAATTATGGCGGCGAACAGGCTGCGCGCACCGCTGCTGCCGCCGACCGTACCGGACATGCGCTGCTACATACCCTTATATCAGCAGAACCTGAAAAATCACACGACCATTTTTCCCGAGTGGCATTCCATTGATTTGGTGAAAAATCAGGATGTAGTGATCGTGGGCTGCACCGCGCTGTGTATTGAAACCGGCGAAGTGGCGCATTTCAAAGCGCGCACGACCATTCTCGCCACCGGCGCTGGGGTGCTGGTAACCGAGGGTTGTCGTGGTGCAGGCGGTTACCTGCTAAATAAAAACGGCGAGCGCTTCATGGAGCGTTATGCGCCCAACACCAAAGATTTGGCGGGTCGCGACGTGGTGGCGCGTTCGATTATGATTGAAATCTGCGAAGGCTGTGACTGCGAAGGTCACTGGGGGCCGCACGCGAAATTGAAGCTGGTAGGGAAAGAAGTTTTGGAATCGCGTCTGCCCGGCATTCTGGAGCTGTCGCGTACCTTCGCCCACGTGGACCCGGTCAAAGAACCGATTCCGGTTATCCTCACTTGCCACTACATGATGGGCGGCATTCCGACCAAGGTCAGCGGCCAGGCGATTACCGTCAACGCCCATGGCGAGGATGTGGTGACCCCGGCCTGCTCGGGTGGGCGAAATCGCTTGCGTGTTGGTACACGGCGCCAACCGGTTGGGTGGCAAGTCCCTACTGGATTTATTTGTCCGCGCGGCAGGGATGTATTTACAGGAGTCACTGCAAGAGCAGGGGCCGTCTCGCGATGCTAGCGGCGATGACATTGATGCGTCGTGCAGCCGCTATTATCACCGCTGGAACAACAATCGTAGCGGCGAAAATCCGGTTGAGATCCGTAAAGCGTTACAGGCCTGTATGCAGAACTGAAAGAGATCCGCGAGCGTTTGCATTATGCTCGTTTGGACGACACCTCGACAGAATTCAACACCCAGTGCGTAGAGTGCCTGGAGCCAGATAACCCGATGGAAACCGCTTACTCCACCGCGCTCTCGGCAAATTTCCGTACTGAAAGCTGCGGCGCCCACAGCTGTTTTGACTTCCCGGACCGCGACGATGAAAACTGGCTGTGCCACTCGCTATATCTTCCTGAAAGGGACAGCATGATGCGTCGTAAAGTCAACATGCAACCGACGTTATGCCCGGCGTTCCCGCCGGAAGTGCGTACCTACTAAGACGGAAGATGAATGCATGAAGGTTGAATTTTCCATCTATCGCTACAATCCCGATGTCAACGATAAGCCGCGCATGCAGGACTATACTCTCACTGTGGAGAAGGGGTGTGATATGATGCTGCTGGATGCATTAATCCAGCTGAAAGAACTGATCCGAGCCTGTCGTTCCGCCGCTCCTGCCGGGAAGGGGTTTGCGGCTCCGATGGCGTTAATATGAACGGTAAGAACGGTCTGGCGTGCATTACGCCACTGTCAATGCTGCGTAAGGGCGACCATAAAATCGTCATCCGCCCGCTGCCCGGGCTGCCCGTCCGTCCGCGATCTGGTAGTGGACATAGGGCAGTTCTATGCCCAGTACGAGAAGATCAAGCCCTTCTTGATTAACGACGGCTGCAATCCATCGACACGTGAACACTGCAATCGCCAGAGCAGCGCGCCAAGCTGGACAGGCTGTATGAGTGCATTTTCTGCGCCTGCTGTTCCACTTTCTGCCCCTCTTTCTGATGGAACCCCGATAAATTCATCGGGCCGGCGGGGCTTTTGGTCTCTTATCGTTTCTTAATCGACAACCGTGATACCCATCAGCAGGCGCGGTTGGATGATTTGAAAGACGCTTTCAGCGTTTTTCGCTGTCACAGAATTATGAATTGTGTCAGCGTATGCCAAAAGGGACTTAACCCCGCCAAGGCTATCGGTCATATCAAGAATATGCCGGTGAGCTACAGCGCCTAACGGGCGCGCCTGCTCCCGTCCTCTGCAGCAGTGGCGACGCAGGAACCTTTGAAAATCGGTTAGCAGCCTCACCGCAAGCCGCTTTTCAAAGGTTACTTCGGATACGATGACATCGCAGAGGTGATCCGTTACCTGAACTGCTTATATGTTATCCGATTACGGGCTAACCATGGCGAAACTGAAGATTAACAAGCTTAAGGGATCATGATGCAGAACGGCGCAATGAATGTCTGGTTGGATTCCTCCTATCTAGCGAGTGCAAACCAGTCCTACATAGAGCAGCTCTATGAAGATTTTTTGACGGAACCTAACTCTGTCGATGCGAGCTGGCGTACGATTTTTAAACAGCTACTAACCGAGGGTGTCAGTCCCGATCAACTCCATTCCAAAACACAGTACTTCCGCCGCCTGGCTAAGGACGCAACACGTTATACTGCCTCGGTCAATGATCCGGACATCGACCCCAGGCAGTTGAAGGTCCTAGAACTTATTGACGCTTTTCGCTTCTGCGGTCATCAGCACGCCAATCTAGACCCTTTGGAGTTATGGAAACAGGAAACGGTTCCTGATATGGATCCCGCTTTCTATCGCCTCACCGACGTCGACTTCCAGGAGACGTTCAGTGTCGGTTCGTTCGCCATCAGCCGCGACACCATGAAACTGGCGGATTTGTACGAGGCGCTGAAAAAGACCTACTGCGGCGCCATCGGCGCCGAATATATGCACATCACCAATACCGAAGAAAAACGCTGGATCCAGCAGCACATCGAGTCAATAATGGGGCAGCCAAGCTTCAGCCACGAAGAGAAAAGGCGTTTTCTCGCCGAGCTAACTGCGGCGGAAGGGATAGAGCGTTATTTAGGGGCCAAATTTCCAGGAGCCAAGCGCTTCTCGCTGGAAGGTGGCGACGTTCTGATCCCAATGCTAAAAGAGATGGTGCGCTATGCCGGTAGCAATGGCACGCGGGAAATTGTACTAGGGATGACGCATCGCGGCCGTTTGAACGTGCTAGTCAATGTGCTGGGCAAAAAGCCACAGGATCTGTTCGACGAGTTCGCCGGCAAGCACAAAGAGTACTTGGGCACCGGTGACGTGAAGTACCATCAGGGCTTCTCCTCCGATGTTGAAACCGAGGGCGGGGTGGTACATCTGGCGCTGGCGTTTAACCCCTCGCATCTGGAAATCGTCAGCCCTGTAGTGATGGGATCAGTGCGGGCGCGTATTGATCGGCTGGATGAACAAAGCAGCAGTATGGTACTGCCCATCACACTGCACGGCGATGCGGCCATCATCGGTCAGGGTGTGGTGCAGGAAACCCTGAACATGTCCAAGGCGCGCGGCTACGACGTCGGTGGGACGGTGCGCGTCGTGATTAACAACCAGGTCGGTTTCACCACCTCCAATCCACACGACGCCCGCTCTACGCAATATTGCACTGATATCGCCAAAATGGTTCAGGCGCCGATTTTCCACGTTAACGCCGATGACCCCGAAGCAGTGGCGTTTGTTACCCGCGTAGCGCTGGATTTCCGCAATACCTTCAAGCGTGACTTCATAATTGACCTCGTGTGCTATCGCCGCCACGGCCACAACGAGGCCGATGAGCCGAGCGCCACTCAGCCGCTGATGTATCAGAAGATCAAAAAACACCCTACGCCGCGCAAAATCTACGCCGATCGTCTGGAGCGCGACGGCATTATCACCCTTGCTGATGCCACCGAAATGGTAAATGTGTTCCGCGACACGCTGGAACAGGGCGAGTGCGTAGTGAAAGAGTGGCGGCAGATGAATATGCACTCCTTCGCCTGGCGGCGCTATCTCAATCACGACTGGGACGAAGAGTACCCCAGTCAGGTGGAAGGTAAGCATTTGCAGGCTCTGGCGCATCGTATCAGCGAGGTGCCGGCCGGCATCGAAATGCAACCGCGGGTTGCAAAAATTTATCACGACCGCGCTGCGATGGGGCGCGGTGAAAAGCCTTTCGATTGGGGCGGCGCCGAAACGTTGGCCTATGCCACGCTGCTGGACGAGGGGATTCCCATTCGTTTGTCGGGGGAGGACACCACCCGCGGTACATTCTTCCACCGTCATGCGGTGGTGCATAACCAGAAAAACGGATCGAGCTATACTCCGCTGGCCCATATTCACAACGGCCAGGGCAGCTTCCGTATTTGGGACTCAGTACTATCTGAGGAGGCGGTGCTGGCGTTTGAATACGGTTACTCCACCGCCGCGCCGCGTACTTTAGTGATTTGGGAAGCGCAATTCGGCGACTTCGCCAACGGCGCACAGGTGGTTATCGATCAATTTATCAGTTCCGGTGAACAGAAATGGGGACAGATGTGCGGCCTAGTGGTGCTGCTGCCGCACGGCTATGAAGGGCAGGGGCCGGAGCACTCCTCAGCCCGCCTGGAGCGCTATCTCCAGCTGTGCGCTGAACAAAATATGCAAGTCTGCGTCCCATCGACCCCGGCGCAGGTCTATCACATGCTGCGGCGTCAGGCGTTGCGCAATATGCGTCGGCCGCTGATTGTTATGTCGCCCAAGTCGCTGCTGCGTCATCCGCTGGCTATCTCCTCCATGGATGAACTGGCTAACGGCACGTTCCAGCCCGCCATCGGCGAAGTCGATGCGCTTGACCCGCATGGTGTCAAGCGCATCGTGATGTGTTCCGGCAAAGTCTATTATGATTTGTTAGATCAACGGCGTAAAAGCGGGCAGCGGGACGTGGCCATCGTGCGCATTGAACAGCTCTATCCGTTCCCGCTGCAGGCGGTTAGGGAGGCGCTGGCCCCCTATGCGCACGTTCAGGATTTCGTCTGGTGCCAGGAGGAGCCGCAGAATCAGGGCGCCTGGTATTGCAGCCAGCACCATTTCCGCGAAGTAATATCCAAGGGCGCCGTGCTAGATTATGCCGGTCGTCCCGCTTCCGCCTCGCCGGCGGTGGGGTATTTGTCTATGCACCAGACCCAGCAAAAAAATTTGGTCAACGATGCGCTGAACGTTAATTAATAATTAAGGATAGAGAATGAGTAGCGTAGACATTCTGGTGCCTGACCTGCCTGAATCGGTCGCGGACGCCACCGTCGCTACCTGGCATAAAAAGCCAGGTGACAGTGTTCAGCGTGATGAGGTGCTGGTCGAGATTGAAACCGACAAAGTGATACTGGAAGTTCCAGCGCCCGAAGCTGGCGTTCTGGAAACATTATTGGAAGACGAAGGTGCTACTGTTACTGCCCGTCAGGTGCTGGGGCGTCTGCGCCCTGGCGGTAGTACCGGTCAAGCGACGTCCGAGAAATCCCAGAACCAGGAAGCCACCACGACCCAGCGCCGCACAACAGGTTTGGAAGATGGGAGCAACAACGCGCTGAGCCCGGCCATTCGCCGTCTCATCGCCGAGCACGATATTAATCCCGAGGCCATCAAAGGCAGCGGAGTAGGTGGACGCCTCACCCGTGAAGATGTTGCAAAACACATCGCTGGGCGGCAGAGCACTACGCCGGCCCCTGTCGCCGCTCAGTCTAAAACCGAGCCGCCAGCGCTCGGCAACCGCAGCGAAAAACGCGTATCAATGACCCGCCTGCGTAGGCGCATGGCCGAACGCTTACTGGAAGTAAAAAACAGCACTGCTATGCTGACCACCTTTAATGAGGTAAACATGCAGCCGGTGATGGATCTGCGCAAGCAATACGGCGACGTGTTTGAAAAACGCTACGGTATCCGTCTGGGTTTCATATCCTTCTATATAAAGGCGGTATTGGAAGCGTTGAAACGGTTCCCGGAAGTGAATGCCTACATTGACGGCGAAGATGTGGTTTACCACAACTATTTTGACGTCAGCATCGCGGTATCTACACCGCGCGGTCTGGTAACGCCGGTATTAAAGGATATCGACGCGCTGGGGATGGACGATATCGAGAAGAAAATCCATGAATTCGCCATTAAGGGCCGCGATGGTAAGCTGAAAGTCGAGGAGCTGACCGGCGGTAACTTCACTATTACCAACGGCGGCGTATTTGGCTCGCTGATGTCGACACCCATTATCAACCCGCCGCAAAGCGCGATTCTTGGCATGCATGCCATTAAAGATCGGCCGATGGCGGTTGGGGGGCAGGTGGTCATTCTGCCGATGATGTATCTGGCACTTTCCTACGACCACAGACTTATCGACGGAAAAGAATCCATAAGCTTCCTAGTTACGGTAAAAGAGATGCTGGAAGACCCTACTCGCCTGTTGTTGGACGTTTAGCAAGTGATCTCTGGCGGCCTAAAGCCGCCGTCCGAGGTCCACGGCTTGGTGCCGAATTAGGGCGATGCGCCGCCGATTCCCTCCAGATGAAGAGGGAGATAACATCATGAATTTACATGAATATCTTCCTCAATCGGCGCTGGCCCCTGGGTGATGAAATGCCAGGTACATGCAGGCGGCCGCGATACATTCGGCGGTGTCAAGGTGGTTAAATCGAAAGAAGAGATCCGCGCCTTCGCGGAACAATGGCTTGGTAAGCGTCTGGTGACGTACCAGACAGACGCGTTGGGTCAACCGGTTATCATTGCTGGAAGCGGCCTTGACATCGCGAAGGAGCTGTATCTTGGAGTGGTAGTAGACCGCAGTACGCGCCGTGTGGTGTTTAATGGCATCTACCGAGGGTGGTGTGGAAATTGAAAAAGTGGCGGAAGAGACGCCGTACCTGATTCACAAAGTAGCGCTAGATCCATTTACCGGTCCGCAACCTTATCATGGCCGCGAACTAGCGTTTAAATTGGGCTTGATCAGCAAGCAGGTTACCCAATTCAGTAAAATTTTTCATTGGGCTAGCGATGTTGTTTTTAGAGCGCGATCTGGCGCTGGTGGAAATCAACCCGTTGGTGAATACCGGCGCCGGCGATCTTATCTGCCTTGACGGTAAACTGAACTCTGACGGTAATGCACTGTTCCGCCAACTGGAACTGCGCGAAATGCGCGCTCATAGTCAAGAAGACGAACGCGAAGCGCACGTCGCCCAATGGGAGCTGAACTATATGATGTAGCACTAGACGGCAATATCGGCTGTATGGTGAACGGGGCAGGCTTGGCGATGGATGGATACCATCAAACTGCACGGCGGTGGACCGGCTAACTCCTTGACGTGGGCGGCGGCGCCACCAAGGAGCGCGTGACCGAAGCGTTCGAGATAATCCTGTCGGATGAGAAGGTGAAAGCGGTGCTGGTCAATATTTTCGGCGGTATCGTTCGCTGCGATTTGATTGCTGACGGCATCATCGGCGCAGCATCTGAGGCGAGCGTCAGCGTCCCCGTGGTGGCGCGTCTGGAAGGGAATAATGCCAAACTGAGCGCCAAGCGATTGGCCAACAGCGAGCTAAACATTATCGCTGCCACAAATCTGACCGACGCGGCTCAACAGGTTGTCGCCGCGGTGAAGGGTAAGTAATGTCTATTTTGACGCTGGATATGCTGACGCTGAAAGCAAAGCTTGAGCAAAGCAAGGTGCGCATGATCGCGCCGAACTGCCCGGGCATTCTCCCTCCTGGAGAATGCAAAATCGGTATCATGCCGGGGCATATCCATCAGCCTGCCCGGGCGGGTATCGTTTCCCGCTCCGGTACTCTAACTACGAAGCGGTAAAGCAAACCACCGACACCGGTCTCGGGCAATCCAACTGCGTGGGTATCGGCGACGATCCGATCCCAGGTTCGAAAGACGAAAGCCATCGTGATGATAGGCGAAATCGGCGGCAGCGCGCAGAAAGAGGCCGCCGCCTATATCAAGGATCACGTCACTAAATCAGTGGTTGGCTATATCGCCGGCGTCACAGTGCCGAAGGGTAAACGTATGGACCATGCCGGCGCAATTATCACTGACGGTAAAGGCACGGCCGACGAAAAATTCACCGCACTGGAAGCGGTGGGCGTTAAGACCGTGCGCAGTCTGGCTGATATTGGCGAAGCGCTAAAGCGCATTTTGTTAAACTGATACGACCCCGCCGGAAGCCAGCGAACATACCTGCCGCCCGCTGCGGCGACAATGCACCAAGCCGCCCACGGTCGGCCTTTTCCATAACGTCGACGTTTACGACATCCTCGTCGTCCAGGCTGAAGCGTGAGCGGCTATTCGCCGCGATGAAAAAACGCTTTCCGGCGGCGTAGAAATAATCTCATACCACAATGATGACGAAGTGATGACCGTCAACTATTTTAATAAACGTGCGCTATCGCGCGATGAGCCTATTTTATTGCGTTAAATCAATATTTAACTGCGCATCATATACTGTTCTGGCCGCAATGTTGCGCCAGCGCAATTTTAATCGGAACGCCATATCGCGCCGGATTTGAGCATTATACGGTTTTAATACCTCCATCACTAAAAATATTGTTTATCCTGAGGGTAAATGCTATACGGGCATTCCCAACCAGTTATGTTGGTATTTCTTTGGTCCGTCTGCGCTAACTCCCCCCTACTCAAGAACCCGAAGCGGCAGGCGGTTAATGATAACCATAAAGCCATTATTATTCACCGCGCCTTTCCGGCTTTTCTGTTCACGAGTACGGCTGCAGCGATACATGTGAACTCCTACCTGCGAAGAGCAAAAGTCATTATGTTCGACGAATCGTTGGCCATCGCAGGGTTGATGGCCTTCTTCCTGGAATCTATTTTCGTCTTGTTGTTCTTTTCAGTTGGGATCGCCTCGGTAAGGCTTCGCCGATCTGGTGCTCAATCCGGTGGCGCGGGTGAAATTCGTGCATACCGTGTTGGCTGGGTTACTACACCGGCACAATATTCGTTCTTGGCATCGGCTCTTACTATCTACTGGAGGGGTGCGATATTATCTTTGCCAAACGCTCGTTCTCCATCGCTGCCTCTTTCGGCATGGCGGCGGTGCTGTCGGCCATCTTGCTGGAGGATGAGTCCGACTATGAAGGGCGACGTGTAAAAACCAAGCTGGCCGCTATCGAGGCGAAATGGAACACCGCGCCTGCGCCGGCCTCTTTTACTACTTTGTTCTTCCTGGTTCGGCCTGCCAAATTAGGAAAAACAAACCAACCATTTAACGGTACAGATCCCTTAGCGTTTATCTTCTCTTCGTTGACTGTGGCCTGCATCATCCTGATTATGGGGATCGCGCTGTTTCCGCTCATCATGCCGCGAGCGCAGCGCCCAACGCCAGCCTGACTCTGTGGGACGCGGCGTCGAGCCTGAGGACGTTGAAAGTTATGACGGTGGTGGCGATCATTTTCGTGCCGATTGTGCTGCTCTATACCATCTGGTGCTACCACAAGATGTTCGGTCGCATCACCAAAGAACATATTGAACAAAACACGCATTTTCTGTATTGACGCATTTGCTGTATTGAGTTAAGAAGCTTAGCCATGTGGTATTTCGCCTGGATTTTAGGAACGCTGTTGGCCTTCACCTTCGGCATCATTATCGCGCTGTCGCTTGAGCATCTGGAAGATACCCGTGGCAAAGATGCTCTGAAATGACAGGGTAGACCCTTGCTGTATGATCTGACGGATAATCGCCCTCTGTGGGCACTTTTCTTGGTCATGGTACTCACCCTTGCGGGCTGTGTTTTCTGGACATCTTCGCGTTTTGCCGCTCAGATCAGTTCTCTTTCTGGTGGCAGAGAATTGGTTATCATTTTGGGCCGGCGATATGGGTTATGATCGGCGCCCTGATTTACAGTTTTTCATAATAACTTTACATGGTCCTTTAAGCCAGTAATGTAAGGAACCTAAAATATTTTCCCATTCCCAATGCGATCTGTCTTGCGTATAGTAAGCACCGTTGGCGTTGTTGGATGGTGGAGTGAGTATTTCGTATTTCACGCTAGCGGCGTGGTCTCCAATGCACTACGTCGCCTCTTACTGAACGCGCGCGTACCAATGCTACGCAAGTGTAATTTCCATCAGCACGCGTCATGCGCGCGAACGCGGTTTTCGTGGTGCGACGCATCGCATGTGTTGATCTACAGTAATTGAAGCCGATTGCGCTTCCTACGTCTTTTGTCGCGGAGTTGAAGTAGTGACCGACATGAACATCTTTGTTCTGTTCCTGAAAGCTGGCTTTTTGGTAAAACTGATCATGCTGATTTTGATATGCTTGTCCATCGCCTCCTGGGCGATCATTATTCAGCGTTCCCGTATTTTGACCTCCGCCGCACGTGAAGCGGAAATCTTTGAGGACAAATTCTGGTCCGGTATCGAATTGTCTCGCCTGTATCAGGAAAGCCTGACGCGACGCGACAGCCTGAGCGGCTCCGAGCAGATTTTCTATGCCGGCTTTAAAGAGTTCGCACGCTTGCGTCGCGCCAACAGCCACGCCCCCGAGGCGGTAGTGGAGGGCGTCTCGCGCGCCATGCGTATTTCAATGAACCGCGAGCTGGAAGCGCTGGAAACCCATATTCCGTTTCTCGGCACCGTCGGCTCCATCAGTCCGTATATCGGTCTATTCGGCACGGTATGGGGCATCATGCGTGCTTTCGTCGGGTTTGGCGCGGTCAAACAGAGCACACTACAGATAGTTGCGCCTGGGATAGCCGAAGCGCTCATCGCCACCGCCATTGGTCTTTTCGCCGCCATTCCCGCGGTTATGGCGTTCAACGATCTGAGCTTGCGCGTCAACAAGCTCGAGCGGAGCTACGACAACTTTACCGAAGAGTTCATTGCCATCCTGCATCGACAGGCTTTCTCCAGCGAAAGCCCTAAGTAAGCAAGAGGGTAGAGGATGGCTAGAAGATGCTCGCGCAGAGAAATTAAGTCCGAGATTAACATCGTCCCCTTGCTCGATGTTCTGCTGGTGCTGGTGTTAATTTTTATGGCGACAGCGCCGATTATAACTCAGAGCGTTGAGGTGGATTTGCCTAATGCGACTGACTCCAAAACCGTCGGCAACGATGATAATCCGCCGGTGATCGTCGAGGTGGCAGGTATCGGCCAATACAGTCTGGTGGCCGATCGCCAGCGTCAGGATCAACTGCCCTCCGAAAAAGTGATTTCCGAGGCGCGCGCTCGTATCATCGCCAATCCCAAAACGGTGTTTTTGATAGGCGGCGCCAAGGATGTGCCTTATGATGAAATCATCCAGGTGCTGAACTTTCTGCATCAGGCCGGCGTGAAGTCGGTCGGTCTGATGACGCAGCCTATCTGACGGTAGGCTGGTGACGCACATGATTACCGGCCAACCCCTTCTGGGAATAGATTGTGTTGAAGGCTACTGAACAGAACGACAAGTTCAAACGTGCCATTATTCTGTCGATTGCACTGCATTGCATCCTGATCGCTGTATTGATCTGGAGTTCGATTCATCAGCCACAAGAATCCAGTGCGGGCGGCAGGTCATCTATCAACGCTGTGATGGTCGATCCCGACGCCGTGGTGCAGCAACATAACCGTCAGCAGCAAACCGATGTGCAGCAAGAAGAAAAGCTGCGGCAAAAACAGGCGGCAGAGAAGCAGCGCTTAAAAGCGCTAAAAAAACAGCGTCTGGCTGCGCAGGAAGCGGTCGAAGCGCAACAGCGCAATCAGACTGAACAACAAAAACAGGCGCAAGAGGTAGCGAAACAACAGGCGGAAATGCAAGCGCAGCAGGCTGCGGTCGAAGCCAAGAAACAGGCGGGGGCGGAAGCAAAACAAGCCGTTGTTGCCGACGCCAAAGTTGATCAGGTGGTGAAAGATAAAAAAGCCCCCGCCGCGAAGAAGGTCGCCAGGCGGTCCAGCGATGTGGATGCCTTGCTAGGCAGCCTGACCGAAGCCGAAAACGTGCTCAAGGTCGGCGGCTCGCCGGCGGGGGCTGGTAAGGCCAAACAAAGTGGTGCTAGTGGGGCGGAAATCAATGCCTATAAAGCGCAAGTCAGCCGGGCTATCAGCGATAAGTTCTACGATTCGTCCAGTTACAGCGGCAAGATGTGCGATCTGCGTATCAAGCTGGCGCATGACGGCTTGCTGATCTCGGTCACCGCCGTTGGCGGCGATCCGGCGTTATGTCAAGCGGCGGTATCTGCGGCGAAGTTAGCGACGATTCCGCGGCCGCCTAGTCCGCAGGTTTACGAAGTATTCAAAAACGCGACGCTCGGATTCTCGCCACAGTAAATTCACGTAGAAGAATGTAATGTTTATCAAATAGTCCTGATGCGGTTTAAAATTTAAACTACGTTGTCTAACGGGAAGATGTAGTGTTGTTTAACCCGAAAAATTTATAATTCCGCAATTGCGACCGTTGCCCTGGCGTCGGTTAGGGAGATGAAATGAAGCAGGCATCTCGAGTAGCGTTAGGTTTATTAATTTTGTGGGCTTCCGTGTTACAGGCTGAAGTGCGCATTGAAATCACCCAGGGGGTGGATTCCGCCAGGCCCATCGGGGTAGTGCCGTTTAGGTGGATAGGGCCAGGCGCGGCGCCCGAAAATATCGCTGGCATTGTCGCCACCGACCTGCGCAACAGCGGCAAATTCAACCCGCTAGACACTTCCCACCTGCCACAGCAGCCGGCCACCGCGGCGGAAGTTACCCCGGTTGCCTGGGCGGCGTTGGGTATCGACGCCGTGGTGGTAGGGCAGGTGCAGCCGAGCGCGGACAGCAGCTATATGGTGTCTTATCAATTGGTGGATACCTCGGGTAATCCCGGCGCGGTTTTAGCGCAAAACCAATTTAAAGCGCCGAGCAAATGGCTCCGTTGGTCAGCACATGCCGTTAGCGATGAGACTTTTGAGACGTTGACCGGCATCAAGGGTGCGTTCCGCACGCGCATCGCTTACGTGGTGCAAACCAACGGCGGCCAGTTTCCATATGAATTGCGGGTAGCTGATTACGACGGTTATAATCAGACCCCGGTACACCGCTCGCCGCAGCCGCTGATGTCGCCGGCCTGGTCCCCTGATAGCAGCAAGCTGGCCTATGTTACCTTTGAAAGTGGCCACTCGGCGCTGGTTATCCAGACACTGGATAGCGGGGCTGTTCGTCAGGTGGCGAGTTTTCCACAGCATAACGGCGCGCCGGCTTTCTCACCGGACGGCAGTAAGCTGGCTTTTGCGCTGTCGAAGACCGGCAGCCTGAATTTGTATGTGATGGATTTAGGATCGGGTCAGATTCGTCAGGTGACTGACGGTCGCAGTAATAATACGGAGCCGACCTGGTTCCCGGACAGCCAGACGCTGGCGTACACCTCCGACCAGGGCGGCCATCCGCAGGTGTATAAAATCAATATTAATGGCGGTACGCCGCAGCGCTTGTCTTGGGAAGGCTCCCAGAACCAGGATGCCGACGTGAGCTCGGACGGCAAGTTCCTGGCTATGGTTAGCAGCAACAATGGCGCACAGCATATCGCTAAACTAGATCTAGTAACGGGAACCGTGCAAGTATTAACGGACACGTTTCTGGATGATACGCCTAGCGTCGCTCCCAATGGCACAATGGTTATCTACAGCGCTTCGCAAGGGTTGGGTTCCGTGTTGCAGCTGGTCTCGACTAATGGGCGTTGCAAAGCACGTCTTCAGGCAACCGATGGACAAGTCAAATTTCCTGCCTGGTCGCCGTATCTGTGATGCATGTGTAAATGCGCATAGCAAACTATAAAAGGAATATGAGATGCAACTGAACAAAGTGCTAAAAGGGCTGATGTTGGCGGTGCTGGTCTTGGGGATTGCCGCATGTAGTTCTCACAAAAGCGCCAACAATGGCGACGAATCTGCCATGGGCACCGGTGCTGGCACTGGCATGGATATGAACGGCAACAAGGCGTCGTCCGACGAGCAGGCTCGTCTGCAAATGCAAGAGCTTCAGCGCAACAATATCATTTACTTCGATTTGGATAAATACGATATTCGCCCTGAGTTCGCTCATATGCTTGACGATCACGCTAATTTCCTGCGCGGCAACCAGTCCTATAAAGTAACCATTGAAGGCCATGCGGACGAACGCGGTACGCCGGAATACAACATCGCACTGGGCGAACGCCGCGCTAATACCGTGAAGATCTATCTTCAAAGTAAAGGCGTATCCGCAGATCAGATCACTATCGTATCTTACGGTAAAGAGAAGCCGGCTGTACTGGGTCACGACGAAGCCGCTTACGCTAAAAACCGTCGTGCCGTCGTGGTTTTTTACTAAGAGTCTTGTATGAGCAATAGCTTCAGACCTTATCTGTTGAGTCTGTCGTTGTTGATTGGTGTGGTGCTTCCCTGCGCCGTTACCGCCCAAGCGCCAATTAGCAATATCGGCTCCGGCTCGGTAGATGACAGGGTCACTCAACTTGAGCGCATTTCCAATGCGCACAGTCAACTGCTAACCCAACTTCAGCAGCAATTCGCCGATAATCAGCGCGATATCGACTTGCTGCGCGGCCAGATTCAGGAAAACCAATACCAGCTGTCGCAGGTCGTCGAGCGGCAAAAACAGATCTACCAGCAGATGGATAGCTTCTCTGGCCAATCGCCGGCTGCTTCCCAAGACGGTCAGTCACAGGCATTCACGCCAACCGACGGCGACAGCCAAGGCGTGACGCCGGCTGCCAACACGGTCATCTCCGACATCGGCGACGCCAACACCGACTACAATGAGGCGGTGGCGCTGGTGCTGGAGAAAAAACAGTACGAGCAGGCCATAAGCGCGTTCCGAAACTTTGTTGAACGTTACCCTGATTCTACCTATCAACCCAACGCCAATTACTGGCTTGGGCAACTCAATTATAATCAGGGTAGAAAAAACGACGCACTCTATTATTTCGCCCTAGTAGCGAAGACCTACCCAAAATCCCATAAAGCGCCCGACGCACTGTTGAAGGTAGGCGTTATCATGCAGGAGAAAGGCCAGAAAGATAAAGCCCGGGCAGTGTATCAGCAGGTCGGAAAACTATATCCTAGTGCCGAGGCGGCCAAACAGGCTCGAAAACGGCTGGCGGCTCTGTAACCTGACGGATTTATCGGGCACCAACGCCGAAGACCAGCGCCCATCTTTGGTCGGCCGACGGTACCACTTCGCCGAACCCTTCAGCTCTATACCGGCAATTTTCTCACCGGCTCACCAAGGCGGCGAACATCTCAACCACAGTGGTGTCGCGCTGGAAAACGAATTTTACCCGACAGCCCAGTATCCAGAATGGCCTTAGCCCGCATGCGGGCTAAGGTCTACGGAAGCCTGCACTTTGCAAACACGTTACCGGCTCCTTGCACTGCAAACGGTTTGCTGAGTAAATTTATCCCTACTGTCGGCTCTCTGGTGGTTGCTGCCTGATATAAGCGGGCTATATAATGCGTAGAGTTATCATGACAATCTTAGGACTGTGAGGAGTCGCGTAATGGCTGCAACTAAACTGGTTCTGATGCGTCACGGGGAAAGCCAGTGGAACAATGAAAACCGTTTTACCGGTTGGACCGATATTGACCTATCTGATAAGGGCCGAACCGAAGCGAAGCAAGCAGGTCAGGTACTGAAAACGGAAGGCTATGTGTTTGATTTTGCCTATACCTCTGTACTGAAGCGCGCTATTCACACCCTTTGGAGTGTCCTGGACGAACTGGATCAGGCCTGGCTTCCAGTGGAAAAATCCTGGCGTCTGAACGAACGTCATTACGGTGCACTGCAGGGACTTAATAAAGCCGAAACCGCGGAAAAATACGGTTGTGAACAGGTAAGACAGTGGCGTCGCGGTTTTGCGATCACCCCGCCGGAACTGACTCGCGAAGACGAGCGTTTCCCGGGACACGATGCGCGTTATGCTAACTTGACCGCTGCAGAACTGCCTATCACCGAAAGCCTGGCGTTAACCATCGATCGCGTGATTCCTTACTGGAACGAAACGATTCTGCCTCGCATGAAGAGTGGTGAACGGATCATCATCGCCGCGCACGGCAACTCCATTCGCGCCATAATGAAATTTCTGGACAATCTGAGCGAAGAAGAGATTCTGGAACTGAACATCCCGACCGGCGTACCGCTAGTGTACGAATTCGATGGCAATATGAAGCCGATTAAGCACTACTACCTCGGCAACGCTGACAAAATCGCTGCCAAAGTCGCCACTGTCGCTAATCAGGCTAAAGCGAAATAATCGCGCGTCCTGCCTATGGCGGCAAGACGACGCCGTGCCGAGGCCGCCACTATTAGGGAGGTTCGGCGCGGTTTTTTATTTCTGCCGGCGCGTACTTACTGCTGGCGCAAGCTGCTTTTTCATCACAACCGATAAAGGCATCCGCCACGCTCTAGCTCATACACCAGAGCATTCGGCCTGTCGCCCTGGTTTTCTTCCACCAGGTGACTTCTACCATCACCCCGATAACACCAGTTTCGCTAACTGTTCACAGACATCTTCCGTCAAGGTCATTTGCTTTTAAGTTGTTTGATGCTGTTGGCATGACTGCAATCGATCATCACCAGCGTCGGCAGCCCGAGCCTTGGCGAGCTTTCCTTCACGGCCTGCACGTGAAGGGTGTTGTAGTTGGGTTCGCGGCCGCCGAGCAAAATGATATGATAGGCATTACCACTGGTGTTGACGATAGCGGAATGGCCTCATTTAGTGACCGACAAAGTAGTGCGGCGCGCCGGCGGCGTTGATAGCGTTAATGGCGACTTTAATGGTGCCGTCGGTGCCGTTTTTGAAACCCACCGACAGGGAAAGCCAGGAAGCCGGCTCACAAGTGCGCCTGAGATTCGTGGGCGCGGGCATCAATGGCACCTCAGCTCATCAAATCAACCAGATATTGTGGGGTGATTTATCGAGACACTCGCCCGCTTCAGGCAGGCCGCTGTCGTTAATCGTCAATAAACGGCGCGCGATACGCAGACACTCGTTGATTTGGAAACTGACGTCCATGTAGGGGCGTTGATTAGCCTTTTCAGCCGACCGTAATACGCTATTTCTCAAATTTAAGCAGGCGTCCGGCATATTCAGAACGACTTACGGATTGTGAATCGAACGGGGGCCAATCACTACCAGTAGACGATCATCATTACATTTGAGGCGAATCGTTGATCTCGGTAATGAGTAAATCATTATTGGCACGACGAAAAAGGCAACTCAATCTTATCCATTGTGGTGTAAGCTGTAAATCCACAAGGCGTCATTAAAAGCTCCTCCAGTCAGCGCCGACTTTTATTTTTCGCAGCGGGATGCTCTGCGTCTCGACATTCTCTCTCCAGCAGATTTTTACCTGCTTGGCTTTACCAAAATGGGTTAAAAAGAAAAAACTATTCAGACGAACATCAGTAAAATGTCAATGCTTTTTACGGCTATGACGCTCGGGAGCGGTGTAGTACCCCTGGTAGTCGCCCGGACAAGGATCTAACGTGGGCGGCAGCGACGGCGGCGCTGCTGAACTGCAAAACAACGCACCCAATAGCGTTGATAATAAGGATATCAATAAAGGATATCGATAATGGTAGAACCAGTACTAATACTGCTAACACCACCACCGATACCGATGCTTCCGGCCTGGAGCAGCATAAAATATCATGTGTAAAGATGGCCGTTGCCCAGACGTCAACAAGAAAGTAGAAACCAGTACCACCGGCACTGGATCGCCAGACGGTATCAAACTGATGGTACAACGCAGTAAGCCGCGACGGAACTGTCAGCTGGCTTCGTTGCCCGCCTTCCGATCGGGCAGATCAAATCAGGCTCTTGCCTGATTTTTTACTCGCGAGGTTTCATTGCCACCAGTTAGCCGAGCCGGGCCGAACGATTTTGCTAATCGCGCTCTGGGATTTGCGAGCACTTACTCATTCACGCCACATGGGAAGCGGCGCATGCGAAGGCGTGAAACCTTTACGCATGTACCCTGAAGGTGGAGCCTTTACCGCGATAGCAGGCGACAATGCGTAGGTGAAAACGCGATGATTGCGCCTAAACTGATAGGGCAATGCAGCCAATAACCGATATACTCTGTGGGCGACACGGGCTGAGAACGAATACAGGCTAAGCCGCCAGCGTCCGCTTGGCGCCAGACAGACAGGAAAATTTATGCCGGCAGATCTTCTCTATTCCCACGTATCTGTAGCCGCAACGCAGGTGCAACACGGCAGTCATCGTGGGCACGAACATGAGTACCCGTCACCTGATGCGCAAATGAGCGCGCATAGACGCCTGTTGGCGGCTTTTATCATCACGGCGCTGTTCATGCTTGTTGAGGCGGTCGGCGGCTGGTTATCGGGATCGTTGGCGTTGCTGGCGGACGCCGGGCATATGCTGACCGATACCGCCGCGCTGCTGATGGCGTTACTGGCGGCAAGCTTTACCGCCAACCGACCCAATAGCCGCCACACCTTTGGTTATCTGCGTTTGACCACGCTGGCGACGTTTCTCAATGCGCTGGCGCTGCTGTTTATCACGGTAATGATCGTATTGGAAGCCGTGCATTGCTTTCTTGTCCCTCAACCCATCGCCGACTGGAGCATGATGTCCATCGCCGTCGCCGGATTGGTGGCGAACATAGTCTCGTTCTGGCTACTGCACGGCAATAGTGGCGAAAAGAATATTAATCTGCGCGCGGCGGCGCTGCATATTTGGGGGGATTTGCTCGGATCGGTCGGCGCCATTATCGCCGCGCTGGTGATCCTCTATACTGGTTGGCTACCCATCGACCCGCTGTTGTCGATTCTGGTTTCTTGTCTGGTACTGCGCAGCGGCTGGCGGTTGCTATGTGAAAGCCTGCACGAACTGTTGGAAGGCACGCCCCAGCAGTTTAATATTCAGAAACTCAAGCGAGAAATGACGCGAAATATTCCCGAAGTGCGCAATATTCATCATATCCATCTCTGGCAGGTTGGCGAGCGGCCGTTAATGACGCTGCATGTACAGGTCATTCTACCCCGCGACCACGACGGGCTCTTGCATCGTATCCAGGATTATCTGCTTGAGCACTACCACATCCAGCACGCGACCATCCAAATGGAGTATCAGCTCTGCGAAGAAGATCATTGTGTGATCCATCAGGGCGCAGTGAACCTGCACGCTCATCACAACCATTAACCTCGCTAGACCTCGACCTGGCCGTAACCCGGCCAGAGGGCTGACGTTGCCGTTGGCCCTTTCCTTTTGATAGGCAACCGCTAATCGCATGCTGAATGGGTGGCCCTTAGCTAAAAACCAATCGCGCTGAGTTTCCGCTGGCATTTCATGGCTTACCATGAATTTACGTACCGTGGCGCGGAGTGTGCAGTAGCGGCGAATAAAAATGCGCACGAATTACCAATGCGCATGGTCGCCGTCGGTAAAGGGCGCGCCGTGCCAGCCAATAGAGCAAGGGAAAGAATATTGGTTGGTGAGCTTTTCAGGGCCATTGCCAGGTCGGCGCTTGACTCGCCGTCAGATCGGATAAGCACTCGATAATACTCTCGCTGCAAACGGTCTTCGCGTTCGGCTTCGTTGTGTAGGGAACTGTTGGCCAAAATCTGACCGTGTGGATGGGTGTTGGAGCAGAGCACGGTGGCACCTTTGTTCTCGAACACCTGCACCCAGGAATGGGTTTTACCTGGTTCTGCGCTTTGCTCGCGCCAGGTGGCGATCACCGCCCCCAAGCGCTGGCAGCGACAGCTCGGGAAGCGTTTTGCTGTGGTCCGGAGAAAAGCAGATTACCCGGCTGGTACCACTGACGCTTTGGCTACGAAATAGCCGCTCATCGCTGGACCGTGTGTCTGGGTATCTGGCATAAGCGCGGCAAAATCGTTAGTAAAGACGCGCGTAGTGCCGGGATTACGATCTCTGGTAATGCGGGTAGAGCCTGGACAAAGGCGGCAGTTCGGATTGTACGCCGGCAGAGTTTGCGCTGAAGCCGTTTTCTGCTGGCTTTCTAGGAGCGCTTGGCCCGGTGAGGTGAAACCAGGATTCACTGACCGGTATGTGATTAAGCGGTTGCATAAGATCCCCTTAGTCCTGGTAGCTGTGCTGGTGCCTGGACTGTCAACGCCAGGTGTCGCGGACTATATCTTCCTGCGTTCGGGTGGACGCGCCAGTTCAATTCCAGCGCAGCTTTTCCTAGCACTGCTCAGTAGGCGACCAGATCGCTGTCGCGTCAGGAGACGAAATGGTAAGGCAGTGACTTACCGCACGCCTGGCTAAAGGCTTCCACCGCTTAGCCAAGATGATAGGTACACACGCCAGGCCGGTCGCGCAGTGTGGTCAGCGCAGAAAGATGGCTAGCGGCCAAATCTAAAACATGAATATGGAGTCGTGAACCGCTGGTAGCACGAAAATCATTGTCGTAAATCACCAGAGAGGGCGATATCCCATCGTACCTGGGAAATAAAGGATGGATACCGACCGGATGAAATAGCGTAATAGACTGATGATCCAGCGGAGATCGGCGTTCTTCAGATCCTAAAGCATCTGTTCGACCATCAATTTGCTGCGACCATAGGGGCTGGCAATGCCCGGTTGGCAAGCTTTCGTCGTAAGGGGGTGGCTGAACGCTGTCAACAGTGGCCGAGGAGCTGAATATTAGGTTGGGCAACGCCGGCCTCCTGCCTAGCAAAATGCATTACCGCCTCAATATCGTGCTCGGCGAAAATCTTCGCCAGTAGTTTCCCAGCCGCGTATGTTGTTTTGATAAAACACCGGCGCGTGACCGCTTAATCGGCCAAGGTCGCCATAACGGAACTTTTGCTGTTACATAGGTTGTCGACAATTACGGGCATGACGCCGGCAACGATAAGCTGCAAACAGGTATAGCTACCGATGTAACCGATTCCACCTGTAATCAGGACATAGTCAACTCCCTCAACGAGGATACCTTAGCATGCTCCACCTAAGGAAAAGATCATTCTGTCGCTCATACTAGCGCAAAGATACCCATCAGCGCCAGCCTTACGCTCTCTTCCTTATTACCCAACCACCCTTCAATGGGCGTGAACAGCAATGAGAATAGAGTAAATCTTACACGCAAGGGAGAGGATGATCCGAGACGGCAAGAGAACAAGGCGCGAGTTCTTGGGCAGGATGACGTGCCGCAAGGGAAGGAGTGCGTCCGTCAGCGTGGTATCAGGGAGAGGCCGGCACGGCCACTGACGCCGGCCTGGATAGCGCCACGTCAGGCGTCGAACGTTTCTGGCTGATAGCGATAGTGTTCTCCGCCAGGCACGAAGGTTAGCTGGTGGGCAATACATTCCGATGCATCTTCGGCATATCTTGGCCAATCAACACGCCTGTCCAGAGGCGCGCCAGCTGGCTGTTAAGCGGCTTAAAACCCTGCAGCGGCTCGAAGAATCAGCAAATCCGGCCGCACTATCAGCGCCTGGCATAGTAGCACTTTACAGAACTCTCCAGTGGAAAGGTGTTTGAACCGGCGTGTTAGCAACTGGCTGATACCGAATTGATCCGCCAATATTTATTAGCAGCGCGCATTGTCGTGGCACTGCTGCTGAATAATCTTCGTTGAGGTATTGCCTGTGTCATCTTTGCCGGGGTCAGCAGGTTGGTTTAGTCCACTACTACTTCTCTTCCAACCGCTGTATTTGCTCCAGCGATAGACGGGCAATGCGCCGATAGTCGGTGTGGCGTTCGCCATCCAAAAGAGTGAGCTCCTCAACCAACACGCCTCAGGGCGAATTTTCCGCTGCCGTTGGCACCGACGCAAGCCCAACTCTGGCCCGTAGTAATGCTCACGTTAGCGGATATCGTTAAGGCGGAATAAGCCTTGCGAAATTTGCAGTGAAGGCATCGATTGTTCCTTTGAATGCAGCGGGGAATTTGTGCGGCGACGTCAATGGCGGCCGGGCCGGCTTTAGCACAGCATTATTCTGCTATCAGCTGCGGCGGCGATAACTTTAACCTAGTGTTTATCACAGTCAGTGCCGTGGTGCACAGCTGCTGGCTACCTGGTAGAAGAATAAGCGCTTCATCGTTTTCCCTACCGCGTTCCAAATGAGTTAAGAGTGCTGTGCAACAATGGAAAATTGACCGCGTGCGCTGGCTTGCAGAGAGAAGCGCGCAATTACCGCTAACAGGCCGTCTAACGGTAAGCTATCGTCCTGCGGGACATTGAAGACTTTTTGCTGAATTTGCCCTAGTAGGTCGTAGAGTTGTAGCAATCGCTCCGCGTAACAGGTCAACGTAATGCCGCTGCCCTTTGTCGCCGGTTACGTACACTACCAGCGCCTGTTCCGCCAATGAGCCCATGGCGTTGATGGCATCCCAGGCCTTTGCAGCTGACGCCCGCCAGTTTCGCGCCCTGGACTGATGGGGAGCCGGTGGCGCGGATCTGTTTGAGTAGCGCAATGCGGGGGGGGTCGGCGAACAGTTGCTGATGGAGTTTCCGGATTAACAGAATTTCTGCCTGCATGCAGAAATCCCGTGGCTCAAAAGGAAATTTTTGCTTATCCGACGACCAGCGGCAATAACGCCAGTCACAAAATAACATAAAAGGCCTAATCGCCGCGGCTAGAAACTGGTATAAAGATAATGAAATAACCACTATGTGCCAACTAGCACCTATATAAGGTAACGATGCTTGAACTACTACGTCATTTAGTAGTGTCGTCATGACGATTGCCCTGGGACTGATTTACCTGCTGGGAGACTTGTTCAATATCATTTAAATTTAGGTAGCCCAAACAGCATCACCAGTCGGACGACGATGTAAACCGGCTTCCCGTCCGCCTCTAGTCGGGTCGCCGCCGTCCCGTGCCAAGGCGCACGTCTAAAGTCTAGCGCCCCATTTCATGTTCTTCCGGACGCGGTGCCCGCGTCGACTGCGCCAGGCGGTACTCTCCTTCGCGCCTTATCCCGTGCCCTACGACCCGAAGCGCGTCCCCTGTCCGATCCTGCTCTTTTCGTCCGTTTCGCCGTTAGTCCGTTTCGTCGTTATAATTACCGTCTTCGGACATGTGCCGTTGGCGGGGTTTTACGCATACTTTGTGGGCGTTTAATAAGTATTTCAGTAATCAACGAGGATGTAATGGAACAACGGGAAAGCGGCAAACTACGGGTCGCGGTACTGTTCGGCGGCCAATCAACCGAACACGAAGTGTCGTTGCGCTCATCGTTGAATGTCATTCGCGCCATCGACCGGCAACGATATGATTTGACCCTTATCGGGGTAGATAAACACGGGCGTTGGACGTTGTGCGATGAGCAGGACTATCTGCTTAATCTTGACGATCCTGCCGCCATTCGCCTGGCGCCGGCGCAGCGTTATCTGGCTGTCGTGCCCGGTCAGCAGCGGGCACAGCTGATTGATGTCGCCAACGGCCAGCCATTGCCATCGATTGATGTTGCTTTCTCGGTGTTGCACGGCGCCAGCGGTGAGGACGGATCGGTGCAGGGACTGCTCAGGGTTCTTAATATTCCCTATGCCGGGCCGGACGTGCTGGGGTCGGCGGTCTGCATGGACAAGGACATGACAAAGCGTGTGCTGCGCGACGCAGGGGTGCCGGTTACGCTTTCGGTGACTCTGCTGCGCACGGGCGACGCGGCGCCGGATTTCGACGCTATCGTTCGCCAGCTTGGCCTGCCTCTGTTCATTAAACCTGCCAGTCAGGGATCGTCGGTGGGGGTCAGCAAGGTGTCCGACCGGGCCACATTTGACACGGCGTTGGCGCTGGCTTTCCGTTATGATGTTAAAGTCTTGGTTGAACAGGCGGTAATCGGACGGGAAATCGAAACCGCCGTTCTAGGCAACGACTCTCCGGAAGTGAGCGTCTGCGGCGAGATCCTCGCCAACGACGAATTTTACGCCTATGACACCAAATATTTGAAGGGCGCCCATGCTGGACTGGTTATTCCGGCGTCGCTGACTGCGCCCGTCGCAGACGCTATCCGCCAGACAGCTCGGCAGGCGTATCTAGCGCTGGGCTGTAGCGTGATGGCGAGGGTGGATTTCTTTTTGACCGAGCAAGGTGAGATTCTGCTAAACGAGGTCAATACCTTGCCTGGCTTTACCTCCGTCAGTATGTACCCCAAACTGTGGAAAGCCAGCGGTTTGAATTATTCAGCGTTGGTAGAGCGCCTTATCACGCTGGCGCTGGCGCGCGCCAGCACAGCGAACATCAATCAAACCGAGCGCTGAGACACGTTCGCTATTTGGCATGCTGAGACCGTTCATTCTCCGGGTGGGCACCCGATCTGCCGCGGGCTGCTGGATGAAGGCGCCAGGTCAGCGAACGGCTTTGGTTCGGACAGGAAGGTGCGGCCAGCAATGGCGCATCGCCCCTGGCGAGTGTGTCAAGCCAGCAGGCGCTGGCGGATAAAATCATGGGCGGCGCGTTGTTGTCGCCGATAACCACATCGGCGCGCGCTTTGATAGCATCGTTGCTCCATCGCCATGCCGAGGGCGGCGTCCCCCAGTGTGTCAACTGGCGGGCCTTATTGTTGCCACTTAGGGCGATATCTACGTTGGAGGTGGTGAACTTCCAAATCGCCGTCGCCTCTTTCGCCACCGCCAGGCTGTCCATTTGCACATGCGTTGGGCGGCTGCGCCGGCGGTAGAGTTTCAAACTAGGCCAGGAAACGCAGAACATGATCGCTCGGGTGTTAATACAGCATTCATCCACATACAACAGGGTGTGTATGGTGCAAGTTGTTGGCGTGTCTATCTCTCGCGCCGATAGGACGAGTAGGCCGGTGACCACCATACTTGTAGGCTGGCGTCGCGCATCTGGCGCAAAGTGGTAATGGATTCCAGCAGTATACGTTTCTGTCGGATCAGCAACGTGCCGTCCAGATCTAGGACAAATAAGGTAATAATAAATAGTTTTCTAGTGTAGCAATGTTACAACCCTCGGTGCAGCGGCGAAAACCGTGATAATCTCGGTAGATAACGCGCCTTAACGGTGGCAGGTTTATTTGAGGCGTGCCGTTGATGTGACGAACCTTGCCAAACGCCATGCCGCCACAAAAGCGAAATGAGGAGAACACATGAAGCACATTGTCTACGTTGCCAGCCCGGAAAGTCAGCAAATTCACGTCTGGCAAATGGACGAACAGGGTGCGCTAACCTTGCTGCAAGTCGTGGATGCCCGCAGGCAAGGGCAGCCGATGGCAATCCACCCGTCGAACACATACCTCTATATCGGTGTTCGACCTGCCTTCGGCGTGGTCAGCTACCGCATCGATGAACGAGGATTGCTGAGCGAGGCCGGAATAGCGCCACTGCCGGGCGGCCCGACGCAACTGACCACCGATTTGCAGGGCACGACTCTGTACAGCGTTTCCTATAGCAACAGCTGTTTGAGCGTCAGCCCCATCGACGAACAGGGTGTCGTTGGCGCGCCACAACAAACGTTTAAAGGGTTAATCCATTGCCATTCGGCCAATGTCGATACTACCAATCAGGTGCTGTGGGTGCCCTGCCTGCAAGAAGATCGTATCCGGCGCTATGCGATTGGCGAAGCCGGCCGTTTAGTACCCCTTACCCCTGCGGCGCTGGACAGCGTGGCCGGGGCCGGGCCGCGCCACATGGCATTCCATCACGGCGGGGATTATGCCTACGTCATCAACGAACTTAGCGGCACGGTCAACGTGATTGCCATTGACGCTGCCGGCGCCGGTCCGCACATTGTGCAGACGCTGGACATTATGCCAGACGATTTCGGCGACACCCGCTGGGCGGCAGATATTCATATTACCCCCGACGGTCGCTGGCTTTACTGTTGCGATCGTATCGCCAGCGTCATCAGCCGGTTTGCAGTGACGGAAAACGGTGGTGTATTGCGTCTGTTAGGTCATCAGGCAACAGAAACCCAGCCACGCGGATTTAATATCGATAGCCAGGGGCGATTTTTGGTAGCTGCCGGGCAGAAATCGCACCATATTACGGTGTATGCTATTGAGAGGCAATCGGGTGAACTATCGCCGCTGGCGCGCTACGCTGTTGGGCAGGGGCCGATGTGGGTGTCTATTCTGGCGCGGTAAAATGCCACGTGTTGCGCCTTGCCACCTGTGATGCGCTGCCAAGCGTGTGAAAATGCACGTTAAAGCCAATCATCGCGTCACTGGCGTTTTCATTTACCTCCAAATGTTCGACATCCAGCGCATGGATGGTGAGCTGGTAGCGGTGCGTTTTCCACCCGGCGGTGGCGCGCCGCCATAACCCGTGCTGCCGAAATCCGTGCGTCCCTAAACCATACCCGTCTGTAGATGGTCATGGCCGGAGCCAGCGCCCTGTGGTAGCATGCGTACGTCTGCCGGAATATTGCCGGGGCCGATCGGCGAGTCTGAGTCAAAAACGGTGATCACGAAGCTTTTCGCCAGATGCGGCGAAATATTATCACCTTGATATCCAATACCGTTGAACATATACCGCTCGGGTAACGTCTAGCCGGGCTGCAGATCGTTGCTGATTAAGGTAAGCGCGCTGGCATTATCCTATCGTAAATTCTGTGCGTGTCGCCGTCGATGAGGTATGATTCTGATCGGTAACCAAAGGGCCATCCGTTACCAAGTAGGACTGTCAATCGTCGGTGCGCTCAAATCGTTCGTCAGTCGCCGGCATTCATCTTCCACCAGGAACGGGACAACTTAACCGATTACACGCTTGCTCGCCACCAGCGGTGTGTCGTCAGGCTTTTCGCATGATGCAATACGACTGGCGCATGGCAAACCGGCGGCCGCCGGTTTGCCATCGGCGAACGTTTGCTCGATAAGCACCATGGTCGCCGGGATAAAACACCATGTCAAAATCCTCGGCCCGCAACGTATCCACTCTGACGATCGCCGCTAGCGCCGTGCCTGCCGCGTAGCACGGCCGGTGCAAAACGTTCAGTGTCCTGGGTCTGCACGTCCGGTTCATCACTTTTCGGAACCAGCGGCGGTTGGCTACCTTTCGGCGAGGCCAAGGTCATCTCTACACCGGTGTCGTACAGGGTATATAATACGGTGCGACCAAAGAAAGCCAGGACCGGTCTGCTTATCGGTGTCGCCCAACCGGTCATGGGGGTGTTAAGATCTGGGATGTTAAGATCATGGCCACTTTCATCAATGCTCTCCATCGATTGCGGCCCGATGGATAATGGCACGTCGGATTCGTCTCCCGTTACGTTCAGTGGTTGCGTATGTGACCGGGCGCGCATGGCACCCCGCCGGCGCGTCAGGAGAGGAAATGCACCGACCTGTCCAGAGCACCGGCGATGGCGTCGATAAGCCGCGCCAGCGCCGCCGGTGAAATAATGTAAGGCGGCATGAGATAAATCAACCTACCGAAAGGACGGATCCATACGCCGCAGTCGACAAACCAGCACTGTAGCGCCGCCATATTCACCGGTTGTGTCGTTTCCACCACGCCAATGGCACCGAGTACCCGCACATCGCGCACCCGCGGATGGTCGGTTAGTGGCGTCAGTCCGGTGCTGAGCTGGGCGGCGATCGCCGCCACGCGCGGGCGCCAGCTTTCGTCCTCAAGTAGCGACAGACTGGCGTTAGCGGCGGCGCAGGCCAGGGGATTGCCCATAAACGTCGGGCCGTGCATGAAACAGCCGGCATCGCCGTCGCTGATCATTTCCGCCACATGGCGGCGGGTTAGCACGGCGGAAAGGGTCAAGGCGCCGCCGGTTAAGGCTTTTCCCAAGCACAAAATATCCGGCGTGATGCCGGCGTGATTGCAGGCGAACCATTCGCCGGTGCGGCCAAAACCGGTCGCGATTTCATCGGCAATCAGCAGTACGCCATAGCGATCGCACAGCGCTCGCGCCCGCCGCAGATATTCGGGGTGATAAAAGTGCATTCCGCCCGCGCCCTGGACAATGGGCTCCAGGATCACCGCCGCCAACGTGCTATGGTGGGCGGTAAACAACGCGGCCAGCTGTGCATCGTCGCCTTCGCGCCAAACCTCGTCAAAACGGCGCTGGGGCGCGTCGACAAACCGGTGCGGCGGCAGGTAGCCCTGGTACAGGCTGTGCATTGAGTTATCAGGATCGCAAACTGACATCGCGCCGAAGGTATCGCCGTGGTAGCTCTGGCGCATGGCCAGCAACTCTCTGCGTGGTTCGCCGCGCGCCTGCCAGTATTGCAGTACCATTTTTATCGCTACTTCCACGGCCACCGAGCCGGAATCCGCTAGAAAGACGCACTCCAGGCTCTCTGGCGTCAGCGCCACCAGGCGACGACACAATGCCACCGCAGGCGGATGGGTAATGCCGCCAAACATCACATGGGACATGCGACTGATTTGGTCGTTCATCGCCTGATTTATCACCGGGTGATTGTAGCCGTGGATGGCCGCCCACCAGGAAGACATACCGTCCACCAGTCGGCGGCCGCCGCTTAGGGTCAGCTCGCAGCCGGCGGCAGAAACGACGGGATAAGTAGGCAGCGGATGCGTCATGGAGGTGTAAGGATGCCAGATATGGCGGCTGTCGAAGGCGAGGTCATCGGCCTGCATCGAAATATCCTGTAAACTAAAATTTAAATATATGGTTGACAGTATAGCGGTAAACTTTACACTGGTGCCATCTATTTCCTTCAAGATGCTGTGGGTAACCGTTATGTCAACTTCTCAACGCTGGACTCTGGCGCAGGCCAATACGCTGTTTGATAAACCGTTTCTTAATCTACTGTTTGAGGCCCAGCAGGTGCATCGCCTGCACTTCACGCCCGGTGAAGTACAGGTCAGCACGTTGCTGTCGATTAAAACCGGCGCCTGTCCCGAAGATTGCAAATATTGTCCGCAGAGTGCGCGTTATCATACCGGACTTGAAAGCGAGCGTCTGATGCAGGTACAGCAGGTGCTTGACGCTGCCCGTAAAGCACGTGACGCCGGTTCTACACGCTTTTGTATGGGGGCCGCCTGGAAAAATCCGCATGACCGAGATATGCCGCTGCTGGAGCAAATGGTGCAGAGCGTAAAAGCGATGGGACTTGAAACCTGTATGACGCTCGGCACGCTCAACGACCGACAGGCAGAGCGGCTGGCGGAGGCGGGACTGGATTTCTATAACCACAACCTAGATACTTCACCGGAATTTTACGGCAGCATCGTAACGACTCGCAGTTATCAGGACAGGCTCGATACCTTGAGCAAAGTCCGTCAGGCGGGCATCAAAGTCTGCTCTGGTGGCATCGTCGGGCTCGGTGAAGATATCCGCGATCGTGCCGGATTGCTAGTGCAGTTGGCCAATTTACCGACGCCGCCGGAAAGCGTGCCGATCAATATGCTGGTGAAAGTGAAAGGGACGCCTCTAGCCGATAACGACGATGTGGACGCCTTTGATTTCATCCGCACCATTGCTGTGGCGCGCATCATGATGCCGCGATCCCACGTACGTTTGTCTGCGGGACGGGAGCAGATGAACGAACAAACCCAGGCGCTGTGTTTCATGGCCGGCGCCAACTCCGTCTTTTACGGGTGCAAATTACTCACTACGCCTAACCCGGAAGAAGATCGCGACATAGCGCTGTTTCGCAAATTGGGTATTAATATCGAGCGTCGTGCCGCGTCCGATGGCGACGTTGATCAGCAGGCGCAACTGATCGGGCAACTGCTGGCAGCGGATACGCCGCAATACTACAACGCAGCGCGCTAATGGCCGGCGAGTGGATGACACGCATCGACGATGCGCTGGTACAGCGGCATCGGGAGCGAACATATCGCGAACGCCGGGCAGTAAGCGGCGGCAACGGTCGCTTCCTTCACGACGGCGATAAATCGTACTTGAATTTTTCCAGTAATGATTATCTCGGACTGGCGCGACACCCTGAGGTGATTGCAGCGTGGCAGCGTGGCGCGGCGCAGGAGGGAGTGGGGTCGGGGGGATCGGGACATGTTACTGGTTACAGCCTTTATCATCAGCAGCTGGAGCAGCGGCTGGCCGACTGGCTGGGTTACCCGCGCGCGCTGCTGTTTACCTCGGGGTTTGCCGCCAATCACGCAGTGGTGGGTGCGTTAACGGCCTCAGGTGATCATATTTTGGCGGATCGCTTGAGCCACGCTTCCCTGCTAGAGGCGGCCATCCAGTCGCCGGCAGAATTACGGCGTTTCGCCCATAATGATCCCCTCGCCCTGCAACGTCTGATGCGGCAGGACTGTGCCGGTAATCGCTTGGTGGTCACAGAGGGGGTTTTCAGTATGGACGGTGATCGGGCGCCGCTAGCAGCGTTGACACAGGCGACGCAGGCGGGCGGCGGCTGGCTGATGGTGGATGATGCCCACGGTATTGGCGTGGTTGGCGAAGAAGGGCGTGGCTGCACCTGGGCGCTGGAAGACCGACCGGCGCTGCTGGTGGTCACCTTTGGCAAAGCGGTTGGGGTCAGCGGTGCGGCAGTGCTTTGCGCGGCGCCTGTCGCGGAGTATCTGCTGCAATTCGCACGCCACTTGATTTATAGCACCGCGCCGCCGCCGGCGCAGATAGCGGCCATTGATTCCGCGTTGACGATCGTGCGCTGCGGGGACGCGTTGCGCCAGCGGCTTGATGACAATATCGCCCGTTTTCGCCGCGGTGCCGTGTCGCTCGGGTTTAGGCTAGCGCCGTCGGATACCGCGATTCAGCCGTTGGTGGTGGGGGATAATTTGCGCACTCTGTGCCTGGCGGAGCGCTTGCGCGAGCGCGGCGTGTGGCTGACAGCGATCCGCCCCCCTACTGTCCCGCCCGGCAGCGCGCGGCTGCGTATCACGCTCACAGCCGCCCATCAGGCCCAGGATATCGATGCACTGCTGGAGGCTTTATCCGATGCGCAATCCGATTTACCACACAACGCTTGAATCATCTGTCGATCACAAGCAGGGCATCGCCCACAGTTTCAGCCGCGCTGCCCCGCATTACGACCGCTATGCGACGTTTCAGCGCGCCTGCGGCGATCGCCTCTGCGGCCTAATCGGACTGGTTAAAGGGCAACGTCTATTGGATGCGGGCTGCGGTACCGGCTGGTTTAGCCGACGCTGGCAGGCGCAGGGCCAGCGGGTCATCGCCCTGGATCTCTCCGCTGCCATGCTGGCCCGTGCCCGCCAGCAGCGGTCTGCGGGTGCATATCTATTGGGCGATATTGAACGACTGCCACTGGCGACGGGATCGATGGATGGTGTTTTCAGCAACCTGGCGGTGCAGTGGTGCGATTCTCTGCCGCGGGCGCTGGCGGAGCTGCACCGCGTGCTGCGGCCCGGCGGCACGTTGGCTTTATCCACTCTAGCATCGGGGTCATTGGCCGAACTGGAACAGGCGTGGGGACTGGTGGACAGCGGTGTGCACATCAATGGTTTCCTTTCTGAGGCCGCGATCGCCGAAGCGTTTGCTCCCTATCGGTATCGCCTGCTGACCGAACCGCATCATCTGTATTACCCGAGCCTAACCGACCTGCTGCGGGAGATAAAAGGGGTGGGGGCCGGGTATTTACACGGCGGACGAGCCCCCGGTTTAACCAGCCGGGGCCGTCTGCGGGCGCTGGAAACCAACTGGCCGCACCATCCGGCTGGTCTGCCGCTCAGTTATCGCGTGGTGTATGGGGTGCTTTACCGTGACTAAACGTTTTTTTATTACCGGAACCGATACCGATATTGGTAAAACTTTGGCGGCCTGCGCGATATTGCAGGCCGCCGACCGTGCGGGTTATTGCGCCGCGGGGTATAAACCGGTAGCCTCGGGATGTGAACTGACCCCCGCAGGGCCACGCAACGGTGATGCGCTGGCGCTAATGGCCAATGGCAACGTAGCGCTGGCGTATCATCAGGTTAATCCGCTGGCGTTTATCGAGTCGACCTCGCCCCATATTGCTAGCCGCGATGAGGGCCGGCCTATCGCCGCCACCGAGTTATCGGCGGGGCTTCGCGTGCTGGAAACTGCTGCGGACTGGCTGGTCATTGAAGGGGCGGGAGGCTGGTTTACTCCGCTGGGGGAAACGCTCTCTTACGCTGATTGGGTGGCCGCTGAGGGTCTGCCAGTGATTCTGGTGGTTGGGTTGAAGCTCGGTTGCATCAACCATGCGCTTTTGACCGCGCTGGCGGTGCGCCAGGCTGGGCTACGTCTGGCGGGGTGGATTGCCAACCATCCCGCGCCAACGACCCATCGACTGCAAGATTACCTGACAGCGCTGCAAGAGCGACTGGCGGCCCCGCTATTGGGCGAAATTCCCTGGCTCAAGGCGGCGGGCACTACAACTCTTGCGAACTATCTCGATCTGTCGCTGCTGGACGCGGTCCGTTCGCCCTGACTTTATCGGAGGCGGTCGGTGGCATTTGGCCCCGCTCATCATCGTCATGGCTGTCGGCTAAGGTCTGCTGGAAACAGTAGTTGAGATAGTAAAGCGTGCCTTGAGGCCTGGTCAACTCGCCAAATAACTTGAATCAGCACATTGTCCTGCTTGTTCCTGGGCTACATGGCGGCCGCCCTCCAACGGGAAATAGCGATCGCCAGCAAAAGGAATCACTGCTCCACCAGCAATAAAGTCAGCCCGAAGTCGTGCTACATACGCTGCAAAATGTCGCCGAACGCTTGCGCCACCGCCGTCAGCCAGGTCATTGATAGGCTCATCAGGAATCAATAACTCAGGTTTCGGTATCAGTGACCGGACGATGGTGAGTTGTTACTGGTGGTCGGCGGTGGGTTCGCTGGCGCGCTGCTGTCGCATGGCGTAGAAAAGGGAAACAAATCGTGCACTATTTCCGGCACCTGCCTGTATGATTGCGATAGATCAGCAAGGTGACGTGAAGATTCTCCTCTGCTCTCAATTTGGAAAACCTGCTTCTCCTATGGGCATAACTAATGCCGCGCGGCGCGGGCGATGTCGGAATGTAGGCTTGAGAGCGTGGCAACTTCAGGCCAATAGTTACTTCGGAGGCGTGTTAGACAGGGATGTGCTGAGAAAAGTATTCATCGCAGCGCTTTGTCGGAAAAAGTCCAGAGTAATGCACTTTGTTGGTGCCGAGCACGTTTTGTGGTACAAGGTGCCAGAGCAGCTCTATCAGAGAGCAGCGGCACCGCGCCCATCGCCAGCACGACGACGTCAGCTTGTCGTAGGACTAGTTATTTTGGCATAACGCAGTCCGTAATAAAGATAAAATAACTAAAACCTTTTCTCGTCTTTCAAGTTATTCAATTTGTGGAACGCGAGCCACAATCGATGTGGTGGGAGTTATCCACTATTCCTATGGATAGCCGTGTGTATTAGATTTAGGAAAACGCGCCGGGGCAAGGGCGGGAGCGGCTTGATTGCGTTTTGCCTGTATTACCCATGCTTGTAATTATTTACGTTTTAAAACTAGTTATATAAAATCAAGTAAATTTGTAAGCGCGCTCGGCGGCGCTCGCGCCTCACCATAAGGACTGCCTCGCGCCGCCACAGGCCATGTGTATGTTGATCACCTTTTCCGCCTCAAGTCAACACTTTTCCCCTCATATGCACTATCGGGTTGCGATAATGTCAGATTACTGGTATTGTATCCAGTAGTGACTGGTAAAATAGCGTGGCAGTCTCTATATCCATAGAGTGTCCCGCCACTTACTTTCCAGCAGGAAGTCATAGCAGATGAATCAAGCATTTAAACTGGTTTCATCGTTTAAACCGTCAGGTGACCAGCCTGAGGCCATTCGTCGCCTGGAGGAAGGGTTGGAAGATGGTCTGGCCCATCAGACCCTGTTGGGCGTGACCGGCTCGGGGAAAACCTTTACTGTGGCGAATGTGATAGCCGATCTGAACCGTCCAACCATGGTGCTGGCGCCTAATAAAACGCTGGCGGCGCAGCTGTATGGCGAAATGAAGGCTTTTTTCCCCGATAACGCGGTGGAGTATTTTGTTTCCTACTATGACTATTACCAGCCGGAAGCCTATGTGCCCAGTTCCGATATCTTCATTGAAAAGGATGCGTCTGTTAACGAGCGTATTGAGCAAATGCGCTTATCCGCCACCAAAGCGCTGCTGGAGCGGCGCGATGTCATCGTAGTAGCCTCAGTTTCCGCTATCTATGGTCTGGGGGACCCTGACGCTTATCTGAAAATGATGCTGCACCTGACGCGCGGCATGATTGTCTCCCAGCGCAGCATCGTTAACCGGCTTGCCGAGCTGCAATATACCCGTAAAGATCAGCCTTTCCAGCGCGGTACTTTCCGGGTGCGCGGCGGGGTCATCGATATTTTTCCCGCTGAGTTCGACGAAGTGGCGCTGCGGGTTGAGCTGTTTGACGATAAAGTGGAGCGTTTGTTGCTGTTCGCCCCACTCACGGGCCACGTCGACCAGGAAGTACCCCGTTACACCATCTACCCTAAAACCCATTACGTCACGCCACGTGAGCGTCTGGTGCAGGCGATGGAAAATATTAAAGTGGAACTGACGGAACGGCGCCAGATGCTGATAGCCAACGGCAAGCTGCTGGAAGAACAGCGCCTGTCACAGCGTACCGCCTTTGATCTGGAAATGATGAATGAGCTGGGCTACTGCTCGGGGATCGAGAACTACTCTCGCTATCTATCGGGCCGCGAACCTGGTGAGCCGCCGCCAACGCTGTTTAACTACCTGCCCGCTGACGGTCTACTGGTGGTGGACGAGTCCCACGTTACCATTCCGCAAATCGGTGGAATGTATCGCGGCGATCGGGCGCGTAAAGAGACCCTTGTGGAATACGGTTTCCGCCTGCCCTCTGCGCTGGATAACCGGCCGATGAAGTTTGAAGAATTTGCCGCACTGGCGCCGCAGACCATTTATGTTTCCGCCACGCCCGGCCCCTATGAGCTGAAAATGTGCGGCAACGAGGTAATAGACCAACTTGTGCGGCCCACCGGTCTATTGGATCCGCAAATTGAGGTACGGCCGGTCA
Source organism: Sodalis sp. (in: enterobacteria) (assembly GCF_036327475.1). NCBI lineage: Bacteria > Pseudomonadati > Pseudomonadota > Gammaproteobacteria > Enterobacterales > Bruguierivoracaceae > Sodalis > Sodalis sp. (in: enterobacteria). The sequence goes on along the minus strand of NZ_CP132913.1, from coordinate 724,998 downwards.
CTACTCAGGTGGACGATCTGTTGTCGGAAATCCGCCGGCGGGTACAGGTAAACGAGCGTGTGCTGGTTAACACGCTGACCAAGCGGATGGCCAAGGATTTGACCGAATATCTCGAAGAACACGGTGAGCGGGCGCGCTATCTTCATTCAGACATCGAAACCGTAGAACGGGTGGAGATCATTCGCGATTTGCGTCTCGGCGAATTCGACGTTCTGGTCGGTATCAACCTACTGCGCGAAGGTCTGGATATGCCTGAAGTGTCGCTGGTGGCGATTTTGGACGCCGACAAAGAGGGCTTTTTGCGCTCGGAACGTTCGCTCATCCAGACTATCGGCCGCGCGGCGCGTAATCTCAACGGCAAAGCTATCCTGTATGGCGATAAAATCACGCCATCCATGGCGCGTGCGATCGAGGAGGCTGAGCGTCGACGCGAGAAACAACATGCGTATAATCTAGCCAACGGCATTGTTCCGCAGGCGCTGAATAGGCAAATCGCCGATATCATGGAACTAGGTCAGTCTCCGGTGTACGCGAAGCATAAAAAACGCAAGGCGATGGAAGCGGCGACCAAGTGTGGTGATTTGACGCCGAAAACGCTAGAGCGGAAGATCCGCGAGCTGGAAACCCGTATGCAGCAACATGCGCAGAACCTAGAATTTGAAAAGGCAGCCAGCATACGCGACCAAGTTCGCGCTCTGCGTGAGCAATTCATCGCCGTCTCATGATGGCGACGCTGCCCTCGGTGGAGGTTTTCTCGCATGGCCGGCGGCGCCACTGACCACTGTCTCCAACGGTTAGCCAAGTGACTGCAGGACCAGATCCAGCGCCTGGCGCAGTAACCCGCGATCGTGATGATGAGGTTCGTCGTTCGCCGCCAGCAGCCGCTGTATGATAATGCGTTCCGCGAGGCCATCCGTCTCTGTTTCCGACCCGACAATCACCCCGTTGATAACCTTTTCCCGGCCGATAGCCTGCTCCATCATGCGCACTTTTTGCGTCAGTGTCATATTTGCCGCCGCCACGCTGAGCTCGCGGCCGAGGTTATCCAAGTAGATCATCGGCGCGGGGGTGCGACGCAGCGCCTGCGTTAAATCTTCCACCAGCAGTAGCGGCATCAGACTGGTGAGAAAGCTGCCGGGGCCGATAATGATAAGGTCCGCGCCGGCGATAGCTAACAACGCTTCGCGCGTCGCCGGAACCGGCGCTGTGAGCTTCAGCTGTATGGGCAGTTCATGTAGTCTGTCAATGGCAACTTCCCCATACACGGTATCGCCGGACAGCACGGTGGCCTGCAAATCCACCGGCTGTTCCGACATCGGGATCAGGCTGGCGTTAACCTTCAGCAGGTTGCGAATCAGGTTGATGGCTTCAAGCGGCCTGACGCTAAGATTATCCAGCGCTTTTAACATTAAATTGCCCAGGTTGTGGCCCGCCAGCTCACCCTGGCCTCCAAAGCGGTATTCAAACATCGCCGAGGCGATGCTCGGTTCGGCGATAAGTTGATTGAGGCAGTTGCGAGTATCGCCCCAGGCAATGCCACCCTCAGACTGGCGAATACGCCCGGAAGAGCCGCCGTTATCGGTGGTTGTCACGATGCCCGTCAATCGTGATCCAAGAAAGGAAAGCGCAGACATGACCCGACCTAAGCCGTGGCCGCCGCCCAGGGCTACCACCTGGTCCAAATCGACCAATGTTCGGTTGCGCATAATTCTCCTGATTGTGTGAAACAGGTAACTGAGGCTGAGTGTGGCATAAAATAGCGGATTTGCCTGTAAAAGCGAATCGGCACAACAAGCGCATAGCGGGAGATTTCAGGAAATGAAATGGGAAAATCATTGTAATATTAACGCCATATATATTGTTGTATACCATTTCTGCGCCTTTGAGCAAAATAGTAGTATCACTCCAAATCTTTACGCGAAATGCTGACATCTCCCGTATTTGGAGAGGAGTTATTGTGTCACAATTTATCGATATGTTTGAGCACAGGTTTTACTATCTTCACTTGTCAATCACGGACATCTGTAATTTTAGCTGCGCCTATTGCCTGCCTGACGATTGATGAAGTGGTGTTTTCCCCACCGGTCGCCGGAATCTGAATGGACGCTACCTTGATTGGGGTCGGCCTGGCGGATTTCGGCGTGGCGGCGCTGTATGCCTGCCTGGTTGTCCGTCAGCGATACCGATGGCGCGGTCGTCACGTTTACCGGCAAAGTGCACAAACATAATTTTGGGGCCGAAACCCTGGAACATTGTCCAAGCATGATCGAGAAAGCGCTGGCGGAAATCGTGGCGCCGGCGAGTGTATCGTGTTCGTTGGAGTGAGTGGCGTCTACCGCCGCCGAAATATATGATGGATCTGCTCAAAACCCACAAGCGTCGTTCTGGAAGCGGGAAACTCCCCTCGCCGGCAATCGCTGGCTGGATGCGCGCACCAGCGACCAGCTGAGCGCTGAAGGGAAGAACACATTCCAAGTGAGATAGATGGTATCAGCTGAGTTTTGGTGCGCCGCAGGCGAATGGGATCCGGCCGCACTTTTATGGTGTGCTTGGCTGAGGTGGATCAGTCGTACGGTTTAGGTGTTTAGCCCGTGTTCGGCCTGGTATATTTCGTTCGCTACCACAAAGGTGATAGTCATGGACTGCTTTTCTCACTTCCAGGGCTTCATCGTAGAGCGCGCCAATAGCGCAGTGCAGCCGTTTATAGCGCAGGCCTACGGCTTGGATGACCCGCGGATTACTGTTAACTGCCTTCGTAGCCTGGTATGCCTTCCACACGCTTGTTGCAATTCAAGCCAGATAGTCTTTTGAGTATGATCATTGCCAAATTTGCGCTGGTGTTTGTCATTTCAGGCATAATTAACCGCCTCAGCTGGGCGGTGGCAACATCGCTTTTTATGCTCTACTCTGCTCTGAGCGGGTTGACGCTTGCCAGCATTTCATCGTCAGAATTTCATCGTCTACACCGTTTCCTCCATCGCCAGCACCTTCGTGGCGGATCGCCGGCATGTTTGGCACTATGACGCTTTATGGCTATACCACTAATCAGCTTTGGTAACCTGCTGTTTATAGCGCTCATCGGTATTGTACTAGCCTCGTCGGTGAATATCTGGCTGAAAAGCATCGCGCTGATGTGGCGGTGACATATATCGGCGTGCTAGTATTCGTGTGGACTAACCGCCTATGACACCCAGAAATTGAAGAACATGGGCGCGCAACTGTTGTCGGAAAACAAAGACCAGCTTCGCAAATATTCCAATCTGTTCTTGATGTTGCTGCGTATTTTCGACAACCGACGCTAAACTGGAGCTCTTGAACTACGTGTAATCTTGGCCTGCCGACGCCTCGAACATCTTCCCACCTGCCGAGTTTCTCGGCATGATCTTTCATCAAGTGTGATGATCTTACCCAGTTTGGGCCTGGGCGGCAACAAGCTGGGTAAGTTGGAATTTCTTGCCGTTGGTGCCCTGCGGCAGACGGCAGCGCGGGCGGACAAATGGGGTTGCATGACGGCGCGCTAATGGCGTATGTTGTATGTTGTGTTGGCGGCTTCAACACGCGCCGGGTCGTTCTGTGCCGGTTGCATGTTGGAAATCGCCCACCGGTGCCGTGCCAAGGGATCATTCAATCAGGGGTGGAGTGCTGCTTTTGGGCAGCGGCGGCACGTATGCAGGGCTAGCGGTCGGTCTGAGCGCCGTGTTGCCGGAAACGGCCATGGTGGCCTCACCGTCTCGCGCCGCGTAGAGCAAGCAGTCCTTAACTGTAGGACTTATCGCGCAGACGAGTAAACGCTTGTCGCTACTGATACCGGTGGCGGACATTATCCCCTTGGACGAGTACTACCCCTCCTCTACTATGGCGTATGGCGTAGCCAACGACGAGAGGGGCGCGAGGCAATTGCTCTACTGGCGCGTCGGAGGGTATCCTGCTAGACCCGGTGTGTACCGGCAAGGCGATGGGGTTTATTGACGGTCTGAACCGTGGTTGCTTCTCCAGCTGGCCGCTCGTGTTCATACACACCGGCGGTGTGCCAGCGCTGTGTTTGATTATCATCATTTGGAGATCCGATGAGCATTATTGAAGTTAAAGGCTAGGTGAAGTGATCCAATGACCAAATGACCATAGGGTGCTCAACGGTATTGACTTCGCGGTGAATCTCGGCAAGGTGTTGACCGCCGTCGGCCCGAGCGGATCCGGTAAAACCACACTGCTGCGCAGTATTTGCTGGAAACACCGGACGGCGGTGGTATTTAGGTGAGAGACCATTGCGCTAGCCGCCCCTTAACAGTCAGAAAGGGCAAATCCACGCACTCGCTGTGGAGCGGCGTACCATGGGTATTGTTACCCACGAGATTGGGCTCACCCGTGACGTTGCCGACCATGCGATTTCATGGATGAAGGCAACGTCGTTGCGCAAGCGCCCGCGCGCGAGGCGTTCGCACACCCAGCTCTTTTCATAGTCGCGCCGGCTCGCCGCGCCGTGTTAATCCCCGCTGTGGCGGGGAAGATATTACAGTCATTTACCGGATACTTGTGCCAAAAGCCGAATATTTTGCCATAACCCCTTACCGTCCCCCTTACCGTTGCTTGTCCGTTCACCATGGTAAGGTTTGGCCTTCCATCCAATTATCCCCCGAGCGAAATTTTGTGCGCATTAGTGGAGCAGGACTATCTCGGAGCAGGACTATCTCGAACCGACGCCGGTTCAGCAACAAGCCACCCATTATGTATTCGATAATATTTTCGCCGATCGACATGTACTCGCTGGTGGTGTTCGGCGGTATCAACATCAGCTCGGAGATGATGAAACTGCGCAGCGGCGTGGAAATGCTGGTGGGCGACCCCGAGGCGCATGTTAGAGCTGGCTCAGCAGCGCGCGGCCGATCTTTCTCATGTGGAATCTGGTGCTGGATGAGGTCGATTGCATGCTGAGTATGAGCTTTATTCACAATATCCGCCGGATGATGATGAAGCTGCTGCCGACAAAACGTCATAGTCTGATGTTTTCCGCTATCTTCAGGCTCGGCGCGATATCGCAGCTTACAAGGACGGTTCACTGACGTCGTCATCACAGAATAAGAGACATGGCGAACGTACCTGGGCGGTGGCGGATTTTAAGCATGGCAGCTCTGTGCTTGGTGGCGGCCGATATTTTGGTGTTTATCTGTTGCTTTTCGCAAAGATTTTCCCCTACTAGTGCGCCACTGCTAGTGATCAGGTGGCGTTATGCGTGTCGTGTTGGCTCTGATGGAAGGCGTGCTTGACACGCTGGTCCGCGAGCTGTTGTGCGAAATAAACGATTACGAAAATGATTACGATTTTTGTATCACCAAATTCGCGGGTAGTGGAGGTCTTCTCCGGAAAAATCCTTCTACCAACTTTTCCCTGAATTGCACCGAGATAGCCTGACGCCTGACGGCACCCCGTGCAGCTGTAATGGCTGTGGAAAGGCCCGCCGGCTGACGGAGAATGTCTGGCGTGCGGCGGCGCTGAGATCCTTGGCTGCCGATCTCAACTGCGGCTACCCGTCGAAACCGTCAACGGTAGCGGCGGCGTAACGCTCCTGAAAGATTCTGAGCCGATTTATCAGACCGCGAAAAGCGATTCTCGGTCAAAGTCCGCCTCGGTTTGGATTCCCCGGTCGTAGCCTGAAAATCACCGATGCGGTGTTAGCAGGCCGGCGCCAGCGAAATCGCGGTACACAGCTGTACCAAAGAGATGGCTACTGGAGAAAGCATCGACTGATCTTCCATCGCGGCGATCCGCCAGCGTTTATGCATCCTCGTTATCGCTAATGGCAAGGTGAGGCGCGGACAATCGTGCCTAGCGGTCTCTGGTGCCAGTCTCTAATGATTGCGCGCCCCGCTCAGCTGCCCAACCTGAGCCAAGTGGTTTAACTATTTACGCAAGTGCTATCCCGCAGTCGGCAAGCTGTTTAGCACTCTGCGAAAACTTCTACGGCGATAAGCGATATGCTCTTCCATCTTTTTGACCAAGCGAAATGACTTTCTGTCGCAGGCAAACACCCCTTTCCCGACCTACGTCAACGCCGGCTGCTATCCTTTACCACGTTGAAAGCGCGACATTGCTTCAATCGCCGGTCTTGTTTGTTCAACGGTGAACGCGTTGCGCAAGACAGTCATTTTACAGAACTTACCCCTATAACTCCTCGATCTAGAGATTTCAGCACAGGACTCACAAAAACACGCGCATTATAAACACTATGACGATGACATCGTTGACATTGATTTTATCTGACGTCCCTACACCACGCTGGAAAGCTGTGTGCCAGGACACCAAAGGTTCGATTGGGCGGTGGCTTGCATGTTCTGGAGCATGTTCTGGACCTGCTGCGGTAGATATTTGGAGATACTGGCGGTACTCAACGACGGAGCGATCTTTTACAATTGTGGTTGACCTGCCAGCGAATACCAGAACCGCGGCAGCTGTATTATTTCTTGCGCAATTGCACTTCCGATGACGGCGAGATGTATGAGCGATTGAAAGATTTAACCCACGTGGCCTACCAAAGACCCGCTATCCGCATTATACACAGCAGCAAGCGTTGGAGTTCGTGTTGAACACCTGGATGACCGGCCACCATTTCGATGCCTATTGCTTGGTTTTCACCTCCGAGAGTGCCGCGACGTTATTGGCCGAAGTGATTGAACTGGGTATTTTGAGTGTCGCGATCTCTGCCCTGCAGTAGTACGAGGATGAATTTTACATTCAACTCATCAAGCTGAGTGAGCCCGCGCTCCCTCATCCAGGTTCAGACACATCGTGAGCGCCAGTTGGCGACTCGCTTGCTTCATGTGGTGCGCGCTCCTTCCCCGTTAATCGCTGGAGCGCGGGTCCGCGGCCTCTGATGAACGAGCGTTTAATTCACTACCTGCCGAAACGAGATTGCTTCACGAGCATCATCTTCATCCTCAGTGGTCAAAGAAAAGACCGCGATCATTCCCGCCTTCTCCGGCCGAAGCACCTTGCGCCCAACGTTTTCTGGAAAGGGTGCTGTCGCCGCTCAGCGATGTTGGGCCGACGCCTTTATGATTTGGCATTCTGATTAGATCGGCGTGCAGCTGTTGGCGTGGACCGGTACCGGCTTTGCTACTACCTTTCTGATGACGTTGGTGGACCGCTTTTGCGACGGTGATGCTGCTGCTCTTGGCGCTGTGTATGATGACGTAGCGGGCGGTTGCTGGTGGGGCTGGGTTTCGCTTTTTGCAACACTCCTTTGCTAGTATAGCTGTTTTTAGTATTTGCCGCCTGTAGCACACTGCCGGTCGGATTGTGCGACTGTTTGGCCGACGACCACCGCTGGACTACATTGCCCGGTAATCTTCCTTGGCTGACGCCGGAATTTATCTGCGCCATCTGGGAATCGGCGGCGTTCAGCATCGCTTGCCTGCTTGAAGAGTTGCAGGCGGGGCTTAACGCTCTACCGGCAGGGCAGCGCGAAGCGGTGATCACGCAAGGTTTCTGGTGATGCTGCATTACATCCTGTTGCCGCATGGGGTGCGCAACACTTAACAGCTCCTGGCTAGGCAATATCTCACTTGATAAGGCTCTCCTCCCTGGTCTTCGTCATCGGTTTTGACGCGTTGACTTATTACATCAGCCAGATTGAAAGCTACAATGCCCACGTGCTGGATGGGTGCGCCGTTTGTACGGTGCTGTAGTTGTTGCTATAGCTGGCGATGGACATAATCTTGCTACGGCCGCCTCGGCTCGTTGGGCGGTAGGACGGCCATGAACTTTAATTGGACGGTGGCGTAGGATAATCTGACATATCTGTTTTGGGAGAGGTGAGTGGTGGCGAAAGAGGAACTCGGCAGCCTACTGTTGACGATGCTGATAGCGCTTGCCGCTGGCGGCGCTAGTCTGATTACTGCGAACTTTGTCAACCAGTCAGGTGGAAGCCGGGCTAATTTGTTACTCTCCTGGATCGGTCTACTAACGTCGCTGATTGTCGCTGATTAAGGATGCGGTTGCTGGTGTTTACCGTCAATGTGCCGAAGTTGACCACCGTAGCAGGCCATGTCAACAGCCGGCTCCTAGTTTGTATTATGTTTTTGCGCCTTGCTTACCGCGCTGACGACCTGGTCCGGTCGTAGCGCGTGGCTGCGTCGCGGTGGCAAACGCCGAAAGTTTGGATGGCGGCTATGAGGTCGGCCTGGGCGGCTTGAAATTCATGCCGAGTTTTCTGGCGCTGACGGTGGTCGGGCTATGGTATGGTATGCCATTCGTACTCGGCCCGACTGCGGCGGCCGAGACAGACAGAACTAGGTAGAATGAGTGGCGCCACTATGGCCGCACCCAGCCGGGAGCATTATTCGCCCTGACCCAACTCACATACAGTAGCGCAACTCGCCTCCGCCTCTCCGTCTTTGCGATTCACACCGACGATGTCATGCAGTTGGAGGAAAAGGGGCACGAATTCAATTTTAAGGCTACCCAGATTAAAGTGGCCAACCGGCTTTATCTCAGTACGCCTCACCAACAGGTGCTGGTGCTGAATGAGACTACCGGTAAAACTCTCTGGGCCTACGATCCCCACAACGACACCCGTGCCAACAGGTATCTTGCCTGCCGCGGAGTGGCCTATTACTAATCGCCACTCCTGCCAATGCCCATTGCGTCGGCGCATTATCAGCACCACCTCTGATGCCAAATTTATCGCGCTTGATGCCGACACGAGGCGGTTATGTCAGGATTGCGGGCAGGGGAACCGTGTAAACCTGAGCGATTTGATGAGTAAGGATGGGCAAGGTTCCGCCGGACTTTCATTTTCATGGCTCCTGGTGATGAACGATTGCGTTGTTTTGAGTGGCTGGACTTGATAATCAGGCGTACCGCGAGCCTTCCGGCGTGGTTCGCGCCTTGGTCCACAAAGTAGAAAACTAGTCTAGGTATGAGACATAGGCCACCGCTATCCCACCCAATCGCGCCACTAAAACCCGGCGAAACTTACACCTGTAGCCCGCCGAATGGCTGGGGCCCTATACCGTGGACCCGGCTCTGGGGCGGGTCTATATCCCCTGAGGAACGCCACGCCGGATTATTACGGCGCACATCATCAGCCGGTTTGTGACAAGTATTCCAGCGCTATCGTGGTGTTGGACTTGGCGACGAGGACTTTGCCATGGGCGGCAATATTGAGGGCAGGCTGATTTTGTGGGCGCCGCCACCGCCGACAACTATCTGCGCCCTTCCGACGAAACCAGCAGCAAAGAGTTGTGGCGCGGCCGCCGGTCGGCGGGTAGGCGACGCCCATCACTTATCTGGGCGCTGACGGTCGCCAGTATATTGTGATTGCCGTCGGGGACACGGTGGTTCGGCACCCGCATCGGCGCCAGCGTCATGGCCTGGGCGCTGCTCACTCGCCGCGCTGCAGGGAAATAACGGCGCGGCGAGTGGATTAGGCCTCGTATTGCTGGCGTTCTGCGCCGCGCGTGGGCGATACGGAGGCGTTATCAATCCGCGTTAATTAACGGCCGCCGAGTCGCGCTGGCGCGGTGTGCCGCTTTGATCGATCAGCTGAACAGGGGCTGGCCAATCCCGCTTCTGCCGCACGGGTGAGATAAATAAGCGTACCAGAAAAGCCTCATCCTCTTCTGTCTGCAATTGAGCGACACCGACAGTTGCCTCTCACTTTTCACCACGCAAATCAGCGAATTTTCCAGGATCATACGTCATATCTCCATATCCTCATAACACTTTGAATTGCAGACAGAGCCCAGTAAGTTGGGCCAACTCTTCAATGGGTACTTCTCTCGTTGCGCTTCTGCCGTTATCTACCACCGACGGGCGCGGCTACGTGGGATTTGTCGATACCCTTGCTAGAGGTCAATACAGTCGTTGGTAAGTGTAAACGTCCCTTTTCAGTACGCTTCCAAATGCGGCGGGTAGCCGGGTCGCACGCAAGTCGAGGCGACAATCGTGCTTATCATGCCATTGTTATGGCGCAATACAACGGTTCCGCAATCCTCCGCCTCCGTTTGGTTGGCGAACATGGCCAGCTCGCCGTGCAGCCGTGCGGGCATGCCGAACAGCGAATATAGGTGTCAATGGATAGAGCTGGTCGTGCCAGAAGCAGCAACCGAGATCGGGTAAATCTGTCCCAGCGCACCCAACATCAACAAGGCCTTCACTGCTAGGTTGTCTGGATAACTGCGGCGCTGATAGCTTACCATCAAGGTACGTCGTGTTGGCGGGCAGCGTCTATCATGTTATCCATGGTCGCCGTAATGGCCAGCAACTTTTCGGCCAAATGTGCTTGCCCAACCCGGCAGCCTTAATGGCGCTGTACGGATGCGGCCCATTAGTGGTGGCGACGATCACTACATCAAAGGGTTTATCGACGTCCACAAGCGTCGGCCAACAGGTCAGGGAGGGGTGGCCGGCCAGCCCATGGCTTGGCTGCCGGCGTAAATCCTGTAAGTTCTCACACCCTACGACCGCCTGCAGAACGTCGGCGTAGGTGCTACTGATATTCCCCGTACAAATAATGACATATTTCGGCGCTCTGGAATGATAATAGACTCGATCATCCATGAAACTACGCTCTCGGCCGGCAGAAGTAACCCGAATTTTCTTATCTTGTAGCAGAGGCGACAGATACCGTGAAGCGGCAATCATAATATGTGGTATAAGCACAAAATACTTTGTACACGGTAAGGCAGTATTGCAAAGCTTACCCCGCTAACCTCCCTGCCAGAAGGTTGCGACGAAGAGAAATATCATACGGGCGCCGCCAAGCATCGGTCAGCACAAAGAAAACAATCCCTTCCAATAAATCTGATGCAAGCTTTATGCTGTGTGAGTCGCTACGCCCTTTATTATGCCACATTTATGGCATAATAATGCCTTATTTCTCGTGACTGGAACGTTCCGTTTCGGCTGGCTTTCGCGATTGTGAGAAACCTTTATGAGATGACTCTGATCATTTGGCTTAATGCTGACACGTGTCGTCACTCCCGCTTTAGCGGACAATAATTCACTCTCTTCACCTAGCTTACCCCGCAATGCTTTTGTCAATGCGCTCCTGGCTTTCGCCTACGACATCTCCACGTCAGTGCACTATTTTCCCGATAAGCCTTGAACTGGCGTCCTGTTGGGACCTACGGGTGGCGGAAACCAGTGGACATATTGCCGCCCTTGAGGAAAGCGAAGATGATCTGAAAATGACATGGGCGCCGATAGTGGATATCACTCGCGATACGCGCTGGGGTTGCGTGTCACAGGGGATGGGCGAGGATACCTTTCTAGCTCAGGAAATCGGTCGCATACTGGTGAGCGCCATGCAGGAAAGCATCCCGGTGATCATCATTCGCTGATGACCAGCGTGAAACACTCTGTGCTTTACGGAGCGGTGAAAATGTTTCAGGATGCCTGCTATCTTACAAAGCGGCGTTGGATGCCGGCGGCGGGGTTATGGTGGCGCTAAATTCCATCACGGCGTGGCGGCCGTTCTGAGCATTCAGCGAAAATGGCGCGATCAACGCCGGTATTAATGCGAGAATTAACGATGAGTATTTTCTGAAATACCCGCCAGAGCGGATTCAGTACGGCGAGGTGAGCTAGGCGACGCTCGACGATGCGGTGCTCCATGTACTGAACGTCAAATACGATATGGGCCCGTTCCACGATATCTATGTGCATCTGGGGTCGACATGCAGCGATCCGGCGGATATCAACGCGCGGAAGCCGGCTGTACAGGACCGAGGCGCGTCAGGTGGTTTCGGGAGCCTGGTACTGCTAAAACCGACTCAACGCGCTGCTGCTGAAAAACAGGGTACGCTGTCGGTCATCAGCCCGCTGGCGGATTGAGCGCGTATCATGGGCAGCTTGTCCGCCGCAGGTCGCGCCAATCAGTCCATTGCACTGACTGAAATGGATCCGACACGCGATGGGCGACACGGCCAAGGTGCCCTATGCCTGTGTCGCCAATATCAGTGACCACCAAGATGATGTCCATCTCAACTAACATGAATAAACCATCAAAGTGGATCCGCGGACCCACAGGCAATGATCGATGACGCCGCGAGCACCGCCCGGCAAGCGGGTGTCATCATGGCCGCGGCAGGGGAAGCGCAGGGTATGGTCCACGAAGCCTCCAGCCGCAGCGACATCACTGTACCGGAAAGCCAACGCAGGCCACTGCGCGCGCTCAAGGCCACCGGCAAGCCGCTGGTGGTTGTGCTGCTGAGCGGTGTTAGCACTGGTGCGGAAAAACCAGCGAATGAACGCGCTGCTGGAGGCATGATTCCCCGGTAGCGAAGGGGAAATGCCATCTCTGGTGTGCTGTTTGGCGATCACAACCCGTCCGGCAAATTGCCCATGTTGTTCCCGTGCTTGGGTGGTAAATTCCCATTTACACCTGTCGTCCACATGGCCCGCAGAAGCCGGAGAAGTAAGAAGTATATACTTCTCATTATTATGATGAAGCCAACGGCCGGCTCTTTCCATTCGGCTATGGTCTGAGCTACACCCGTTTTATCTTGTCGCCGGTGACGTTGTCGGCGACGCAGTTGACGTTGACCAACGATGGCGACAGGGGACGGCGCCACTGTGGTGCAACTGTATTTTATCATCGCAGCCATCGCGGCCGTATCTGATGTGCGTGATCGTACCCGCAAAGTAACCCGGCTGCTGCTCCATGCGCCCATACCGAGCCGATTGACACAGCCGGCGGGGTAGCTCCTGATACACTCCGGAACTGATTCTGTTTCTGGACTGGGCTATTGACCAGTTGCACTTCGACGGCTCGGCCCTGCAGCAGGTTTTGGTGACGCCAGCGATACATTTTGGCCTACGTCCTGCGCTTGTCGGTACGCAACGGCGCCTGGCACGCGCCATGCGCTGCATGGGACGCCAGCCCGTCTTGACGATTATTGCCCGCTTTTGCAAAAGCGCATGGGGAATGTCACTTCCTCGCAAAGACATTATCGTCCCGGGCCGATAAGCTAATCACTTGCACGGGCCGCGGGCGAAAAATAGACGCCTCGGGCGATAACGCATGCCCATGGGCGGAGATGTTTGTCTGCGGGCAAATACCGTCTCAAAGAGACAATAGCACCCCGGGTAAAATCGGTACAAGGGTATCACGCCGACACTGGCGGCCTGCAGCGAGGCGAATATGGCATTAACGGGAGTTATCCTGGTCTAAACGGGATCGGGCGGTGGCACTATGGAAAAACTGTAGGCCTACCGTGAAGGCGCGCTGCACCTGCAGTGGCCGTTTATTGCTTAACCCAGACGGCCAAATGCTGCTGTAGCAGCGCGCGTGGGAGAAATACCGCTGCGGCGGTCTTTGTAGCAACACCTGCTGCGGCCCTAGGAAGAGAGCGCCGCCTCTCACCGTCATCTGTATGAAGAGATAGAGCTGCTGGAGCGCTGACGCCGATATTGAAACTGTGCTGCCTGCCACTGTCTAATTGGCTGATTGAACACAAACAGTGTTTTTGCGTCACGCCGTCAGTTGGCCCAACGCCCGATCCCGACAAAGCGATGGCCTGGCGCTGGCAAGCAATGTTGTCGGTGGTGGTGAAACTCGCCAGCGAACCTGAAGTGTTCACGCCCTGGTTCAGATGAGCATGGAGAAAATTTCACACAGTATGCCGCATTTATGCCGCGTTTCTACGCGCTCGGCAAGCCAGTTAATTCGATGCGGCGGAGCCTGCGCGCCAGCGCCTTTGCATCCTTTATGCCCTCCTGTCGGCAGGGTAAACTGAGCAAGCCGCCATTGCGGCGCTCCATATCGAGGTTGATAGCGATGCAGGGACGCGGCGCTGCCATGCTGTATGGGGATTATTGCGCACCTGATATACGATTAATACGTGCATTTTCGCTACCGACTCGCTATTTTGGGTTGTTTTTGTAAAACCGCTGACCGTCGATGCCCGTTCTGTGCTGATTATCATTACTGAAACAATGTCTACGACAACCATGGTTAATTATGGCCGCGCGGTGTTACTCTCCACCTAATGCTCGACATCACGCCAGCAGCGCAGGCCTGCGGATGCGGAAGGATCGCTATTAGGCAATATCATTTTTCAATTTCTTGAATCCCATCAAGTTAAAGCGGTTAACAAACTGCAACTTGGCGCGACCTATTTATCTGGAGTACACCGGCAACAGCTTCTCCTCGGAGTAGGATCAAATAGCTTGACTATAACAAAATCATATACTTGGATTAGCCTGCCACCGACGATACTTGCCTTACACGATGAGCTGGCCTAAGAACAGCATCTCGACTCTCTGACCGACCTGAGCCGCTATTTTTTGGGACGGCGCACATTCAAACTGACCACATTAACGCCATTCACCAGCACGTGACGAGACGAATTGCTGGCGTTGCTGTATCTCGATCCGTAGCAGTTTTGTCACTGCTACCAGCACAAGCTTTCCGGCAACCAGCAGCAGCGGGCCGAGTGTTTCGCCCTCCGCTAGAAACGGGCGCTTTGTTGCTGCGATTTTTAGAACAGCAGGCTTCTGTTGGGTGGTTACCGGCAAGTGTAGCTATCTACCCGCCGTATCAACCGGCGGTCGGTGGCCTTTTATAGACGCCATGGCTATCTACCGGTGAGCGCCTTACCGGTACATTGTGACCGGCCGGAATTGCCTGTTTGGGAAAGCCCTGCAGTTTATACAGCATAAAGACGCCGCGTCGCGGCTGTGGCAAGCGATAATGTCTGCACAATGGCGCTCTTCCATATCAACCAAAGCGCAAATCCACGACTGGCATAGTAGCATATTCCCAATTTTATCCTCCGTGAATCGCAGCAGCGGCAGATGATAGCGGAAGTGGCTCGCGCGCTGGGAATATTGAAAATATTGAACGCCATCTGGTGATCGAAGCACCCACTGGCGTCGACAAAACGCTATCGTATCTGATTCCTAGCATCGCCATGGCCGAGCTTGGCAAAACCGCTGGTGGCGAGCACTGCCAATGTCGCCCTACAGGATCAAATTTTTCGCTACTGAGAAAGCTTATACCAGATTTGATCTTTATCGGCGCATTCGGACGCCAGCGCACCGCTGTCAGTCTGTCCCTCCTCGGCCTCGAGGCACAACAGCCAATGCCGGAGTGGTGTACGATGCTTAATGATGCGCTGGCTGGGTTGCCGTTCGATGATCAGGTTGAATCAATTAGGCCAGGCATCCGAAAGGAATATCGTCAATGCCGAAAGCGTCGTAGGCGAACCACGGCTTCTCCAGCGCGCCTCGGCGATGGCGAATAGCTTATCACAGGCCGCAATATTGCGCTCAATGACTGCTGGGTTCACGTGACGGCATCGCTTGAGCAGCCAGACACCCTGACCATAAGCGAGCAGCGCGAGGTAGCGCGCAATGGTATCGGACTCCAACAGGACCAAAATCCTGCAGACAAGGGGAGTGGCCTAATTGGGATTCAGCGACAAGAAGAGCGCATCCTGATTTTACCGTATTAGCCCAGTCGGAATCACCGCACCGCACCGCACCGCACCGCACCTCAGCATCTCAGCACCTTTTTGACGTTGAGCGAATTTTCACAACTAGAATCGTTATAACATAACGCCTCCATAGCGCAATGATAATTGTTACGCTTTCTGTTAGCAATTACGGCGGAGGTAAGGCTGCATCGGCTACGTGACCTGCCCCAAGCTGCGGCGTCGACGGCCGCGCGCCGACCGCCAAAAAACACGACAGACGGCGTGGTTAGTTGATGATCCTTATGCTGTGACTTATTAGCGGCGTTTAATCAATCGCCCGCGCCGGAAGGGTTTTATTTTCTCAATACCGCGTGGTCGCTGAAAAATTGACAATAAAATGGCTGACAGGCACGCGCCAATGCGGCAAAGTTAAACGGCCTCGATTACGATTAGAGTAGATTTGCTAGAACAATGATATAGACATGCACGTGGGCCCTTGCCGGCCATGCGTGCAACATCCGCCACCGGATTACCCGCGATGGCTCTTAATTGAATGAATGCCCATGACCTCCATGATAAAACCTGTTTTCAGCACTCAACGTTATGCTCTTGCTTTAGGTACCTTGCTGGTTCTTGCTATCCCTGCCGCCCACGCCGTTGAGGCCCCGCCCGCCGCGCCGGAAATCAACGCCCGCGCGTATATCTTGATGGATTACCAAAGCGGCAAGGTGCTGGCGGAAGCCAATGCCGACCAGCGCCTAGCCCCAGCAAGCCTCACAAAAATCATGTCCAGTTATGTCATTGGGCAGGCGATGAAGGCCGGTAAAATCCATCCGGCGGACAAAGTGACGATCGGTAAAGATGCCTGGGCCACCGGCAATCCGGTTCTGCGCGGCTCGTCGTTGATGTTCCTGAAACCGGGCGAACAGGTGACGGTTGATGATCTCAATAAAGGCATTGTTATCCAATCCGGCAATGACGCCAGCATTGCGCTGGCGGATCACATTGCCGGTAGCCAGGAGGCCTTTGTCAATTTAATGAATCAGCATGCCGCGGCGCTGGGGATGCAGAATACCCATTTTTTGACGGTTCACGGCCTTGATGTGCAAGGTCAGTACAGCACCGCGCGGGACATGGCTATTCTCAGCCAGGCGCTGATTCGCAATACACCGAACGAGTACATATTGCACAAAGAGAAAGAGTTCACCTACAACAAAATCAAACAGCCTAATCGTAATCGTCTGTTGTGGAGCGGTAATTTGGCGATCGATGGTGTGAAAACCGGTTATACCAGCGTCGCCGGTCACAATCTGGTGGCATCAGCCACCGATAACGGCATGCGACTCATTTCCGTAGTGCTTGGCGCTCCGACCGATGGTATTCGCTTTCGCGAGAGTGAGAAGTTGTTGACCTGGGGATTCCGGTTTTATGAAACCGTGATGCCTATTCCGAAAGGTCGCCCCTTTACTCAGCAGTGGGTGTGGTTTGGCGATCGCAGCCAGGTGAATTTAGGCGTCGCGCAAGATGCGGCTATTACCTTACCGAAAGGGCAATCGAAAAACCTGAAGGCGTCCTTCACGCTCTCCTCCTCCTATCTGGAAGCGCCGCTGGCCAAGGATCAGGTGGTTGGCGCCATCAACTTCAGTCTAGACGGCAATATCATCGAGCAGCGCCCGCTGGTGGTGATGGAGGAGGTGAAGAAAGGCGGCATTTTCCGCACGCTGCGGGACTGGATCTTGCTGAAGCTCCACGGTTTGTTCAGCTAAACCCCGTTGCCGTTTTACGGCCGATGCTGTCGTTTTAGACAGCGATCGCCGGCACCTGCCCTCGGGCGGCGCTGCCATTTTGAACAGACATTGTCGACGTAACGCCTCATATGAGCTTATAAACGGTCGCGGTCAGCGCGATAATCCCAACCGCCCACACAAAATAATTGCTCGCCAATCCGTGATAGCGCGACATGGCGGGCACTTTGTTGATGGCGTACATTGGCATCAAGAACAGCAGTATGGCGATAACCGGACCGCCCAAGGTTTCAATCATACCAAGAATGCTTGGGTTGATAGTAGCGACCAGCCAAGCGGTTAAGAGCATGAATACGACGGTTATCTTGCCCATGGCGCCGGCGGAAATTTCCTTGCTGCGCGCCTGCAGGGCAGAGGTCACCAGTCCGCTAAACCCTTCGCTAGCGCCGAGATAGTGGCCCCAAAAGGATTTGGCGATGGCGACAAAAGCGATAATCGGCCCAAGCGAGGCGATGAAGGGATTATCAAAATGATTGGCCAGATAAGACAGCATAGAAATATTTTGCTCTTTGGCCTCTCGCATGTTTTCCGGCGAAAGGCTTAAAGCGCAGCTAAAAACGAAAAACATCACGGTCAACACCATCATTACATGGCTATAGGCCAAGATGCGGGAGCATTTCGATTCGGCAGCATCACCATATTCTTCGCGTTTAGATATAGCGAATGACGAAATGATAGGGGAATGATTAAAGGAAAACACCATGACCGGTACTGCTAACCACAGGGTGCTGAACAGCCCGCCGCCGTTGGCCTGCGGTTGCACCAGCGGCGCATGAAATATTGCGCCGCTCCAGTACGGGATTAAATAGAACGATAAAAAGACCAGTACCGCGATGAAAGGGAACACCAACACGCTCATTGACTTGACGATAATGTCCTTCCCGAGCGAAACAATCATCATCAGCCCTACTATCAATAGCAGCGCCAGCAAAGCCCGCGGCGGGGCGCTGTAGCTGAGCTGATGCACGATGAAACTCTCGACTGTATTGGTGATAGCGACACTGTAGACCAGCAGAATCGGATAGATGGCGAAGAAATACAGTAGCGTAATGAGATTACCAATGCGGTTACCGAAATGCTCCTTCACCACATCGGTAATGTCGTTGCATTTACCGTTGCCAGACAGCACAAACCGCACCATGCCCCGGTGGGCGAAAAAGGTCATTGGAAGGGCGATAAGTGCCATGATAAGCAGTGGCAGAAACCCACCGATACCTGCATTAATGGGCAGGAACAAAACACCGGCGCCGATAGCTGTGCCATAGAGTCCCAACATCCATACCGTATCGGTTTTGCGCCAAGTCGCGTCGGACAGGATGGCCCGCGCGGGGGAAGCTTTTGTTATGTCCATAAATTCTCCGAATAAAACGCAAAGGTTGGTGGGCAATAAATTCTCGCTGCCGCTGCTATTCTGTTTTGAATAATCATATTGAGGTGGTTCAATTATCTGTCTTGGATTTATCGGAAATCTTCAATAATAATGCGTTTATTTGATACTTCCAGCGTTAATGTCATTTTTTTTGACACCGGTCTAATATTTAATTGCAATAACCGATTATAGAATAATATTTTCTAGCATGAATCAATCATTGAACGAATGCATCGGTATTCATGATGTAAAAGTTTAATGTTAGTGCTTATATTTCATGGTTTTCTATTTTTTATCTCTAGGTTATTTTTTAAAATTTCGCACGTTATTTTAATTTCGCACGTTATATGTAAAATTTGCGTGTCATGAAGAGTGGTTAAATAATACGCATAACGTGAATGCTATTCATGGAAATATATCACGTGAATAAATACACCCTAGTTGTGGTGATCAATTGCGTAATAAAGGCAATAGCGCATGAAATGGCTAACTTTGTTTTGTCTATAAACATACCTTGTGCGGTTCACTATTGACGGGTTGGTGCCTGTGACGATACCGTTAGCGCATTTTGCTGGCGATCGCCGCGTCTATGGATGTAACGCAAACCGATATTGCGGCCAAGGAAAGTAATGGCGGCGAGGTTGATAAAAGGATAGGGACAAAATAAAATAAGAATAAGAGCGTCTTAAAGCTAATAGGCGGGACGCCTAGGCTCCTCGAAATGGAAACATCATGGAAACATCAAAGAAAAGTAAAATGGTGGACTGGGAAGTGGGGGCAAAGTTCTGCCGTCGCCAATTTACTCTCCGTGTGCAGCCCGCATGTCGCGGGTCAACTATCATCGGCTACTTAAAAAGCGGCCGCTATCGGCCTAAACTTGTCGGCGGGATCTCTCGAGCCCTACATCGCCAGCGCGGCCTAACAGCAAATACCCCTGACCCGCTTCTGAGGGTGACGCTTGCGTAACGTTGTTGCCACGGCGTTTGGCAGCTGCCGCGCTCCTCGTTTGACAAGGTAACTGAACCTGACTGAAGGGTGAAAGGGTGATAGCCCGTAAAATAATCACAGGGACATCGCAGGAAATAGCACCGGCGTTGTTGGCGTTGAACCATCGGGTTTAAATCACTAACAGCATATCACAACAAAAATATGACTGGATTTGCCCGAACGCATAACCGATATTTCATTGATATATTTTAAGTTAATCGTTAAATTTGCTTGGCCAATCTCAGAGGTCAAGCTTGTCTGACCTACAGTGACGTTACTTGCTGCGACGCGCATACAGGCGCATGAATGCCACTGAAAGCTAGATGGGTGTAACATACCGGGATTTCTGCCTCCTTTACCCGTGTCGCTTGCTTTTTTGGAAGCAGGCATTATTGCCACCAACGCAGGTACTGCGGTCAGCTCGCTAGTTTTTCTGCTTATTTTCATCAGTCAAAAACCGCTCCGGTATCCTTGGCGGCAGAGGACCACGGCAGGAAATTCTGTTCGGTACACTCGGCGCATTGCTGGCTGCGACGGTCTGTTGGCTGCTGTTCAATATCGGCGTCACGACCGGCTATATAGCCCGTGACATCAGCTGACTTATCTGTTAGCGCTGTGTTCTGGTGCGATTTTAGCGCGCCGAGTTGCTACTTCGCTGGGACGCCGAAGCATCATCTAGCCTATTAAAGTACTAACGTCCTGCTGGATCAAAATACCACACAGGTGGACGGTAGGTAGCCGGTGTTAGGATGGGTACAAGCTCAGATTCTCCTTGGCATGGGCTCCAAAACAGGTGTAACCACCAATATGACTTTGATCAACAAAAACCTAACAATTTGGCGCGAATACAATAAGGACAACTCGGAGGTTCGAAAATGACCGCAATATAACCATGCAAGAGCAACGTACGCCGCTATTTTTCCGCGATTTACTATGCTTCCCCAAACGGGTAAAAGCAGAAATTACCTCTCATAGTCGTAGCTAATCTTTGGCGTCAAGCGGACCCCCGTGGGCGTGAGCCACAGGCGCCGCCCGAATCTTTTCTCGACTATCGCTGGTGTGGGATTGTGTTTTATCTAGGTTAAAGTATGAAACTAGACATTCTCTCTCGCGATGTGGACCCTGCTCTCCTGCCGCCGGCTGCGTGAAGTCGCTCAGGCAAAGGCCATAAGGCGGAGTCGTTGATCATGGGATGAATGCGTCACCGGGGTTGGAGGTCATAGAAACTGCGACGATATCATCACACTGATGATCCACTACTGAAGTCTGCCCACCGCTCGACCCCGCTGATAAACTAAAATACCACGCTTGTCGGATAAAATCGGCTCGCGTGGCGTTGTCCACCGCCGCGCGCCTTGGGATTGATTAAAAATCGATCTCGTTGTCGTCAATCTCCGATACATGTAATCATAGGCTACTATTTATTATTCCGTAAGTTATGCTCAGCTTCATACTTATGCTCAGCTTCATACTAGAGAACGGCCTTACATGGATTCACTTGTTTCACCGGATCTGGATTGAGGAGCTGGCTGGGGAAGTTGAATTTATCATTCTATGAATGTGACTCTTGCTAGGCGTTGCACTTGCCGCATATGTAGAATTTCGACGGTATGTTGATGCCAAGGTCGATCTGGTTGACAATGTCATCTTGCCTTGATGGCGGAGGTACGGCTGACGACCCTTATCTCCCGGATGGGGATTTGAGCCAGAACAACGCCAGTTCGCTAACGGTGAAAGCATTCATCGAGATTCAAGATGACAACTTGCCAAAACTTGTGGCCTGCCAGGCCCTAGTTAGCGCTGATGAGGTGACCCTCGGCCAGTTTTGCCACTTCATGCAGCAGGCGGAGGAGTAGATTTCCATACGGATTATGGAGGCACGCGCCAACAATCTATTATTTATGAGCAAAAGGACGACAGCGACGCCATGCCCCTCAGCGTCAGTGATTCATTAAGTCGTCTCGGATCCGCGCGCCCGGTATTCTAATGGTTTGCTGCGTCATGGCCATCACCACGACGCCCGCACATTGCTTTGCCGTAGCTACAACCCCACTGGCTCGCGATCGTGGCTACCGCATTCCGCCTATTTTACTGCCATAACGTGTTGCATTACCGCTAACCGGATGAACCGATTGGCGCGCTGGATGCTGGATAAGAAACTGCGCGATCGCATGCAGCTGGAAGTGGTGGATATTCTTGCGCGGGTTGGCGTGACTTGCGTCATGGTCACCAACGATCAGGAAGAAGTAATGATGGTATATCGCCATGAGAATTTATGAGCACCCTAACAGCCGGTTCAGTCGGTAGTGGATGGTGTGCCGCTTCACGTGTCGCTGTGGCCGGAAAAATTATGATGGATAGTGTGTTAACGGATGCCTGCAATTTCGCCGTCATGGAAGTGATCAATATCACCTATCTGGGAGATTTGTCCTTTACCACATCCGCCTGAACAGCGGGCAGATTATCCAGCCCAGTTGACCAATACCCACCGTTACCGCAGGGGCGCGTCCGCCTGGGGCGACCAGGTAAACCTGTGCTGGGTGTGGATAGTTGTATTATCCTTGCCGTATAGGGGGGTTGTATGTCCAATGCTAACCCTAAATCGCCGATCGGCGGCGCGCGGCGCGTGGTGATGCCCGACCTCTTGACGCGCTTACAGATGGTACACGTTCGCAAGGCGATGATTCTCCTCGCATATGTTGCCGCCGCTGTTTCCGTTTTGATTGTCAAATCAGTCTGACGGTATGCTGATCGTTTCGCTCAACCTTGCCAATTTCATGCAGCTTCTGGAGATTCGCTCTACATCGAAGCCTATCTGCAATCTCTGCGGGTCGCGGCGGTGTCGACCTTCTTTTGCTTGCTGCTGGGCTATCCCATGACCTAGTCGGCGGCGCACAATCAGGCATTGACGCGTAATATTTTGGTTATTTTACCATCCTGGACCCCGTTTCTGATTCAAGTTTATGCTTGGATGGGCATTTGAAAAATAACGGTGTGGCGAGGTATGTTTGCCATCGCCTTACCATGTCGCGCGTCGGCGCGGCAAACTGAAATTTTTCTGTTGACCGAGAGCTGCCATGATGGCGCGATAATGCTGCGCTTTGCGCTGTGTTCCGAGGTCAAGCTGGCGCAATTGCACGTGACCTTTCCCTGGCTATTGCACGTGACCTTTCCCTGGCTACAGGCGCGCTTGCCACAGCTGCGAGTCATTTCAGTCAACCCACAGTCGGTACAGATAGCGATCCTCGAAGGAGATCGGTGAAATCGTGCTGACGTTTGACCAAGCGCTGGAGGAGCGGCTTAACCAGGTGCCGCTGTATAGGCCTAAGAGCTTCTTTCAGGCTAACTCCACGGTTGCCGCCGGCCTGTACGGCTACCGCCCGTGATTGGGTCACCGCGCTGCTGGTGCCACGGATTTGGGAACTGTTTCTCGGCGTGGGCGGCTCGGTCTGCATCTTTGCCGTCCCGACATGCAGATGACCGATATTGAAATTAGCACGGAGGTCATCGCCAGCGCGTGCCAGTCGGCACATTAATGAGGGTTGAGGAGCAGGTCCTTAGGCACTGGTTCCACCTAATTTGTCGTGCAAAACGGCACAGTGCTGGATTTTGTACTCTAGCTGCCAGGTCGCGACGCTGGTGCAGGATCTCGGCGAGCTGGAGGATTACCGGGTGTGCCGCGTCCGGCTATTTGACGTGTTTCTTCTTGATATGTTTCATCATACCGCCAATTATGAAACGCTGGTGTTGCTGGAGCGCCGCGCGACAACGCCGGTACGTCATAGGTTCGGCCATAAAGCAGTTGACTCTACCCCATCATGTTTATCAGGATGATGGTATAGAGCCAGCGAGGTGCTTTTGAACACCAGCACCACTTCGTTGGAGTAAGAGGGGAGGGCCTGCTTGATGACAAACGGCATCAGCAGCCGCAACGACTGGAACCCACTCATGTCCAGCACCGCACAGGACTGCCGCTGACTATCAGGAATGGCGCGCATCGGAAACAATTGCGTGTTGTAGGCTGCGCTGTTAAGCGCCAGCGCCATCTTGGCACATAACCAATGCTGTGGCAGTAGCGACCAGAGCAAGGGGATATCACGCAAGGAAGTGAACTGGCCAGGTCCACAATAGATAAGGAAAATTTGCACCAGCAGCGTCGCGCAGGTAAATAGCGTGGTATGCCCGTCACCAGCAGCGAGAGCATCAAGGTACGCAGCGAGGGGATCAGGGTAAACAAACAGCGCCAGCAAATAACCGACCATCAAGATGCCCTCTTGTCAAATCGCGTGGCGCGCCGTTTGCGGGCGCGCAGAAGGCTCGGCTAAACAGCGTAATCACCAAGTAGACCCTGTCGTCAACAGATACCAGGTAACGGCTGTTGCGTAAAGCTAACGGTACTTTTGGTTTTGCAGCACCAGATCGTTAACGCCAATCAGCGACACCAGCGCCGTGTCCTTCAACACTCATGTCACAGCGCCTACCCCGACTTCCGCTGACCACGAGCAATGGCTTGGACTTTCAACGCGATGCGCAGGGCCTGCGCGCGTAGGCGGCGTACAGTAGCTCCAGCGCGATGATGCAACAGAGAAAAGGACTGACATCGAAGTTGTCAATGGACAGCGCGAGTGAGACGTGCAATGACCCCAAGACAAGGTAACGCCATCTGCCAGCCTCACCAACAGCTGCGGGGCGACAAAGTAGATAAACAGCACCACCAGGATTTCCGGCAGACCGCGCAACAACGTGACCAGCGCTGTCCCACTCAACGCAAGCCAGCACCAGCGCGCCGATTCCAGCGCGGCAAAGCTCGTGGCCAAGGTAGACCAATGATCAGCGCGCACAGCGCCAGGCCGAGGATCGTGCCTGCGGCCTGGCAGACCTTGTCCAGCGCCTGATTGAACTTATCTACCAGCTCCACATCGAAGCTGGTGCCGAAATAGGCTTGATCGGTCACTTTTCGCAAATGGTCGCCAAGCTGGTGTCCTGCATCAGCCATTTTCACCACGGCGGTATCGCCGAAGACATTGTCCAGGCGGCCGTTTTTCAGATCCAGGAACGCGTTCTGATAGCTGTTGTATGGCACCGCGGTTATTTCAGGGTGTTTATCCATCAGGTATTTCTGATGAGTGGAGCCGTTTTGCATTCCGATGCGTCTGCCGGCCAGGGACGCCAAATTGGCGAATTTGCCTTTCTGGGCGACAAAGACCGCCGAATTTTCATAATATGGCTGAGTGAACGCGGCCTGCTTTTGACGATCCGAGGTGATATCCATACTGGAAATCACGGCGTCAAAGCGGTGAAAGCGCGGGCTTGGGATCAGGTTATCAAACGCCTGATTGGTAAACGTACAGGTCCCAACAAACTCGAACGGTGCATAGGTGACTTCGATGGCGAAACGCACGGTTTGCACGGCGCTAACGCCGGTGGATACAATGGCCATCAGCGGAAAATAACGGTCTTTTTCATTGGCGTGATTCCCGAAAAAGATTATGCGATAGATACTGCGCAAACGCGGAGGTTTTCGGTTGCATGGAATGGCTGGCATCGCCCTGTTCCACAATGCGGCCGTTTTCCATATACGCCAACCTGCTTGCGGTCTCGCGTGCCACCTCAACGATGGGTGACGACCACCTGGATGATGCCGGTCTTGCGCCAGCTCACGCATGACGCTAATGATTTGCGCGGTGATTTCCGCACCTGCGGCGCAACCGCAGACGCGCCAGCAATTTGCGCGGGAATTGGCCGCCGGACGGTCCAGACCATGGACCCGGCGAGGGGCTTCAGTCAGATCTGGTGCGCCGTCAGATGTGGCCACAGATGGTATGAAAAACTATGCCGACATTTTGGCGCAGTGCGCGTACAAAATCACGCCCGACGTGCGGCGAAAGTCGAAATGATTACTAGCGATATCTAGTCCACCTTCGCGGGGCATTTCCGCAGATTAAGCTCGCGCAGCAGTGAGCTTAAGCCACAAGATCAGCAACAGCTCGCTGACCTGGGTCGCCAGGCTGCACTCAGACCAATGTGTGAGACCGAGCGCGAAGCCGACGATCACCACGCCGCAAAGCTTGAGCAAGTCGAGAGCCATACGCCAGCGCGAGAGCAGCGGGCCAGAGCAAGAGTTCCCAGCGCTGCCAACGCCAGCGCATTCATCACCAGAATACATAGGGCGCTGACAGCGGTAATTACGCCCATCCGCAGCACGTTGCCGGCGAGATTGGAGAAAGCACCAAGTTTGATGCCCATCAAAAACAGGATAACGTACACTATGGCGCTTAGTGTGCGGTTCACGTCCTTGTAGCCAGCGGACGGGACAGTCGATAGCCGATAATCATGAGAATAGGCCACAGACCGGCATACATGAACAGACCACTTCCTCCATGAACAGACCACTTCCTCGTGTCGCCGTGAGGCGACGGACCGCCACACACTAGCGAAAAGCGCCGGCGCTGTAAAGGGCAGTACTGTGAAAAACACTCCACTCTCCACGAGAGCCATGTAAGGGGGCAGTGATGGCGTCGCGCTAGGGGATTTATCACATAATTAAAACTTGCGTCGTAAAAGAAAAGTGTTATAATTTAATGTCATGCAGGCTTATTCGCGCCTTCAATTGCGAGGCGCGTTATTAAGCAACAGTCTTAGCTTCAGCAGACACAATCAGGCTTGCACAGTTCCTTTTGACCCCTGATGAACCTAGAATCTGACGACTTGCCTTGTTTTCAGCGTCCGATAACCGTCCCTCTGGATCGTTGAATAGTGCGCAAGATATCCTCGCCGTCGTTTTCGGGCAGATCAAAGCCTTTAGCGTTATTGAACCATTTAACTTTACCCGTCTCCATGTTTCTACATCCCTCACAACCGAAGTTTTATGTGATAGAGGATAGTTAACGTCGTAAGCGGCTGATTACCTGCGTCAGCTTATGCCTCTACACTTACACTCTAGAGGATAACGATAAGAGTTCAAGCGAAGGCTCAAGAGTTGGCTAAACTTTGAAACAATTAACGCTTTAACCCGTTTTTCCAGACTGTTGCCGGCATACCCGGACAAAATCCTGACGCTATCAGCGGCTATTTTGATTATCCAATGGTAAGATGAAAGAAAGGGGCTGCTCTAGCGCAGCGGTGATGGTTTAGCGTTGGAACAACACTATGGGTAAGACAAGCGACAGGTTGGATAAGCGCCATCCAGCTGAAAAGCAGGTAAAAGACGCGGTACAACCCCCGTCTATGTATAAAGTTATACTTATCAATGACGAATATACTCCAATGGAATTTGTTATTGACGTATTGCAAAAGTTCTTTTTTTATGATGTTAAACGTGCAGCGCAACTGATGCTTAAGGTGCATTTTCAGGGAAAGGCCGTTTGCGGTATCTATACCGCCGAGGTCGCAGAAACCAAAGCGGTTCACGTCAACCGCTATGCTCGGGAAAACAAGCACCCATTGCTTTGTACGCTGGAAAAAGCCTGAAAGGGCAATCTATTTGGGGAGGTGCCAATGCTCAATCAAGAACTGGAACTCAGTTTAAACATGGCTTTCGCCAGAGCGCGTGAGCACCGGCATGAATTTATGACCGTGGAACATTTGCTGCTTGCCCTGCTCAGCAACCCTGCAGCGCGTGAAGCGCTTGAGGCGTGCACGGTCGATTTGGTGGCTCTGCGCCAGGAGTTGGAAGCCTTTATCGAACAAACTACACCGACCTTACCAGCAAGTGATGAAGAGCGCGAAACGCAGCCCACGCTCAGTTTTCAGCGCGTATTGCAGCGCGCAGTGTTCCATGTCCAGTCGTCTGGGCGTAGCGAAGTGTCCGGCGCCAACGTACTGGTAGCGATTTTCAGCGAGCAGGAATCCCAGGCGGCCTATTTGCTGCGCAAGCATGACGTCAGCCGGCTGGATGTGGTGAATTTTATCTCACACGGTACGCGTAAAGACGAAACGCAAGTACCCGAGCCTGAAACGCCGGTCAACGAAGAGCAGTCAGGCGGAGAGGAGCGTATGGAAAACTTCACCACAAACCTTAATCAACTAGCGCGTGTCGGCGGCATCGACCCGTTGATTGGCCGCGATCGTGAGCTGGAGCGCGCCATTCAGGTCCTGTGTCGCCGTCGGAAAAACAACCCGCTGCTGGTAGGTGAATCCGGAGTGGGTAAAACCGCTATCGCGGAAGGTCTGGCCTGGCGAATCGTGCGCAGCAAAGTGCACGAGGTGATCGCTGATTGCACCATTTACTCCCTGGATATCGGTTCATTGCTGGCCGGCACCAAGTATCGCGGCGATTTCGAAAAACGGTTCAAAGTCCTGCTCAAACAGCTTGAGCAGAACCAGAACAGCATTCTGTTTATCGATGAAATCCACACAATCATCGGCGCCGGCGCGGCTTCAGGGGGACAGGTGGATGCCGCCAACCTGATCAAACCGTTGCTATCCAGCGGCAAAATCCGCGTAATGGGCTCTACTACCTACCAAGAATTCAGCAATATTTTTGAAAAAGATCGCGCTCTAGCGCGTCGTTTCCAGAAGATAGACATTATGGAACCGACGGTGGAGGAAACGGTGCGTATCCTGACTGGGCTGAAAACAAAATATGAAGCCCACCACGACGTGCGCTACACCGCCAAGGCGGTGAGGGCAGCGGTAGAGCTGGCGGTGAGATACATTAACGACCGCCACCTTCCGGACAAAGCTATCGATGTCATCGATGAGGCTGGTGCGCGTAGTCGACTGATGCCTGTCAGTAAACGTAAAAAGACCGTCAACGTGGCGGATATCGAGTTGGTGGTGGCGCGTATTGCCCGTATTCCAGAAAAAACGGTTTCAGCGAGCGATCGCGACCTGCTGAAAAATCTGGGTGACCGGCTGAAGATGCTGGTTTTTGGTCAGGACAAAGCCATCGAGGTGCTGACCGAGGCGATCAAAATGAGCCGCGCTGGGCTGGGGCAGAAGCATAAACCGGTGGGATCTTTCCTGTTTGCCGGTCCTACGGGCGTCGGCAAAACCGAGGTGACGGTGCAGTTGGCTAAGGCGTTAGATATTGAGCTGCTGCGCTTCGACATGTCTGAATATATGGAGAGACACACCGTTAGCCGCCTGATTGGCGCGCCTCCCGGCTATGTCGGGTACGATCAGGGCGGCCTGTTAACCGATGCTGTACTGAAGCATCCCCACTCCGTGCTGCTGCTTGATGAAATCGAAAAAGCTGATCCGGATGTTTTCAATCTGCTCCTGCAGGTGATGGACAACGGTACGCTAACCGACAATAATGGCCGCAAGGCGGATTTTCGTAATGTGATACTGGTGATGAGCACAAACGCCGGTGTGCAGGAAACCCAGCGCCAGTCGATAGGATTGATTCAGCAGGACAACAGCACGGATGCCATGTCGGAGATAAAGAAGGTGTTTACGCCGGAATTTCGTAATCGTCTTGATAATGTGATTTGGTTTAACCACCTCTCCAGCGAGGTTATTCAGCAGGTAGTCGACAAATTTATCGTCGAGCTTCAAGCGCAGCTGGATGCCAAGGGTGTTTCACTGGAGGTCAGCGACGACGCGCGCAACTGGCTCAGCGACAAAGGCTACGATAAAGCCATGGGTGCTCGTCCGATGGCTCGCGTCATACAGGAGAACCTGAAAAAACCATTGGCCAATGAGCTATTGTTTGGTTCGCTGGTGGATGGCGGCTCTGTGCGGGTGGAACTGGACAAAGAGAGTCAAACACTCAAATACCAGTTCCTTAGCGCACAAAAACATAAGGCCGAGGGGGTGGTGCACTAACTTCCGGTTGTTGAGCAGGAGCAACCGCAGGGCGATACCTTAGGGTATCGACTTTATGCTAGCGCTCGTGGGAGTGCATAATCTGCTGCGTGTTGGCCGTGACAGCGCGGTAGCGCTATAAGACGCGCATGATGGGGTGCAAGAAGATTGAGATCCTGTGGCGAACGAAACAGCCGCTGAAGCGGAATACTAGCTCGGCGGCGAGGACGTGTGGCAAGGCCTCCGTCAGGGGAAACGGAGCAGCGCAACGCTCACAAGTCTGAGAAGGAGCGATAGCTCGAATAGCGTAGCCGAGGATAGCCGGTGCTGAGATCGTCGTCTTCTTAAAACGTTATATCAACTAGCAATGCTCACCGGCGTCGCGGAAGGGAGAATTATCGCGCTTCATGCCGGGGACAATCGTCACCGGAACCGGCCTGGCAACGTGTTCAATAACTTCAGCGGCCGCGAAAGACAATGCGACCTTTGCTTAGATCGTATGGGGTCAGCTCCACGGTGACTTTGTCACCCGTCAGGATACGGATGTAGTTCTTGCGCATTTTACCGGAGATATGCGCGGTCACCACATGTCCGTTTTCCAATTCCACGCGGAACATGGTATTAGGCAGAGTGTCCAGTACGGTGCCCTGCATTTCAATATTATCTTCTTTGGCCATCGAATCCTCATATGTATGAATACTATAGTCCTTAACCAGCAAGATGATGCCGAAACCCTCATTTGTCGCTTTCAGGATCATGAAGTACGGTAAAGAAGGTTTGCGGTTGCCAGCAGCTGGCCGCCAGCGATAAAGGCAGTAATTGCGTAAGCATAGGCCAGAAAATCACCGCGCGTAATACTATGCGCCCCAAGCGATGCGGTATGTGAGTTCGATACTTGGCAGTCTACCATTTTTCCTCCCTTATGCATAAAATAACGGCAAAAGTACCACAGCGCCAATTTGATCCGTTCGGCCGTCGGCTGACATCAACTCGCCGAAAAAACAGCGCCTATGCGCTTACACCATACAGACAGTAGACCAGCACCTTATGTCCCACACCTCTATGGAGTGGCGTGACCGAGCTGATACAGATAACTATAAGCGATTCCGACTTTGCTACCAATCCAGTCTCCCTCTGCACCGCGTTCAGCGAAGGTGGAAAACTACATCGGCGAACAAAGCGGCTAAAACTGCGGCTTTGATGGAATGCATTGGGAAACAACACCACGCGCGGATCCGGCGCCCACCACGAAATGGTGTCGTCAGGGGAGTGCCAAGGGAAAATCCTCTGCCTATAGGCTGCCAGCAGGCCATTGGGTTCGCTCAGTGCTGTCTGCAGGTGGTGGAAAATGCACAGAATCAGGTGAAAGCAGGTAAAGTCGCATGCTGCCGTTAATTACTCCAATCCGTCTGAACACCTATAGCGTTCGCGTTGTGCCATTAGCGCCTGATAGCTGCCTTGTTCAATCAGGCCACCGAGGATCCGTAATACAAATACGATCTAAACGTTCTAATCCCCGCATCCGAGACGAGAATCACTGTCCGCCCCTGGCCTAGCGTGGTCAACAATTTCAGCATTTGCTGTTCGGTGACGGCTCCAGCCCCTCGGTCGGCTCGTCAAGCAACCATAGAGCGCGGCGTTGCGCCGCCTGATAATGTGCGGCCTTCTCGCCAAGCCAAGCGCTCAATCCCCGTCTGTAGCTTCTCTAGGCTAACCTGCCGCACTACCGCAGTGCGGCGTTACTGGAAAGTTAGGTATCCAACCACAGACAGTATTCTACACGTAACGCTGTTAGCACGTTGCCACCGGCCTGCCGGCGCGGTAAAACAGCGGCGGGAAAAGGCCAGAATCACCAGCATTATCGCGCCGAGCGCCAGTTCTGATCGCGGGTCTAGAGTATCCACATCTCGTCGTAATCCGTGATGGCCTGTAGCTGATGCATGACTAGCAGCGTGGTTGGTGATACGCGGCGCTGTCCAGGTCCGCAAGAACTCTTCCACACAGGCCTCCTCCAGCGCCTGCGCCAGCTGCGAGGCCGTCACCGCCGGTGCGCCGAGCAGAACATCGTCGTGCAGGGTCGCCGCCGGCAGCGCCGGACTCTGACCGACCCAGCCTAACTATTCACGCCATAGGCACGGCGATAGCGCACGCAACTCCAAGCCGTTGACCTGCAGGGAGCCGCGGTAGAGCAAGAACCCCAGCAGCGCGCCGAGCAGGGTTCTCTTGCCCACGCTGCTGGTGCCAACGATAGCCGCCTGCTGGCCAGCTGCGAGGGAAAATCAGCGTCCCAGCGATTCCGCGGCGCCCACCGGCCTAGGCTTTAGCGTGATAAAAGAGGTGCCAGGATCACGCAACGGTTGGAAAAATTCCGGCGCCAGGATCAACCGCTACAAAACCGGCGAACAGCGTGACACCGGTGCCGTAACTGCCGAACATGCAGCTTGCCAAGATGGAGAGCCGAAATAAACCACCGTGACGGCGATGGATAGCGAGGCGAAGAATTCCAACACTCCAGATAGCAGGAACGCCAGCGGCAAGATTTACAATGGTGCGCTGACGGAATGCCTCGGTGGCGCGGCGGATACCCTCCGTTTTTGTCTCGGCGCAAAAGCCGTATGGTTTCTAACCCGCACAGCCAGGGTCGGGGAAATACTCCCACAGGCGCGTCAGCGTCAGAAAGTTACACCGGTTGGCGTCAGCGGCGCCCATGCCCACTAACGCCATGAGCAGTGCCATGACGAGGATTATTAGCATCAGTAACCGAAGCGTCATTTGCGGCAATAGCGAGTGCGATAAAGTCATGCGCATCCTCGATTTGTTCCAGCAGCATGCTGCTCCAGCTACCTGCGGGTTTACCGCGGATCAACGCCGGCTCCAGACACGCGAGGCGGTCTAGTACTTGGGCGCTGATTTGGCGACGTAGCACGCTGCCGATAGCCGGTCCGACTAGCGCGCGATATATTCTTCATGATCAATGCCTATTCAATGCCTATAGCAGGGCAGCCGCGCCCAGGCCTGGGCAACGATAATCAAGGCGCTTAACAGGCCGAGCAGCATGGAAAGGCGCAGCTAGCGATTCACTCGCTGACTTTTGATCTGAGTCACAGCGTACCAAGATGTGTTGTCGATTCTTGTTCATTGAACGTCAGTCTCCAGCCGGAGCGGAGCGGTAAGCGTTAACATTGAAAATCCAAGGCCGAGAAGTGAGGTCGGCATGATCTAAAGCTTTCCGGTGCGCCGATATCTTACACCGTTGTGCGCGAGGTCAAAATCATTACCTGGTAATTACCTCGGATGGAAAATCATTACCTGGTAATTACCTCGGATGGGGCCTTCAAGCTGCGCCGCGGTCGACGGAGGGAGATTGAGCGCTCGGATAATCTTAACGCGCCACCTAAGGTTCCACCGGCGAGCGCCAAGTGGCCGTGAAGATGAATGTCAGGCCCGCTTACTTGCACCTTGGCGCGTGCAATGCACAGGAGAGCGTACGGACGCTGGCGGTCGACTGCCGAGCGTAGGCGTATTCCTCTACACTTGGCAAAGATAAAGAAAAAGGCGACCAAGGCGGCCATCGCATGCGTCGCGCACTATGCTGCATAAAGACGTTGCGGCATTAGAGTGAGCCGGCCTGCGCCAATCCGTCGAGATAACGTTCGGCGTCCAGCGCCGCCATACAGCCAGTCCCGGCGGCGGTAATCGCTTGGCGGTAGTTATGGTCCATGACGTCGCCGGCCGCGAACACGCCAGGAATCGAGGTGGCGGTCGCGTTGCCGTTAATTCCGGACTGCACGCGCAAATAGCCGTCTTGCAATGCCAGCTGCGAGCCGAAAATTGCGGTATTGGGGCTGTGGCCGATAGCGATAAAGACCCCGGCGACCGCCAAATCTTCATGGGCAATACCGGCCACTTCTTTCAGCCGCACGCCGGTGACGCCCATTTCGTTACCCAACACCTCTTCCAGCGTCCTGTTGGTATGCAGAACGATATTGCCGTTATTGGCTTTATCCATCAGCCGATCGATAAGGATTTTTTCCGAACGGAAGGTATCGCGGCGGTGGATTAAATGCACCTCTTCGGCGATATTGGCCAGATGCAGGGCTTCTTCCACGGCGGTATTGCCGCCGCCGACCACCGCCACTTTCTGGTTGCGGTAAAAGAAGCCATCGCAGGTGGCGCAGGTAGACACCCCCTTCCCCTTGTAGGCTTTCTCGGACGGCAGGTCCAGATAGCGCGCGGAGGCGCCGGTAGCGACAATAAGCGCATCACAGGCATATTCGCCCCTGTCGCCGACCAGACGGAATGGACGGTTGTGCAGATCCACCTGGGTAATATGGTCGAAAATAATTTCCGTGTTGAATTTTGTGGCGTGGGCACACATGCGCTCCATCAGCAACGGCCCGGTCAACCCTGCGTGGTCGCCCGGCCAGTTTTCCACCTCGGTCGTGGTGGTCAGCTGCCCGCCTTGCTCCATGCCGGTGATTAAGCTTGGATTCAAATTGGCGCGTGCGGCATAAACCGCGGCGGTATAGCCTGCCGGTCCTGAACCCAATATGAGTAATTTACTGTATTTCACTGTAGACATATTTTCCTCGTTGTCATCGCCTCAATAAGCAGGGCATTGTAAGAAAATTATTAGGGTTAAAAAAGGATGCAAAAGCAGTTAATGATTTTTTAATTTCAGCTATCGGTGCTGCCGGCAGGGAAAACTCCACTAAATCCGCTCTGTAGCGAAGGTTGTCGCTAACAGTCGGTACGTTATTCTGCTTTTTAACGTTTTGACTTTGACAATAGACTGCACTTGAGACATCTAGACGGGCAAATAAACAGGCCGAGGCTGGGCCGCCCGTGCTGGGCAAAAGATGGACCTTAAAACCGACAATAGGTCTTTAGACAACCCTTTAAAGTTAGTAATGGTATGGCAAGTACAGCAGGGAAGGAATTGAAAGAGACACTAACGGTTGTGAACAAATAAAAGCGCTCGGTCGAAAAATCTCGATCGTATCGACCGCAATATCCTGAACGAGCTGCAAAAGACTGACGGATTTCCAATGCCGAGTTATCGAGGCGGGTCGAGTCGTCGCCCACTTCCTGCCGGAATGCGTGCGCCGTCTGGGCGATGGGGTTACTCCAGAGATATACCGCGCTATTGAATTCACACTATCTGGATGCGTTGTTACTGGTGCTTATTGAGATTACCAACCGCGCGGCGCGCCGAATGTGTTCGAGCCATTCAACGCCGCGGTGCAAAAGCTGGAAGAAATTCAGGAGTGCCGAAAATGCTCGTACCGTATTATGTCCGCCTGTCTGTCGTAAACTGCTTGGCGAGGCGCTGCTGCGCCTGCCCCAGGGGTGAACGACACCTGCATGTGGTCGTGGAAAAAGTGAAACAGAATAATCGTCTTGTCATTAAAGACGTACTAAGGAGCATTCCAGGTGCAAATACGGTTTGTGTGGGTTATACTCCTGCGAATTCGAATTCTAGGACAGCGCCTCGGCGCTGTTATTGTATCGGCTAACAAGAGCCTGGAGGGCCTTTCTTGAGCCAGGAATATACAGAAGATAAAGACATCACCCTCGAAAAACTCAGTGGCGCAAGACGGTTACTGGAGGCTGTACTGGTTGTTGTGGGTGTTTTTGCATGTTATTTGATGGTGGTTCTGGTCAGCTTCAGCCCATTCGATCCGAGCTGGTTACAGACCGCCTGGCATGGCCCGATACACAATCTGGGCGGCAGAGTAGGGTCGTGGTTTGCTGATACCCTGTTTTTCACCTTCGGCGTGCTGGCTTATGCGTTACCGCCTATTATGCTGTTTTTCTGCTGGAGCACTTTCGCCCAGCGCGACAGACGTGACTATGTGGACTTATTCGACCTATCGCTTCGGCTTATCGGCAGCCTGGCGCTACTGCTCACCTCTTGCGGCTTGGCTGCGCTTAACATCGACGATCTCTACTATTTCGCCTCCGGCGGAATTATCGGCAGTCTGCTGAGCAACGCGATTATGTCGTGGTTCAATGGTATCGGCGCCACCCTCGCGCTACTGTGCGTCTGGGCGTCGGGACTTACCCTGTTCACCCGCTGGTCGTGGCTGACCATCGCCGAAAAAATCGGCGCGGTGGTGCTGGGATGCCTGACTTTTATCTCTAACCGTAGCAGGCGCGATGATGAAGGGGATGATGGCCGTTGCTGCTCACGCGTCGCTCACGATGATGAGAATGGTGCGCACTACTTCGGCGCCGGCGACCCGCTGCCGATACCCCCCAGCACCAGCAGTAGTGCTCCACAGGCATTGGCCGACGCATTGGAGGCGAACGCCATGTCGCCGGTCGCCGGCGCGCGCGTGAATTATCCCGCACAGGGCGGTAGGGCCGAGCAGGCGCCGTCCTCTGCCCTACCGCCGACGCAGGCCGACAAAGTGCTGCATTGCCGTGTTGAATTGCCCGGCACGCCGGCCGATTCGTACGCATTGGTCGTGGAGGACGACGGCCCGCAGCTGGGCGACTGGCAACAGGATCTGGATGCGTCCCGCGCTACTTATGGTTTCACCATAGCGCAGCAAAACAGCGGTGCGCCGCTGACCTTCATGCCGTCTTTTTCCGCCAACGGCAACGACTATAATCCGCAGGTAAAGCAGGGCATCGGCCCGGAGCTGCCGCGCCCGAAACCTATTCGCATCCCGACACGACGCGAACTTGCCTCGTACGGGATCAAGATCTCTTCTCAGCAGCGACCCACGCTGGATGGACGGAAAGAAGCACCACAGGCGGGGGACGTGCTGGCTGCTGGTTTTGACAATGGCCAGTACTCTGACACGCCATCAGCTGACGATGCACCGAAGCCGGCGTTCGCCCCCTCGGACGAAACAGTTGCCTGGGATGAGCAGCAGCGTCTGGCGGAAGATTTTGCTCAACAGCAGAGGCAGCGCTATCCCAGCACCGTCCAGGAGGGATTCGACAGTGATTTTGACGACGGCGTCTTACCGCTATCGACGGTGCCCGGCAACGATCGTGGCTCTGAGTCAGGGTTTGTGTCGACGGGCGATGATGGTCGCGGCCGTGAATCGGCTGTTGTGCCGGCGGCCAGTATAGATCTCTGCCACAAGACGAGTTTCGCAGCGTCGGACAAGCGATTTACGCCGTCCAGCCACGATGAACGCGAGCAATCTGCCGCTTATCCGAGCGATGACGATAGCTGGTCTGATGACGATGCCCCCTGGCACGACGATGACGCGCCGCCGCAGGACAACCCATTCGGCCAGCCCGCTTCGCAGACCATGGACAGTCTGATTCATCCGTTCCTGATGCATCAGGAACGGCCGCTGCAAAAACCATCTACGACGCTGCCAACCATGGATCTTCTAACGTCGCCGCCGCGTGAGGAAGAGCCAGTGGACATGTTCGCACTTGAACAGACGGCGCGTCTGGTGGAAGCCCGACTGGCCGATTATCGCGTCAAGGCGGAAGTCGTGGACATTTCGCCGGGGCCGGTCATTACTCGTTTCGAGCTAGATCTGGCCCCGGGAGTGAAAGTGGCTCGCATATCCAATCTGTCGCGCGATCTGGCGCGGTCGCTGTCGGCGATGGCGGTGAGGGTGGTGGAAGTGATCCCCGGTAAACCCTACGTTGGCTTGGAGTTACCCAACAAACGACGTCAAACTGTCTATCTGCGCGAAGTGATGGATTGCGAGAAATTCCGCGACACCGCCTCGCCACTGGCACTGGTGCTCGGTAAGGACATTGGCGGTCAGCCGGTGATTGCCGATCTAGGTAAAATGCCGCATCTGCTGGTGGCTGGAACCACCGGCTCCGGGAAATCGGTGGGGGTCAATGCCATGATCCTCAGCATCCTGTATAAAGCGACGCCAAAAGAGGTACGTTTTATCATGATCGACCCCAAAATGCTGGAACTGTCGGTGTATGAAGGCATTCCCCATTTGCTGACCGAAGTAGTTACCGATATGAAAGATGCCGCGAACGCGCTGCGATGGTGTGTGGACGAAATGGAACGGCGCTATAAGCTGATGTCGGCCCTCGGGGTGCGCAATCTGGCGGGCTACAACAAGCGTATTAAACAAGCGGACGCCATGGGCAGGCCGGTACCGAATCCCTTCTGGAAACCGGGCGACGGTATGGCCGAAACACCGCCTGTGCTGGAAAAGCTTCCCCATATCGTGGTGATGGTGGATGAATTCGCCGATCTGATGATGGCGGTCGGCAAGAAAGTGGAAGAGCTGATTGCTCGTCTGGCGCAGAAGGCGCGCGCCGCCGGTATTCATTTGGTACTGGCGACGCAGCGGCCGTCGGTGGACGTTATCACAGGTCTTATCAAGGCTAACATCCCGACGCGCATTGCCTTTACCGTTTCAAGCAAAATCGATTCCCGTACCATTCTCGATCAGACCGGCGCGGAGTCGCTGCTGGGTATGGGGGATATGCTCTATTTGGCCCCTAACTCTTCGCTGCCGATGCGCGTCCATGGTGCTTTTGTCCACGATGAAGAAGTGCATGCGTTGGTCAACGACTGGAAAGCCCGCGGACAGCCGCAATATATCGACAGCATCACCAGCGCCGATGATGAGGGTGAGAGTGGTGGTGGGGCCCTGGACAGCGACGAAGAGCTAGATCTGCTGTTCGACCAGGCGGTGGCTTTCGTTATCGACAAACGCCGAGCGTCAATTTCTGGCGTGCAGCGCCAGTTCCGAATCGGTTACAACCGCGCTGCGCGCATCGTTGAGCAAATGGAATTGCAGGGTATTATCAGTTCGCCCGGGCACAACGGCAACCGCGCAGTGCTGTACCCGCCGTCACAGGAGTAGGCTTCAACTGGGACGTTTGCGTCCGGCCTGTCTTCCGATAAAATTAACGTTGTCGTCGCGCCTCTAAAGGGAGTGCGCGGGTTCGCCCTTTCAAAGGAATGCCCATAATGAAAAAACGATTGATAACCGCTTGTCTGTTTGCCGCCGTGCTGGCGGCTCCGACTTTTGCCGACGATGCTGATGTGCTGCAAAGCCGCCTGAATCAGGTTAATAGTTTTCACGCCAGCTTTACCCAACGGGTGACCAGCTCCGAAGGCGGCACGGTCCAGGAAGGTAAAGGGGAGTTGTGGGTGAAACGGCCGAATCTGTTCAATTGGCATATGACCACGCCGGATGAAAGCGTGCTGGTCTCAGATGGCAAAACTTTGTGGTTCTATAATCCTTTCGTTGAACAAGCGACCGCCAACTGGCTGAAAAACGCCATCGGCAACACGCCGTTCATGCTGATAACCCGCAACAGCGCCGCCGACTGGCATCAGTATAACGTGAAGCAGCAGGGCGACAGCTTCTCGCTAGTGCCGAAGTTCGATAACGGTAATCTGAAGCAGTTTACGATTAAAGTGACCGCTAACGGCGCCATCGAAGGTTTCACCGCCGTGGAACAAGATGGCCAGCGCAGTACTTATGAGCTAAAACACCAAAAGAACAGCCCAATAGAGCAGGCCAAATTCCACTTTACGTTACCGAAAGGCGTGACGCTGGACGACCAGCGTCAGTGAGGTAATATGGGTAACCTGTCCCTGGGTTTTCCTAAACGCATTCCAACCGCTGGCGGCTGACATGCGCCCGTCGACGCTTGAGTGGCATATCTCAGAGCCATCTGTTAGTAGCGGACAAACCGCTGTCACGGGCGATCAGAATGACCAGATCCATTCGATGGTTTTGTCAGGACGACGTGGAGCGTCTGTCGGCGATGACCTCTGGTACAAGGCGACCCGCGTCGAACGGGCGCGACGCAATCGCGATGATGTCGGGCGACGCGCCATCCTGTTTGTCGAGGAGGTGCATTGTTTTAGTAAGGCCAGCAGGACGCCTTTGCCGCACATTGAAGAGGGCACCATTACCTTATATCGGCGCTACCGTTGAATTCGACGCCGCTTTCCCGCAGCAAAGTCTATTTACTGAAAGACATGACGACCGACTGATTTCGACGCTGCATAAATCGGTGCACGGATCCACCACCAATGCGGTGTTGTATTAGTGCGCGCGGATAATCATCGCCGGCGGCGAGCCCGGGCGATTGTTTATTTGGTCTACACGCCGAAAAGTAATGCGGTCCGGTCTACATCGCTTTCAAAGCGGCGTGCGTGATGCGCGCGAGAAGGCAGATACGATATACCAGCGCGTTTGTGCGATGAAGTAGATAGAAATGAAAGCTGAATATCGTTATGCTCACGATGACACCAATGCCTACGCCGCCAGCGAGGACTATTTCCCGCCGAAATGGCGCCATATCCGTTACTC
Source organism: Sodalis sp. (in: enterobacteria) (assembly GCF_036327475.1). Taxonomy (NCBI): domain Bacteria; kingdom Pseudomonadati; phylum Pseudomonadota; class Gammaproteobacteria; order Enterobacterales; family Bruguierivoracaceae; genus Sodalis; species Sodalis sp. (in: enterobacteria). The sequence continues at coordinate 685,394 of NZ_CP132913.1, read as the reverse complement.
TCAGCCCAGCTTACGCAGGCTGGAGGGCAAAATCGCTGAAAGCTCGTCTGAGCTGGGCGCGCTGGATCCCAAATAGCCCGACAAAACGCTACCGATCACCCCGCCGTTGCGGTAAGGTTGGTAGTGCTGAGTTTTTATGACTCAACCCCGCCCCTTGGCGCCGCGCGGCCATAGCCTTACATCGTAAACTACATCAGATAATCATAAGCACAGGACTAGTATGCTCGATCCCGATCTACTGCGTAACAAGCTCGACGCAGTCGCCGAAAAATTGGCTCGCAGAAAATTTAAACTGGATGTGGCTCCATTACGCCAGCATGAGGAGCGCCGCAAAGTGCTCCAGACGGAAACCGAAAATCTGCAGGCTGAACGCAATGCCCGCTCCAAGGCCATCGGCGCCGCGAAATTGCGCGGGGAAGGTATCGAGCTACTGCGCCAGGAGGTCAATCAGCTGGGTGAGCGCTTGACTGTCGCCAAGACGGAACTGGACGCCATACAGGGTGAAATCCGCAATTACGCGCTGTCACTACCCAATATCCCCGCCGATGAGGTGCCAGACGGTCGTGATGAAAATGACAATCGGGAAGTGTTGCGCTGGGGCGAACCGCGCCGATATGATTTTCCCATCCGCGACCACGTGGAGCTTGGAGAAATGGCGGGCGGGCTCGATTTTGCCTCGGCTGTGAAGCTGACCGGTGCGCGCTTTGTGGTGATGCGCGGCCAAATCGCTCGCCTGCACCGGGCGCTGGCGCAGTTTATGCTGGACCTGCACACCGAGCAGCATGGCTATCTGGAGCACTATCTGCCCTATCTGATCAATCACGCCTCGTTGTATGGCACTGGCCAGCTGCCGAAGTTTGCCGAGGATCTGTTTCACACCCAACCGCTCAGCGAAGAAGCGGAAACCAGCGCCTATGCGTTGATCCCGACCGCGGAAGTGCCGCTGACCAACCTGGTGCGCGACGAGATCATCGAGGAAGATGCACTACCGCTGAAAATAACCGCCCATACGCCGTGCTTCCGTTCAGAAGCCGGCTCTTACGGGCGCAATACTCGCGGACTTATCCGTATGCACCAGTTCGACAAAGTGGAAATTGTGCAGGTGGTCAAACCGGCGCAGTCGATGCAAGCGCTGGAAGAGATGACAGGCCATGCCGAAAAGGTGCTGCAATTGCTGCAGCTGTCATACCGAAAAGTGCTGCTGTGTACCGGCGATATGGGTTTCGCGTCCTGTAAAACCTACGATCTGGAAGTTTGGTTGCCGGCGCAGAATACCTACTGCGAAATATCCTCGTGCTCCAACATCGGGGACTTCCAGGCGCGCCGTATGCAGGCGCGCTACCGCAGCCGAACTGACAAAAAGCCGCAGCTAGTGCATACGCTGAACGGATCTGGCTTGGCGGTTGGCCGCACGTTGGCGGCGGTGTTGGAAAACCATCAACTAGCCGACGGTCGTATCGAAATACCGGCGGTGCTACGGCCCTACATGAACGGGCTGACCCATATCGGTTAATGGCACGATGATCGCAAAACGCCCGCCAGATTTTGGCCGATTGACTTTTATGCCGTAGTGACGTGATATGCGCAATCTTTTCTCTGAGGCTGCGTTCAATACCATATCCGATTATTCGGCGCTCTTACTGCTCGTGGGCCTCTTGTTATTGACGATTTCCATTGCCGTGCTGAACACTCTGGCGCCGCCTTTGCTCAGCCATATCTCACTGCCACCTGACAAATCGGCCTGGTTAGTTCGCTTACTTTATTGGTAATTGTGTCTGTACCTTGTTCGCCGTTGTGCTGATTAAACGGTTTGGCTTCACCGTAGTTATTCATATGGCCTGTTTGCTGTTCGCGTCAAGCCGCCTGGCGGACCGCTACAGTCGTCTGGTAGTGCTGTGAGTGCCTAGTGTTTATGGTTATCCTCGGCAGTTTTGCGATGTTGAGTCATGCCGCGATGGCGTCGGCGCTGTTTGTGCTTGCCTGCCCTGGTTTTACCCACTATCCAGTGGCGATGTCCTGGATTGCTAAAAGGTCAACCTGGATGAACTGATCGCCAACAAGACGCTATTGTTCAGTCATACCCTCGGCAGCCTGTTCGGTCCGTCGATGACCGCTGATGCAGCGTTATCGGATCAGCCGCTGTTTGTTATGATTTTAGCGGTGGCGCTGCTGTACCTGGTGATGCTGCTGCGCAAACCGGATCGCCACCCGTTCGGTAGCACCGCCTGAGATCAACGCCGACTGGCTTACGCCACAGCGACGGCCCTGCCGCCAACGTTGGCAGCCAGCGCGGTCTGACTTGCTGTTGCGCGGTTGCGGGGCCGGCATCGCGCCCTGGTATTAAGCGTTTTCCGCCAACGTTGGCGGCAGAGCGCTTAGTTGCCATTGCGCCTTCTCATCATTATCGTGACGCGTGAAGCGCCAGCAGCGGGTGTGATAACGCGCGACGCTATTGCGATGCGCCACGCTAACCAGCGTAATGTGCGGTAAAGTGTCAATCAGCAGACGATACATAAGCTGCGCATTCTCATCATCCAACGCGCTGGTCGCTTCATCTAGAAACAAAATCTCCGGCTTTAGCAGAAGGGCGCGGGCAAACGCCAGGCGCTGCTGTTCGCCGGGCGAAAGCCAGTGGCCCCAATTTGCCTCGTGATTGAGGCGCGGCAGCAGATGTTTGAGGCGACACTGTACTAACACCTCATGCATTTGTGCTTCGGTAAAGTGATCCGGCGTATCGGGATAGCACAGCGCGCCTTTCAGTGTGCTGATGGGAAGATAACTACGCTGTGGTAAAAACAACAGCTTACGATCCTCTTGCAGAGAAATGCCGCCGCTGCCATAGGGCCAAATACCGGCTATGGCCCGCAGCAGCGTGGATTTACCACAGCCGGACGGTCCGGCCACCAGCACCCGCTCACCTGGAGCAATAGACGCGGTGACCGGCGCAAAAAGGGTGCGGCCGTCGGGAATGTTAAGCGTTAACGCCTGTAAAGATAGCGCCTGAAGTGGGTCTCGCGCACGTTCGATAGGCGTATTTTGACTGCTATGGCGGTCTACCGCGGCGTTAAAGCCCACCAAGCGGTTGATACAGGCCTTCCAATTAGCCAATTGGGTAAAGGCATCGATAAACCAGGATAGCGAGTTCTGAATCTGGCCGAAGGCGGAGTTAATCTGCATCAGCGTACCGAGCTGGATAGCGCCGGAGAAGTAGCGCGGGGCGGCCACCAGGATGGGGAAGATAATGGCAAACTGCTCATAAAATTTGCTGGCGACGTTCAGCCGGCGACCGACACGCATGATGGACCACCAGTTATCCTTGATCGATGTAAAGCGGTCGTCCAGCTGTATAACCTCGCGCGGTTCACCCTGATAAAGCGCAATGGCATCGTTGTTTTCGCGAATGCGGATCAACCCGAAACAGAAATTTGCCTCAAACTTCTCCTGCATAAAGCCCAAACTCACTAGAGGGCGACCCACTTTCCAAATGATAAGGGAACCGACTCCGGCGTACAAAATAGCAAACCAGACCATATAGCCCCTAATGGTCACGTGATGTCCGCTGAACACAAAACTCAGCGGGCCGCTTACCGACCAAAGAATTGAAATAAAGGTGACGAAAGTGACTACACTGGACAGCAGGCCGAGGGTCAACGACAGGGTGCCGTTGGTCAAGGCGTTCAAGTCTTCGGCGATACGCTGATCGGGGTTATCCACTGTTTGTTGCTGTTCCGTATGATAGTAAACATGATGAGACAACCATTTTTCCATGTACTGTCGGGTCATCCAGCGACGCCAGTGCATCTGCAGCCCCTGAGTGAGATAGATCTTATAGATGGAAAGTAGGATATACAGCAGCGCCAGCCAGGTGAATTTGAACAGCTGACTTTTAAACATTGGGAAGTTTTTCGTTTGCAGCGCGTCATAAAACACCCGGTTCCATTGGTTGAATAATACGCTTAAATAAACGATAGCCAAAGACAGAATAATAATGACGGCCAACAGGCCCCAGGCTTGCCATTTTTCTTCTGAACGCCAATACGGCGCAACGACCTGCCAAATGTCCCGCCAGCCAGCTGTTTTAATGTGGTTTGCTTTCATAACCTCTGATCACATTTATTGTTTAAACAAATATGATACAATATTATTGTTCATAAATTCGCAGGATTAGTAAGTAAACATGTAATACATTGGAGCTGGCGAAACACTAGAGTGCGTCACAGGACGACAGGTCGCACTCCAAGCGGGACTGCCGCTCAGCGTGCTCGCCTTAGTCACCTTGTGGCCATAGCTAAACATCGCGCACGCGATTCATGGTTTCAATAATGGGCGACTAACGCCTCCCGCTCCTACTCCTCGCCTATGGCGATCCATTATGCTTGCCCTGTTCGTAGATAAGGCAGCAGCTCGATTTTCTCGATATTGCTTATATGCTGGGTAAACTCACCGAGCATATGGGTTGGTTTATCGTCGTCCGGTCCAGCTAGGTACTACCACATAATGCAGCCAGGTGCGCTTGTTGATCTTGGCTAGATGGCGAGCGAAATCCAGAGTGCGGTAATTGGATACTCCGACCATGAATATTGTCATTCATCTTTTTAATATCCAGCATTACCAAATCGGTGACCTCCAGCAGTTCGTCAATTACAAGATCGTAGCGACGAACAAAACCGTTGATGTCCAGAGAGGTGTTGATGCCATCGGATAGCAGGCACGGAACCAATCGCGCACACACTCCACCTTCAAAATCGCTTCGCCGCCAGACGCGGTAACGTCGCCGGCCGCGTTCATGAAATGGCGCGGAGGTGTTCACTTCGTACATGATTTCCTCAACGGTGATCTCTCGCCCGCCGTAGGTATTCCAGGTGTTGCGATTGCGGCAATACAGACAGCGTAGCAGCCCTGGGAAAATGATAAAACGAATGTTAGGGCCATAGACGGTACCGAAGGATTCAAAGGAGTGAATACGACCAGTAACAGACATAGCGAGGCATTCTCCATTTAATAATGGAATAATAAGTTTTGGCTGAAGACCTCACTTTCATAGTGCGTTTATTTTCGCCCTTCACGGGTGATGAGGGTCCTTATGCTACTCTTTGGCCAGCGAGTTGATGCGTACCGCATAACCGGATGCGTAAATAGTCCAGGTTCTGGCAATCTTCCGGATGTGCTATGGCTTTCCGGTTCACATCACGTTGATATTCAGATGTTGACCGCCTTCAACGCCGGCTTCATGACAGAAATAACCATCCATCAGACCAGCCAGGTTGGCCTTACGCACGTCATCGTTTTTACCAAGTACTTTTCGGTAGGATGGAGGAGGTGTAGGAAACCAAGCGGCGCGACGGCCGCCGTTCGGGGTATTCCCGGCTTTCTTACCACCACGTTAGAAGTAATGATCAGAATTGACTGGGTCAGAATTGTGCCACGGTATGTTGTCAACTTATTGATTTTATTCATAAATCGTTCAACCAGGTCGCAGGCGATGTCATCGACGCGCGGACCGTTGTTACCAAACTGCGAGTATTCGCCTTCAATGTTGAAGTCGATAGCCAGGCGTCTTCGTCGCGGATGGGGGCGATTTGGCATATGTAGGCATATGTAATAGCGGACAGCGAGCCGGCGGCGATGGACAAACCGGTGACAGTGGTTCCCATTTTGGAACGAACTACATTTTCAGTTCTTCATCCACGCCGCCATTGACAGCGTACAGCATGGTTTTCGCCAGACTGGCGCGAGCGCCGAAGAACTGCATTTGTTTACCGATCACCATCGAGCTGACACGGAAAATTGTCCGCCCAGCCAGGCATCGAAGGCAAAATGGGAAACCCTTCACCCTCAATGGCGATGGCTTCATTACGACGGGATAGCGCGCTAGAACCGGCTGTGGAGGAATGGGTGATAAACTGATAGCATCCGCGATGCTACGGTTTTTGACGCAGCACTCAAACACCTCGGATAGCGCCTTCACCCGGGCTTCGTTGGCTGTATTGTCTGCCGATATGCCGTTAGAAATACAGGTTACCGACAATATTCGCTGGAATGTAGATCGTGGTGCCGTCGGACGACTGGTGGCTGATTCTTGTCCGGATCGTAAAAGCGCACAGATAATCGTTCAGGATTCCGCCCGGCAATCCGCCGTCGGCTGGAAGCGCGAACCAGCACTCGCTTGGATAATGCACAAACTCGCCGCTGTCGACCAGTTGCACCAAGAGAAAAATCGGCGAAATAGTTGGTGGAGAGGCTTCAAAATACTCACCCAACACTGAGGCTGGTGCCGCTTTTCGTATCTCCTCCTTCCGTTTGTAAAGCATAGTGGCAGTTGCGATCGCGGATATACACCAACCAGACAAGGTCTGTGTCATCCGGATCACTTATTGCTCCATGTATTCTCTTAAGCATCAGGTGTTGCGGCCGGCTGTGAGCAGTGTTACAACCATGGTAGGTTAATTTCGTGGTATTATTGGCAAATCGTGGTGGGTGAAAATGAATCAGGTGTTTAATTTTAGCTCTGGTCCGGCAATGCTGCCGGCGGAAGTGTTGCGCAAGACGGAACAGGAATTGTGTAATTGGCATGGCCTGGGTACATCGGTCATGGAAATCAGCCATCGCAGTAAAGAATTTCTCGAAGTGGCGCAGTCCTCAGAACAAGACCTACGCGAGCTGCTGGTGATCCCCGACAATTATAAGGTTCTGTTTTGCCACGGCGGTGCGCGTGCGCAATTCGCCGCGGTGCCGATGAATCTGCTGGGAGATGTCGCCAGCGCCGATTATATCGATGGCGGCTACTGGTCGCGCAGCGCGATAAAAGAAGTGCAAAAATATTGCGACCCGCGGGTGATTGATGTCACCACTAAAATAGACGGCCTGCGTGCGATTAAACCAATGCGCGACTGGGCCTTATCCGCTGACGGTTCCTATGTCCATTATTGCCCGAATGAAACTGTTGATGGTCTGGCCATTGATGAATTGCCGGATTTCGGCGATCGAGTTGTGGTGGCGGACTTCTCCTCCACGATCTTGTCGCACCCCCTGGACGTCAGCCGTTTTGGCGTAATCTACGCCGGCGCGCAGAAAAACATCGGGCCGGCCGGGCTAACGCTGGTCATTGTGCGCGAGGATCTGCTGGGACGCGCGAACAAAGCATTGCCATCCATTCTTGATTACAGCGTATTAGCCGAAAACGATTCCATGTTCAATACGCCGCCGACCTTCGCCTGGTATCTCTCGGGACTGGTGTTCAAATGGTTGAAAGCGCAGGGCGGGCTGGCTGAAATGGATAAACGGAACCAGGCCAAGGCGTCCTTGCTGTACCGCACCATTGACGCGAGCGATTTTTATCGTAATAGCGTCGCGCCGGCTAACCGTTCGCGCATGAATGTGCCGTTCCAATTGGCGGACAGTAATCTGAATGCGCTGTTCTTACAGGAGGCCAAGGATGCCGGCCTGCATGCCCTGAAAGGGCATAGGGCGGTGGGCGGCATGCGCGCATCACTGTACAATGCCATGCCGCTGGCAGGCGTGCAGGCTCTGGTGGACTTTATGCTGGGGTTTGCTCGCCGACACGGGTAACGTTCGCCGCTGTGCCGTGGCCGCACGCGGCGGCGTAGTCGATTTGCCCGTTGCCACGCTGTAGTACAATACCAATGACAGTCAACCATTGACCGTAGATCACTGGTCGTTAATCGACTGCGCCGTTGAGCGGTGTGTGAGGCTGTCAACTGAACGGCGATGGCTGTTGCTGGTGTGTTGTTTTCCACTTGCGTTACCTGGGCTTCGATTTGTCGCCGGGCGGCTCCACATTGCCCGCGTAGTCCTAGTTTGTTGTTGGTGTATGATGGCGTTGCTGCAAAGTATTTTTCTATAATGGCGAAGCTAGCCTTGGGTCGGCCGCTGCCAAGTCATCTTTGCGCCGAGGGCTGTCAAGGCCAGGCGTTATTGTTTGCTGGAGAACGTGTTATACATGCAGAATTCCCTGACCTTAAATCCCATCACGCGCGTCGATGGCACCCTCAATTTTCCGGGTTCCAAAAGCGTTTCCAATCGCGCTCTATTGCTGGCGGCACAGGCCATCGGCACTACGCGCTTGACCAACCTGCTCGACGGCGACGATGTCCGCCATATGCTGACGGCCCTAGGCCAGCTCGGCGTCAATTACCGCCTATCGGCGGACCGCCGCAGCTGTGAAATTGACGGCCTCGGCGGCCCGCTGCGCGCGAATGACGCGCTGACGCTGTTTCTCGGCAACGCCGGCACCGCTATGCGCCCGTTGACCGCCGCGCTGTGCCTACAGGTGCAGGATGTGACGTTGACAGGCGAGCCGCGCATGAAAGAGCGGCCGATTGGTCATCTAGTGGACGCGCTGCGCCAGGGCGGGGCGCAAATTGATTATCTCGAACAAGAACATTATCCGCCGCTACGTTTGCACGGCGGCTATCAAGGCGGCGATATCACCGTCGATGGCAGCGTCTCCAGCCAATTTCTCACCGCGCTATTGATGATGGCGCCACTGGCGCCGCAGGACAGTCGCATCAGCATTAAGGGTGGACTGGTGTCCCGACCCTATATCGATATCACCCTGGCATTGATGAAAAGCTTCGGAATTACGGTGCGCCACGATAATTACCGTGTGTTTTACCTCACAGGCAACGGCATCTACCGTTCGCCTGGGGATTATCTGGTGGAAGGGGATGCCTCTAACGCCTCCTATTTTCTGGCGGCGGCAGCAATCCGCGGCGGCACCGTGCGGGTCACTGGCATTGGCCGCTACAGCGTACAGGGCGATATCCACTTCGCCAATGTTCTGGAGAGCATGGGCGCTACCCTTCGTTGGGGGGATGACTACATCGAATGCAGCCGTGCTACGCTGCACGCTGTTGATATGGACATGAATCACATCCCCGATGCGGCGATGACCATCGCCACCACCGCGCTGTTCGCTAGCGGCGGCACTACCACGTTACGCAATATCGCTAACTGGCGCGTCAAAGAGACCGACCGGCTGACGGCGATGGCCACCGAGCTGCGCAAAGTAGGCGCCACCGTCACCGAGGGGGAGGATTATCTGTCCGTCACGCCGCCCACTAAACTGACCGCCGCCCGCATCGGTACCTATAACGACCACCGCATGGCGATGTGTTTCTCGTTAGTGGCGCTGTCCGATACGCCGGTGACGATTCTCGATCCGCAATGTACCCACAAAACCTTCCCGGACTTTTTTGTCCGATTGGCGGCGTTAAGCACGCCGGCCTCATCGCATTTGGCGCTATGACATAATGAAGGGTATAATGATATTCAATGAAACCTAGGGGATCCCTGAGGCTTTCTTACCCGTCGCGCTTAAAGGAGAAGATAATGACGGTTATGGCTCCGGTAATCACCATCGATGGACCGAGCGGTGCAGGAAAGGGGACGCTCTGCAAAGCGTTGGCGGAAATGTTACAATGGCATTTACTGGATTCCGGTGCGATCTACCGGGTGTTAGCACTGGCGGCCCTACATCACCAAGTAGCCATCCACAGCGAGGAGGTGTTAGTGTCTCTCGCTGCTCATCTCGATGTCAGCTTCGAGGTTGAGCAGGGTCAGTTAACAATAGTACTGGAAAGGGAAGACGTCAGCCAGGCCATTCGCAACGAAACCGTCGGCAATACCGCGTCGCAAATCGCTGCTTTTCCGCGCGTGCGCAAAGCGCTGCTGCGGCGTCAGCGCGCGTTTCGCGCCGCGCCGGGCCTCATCGCCGATGGTCGCGACATGGGAACTGTGGTATTTCCCGATGCGCCAGTAAAAATCTTTCTGGACGCGTCATCGGAAGAAAGAGCGCACCGCCGCATGCGGCAGTTGCAGGAAAAGGGCTTTAGTGTTAGCATCAGGCGCCTTTTATCCGAGATAAAAGAACGTGACGATCGCGATCGCAATCGCACGGTTGCGCCATTAGTGCCGGCGGCTGACGCGCTGGTGCTTGACTCAACTCGCCTGACGATCGATGAAGTGATAGCTAAAGCGTTGTCGCGCGCCAGGCAGGTTCTGGCGCTATCATAACGATATCGTCTTAAATTACCATACAGCGAGGAAAGGTAGTGGGGCGTGTATGACAGCCCCATCAAGCAGGATGCCGGATGGATGTTAATCAAAAAATTTGAAGATTATCAAATATGATAGAATCTTTTGCTCAACTCTTTGAAGAATCCCTGAAAAAAATCGAAACCCGCCCGGGTTCCATCGTTCGTGGTACCGTTGTATCCATCGCGAAAGACGTGGTTCTGGTTGACGCCGGCCTGAAATCCGAATCCGCCATTCCTGTCGAGCAGTTCCGCAACGCACAGGGCGAGCTGGAAATCGAAGTGGGCGATCAGGTTGACGTCGCTCTGGATGCAGTCGAAGACGGTTTCGGCGAAACACTGCTGTCCCGTGAAAAAGCCAAGCGCCACGAAGCCTGGTTGATTCTGGAAGAAGCATACGAAGGGGCGGCCACCGTGATCGGCGTTATCAACGGGAAAGTCAAAGGCGGTTTCACCGTAGAACTGAATGGTATCCGTGCATTCCTGCCGGGTTCTCTGGTCGACGTGCGCCCGGTTCGCGACACTCTGCATCTGGAAGGCAAAGAGCTTGAGTTTAAAGTGATCAAGCTAGATCAGAAACGCAACAACGTGGTGGTTTCTCGTCGTGCTGTTATCGAATCCGAAAATAGCGCCGAGCGCGATCAACTGCTGGAAAACCTGCAGGAAGGCATGGAAGTCAAGGGTATCGTCAAGAACCTGACTGACTATGGCGCCTTTGTTGATTTGGGCGGCGTTGATGGCCTGTTGCACATTACCGATATGGCCTGGAGGCGCGTGAAGCATCCGAGCGAAATCGTGAATGTTGGTGATGAAATCACCATTAAAGTACTGAAATTCGATCGTGAGCGTACCCGCGTCTCCCTGGGTCTGAAACAGCTGGGCGAAGATCCGTGGATCGCTATCGCGAAACGCTACCCGGAAGGCACCCGCCTGACCGGCCGCGTGACCAACCTGACCGACTATGGCTGCTTCGTTGAAATCGAAGAAGGCGTTGAAGGCCTGGTGCACATTTCCGAAATGGATTGGACCAACAAGAACATTCATCCGTCGAAAGTGGTTAATGTGGGCGACGTGGTGGAAGTCATGGTGCTGGACATCGACGAAGGGCGTCGTCGCATCTCCCTAGGCCTGAAACAGTGCAATGTCAATCCGTGGCAGCAGTTTGCTGAAACCCATAGCAAGGGCGACCGCGTTGGGGGTAAAATTAAGTCGATCACCGACTTCGGTATCTTCATAGGTCTGGACGGCGGCATCGACGGCCTGGTTCATTTGTCCGATATCTCTTGGAATGTGGCCGGCGAAGAAGCGATGCGCGAATATAAGAAGGGTGACGAAATCGCGGCCATAGTTCTGCAGGTTGATGCGGAGCGTGAGCGTATCTCCCTTGGCGTGAAGCAGCTGGCTGAAGATCCACTCAATAATTACCTGTCTTTGAATAAGAAAGGAGCTATTGTTACTGGTAAAGTCACAGCAGTTGACGCAAAAGGTGCTACAGTTGAATTAACTGGTGGCGTGGAAGGTTATCTACGCGCCTCTGAAGCTTCGCGCGGCCGCATGGAAGACCCTACGCTGATCCTCAACGTCGGCGACGATGTGGAAGCCAAATTCACCGGCGTCGATCGTAAAAACCGCCTTGTCAGCCTGTCAGTTCGTGCCAAGGACGAGGCGGACGAGAAAGAAGCTATCAGTACTGTGAACAACAAGCAGGAAGAAGACAACTTCTCCAACGCAATGGCTGAAGCCTTTAAAGCGGCAACCAAAGGCGAGTCATAATAACGGGGGACTCAGCCCCTAAATGGTAATGAAGTTACTATGCTTCTCTTGAAAAGAGCCGTGTAAATTGGAGGAATTATGACCAAATCCGAGCTTATCGAAAGACTAGCTGGCCAGCACGCTCATATCCAGGCAAAAGTGGTTGAGGATGCAGTGAAGGAGATGCTTGAGTATATGGCGACGACATTAGCTAGTGGCGAGCGCATTGAAATCCGCGGTTTTGGCAGTTTTTCTCTCCACTACCGCGCACCGCGCGTCGGCCGCAATCCGAAAACCGGTGATAAAGTGGAGCTCGAAGGCAAATATGTGCCGCATTTTAAACCCGGTAAAGAATTGCGCGATCGCGCCAACATCTACGGCTAACAAAGCCGTGAACTGGCCCTACTGCAAACTCGAAAGACCCATAATAGGCTTTGCCTCCAGACTGCCGAAGATTAGATCAACGGCCAATGGGAAAACAGCGACCAGTACCGATATGCTGTAAATGGTAGTTAGAGCTGGTAAGGATTGAGCCAATGTATTTATGTAAAACGCTTGCCGCAACGGATACTGGACATCGCTCCGGTGCAGCCTGTTAACGGTGATCAAAAGATTATCGGCTGAAGCATACAGGACGACGCTCATGATTAAGCGTATATGATGAGGGGATGTCCGTCGTTTTTCAATGCCTAGACATATCCTGTTCAGCGACCAGGAAGTGGCGTAAGTGTTGAACGCCAATGCCATTCAGAAGGCAACATGAATCGATAACATTTCTGAAATTGTACAGCCCTCAGGAGAGTCAATTTTGTGCAACGGCGATGCCAGGATACCGCCGTCTGGAGAAATTGATCTAGCTAAAGGCACTGGCGTTATCGGAATACCAAGGTCAATCCAGCTTCAAACCCTCGCCCCAACCGTACAAGTATGACTGAGGCTACGCGCTAAAGATTAATGGTCCAACCTTATTTCAGTGCCAAAAAAAACAAAACGAGGACGCGCGGATCCACTGCCTTTCCTTCATGCGGCAAACATTCGCATAAAAATGGAGGATTCGGTTTAACGTTGCGCCTTCAGATCGGATGTGGTGCTTAGAGTGCTAACGACTCTGCTCAAGCGAGACTACTTCGGACCGGTCATGAGGATGATAGGTTAAGTTGCGATGTCGGTGATCTCTTGCTCAATTTGCAGTGCAGTGATGTTGCGTGTGAAGATGGCGTCGACAGCCGCCTAGTATGGCTTGATGATAGCGACTTGTTCAGCGATAGCGATTGGTGGAGTAAGTCGGTGGAAAGTCTGCTTGCGGCAATGCCGCCAATGTCGTCATTCACACCGCCCACTTCGGCGTTATCGCTTACATCGTCACTCTCGGCTATTGCGCGTGGTCGTTGCGGGAAGGTGCATGAGGCGAGCTACCTGCCGAAAGCACCGTCGCCATTTCCCCTGGCCGGCTGTCAAGTGGTAATTAACTGCGGCACGGCTTCCCGTTTCATCCCTGCGGCGAGACTGCACCGCATCTGATGTCTGATACTTCCTGTCTTCTTTACCGCGTCCATTAAGAGGAGAATCTGTTGATGCCATTGTCAATGACCGCGCTGGTAGTGGCCGTTATCGTGGGGGAATGTGTTGTTTTTGCCACAACTTCCGACGACGGGCGCGCTATGCTGCCGGCTGGTTGTTACTTTTAACTGGTCACCGCGCGGTGCAGCATTTGGTGGTGGAGGTGCTGATGCTGGCCTGAAGCGAACCACAGCCTGGAATCAGGATAATCAGCCCTTGATAGCCCACGTGGCCGCCCTCAATCTCTCAATAGACGCAGCCGCGGCTGGCTGGCGTTGATGCTGGCACTGGGACACAACCCAGGAAATCAGTGACGGTGAATGGTGATTACTGTCGCATACTGGCATCGCCCATCTCATGGCGATCTCATGGCCGCATATCGGAATCTTCTGTTGGAGCACCACTGCTGTTCTGCTGGGCATGCGCAGCGGGCTATGTGGCGCCATCTTCCAGGGCGAATTTCCCCGCCAAGCGCGGCTTACTGGCACTGACGCTTTGGACTATTGTTCGCCTGGCGGATACAGTGTTTACTGTTCCACGGCGGTAATCCGTTGGAGCTGTCGGCCAATTTGTGGGCGGTGCTGCTGGTGTCGTTTATCAGCACGCCGCTCATTTTGGCGGCTATCGTCACCGGTGGTCTTAAGAGAGGTAAGCACTCAGCTCTAGCGTTGGGCGGATCTATATGCTTGATAGCGTGATGACGCCGCTTGCACAAGGGTGGTTAACGCTGTCGAGTCAAGGGGTGGTTATCACGCCGGCGATAAACGGCCAACTGAGTGTGCGTTTTTATGCGCGGTCGTTTGAGGTGTTAGCCTATCGCGGTCAAATTTCCCGCCGATGGGATCATCAGTGGTTTGGTGTCGTCGCGCTAAATAGGTAGAATAGGCGGCTAGTTAGTTCCAGCACTGGTAAATGAATGCTAAACGATAAAACTCTCTCTACCTGGCGGACTTTCCGTCGCCTTTGGCCGATGATCTCACCTTTCAAGACAGGTCTGATCGTTGCGACGGTTGCCCTGATACTCAATGCTGCCAGCGATACCTTTATGCTATCACTGCTTAAGCCACTGATGGATGACGGATTTGGCAAAGCCAACAGCAATATTCTGGTCTGGATGCCGCTGGTGGTGATTGGTCTGATGGTGCTGCGCGGCGTTAGCGGCTTTGTCTCCAGCTATTGTGTATCCTGGGTTTCCGGCAAAGTGGTGATGAACATGCGCCGCAGGCTGTTTAACCACATGATGGACATGCCAGTATCTTTTTTCGACCAGCAATCCACCGGCACCTTGCTTTCACGCATTACCTATGATTCCGAACAGGTAGCCTCATCCTCCTCCGGCGCGCTGATTACCGCGATTCGCGAAGGGGCATCGATCATCAGCCTGTTTGCGATGATGTTCTATTACAGTTGGCAACTGTCGCTGATCCTGATGGTGATTGCACCAGTGGTATCGTTAGCCATCAGGCAGGTGTCAAAACGATTCCGACAGATTAGTAAAAGAATACAAAACACCATGGGGCAGGTGACCACCAGCGCTGAGCAGATGCTCAGGGGGCATAGGGAAGTCCTGATTTTTGGCGGTCAAGAGGTTGAAAACGAGCGTTTCAACAGCGTCAGCAACCGCATGCGCCAGCAGAGGATGAAAATGGTGGCCGCCTCTTCGGTCTCCGATCCGCTAATCCAGTTTATCGCCTCTCTGGCGCTGGCCTTTGTTCTGTATGCCGCCAGCTTTCCGTCGGTGATGAAAACCTTGACCGCCGGGACTATTACCTTCGTGTTTTCGTCAATGATTGCTCTGATGCGCCCGCTGAAATCACTGACAAACGTCAACGCCCAGTTCCAGCGCGGTATGGCCGCTTGCCAGACGCTGTTTTCCATTCTTGATATGGAAACCGAAAAGGATGAGGGGATGGTGGAGGTCGAACGCGTTAAAGGGGATATCGCCTTCGAACACGTCACCTTTTCCTATCCCGGCAAAGAGACACCTTCGCTGCACGACATCAGCCTGAGCATTCCGGCGGGGCATACGGTGGCGTTGGTGGGACGCTCCGGTGCCGGTAAATCGACCATCGCCAATTTGTTGACGCGATTTTACGATATCCAACAGGGCCAGATCTTGCTTGACGGTACCGATTTGCGCGCCTATAAGCTAGCCTCGCTGCGTAACCAGGTGGCCCTGGTTTCTCAAAATGTGCATTTGTTTAACGATACTATCGCCAACAATATCGCTTATGCCTGCAAGACAACCTACTCCCGCAAGCAGGTAGAGAACGCTGCCTGCATGGCTTACGCCATGGATTTCATCGAAAAAATGGACATGGGCCTGGATACGGTGATTGGCGAAAATGGCATCTTGCTCTCCGGCGGTCAGCGTCAGCGCATCGCCATCGCCCGCGCGCTGCTGCGCGATTGCCCAATACTTATCCTCGACGAGGCCACCTCGGCGCTGGATGCCGAATCTGAGCGGGCAATCCAAAAAGCGCTGGATGCGCTGCAAAAGAATCGAACCGCCCTAGTCATCGCCCATCGTCTGTCCACCATCGAAAAAGCTGATGAAATTCTAGTGGTAGAAGAGGGACGGATCGTCGAACGTGGCGATCATGAGGAGCTGATATCGCGCCAGGGGGTTTACGCCCAACTTCACTGGTTGCAGTTCGGCCAATGATTGCCCGCATCTGGTCAGGCGCCTCGCCTCTGTATCTGCTGCTGCTGCCGTTTTCCTGGCTGTATGGCCTGGTAACGGCGCTAATTCGTTACAGCTATCGCCACGGCTGGCGGAAAGTTCATCGCTTTTCGCTGCCGATTGTTGTGGTTGGCAACTTGACCGTCGGCGGCAACGGCAAAACGCCGGTGGTGCTATGGCTGGTGACGCAACTGCAAGCACGCGGCTGGCGGGTCGGTGTGGTATCCCGCGGCTACGGCAAACGTGTAGCGCAGTATCCACTGCTGCTGGACGCTACCACCACCAGCGAGCAGTGCGGTGACGAGCCGTTGTTAATCTGGCAGCGAACCGGGGCGCCGGTTGCGGTGGCGCCCCATCGCGCCGAAGCGGTAGCGGCACTGCTGCGCGCACAGCCTCTGGACGTCGTGGTGACCGACGACGGTTTGCAGCATTATGCGCTTGGGCGGGATATCGAGTGGGTGCTTATCGACGGCGAGCGTCGGTTCGGCAATGGCTGGTGGCTGCCAGCTGGCCCTATGCGTGAAAGGGCCGACCGTCTACAGCAGGTGCAGGCGATCATCGTCAATGGCGGCGAAGCGCGTCATGGCGAGGTGCCGATGCGGCTTGTCGCCGGTGCACCCGTCAATTTGCTGACGGGTGAACGTTGCACACTTTCCAGTTTGACGCCTGTGGTGGCGATGGCCGGTATTGGACATCCACCGCGCTTTTTTGCCACGGTACGCGCAGGCGGCGTAACGCCGGTGCGGGAAGTAGCGTTTGGCGATCATCAGGCCTACCGGCAGCAAATGCTCGACGCACTGGCCGCACCGGATGAGCAGTTGCTGATGACCGAAAAGGACGCGGTTAAATGCCGCTCCTTTGCTCGTACGAATTGGTGGTATCTGCCGGTCGACGCGCAACTGCCCAAGGGGCCGCAGCAACGTCTGCTGACGCCGGTTGAGCGGGCCATTCAGCGCTATCAAGTTGCCAACAGCTGTGCAAAAACGTAACTCGCGGCAGCTCAGTGCTGAAGAGCAGAGAAACAAACGACCCGATTAATGTGGGTTAACCTGGTTGTCCGAGCAATGATTTAGCGGCTAAAATCAACGAAAAGAGCAATGATTTTGTTTAACGTTTTAGGCTATAAATGTTTAAAGTGTGATTTGATTTACAAAAGTACTACTCTTCATACCGGCGACATATCATAGCATCTGCATAAAAATGACGATTATCAGCAGATGCTGCAATAGGCGACAACGATTGCCGGCGATGATTTCCGGCCCAGTGCTTTTTATGCTATTCTCTGCACCATCATCCTTTGTGCAGGTATGCCCATGGAGGAATCATGGATCATCGCTTATTGGAAATCGTCGCTTGCCCGGTCTGTAACGGAAAACTTTATTACAACAAAGAACGACAAGAACTGATTTGTAAGTCCGATGCGTTGGCTTATCCCTTGCGCGACGGTATCCCTGTGCTGCTGGAGAACGAAGCGCGCACCATCACATTGGACGAGATCAATTTATGAGTTTCATCGCCATTATTCCAGCCCGTTTCGCTTCCAGTCGCCTGCCCGGTAAGCCGATGGTGGATATCAACGGCAAACCCATGGTGGTGCGCGTCATGGAACGGGCGCAAGTTTCCGGCGCCGATCGGGTCATTGTCGCCACCGATCATGCCGGTGTGGTCGAGGCGGTAGAGCTGGCCGGCGGCGAAGCGTGTTTGACCAGCCCGGATCATCAGTCCGGCACCGAGCGGCTCCAAGAGGTTATCGACAAATACGACTTCGCCGACGATAGGATAATCATTAACGTGCAGGGGGACGAACCACTCATTCCGCCGCAAATCATTCGCCAGGTAGCGGATAATCTGGCGGGCGTCAATGCCGGTATGGCCACGTTGGCGGTCCCTATCACCACGGCGGAGGAGGCATTCAATCCCAACGTGGTCAAAGTGGTAGTGGATGCGCGCGGTTACGCGCTTTATTTCTCGCGCGCTACGATCCCCTGGGATCGTGAAGGGTTTGCCCGCAGCCACGAGCACTGCTCCCGCGGTCTTCTGCGTCATATTGGTATTTATGCTTACCGTGCCGACTTCATCCGCCGCTATGTCAGCTGGTCGACCAGCCCGCTGGAAAAGATCGAGATCCTCGAACAGCTGCGCGTCTTGTGGTATGGAGAGAAAATACATGTCGCGGTAGCAAGCACAGCGCCCGGCATGGGAGTAGACACGCCGGAAGAGTTGACGCAGGTTCGCTTGCTGCAACAGCAATTGGAATAACCGTCTCGTATTGTACGGAACGGGCCAATCGAGATTTCCACGCCGATTTCCCGCCTTTATTTAATCTAACGCGATCTTTAGATCATTCCCCCATAGTATCAGCTTGTGCCGTACAGGGCGATGGCCTAATCCTGCGCCGAGCATAAGGTCATTGATGTTATGGAACAATTACATGTTGAGTTAAGCGCCGTTTTTGGGGCTGTTGAGTCGGCTTGAACGCATCAGCGAGCACCTTATGCCCAACTTGTATGCTATTGCGAGAGGGAGAGCCATGCGCCGTCCCTGATAGTGAAAAACTATTTGTGTTCAGGCATCGAATCCAGCAGGAAGCCTATAAGCTGTCTATGCTGGTCCGGGAGGGAGAGATACGGTTGCCGACGGGATGTGGCTTGATTTTACTAACATTTTCCCACATAAAGAGCTGCTCTTACTGGCAGCAGCTTCAGGAGTAGCTCGTCAGTGGCATCTTCGACTGGCACCGCATCGATAGCCACGGCCTGGTAGGGCCGTCGACAGTACCAAGGAGAATCACTGACCTGCATGGTATTCACAGCGGATCGGGGTAATCTGGTCAACCCTGAATAAAGCCTCGGAGCCGCTGCTTTTCCATGGCGATTGAGCATTGCCGTTCCGCATCAGGCAGTGTGTTTGCCGCGGCTCTTTGACGATTTCAACGAAGGGAGAGGTAACCGGCACGTGGAACCTGTCGTTGCGCGGTATGATTAAGAATCTCCGCAGCAACCAAGGGATGAGTGAAGCGCTACTGTTTCAAGCCGCGCGCCGGTGGCGGAGGCGTTTTTGCCGGCGCTGGTTGTGTGCCATCTGGGAGAGGCGGCGCGCTATATTCACACCGACCAGTTAAACCACGACCTGTTCGTGCGCGCGGGACGCGAACTGATCCCGTGGCTTGACTAATGCGGCAAGCAGCGGTGTCACGAGGCTGGTAGCACGAAGGGTTCAGCTCGATGGGGTGCCCGGAGCGATCCGTGTCCGGACATCAAGCCTGCAGCTGTGCCGGCCTGGCGACGTGGCCACGCCAACTGGGCCGAAGGAGGATGCCGTCCATTCAAGGAGGATGCCGTCCATTCAAGGAGGATGCCGTCCATTCAATTCCTCACGTCATCATCTTTGACCGGCGCAGGGCCGCGGTTCCCGGACGGCGCGGCGCGATCCGCAATGTCCAGCAGCCATTGCCAGGCTTGGGCGAGGGTTTCATACCAGATGCGCTCGCTGTGGCTCAACCACAGTGGCGAGGGCAATATCTTTTCCTGCGGCTGCAGTGGGCTCGCGATTGCAAGCTGATTTGCCGGCACCGGCAGCGGCTTAAGACCTGCAGCGGTAAAAAAGCCCATCGCCCGTGGCAGATGATTGGCTGAGGTGACCAGCATCAGCGGCGCTTGCCCCACCAGCATAGCGACGTTTGCCGCTTCCTGACGGGTGTCCCGCGGGCTATCGAGCACCACAATGGCCGATGCCGGCACCCCCAAACTCTGCGCCACGCGCGAGGCGGCCTCGGCGCTGCTGATAGGATTACCGGGCGCGGCTGCGCCGGTAAACACCATCATCGCGCCAGGGTGGGCGCGCCATTGACGGATCCCCTCCGTCACACGTGGCAAACTATTGTTAATTAAATTGGCGCTGGGTGACCAATTGGGATTCCAGGTATACCCCCCACCCAGGACAACAATCCACTTTACGGTTTCACCGCGTGGTTGCCACGTGGGATAATGGACCTCCAGCGGGGCCAGCAGGCGGTCGGCAACCGGTTGCTGGCTCAACGCCAGCAACAACAGCCAGCCTACGGACAATAGCAGCCTAGCGATTTTCGGCCCGCGGTTCAGCCATAGCAACACCAGCCCGGAACCCATCACCAACAGCAGCAGCGGTAACGGTAACAACAGACCACCGATGAATTTTTTCAAAGTAAACAGCATGGCGTATCGCTCCGATTGAAAATATAATCAACCAGCCGCAGTCCGGCGCTTAGATGATTCATTTTACGTTAGTCTGTGACAAATAAGCCGCGTCCACCGGCGACAAAACATCTTCTGTGGCCGACCGGAGTCTTTAATAATACAGGATCGCAATTTCGACGATATCGTCGAAAAATTCGCGTGCAACATCTACGGTGCTGCGAAAGGAAAGATCCGTCAGGCGGTCTTATGGCAAGATCTTCAGGGTCTGCCGGCACAGCTGCCACAGCAGCCGTTGTCCATATTAAACGCCGGCGGCGGTGAAGAACGCATGTCCGCCTAACTGGCGGCTCCGGGACATGAGGTGTGCTGTACAATCTGTCGGCGCAAATGATGGACTGCGCGCGACAGCAGGCGATAGCGCTGGAGCGGTGCTTTTGCATGGATACACGATGCAGGATATCACAACGCATTTGGAAAGTCCTGCCGATCCGATATTGTATCATGTTGTACTGGAATGGGTCGCGCAGCCCGAAGCGTTGTTGCAAATACTTAATCAGTACTTGACACGGGATGTGGCGCGTTGTCATTAATGTTTTAACACTGCCTGGTGATGCGCAACATTCTATTGGGCATGACTTTGTCGCAGCCGGTATGCCGAATATGCCGAAAAGGAAGAACGGTCGTTAATGCTCAACCATCCTTGCGATCCCGACGACGTGTATCTCTAATTTGGAAAAATGAGACTACAGCCAATAGGCAAAAGCGGCGTGCGGGTGTTTCATGATTATCTGCAGAATAAACAGCAACAACAGGGATGAATTTGCTGCGCTGCTGGTGATGGAACAACTCCACGTGATGGCGCGTAAACTCAGATCAGAAGGGTGCGCTATGAGTGAATTTTCCAAGAGACTGTACCGGAACTAGTCAACTGGGCCAAGAAGAATGATTTCTCATTATTTCTGTCCATTGACGGCCGGCCTTTTGCTGGCCATCGCCATGCTCAATAGCTAGCGCATGGATAGTGAAATATAATGAAGGGAATTGGTGGATGCAATTGGTGGATGCGTTCCGCTACGTCAGCGGAGGGCTTGAACAGACTCAGGAAACCGTAAGCGTGCGCGTCAACAACGCCACCAATGATCTGGTGCGTCAGCGTCTGCTAAACGTTTTATCAGCGAGCTGGCGAAATGGAACGCCATTTACCGCCTGACGCCACTCGGTATTGGCATTAGCGATTATTACATTCAAGATCCAGTGAAGAAACCTCCGCGCTACAGCTGCCGGTCCAACCGTCCATTATTGCGCAAGAGTTAAACGGGTGGCGGATGCGTCGAAAGAAGACGGCGATGAATTTCACTGGCACCGACATGTGTTTGCGCTGGAATATTCGGTGACAGAAATTTTCGACAGTATCGATATGACCCATCGCATCATGGGTGAAACAGGATATTGCCGCGCTGCTTAGTCAAGGCTAGTGTGCTGCCATCTCCAAACTGCAGATCACTGTTACGGAAACCTTCGACATGCTGCGTGAGCTGCAAGACACACTGGAAGCAGCTGTGGACAAGCTTCAGCCAACCTGTTGCGCATCCAGGATGCGACCCTAGACCATTGAACTGCAATTCGTCGATAATTTGTTCTTAATCTGCAAAATAAGCTGGATCGGATTATTAGTTAGGGCTAATGTGCGATCGATCTGTAGATTGGCTATGACTGGCACGTTACCCGCACACTGGCGTGTAATCAACGATTTTGGAGGTGCGGGGCCTATGCTATCAATGAGTATTGAAGAAAGTTTGCCGGTAAAAAGCGCTGTCCAACTCGTTATTTTCGGCCTTGGACAGCAAGCTACGCTCCGGCCGCCATGTCGGCATTGAAGAATTTTGTATAATCATGTCTTTCTGATGGATTTCAGGAGGAACTGGAAGGCTTCTACCTCCGCTGTAATGTGGAGCTACTGTGCGCGCCGGAAGGGCTCTTTTATCTGCGCTCAGTGTTATCGGTACTGGATATGATGGTCGGCAAAATCCTCTGCTATTTGTATCTGAGCCCTGAAAGGCTGCCACATGAAGGTATTTTCAGCCAACAGGAACTTGTGCGATAAACTATTGAGTTTATTGAGACTGGCCGAGTAAGAACAAATTGTTAAAGCTCAGGCAAAAGTTACAGGAGAAAGTGCGCGCCTCCCTTCGCCGCCTGCGCCGACTGAGTATAGTCTGGTTTATGGGCAATAACTCCAGCAAATTCCACATTGCGGAATCGGTTTTTCGCTTTGGTGCCGATGTGCGCGCTGGCGATGATCCGCGCGAAGCGCAACTGCAGATGATTCGCGACGGCGGGGCGATGCCGCTGAAGAACGCTTTATCGCTCTGTGATGATCAGGATGCAAACGATGTGAAAATGAAGCGATTGCCGACGAAAGCGCGGATGGCCTTGAAGACGAACAGGTATGATTGAGCATGGCAAATTCCGCTCACTGACGCTTGTCAAGTGGAACCGCTTTCGCCCGTAATTTTGGAACGGCAAGCTGTACACCGGAGTGTACTACTCGGCGCGAGAAGTCGTCAACTCCTGCCATTGGCGCGTACTGGTCGGCGTGCGCCTGCAGCAGATAACCAGCCGTGATCGCAATATAGATATCAAGTCGTTCATGATCCATGAGCTGCCGAAAATAACCCCACCGAGATCTTGACGATGATTTTTGGCGATCTCCAGGCGCGCGTACTGCCACTGCAAGAGCTTAAAGAGTTAGTTGAAACTATAGAAGGCGTACTGTTCAAGCAGTTCAACGCCATGACCGACTAATCAGCTGCGCGCCCATTTGTTGCTGGAAATCAGCGGCGTGCGTAAGGCATTTCAGAACATGGAAGAAAATCGCTTAACGTTGGAGGCCATTCAAGTCACGCAATATAGAGATCATTCAAGCATATAATATTAGAAGCTCATGCGTACGTTGCAGCAGATTATATGCGCCACGCCAACAACAGCGCCTGCATAGAGACGACGATGCCTTGATGCTGCGCCACGATTTGTACGAGGGGTATCGCCACGTCGATATAGCTCGGACGCTGTCGGAAATCAGTGGCGGCGAATCAGGTTCAGAAATCGATTACCAGGCCGCCAGCGATCACCTGAATTTAGTGCGGACCGCGATACGACAGTAGGAAAAAATCGGCCGTTATCAGTCAGACTTGGAGGAGCTGACTTTCCGCCCGGAAAAACAAAATGAAGTAACAAATCCGCCGAGCAATAGCAAGAGAACGAAGCGTGACTGGAGGTGACCGAGTTGAGGTGGATGAACTAAAAGCCAGCTAGCGGATTATTAGCAGGTACTACAAGGCGCTGAGCATGCTCAAGGCGCGCAAACAGGAAGCAACCGAACACCTGCTGAGTCATTGAGCAAAAATGAACATGGCCAAGATGGCCAGCAGTCTTTTGAACAGACCGATGGCTTAGTGGTGAAAACGCCCTGCGCAGTTAGCTTAACAAGCTAGAGAGAGTACAAGCTAGAGAGAGTAGCGGCTGTGCAAACAGCAGGACACCGAACGGTTACTATAGGAATTTTACAAGCGTATGGGTCAAGATATCCTGCCGAGGCCCTCGACACGATGCAGCAGGAACTGGAGGTATGGGTCTAAACGCTGTCTGAGACGGTATCTGAGGTTGGAGAGCGCCGCTTGACACTGTGCCAGATATTGGAAGAAACCACCGCGCGCATCGAAGAACTTACCGCGCTCGCCACGGCCTGGCTGGCGGCGTAGGATGCCATGACGGCACTAAGTGAGCAGAGTGGCGAAGCGCTGACCAACAAGCCGCCAGGTGACGGATACCATGCAGCTCCTGTTGGAGCGTGAGCGGGCGTATCGGGGTATAGATCGAACGTCTTAGCCAGTTTGGCGGCACAGAGGATAGCCGCCTAACCATGCCGGCAGAACGTTTCGGAAAGTGTGCTTCTCTCGGAGATTTATGATGACGTGACGCTTGACGATGCGCCGTATTTTCAGCGCGCCACGCGATTGTGGTGCTGGATCTGTTGCGCCAACAGCTGGATGATCTGGAGGATTGCCAGAACAACCTCTATTCATTGAAGTGAATCCACGGTCGTTCGACGATGATGTATTCGGCGGCGTGGAAGAACTCCAGTTGTGGTACTGATCAAAGTGTCGGATCGCCAGTGGCGCTACTCGCTCTTTTTTGCAGTGCCGCCCTTCGACCGCGCCGCGTGCGAAAACCGGCTGGAAATTTCACCACCGAGCACAATGTACTGGCGGAACGTTACGCCACACTCTCGTTCAGCGTGCAAAAATTCAGCGTTAGCATCAGGCGTTCAGCCGCTTTATCGGCGCTCACCTGGTGGTGGCATTCAAGGCGAAAGCGGACATACGCGCGCTCAACGTCCGGCGCGGCGAGTTGGAGCGTGAACTTAGCGACCACCATGAGCGAAATCAGCAGCAATACGATCAGGCACGTGAGGAGCTGCAACTGCTCAACCGGCTTATTCCAAGGCTCGGTGTCCTGCTGGATGAGCGGTTGCAGGACCAATTGGAGATGATACAGGACGACTAGCAGGGCGCGCAGGAAGCGGCACGTTATTTGAGTCAGCACCAAAAGTTCCAAAACAACTTGAGCCGCTGGCGGTGATGCTGCAAAGTGACCCCGAGCAGCACGAATTGTGCGCCGACTATGAACAGGCGCAGCAGACCCAGCGCCAGGCGCGGCAGCAGGCCGATGCTAATGCGGAAGCGCGCTCGCGAGTGCCAGGATCAGCTGCATATGGTTCTAAGTCAGAACTGTGATCGCTGCAACAAGCTGGAAAACAGCTGATGTTCTACGAAGTGGAAAATGGACGCTTTACAGAAAAAATTTCGCAATCTGGAGCGTGATTATTATTAAACTTGCGAACAGGTGGTCAGCACCAAGGCCGGCTGGCGCGCAGTGCTGCGCCTAGTGAAGGAAAATGGCGTGGAAGTGCCGCCTGCACCGTCGTGAGCTGGCTTATATGGAAGCCGAGGATCTGCGCTCCATGTCAGGAAAAGCTCAGATAAAGCGCTGGGCGCGCTGCGCCTCGCGGTGGCGGATAACGAACATCTGCGCGATGTGCTGCGACTGTCGGAAGATCCAAAGCGGCTAGGGCGTAAGATCTAATTCTTTATTATTACGGTTCACGAACATCTGTGCGAGCGCATTCATCGAGATATTATCTGTACTGACGACCCGGATGGAAGCCATTGAGCAGACGGAAAGTGAGCGCAATCGCCTAACGGAAGAGTTGAGCGCCTGCGCACAGAAACTGGCTATCAGCTCCAAAAGCGTTGCTAACATTATCTGTAAGACTACCAAGCGCGAGGTGAATCGTATTCACTTGCTCAATCAAGGGTTGTAGACTGTCAGTTTCGGTCAAGTAAAGAGCGTGCACCTGAAAGTCAGCGTGCGCGAGGCCAATACGACGTTGTTAGATGTGTTAAGCGAGCAGCAAGAGCAGCATCAGAACCTGTCAGCAGTCAGAACCTGACGTTTATGTCGATCCTGGTGATAGTACTGCAAAGCTGGGAAGAGGAATCCGGCCGACTGCGCGGAAAGATATCTCCCCGTACCAATTGTTATTTCTGGATGAAGCCACGTACCTGGATACAAATCCATCGCCGCGCCGGAAAATATCCGTCCGGAGAAAGGGACTGCTTATAAACTGATGCGTAAGGTATTCGATAATCAAGAGCATGTACACGCGGTGGAATTGCGCGACTTTGGCGCCGAAGCAGCAGGCCGTGTCGCCGTCGACTGCCTTAACCGAGACCAACAGTCAGGCCGGCTGAGATTTTTGACCGCGGGTTAGGCTAATGGTTGATTAAAGTGCTTGAGCCAGGCTGACCATCGGTAGTTGAAGATTTCAGCCACAGGCCGCAATCGGCCTGTCCATGGGTGGCAGTGGCTAACGCCGATTGAACAGGACAGCGCTTGCTAAGCAGGCAATTGGAACGTGGTCATTGCGCGCACCGACAGGCTCGCCATCCGGTGCCGCACGCAAACATGCTCTAACCTTTGCCGTTCGCCGCCGCGATGGTGCCCTGATGGTGCCCTTTTAGGCGTGCGACGGTCGGTAATTTCCTGCGCGTGTCCCACTTAGTTGTTGCATAAAACTGAAGGGAGTGCGCCAGCCAGTTTGCGCTGGCAGTGCTGCGCTTTCATCCCGCTCGTTTCATTATCGCCGGTCATGCAGCCGCCTGCAGCAATAGCATGACTCTGACTCCTGCTTAAGACGACGTTGATAGCTTGATAAACGACATGATCCCGAGCAGATGACTCTGCAAGGTTAACCCACTCGAGCATGCATCGGAGCACTTGAACGCTGTCGGAAATGCTTCGTGCTGTGCCAGAGAACTTTTCTGTTTTATCAATAAACCTCTGTTTCAGTGCAGCGCCAACAGCGAGATGGTCATTGAACGTCGCGACGCACAGGCCGCGCGCTAGGATGCACCGATGTGGCAGGACCGGGCCGCGGTACGGCATTTCAGCAGCAACTGGCGGAATTAGCGCTGCCGGGCGTCCAGCCGCAATATTCACCACCTGGGCGCAGTGGCTCACGGATCCGTGCATTCGGATCCGCGCATTATACAGTCTAGTGCGAGATAAAATCTTGTCTGATGCTCTGCTGGGCTACCTGCGATTCACCAACGACGTCGACGCCAACGGAAAAATGGCCTTACGGCATGCACCCTATACTCTGGCGCTGCCGCCTCGCGCGTTGATTGATCGCTGATCGCTGGCAAAATGCTTTGAACGACGGCAGGCTGGGATGCCTTTAACATCCGCAATATGCTAAAATGCGTCCAGCGTTGAAAACCATTCTCGCTAACCACTGACAGCAGTTGACCGGCAGCGCTATGCCTGCGCCCCAGATAATCCAACGGTGGTCGCCACGGTAGATGCGCGGGACAAGATGTATTCGCCCGATCTGATGACGGCGGTGAAATGTTTCTAAAATTGACGGGGTTGGGCACTGATAGTGTGATCGGCCGCCAGACGCGAACTGGCTTAACATTTCCTCAGCAGATCAGAAGACGCTGCTGGCGTTGAATATTCAGCGTTTGCGTCTGCTAATTTGCATATGGGTGAAACCTTTAAAACGGAATTTTCAATGGTAAGGCTATAATTAAAGAGAGCTTAGCCGATTAAATCAGATTCGCAGCTTTTGATTATCTTTATCGTCTGCAAACGGTGCTGCAGACCAGCAAGACGGTGGAACTTGTTTCCGGTTAAGAACGGTATAGACCAGTAATTCGGTGCGGGAAAGAGCGAGGGCGTGGAGAAGCACAGTTATCATACGCTGGACAAAGCCATAGATTTCCATATTGAAGACACGTCTGCTCAGCATGATCCATAAACCGGCACTTAAGCTGCGTATAGGCGGCGTGGAATGCTATCCGCGCAGTAATTTCTTCCATATCGATACCGAGCGGCTCCGCATCTGGTAACACGCCGTAATTCCTGTCAACACCAGCGCCGTTTTGCCATATAATCGGGTGCAAAAGTCAGACAGGATACAGTATGAAATATTACATCATGCCGGTAACGGCATTCAGTCAGAATTGTTCTTTGATTTGGTGCGAACAGACCGGTGAAGCGGCGCTGGTAGATCCTGGTGGCGAAGCGCGGCGGTTGCGTCAAGAAGTCGCGGCGCTGGGCGTAACGGTAAAAGAAATATGGCTGACACACGGTCATTTAGACCATGTCGGTGCCGCCAGCGAGCTCGCGGCGTTCTATCGCGTGCCCCTCGTCGGTCCTCATCGTGATGATGAATCGCTGCTGATGAATTTGCCGGAGCAGTGCCAAATGTTTGGCGTGGAAAGCATTGCACCCTTGGCGCCCCATCGCTGGCTGGCTGATGGCGCTACGGTGAGCGTCGGGACATTGTCGTTTAGCGTACTGCATTGCCCCGGTCATTCACCGGGGCACGTGGTGTTTTGGAATAAAGTGGCGAAGTTCATTTTGATGGGGGATGTGCTGTTTAATGGCGGCATCGGTCGTACCGACCTACCGGGTGGCGATAGTGCGACGCTGATGCGTTCGATCCATCATCAGCTCATGTTGTTGGCAGATGACATTGCCTTTCTGCCTGGCCATGGCCCCATGTCGACGCTGGGGCACGAGCGTCGCACAAATCCTTTTCTGCAGTAGCCGTCGGTTAGTGCTTCATAGCGGTTGTTGCCGTTACGCCAACCGCTATAACAGTGTCACCGTTTCACCAACCAATGACGCATCGCCGGCGGTCGCTTCAGACAGCTCAACCGGCGATTGGCGTTATTCCGACCACGTCGATGCGGCCCGAATTCCAAATGTCAAACGCAGCTTTAGTACCTCTTCCTGGGCGGGCCGCTAAAGGAGAACATGCCGTTTGCCGGTTGACAAAACCACTGAAGTTCTGCCGAACACCTTTGTCAAGAAGGGCGTTGACGAACAGTTGGCGCATGCGCTTGCGCAGACCGCTCAACTCCTGCTCTCACATGGCATGTAGCACGTCGTCGACCAAAATGGTAAACATTGGTGTAAAGTTGAGCGTATGGTACCGGTGCCGCTGGGGAGTGCGATGGTGATGATGTCGCTTATTAGCGCCGAACAGAAGGAGTGGCGTGCCTACGACGAAGGCGGCGATGCCGTCAATACCAAGGTATTTTGCTGGTCTTATTTTCTAGAAATAGCGACTCTGCTTTTTACACTGGCCAGCACCTGTGTATTACCTGATCTTTGTAAACGTACCAAGATTGGTTTTATTCGGGCGATCATCGGCGCGCAAGATATCCAGCAGGCCGAGAATGGGGTGCGCCAGTGCGCCCGGGATTGATTCAGAGGTGTGTCCAAACGTCAGCGAAAAGACCTCTTTGCCAACCCGCTTACCACATATTTTTAATGGTACAAAAAAGAAGGTAGAGTATAAACCCTACCTTCGCTATTCTGATTTTAGCTGTAGAGAGACGAAAGAAAATCAGAACTGGTAGATCAGACCCAGAGCAACGGCGTCTCCGCTGCCGATGCCCAGCTGGTTGTCGTCATCAATCTGGTTGATGATATAGTCAACATAGGTGGACATGTTTTTGTTGAAGTAGTAAGTTGCGCCTACTTTAAAGTATTTGATCAGGTCAACATCGCCAATGCCTTCGATATCTTTACCTTTCGACTGCACGTAAGCGACCGACGGACGCAGACCGAAGTCAAACTGATATTGAGCAACCAATTCAATCAGCTGGGTTTTGTTGGCAAAACCGGTCGCGTCAGCGCCATCAATCTGCAGATTGGCGTTGGAGATGTAAGTCACGTTACGGGTTTCACCGCACATAGCGGCCAGGTAAACGTTGTTGGCATCATATTTCAGACCGGCCGCCCACCGCCGAGCTTTTTCGCTGCCGTTAGCATAATAAGCGCTTTGCTGAGCATCGGTACGGTCAGAAGAAGCATAAGCACCGACGATAGCCACACCGATGGGGGAGGTGTAGCTGGTAGATGCGCCCCAGCCGTCGCCGTTGGCGCGACGGATTTCATCACGATCGTTCTTGCCTTGGTACTGTACAGCGAAATCCCAGCGATCAATCAGCCCGAAGAGGTTAGTGTTGCGGTAAGTTACAACACCGGTGGTACGACCCACCATGAAGCTGTCGCTGTAGCCGGAGTCATCGCCAAATTCTGGCAGAATGCCGGTCCAGCCGATAGCGTCATACACAACACTGTAGTTACGGCCATAGTCGAATGAACCGGCATCGCCAAATTTCAGACCGGCGAACGCCAGACCGGTTTTGTTCTGAGGGTCGACACTGCTTTCGGAATTATTACCCTGGAAGTTGTATTCCCACTGGCCGAAACCGGTCAGTTTGTCGGTAATCCGAGTTTCACCTTGGAAGCCGAGACGGGCGTAAGCCTGGTCGCCGCCGTAGCTGTTGTCGCTGTGGGAGAAGTAGTACAGGCCGACAGCTTTACCGTAGATGTCTAATTTATTACCATCTTTGTTATACACTTCAGCCGCGTTAGCGGCATCGGCAATCAATAAGGCCGGAATTACCACTGTAAGAAGATTTCGCTTCATCATTATTACTACCCTCATTAGTGTTATTCGGACACCTTCCACTGCCACTATAATAATTTCTTACGAAACATCATTGAGAGCTTGGTGTCTTCCTGTGTCTGCACGCAGTGTTCCATTCACGGAGTCGTTAATCCACCTCGAAAATGATACAAATGTCGTAATAATGTTTCATAAGTAAAGAATATATGTATAAATATAATTTTTAGAGGACTTTGTGAGATATTTCTAATTTTAAAAAAGAAAAGGCCAGAAATGCTGGCCTTGGTGACGTATAGATATATTTTCTTATATTAAATGCCGAAATTTAGAAATTGGCATTGCGTGGACTTCGCGGGAAGGGTATTACATCACGAATATTTTTCATTCCTGTAACATAAACTATTAATCTCTCGAAACCTAACCCAAAACCTGCATGCGGAACGGTCCCATAGCGGCGCAAATCACGATACCACCAGTAATCCTCTTTATTGAGGCCCATTTC
The DNA here is from genome assembly GCF_036327475.1 of Sodalis sp. (in: enterobacteria). Classification (NCBI taxonomy): domain Bacteria; kingdom Pseudomonadati; phylum Pseudomonadota; class Gammaproteobacteria; order Enterobacterales; family Bruguierivoracaceae; genus Sodalis; species Sodalis sp. (in: enterobacteria). The sequence goes on along the minus strand of NZ_CP132913.1, from coordinate 654,616 downwards.
TTCCAAACGCGCATCCAGCCTGTCCAAACGCTCTTCGCGCTGGGATCCGCCAATGATTTCGCCGATGCCCGGGGCTAGCACATCCATAGAGGCAACAGTTTTGCCATCATCATTTATACGCATATAAAACGCTTTGATATCCTTTGGATAATTCCTCACCACCACAGGCGCTTTGAAATGTTTTTCCGCCAAATAGCGTTCATGTTCTGAAGATAAGTCAATTCCCCAGGAAACTGGCCTTTCAAATGTCTGGCTACAGTTTTGCAAAATGGTGACCGCCTCGGTGTAGTCCACCTGTGCGAAATCTGCACTAATAAAGTGTTTCAGACGGTTTATTGCTTCCTTGTCGACTCGCTCGGTGAAGAATTGCATATCATCGGCGCGCTCGGTCAATACCGCCTGAAAGACATACTTGAGCATTGCTTCCGCAAGATCAGCGGCATCCCCCAGGGTGGCGAAGGCTACTTCTGGTTCAACCATCCAGAATTCGGCGAGATGGCGGCTGGTATTGGAATTTTCAGCCCGGAACGTAGGACCGAATGTGTAGACTTTTGACAGGGCACAGGCGTAACTTTCACCGTTTAACTGGCCGGAAACAGTTAAAAAAGCCTCTTTGCCAAAGAAGTCTTCATCGTAATTGATTTTACCATCGGCAGTGCGCGGTATATTTTCCAGATCAAGGGTGGAAACGCGGAACATTGCGCCGGCGCCTTCTGTATCGGAGGCGGTAATCAACGGCGTCGACACCCAAAAAAAAACTGCTCGTTCATAAAACGGTGAATGGCCTGCGCCAGGGTGTGGCGGACTCGCGCTACCGCGCCAATCAGGTTGGTCCGCGGGCGAAGATGGGCCACTTCGCGCAGATACTCCACGCTATGGCGCTTGGCGGCCATGGGATAAGTATCCGGATCGTCGACCCAGCCGAGCACTTCAACGGCCTGGACCTGTATTTCGTAACACTGACCGCCCCCTAAGGATTCCACTACCCGGCCGGTAACTGATACCGAGCAGCCGGTGGTCAGGCGTAAAATGTCATTCTGATAATTTGACAGAGTATTATTAATGACGGCCTGTAAAGGATCGAAGCAGGAACCGTCATAGACGGCAAGAAAGGAGATTCCGGTTTTGGAATCTCGGCGAGTACGCACCCAACCCTGTACAGTGACTTCACTATCAGCCGGCATGCGCCCTTGCAGTACATCGACTACAGACACTACGCTCATAAAATACTCTCTTATTCAGTTAAAATAGGAAAAGCTGTAAGTCCGTTAACGGACCATAGTATGTTACTTGGCGGCGGCAAGACCACAAGAGGAAATCGTATATTTCTGGTGATGATGTGGTTTAGGGCGGGCAATGTGGGTGGAAAGAGGCGATAAACGCGCCGCCGTGCCGTCTCCGCCGACGCGCTCATATCAATCGGACGTGAGCGGAAAATGCCTGACGCGGCTTAAAAGATTCAACTGGCCTTTTTAACCACTAGCGGCACGTCGAACGCTTGACGCAGGGCGCGAACAAAGGCTTTATCGTGACAGATCGTTTTCCCGGGGCTGTCCGAAAGCTTCGCGACCGGTTTACCGTTGCACTCCACCAGTTTGATAACAATATTCAGTGGCTTTACGGCGGGGATATCGCAGCTCAGCCGGGTACCGATGCCAAAAACGAGATTGATGCGCTGCCAGAAATAGCGGTATAGCATCAGCGCTTTGTCAAAATCTAGGCTATCGGAAAACACCAGCGTTTTGCCGAGCGGATCGATACCCAGCCGTTCATAATGCGCAATGGCCTTCTCGCCCCATTCTACCGGGTCGCCAGAGTCGTGCCGCAGACCCTGATAGGTATGGGCAAACGCCGGCCCGAAGTCCCGTAAAAAGGCATCCATGGTGATACAGTCGGTGAGCGCAATCCCCAGCTGATCGTGGTATTCATCTAGCCAGGCCTGGAGAGCGGCACGCTGGCTGTTGGCCAGATCGGGGCTTATCTGTTGATGTGCCTGAAACCATTCATGCGCCTGGGTGCCAACCGGCGGCAGGTCGCATGCTCGCGCCAGTTGGTAATTGCTGGTGCCGATAAGGTAGGGAAACGTTCGCTTTAGTTCGGCAACCACATTAAACTGGACCTGGCGCGAGAAGCGCCGGCGAGTGCCGAAGTCCACTAGCCTAAAGCGGGATAGGTCGACATCTGCGCTGATCTGACGAAAATGGCGCAACTTCTGCTGCAATTGCGCCACCGCAGCAGCTGGAGCAATGTGCGGCGAGCGGTGGCGGTGCACCACCTCACTTATTATCGCCAGCAGTGGCACTTCCCATAAAATGACGTCGCGCCAGGGGCCGGTAATGCGAATATCGAGTTTGCCGTGATGATTGCGTACGTGCACCTGGCTCGGGTCAAAGCGGAATTGGCGCAGCCAGTTGAGATAGTCGCTTTGAAAAAACGGCAATTCGCGCAGGTAGGCAAACTCCTCCTGGTTCAATTTTAGACTATGCATCATCTCAATCTGGGTATTGATGTTGGCGGCGTATTCCCCAAGCAGATCGTCCTCGCGGCAGCGGAACTCCGCGCTCACCGTCACATTGTAATAGCGATGAAAAACGGCTTGTTGCATATGGAATTTATAGGCATCAGTGTCGAGTATCGACGTTAAAATCGGAACGGTAGCAACATTCATGGTGCGTTCAAACATCCTTTTACGACATCTCATCTCAGTCGGATAAGGGGTAACGGCCATGAAAGCCGTGTTATCCTACAAGTGTAGTCACATCAGAGCACAATTGGCGTGATAACGTCGGGACCCAACGTGCTATTCTGCGGGTTAGTCGTCCGGTTATTTGGCTAGTTTGACCGCAAACCCGTACTGTTTTTTCCGCGAACGCTGCATTTTAACGCGCTTGTCGAGCTTTACAATGGCAACCTGCCGCTAACAGAAATAGACTTGATGGCAAAAATCAACACTGATACCTAAAGGTTAACTATGATGCAACAGCCGCAAACCAAGTACCGCCATGATTATCGTGCGCCGGATTATACGATTACTCATATCCACCTGGATTTTGATCTCGAGGCCGAAGATACCACCGTTACGGCAACCAGCACTGTCGTGCGTCAGGGCTTGGCCGGCGCGCCCTTGCTGCTCAACGGCGAAAATTTACGCCTACTGAGTTTGCGAGTGGGCGATCAGGAGTGGACGCATTATCGCCTGAGCGCCACAGGATTGCTCATTGAGCAGTTGCCCGCTGCCTTTACTTTGACCATCAAAACACTGATCCATCCCGCCAAGAATACCGCTCTGGTAGGGCTTTACCTTTCCGGCGCCACGCTCTGTACCCAATGTGAGGCGGAAGGTTTCCGCCATATTACCTTTTATCTGGACCGTCCGGATGTTCTGGCCAGGTTCACCACGCGCATTTTGGCGAACAAGCAACGTTATCCGTTCCTGCTCTCCAACGGCAACCGTATTGATTACGGGGATAACGGTGATGGCCGGCATTGGGTCACCTGGGAAGATCCTTTTCCAAAACCGTGTTACCTCTTTGCGCTCGTGGCGGGGGATTTTGATGTATTGCGCGACAGCTTTACCACCCGCTCCGGCAGGGAGGTCGCGCTGGAGCTGTTTGTCGATAGCGGCAACCTGGATCGCGCCGACTGGGCGATGGCGTCATTAAAGCGCGCCATGCGCTGGGACGAAACCCGCTTCGGTCTTGAATACGACCTGGATATCTATATGGTAGTGGCGGTCGATTTCTTCAATATGGGCGCCATGGAGAACAAAGGGCTGAACGTCTTCAACGCCAAATATGTTCTGGCTAGGGCGCAAACTGCCACAGATGCGGATTATCTTAATATCGAACGGGTCATCGGCCATGAATATTTCCACAATTGGACCGGCAATCGCATTACCTGCCGCGACTGGTTTCAGCTGAGTCTGAAGGAGGGCCTAACCGTATTCCGCGACCAGGAGTTCAGTTCGGATATCGGTTCGCGCTCTGTCAATCGCATTAATAATGTACGCGTGATGCGCAGCGCACAGTTCGCTGAAGATGACAGCCCGATGGCGCACCCCATTCGCCCCGATAAAGTAATTGAAATAAATAACTTTTACACTATGACGGTGTATGAGAAGGGCGCCGAAGTAATCCGTATGCTGCATACCTTACTAGGAGAGAAAAAATTCCAGGCCGGGATACGCCGTTACATTTCCCGCCACGACGGCAGCGCCGCCACCTGCGAAGATTTCGTCGTCGCGATGGAGGAGGCCGGCGATATCGATTTGACACTGTTCCGCCGCTGGTACAGCCAGTCGGGTACACCTCTGGTGACGGTGCGCGACGATTATAATACTGAGCTGGAGCAATACACTCTGTACGTTACGCAGATGACGCCGCCGACGCCGGACCAGCAGGAAAAACAGTCGCTGCACATTCCGCTGGATATCGAACTGTACGATAACCACGGACAGGTCATCCCGCTGCAGCACGCCGGTGCGCCGGTAAATTCAGTGCTGAACGTGACCGAAAGCGTCCAGACGTTTATTTTCGATCATGTCCCGTCGCTGCCCATCCCATCTCTGCTGCGTGAATTCTCCGCGCCGGTGAAGCTGGATTATCCCTATAGCGATCAGCAACTGATTGCCTTGATGCGTTTCGCCACCAGCGATTTCTCACGCTGGGACGCTGCGCAAAGTCTGCTGTCTATCCATATCCGTTTGAACGTGGCTCGCTATCAGGATGGGCAGCCGCTGACGCTGCCGCTGCGTGTGGCTGATGCGTTCCGCGGTATTTTACTTGATCTCGAGCTAAATCCGGCGGTGGCGGCGCAAATACTGACGTTGCCGAGTGAGAATGAAATGGCTGACTTGTTTGATAGCGTAGATCCGTTGGCGATTCACAGCGTGCATGACGCGCTGACCGGCTGTCTGGCGAACGAGCTCAGTGGTGAGCTGTTAGCGGTTTACCGCGCCAGCTCCTATGGCGAGTATCGGGCGAGGCATCGTGATATCGGCCTGCGCGCGCTGCGTAACCGCTGTCTGCACTATCTGGCGTTCGGCGATCGTGATCGTGCGGTTCGTCTTACCACCGAGCAATACTATCAGGCCGACAACATGACAGACATGCTGGCCGCAATGGCGGCGGCGGTGGCGGCGCAGTTACCCTGCCAGGCCACGCTGCTGTCGGAATTCGACCAGCGCTGGCACCACGACGGTTTGGTCATGGACAAATGGTTTAACCTGCAAGCGACCAGTCCGGCTGAGGACGTGCTGGATCATATCAAATCACTGCTTACTCATCGCGCCTTTAGCCTGAATAATCCCAATCGAGTTCGAGCGCTTATCGGTGCGTTCTCAGCCAATAATCCGGCGGCGTTTCATGCGGCGGACGGTAGCGGTTACGCTTTTTTAGTCGAAATTCTGACCGAATTGAATACCCGCAATCCTCAGGTTGCTTCGCGGATGGTTGATCCCTTGATTCGACTCAAGCGCTATGATGCGCCGCGTCAGCGCCTCATGCGGACGGCGCTGGAACACCTCAAGACGCTGGAGAATCTCTCGGTGGATCTATTTGAGAAAATAACCAAGACGCTGGGCAACGCTTAAGCTGCGGTGGTCATTGGTGCTCTACGGTAGGCACCGCACGGTTTCCGCCAGCGATAGATAATCGAAGTTGGCCGGTGGGAGCGCAGTTATGACAGCCCGCCTCGGCGCAGCGTGGTCTGCAGAGAAGTCTGGCGAAACGGGCTATCGCCGCGCGCTGATGCGCCGTTGTTCGCAAGGCAACTGCAGGAGTGCCCTTTTTACTGCCATCATTAATTCCCTTTACCGCGCCGATGATTAATATACCGCCCGATTGCAACCGGGAATTAGGAGACCTTATATTATATCCGCTTATCAAGCAGATATTGTTTCAGCTCGACTCGGAACGGGCCCATGCATTGCCTTTTGGCAGCTTAAGCGCATTAGCGGCACTCTGCTGGAATGGCTAGTGCGCTAATCGGTACCAACCAAAAACCATCAATGGCGTGGGTATCGCTTTTAAAATCTCTTGGGCTGGCCGTAGGATTGGATAAGGACGCTGATCGCATCGACGCGCTTGGCGCCATGGGTTTGGCTTTATTGAAATGGGTACGGTCACGTCTCGCGTGCAGTAAGAAAAACCGCGTTTGTTCTGCCTGGTGAAGGCCATAATCTGGTGGAGAACGTCAAAAAAAATCCCATTTCGGCGTGCTTGGCATCAGTAAAAAAAATAAAGATACGCCGGTGGAGCAGGGCAAGGATGATTATCTGATCTGCATAGAGAAGGTCTATCCTTATGCTGCGGCGAATATTTCATCTCCTAATACGCACGGGCCGCGTACCCTGAAATTTGACGGGGCGCTGATGTATCTGTTGTCGGCGATAAAAATAAGTAAGCGGCGCTACAAGCCTACCATCATAAATATGTGCCGGTGGTGGTGAAAATAGTCGCAACATGAGCAAAGCGGAATTGATCTAAGCTTCAGATGGTTGGGTGTGCCACAACAACATCGACGGCGTCATCGCGACAAATATCACTACGGGCCGAGAGCTGTTGTGAGGCCTGTACCATAGTGCCCAAACCGGTTGTTTGAGCGGCTGTCCTCTGCAGCTGTGCAGTACGGAAGTAATCCAACAATTGTCCGCTGATGAGTTACAATGTAAATTGCCGATTATCTGGTGTTGGCGGTATCAATTCGCTTATCGCGTCCAGGGAAAATAGCGATCGGCGCTTCGCTGATTCAGATCTATTCTGGCTTTATTGTCCATGGTCCACGTTATTGCCTATGGTCCGCGTTTAATAAAGGATAGATATTGTCAGCGATCTTTAGCCAATCTTGACAAAATAATGGGGCTGGAGGCATATTTCTAGCTTATCTTTTATTCGTTTACTGCTATAAAATCAATTAAATTTCCAGCTCTATATGTGATGCTTGCCGGATAGCGACCAGGCCGTGAATTGGCAGCGTGATAAAAGGTAAATGAATGAAGTTCAGCCCTGGCGAGCCCTGGCGATAATTGGCATTGATTTTTCGATACTGAATACGACTGTATAATACTTGATCTGTCGGAAGGCTGGGTATCCGTTCGCGCTTTTGCGCAAAAATATTAACCCCTGATACGTTCGAGCGTACGCGTTTTGCGTTGATGACGTCGCGCTTTATATCAATTTGAGGATAAAGCCGGGTGTTGTAGGATTTACAGTTTTCGACGGTGGTATAAGATCCGTTCAGGCTGGCGAAAGCGTCAGTTATTCCAGGCCGCTGGTGCGATGGCTACTCCAGATGGACATCGCCGCGTGGTATAATTGTAAGACAGGATCCACACACCGCTGCTGTCGCGCTGCCGGTCAGTGGCGCAACGTCATCCGACAATAGTTTCACCTTGCATGTGTCGCAAATACTGGCCAAACAGGAGTAGGGAATGCGTATCCCTTGCCTGCAACCACAATTGCTCCAGTAATGATATCCCGTTGGTTGCCGATAAATTAGATGCGCCGGCGACCAGTGGTGGGCTTAGAAATCGACGTTCCCGTCGTCGACACTGCGATAGGTCTTGTAAGGCGCGCAGCGGTTCACCATAAGATGTTTATAGCCCTGCCCCATATTGACCGTGATCAGAGAAGTGACCGCATGGCTTTACTACAAACTCGACCTCACCAATACGCAGATGGTGCCGGCTACCTTCCGCATATGAAAATCCAGAAGGACGCTTCGCTTATCAGAAGATAAGGATAACCGTTAGCGAACGACAGCAGGACGGTCGGGAAGTGTTTCACGCCCGCCTAGCAGATGGTAACTGGCTGTTCAAGGATGGTAACTGGCTGTTCAAGATAGCCGGAAAGTCAGGTGTTGATAGTCTCTGGCGCCAGATAAGCGGTAAAACGATTTTCACCAGACCTCAACCGGCTGCGCCGCCACGGAAAAATCGGTAAACCACACGTGTCGGCTTTGCCTGTCGAGGCGGTGAGCATAATCATCGGATGCACACATAAACGTGATAAAATACTCATCCTGCCTCCGTGCTGTTTGTGATGACGGTTAACTTTATGACAATGGGGCAGGATCGACTATAATGCGCAACGATTTTCTTTTTTAATTAATAAGATAAGAGACCGGATGAATTCTCTTCTTTCCAAGGTTTGGAAAGCGAGCTGGAAACCCTGTGGCCATCTCGTGTAAAGTGCGCTGGGCGGCGTGTACTTCCGGCCGATAGCCGGCTGCCTTGTCGCATGCTGTTGTGGAGTCGTCTGGCGTCGCGGCACCAACGCGGCAATCTGCAACGATCAGTATGGTACACTGAAGGTTAAAGACGCCATCGTCGGCAGTTTACCCGCCACGGCGCGCGTTGACCAAGTGTCGACCGCCAGCAGCCCAATATCCTCATTCAAGCCTATCTGCACCATGACCGGATGTGAAGTCGCTTGATCTGAGCTGCAGTAGCTTATACGCGTGGCTATAGTAGCTTATACGCGTGGCTATCGCGATGCGCAGGATCAGGCGCCTTTAAAGAAGGATCTTGCTGCTGCCATCGCGTTGCGCTCCGGTTGGCAAGCTGGTATACCACTGCTGAATCCGATGTGCGGCTCCGGTAGGCTGCTGTTAAAGCAGCGATGATCGTGGCCGATTGCTCCTACGGGCTTACGTGTTTGTTTTGTGGATTTTCCGGGCACTGTGGCAAGAGACGTTGCGCGAAGCGCACGAGCGGGGCTGGCGGGCACAAAACGCGCGCCGCGCCGGCGTGTCTGCACTGATAACCCTCCAGGAAGGCGAAGTAGCACAGTGTGTTAATCCCATGACAGAAGGGCCGCGCGAGACGGTTGTGAGCAACCCCTTACGGTGACGCCCAGAAAGTGAACCGGCGCTTATCGCCATGCGCAACTAGCTCGGATAGGCCATGAAAAGCCGATTCTGCAGTTGGCGTCTTCGTTGCTCAGCGCCTCGCCGGAGCTGTTGTACGCGCTGATGCTACGCGCTGATGCTGCGCATAATGCGGTTTTAAAGCAAAAACGGCCCGTAGAGGCCTGTGAGTAGAAGAACTGTATATTGACGGAAAACCGCCAGTGGAAATGGGTCGAGCTGGAAACGTTGGATTGCTGCCGGCCGTATGATGCCGTTCTACCGGATTACAATGTCGCCATCGATCGCTACAGTAGCTGGGTGGTGATTCAGGAATATGTAGCGCCGAAAACGTGAAACACGGGTGTGCGCGGCAGCGACTGTATGATGTGATTAATCTGACGGCGCTAGCGATACCGGCCAGTCGTTGGTGGTTAAAGTGTGCGAGCGAAAGGCAAATATCAATATGAAAATTGGCGCAGAAAAGCGAATCCCGGCGGAGGAGTACAGCGCCAAATTGTGAGCCAATTTGACTGACTACTTGAATATCTGGCTGTTCCTCGATCACCATATCGCGAGCAGAATTCCGGGGATATGAGCCGCAGCAAAGGCTTCCTCAATTGTTCACCTACATCGACAGCGCTAGCGTCCATGCCGCTATTGGCGGCGCGCGCACCTTATTTGGAGTGGGCGGAAAATCTGAGCAGCAACGACATAGTTGGTCGCCAGCACCGGCTGATACGGGCGGGATTGTCTAGCGTGGCTATCGATGGCGCGGGAGACGTTCGTGTGATATTCATCGACTTGCCCACCTTCTCTAATTCCAATCGTACTCGCGGACTTTGCCTGCAACCGCTAAATTCATCACTGCTAGCTGATAAGCCATGCTGACAAGGATCTCTAATCCTGTCATTAACTAGTTTTTCGCCTGCTTGTCGTTCAGCAATGCGCCGCTGCTGGATAACACCGAACTATATACTGAGCGCAGCGAGTGCATCTGCTTTGGGCGGGGCGCAACGGCGTCGGCAAATCCACCTTGATGAAGATCTTGAGCCGCGAAGTGCACCTCGGCGATGCTCAACTCATTTTAAGCAGGATGTCATAATCGCCTGGTTGGGCAAAATCGGCTACAGGACGTTACAGGCAGTGTTTTCGATTTCGAGGTGCAGGTGCAGGCGCAGATACTGAAAACCTATTACGGGATTTCTCAGCGGGTAAAACAGGAGCCGAGCAAAAAAATCTGGCGGAAATGGACAGGCTTGTGCTGGTGTGTGAACTACAGGTTCTGAACCCATTGACTAGCCGGAAGCCTTCCTGAAGATCTTTCTCGGCAGCATTATCTTCATCTCTCATAACCGCTCGTTTATCTGCGCGATGGTGACCCGCATCGTCGATTTTGACCGAAGCCAGCCAGTCGCCTGGCCGGGTAATTATGCAAATACCCGGAAGGCAAAGAGGAAGAACGGCGGGTACGCGCGTTGAAGACGCTGCAATTCAGGTAGAAAAGGTGGCGCGATCGGGCAAATCGCCTTTAAACTGGAAGACGTCAGCTATAGCTTGAAAGGGAAACCGCTGATTAGCCACTTCAGCGCGCAGGTGCAACATGGGGAAAAATTGCTTTTATCGGACCCAATGGCCGCATAAATCACACTGCTGAAGCTGATGCAGGGCCAACTTGGCGCTGATAGCGGTCGCATGTGCTGCGGTACCAAGCTTGAAGTTGCCTGTTGCGACCCGTGTCACACGGTGCTTGATTCGGAACGTGTTGTACAGGACTTTCTGTTTTACAATGACTAAAACGCTTTCAAGCGGCGAGCGTAATTGGTTGGCGACTGTTTCTTAATCACAGCAACTTGCTGATTCTTGACGAACCCACCCACGATCTCGATGTCGAAACCCTGGAATTGCTGGAAAGCTTCTCGACAGCTATCGAGGCACCGTACTACTGGTTTGCCACGATAGCCAGCTTGCGACTAATTCGGTGACCGAATGGTGGATTGTGAATGGGAAGGGCGCTAGAGTGTTCCGTGGGCGGATATTTTGACACGCAGCGCCAGCGTGGCAATCAGCGCGCGCTAATGGCGCAGCCGGCGCCTGCGTGTGGGGCTATTCCATCTTCTTCCAAATACGGCGGGGAAACTCAGTTATAGCAACGGGAGATGGAAATCTTCCCGGGCAGATTGAGCGCTTAAAGCAGGAAATAAGCCGATTGCAGGCGCAAGTGGCGGCGCCAGACTTTTCAGTCAACTCACACGAGATAATACAGTCGTTGCTGGCGACGATTGCGCAGGTGTAGGACATGATTGAGCAGGTATTCAGACGAAAACGTTGGAAGCGCAAAAGAGCGGCATGGAGGAGTAGGCTCTGGCAGGAGGTCTATGCCGCATAGGAGGTAGGCGTGTGCGGGATTATCCCCGGATCAGTATCACGCCGTTGGTCACGCTGCTGCCGCTGACGCTCGGTCAGGAGGGGATCTGCACGCGGTGCCTAACACCTTGCAGAGCTATTGGTACGATCCAAAACGCCAGCCGGTGGGGCTCGTTATCAGCTCGCTGGCGATGTAGCGGCCGGCCAACCCCTCCCCTTGTCAATATGGAAGTCTCCGGCATAAAACAGCAAATAACACTGCCGCAAATTCCGCTAGTGATGGTTGGCGATCATTTTTCTTACTGTGCGCGCAGGCTATCCCCGCGCTTTGCGTGATTTTGATCATCTCATTGTAGTTAAATGTACCGCTGCCGTTTCTCCTGTCGGGATTAGGGCCCCTCTTAATCCGGCGACTATATTCAACTGTCAACTGGGCCAAGAAGAATGATTTCTCATTATTTCTGTCCATTGACGGCCGGCCTTTTGCTGGCCATCGCCATGCTCAATAGCTAGCGCATGGATAGTGAAATATAATGAAGGGAAAATGAAGGGAATTGGTGGATGCAATTGGTGGATGCGTTCCGCTACGTCAGCGGAGGGCTTGAACAGACTCAGGAAACCGTAAGCGTGCGCGTCAACAACGCCACCAATGATCTGGTGCGTCAGCGTCTGCTAAACGTTTTATCAGCGAGCTGGCGAAATGGAACGCCATTTACCGCCTGACGCCACTCGGTATTGGCATTAGCGATTATTACATTCAAGATCCAGTGAAGAAACATCGCAGAAATTCAAATTGTTGGATACGCCACCGCTGGCTTCTCACGATGCGCGCGGAATCCAAAATCCAGCTTGACAGCGACGTTCTAGCCAGTTGAGCGTCGGCGATCCTGCACTGTTTCGCAGCTTCTGCGTCGATACGGTGGAAACCAGCCACTTTGTCCGCTTAAGCGGATGATGAATTATCAGCTCTTTATCGACGCGCCTTATGATAATCTGATAATCACCAACGTCCGGTTCTGGAGGGATAGCGTCGTGGCGCTCAATTTGTCAGCCTCCGGCATACGCGTGGAAATGGGTTCACTGATCACTCTGCTTGCCGGAGAGCAGAAGCGTTAGAACGAGGTTCCAGATTCCCTTTAACCCAACATCTGGATTACGTCCTGCTCTTTGACGATTCGATTCGCGGCCTGCACCGAGGCGCCGGTAGAATTCAGCGGCATTCACCTGTGGACCGTAGTGGAGGGCCGTTCGCTACCGTTAGCGCCAATCAGGAGATGAACAGCGACCATCGCGTTTCGGTGCCGGTATCTATTCGCATTGAGCCGAATCGCTTTATCAGCAAGAAAAACTTTGATATCAATAAGCGCCTGACCAAGGCCAAATGGAATGGCTTCCGCGCGGCGCTCAAGAGCGCTAAGTTGCTGACTGGCGCGCTGTATGTTGATTTGATTTATATCCACAGGCTAAAAGCCTGGCTAGGGTCCTCGACCGTTAATGGTACCCGGCGCTGCCGACCATCAGCGCTGGTCTAGCACAGATACAACAAAACTAACTGCGAACTGAACCGCAAAGCGCTCAAACCGTGGTGCCCAGCCTGCAATAAAATGGTAGCGTCAGTAGCTTTGGGTTGCGTGGGTATCGGTGGCAGATTTCTGGCCAGCAACGGACTGGTCTGTCAAACTAGTGACGTGCAGTACATCACGGCCCGCAGCAATCTGTGGGCCAGTTTAGCTGGAACAACAGTTACAGCAATCGCTTGTGGCAAATTTAAGCACCGCGCTACCCGTGGGACGCTGGTGTTCATGCAACCCATCGGTAATAATGGTGATAACGACCAATTGGCGGTCACCATTACCGGTTTCCACGTCCGTTACGATGGGCGCGCAGTCGTACAGGGGATGTGGGCCCACGACGGACGCGTCATCCGCCAGCCGTTTAATTTGACGCTGCCTCAGAAAAGGATGGCTACGATACGCTGGTGCGTACCCTGGTTCAGAGCTGGGAAACGGTCGGCCAACAAGTGGGGCGAAGAATTTATAGAAATAAACTGATAATTATTATAATTAGTTACATAGATTACCGTCTGTCACGACCGGCGTTCGCAATGGTTGCCTACACAAGAGGTAATTCAGCAGCTTATGATGGCGTGGTGGTTTGATCTTCGCCGCTTTCTCGTTAAAGATTGAGTGTAACCTCGCCGCTATCGGTTACCGTTTTAGCCAGCCAAGATCCAAGATGATGAGGGATAAGGCTATGAAAAGACAGAAATGAGATCCCCTTGAACGTTCTCATTCACACGGCTATCGAGGGGTCTGTCAGGGCGTATCCGTGAACTTTATATCTATATCAATCACTTGACGCACGTTCTCACTGCTTGGGAAGCTGGTGCAAAGCTATAGAAGACAGGTCGGTGATTTGATTTGTCGTTCAAGCACAATCTACGCCTGGCGCGGAGGTTTTTACGGACGTCGCCGGCGCGCGCCGGCAGAAAGCGTCATCATGCCGGCCATGAGCATCAGAAAGCCGCGGTATCTTTGAACAGGCCAACTTTTAAATCGCTTGCAGTATAAATCACGGTACCGTCGCACAGCACTTCGCCGTCAGCCATGCCCATTACTAGCTTCCGGTTAATCACGCGGCGGAAATGAATGCGATAAGTCACTTTTTTCGCGCTCGGCAAAATTTGCCCAGTGAATTTCACTTCGCCGACGCCAAGCGCGCGGCCTTTTCCTTCGCCGCCCAGCCAGCCCAGATAGAAACCCACCAATTGCCACATGGCATCAAGACCCAAACAGCCGGGCATCACTGGATCGCCGATAAAATGGCAGCCGAAGAACCAGATATCCGGGCGAATATCTAGTTCCGCTTCCACGAAACCTTTATTGTAATTACCGCCGTCTTCGGTCATTTTGACTACCCGGTCCATCATCAACATATTCGGTGCCGGCAATTGCGGGCCCTCTTTGCCGAACAGTTCGCCCCGGCTGGACGCCAGCAGATCTTCTTTGGTATAGGATTCGCGTTTATCTACCATATTTCTCTAAACCTTAATTATTGAGTTCCGCACATTACCCGACATGCAGGTTGCTGACAATTCCCTTAGCTCTGGTTAAACCAGTTTAGCCAGCGGAAGCCCCAGGGCAAACGTTGCCGTTCGTGCAGATTAATATTGGCGATACGCTTGCGTATCGACGCAAGAAGACTTGGACCCTTGTCGTTGTTAAACGGCATCGCAGTCAAGATTTCCAACGCTTCATCGATGGTATCCACCGCCCAAAGGGAAAATAGCCCCTCGCGCACTGCGTCGATGACATCGTCATTGAGACAAAGGTGGCGCACATTGGCGGTAGGAAGAATCACCCCTTGCGCACCAGTCAGTTCGCGCGATCGGCACAGGGCAAAGAAACCTTCTATTTTCTCATTGACGCCGCCGATAGGCTGTACGCGGCCGAATTGATCCACTGAGCCGGTAACGGCAATTTGCTGGTTGATGGGTCTATCCGCCAGGGCGCTAATGAGCGCCACCCCCTCCGCCAGCGAGGCGCTATCCCCGTCGACCTCACCATAGGACTGCTCGAAGACTAGCGAGGCGGAGAAGGGCAATTGCTGGTCGAGTTTTAGCGCCGATATCAAAAACGCCTGCATAATCATCATGCCCTTAGCGTGAAGATTGCCGCCCAGTTCCACCTTACGTTCCACGTCATTAATTTCGCCATCGCCAAAATGAACCACGCAGCTAATGCGCAACGGCTCGCCGAACGGTAGCGGATGACCCGGAAAATCTAGCACCGAGAGGGCATTGACTTGACCGACTACCTGTCCCTCGGTTTCCACCATAATCTGGCCTTCGGCGATCTCGTCTTGCATACGCTCGCTGAGATAACTTTCGCGCCAGACACGCGTGCGCTCACTGTCAGTAAACGCTGCGGCAGTTAGCACCTGCTGCGAGCCGCATAGCGCCGCCTCTTTTAACCGGCGGATAAGCCATTGCGGACATAAAGGTAGTTGGTATTGATCGCCGCTGTAGCGAACTGACTGCCGCACCAGCGCCGGCCAGGCATCGGCACTCAGCGGCGGTAATTTCTGGCGCTGTGCGAGCGTGTTTACCCAGGAGCACCACTGGCTCATCTCCTCCGCGCTGGCAATGCGCAATTCGGACTCAAATTCGCCATATAGCGCTAAACGGGTAAGATCGGGATCCAAATCGTTAAGGTCGGCCAATCCTTCGCGGTCGCCGATCATAATAAGCCGCAAATTCAGCGGCATCGATGGTACGGACACCGGCAATGGTCGGCGGTCGTCCACCGGCAGCCAATCAAACCGCTGCTGCAAAATCATCTGCTTGAGCCGCAGCCAGAGCAAAGGTTGGCTCACCAGCGCGCGTACACCGACAATAAGGACACCGCCGTTGGCGTGGTGCACCAGACCAGGCTGTAGATCGATTACATCCCGATAGCAGCGTAGTGCGCCAAACAGCGGCTCATACTCTACCCAGGACTGCCAGACGCAGGCGTCACGCGCGGCGAAGTTATCATCTACCTTGGTCGCCGGCTGTTCACTTACGCCCATACCGGTCACGGCATAGTGGCTGCCGATGGGATGTCCAGACCCAGGCAGGATCTGTTTCACAGTCTCGGCAATTAGCTGAAAATATTCCTCCTCCTCCTGCGCTGTTAGCAGCATAAAACGGCTGGGCGAGCGTGAATGGCAAAATTGCGTCAGGCCGTCCGTGAGACGAGCCTGAAGCGTTGCCAAAGGGGCGGATAGAAGCGAGAAGGATTGGTCAAATACTGCCGCGAAACCGGCCAGATCGGGTAGTAAATATTTCCATTCTAATTTTTTATTAGTCAAAATGATAAATAACGTTGCTGTTCATGGAAACGCGATTATACAAGAAGAGACGTTGCTTCGTCTCGGCCTGTTTTGTTCTCTGACACAGCATTACCTAAATACCCGGATGCAGGCATAAAACGATCGGTACGGACAAATATTAGTGAATTAACAACCAATAATGCTATTATCAAGTGCGGGTGACACGGTCACAGGCACACCCAATAGAAATACCACCAGCAGCTTGAAAGCCTGGAAACCAGTTAGAAGTGGAAATACCTGATTTAAAAATACCGTGAAGGGGCGCATGTCTTACGAAGAGAACAACGCGGCGGCGGAATCTGTTCGGGGGTTTGTCAGTTATCAGCACACGCCGGAAAAATCCTGCAATGGATTCGCGAGTCAATGCACCCCGGACTGTAAAACCGTATGAAACAAACCTTCAGGCGCGGCGTAAGCAGCGCTTTAGCAGCACTAGCAGCACTTTAATGCCAAACACAACATACGCGCAAGAAATCCATCGATTTGGAATACCTGGTTTGGAAACACCCCCCGTTAAGAGGTCATTATTACCCCCAAAAGCGGAATGTAAGGAAAAGTCGACAAAACTCTATCGTCGTTGCGCAGCGACCTGAAGGCTATCCTCGGCAAAAAAAAATCAACTGATGACCGCAACGCAAAGGGCGATGCCCTCCGCCTGTCACTAGTCTTAAAGGACAACACCCCCTGTTTGCTAGCCCTGCGTTTACGAGAAAAGGGCGATGGCAATTCACTGCCGCGCCATCATCGGCGCTTTGTGGCCACATTAGGATCATACGGCCCTATTCACGGAAGAGGCAACTATCACGGTGAGATAGCGCCATGGACTGGCAACGTAGTCCAGCATCATTAATTGGAATGCGCAATGAATCTAGCTTAGCCGCGATAATACGGAATAGGGTGACAGATAACCCCGCTCATGCTCCCTTCACGCCGTCGTAGCTAGTACCACAACGTTATTAATATTGACCTTCCATGTTGTAATTGCGTCCGGAATCATATTTGAATTTCAGCGATCCAGGCGGGCGATATTTACAAATACACACTCATATTCCCTCACTATTGCTGGTTTCCTCAAAAGGAAAAAGACTTTCAAATAAGAGTTGGGCAGTTAAGGGCGTGGCGGTATCGTCATAATGCAGTGAAAGCGCCGTCCTCCAACGGCTCTTCTTGTCTTTCTCCTGCCATGTAGCCGGCCATTGTGCGAGCCAGAGTAAAAATAACTGTCGACATGGCGATATTTTGGCAATGGAATCTTTGCTAGCTTAACGATAAATTTATAGCTATCGAGTAGGTTGCTAGATGAGGACAATGACAGCTAACACTAGGCAATCCAATGAGTTTTGCTGTTTTTATGTCGTTTGATAGTTATTAGAAGTGATGTCGTTTGATAGTTATCAGAAGTGAATCAATATTATCGCCTACAACATAAAGAGGATGCATATCCTTTGATTCGTAATTTCGACATTGATGATAAAAATTTTTCGATGCATAAGGATTAAGAGGGCAAGGGCAGTAATAGAAAATGTAGCGATCTGAATATATATGCTGGATATGTGTTGTGGTAAATTCTTCACCTGAATACTGATTTTGCCGGATGCGTATTGGGAACGACACTCATCTGTGATGGGCTCAGATGAGCATCTATTTTTACTAGATGGATATGGCATAAAGCATTATCGACATATGTTAATGCCGCTAACTTATTTTTTTCGATAAAAATAATAATTCATTCGTATAGCACACCTTTTGATCCTCTTGACCACTTATTTGTGCCTGTAAGCAGATTATGCTCAGGAAAGAGAGAGTTTAAACCGCGAAACGATTCTGTTGCAGAATATGAACTAAAACGCTTAACTATAATTTTATGACATTTATGTTTCTGTATGTAGGGTCACAGATAACCCATTTTTGGCAAGTATAGTCTTTTGAATAGCTGGGTGTTACGAAACCCAGAATACGATAGGTTAAGTCGACTTGACCAAACCGGATCATCTAAATTCACATCAACGTCTATTCGCTTAGTGGAGCATAAGCCACAGTGATGCTGATAATCTGCTATGCCAGAAGTCGATACTCTTTCGTCCAGAGTGCTTGCACTTAATCCTGGTGGCGCCTTAGTGAGGGCTCCTCACTTTACAGCCATAATTAAGCCGGCGCAGACCTCAGTGAGAAAGTATTGGACCTAATATCCTCCAAAACCGTTCAGCCAACCTTTGTCTTCGTGACCATGAACCGCCTTTCAGCGCCGAGGGATCGTCGCCTTCCGATAGAACACCGAGAGGCCAATCTAATTTACCCAAGAGCCACGCTGATGCTTTAAAGGAGCATGTGTCATAAATATCCAGCAAACCATGACATTGTCTGTTTTGTATCAGGCTATCTACCGGATGCTATAGCACAAACCCGCTGCGGGGATCATCCATATTATGGGCTTGAACAGGGACCATTAAGGGGGGGCGACCCACCATCAAGAGTTTAGCTATTAATTAGCCCGGTTGATTGCTAACGATTGCAAAATAATAAACCCCGCCTCGGCGGGGTTTATTACGATATGTTAACTTAAGCCTGCGGCTGAGTTACCTCGTTTTTAACGCCTTTCACTTTGATCTCCACGTGACGATCCGGGGCCAGGCAACTGATGACTGCGGCACGGCCTTTCACGCTATTACAGGTGTTGCCAGTAACAGGATTGGATTTACCCATACCGCGGGTGGAAATCTTGTTGAAAGGAATACCTTTGGAAACCAGGTAGTTTGCGACGTTCTGTGCGCGCGCCTGAGACAGTTTTTGGTTGTAGGCGTCTGAACCGATACGGTCTGTGTAGCCCAGAACGATAACGGATCCGTCTTTCTGATCCATAGAGCTCAACTGGGAGTACAGCTGATCCAGTACTTGCTGACCTTCTGGTTTCAGCGCGGCTCTGTCAAAGTTGAATAGCACATCAGACTTCAGGGTGAAGTACTTGGTTTGAACCACCGGAGCCGGAGCTGGGGCAGCCACTTCATCCTGGCCAAAGCGGTAGGACACACCAACGCTTAGCATGGAGTCATCAGAACGAGTACCGATGGCACCGGTATCACCGATGTTGTTAACCCACTGGTAGTCCAGACGGGTAGCCCAGTTTTTGGTCCAAGCATATTCCAGACCCACAGCGGCCAGCGGGGAAACACCGGTGTCATGGTCGTTTACGCGGCCTGAATTGCTATTGTCGTAAGCACCTTTGGAATCAGCACGCCATACCATACCGCCCAGACGGGTGTAAATATCTAGGTCTTCACTCAGCGGGTAGCTCAGCTTGGCGGCCATGGAAATACCCTGTGCTTTAAACGAGTCGTTGTTCACGTTGCCTTTGTGCGCCATATGGCCCAGCCAGTCGTAGACCAGCTCGAACCCAAGGTACTGGTTCGCCTGATAGCCAACGAAAGTACCCGCGCCTAACTGGCCATCACGGGTTGGACTGTTGCCGATGCGATTGTCGAAACCGTAACCGGTATCGTGGTACTGGGACCAGCCCAGTTTGCCGCCAGTGTACCAGGTGTCGTCTTTCGGAGCGGCGTGCGCTACGGTTACGAAACCTGCCAGTGCCACTGCCAGTGCGATAGCTGTCTTTTTCATTGTTTCCGCCTCGTTATCATCCAAATATAGGTAATGAGCTTTTATAAAGCTAATTTTAGAAATCCATTGCTGACGTTCGTGTTCAGACTCTGTACATCGCCATTAAAATAGCGTCATAGAGCAACCCCGGCGAACCCGGCGAACCCGGCGAACCCGGCGAACCCGGCGAATTAAAGTCTACAACGAAGTAGGAAACTTACAAGTAAGATGTAGTAAGTCGCTAATAAAAACAGCGTTTCAGAGCAACGATAAAAGGGAAAGAGGCAAAACGCTGCGATCATTTTACTTAATGATACAAAGTTGAGTAAATTTTTAATCCTGAAAACCGTCCATAATGACGATTCGAGCCGTTTTGCGGATACACGATGAAACCGAAAGTTTCGGCTTGGAGGTATTCTGCAAACAACGCCCGCCCGTTTCCGATTGCACTGCTCAGCGGAAAACCACCCAAGAATAATGCTGAAGTTGCCGGTGAGAAAGGCTTTCCATTGCCGCAACGGTATCGAACGCTGGTGGCCGAGCAACTACACCACCTTTGCAGCGGCAGGCCCGACTCAGCCGCCGTTTAGCTATAGAAACCACAGGGATTGAAACCCAGTTGGCACAACAGCAGAATATATCCAACCACCAGCGATATAAACTACTTCGCTTATTCCTTCCTGCGTCAGCAACTACTGAACATCCACTTACGCGAGGCCAGTGGGGGCGTTAGTACATCCCAGCCACTTAACATAAAACTCGCCCGCAGCCTGTCGGCCTCTTCGACCCCATCCGACGGCTCACCGGCTAAACCGCGATGAGCGCTAACTTGAAATTGGCGATACCAATGGGTACAAGCAGCGTGCAACATTAAGCAATCCCCGTCAACATGTGCGACAAACACGCCACCAGCCGAACGCCGCGAACCAGAAGACATTAAGCAACGTGCCCCCAGTTACGCAAACCGCTTCACCGTTCGGGGTAAAGCTCACCAACATGCGGCGTGGTATTGCTGAATAGCACGACGTTAGGGAGCGTCGCCAGTAGCCAGGCTAGGGTGATCAAGAAACCGCAATATTGAGTACGCATAGCGCTCTGGATAGTAAGAGCTGATAATCGTTATCGTCGATTATCTCTGATCCCCATTGCGAATTCCACTCTGTGTTTTCCTGACTCTGTGTTTTCCTGGCTGGAGTAGGACAACTCAAGAGGGTATATAAAGACAGACATCATCGCCATTCGGAATCCTTGCAAGCTTATGGAACTCAAATTCACCTTAATCAGCAAACGTCTGGCGCAGCGTCCTTATAACCGCGTACGGCTATGACATGCTAACGTCGAGGTCAGCGACGATAAACATCACTATCTGATCCCGTTCAATCAAATTATCGCGATTTAATGTCGCCGCGGCATCGTGTCGCCAGGTTGGGAGGTATTTGACGATTGCCATGAACCTTGATGTCAATGCCGGGAGTGGCTCAACGAGTGGCGATGCGTAATTAGCAATGGACGACACGTATGCTTCAATAGCATGAAGACCTCTTTTGTTCAGTGGAAGGTTCGCCGCTTAATCTTGCCAAAAGCCGGGCAGACTCCGGTCGCTGCGGTGTAATCTGGCGACGCCGGAACAGATTTTTGCTGCTGGCGCTTGGCCACCAGGCGGCGCGGGAAATGGACAAATGTTTGCGGCAGCGATTGGACGTGGATACGATTCCTTGGCGCTGATGATTATTCGTCAAGGCAACAAAAGGCGCCAGCCATGCGCCAGCTTGAAAGCGGTGGCGTCGCGCGGCGTAAGCTGCTGATTAACCATTGGCGACAGTAATGCTGCGAAAAGAGGCATAGCCCAAAGAGTGGCAGTAGTGGATGAGCAAGAAACTAAGCTGGTAAGTGCCGGCAGCGATATATGTTTGCGTGCAGCAATGGTACAGGTGGTAAATTCCATGTCCAGTTCCTTAAGTCAGACGGCCTAACTGTAGATTACTGAAACTTTGTCTCACTGCGAAGAGACAAACCGGAAAATCGGTAAAAGCGTTGTTTATTTTGTTGCTTCGCCAGAGATTGACTGGTGTTGGTGCACTCAGGCAAACAAACGCTCCCGGCTGAGAGGTCGGCCTATAAAACCAGAACCGCAGCACCGGGCTAGGTGCTGGCGCCGCCTGCCACGAGCCGGCTGACGCTGACCGGAAGTAGTTTCTAGTCCTGAAGGCCGACAAGCGGCTGATAACACGCCTTGTAACACGCCTTGTTTTTTCGGAGAACCGTCATGACAGTCGCTGAAATTAGAGACACTCTGCAGATCGTGAAGACCATCGCCCTGGCGGCGCCAGCGATAATCCAGCCCTAACCAGCCACGATGGCTTATTTATTGCCACATGGCTATCAAGTTTAGCCCGCAAACTCAGCCCTGCCAAGAAAAACTGTCTCGGAACAAACCGTTTACGCCAATTTGGCGGCGGATCCCTACCAAAATCGACATGGCGGATATCTTTGCCGCTCTGATACGGTTTATGACCTGACGCAAGAAGCGATTGTCACTGATGCCGACGTGCTGTGGCTGCAATTTGGCATAATAAATGAGCAAGCAGTAGTGTTGGCGAGGAACGTCGGAATAAAAGCGGTTCTGGATCGCTATCCCAAAGTTGCAATCCTGCGACTGGGGTTGGACCACTGGGTGTTGCCGGTGGCGTGGCGGAAACCGGGAGTCGGGCCACTAGCTAGTGTGGCTGAGGGATAGTCGGTAAGTCCGTACTGCTCCAAGTCAGGGTTGTCGAGCGAAAGCGAAAGTTGTGCTAAGAATTTTGGCGCACGTTTGGTTAAGTTACAGGCCCGAGCAAGACTAGGGCTTATTTACGGAACGGCAGAGACTAATTTCTCAGGCGTGGTGCCTGAAGTTGTTGGCGGATGGATTCCGCCAACTCATCCAGCGTCGGCTGTTCGGGATGGACTGGAAACGATTCATATCCCAATTGCGCTTCCGCCAGATAGGTATGCACTGGTTTTCCCTCTTCATCTTCCATCACCACATGATACCAAGGTGCCGTACGCAGGCTATCGTCAGCCGCAATGTCATCCAATGAAGGCTTCTCCAGAGAGTATTCTGGATCTACATCGATAATGACCCCAAGATACCCCAAAAGTTTATGCCGGACCTGCTGCCCTATGCCAAATTTGCTGGCAATCATGAAACCTCCACCAGTGAAAGTATGCTTATGCTTTATACTGAATATGGGGGAGGCGTCCGGGAATTCAAGGTGTCAGAACATAATTTAGCCGACTTGGCAGTAAAAACCCTTCAGATACAGTCTGTTGGAATAGGCACTGGCATCGGCGGCCTGACGAAACTCTCAATAAACCGTATCTCGCGTCCGGCATCCCAGCACGGCGTCCGCGAGAATCTTCTGAAACAGATCGGTGATTATCAGACCGAAGCGGAAGAAGCTCAGCAGGACTCTCTCTCTCAAGTGCCAGCAGTTACAGCGCCAACAGGTCAATACTTTACATCCGGCAGCCTGTGGCAGCGTATTACGGGCGGACGACAGGCGGCTATCACGCTAATCAAGACAGAAACAACACCAATAACGCCGTATCCTGTTCACGAATAGGAAGCAAGTTTGATGGAATGCCCTTGCTGATGACGCCGCGAGTTTCTTTGAGACTATCCTTATTCTGCACAGCGACATCGGAACGATCGCAAAGGGCGCAGTCGGGATAGCAGTGTTCAGTACTACTAATAATATGGTAGTGCGTTGATAATCCCTCTTTACTCGCGTTCAGACAATAACCATCCAGATAATCCTACGCCGCCAAGAGGTGCGCAGAGGCTGAAGACCTGTGCAACCGGCGGACGCAGAAGTCGACATCGATTTGCTCGTCAGGAGTGAATCCACACTCTGGCGCGAATTGCGATTGCGGCAACTACGCGCCAGTCAACGGACTTTCTCGTCAATATATCGATAGCTTCACCCGGCTGGGCTCTCTCTTCTAGCCGACCGATTGCGCTGGAGGGATAGCGCTGCATACGCCGTTCAGCAGAATGAGACGATGATAAAGATATGTATGGCGATCTGGATCCATGGGCCAGTGCTGGGGCAGCTTTCAGTACGCCACTATCAGAAAAAGCAATTGTAACCAGGATGACGGAAACGTGGAAGTCGTGGCCTGCAGCAAAAGCGAACGGGTTGGACATCTGCTGGCCTGACTACGGCATGGGACCGGCGCACGCCCGGGTGGAGAAGTCTTATTGAACCGCACAACGATAGTCTTGGTGACTTTTACGGCATTGATATCCACAACTAACCACCAGCGGGCATCAGCATTTTACCCGCAAGCTAAGCGTCTCATCTCAGCGTCTCATCTCATGCTCTCTTGTCTTGCGCGAGCCATGTGACCTATCCGTAGGGATAAGCTGAGCTCAAGGGCGGGCCTGGCGAATGTTGCTGACTGCGTGAGCGGCGGTGCTACAGATCACTGAACGTGATTATTTATGGCCAACAGTACCGCGGGGACTTAAAGGCATTTCACTGGTTTTGGCAAACCGGCGATTTTCGTTGCCTGCTTGGCAGGGCCCTGTGGAAATAGACGGAAAAGGTAACGGCTGCTCCCTTTCTCCTCGCCGTAAGCCTGAGCCATGGCCTTTACCAGCATACGAACAGCCGGCGACGTATTGTATTGTAAATAGAACGCGCGTACGAAATGGATTACCTGCCAGTGGGCTTCGCTAAGGGTAAGCCCTTCAAGGCGAGCAATTTCCACCGCTAACGCCACGCTCCAGTCCTGCGGATGGATCAAATACCCCTGCGCATCGGTTTCTATTTCTGCGCCGTTAAACTCCATCGATTCCTTCCGGCTCAAATGATCTGATCCAGAAAGAATAGCAAATTCACTGGCCAGAAGACACCCCAGCCTGCATCGGCGGGAGATAAAACGCTCAGTTCGATATCAGTTGCTGCGCATACCGCCGAAGATACCAAGCATGCTGACAAAGATATTGTACAGCGATACATAGAGGCTGATAGTGGCACGGATGTAATTTGTTTCTCCGCCGTGGATGATATTGCTAGTTTCCCACAAGATCGCTCCGGAGGAAAACAGAATAAACATGACGCTTATCGCCAGCGACAGGGCGGGAATGTGCAGAAAAAGATTAGCGGTAATCGCGACAAACAGCGCCACGAAGCTGGCCATCATCATTCCCGAAAAGAAAGACATATCCTTACGGGCAGTGAGCACGTGCGCCGAGCAGCAGAAGAACACTAGCGCGGTACCACCCAGCGCCAGCATAATGACATCTCCTGCACCGGACGCCAGAAGCATACTCAGTATCGGCCCCAGGATATAGCCTATAAAACCGGTCAGGGCGAAAGTGGCAAGGATACCCGCCGGGCTGTTGGCCAGCCGGTACGTCAGAAAGAGGAGTCCGTAGAAACCGACCAGCATCAGAATCAAACCGGGTGACGGCAAACATAGCAACGTACTTGCAGCGGCAGCAAGCGCCGAAAATGCCAGTGTCAGCGACAACAAGAAATAGGTATTGCGCAATACCTTGTGGGTGCTTAATAACGAATGGCCGCGCGGGGATGTCGCAATCAAACGATCCATAATTTGCCTCTCATTATAAAAGTGAGCCAAGAATATTCGGCATGAGATTAATAGTTTTTCACCGTTGCGCCTATGGCTTTTACCCATCTTTACGCACCAAAGCTCCCGGCGACGGACGTAGCACAGACGGACAGCAGGCTAATGGCGATTTTCAGTCGATTAGCGCAAAATGCTCTTTACAATCGGAATGACTCTGTTTACAGTTCGCCTTGTTGCGGAGGAGTGGCCGAGTGGTTGAAGGCACCGGTCTTGAAAACCGGCGACGCGCAAGCGTTCTAGAGTTCGAATCTCTATTCCTCCGCCATCTCCACGGTTTCCTTGTTCCCTCGCTTCCTCTATTTCAATCGTTTCTTTCTATCCCCCATTTCCTCAGCTTTGACTGTTTTCTCTGTGGCCATTGGTTCCGCTTAACGCCCCAGTGCCGCTACACATGAATTTTCTTAGCTGATCAATTATGGCCATGGCGTGAGCGCACCGGTGACAACGATGACTGAATCGCGCCGTTAGTGCTGAAGGGTGCGGATCACCATCCCATTGATGCGTCAGGCTTGCGCGGTCGTTGGGATGCTGCTGTCGGCTTACTCACGCCATAGGTATTAGAGGATACCTTGAGTAGATGCTGCGACCCTCGGCCCGTTATGACCAGGACGGCGTGCTCTAGAGAGGTTCGTTCCGAACCCGTCCTTATAAGAATAATGCGCGAACGATGTTAGCTAACTCCCACTTACTAGAAATTGCACCGATATTCAACAGGTGGCTGTTTAACAGTTATATTTGTCAAAGAGCGTCCTTTGCTCAGAGTATTATTATTTACTTATTATGAGTTGGAGGATATATGGTTGAGACCGAGATACCAGTGTGACTCTGGGTATTGGTAAATGGTTTTCTATTGAATTCACACTATTTTGTAGTCACACAAAAAGTGTGCGGTTAGCTATTAACCGCCCAGCGTGCTGGTATGAGTCTCATACATTTTTGCGTTCTACCGTTTCCTCGACCCAGTATAACTGATTTTGTCGGTGCGAGCGAAGGTGATTTGCAGCGCCTCATCGCTGCTTTCTTCCCAAAGTTTCTGCGCCAGCATTTTATCGTCATTGGCCACGTTTAAATAGCCACCACGATTTTTATTGAAGTCTGGCGGATGTCTGCCTATGTGCTCATGTCTGAAGCCATCTTTAATCCCTTAATGATGTCTATGTAGCGGCAACTCAACCTGTGTATTGAATAACTGTAGATGAAATTACCTTTAGTGCTTGCCAAGGTACGATTTGGTGCCTGGGGTGACCGTCAACTCTTCGTTTTAAGCACAATAGTTGATTCCTCACCGGAAGACTGGTGTGGAACCATCGCACCCGCCAGTGTCGATGTACTATAAGGGGCTCCGCTGTGCACGTGGCTAATATCAAGTTTCTTTACTCTTGTTCTCCGTTGGTACCGGTAGAGGTAAAACGCTGCCTATTTTACCGCATAGGACACCGGACAGCCATAAAGCGCCGGTTTGATCAAGGAAGGTGTGCATTTGACATACATCATGGCCAGCGAGTTCTTGGTCTTTTGTGCCGATTGATCCGTTTTACCATCAGATTTGGCAAACAGTTCGTAGATATGGTTTACGGTACGCGCTTTAGCATCTGCCTTCCGCTACCGCTTGAGTAAGAGTCTCTATGTGGCCGTACATGGAATAATAGGGTACGAGCATTTTGCCATTGGTTTGCCTCAAAGTAGAAGCGGCCTTGTCGGAGCAACAATAGACAGAGAAGGATGATTTAAAGATGACCGTAAAAATGCGCAGATGCCAATATACCCTGGCAGATTAGGAGTAAATCTGAGTCGCAACTGAGGTGTCGAGGCGGCTGTTGAAGCCGCTGTTAGCCTGAATGTGCTCTCATAGGTCAGCAGCATGCTTATTCCGTTCGTCATATCGGTTATTTGAGCCCTATGGTGGCATGACGCGCATATTCGAAAAAACGCCTCACGACGGCTACACATATGTTTTTTGCGCCCGCACTTATAGCCACTGACGCATTGCCGAGATCGCCTATTATTGGTATTTAAAGCCAGCCACGTTTAATCGTCTGTTTATTACGATCTATGGCACAACGCCTTCACAGGCGCGCAAACAACGTCAGGATATCGGGGCGCTAGAAGCGATGGAAAATCACAGGTTATATAAGGGAATGAATATCAAAAAGAACCATCGTGCGCAGCGCTTCGCTGCCGCGCTCGGAACCGACGATATAATTGGCGAGGAGTGAAAAGGTATGGAATAGCGGGAACAGACCGGCAATATAGTGGTTACGAGTTTTGGCAGCAGCATCATGATAATAGATGAAGTCGGGGAACCGTGGCATGAGTCTACCACGGCGCTGCTTGGAAAAGGTAAGCGAGTAACGTCGCCACGACCGGTCGGTCTGATCCTACGGCGCGGGACGGGTCTTTATTGACGATAGGCGTGGATTATCTGTTTTACGGTACTGGCAAATACCGCTTGCTGTTTGGGATCATCAAGCTGTCTGATGTACTTCTCCATTTTTATGATGACCTTGCCGGCATCGGCTTGCCCAATGGCTTTTAACAGCAGTGACATCATCGCCTTCATGCAGTTGAGTTCTTGTGCCAGTACCGCGGTTTCACTATCGGTGGTAAATTCAATGTTGCCCATTATTGTCCTCGTTATTAGTGAATATTAAGATTGACGCCGCGCGTGGCGTATCGCCACACATCGGCGGTTAACGCCATTTGCGCCGATTATAACAGGTTTTGTTTTACAAATTTAATTGATATTGGTCATTTATTTCCGGCAAATTGCAGCAGATTAAAAACACCACTCATGCCGCGATGTTCCGCTCTCGCCAGGCGAGGGGAAGATTAAACAATGTATTATAACTAACCTTTAAGTTTGAACGTACGCTAAAATAAATAATAAAATCATAATAACCTGATTTTTAATTAAATTTCTTATGATTCTGTTCATTTTTTAGACAATCCGTGGCGTGCGATGGACGTTCGGATTGGTGAGAAAAGAGAGGAAATCTGCAATTTCCGACGGCTACGCGACTCTTGGTGAAATCTCCTTGCGGTGCAATAACCTATCCATATAGAATGAGCTTGCATAGGCGGTATTGCTAAGTTTTTCCAGTATAAGCGAATAATCGTTTTTATTTACTTGAAAGCTGCAATATTAAGTCTTAAGTGTTTCATCACTCCCTCATTTGGGGAATTGATCTTTGGTAAGCGTTTCTCTTGTTGATGATCATGAATTAGTTCGAGCAGGGATACGGCGCATTCTTGAAGATCTCAAAGGCTTCAAAGTCGTTGGCGAGGCACACTGTAGCGAAGATGCGGTGAAGTGGTGCCGCAACAATTGTGTCAACATCGTGTTAATGGATATGAATATGCTGGGCATTGGTGGGCTGGAAGCCGCAAAATTGTGCGCTTTTGCCGGATATCAAAGTTATCATGCTGACCATTTACGTAGAAACCTATCGCCTGCTAAGGTAATGCAGGCAATAGCCGCAGGATACCTGAGCAAAGCCGCCGCTCCGCGCAAGGCCATCTGCGACATTTGTGCGGTGAATGCCAATAAACGCTATCGCGTCCGATATCACTCAGCAGATGTCCCTGAGTCAGCTTGAGCCACAGGCGGAAACCCCTTTGAGTGTTTGTCCGAACGAGAACTCCAAATTATGCTGATGATTAGCCGCCGGCAAAAGGTCACCGATATTTCGGAGCGGCTCAATCTGAGCTCTAAAGCTGTTAATAGCTATCGTTACCGGATATTTAGTAAACTAAACATCAGCAGTGATGTAGAATTAACCCATCTGGCCATTCGCCATGGGTTGTGCAATACGGAGATTTTATTAAGTTGTGACTGGCAGTTTTGACGCCAAACAATTTCTGAGTACCGTGACCAGTCAATCTGGCGTCTATAGTATGTATGATGCATCCGGTACGGTGATTTATGTCGGTAAGGCTAAAGATCTAAAAAAGCGCCTTGCGAGCTACTTCCGTGCCCATGTTGCCAGTCGCAAGACCGAAGCGCTGGTGAAAAGCATTCACCATATTGATGTGACCGTTACCCATACAGAAACCGAAGCGCTGCTGCTTGAGCATAATTACATTAAGCTGTATCAGCCACGCTACAACGTATTGCTGCGCGACGACAAATCCTATCCCTTCATTTTCCTCAGCAGCGACGCGCATCCCCGTATCGTGTTCCATCGCGGCGCCAAGCATGCGAAAGGAGATTATTTTGGGCCATTTCCCAATGGTTATGCGATAAAAGAGACGTTGACCCTGTTGCAGAAGTTGTTTCCCATTCGCCAATGCGAGAACAGCGTGTATCGCAACCGTGCACGCCCATGCCTGCAGTATCAGATAGGTCGTTGTCTGGGGCCTTGCGTACAGGGGTTGGTTAGTGATGAGGAATATCAGCAGCAGGTGGAATATGTGCGCTTGTTTCTATCAGGCAAAGATCAACAGGTGCTTAACCAGCTTGTGGAGCAGATGGAGCTGGCCAGCCGTGCGCTAAACTTTGAGGATGCGGCGCGCGCGCGCGATCAGATCCAGGCGGTGCGGCGCGTGACGGAAAAACAGTTCGTTTCCGGCAACCTGGAAAACCTTGACGTCATTGGCGTATCATTTAACGCCGGTATGGCCTGCGTCCATATACTGTTTATCCGCCATGGGAAAGTGTTGGGTAGCCGCAGTTATTTTCCAAAAGTGCCGGTCGGCACTGAACTGGCTGAAGTGGTGCAGACGTTTGTCGGCCAATTCTATTTGCAGGGTAGTCAGATGCGCTCGCTTCCGGGCGAAATTCTTTTGGATTTCACACTGCCTGAAAAAATGCTGCTGGCGGCGTTGCTAAGCGAGCAGGCGGGCAAAAAAATTCAGATCCAGACGCAACCGCGCGGCGACCGCGTCCGTTATTTAAAGCTGGCCAGCACCAATGCCGCGACGGCGCTGGTGGCTAAACTGTCGCAACAGTCTACGCTACATCAGCGTTTAGCCGCATTGGCAGAGCTATTGGGTATCGAGCAGGTCAACCGAATTGAATGTTTTGACATCAGTCATACGATGGGGGAGCAGACCATCGCCTCCTGCGTTGTTTTTGACGGCAACGGGCCAGTTCGCGCCGAATACCGCCGCTATAATATTAACGGTATTACGCCCGGCAATGATTATGCCGCCATGGATCAGGTCCTGCGACGGCGTTATGGTAAGGCGTTAGAAGAAAAGAAAATCCCTG
Source organism: Sodalis sp. (in: enterobacteria) (assembly GCF_036327475.1). Taxonomy (NCBI): domain Bacteria; kingdom Pseudomonadati; phylum Pseudomonadota; class Gammaproteobacteria; order Enterobacterales; family Bruguierivoracaceae; genus Sodalis; species Sodalis sp. (in: enterobacteria). The sequence continues at coordinate 624,090 of NZ_CP132913.1, read as the reverse complement.
ACGTGGTGATTATCGATGGTGGTAAAGGTCAATTGGGTATGGCCAAAGCGGTGCTAGAGGAGTTGGACGTACCTTGGGATAAATCGCGCGTCGTGTTACTCGGCGTAGCAAAAGGCGTAGACCGCAAGGCCGGACTCGAAATGCTGTTTTTGGAACCCCATAACAAGAGAATGGCGCTGCCGCCGGATTCGCCGGCCCTGCATATGATTCAGCATATCCGCGATGATTCACACAATCATGCGATTACCGGCCATCGTAATAAACGTGCTAAGGTAAAAAATACCAGCGCGCTGGAATTAATTGCAGGTGTCGGGCCACGGCGTCGACAGTCACTTCTGAAGTACATGGGCGGCCTGCAGTCATTACGCAATGCCAGCGTAGAGGAAATAGCTCAAGTGCCCGGTATTTCAGATGCCCTGGCAGAAAAAATATTTCATGCGTTGAAACACTAGCGGCAATGTAGCAACATACTTGTTATTTCCACTCCGGCCACAAAGCACTATGCAACTGAACATACCAACTTGGCTTACCCTGTTCCGCGTTGTAATTATACCGTTCTTTGTTTTGGCCTTTTATCTGCCGTTTAAATGGGCGCCACTTGGTTGCACGTTCATTTTTGTTCTGGCGGCGGTGACAGATTGGTTTGACGGTTTCCTGGCCCGGCGTTGGAAACAAACCACCCGCTTTGGTGCGTTTCTCGATCCTGTCGCGGATAAAGTGATGGTCGCCATGGCGCTGGTGCTGGTAGCGGAACATTTTCATTCATGGTGGATAACGCTGCCCGCGGCGACCATGATTGCCCGTGAGATTATCATCTCTGCGTTGCGGGAGTGGATGGCCGAGACAGGCAAGTGTAGCAGCGTTGCGGTTTCGTGGGTTGGTAAGATGAAAACCACCGCGCAAATGTTAGCACTGGTGGCGCTACTGTGGCGCCAAAACGACATCGTATCGGGGATAGGTATCGTCGCGCTGTATATCGCGGCGGTGCTGACTTTCTGGTCAATGTTCCAATATTTGTATGCTGCCCGGCACGATTTATTCGTGCATTAAGAGAGAGGCGTTGCAAAACAAATAATAGCATAGGCGGTGACTATTGTGTATTGACTCATACGTCTAGGTCAGTAGAATGGACCGCATCGAAAGCGGTCGTAGCTGTTGCCGATAGCTTGCAAACCAGGTTTTCGATAGTCATGCGGGAATAGCTCAGTGGCAGAGCACAACCTTGCCAAGGTTGGGGTCGCGAGTTCGAGCCTCGTTTCCCGCTCCAAATTTTAGTTAGCCAGCGTCATTCCGTAGGTTGATACTGAGGGGCCTACATCGGTCAATTCCTCTCCAGAGTACTATGCCGCTTGCGTCTGCCGGTTTACGAACTACCCATCAGATCCGGTGCTTCTGTCTCCCAATACTCCAATCCTTCTTCCGTTTAGCCACGCCGACTTCGGCATGAGGCCGCCAGGCATCAGACTGTTGGCGGGCACCCCGAGTGAGTAGGGGTCACTCTGGCTAAATAGAAGCGATATCGGTAACAAGCGGTCTTTCATCAACAGCTATTACTTATTACCTGATTGGTGGGATGGAATAAAGCCAATCAGTCGTGAGCTTGGTCAGCGGACGGATCGTTTTGTTGTCGCACTGGAAGATAAAGATGGCAATGCTTATGGCGATGCCCGGTTGGTTGTGATGTAATTATGCGTCCCAACCCAAAAAGCTTGCCATCGTTGCTCAAACAAGCCATAATTGCGTCCATTCCAGAATACGGAATAAACAAGTTATATTTATTATCAGTTAGTCGTATAGTAATCCCCCTGCAGGCCAAAGACAAGGGATAAGATTAGGCGCGTTGGCAGAGTGGCCATGCAACGGATTGCAAATCCGTCCACCTCGGTTCGACTCCGGGACGCGCCTCCAGTTTAGATTTCACGATGCCCGGGTGGTGGAATCGGTAGACACAAGGGATTTAAAATCCCTCAGCCTTTGGCTATACGAGTTCAAGTCTCGTCCCGGGTACTATTTCTATAAGGTTAATAATAACAACAGATTGTATAAAAATTTGATGCCGCCTTGTGCGGTTTGTTCGTCTTAAATGTGAGAAGCCTCTGAGAAAATCAATGATTGGTTAGGGGACGATGTGACCGTTACCCATACAGAAACCGAAGCGCTGCTGCTTGAGCATAATTACATTAAGCTGTATCAGCCACGCTACAACGTATTGCTGCGCGACGACAAATCCTATCCCTTCATTTTCCTCAGCAGCGACGCGCATCCCCGTATCGTGTTCCATCGCGGCGCCAAGCATGCGAAAGGAGATTATTTTGGGCCATTTCCCAATGGTTATGCGATAAAAGAGACGTTGACCCTGTTGCAGAAGTTGTTTCCCATTCGCCAATGCGAGAACAGCGTGTATCGCAACCGTGCACGCCCATGCCTGCAGTATCAGATAGGGTCGAGCCCTATGAGCTGCTGGATAAAGAGGTCGGATAAGCCGCCAACGACCCCATGGCCAAGCCAAAAATTGTAACAGAAGGGCGCGTAACGCAGCCCCATTTTAGCCAAAATAAGTCTGAAAGTCGCACCGGATAGGGGTTAATGGAGGGTGGGAATGTAAAATGAATAATTAAACCAACGGCGCGCAAGCGGGCAGCGACCATAGCAAGACGTGATGCACGGTCTTAAGTTATAACTAGAATATGGGATAGGCGTAGACCTAGACGGCGCGTTGGACAAGTTACCATAGACAAGAGTACGCGCATCGGCGTACCGGTTGGGCTAATGATGCAACGCATGAGACTCTGCCTAGAGAAAGGCGCGAGGTTGGAGTTTTTTACCGCATGCTCAGCGACAGCTGACGGGTGTTCGCACGAGCGCAAAGCTGGGCGCGCAGGGGCTGTCACCGTTTGTAGTGACGAATTTGAAGATAGCGCGATACTGCAGCTATGAGATGATTGGTCGGTCATAAAAAATACCGGCAGGGTCTGCACGGAATACGAAAAGTGCCAATCAGCCGCTTTGTTTGGCCGTTATCCCAGAGTCGTATATTCTAAAGTAGAATATTTAGATAAGCCAGAATAGCTGAAAAACGAGAAACAACGGAAACAACGTTGGCAGCCATCTCCAGGACGGCGCTTTAGCTTCGTTGACACTTGGCACGCGTTATGGCGCTATTGGCCGAAGGGAGAGAGTAGCAAAGGTCTAAATCAAGTCCCCAGGATATCTGGTCAATATCCTGAAGCGACAGGCAAGCACTGGCAGGGAGTGAAATCGCCGAAAAACACTTAGCGGCAACAATGCTATCTACCACATAGCATTTTAAGAGAAGGCTCTAACTAGACATTAAAGCACATAAGAAACCCAAGGGCCTCACCAGCAGCCCAGGCTCAAGTCTGCTCACATCTTGAGCAGTGTTATTCGGTCTAAGCATGTATGCTGTAGCAAACGCGACAGAATCCAGAACACTCTACATGACTTAAGTAAAGAAAACATAACGTTATTTATATGATGAGTTATACTTATAAAATCAGAATATGTCTGATTATCAACATGTAACAAAGATATTATTGGCATTATGGATATTGGATTTCGCAAAAGACCTTAAGCTGTTGCTGTTTACTACCATCTTAAATATGGTTACCAACCATGAGCTGGTAAAACACTAACAGGTAATTAACAACAACTAATCTATTCATTTTGTCCATTAGCAATTAATTGCGGGTAGTCCTCTATAGCATCAGTAATTTTTTAATTTATAAAGCGTTGCCCACCAACAGCCTGGCCAATAATAACCGGTCACTTGGCAATGATTGGCCCTTCAAAAGGACATCTATGCAGTCTATCAGATCAGGTGGACGTTGCTCTTTTTTAAATATGTTCACTTTCTATTGAATTATCACGAAGTTTTTAAGTGGAATCGTTATTCCAGACGTCGCCGCACTTTGGTCTGAGGTGCCAATTCCTGAAAGCACTTAAGTGGACATGGGAGTACTCTTCTGCCCACAAACAGGTAACCGCTGAGCCAGCTATAGCAATCCTGCCCGCTTTAGTTTATTTTAGCCATAAGCCGGCGAATCGCCATACGAAAACATCAGACCCGTTAGCTCCTTAACCGCTTTGCTTGTCTTCGTCTTAAGTCGTACGGTTAATAACCGTACTCCGAGGCGACGCGTCCGCGTTGCTAACATCATCATCCAACTTTAGCATAATTTTCAACTGTTTAGGACGAGTCAGAATGAGCAAATCACCGCCTACAGCCGTATCAAACAGGCCACGCATACTGAGCACTTTCCTCGCCATACTGATTAAGTATTTCAGTAGAATGCTACCCATTACGCATAGCGAGATCGCCACCCTTAACCAGCAGGCCTACCTTAGACGTTAACCTATCCTGTTGAATCTGAAGGGTTGGTCTCGGCGTGGTAGCCAGCAAATTCCACGCTCAAGCCGTGTGCGGTTTCGCTGTCATTCAGGCGGCACAACTCTCGCCAAACGGTGACAGGAAGGCAGCCATACACTGAACTGGCATATGCCCTAGCGTGATGCCTAAGCGGTCGCGCGTTCCATCCACCCCATGACGTTGCCAGCGGGCCGCCCTGTGATTTCGCGACGAAAGCGTATAATCGTTGGCCGTTCAGAATTAAGGCAGCCAATTTTATTCTCAAATTATCAGAGGGCTATATTTTGTTGCGCGGCCTTAACCATTTTGTCGATCCTAATATTTTAACACTTTAATGTTGTATACAAGTCGGGAGGATATCTGACAGATGTAAAGCATTTTTATCGTGCTCCCCATTGTAATAATGTGAGATGCGGCGATAATATTACGATGCTACCTTCCATCGAACAATTAAACCTTGAGTGAAGTTAGTAGCCGTTTTATTAATATGCGATATGTAAAATTAGAGTAAAATTTATCGATAAATTCACCTATTCTCGTCTCGATGGCATTGGCCAATATGCCACCTGAGCTGATATCATTATTAGGATAGTGGCAGTCAGTATTATTGATTTCGCCACTATATCGATAACTTTTTATGAGTCGAAAATAACATATTGTCCTAACATGCCACAGAATATAGCGGTAGCTATTGGCGAAGTTTTAACGCTGGGTCTGGCGTAGAGATATTATGCTAGCATCGTTAACAACGTTGACAATCGTTAAGTAATAGAAGGGAGTTAATTTGTGTGATTCATATCCGGTTAATGCTGTTAATCATTATCACCGAGTTGTCTATGATAGAACTCCGTAGCCTTACGTGCCACCGCGATCGGGAAGAAAACGCTTTGCATCGGTTCTCGGTGAGCAATACGTGGCTCACCGAGAACCGAGCGGGGAAACGTTATGCCGCGTGGCCGATAATTATTCGCTGAGTCTGATGCTACTCGCCGTGTGGCAACATTGGCGATATCCGGTCCCTTTGTCTACATTATCCTCGCATGCATGGCTGCGTTGATGGATAAGCGTGGGCCGTTTAATTAAAATTCGATCGCTGCTCTCCAATGAACCCTCAGACCGGCAGCTACTAACGTCTTGCCAGCGTCTTCCTCCTTTTGTCATCAATTCTGATTAAACGGCACCTGTAAGAAGAGGCAGTCTATTGGGCTTAGGCCATGCCAGGTACGTCCGTTTTAGAAAAGCTTCATCAACAAGGCCATTTCCGTTTCATCTGCGGATCGCAAATCCGCCCAAAAGTGATTTTGTCTCCTTGAATGCTATCCGGACTCTTCGTCATGCGCCTTGAATCTCCCCAATGATTGAGTACCTGCCATTGCCTCTTGGGAGAATGTGACATCTGTCGACGGGGGCGAATGGAAAGAGATTAATGCTTCCTGGTAGTGTTCACTGCCAACCCTGGCCTCTCTCGCTATGTTGCGAAATCAACATCCTGCGTCAGCCAGGGAGAGCATCTTGCGATATTCAATTGACTAGCGCCATTGCTCTACGATGGACAAAACACCGTCTCAGGCAAGTCACTAGCGTTAATGAAAATGAAGCAACGATGACCTAGCGGCTTAACGATGATAAAACGTCGTAACAACGTTGGCCCAAAGACTGCTTTCTTCCACCTCTCAGTCTTGTTTCTGGAAATCCGGTGCGCGCTCGAACTAGGAGCAGGGGAATTCATCGTCCCAGGCGCCCCTCGAAATCAAAGTCGGTCAGGATATTAAGACATTCAATGCTGGCCTTGTCCAAATAGACATATTTGGACTCTTTGTTTTTATCCTCCACGGAATCGCTGCATGCTATATTATTGCGATAAGGGAATGTGGTTTAAAGTATGTAGGGCTATAAAGTATGTAGGGTTAAACTGCTGGAGTCTGGACTATTGTGAGACTGTCCATACTATTCCTCTATGATGGATTGTCAATTTAAGAAAACCTCTGGCCGGTGTGTGACTCAAAAAATTATATGATTTAAGGGGTAGATAAAGGGCAATTCCTTTTCAATAAACGGGAGTCCATCAACAGGGCGCATAACTAAAAGCAATACTCGCGCAGACAGCAAGTTAATTAATCTTAAGCAAGTTAGGGTGTAGCCTGATGGTCACTATACCGTCGTCAAGAACGCCGACCGTCCATCGGGCGGAACAGGCCGTGGCCGGGCCCGTCATTGTCGAACAGGTGCCTGACGATGTTTTGGCCTTGGTTGAAGTTGTTTCGCTTACGGGAGGGCTTTACGCATTGCCGCAGCACATTATCCGTAAGTCTCTCGACGATCCTCAAAGCAAGAAACGCGCCGGGTATCGCAGGCGATTTACCTTGCTGGAGGACATGCAAGCGAAATTCGCTGCATTTATTTGCACCACGGCAGCATAACCAACGAACTCCCCGTCCGCGGATAACGTTTACCGACTGGCTCAAAACACAACCAGCTACCCTGGCGCGACGCGTCTGCGTCATCAGAGGTGCCGTTGCCCGGCCCGAGTGGCAAACAACGTTTTTTGGTTACTGAACCTCTTGACAGCCGGTATCGCCACTGGCAGCAGGCGTGGCTTTGCCAATTGGCGCGGCACTCGTGTCGCTTCTGGCGGATGCGGTATTATCCACCGGTACAGCGGCGCCGCTTTATTCCGGTATGCTGGTTGCATGGTAACCGGTGCGGCGGTCCTCTGTTGTTTCTAATCGGTATCGGGACCTTCGGTAATGGTCAGCTCATCAACTGGTTGCGCTTGTACCATCGCGGTTTGGCCGTTATCGCCATGGGCGGTGATATTCTCCGGTATGCCGGAACGACGCTGTAACACCTGATCAGCTGTGCCTCGACAAACGCTGGGATTCATCAGAACATGGCTGACATTGGCCGTCAGATTAATCGGCACTGGCTCATTCGAGTTAAATTGTTCCTCGGTTACTGAAAGCGGGTTATGTACTTCCATGTAGCGCGAACCATCCGGTTCAATCGTGACTTTTACCGGTTCATTAATAAATCGAACGCGGGTGCCGACAGGCACATGATCAAACAGATATTTAATATCGTCGGCGCGCAGACGTACGCAGCCGTGGCTGACGCGCAAACCGATGCCGAAGTTGGCGTTGGTGCCGTGCACTGCGTACAGGCGGCCAACATACAGCGCATAGAGACCCATCGGGTTATCCGGGCCTCCCGGGAATACTTCTGGTAGCGTTTCACCTCGCGCGGCATATTCCGCGTGTATGGCTTTGGTCGGCGTCCAGGTAGGGCCATTTTTCTTGCGTTTCACCGAGGTCACCCAGTTAGAGGGGGTTTCTTTACCTAGCTCGCCAATGCCGATAGGCAGTACGATGACCGTCTTGGTGCCTTTTGGATAGTAATACAGACGCATTTCGGCGCTGTTGATCACGATGCCTTCATGGGGGGTGTCCGGCAAAATCAGCTTCTGTGGGATGATCATTTTGGTGCCTGGTGCCGGGAGATAGACATCCACGCCCGGATTAGCTTCGAGCATATTGCTAAGTCCCATTTGAAACTGGGCGGCAAAATGTTCAAGCGGTAATTTGTTCCCATCGGGAACGGTGATTTGCAAGTTTTCCCCAACTAGGCGGCTTGTGCCTTCTGGTAACGGATAGATAACAGCGAAGGAGAACTGACTGTAAACAGTCATTGCCAATACCATGCTACATAACGTGCAAAATAACGTGCGAATTTTCACTTTCATAAAGTGTCAGATGTAATCGCCTTACAGGCAGTTAATGAGTTTTACCTGGCATCATGTACCGGAGGTGCACTATAAGTGCTCAACCCCGGCGTAAAAGGATAAGTGTAACCGAAACGGTAACGCTCTGCTCAGCGTATATGTGAATTAACGTATGCTGTGATAGTCCTCGAGGGTGACTGCGTCAAAAAGGAGCGCGAATAGAACGACTCGATTGCGATCGCATGCTGGTGGTGGTATTGGAGATGAGGAGCTTGGCCGCTGCTCGCACCAGTAGTGGCTAGGCATCGAAAATGATTTCGCGCCCCGAAGCCTGTCTGGGGTGTCAAACGTACCACCCATGCACTATCGCCTATCGAGGTTGGACAAACTTATTATCACCGCATAAAAATTTCGATCTCGCCTGGTTAAACGATCTGCGCCGTTCGGCAGATCCTACCGATGTCATAAAAAGGCGCCTTAATGGCGGGTCGGGTAGCCCATGGTCACAGGGTGAGGATAACTCACCGCTCCTCCGTCTTTTCTAACGCCAGGTCAGGCGGAAACCGTCTTATGACCCGGCTTAGCGTTCTTTGGCAGGCCACCAGGCGTATCTTCTGACCGCGCAACTCCAGCGTCAGCGGTTCATAAATTGAACGGTAGCCGTTGATATCTACATACCCAACAGACCGAAAGCCGGTGCTTTCCGTGCTCCAGCTCCGGTTTGCCCGCCGGTATATTGATATGCACCACCGGTTCCGGCTGAAGGAAGTGCACTGTTGAATCTACCACGCGAATCGCCTCAATGGCGGCCAGGCTGGCGCGAACAAGGTACTGTTTAGCGCCTTGCCTTGCCAGGAGACTATCAGCACGACGGACGCCTATCGCCTCCCGCCCAGCCCCAAAATGAAATCGCATTGATAGGGATGTAAATGGGTTTCACTACCACTTCAGCGCGCACCAGCGCCACGGCGGCGAAGCGGGCAAAACCGTCCACGAATGAATAATATCGAGCCAGCTTCCATTGCCGCACCATTCTGAATTGCGATTGCCTAGACAGGGGTATTAGGCCAGCGCGGCGGGCTTAACGCGCCGTTTATTTTATAACTAGCAAGAGGATAATAGTCCACGCGGAATATCGTTCTGTTGGACAAGTGATTTTAGTAATCAAAGATTGCCGTAAATGATTAAGAACACACGCAAAGTGGAAACAAATAATTAAGTTCTTTGTCAAATCATCCAAAGCGAATCTCCATTGGCCGGAAACCATGGTGCTATGGTGCTGTTGACACTATAACGCTTTACCCTCATGGGCATTTTCTATTGACGAAGCAAGCCTAGGCGCTGGCGGCTAAAGGGTATGAAGCGCTAAAAAGCAATGTGCCTTTGCAATTTCGCGAAATGAAGCTTGCTGACTATCAGTAAATTCAATTATGATAGTAGCGTGGTTTACTGGCCCCATTAAAAATCGAGTGCTACCATCAGGGTATGTATTTCAAGGCGGTGAAAATCAATAAAGTAACGGCGACCGCCGTTAATGAGGTCAAATATTCATCGGATATGTTCAACTTCGGAACGGTCAACCACGAGCATGTTGGGCACAAGTCATTGTTACGTTATCGTAAATGGCAAGTTTATGGCCCTTCCGCGCACGGTCTAGCGACCGATACACTGTACTGGCGTCCTGGGAGGGTTTCCACGCTTTCGTGAATTCTGGATTAAGCGTCCCAATGCAAATGATAAGTACCTGGTGCTGTATGCGCCGCTGGATTTTCCACACGCCATCGGCGCTTACCGCTTTGTCATTTACCCGGAGCGCAACACCCGTGTAGATGTGCAGTCTCGTGTTTATTTGCGCGATAAAGTCGGCAGACCGGGCTTGGCGCCGCTCACCAGCATGTTCCTGTTTAGGTCAAAACGATTCACGCCAGTAACGGCGAGTAGATTGGCGTCCGCCAAATAACCCCCATTTACCTGTTTGTGAGCACTTTTCAGGTGGAAAATCCGTGCAGTTTCGGGCTGCTACAGCGAGGACGCGACTTCTTCCAGTATCAAGAACTGGACGATCGCTACAACTTGTGCCCGATCGGCTAGGTTGAACCCCGCGGTGATTGGGGCAAAGGGCATGTCGAGCTGGTGGACATCCCCACTAACGATGAGACTAACGACAATATCGTTGCGTTTTGGACACTGGAGAAATTGCCGAATGTCTGTCAGTCGCTGGAGCTAACCTATCGGCTGCATTTCTCCCGCGATGAAGATAAAACCCATTCGCCAGATTATGTGAAACAAACCTTACGTTCTGAGGGGATGTGAAACTATCGACCTGGCGCGTCAGTCGGACGTCACGATCGCCTTTTAAGTAGACTGTGTCGACCAGCGTTGAGAAGCTTGGCCCGGTTGCACCAATCGCCTCCCAGATTAGCGTGGGCGAGAAAATAGCGTCCGTTTTAATCTGGTTACCCATGGCTGGCGTCTGTGACCCTATGTCTTAAGGTAAAAACACCAAGCAACCTACCGAGATGCGTGCTGCACTGGTGGCGGTGATAAGACATTGATCGAAACCGGGAGCTATCTGCTGCCTGCCTAGGAATAATTCTACCTCCACCAGCCTCGACTATGTCGAGGCGTTGCCGCTTGCCGCCGACAAAAGACCAGCCTGCACGAGCGCGATAAACCGCGTGAACGGAGCTAGGCCATGATGCCATGTATCATGGTACAAGCAATGGTCCGGCGCAGGATGGCGAAAATCTTGCCGACAACGCCATTATCCGCGTCGAGCTGTTTATCAAGCATTGCACGCTGGCGCCGCTGCCGGGATGAAAGGTTATTCGCCGGATCCGTATCCTCTCATGACTCGCAGAGGCGATCTTGATGCGCTGCGCAGGATGGAGAAATTTGGATAGTCTAGGATTTGCCAGGTGGATATGAAGCTCTGCCGCCCAATTATTGGATGGGCTCAAATGCAATCGTCGCTAGCACTACTTTAACATGATGAATTTTATTCTGTTTTTATCAAGGAAATGCATCCGCTCGACCGTGCGGTGTTCCTGGGTGATGTCATGCCCTTTTATCAGTGCTGCTATGGTTGCGGTATCGCCTGCCCTTCTAGTGGTATACGCGCTAATGGAGCCAATGGAGCCGTAGTACTTCCTACAAGCCGCGCCAACTCTTCACGGTGTGACCCCAATGGCGGCCGAAGCTGGCTATTACGTTATTCTCCACGACGCTGGTGCTGCTGTTCCTGCCAAAACTGTTGATCGTCATCCTAATCATCACCAAGGGCGCGCAGGAATTCGTCGGTGTGCTCGGATGACCATTTCAATGCTATTGGAAATGCTGTTTCTGTTGGCGCCGTTCAGGGTGTTTTTCACACGCCATTTATGGTTAGCGCCTTCCTTGGCTGGTTGTCGCGGCACAATGGTTACGGCGGGCGTTAGCGAGGCGGGGTGATACGAGAGGGGTGTGACATCACATCGCGTCCCATTCATCAGAAGCGGTTTACCCTCTTTGGCATCGAGCGACGGTTCATATTGATATTTCGTCCCACTCGTACAGCGTATTTTCCTTCTGCCACTCCAGGCGCAGTTCGGTTTCATCGTAATTTGTTGGTACAAACCAAACGATATCGTCTCGGGAAATTCGGCTTCTCACATGATCTCTTCGTTCTGAATCGTTACCCTGATGAGGTTTCGTCCTCTTTTCTGCTGTTGAAACTTCTCGCGGGCGATATCGATCACTTCTTCCAGAGTTGCATACATGATCATAGATACTCTCTTGTGCTGATGAGAGGATTGGGTCGTTACGCTAATTACGGGCATAGGGGTAATTGTCGTCACTCTGGCCAAATTGCAAGTACCGCTCGCTAAACAGTCGATAGCAGAACAAAACCGGCCCTGTACGGCGTGACCGTGGGTAAGTTGGCCGATAACAGACTGATTATCCAGTGAATATTTCCGGCGGTGGGATTTTGCAAAGAAGATTACGGCAAGGTGTAAAGGTTTCGCAAAGGTCTTCGCGGGGCGGCCGGAAATCGCTAAAGTAAAGAAGTAAACCAGAACACCAACACCATCGCTTTCGATGGCGCGATACGGAAGCTCCCGCTGGGGAGCCACTACCTCCAGTTCCTGTGGCCCACGGCGGCCCCGAGCGGTCATGGTGAAGGTTTGCCTTGGCGATGAACTGTTTTGCTCCTCAATGCTCAGCGATAATCCGAGGAAAGTTTGCATACAGGAGAAGAACGAGGTGGAAAATCTGCGCCAAGGCCTGGACAAAATGCGCCTCAGCCATAAAACAACGTGATTTCAGGGCGCTCTGTGGTGGGATCCTCAGCAAGCAGACAACCCTCAATCTCCCTACGACGGTCGATTTTAGCGGCGGCGTTACGCCGCCCTTTTCTTCAATCATTAGGCAGTTTGATGCGCGCCGCGCTGCTCTGCAGGTTCCACCACACACCCCACGTCGGCCATTACCACCAGCACCGTCACAAAACGCTACCAGGAACCGTAGCTGCCCGAAATAAAGGTACCGAGAGAGGACGCTGACGTTACCAAAATCGCGAAATGATTTGTTAAGCTAAATATGGCCTATAGCCTGGCTGGAGGAGTTATAAATCAACAGGGTTTATACCGCCGGCAACAGCGCGCCGTTGGCGGCACCGAATAAAAAACGCAGTACGCCCAACTGCTATGGGTGATTGCAAGAATGACATGAGGAACAGCCGCACTGACAATGCCATCATGCTAATCAAAATGTGCTCGGGTACAACCTGATCGCCAACATGCCTGGCACAGCAGCAATTATGCCGCTGATGAATGCCATATTCCGCGAATGATTCATCAGTTCACGGATATAAGTTCACGGACATACAGCGTCAGTATCGGCGCGATAGAGCCGGTGGGGCGCCCTGATGATGAGCGTGGTGACACAAACAAACTCAGCACCAAACGCGGATTTTTCGGCAAGACAGCCCCATATCGGCGATGTGATTGGCGGAAACGTGATACTGAAACCGCATTGAACCAAAGATTTGATTTTCTGGCGATGAACCCCCAACAGCTCAACATAGAGCGACAGGAACGGCATAACCAGACTGAAGGCGGCACCGGTGAGAAAGCAGCCTATCCATGTCACAAAAGATCGCGTTTCAATTGATAAAAGATGGTTCCGGCATCATGACCTCCTGTTTACGTATTTGCGGCAGTCGACACACAACAGGGCTAGAAACGCTCTCGCCAGGGGGATTAAATCAGAGGCACAGTATGCGCTGAAAGGGGCTGTGGCAATTTCACCGGTCGTTTTGCGCGGCCTTTTTGCAATCACTGCGCCGGATGCCGACGCGCAAGGCATCAGCAGTACAGCGAAGGCTGGCCTGGCGGGCGGGTTTTGAAACGGCGGTGCAGCCACATGTATTGATCCGGGGCCCGTAAAATTGCCTGCTCTACCACCTTATTCATATAGCTAGCGGCAGCGATATCGCTATCGAGTGGCATGTTGCGTTCATCAGGCAAAATCAACAGCTCGTAACCGCACCCATGCGGCAGGCGGCGTGGCATAAAGGGGATCACCGCCGGCTTGGCCATTTTGGCCAACAGATAAGTGCCGGTTGTTGTCGCGGCCTCGGGAACGGCAAACAGCGGCGCGAATACGCTGCTTTTCGGTCCATAATCGTGGTCCGGCGCGTACCAGATAATATCACCGTTTTTCAGCGCGCGGATCATGCCTTTGATATCGGAGCGGTCCAGCATGGATTTATTGCACCGCAACCGTCCCCAGGTCTGCAGCCAGTCAAGTAGCGGGTTATCGTTTGGGCGATAAACGCCGATGCCGGGGTTATACATACCGAAAATTCGCGCGCCCAGCTCAAGGGTAAGAAAATGCATACCGATAAGCAGTACCCCTTTGTTTTCGCTACGCGCGTTGGCGATATGCTCTAGTCCAATGACGGTGACCCAACGTTTAATGCGCCAATCAGGCCAAAACCAGGCGATGCCGGTTTCGATAAGCCCCATGCCGACAGACTCAAAATTCTGCCGCAGCAGCGCTTCACGCTCCGGTTCAGGCATCGTGGGAAAACATAATTGTAAATTCCGACGCGCAATGGTCTCTCTGTGGCGCATAAAGCGGATCGCGAACCGCCCCAGACGGGTTCCCAAAATATAAAGCAGCGGATAAGGTAGCAGCGCCAGAAGATAAAGCGTACCAATACCCAGCCAGGTAAGCCAAAAACGCGGATGCAGCAATGAACGATTAAAGACAGGAAGTGTGGTCATAGCGTCTCAAGTGTGAACGTTACGGGATAACCCGTATTTCATTCGTGCCGTTAATACCTTGCAATATTCTGGCATTTTTCCGCGGTGGAATAAATGCGTCGCGCCAGGGGCATTATCGACCATTGGCGCGCGCTTTTCAATAAACGATAAAAACACCATGTCAGGCGAATAGCCCCCTTCACTTGAGGCTCATCGCGCCAATATTGCTTCGACTCCTATATCTGCTCGCCAAGTTTGGTGGCTACATGCCATGGTTAGCGCGGATCGTATAACGCACCGCGGGCCAACACGTAGCATCCGCGTCGCTGTTGGCGATAATCGTCTCTGCCTCCTCCGGTTCGGTGATCATGCCGCCCACAAAGGTCATAAGACCGGTTTTCTGGCGGATTTTCTTGGCGAACGACGGCGAACGACCATGAGCCGTGGCCAACGCTGATGCGTTGCTGTGGCGACGGAAATGCGCACCCATACCGCCATGGTTAACGGTAGCGCCTGACTAAGGCCTGAAACACATCAAGCGTTAGGCGCATGCGGTTTTCCAGGCTACCGCCGTAGCAATCTTCGCGCTGACTCGTCAGTGGCTATAAAAACTGATGCAGCAGATAGCCGTGGCGGCATGCGATTCCATTCAATGAGATTAAAACCAATACGCTGCGCGCGCCTGGCCGCGGTGATGAGATGAATCGCCTATGAGCTCCGCTATCTCATCGAGACTCAGCGCCGACCGTTTTCCAACCGCCATGGGCCGGCAGCAATCGTCTGCCGGCCCATGGCGGTTGAGTAGGCGCTTTACGCCAGGCATGGACCAGCTGGATTCCCACTGCGGGGAGATACGTCCGATCGAATTTGCTCGCGGTGTCTTCAAGGATTAACGGCGCGGCGCCCGAAAGCGCCAAATGTTCGAGATGCACGGTATGCCACGAAGTCGCTGCCCCTTCATCGGCAGAATATTGGCACACGCAATGACAATACGGTTTTCCAACTTCAGGTTGCGCAGAGCAATGGGCTAAACCGTTGACTCCTTGGAGGGCCTTCAAAGATAAATGGTCGATGATTCCATGAACCGACACGAGTCGTCTCTAATGGTGGTATCTGATGGAGGTATCGTCAAGTCGCCACTGGCGTTTTGGCGCGAATAAGGTAAAATGCGGCTACGGCGGCCGTTGTCAATCTTCTTGCTAGCGACAGGAACGTACACCATGCCAGTGCTACATAACCGGGTCTCCAATCAGGAATTACGGGCGCGCATGCTGACCGAAAGCGAGCCACGCACCACTGTCTCTTTTTACCGCTATTTTACTCTGAGCGACCCGCAAGGCTTTCGTGATGATCTTTACCGAGCGTTCGCGGCGCTGCAGATATTCGGCCGCGTGTATATCGCTGCGGAAGGGATCAATGCGCAAATCAGTGTGCCGCAAAGCCGTTTTAACGCCCTGCGCAGAGTGCTGTCCGCTGCACATCCGCAGCTTGATGGTTTGCGCTTAAACATAGCCTTGGACGACGACGGTAAATCTTTCTGGGTGCTGCGTATGAAAGTGCGGTCGCGCATCGTAGCCGATGGTATTGAGGATCCCTCTTTTAACCCAGCGAACGTCGGGCGTTATTTGCAAGCGGAAGACGTTAACGCCATGGCGGATGATCCCGATGTGCTCTTTGTGGATATGCGAAACCACTATGAGTATGAGGTGGGGCATTTCGATAATGCCATTGAAATTCCATCCGATACCTTCCGGGAACAGCTGCCGATGGCGGTGAATATGCTGCGGCACGACAAGGATAAAAAAATTATCATGTACTGCACCGGCGGTATCCGCTGCGAAAAAGCCAGCGCCTGGATGCTGTATAACGGCTTTAAAAATGTGTATTGCGTCGAAGGCGGGATTATTGAATACGCCCGCCGTGCGCGTGAAAAAGGGCTGCCGCTGAAATTTACCGGTAAGAATTTTGTATTTGACGAACGTTTGGGCGAGCGTATTACGTCAGATATTATTGCCTATTGCCACCAATGCGGCACCCCATGCGACAGCCACACTAATTGCCGCAATCACTGTTGCCATTTGCTGTTTATCCAGTGTCCGGCTTGTGCCGAAAACTATTACGGCTGCTGTAGCGTGACCTGTAAGGAGGAGCGATCGTTGCCGCTGTTTTGAGCAGCGTTCGCGCCACGCCGGGCGGGAAAATAGTAGAAGATATTCAATAAATCCTGTCGTTTGCGTGTGAAAGGTGAAGCAGTGGTAAATGGCGACTACGCCACTGGAGTGGCTAGGCGGCAAAGCAGCGCAGCAAAAACAGCGATAAATCGAAACTGCTATTGCGCCTTTCGGCGAACGCTGCAGCCATTTCATCAGCACGCTGGCAAACTAAAGTCGTGGCCGCTGTTTAGGCCGGATATATTACCAACTCGTGCTCGGGTAGCCTGTCGATGAAAAATCTCCAACGGGAGAAAGATAATAAGTGCATGCATCGTGCCTATCCAATTTCCCAACACCGGGAACCCACAGTAATAGCTGCCGCCCTGAATGCGGTGGAAAGGTCGCATCGATCATGAGTGCATTCAGCCCGGC
The DNA here is from genome assembly GCF_036327475.1 of Sodalis sp. (in: enterobacteria). Classification (NCBI taxonomy): domain Bacteria; kingdom Pseudomonadati; phylum Pseudomonadota; class Gammaproteobacteria; order Enterobacterales; family Bruguierivoracaceae; genus Sodalis; species Sodalis sp. (in: enterobacteria). The sequence continues at coordinate 607,152 of NZ_CP132913.1, read as the reverse complement.
TTGCATGGCGTAAAAGCCGCGACCGCCACACGGACCGCTGCCGATGACGATCAAATCGTAGGCCATACCCTGAGCTCTTGATTGTATTTCACCGGCTGTCGTGCCAGGTGAGATAAGTGTAATAACAGTACATAAGCAAGAATAGGATCATCTATTTAAAATAAAACCTGAAAATAAAATCCGGGGTGACATAGAGCTAATGTTTGCGGTAATCCAGGTGTTCCGTTGCAGAGGAATTGACACACTGTAGGCGAATCATCATGTTAGGCATCTACCATACTAATAATACTCTAGCCGACCAGCGGGTATGTGTGGATAGTTTCGTTTTTTCTATCCGTATGTACCCTTTTTGACTCGTTGTGATTTGAGCAACTATGGCGTCTCCTGGTTCGCATGTAGCTTTAGTATACCTGTCTTTTTAAATTTTTTCGCAATTAGAGACTTTTGTAATAAGAGACGTCGAAAAGGATTAGTGAGCGCGGCGCGACGGCTATTAACTCCGCTGTGGCTCGGGAGGGCGGTGTTACCGGCATGACGCGCCAGGCCAGCACTTTCGTTAATTGTGCGAAGTGCTTCCGCATCAATACATTACGGTTTTGGTTCTGAGCTTCCAGAATCAGATTATGGATCAGTAGCTGATTCTCGTCCAGGCTGCAGGACAAATAGGAAACGCGACTTCCAGCACGCCCAGCCTACGCTGCTGTTCACTTATCAATTGCAGTAACTCATAGAAGGTCATCGCTTCTTCTGGTTTTTCAGCGTCATGATGTTCTCCAGAAAGCGGCGGTGCTATCTTGGATACTATCATAGGCCGCATTGGAAATTTTTACAGCGAAAGCGGGCGTATTTGAGCGAAAAGGAAAAGAAAAAAGCCGGGTAGCGAGCCCGACAAGCGACAGTACAACAAAATCTTATTATAGAGAGTGCGGGTCAAACCAATGGCGGGCGCTTTCCCATAGAGTGCCTAATGAGCGCCTGGCCTTCTGTGTTGTCGCCCAGGACGGTATGCCGTTCGGCTAGCATACCGCACTTGAAACTGAGGAAGCGATGCCGATTTGGCGAGGGTAATTTTAACTCGCATTTATGTGTCCTCACTGCATCAACGCATGCTCGTTTATACAGTATATTACGAGAGGGCGCAACCGTTATAGCCGCTTTGCCTCGATGGCCATGGCTTGACGTTCATCGGCGAGATATGCCGGACGTCTGGTTATTGACCGCTTTCGTCAACCACTATCCAACTTAGCGTCTGATCGGTGAGGAAAAGCACTAGCGCCTCTCCATCGCCGTCCGCCAGAGGGACGGTCGATGGTTGGTGATGGGTCTCACGGCGCAGCGTAATAAAATCCTCGTTAAGTGGAAAACCATAGAAGCGCGGGCTGTTAGAAGTGCAGGCTGTTAATAAACAAAACGCTTCAAAATGCGCTAACGCGCCGATTTCCTCGAACACCGTCGCGTGTAAGCCAGTGGGGAAGCGGGGCGTTGAAAACTCTGGCATAGCCGCAATCCGACTCTCTCTTTACGCGCTCTGGCGTGCGGCACTGTATTTTGCCAAGAAATAGGCGGTCGAAGCCGCTGCTGATTACCGCGGCACGCAATGCTTATTGATACACATTGAGCTTAAGGATCAACAGGCAGTAAAGATGGGAGGTACCCCTCCCCACCACCAGTATACGGTGGCGGTTAAGCATCAGATGGTATGTGGTAATAGTGGCAGCGCAGCCAAATAAGCACCATCTGCCAGTCCAGCACATAGTCGGCGGCCTCTTAGTAGTGATATGTTCAAAAAACGATTTTAGCCATGTATTAGCAATGGCGTAAAGCGGCGACCCGCCTGCAACACAGCCAAATACCTTCGCGGTAGGCCATCGCCTGGGCGGTCATTGGCGGCGTCAGATGGAGTATGATGATCGCCAGTCCGAAAAACGGCTGGCGTTACCGTGCGCAACATATCATCGTCGCGCAAATGAAAATGAACATGCCAGTCGTCTGGACGGCGAATTTTCAATACTGCGGGCTGCGCGGTCATGGGGTCTAGCCCAGGTTAAGCAGGATAAAATCCTAGCGCCTTGAACATCACAGCGAGGTATAAGAATAAACGTAATGTGCAGTCATTGCATCAAGGCGGTACCACGACTATCGAACCGATAGTCTGATTGCTGCTGGTTGCTGACAGGCAGCGGCGAAGGCGTATAGGCCGGCGCTGGCGCTTTGGTCATTGGCGCGCTGGCATGATGCTTGAATCGCACTGCAGGGGTGTCTCTGGCGATACCGGCAACGGACGTCCTTCCTGTGCAGCGGCGGGCGATGGGCGGCAGCAATATGACGGGCAGCGTCTTCAGGCGCAGCGGATGACAGCAGCGTCCGTATTAGCCGCGTCATCAGGGCGTGACGCATCGCTCGTCTCAGGCATCGTAACGCCTGCGTCGAATTAATCGGATGTTCGGTGTCATGGGGCGCGACCGGCTATGACGCCGGCACTGAGTCACATCGCGTTGTTCAAGCGACAGCGGTGCGGCTGTGGCGTTGTGGGTGTCTGGTGAGGCAATAGGCTGTGCCGTTGCTTGCGAGACATCGTCGCCATCATCAGCCGTTGGCGGCACGGCGCTGCCGGCAGCCGGTCCGGCCCACTCGATCCCTCGCTGCTCGTCTGGGGCGATCACCGGCGGGACGTCATCAGCGGCAGCTTTCTGTGCAAGCGATGGTATCGGCGGTACCAGCGTTAACGGCGGCGGATGTTGACTACTCAGTGCCTCCCTGATCGTTGCGGCTGCTGCTTTGCCAGCTGGAGTAACGGCCAACGCCGCCTGTTCCTGACTCACGGTAGCATCGGTATCCACGGCATCGGCTCCGGCGTCCTGTCCCGGTTGCTCAATGGAAGTGACGGGATAGCTCACCCAGACTTTACCCGAGGCCATTTCCGGCGAGACTACCGCGCCGGTAAGCGGTACCGGCGATGAGAGCGGATAACGCTCGTCACGGTAGCGGCGACGACGTTGACCGCTAACGCGCAGATGACGGGGTGAACGGCGGGAACGGCGCGACAAGTCAGCCTCGTTGCCGTTACGTCTGCCGTCGACATTACCGGCCTCGAGCACGATATCATTGTCACTTTGCAAACCGTCGATATTGTCATCTTGACTTTCCACCGCCGCTTGACTTTCCACCGCCGCATTAAAGGCGGCTGTAGCGCTTTCCACCACGTCTGATGTCGGCGCGACAGCGGGGAGAGATGCTCGATCGCCGACGCGGATTTTTCGGTTCAGCGCGCGACGTTGGCGGCGCTCGCGAGGCTGACGGCTTTCCTGAGAGGCGCGGGTCGACTCATTGTTGCACTCGCGTCGGCCGCTCGGTTGACGGCGTTGACCGCGGCGATCCTGACGGCGCGGCGTTTCCGTTTCAGGTAGCGCCTCAACGACAACCGCTTCGGCGGTGTTTGGCGCCGTCTGCTGCGTCGGGGTACCGATGAGGGATTTGAAGCCGTCGACCAGGCGACCAAACAGGCCGCAGAAAGCGCCCGCGGTCTCTACTGCAGTGGCAGGTGCTACCTGCACCGCGGTTTCAGCGGCGCCTAGTTTCTCGTTGACCAGTGGTGGATCTGGCATAACAAAGGCCGCCAGTGCCGGCTGCTCGGGCCGCTTGCGTTCTGCGGCGGGCTCTTCCGACGGCTGGATCATTTCCGCTTCGTGCAATTGTGGCAGCAGATAACTCGGTGTCAGGACCGCTTCGCCTTTACGCACTCGCAACACCGCATAATGCGGAGTCTGCATTTGATCGTTCGGAGCAATAATCGCTCGTACACCGCCTTGACGTTTCTCGATAGCGTTGACGGCTTCGCGCTTCTCATTTAGCAAATAGGAGGCGATAGGAACCGGCACGATGGCATGAACTTCGTGGGTATTCTCTTTCAGCGCTTCCTCTTCGATAAGCCGTAGTATGGAAAGGGAAAGAGATTCGTTATCACGGATAGTGCCGGTACCACCGCAGCGGGGGCAGACGTGATGGCTCGATTCACCCAGCGACGGACTCAGGCGCTGACGGGAGAGCTCAAGCAGACCGAAGCGAGAGATGCGACCTATTTGAATACGGGCACGATCCTGTCGTACAGACTCGCGCAAGCAATTTTCTACTTCTCGCTGATGGCGTACCGGAGTCATATCGATGAAGTCGATAACGATCAGACCGCCCAGGTCGCGCAGACGCAGTTGACGGGCGATTTCATCGACCGCTTCAAGGTTGGTATTGAAAGCGGTTTCTTCAATGTCGCCGCCGCGGGTTGAACGCGCGGAGTTGATATCAATAGCGGTAAGCGCCTCGGTGGTATCGATGACAATGGAACCGCCGGAGGGCAATCGCACTTCACGCTGAAAAGCAGATTCAATCTGTGATTCGATCTGGTAGTGGCTGAACAGAGGGATTTCACCGCTGTAGAGTTTAATCTTACTGGTAAAATCTGGGCGGCCAAGCGACGCGATATGTTCCTTCGCCAGGTTCAGCACTTTAGGATTATCGATCAGGATTTCGCCGATATCGGGGCGTAAATAATCGCGGAAAGCGCGAACGATAACATTACTTTCCTGGTGGATCAAAAATGGCGCCGGGCGCCCTTCGGCGGCCTTTTTTATCGCTTGCCAGTGTTTGAGGCGAAAGGCAAGATCCCATTGCAGCGCATCGGTCGATTTGCCGACACCGGCGGTGCGAACGATAAGCCCCATACCGTCAGGTAGTTCAAGGGAAGACAGAACTTCTTTCAGCTCGGTGCGGTCGTCGACTTCGATACGGCGCGAAATCCCGCCCGCGCGCGGATTGTTCGGCATCAGCACTAGATAGCTGCCAGCCAAGCTGATAAAGGTGGTCAGCGCTGCGCCTTTATTGCCCCGTTCCTCTTTGTCCACCTGCACGATGACTTCCTGACCTTCTCGCAATACATCCTTGATATTGGGTCTGCCATAGGAAAAATATTGAGGAGGAAAATACTCGCGGGAAATTTCTTTAAGGGGAAGGAAACCGTGGCGCTCAGCGCCATAATCCACAAACGCCGCTTCTAGGCTGGGTTCAATACGGGTGATTTTACCCTTGTAGATATTGGCTTTTTTTTGCTCATGTCCGGGGTTCTCAATATCCAGGTCATACAGCCGCTGGCCATCCACCAGAGCAACGCGCAACTCTTCCTGTTGAGTTGCGTTAATTAACATTCTTCTCATCGTAACTTACTCATTTTTATGCATTGCCATCAGAGCCGCATGGTCTGGTAATCAACGACGACTCGGTGACTTGGTGCCAAGCTATCAACCTCATGGTTGTCGCTCGCTAAAGGGCGCATTATGTCGGTAGCTTTTTCCTATAACGAAAAACGTTATAGGGGAATAACGTCTGGTAGTTATTGTCAGAACGGATTCCTTTTGCCGACCAAGCTGCAATCCGCAAGCCCGCTAACTGCCCGAATTAGCCATTACGTCTTACGCCATTGCCGCGTTTAGGCTAAACGAGACAAATTCAAATTCCTCGATTACTCGTTCTAGACGCGAAAGCGTGGAGAGTAAATGCATTATTCCACTGCTGATACGCATATAGCAAGACGACTTTAGCCATTGATGGCACAAAAAGAAGTGGCGCTATGGTGTCGGTATATTTAGAATCTCGGCCCATGAATGAGAATAATCCCAGTGTACATTTTATCACCATCACCGCAGATGAAGCCGGTCAGCGGATAGATAATTTTTTGCGCACGCACCTCAAGGGGGTGCCGAAAAGCATGATGTACCGCATCGTGCGTAAAGGTGAAGTACGCGTCAATAAAAAAAGAGTAAAACCAGAGTACAAACTGCAAGGTAATGATGAAGTGCGTATTCCACCGGTACGACAGTCGGATGACAAGCAGGCGTCTGTTTCCACCGGGCTCGATAAAGTCGCCACGTTAAATGGTGCCATACTTTATGAAGATCATTATCTGCTGATCTTGAATAAACCGGCCGGCACGGCCGTGCATGGCGGCAGTGGTCTGAGTTTTGGCGTTATTGAAGGTCTGCGCGCCATGCGCCCCGATGCGCGTTTTCTGGAATTGGTTCACCGCCTGGATCGAGACACCTCCGGCGTACTGTTGGTGGCCAAGAAACATTCGGCGCTGCGCGCGCTGCATGAGCAGTTGCGTACCAAGGGGGTACAAAAGGACTATCTGGCGCTTGTATGCGGTCAGTGGCAGTCCCACGTTAAAACGGTCGCGGCGCCATTGCTGAAGAATATCCTCGCCAGCGGCGAGCCCATTGTGCAGGTAAACAGCGAGGGAAAACCGTCGGAAACCTGCTTCAAGGTGGAAGAGCGGTTTACGCTGGCCACCCTGGTCAGGGCGAGCCCGATCACCGGACGCACCCATCAGATTCGGGTTCATGCCCAACATGCTGGGCATCCCATTGCGTTTGATGATCGCTACGGCGACGGCGTGTTCGATCAGCAACTAACAGGGTGCGGTCTGAATCGCCTGTTTTTGCACGCCGCCGCGCTGCGCTTTGATCATCCCGGTAGCGGCAAAACGCTGCGGATAGAAGCACCGTTGGATAGGTCGCTGCGCCAGTGCCTGCTGTATCTGCGCACCCATCATAAATAGCCGTTTCGGGCGAGCGCCATTAGTCGGCGATTTCCGCGTCCTCCAGCGTCCGAAAAGACCTAAACGTTACCGCTTTGCCGGAAGCGCGGGTGAGCTGCGCAATGGCATGTGCTTCTGTTAACGGCTTGCCCGTGATCTGGCCAGCTAAACACGCAGCGCTGATCGGAACCGATCATCAGGTGGCGGGGATATCTGTCGGCCAGCGCCTGCGCTTTCGCGCTGGCCAGACGCTGCACCATTTGCGCCGCCCTTTTACCTGCGAGAGAGGGGTTTCATCGATATCTGGTGCCAGGTAATCCAGCGGTATTTTCAGTTTCTCCATCAGCGCGCAGCAGTATGTAGAAGAAGGGGCCAATACAATTTTATTCATGGCACTGTTACCCAAGTATGGCAAAAATGACCGCTCTATTTTAGACTGTAGCGAATATGAGGGGAAAGCGGCGCAAGGCACTCTTTTCTTTGACGCCCGCTCGTTACAAAGTTAATATGCGCGCCATATGCAAAAGGTCAAATTACCCTTGACTACTGAATGCGGTACGCGCCGCTCAGGAACACCTGGACTACACTGTTAGTCTAGTGCCTGAGCGGGTAATTCGTGTTGCCTGAATCCGTGGTGAGTGTGGAGAGTGATGTTGATGTTGATGTTGATGTTGAGGCCGCGTTGTCGTTCGCAGTCGATAACCAGTACCTGGCGGTGATTGGCAGGCACGCGGACGTAGAAGTGACTCTGCGCTGCCGGCGTTGCAACTAGCCGTTGCGTATCAGGTTAACACGACTCAGGTTTACACGACATTCAGTTTCAGTCTGGTCATCTGCGGCGAGCAGGCTGAAGCATTGCCGGGAGCATGTGAGGCAGTCTACGTCGATGAATTTGGCGAGGTGTATTTGTTTGAAATGATTGAATTATTCTTTCTTTTCCTATCGCGCCGGTACATGACCACACTGTGAGGTGTCCGCAATAGAACGGGTATTTAATGAACTGCCCGCCAAGGGAAGAACTTAATCCATTTTCCGTATTAGCCAGTTTAAAGCATAAGTAATCGAGGAATAAGATCCATGGCCGTACAACAAAGCAAACCCACCCGTTCCAAACGTGGTATGCGCCGTTCCCACAACGCGCTGGCCACCTCCACTATATCTGTGGACAAAGCTTCTGGTGAAACCCACCTGCGTCACCACATCACCGCCGACGGATTCTACCGCGGTCGTAAAGTTATCGCCAAGTAATTCAAAGGCGATACATTGAGACGTCTAACCATTGCGTTAGATGCAATGGGTGGTGACTTTGGTCCCGCAGTGACGGTGCCTGCAGCATTGCAGGCACTGGTCTTGTATCCGCAACTTGAGCTGCTGCTCACCGGCAATCCCGCAGCGATAAATCCTTTACTGGTAAAACCCGATTCCGCTCTGCGCGAGCGATTGACTGTCATACCAGCTGAATCGGTTATGACCAGTGACGCCAAACCGTCGCAGGCCATACGGGCCAGCCGTGGAACATCCATGCGCGTTGCGCTGGAGCTTATCAAGAGCGACCGCGCCCAGGCCTGCGTCAGCGCCGGCAATACCGGCGCGTTGATGGGACTGGCGAAGTTGGTGCTAAAACCCATCGAGGGTATTGAGCGACCAGCGCTAATGGTGGTTTTGCCTCATCAAAAGCAGGGCAAAACAGTGATGCTGGATTTAGGTGCCAACGTCGCCTGTGACGCTTCTATGTTGGCACAATTTGCTGTCATGGGCGCGGTGATGTCGGAGCACATCGTGGGGGTGAATAACCCGCGCATAGCACTTTTGAATATCGGCGAGGAAGAAACCAAGGGTCTCGACCCTATTCAGCATGCGGCGGCACTGTTACGAGATATTCCGTCAATCAATTATATCGGCTATCTTGAAGCCAATGAATTATTGACGGGAAAAACCGATGTCCTAGTCTGTGACGGTTTTGCTGGTAATGTCACACTAAAAACTATGGAAGGGGTGATAAGAGTTTTTCTGTCATTACTGAAACCCTCTGGAAAAAGCGGCAGGCAGGGTTGGCTGATGCAATGGGTCAAGCGCTGGATGAAACGTTGCCTGATTCATCAATTCGGGCAACTGAATCCAGATCAATATAATGGCGCTTGCTTGATAGGTTTACAAGGTACCGTAATTAAAAGCCACGGTGCGGCAAATCAGCGCGCGTTTACCGCTGCTATTGAACAGGCAATGAAAGCGGTGGAGCGGCAGATCTCGGAGCGGATTGTCGCACGCCTGGATGCGGTACTACCCAAGAGTGATTAAGCGTACATGTTTACTAAGATTCTCGGAACTGGAAGCTATCTTCCGGCGCAAATCCGGTCTAACGCCGACCTGGAAAAAATGGTGGACACTTCGGATGAATGGATTGTTACCCGAACAGGCATCCGCGAACGCCGCATCGCCAGTGCTGATGAAACCGTCTCAAGCATGGGTCGTCATGCCGCTGAACAAGCACTGAATATGGCCGGCATCGAGGCGAAGAAAGTCGGCATGGTGATTGTCGCCACCACCTCGTCCAGCCACGCCTTTCCCAGTTCAGCCTGTCAGATTCAGCGCGACCTTGGGATCAGCGACTGCATCGCTTTCGATATGGCGGCGGCCTGCGCCGGTTTTGCCTATGCGTTCGGGGTAGCGGATACCTATATTAAAAACAGCGCGGTCGAGTATGCACTGGTGGTAGGATCCGATGCGTTAAGCCATACCCTAGACCCCGAGGATCGCGGTACGTTGATTCTGTTCGGTGATGGGGCGGGCGCGGTGGTACTCGGACGCTCGGCGACACCTGGCATCATTTCCACGCATTTGCACGCCGATGGCCGCTATGGCGATCTGCTGATGCTGCCGTATCATAATCGCCTCGATCCCGCCGTTCCCGCTTACCTTACGATGTCTGGTAACGAAGTGTTCAAGGTGGCGGTCACCGAACAGGCGCATATCGTTGACGAAACGCTCAGCGCCAACGCGCTCGATCGCAGTGAGCTGGACTGGCTAGTGCCGCATCAGGCAAATCTGCGTATCATCACTGCCACCGCTAAACGCCTGGGAGTGGGCATGGAAAAAGTGGTGGTCACACTGAATAGGCACGGCAATACCTCCGCCGCTTCAGTGCCGCTAGCGCTCGATGAAGCGGTGCGCGACGGGCGCATTCAGCCTGGACAGTTGGTGCTGCTTGAAGCCTTTGGTGGCGGTTTCACCTGGGGTTCCGCGCTGTTACGGTTTTAATCTTACAGGAAGCATAATTAATGACTGTTTTTGCCATGGTATTTCCAGGACAGGGCTCTCAGACGGTGGGGATGCTGGCGAAGTTGGCGGCAGAGCACGCGGTGATCGAGGCGACGTTTGTCGAAGCTTCCGTCGCTCTGGGCTATGATTTGTGGCAGCGGGTGCAGCAAGGTCCGGCTGAAGAGCTAAACAAAACCTGGCAGACACAGCCGGCATTATTGGCGTCATCTGTTGCGCTGTGGCGCGTCTGGCAACAGCAGGGCGGGCGGGCGCCGGCGCTGCTAGCTGGCCACAGTTTGGGTGAGTATTCGGCGCTGGTTTGCGCCGACAGTCTGGATTTCACCACGGCAATTGCGCTGGTGGCGCTGCGCGGCAAACTAATGCAGGAAGCGGTGCCGGCCAGTAGCGGCGCAATGTCCGCTATCATCGGGTTGGACAACGATGCTATCGCCGCCGCCTGTGAGAAGGCGGCTCAGGGGCAAGTGGTTTCACCGGTGAGTTTCAATTCTCCGGGTCAGGTGGTTATCGCCGGGCATAAGGAAGCGGTGGAACGGGCCGGTGTGTTCTGTAAGGAAGCCGGGGCCAAGCGCGTGTTGCCGTTGCAGGTCAGTGTGCCGTCCCATTGTGCCCTAATGAAGCCAGCCGCGGAGAAATTGGCGCAGGCGTTGGAAGCGGTAACATTTGTCGCGCCGCAGATCCCGGTGATCAATAACGTTGATGTACGCGTGGAGCAGGATCCGGCGGCCATCCGTCAAGCATTGGTGCGCCAGCTTTATAGCCCAGTGCGCTGGACTGAAACCGTGGAGTACCTCGCGGCCCAGGGCGTAGAGGTGTTATTGGAAGTCGGCTCGGGTAAGGTGCTTACCGGACTGACAAAACGTATAGTCGGCACCCTGTCTGGCGCGGTGGTAAACGATCCCGCCTCGCTGGCCGCAGCGATTGAACTTTAACATTGGGGTTACAGATGAGCTTTGAAGGTAAAATTGCGCTGGTGACCGGCGCTAGCCGGGGTATTGGCTGCGCGATAGCGGAAACGCTCGCGGCGCGTGGCGCGACTGTGATTGGTACCGCTACCAGTGAGTCAGGCGCGGCTGCTATCAGCGCCTATCTTGGCAACAGCGGTAAAGGAATGGAATTAGATGTTTCCAGCAACGATTCCATAGAGGCTTTTTTAGAGAAAATCCACGCAGAATTTGGCGACGCGGATATTTTGGTGAACAATGCTGGCATTACGCGTGATAATCTGCTGATGCGCATGAAAGAAGACGAATGGCAGTCTATTCTTGATACCAATCTGACGTCCGTATTCCGCATGTCAAAAGCAGTAATACGAGCCATGATGAAAAAGCGCTACGGCAGAATTATTACAATTGGTTCTGTTGTTGGCGCCATGGGTAATACGGGACAGGCCAATTATGCCGCTTCCAAGGCAGGGTTAATTGGCTTTAGTAAATCGCTTGCGCGTGAAGTCGCCTCACGCGGCATTACGGTTAACGTGGTGGCGCCGGGATTTATCGTGACAGATATGACCGAAGCGTTGACAGATGAGCGCCGTGCGGACATTTTGTCCAAAATTCCGGCAAATCGTCTCGGTTATCCGAAAGAAATCGCCAGTGCTGTCACTTTTTTCGCCTCTGAGGAGGCGGCATACATTACCGGCGAAACGATACATGTCAATGGCGGCATGTATATGCTGTAAAAAGCACGAAAATCATTTGTGTTATTTGTGGTAAAAACCGCAAAATATCATAAAATCGTGGTTCGGCTAGCCGGGATTGAGTTGTATCTTTTCCAACATTTTATACACTACGAAAACCATCGCGTAAGCGAGTTTTGATAGGAAATTTAAGAGCATGAGCACTATCGAAGAAAGCGTTAAGGCAATCATCGCTGAGCAACTGGGCGTTAAGAAAGAAGAGGTCGTAAATAATGCTTCTTTCGTTGACGACCTCGGTGCTGACTCTCTTGACACTGTTGAGTTGGTAATGGCACTGGAAGAAGAGTTCGATACCGAAATTCCGGATGAAGAAGCTGAGAAAATCACTACTGTTCAGGCAGCAATTGATTTTATTCAGGCAAGCCAGCAGTAAGTGAATATCTCTAGGCGATCACTCGATCGCCTAAGTTTTTAGTCCCACAGTAAACTACCTCCTGGAGTACAAACGTGTCTAAGCGTCGAGTAGTTGTGACCGGACTTGGCACGTTGTCTCCTGTTTGCAATACCGTAGAATCTACGTGGAGCGCACTCTTTACCGGACAGAGTTGCATCAGCCTGATCAAGCATTTTGATACTACTGCCTATGCAACACGTTTTGCAGGCTTAGTTAAAAATTTTAATTTTAAAGATTATCTGTCGCGCAAAGAAGCTCACAAGGTGGATGCCTTCACCCAGTATGGCGTCGCCGCCGGCCTCCAGATATGCGGGACTCCGGCCTGGTGGTGACCGAAGAAAGCGCCGATCGTGTCGGAGCGGCCATCGGTTTGGGTATCGGCGGCCTCGGGCTGATTGAAGAGAATCATAGCGCCCTGATGAACGGCGTACCGCGCAAAATCAGCCCGTTCTTCATCCCCTAGATCATTCTCAATATGGTGTAGGCCATTTGTCCATCTGTGTGGCCTGCGCGGGCTGAGTATCTCCATATGCCATCGCCTGTACCACCGGCGTGCATAATATCGACTATGCGGTACGCACTATCGCTTATGACAACGCTGACGTGATGCTGGCGGGAAGCCCTGAGAAAGGCAGCACGCCGCTGGGCGTTGGCGGTTTTGGCGCGGTGTGGGCGCTGTCGACCCGAAACGACGATCCCCAGGTTGCAAGCCGTCCTCGGGATCGCGATCGCGACGGTTTCGTTCTTGGCGACGGCGCTGGCATGATGGCGCTGGAGGAGTTATGAGCACGCTAAACGAGGTGGCGCGAAAATCTACGCTGAAGTGGTCGGATTTGGCATAAGCGGTGATGTGTACCACATGACCTCGCTACCAGATGACAGCAACAGCGCCGCGCGATCGATCGATGATCAATGCGCTGCGCGATGCGGGCATAACGCAGGTGCAGGTGGCCTATATCTGCACGGTACCTCAAAGCCGAAACCCAGGCGGTGAAAGCAGTATTCGCCGAATCCACCGGCAAAGTGATGGTGAGCTCCACGAGGTCGATGACGGGGCATCTGCTGGGGGTGGCCGGCGCCACGAAGCCATCTTCAGCGTGTTGGCGTTACGCGATCAGGCGATTCCACCGACCATTAACATGGATAATCCCGATGATCTGGACTCTGTGCCAAAAGAGGTGCGTCTGGTCAAGGGGATGGATTATACCTTGTGCAACTCGTTCAGCTTCGGTGTGAGCAACGGCTCGCTGGTGTTCCACGCGATTTAATCGTAGCATGTTCTTAATGGCCCGTTATCGAGCCATATTTAGTCTTCCGCGACCGGCCCAGAGGAGGAGAAATGTACTGGATCAACGGTATCTCACAGGCACAATTGCCACTCACTGATCGTGCCGTACATTTCGGCGATGGTTTCTTCACCACTGCCCGGTTGCTTGATGGAGACATTCCTTTGCTGACGTGGCATCTCGAACGGTTGGCACAGGCAGCGCAGCGCTTACTGTTCACGCCATTCGATGTCGACGCCCTGCGTCGTGAAATGCTGGCGGCCACACATGGCGGCGGCGATGGCGTGATCAAAGCACTAATAAGCCGCGGCAGCGGCGGCAGAGGCTATAGCTTTCGCGGTTGCGACGCGCCGCAGCGCATCGTTGCACGCACCTCTGCGCCGGCGCAGTATCCCCGTTGGCACCAGGAGGGCATGCGGTTGAGCCTAAGCCCGGTGCGTCTGGCGCGTAATCCGCTGCTGGCAGGTATTAAGCACAATAATCGTTTGGAACAGGTGCTCGTGCGCGCCTACTTGGACCGCGACGGCACGGACGAGGCGTTGGTTCTGGACACCGAGGGTGTGGTGGTAGAGTGCTGCAGCGCCAATATTTTCTGGCGCCAGGGGCGAGAGGTGTTCACCCCTGCGCTGTGTTATGCTGGCGTCGCCGGCGTGATGCGCCGCCACGTCATGTCGTTGCTGCCGGCACTGGGCTACTCGCTGGAGGAAGTGAGCGTCGGGCCCGATGCCCTGACCATGGCGGATGAGGTGTTTATCACCAGTGCCCTCTTGCCGGTGATGCCGGTGCGGGCGATAGACACTCGGCAATATGCCGACAGAACGCTCTACCTGCAGCTTAGTCCGCTGTGTTGACCGACGCCGGACGTGAGGTTGTTATGTTGATTTTTAGTCAGTGTGCGATTGGCCTGTTAGCTGGGAAGGGAGCGTGCGCTTGTCGATGAAAAAGAAAAGGTTTCTCATTATCCTGCCGCTGGTGCTGATAGCGCTGGTCATCGGCTGCCTGTTGCGGATCAAACATTTTGCTGCTGAACAATTGATCATCAAACAGGAAATAATTTTTACCTTGCCGGCTGGAAGTGGTCGCGACGATCTTCAACAGTTGTTGCGTCAACAGCAGTTGGCACGACATCTCGGCTGGCTGCCATGGCTTATGGAGCTGGAGTCGTCGTTGGCGCCGGTTAAGGCCGGCACCTATCGACTGAAGCCTGGAATGACGGTGCGCGATCTACTGCAACTGCTTGTCAGCGGCAAAGAGGCACAGTTTTCCATCCGCTTTATTGAAGGATCAACGCTGAAAGAATGGCTGGTCATTCTCGGACGGGCGCCGTATATGAAGCATGATCTGCAGGGTGCCACCGCGCAGACGCTGGGCGCGAAACTCGGCGAGGTGGTGGATAATGTGCTGGAGGGGCAGTTTTATCCCGATACCTATCTTTATACTGCCAATGCTCCTGAAAGCGCGATTCTCAAGCGCGCGCGCCGGCGCATGAATACTACACTGGCGCAGATTTGGCAGGGTCGGGCCGAGGGCCTGCCGTACAAGACGCCGCAGGCGCTGTTGATTATGGCATCCATCGTTGAGAAAGAGACCGGGGTGAAAGAGGAGCGGGCGCGTGTTGCGTCGGTGTTTATTAACCGGCTGCGTATCGGCATTAAACTGCAAACCGATCCAACGGTTATCTACGGTATGGGCGAAAATTATCGCGGCGGTATTACGCGGCAGGATTTAGCGACGCCGACGCCGTATAATACCTATATCATTACCGGGCTGCCACCAACGCCGATTGCAATGCCCGGCCAGGCTTCACTGGAGGCGGCTGCGCACCCAGAGAAAAGCGCCTACCTCTATTTCGTCGCCGACGGGCGCGGTGGTCATGTGTTTACCACCAATTTGGCGAACCATAACCGGGCGGTACAGTACTATCGCCAGCAGCAGAACGCAAAGGAAAATCATGAACAGTAAATTCATCGTGATCGAGGGCCTGGAAGGCGCCGGCAAAACCAGCGCGGTTGCCGACGTGGTCGACGTTCTGCATCAACAGGGGATTCGCGATGTGGTATGTACCCGTGAACCTGGCGGTACGCCGCTGGCCGACGCGCTGCGTGTGTTGATTAAAGACGGCGTAGGCGATGAGCCCATCACCGATCGTACAGAATTGCTGATGCTTTATGCCGCGCGGGTACAGCTGGTCGAGGGAGTTATCAAGCCGGCGCTGGCCCGGGGCGCTTGGGTGGTGGGCGACCGCCATGATCTGTCGTCACAGGCCTATCAGGGTGGTGGACGCGGCATGGATGCGTGCCTGCTACAAACGCTGCGCGATACGGTACTAGGCGAGTTCCGCCCCGACCTGACGCTATATCTGGATATTCCACCGGCGCTGGGTCTGGCACGCGCCCGCGCCCGCGGCGAGCTGGATCGGATCGAAGTAGAGTCGCTGGCGTTTTTCGAGCGTACCTGCACCCGCTATCAGACGCTGGCGGCGGCGGACGCGCGTATCCTGACCATTGACGCCAGCCAGCCGCTCGCCGCGGTGAGCGTCGCGATTCGCGCCCTACTGACGCAATGGCTACGCGCGCAGGCGCCGTCGACATGAAATGGTATCCCTGGCTCAACGCCCCCTACCGACAAATCCTGTCTTGTTATCAGCAAGGGCGCGGGCATCACGCCCTGTTGCTGCATAGTCAGCCAGGCAACGGCGAGGCGTCGCTATGCTACGCCATCAACCGCTGGCTCATGTGCCGGCAGCCGAATGATAGCAAAAGCTGCGGGGTCTGCTACAGCTGCCGGCTGATGATGGCCGGCAATCATCCCGACTTTTATCAACCGGAGCCGAAGGAACAGACTCTGGGAGTGGACAGTATCCGCACCATTATCGATAGCGTCTATGGGCGCACCCGCCAGAGGGGGAGGAAAGTTGTCTCGCTGCCACACGCCGAGCAACTCACCGAGCAGGCGGCCAACGCACTGTTGAAAACCCTAGAGGAGCCGCCGGAGGATACCTATTTTCTGCTAGTCTGTAAAAAGCCAGCGCGTCTGTTGCCCACCCTGAGAAGCCGATGCCTTTATTGGCCTCTGTTGGCCCCGAATGAGGCGCTGGGCCTGTACTGGTTAGGACAAGCGGGTTTTGACGACACACTGTCCGCCTGCACCGCACTACGCCTGTGCGCTAATGCGCCGCTGGCGGCGGAAGCGCTACTTCAGCCGGCGCGCTGGCAGACGCGATTGGCGCTGTGCACGGCGTTACAGGATGCGTTGGCCAATGGCGATTTTCTAACGCTGTTGCCAGCGCTGAATCGGGATAAAGACGACGAGCCACTGCATTGGCTGCTTAGCCTGCTAACTGATGCGTTGAAGTGGCAGCAGAGCGCGCAGGAATATCTAGTCAACGCCGACAGGACGTCGCTAGTTACCGCGCTAGCGGCGCGCGGGTCGGCTGGCGTACTGCACGCGCAGTGGCAGCAATGGCTGCTATGTTTGCGCCAATGCCAGGAGATAAGCGGCGTTAATCGCGAACTATTGCTAACCCAGCATTTGCTTGATTGGGAGAAAGGCGTTGCCCATACCTATACTTTCCAGTGATTTAAGGTTGAACTATGTTTTTAGTGGATTCCCATTGCCATCTTGATGCCCTGGATTACCAAGCGCTGCATCGGGATGTGGCGGATGTTGCGGCCAAAGCGCGCGCGCGCGATGTGAAACTGATGCTGGCAGTCTGCACTACATTGCCGGGTTTTCACGCCATGACGGCCATGATCGGCCGACGCGATGATGTACTGTTTTCCTGCGGTATCCATCCCCTTAATCCTGATGAACCTTACAATTTCGCCGCGCTACGGCGTCTGGCAGCGCAAGAGAGTGTGGTGGCGCTCGGCGAAACCGGTCTAGATTATTACTACCAGCAGGATAACAAGGCGCAGCAGCAGGCGGTGTTTCGCGAACATATTCGCGTGGGGCGCGCACTGAATAAACCGATCATCGTGCATACACGCAGCGCCAGCGAAGATACCCTAGCCATCTTGCGCGAGGAGCAGGCCGGTGATTGTAGCGGCGTGCTTCACTGCTTTACCGAAGATCAGGCGACCGCCAAGGCGTTACTGGATATGGGTTTCTACATCTCTTTCTCCGGTATTGTCACTTTCCGCAATGCAGAAGCGCTGCGCGAGGCAGCGCGCTATATTCCTCTCGATCGTCTGCTGGTGGAAACGGATTCCCCCTACCTGGCCCCGGTACCTTATCGCGGCAAGGAAAATCAGCCGGCTTATGTGCGCGATGTGGCGGAGTTTATGGCGGCATTGAAAGGCGTCTCTCTGACGCAATTGGCTGCCGCCACCACTGATAATTTCGGCCGCCTGTTTCACGTGGAGATGCAGCGCTACCTCGATGCCAACTAATGTAAGTCAATATCATTTGACTTGAAATAATCAAATAGCGTTACTTTGTCGCGATTGCGCCCGCGCGCGTCAGGCAGATGATGTTCGGCGGCTGCTCCACCACTGTTTCCCTGCCCGTTGTGTTGTGATCGTTTTTTCCTAAGCCAGGCTGGAAACGCTGACGCAAGCGGCGTGCGCTCTTCTTCAAGATGATAATGCCGATAAAGTCCGCACCCTTTTTATGCAGGGCAACGACGCCATTAACAGAAATCGCCACCGGTCTGACCTGGTGTGGATTTTGATGCAGCGGTATTTTGAACTAGGGGTAAAACACCATGTTGCAAAATGCATGCGCCCACCTAAAAATCGGTAAGTTGCTAATGCTGCTAGTTTCTGTCTTGCTTGTTGACAGTATTTTGCTGGGGTGGGTTCCGCGACGTTCAGCTAACTGCCGGTGGTGGCCTCTGACGTCATGGCGGAGGCATGGTTCGGTTGCCAATATGCCGCTGATTTCGCGGTTGGCGTGGCGCTGGGGTTTACTCATAACGCCGGCGTGGCGGCGTTGGTGGCGGTGGTGGCATACGGGATTATGGTCAAAACTTCGCCGTTGTCGCGCCGCTCATTCTGCATCTCCCTGCCGGAGACGTTGTTGCCAAACATCTGGCGGATACAGGGTTCTGGGTGGCATTATTGTCGTCGCTAATGTTTAACCGCTTCTTCCGTATCACGCTGCCTGAATATTTATGCTGGCGATTGTGTTCGGCGTGATGCTGTCGTTTATTTGGCCGCCGATTCGATTGGCGCCGCTATCCAGGCGCTCTCACACTGGGCCGCCTATCAGAATCCGATGGCGGTATTCGGTATTTACCGGCTGGTCTGGTAGGGCGGCATTAGTGCCATTTGGCTTGCACCTTCATCTGGAATGTCATGGCGATATTCCACGCTATATGGCTGGGGAGCCTCTGCTATCACCATTTATCCCGCCACCCGCCCGGGAAACCGCGCCATGGTCGGCTGTATGATGATTTCGCCGCGCTGACCACCTTTTGACCGGTATCACCCGAGGCCTATAGAATTTTCCTTTATGTTCGTGGCGCCGTTGTTGCATGTCATTCGTGCACTATTGGCGGGGCTAGCGTTTCAGCTGTGTATTCTGTTTGGCATGCGTGACAGCACCAGTCTCTCATGGGCTGATTGATTTTGTGGTGTTAAGCGGCAATAGCAGCCGCATCTGGCCGTTCTCCCTGGCGGACATCGCTTACGGTCTACGCTTACGGTCTAGTGTATTACAACCTGTTCCGCCTACTGATCGTCAAGTTGAATTAAAAACGTTATCCTGATCATAGCCAGGGGCGCGCAGGAATTCGTCGGTGTGCTGTGGATGACCATTTCAATGGTATTGGAAATACTGTTTCTGTTGGCGCCGTTCAGGATGTTTTTCCGTTTATGGTGCGCGCCTTCCTGGGCTGGTTGATACACTGCTGCTGCCTGTGGATTGGCGATGTGGCCCTATTACAAACTATCGTCTCGGCCGCACTCGCCGTCGCGGCACAATGGTTACATACGCCTGGCTGCAATATCGCGGCCGCAGTGGCTTTTGGCGGCAAAACCAGCATCACCAGTCTTGACGCCTGTATCACCCACCTGCGTATCAGTGTGGCGAATGTAATCCGATAAGTTGAAAACTGCAGCAGACGATGGCGGAAACGCAGAGAGTCGCCGTGTCGTTAACGCAGCGGGATTTTATGCGACACAGGGAGGCGGCGAAGCCTCCCTGCTAGCTACGGTTAATGCGTCCACGTTGCCATTGTGCGCCATAAGTGACTATTTTAATACCGCAGCCGGTTGAAAAGCAGGGAGTTCCTCACTCATACTTCCATTACCAACCAGTCAGGAAACAAGGAGCGCCACCATGACCGAAGAAACTATTTTTAGTAAAATTATTCGCCGTGAAATTCCCGCTGATATTCTCTATCAGGACAGTTTGGTTACCGCTTTTCGCGACATCAGTCCTAAAGCGCCAAGCCATATTTTGATCGTGACCAATCTACTGATCCCCACCGTCAACGATGTCACCGTCGACCATGAAGTGGCGCTGGGAAGGTTATTTACTGTGGCGGCGAAAATTGCTCAACAAGAGAGCATTGATGCGGACGGCTACCGGCTCATCGTGAATTGCAACCGCCATGGGGGTCAGGAAGTGTATCATTTGCACATGCATCTTTTGGGCGGTAGGCCGCTTGGCCCGCTTGTGGCGTGATGGGATGGGTTGCAAAACACGTGTTAGCATCCTGGATAGTCGCGCTGTTGCTGTTAACCGGCTACAGCAGCAATAGCCGCGATCCCTAATTGATCATCAATAAAACCATCATCCCGTGTCAGTCACCGTGTATTGCGTTTCTATTGGTACGATGCGCAGGGGTTGGATGTTATATCGTTTGCCGTGCCGTGCACGCTGTTCGTGCCTCCTGCTGGGGAAGTTCGGGTGGAGGTAGTGAAAATGATAAGCTGGGGAAAAGCACGCTCGTCTCTATTTGCTTTTACGTCGAGTCTACAATGAAAAAAACACCCTTAATCGTCCTTACGGCGCTGGTGCTGGCCAGCTGTACCGCCCGAACTCCAGAGCCGTCCCCGACCGTAGAGCCCGCGCCGCCGATTACGGTTCCGATACAGCTGCCGCCGGTCACCAGTGAGCCAGTGACCTTGCCGCCGAAAATCAAGACCATTGATTGGTCAGCCAGTCTGTCGCCCATGGTGAAGCAAATGTTGCAGGTGGATGGCGTCAACGACGGCAGCGTGCTGCTGGTAAATACCTTTAAAAACGCCACTAACGGCAACTTACAGACTGATAAAGCCACTGCGGCCCTTATCCGCCTTATTGCGGAGGGCGGCGGTGCATTTCAGGTGGTGGGCGCCGATAAACTGCATGCGGCGCGCCAAATGTTGGGGCTTTCCGCCGACGACAGTTTGGGGTCACGCAGTAAAGCGGTTGGATTGGCGCGCCATCTCAACGCCCAGTACGTGCTGTATAGCGTCGCTAATGGCGATGTTAAAGCACCAACGCTCGATCTGCAACTGATGCTGGTGCAAACCGGCGAGATCATTTGGTCCGGTAATGGCGTAATGTTAGACAGTGTCAACCCTCTGCCGGTCAGCGGTTTATCCGCAGACAATGCTGGCGATTTCAGGGAGCCGGTGTGAATTTCGCCTGTTATGTGCCCTTAACGGCAGCAGCTTGGAACCGCGTCCGCCGGGTATCACCGCCGGCTAGCTGCTGGTGGAGTGGCTAGCCGGCGCACCGTTAAATACGCAGGACTGGCACAAGTGCTGACGACGGACACTCTGGCGGGCCTTCTCCTGACCAGGCTGCACCAGCAGCGGCGTAGCGGCTACTCGCTGAACCTACCGGCGCGCTATTGGCAAACCAGCGACCAGAGCCACCCTGCCAGTGACAGCGGCTGGTTTTTTTCGCTTCGCTTATCAACACTACCGCCAACGATGCGATTCACAGAAGTGTTAGGTACAATAACGGCATACTTAGCGAAAATCACCGACGCCAGCCCCGAGCTAACGGTTTGCTCACTATAACTCATTAATAAAACGGAATGGTGAAATAAAATAGCGAGACCGCACGTTGGAAAACGTTGCCTACGGGGAAAAGTAATGGCGCATGGGTTAGCCAATCTATAATAACAAGCAGCAGCGCGGAGGTGAGGCGGCAATAATTTGAAACTGGTACAGCTGCTGCGTGCAGCGGCTGTACCAGCGTGAAAACAGCGCATTTTCTCAGCAGCTGTGAAATATGATGGGCCTCATCACTCTGGTGAAAAATGTAATACGGCGTTTGTAGTTCACAGCAAGTAATATTAAAAATAGATATAAGAATATAATATTCATTAATAAAATTAACTTAATATACTACAACCCTAATGACATTTAATTTATTACCCTGAGTGCCGCGCCGTCAGTAGGAAGGGCTTGGGGCGGTCCAGACGCGGTGCCAACATTTACGATCGGTGGCAACAGAGGGTAAGGGGAAGGCGTGCAGTGAGCGGTAAGGTCGGCGAAAGACGCCTGTCGGGAATGGTCGCGTGAGCATGGGTGATGGCTGCCCATTGCCGTGCGAAGGAGAAAGGCAATGCCGCGCGTGATACTATGACGCTGAGTAGGGTTTATAATGAGGCGTGGCGTTGTCTCCTGCCAATGAACGTAGCACAGCTGCCGCCATCAGTGAAGGTACAGGAGGCCTGTACGGGGCAGTTATGTGGTCAGTTAGGGCCGCGTAGTTGCTATCAGTAAAGGCCTGATACAAATCGGCGGCGAAGCCAAGCCAACGCCTGCCGACGCTGATGGCGTCAGCAACGGCGTGTCGTGGGCCGACGCCGGGTCAAAACGGATCCCGCGCCTGCCGGCGGTGCACCCACCTCAGAATCTGTTATCGATCAATGCTGCCGAGAGGCGGACGTTCTAACCTCAAAAACGTAATCGCTATCCGCGCCGTCGAACTCCATAGGGGAGGAAAATGATGATTGTTTATTTGCACGGTTTTACAAGTCTTGGAAACCACAAAATGTTCTGCAATTGCAGTTTATCGATCCCGATGCGCGACTCATCAGTTACAGTACCAGCCCATCTCCGTCATGATACGCAGCATCTGCTTAAGGAAGAAAATGCAGTAATTGACCGACGACTACCGGTCGCTTATCTGCGGCGTTGGCTTGGGCGGATTTAGGCCGAGCGGGTCGATTTTTTATGTGACATACACCAGGTGATCCTCGACTCCCAATCTTTTTCCGAAGAGAATATGGCGGACAAACTTGATAGACCCGAGGAATATGTTGATATCTCCACCAAATGCATGGAGCACTTCCGCGAAAAACGACGACCTCTGTTTGGTTCTACATTGCAGCGCTGGGGTGCTTTCTCCCTCTTATGAAATCATTGGAGATGAGCAGGAAGGTCATAAATTTAAAAACATTTCTCCTCATTTACAGCGCATGCAAGCCTTTAAAGCGTTGGGATAAAAGAGGACAGCATATGACATCAGCCATCGGAACAGGCTGAAAAATTGATTCATATCAATTTTAGTATGACCAAATGATCGCTCATGTTATTCTGGCGCCAATAGCGTATTGAGATATAACGCTATGTTAAGGATGTTTTCGCTTAGTTAACGGCTGGTTTGCATTTAGGGGGTATTTTGACCACGCTATTTAAGAAAATTGTCATTATAGGCGGCGGTGCTGGCGGTCTTGAGCTGGCGACAAGCCTAGGGCGTAAATTGGGGCGCCACAAGCGGGCAAATATCACGCTAGTGGATCACAACCATAGCCACTTATGGAAACCGCTGCTGCATGAGGTAGCCACCGGCTCGCTCGATGAAGGCATTGACGCCCTCAGTTACCTGGCCCATGCACGCAATCATGCTTTCCAATTTCAACTCGGTAGCATGATCGACATCGATCGCGAGCATAAACAGGTCCTGATGGATGAAATCCGCGATGAGCAGGGGAAGCTGTTGGTGCCCGCCCGCCGTCTGGACTATGACATTCTGGTGATGGCACTCGGTAGTACGTCGAACGACTTTGGTACTCCTGGCGTTAAAGAACACTGCATCTTCCTCGACAATCCGCGTCAGGCGCAGCATTTCCATAACGAGATGCTCAATCTGTTTCTTAAATTTTCCGCACAGGGCGACCTGGAGGAAAAAGTAAATATCGCTATCGTCGGCGGCGGAGCGACCGGCGTCGAATTGTCGGCTGAGCTACATAATGCGGTGCAACAATTGCATAGCTATGGTTTCAAAGGGCTGCATCAGGCGCTGAATGTCACCCTAGCCGAGGCGGGAGAGCGTATTCTGCCGGCGCTGCCGCCGCGAATCTCCGCCGCCGCGCATCAGGAATTGACCAAGCTAGGGGTTAGGGTCTTGACCAAAACCATGGTCACCAGCGCCGATGCAGGCGGGCTGCATACCAAGGACGGAGAATATATCCAGGCGGAACTCATGGTCTGGGCCGCCGGCATCAAAGCACCGGACTTCATGAAGGCGTTGGTCGGTCTGGAGACCAACCGCGTTAACCAATTAGTGGTTGAACCGACACTGCAGACCACGCGCGATCCGCATATTTTTGCTATTGGCGACTGTGCGTCGTGCGCGATGCCCGCCGGAGGCGTGGTGCCCCCCCGCGCGCAGGCTGCGCATCAGATGGCCTCACGGGCCCACGGCAACATTTTGGCACTGCTTCGTGGGCATACGCTCAAGCCCTACACCTACAAAGATCACGGCTCGCTGGTGTCATTATCGCGCTTTAGCACCGTCGGCAATCTGATGGGTAACATGATACACGGTTCGATGATGATAGAAGGACGTATTGCTCGCGCGCTCTACATCTCGCTATACCGTATGCACCAAATCGCACTGCATGGCTACATCAAAACCGGCCTTATCATGCTAGTGGACAGGATCAACCGCGTGATCCGTCCGCATCTCAAATTGTACTAACCGCGTGGCGACCTTTTATAAAACCCATATTCAGCCAGGCGCAGGCGCTCCCGGGTCAGGTTTAATACTAGTGCGAGCTACGCCGTCGTCTCGCCAGGCAGCCGCAAGCGCCTTTGTCCCTTCCCTAGCCGCCGAATCGCCGTCCTGCGCGGTGCGCGGGGCAATAACGCGCCACTGTTTCCAGTGTCTTCTCTATTCCCTCACGCGCCGTGCCGTCGCCGTCCGTTGGCCATAGAGTTGCTGTGCGTCTTGTCATTGGCAGTATAAAATAGAGCCTTTAGGCTTTTCGGGTTAGAACCAAGTCGGGAGGAAGTGCAGCCGATAGGCGATCTCCAGCGGATAACAGACATCGGGCAATTTCTCCGACCTGCAAAACGCGACGATATTGTCGTTAGTCTCATCGTTGGTTGGGATTTCAACAAGCTCAACATGCCTTTTGTCACAATCACATGAGGTGCCGACAGAGTAGGCTTTTCGCCGTTAATCTTAACGCTCGGGATACGCTTGCGGTCAAAAGGAAACGAGGGTTATGCATCCGTTCACCGTTAGCAGATGCGTAATAATTGTCAGGAGGTTCTCCCGTGAATAAATCATTATTAGCAGGCGTCGACATCGGTATTGCCGCTATGTCGGGTATCGTAGCGGTCGCCACGGGCTGCATGTGTTCTCCTCTAGCCCGAAATACGCCTAGGTCATCACGGCATCGCCCATCAATGAAACGATTCAGACACAGCATTATGAGTGTCGAACAGTCGTCGTAACCCATCGCCATCCGGTTGCAGGACGAAAATAACGGCTCGGTATTAGGTGCCGTTGTTGGTGGCGGGAGGTATGCGGGCAAGCAGATACAGGGTAATCTGTAGATAGGAATACCTACAATCGTCAGCGTTGACAGACAGTCACGATAAATCGCAAAAACTGCTAAGCTATGACGTCACGTACAAAATTGGCAATCAACAGGGCAAAATCCGCATAGACCACGATCCGGGCACGAAAATCCTGCTGGCCTGCTGGATCGCAACGGTCAATTTGTGCTGAACGACCAGGCATAAGGTGGGCAGCTCGGTTCACTGCCGCCATAACATTCTTGTGGACGCCGCGTCGGACGTACAAACCCGAGCACAGTGTTTTCCGTCATGTGGCGCGGCTCCGTGCCCTGGCCCTAGTTGCGTCTAGGTGCTCAACACATGCTGCGTAATTCTTCCAGTAGCGCGTCAACATAAGTTCAGACGCGCTGTGCGATCCGCTAAGGATTCGATATCGCCAGAAAATAGCGCGCCGGGTTAGGTGGCAGACCGAAGCAGTCTATCAGCTTCACTTTCACGGTCATCGGCGGTGCTGACAATGTGTTTGTACAGCGACAAACGCGTGTTGATGCCAAAGATATACTCTTCAGGCCAGCCGAGCGGGCATACGCAACTCCACCTCGGTCAATTGGTTTGTGAGGCTTTGATCTTCTCCAAGCAGTTCTCCGGCGCTACGGATTTCCAAATCGCGCGTCGCCAATGCAAAGCCGGCGCTCAGATCTTCCAGCGAGGCGTTGGCTTCCACCGCTTATAGGCATCCTGGCTTAGCGCTTTCGGTAGTGGGTCAGCGTGTAGGCGTGAGCCTGGTGGTGCGAACGTCCGACGCAGCCACGCAATTGGTGTAGCTGTGCCAGGCCGAAATGATCCGCTCGCTCGATGATAATGGTATTGGCGTTGGCGATGTAGATACCGGTTTTCAATGATGGCGGTACATACCACAGTACGTTGAAACGCTGATGTTGAAAATCATTCATCACCCGTTCCAAATCGCGCTAGCGCAGCTGGCCGTAACCGATGGCGATGTACGCCTCCGGCACCAGCGTTTCTAGGGGCGGGCGGATTTTTAATATTTTCGACGTCGTTGTAAGGATGATAGATTTGGCTGCCGCGCAGCGCTTCGCTCAGGATGGCCTCGCGTACTGCCAGCGGTCGTATTCGTATACAAGCGTTTTCGATCGCGCATGCCGCTCATCGCCATATTCAGCGTGCGCGGAATAGGGGTTGCGGTTAGGGTGAGAATATCAACATCGGTGCGCATTGTTGATGCGCTCTTTGTGGCGCCACGCCGAGACTGTGCTCATCGTCGACGATGAGCAGACCCAAATCATGCCATTTGACATCGCTTTGCGAATATCCGCTTTGTCTTCGTCGGTCTGCTCCAGTGCTTGGGCCTGATCCCGTGCGCTGCGAAAACGTGAAATTATCTCAATCCGCACCGGCCAGTTGGCGAACCGGTCGAAAATTGTTGAAATGTTGCCGCGCCAGGAGGGTGGTGGGAACCAGCACAGCCACCTGTTTGTGGTTTGCAATCGCCATGAAAGCGGCACGCATCGCGACTTCTGTTTTACCGAGGTCGACATGTCGCGGACCAGGCGATCCATGATCAACGGCTGGCACATGTTGCTGAGCACCGCATTGATTGCCTGATCCTAATCCAAGGTGGGTTCAAACGGAAATCCCTCTCAAAATAATTGATAATTTTCCCGATTATGCGGAATGCGAAGCCGCTTTTAGCACCGCGCTGGGCATAAACATCCAAGAGTTCCGCCGCCACGTCCCGCACCCACTCGGCCGCTTTTTGTCGCGCCTGCGCCAAAGCGCCGCCGCCCAGTTTGCGCAGCGGCGCGTTTAGCGTATGAGATGTAGCGAGGACACCGGCAGGGTGATTATGACGGCGTAACGGCCGACCCCGTGCTCCAGATGCACCACCGTCTGGTCTTCATGCAGCTCGGCCAGATTACGGATTAACTATCGGCGTTAATTGTACGGCGATTATCCTGCTGGCGGCGGCTGACCCGCTCCCCAGCAGATCGCCTTCGCAAATCAATACCCTTATGCGTGGCGCATCGATAAAACACGTTAATTGACGCCGATTTCGGTAGAATCTTCACACGCGCCAGCAGCTCGCTTAAACTTTTCCGCAAACCTTCGCTTTCCACTGAGAAAATCACCCGGCCGTCAAACTGCTCGTAAAACCGGCGTAACTTGTCCATGGGCGCTTTTCTCTGTACCTCCACCGCCAAATCCGGCAGAGACCGATAATCCATGTTGTGCTCGCCGGCTTTCTCCGGCAGCGTTTGCGTGCTGAGCTGAGACTGAGGCCAGCGTTTAAGTTCGGCGAGCAACCCCTCAACCCTCAGCCACAGGGCCTCAGCCGGCAGCAGCTGGCGCATGGGATACACACGGTGTTGTCAAAACGCGTGCAGGCGTCATCCTAGAAACAGCCTGCGCCGGCCTCGAGATCTCTGGTGTTGACCACTAGCGTGCCCGCCGGCATAGCTGAACAGCAGCACTAGCGGCTCGATGAAAAAACGGCTTCCAATACAATCCTCGTCGGCAGCGTCCCTTTGTTTACCTGCTGGTAAACGTGCTCGGCGTCGCGGCGCACATCAAGCTGCTCGCGCCACTGGCTGCGGAACAGCTCTGTATTCCGACGCGCGAAAGGGTAAGCAGCTAGCAGAAGGTAGCTATCTTATCTGAAATGATTTCTTGATGGGGAAGAGAAACTGTCAACTGTCATAGGGCCAGATCTCCCAATCGGGTAGAGTAAGGACCGGATGATGGGTGAACCCCCTGATCGCGTTATACAGCCTCAGCGTACTTTGCATATCGCTGATAATGGGCAACGCCGATCTCGGATAGCGGTCCACAATGGCGGCGCCGGTCAGCTGACCCAGGGTCAGTTTTTTGCCGGTTTTGGTCGGCAAGGTATAACGATCACGTCCTGGCATAGCTAATGATAAATCTCTTTTCTCACATCACGGGGCCATCGCAGCACAGCCTGCGGTAGAATGCCGCAGAGGCGGGGATGATGGCTAAAATGCGTGCTTTCAGGAATAAAAGCCGGTCGTTGCAGTGCTTAATAGTTCCATAATGCCACACAACCCTTTATCATCCTTAAGTACTTTGCTTTCGAAACCGCATTCAGACGGAAATCAATGTATCAACCTGTCGTGTTATATATTGGCCTGCGCTATATGCGCAGGCGGGCATCAGACCGCTTCGGTCGTTTTGTCTCCTGGCTCTCCACCATCGGCATCATGCTTGGCGTGATTGCGCTGGTGATGGTGTTATCGGTGATGAACGGTTTCGAGCGTGAACTGGAGGGCAATATCCTCGGATTGATGCCCCAGGCGCTGTTGACTACCCAAGAGGGGCGGCTTGATCTTAAACGTATTCCGACCTTAGTGCCAGATGCGCTTGCGGGGGTAACGCGCGTGGCGCCGCTGACCACCAGTGATGTTGTTCTGCAAAGCGCACGCAGCGTCGCGGTGGGCGTAATGCTCGGCATCAATTCGTGGGATCCAGAACCGCTGTCGCATTATTTGCTGGAGACCCGACAAGATGACCTGGTGTCCGGCCAATACCGGGTGATTCTGGGCGACAAACTGGCCGCCGCGCTCGGCGTGAAGCGCGGTGATGCAGTGCGGCTGATGGTGCCCGTGGCCAGCCAATTCACTCCGATAGGCCGCATTCCCAGCCAGCGTTTATTCACCGTGGCCGGCACCTTCGCCGCTAACAGCGAAGTCGATGGCTACCAACTGCTAGTCAATCAGCAGGATGCGTCGCGCCTGATGCGCTATCCCGCCGGCTGTGTGACCGGCTGGCGCTTGTGGTTGCAGCAGCCGTTGGCGGTAGAAAGCTTGAGCGCGCAGTCTTTGCCTGATGGCTTAGTGTGGCACGATTGGCGCGAACGCAAGGGGGAATTATTTCAGGCCGTGCGTATAGAAAAGAACATGATGGGCTTGCTGTTGAGCCTGATTATCGTGGTGGCGGCGTTTAATATTATAACCTCGCTTGGACTGATGGTGATGGAAAAACAGACCGAGGTGGCGATATTACAGACCCAGGGTCTGACTCGTCGTCAGGTTATGCTGGTGTTTATCACCCAGGGGGCCAGCGCAGGCGTTGTCGGCGCATTGCTTGGCACGGGACTCGGCATGTTGCTGGCCAGTCAACTGAACCGTCTGATACCGGCCCTCGGAGCGCTGCTTGACAGGGCCGCGCTGCCTGTGACTATCGAACCGGTACAGGTGGCGGTCATCGCGTTGTCGACCATGGCCGTAGCACTGCTATCCACGATTTACCCTTCCCGGCGCGCCGCCGCCGTTCATCCTGCTGAGGCTTTGCGATATGAATGATGCTCCTTTGTTACACTGCTCCCAACTCAGCAAACGTTATCAGGAAGGCAAGCTTTACACCGATGTATTGCGTAACGTGAGTTTCACGCTGCAGCGTGGCGAGATGATGGCGATTGTCGGCAGTTCCGGTTCTGGTAAAAGTACACTGTTACATCTGCTTGGCGGGCTGGATGAACCGACCGGCGGCGAGGTAACATTTGAAGGCCAGCCACTGAATACGCTTTCTTCCGCCGCGCGCGCGCTGTTGCGCAACCGGCGGTTGGGTTTTATCTACCAGTTCCATTATTTGCTGCCCGATTTCACCGCGCTGGAAAATGTGGCGATGCCGCTTCTGATTGGCGGCAATCGCCCGGCACAGGCGCAAGAGACGGCGCAGGAAATGCTGGCGGCGGTAGGGCTTGAGAAACGCAGCCGCCACCGCCCGGCGGAACTGTCCGGTGGCGAGCGGCAGCGGGTGGCTATCGCGCGCGCGCTGGTGAATCACCCGGCGCTGGTGTTGGCCGATGAGCCCACCGGCAATCTGGATCAGCGCAATGCAGATAGTATTTTTGCACTGTTGGGCGAGCTTAATATGTGCCATGGCACCTCCTTTTTGGTGGTTACCCACGATCTTCAACTGGCGAAGCGCCTGCACCGGCAGCTGGAAATGCGCGATGGCGCACTGCTGGGAGCTGAGCGATGAAGATGCCGCTGTCGTTGAAAATTGCGCTTCGCTTCAGCCGGAGGCGGCGGAGGGGCGGTATAGTGTCGTTGATTTCGGTCATCTCCACTATCGGCATCGCGCTCGGTGTCGCGGTGCTGATTATCGGACTAAGTGCTATGAACGGGTTCGAACGTGAGTTGAACAACCGTATTTTGGCGGTGGTGCCCCATGGTGAGATCGAACCTGTGAATCCGCCGTTCGCCAACTGGCCGACGGTGTTAAAACGTATTGAACAAGTGCCGGGCATCCTTGCTGCCGCGCCCTATCTGAATTTTACCGGCCTGGTGGAGCGTGACGACAAGTTGCAGCTCATCCAGGTAAAGGGCGTCGACCCGGCGCTGGAACTGCAGCTCAGCGCGCTGTCGTGCTACATAAAGGGTAATGCCTGGTCGCATTTTCAGGCCGGTCATCAGCAAATTATCCTTGGTAAAGGGGTGGCCGATACCCTGAAGGTCAAGTCCGGCGATTGGCTGACGTTGATGATTCCAAACAGCGATCCCCAGATGAAACTGTTACAGCCAAGGCGTATTCGCTTACAGGTCAGCGGGATTTTGGCGCTGAATGGCCAGCTGGATCACGGTTTTGCCATAGTACCGCTGGCGAACGCTCAGAACTATTTGCAGCGTGGTGAAGACGTCGACGGCATCGTCATTAAGGTCAGCGACGTTTTTAACGCCAATAAACTGGTGCGGGACGCGGGGGAGGTGACCAATGCTGATGTCAAAATCCGCAGCTGGATCGGCACCTACGGCCATATGTATCGCGATATTCAGATGATCCGCGCCATGATATACCTGGCGATGGTATTGGTAATGGGCGTCGCCTGCTTCAATATTGTTTCCACTCTGGTAATGGCGGTTAAGGATAAAAGCGCCGATATTGCGATTTTACGCACGCTAGGGGCCAAAAACGGGCTGACCCGTGCCATTTTTATTTGGTATGGCCTGCTGGCGGGCTTGACCGGTGGCGTTATCGGCGCAGTGGTCGGCGTGCTGATGACGCTTAAGTTAACAATGCTTGTGAAGGGGTTGGAACGTTTGCTGGGGCACCATCTGCTGTCCGGGAATATTTACTTTATCGATTTTATGCCGACCGAGCTGCACTGGGTGGACGTCACCAGCGTGCTGGCCACAGTGCTGTTGTTCAGTCTACTGGCGAGCTGGTATCCGGCGCGGCGCGCAAGCCGCATCGATCCGGCCCGGGTATTGAGCGGTCAATGAGGCCGTAAGTAAATAGCGCACATGCGTATTCATCACCGGTTAATTCGGTTTCGCAAAAGGTAAAAGATTACAGCAGCAACGCCTTGTACGCCCGCATTTTCACCGGAACTCACTAGTGGTGAGCAAAATGAAACCGTTTGTTGTGGTGCTTACGGGCACGAGCATTTTCGCGGGGTCTGGCTTCGCACTTGCCAGGCCAAAGACGGGTTATGGGAGAAGCATCTGGTCGAAGATGTCGCCACCCAGATGAGTTTGCCTGCAACTCCGCGTTGGTACAGGAGTTTTACAACGCCCGCCGGCGTCAGCTGCAGTCGGAAATCACGCCCAATTCCGCGCATTTGGCGATGGCTGAACTGGAGCAGATGCTGAGCTAATCCGCACGAACACGCCGGCAAGCGGCGTATCATCTATATGTACGGTGATTACTCAAAGTGCGCGGTAGCCAAAGCGGCTAGATCCTCTTTGTCGCGCATATGAATACCGCGCTAGTTTTCACCGGTAAAACGTCAATCTACAAATCTGGAACAGTATCGCGGCGGCGATATTGCGCCGGTCATGCTTCCCGGTGCTACATAAGTTGATTGGCCATACGCTTATTACCACCGATTCAAAACGTTGCTGGGCGCCGACAGCAAGCGGAGCTGGCGGAGATGTCACTGCGATAGTGCGGCTCAAGGAGCAGAGCATTCCTTACGGCACCATTCGCATCGCGTTTACGCCGGACAAGGAAGTGGCAAGGGGACACAATTTCAGCAACAATGCGCACTCTGGCATCGCTAAACGCACTATCGCTGACCATCTGCTATCATCAGATGATGCTCGTCGCACCACTATATCATGCGTAATTTTGACCGCCAGCAGTTTGAAGTGCATAAGCGGCTCATGATAACTAGCGCCGAGATGCTTGGAAAGGGTTGTATCCGCGGATGAGTTGACTATTGAGGACAGCGATTATAATGTGCGTGAAGATGTCGCTAATTCCGCCGGCAGGATATGGGTTGGATGTCGGGCTCCATTTATTTGTCGATAATTGTCTCAAAGAGCTCGACCTAGAGCTCAACCTGTAGCAAATCGGGATGAGGCAGTGTTGTTTTCGTCGCCGCTAAACACATCATATTGAAGAAAAGGGCCGATATCGCCGCCGGGAACTGAAAACGAAAGTAATGGAAGGGCTACATTAGCGCCGCGAGGGTTCGCGTCAGTGATCGGCCGCCTCGGCGGATTGACGAAGTCACGAAATGCGTGTTAATAATGACCGGACGTTACTGCTAGTAGTGTGGGAAAATTAGAGGAATTATAATGGATAACGGCGGTGCAGGTCGGAGATTTTACCCGTGCTGTGCTAGCGGGAGAGGCGCCCATAACCAGCCTTAATCGTCTTCAGGCTGCGTACCCTGTTGTTTGAAGATGACCTCCACCAGCGCCCCGCCGAGGGCGCTTTCGCCAATCACAACATCGCCGTCGTATTGCTCAAGGATTTCTGCCGCCACCGAGAGCCCCAGACCTTGGCCGGGACGCAACGTGTCGGCGCGCTGACCGCGCTGGAAGATAAGGGTACGCTTGGACTCCGGGATGCCTGGGCCGTCATCTTCGATGATAATATGTAGCACGCTTTCCCTTTCTCGGGTGCTAACCTGGACAAATTCAAGGCAATATTTGCAGGCGTTGTCTAAAATATTACCCATGACCTCCATAAAGTCGTTTTTTTCGCCAATGAACGTCAACTCCGGCGAAATGTCCAGTGACAGGGAAACTCCTTTGCGTTGATAAACTTTGTTGAGGGCTGAACACAGGCTATCGAGCAGCGGCGGCACGGAATGTAGCTCGCGGCTTAGGACATTATGATCTGAGTGGACGGTAGCGCGGTGCAAATAATAGCCGATTTGCTGGGAAATGCGGCTGATCTGCTCCAGCATAATCGGTTCCGCCATTTCAATATTGATGTCGCGATCGGTGCGCAGGGAACGCAGCGTGGTTTGGAGCACCGCCAGCGGTGTTTTCAGACTATGGGTCAAATCAGATAGGGTGGAGCGGTACTTCTGGTAGCGCTGACGTTCGTTATTGAGCAAAATATTCAAATTGCGTACCAGAATATCCAGTTCACGCGGCAGGTTCTCATTCAAACGTTCCCGTTCACCGACCTCCAGCTCGCGCACCTGTCTGACCAGATCTTTGATGGGGCGTAGGCTCCAGTGTGCCGCCAGCCACAACAGCGGCACTACCAGCAGAAAATTGGCCAGCAGAACATAGCTGAACCATTCCCAAACTAAATCGGTGCGCTGCAGCTCGTGAGGAATGGTGTCGACGACCACGATGGTTAGCGGCGGCAGGCGGCTGGTCGCCGGATAGCGGTTGACCGCCACGGAATGGGTCAGAGCATTATCGTTGCT
Source organism: Sodalis sp. (in: enterobacteria) (assembly GCF_036327475.1). NCBI lineage: Bacteria > Pseudomonadati > Pseudomonadota > Gammaproteobacteria > Enterobacterales > Bruguierivoracaceae > Sodalis > Sodalis sp. (in: enterobacteria). The sequence goes on along the minus strand of NZ_CP132913.1, from coordinate 573,562 downwards.
GCTGTCGAACTCTTGGAGTCGCACTTGGACGCTTGGGTTGTCACCCATCACCGCGTTGCTGGTGCGTGTATCGGTATCAAGCTCGAAATAGCCGGTCTTGGTCAGCCAGTCCGGCTGTAGGCGAGACTCCAATGCCGGCACATAACGCTGGCGCCAGAGTATATGGCCATTTTCATCATAAATCAGCACGAGTGCGGCGAAGTTGATATCGATATTCGGCGGCACGGCTATCGACAGCTTGTTGTCCTTCCACTGCGCCAGACTGAAAAAGAGATTGCTTTCGCCCCGTAACAGGCGGAATGACGTTTTATCAAAGCTGACGCTGTAGCCAATGACGGCCACCATGCCATAGCACAGAGAGAGTGCCAGAACTACGCAGGCTGCAGCCAGCAAAAATCTAACGCGCAGGGAAAACGGTTGTTTGTGGCGAAACGGAAATAGGGTCATAGAGCCTAGTTGACATCAAAACGGTAGCCCTGACCGCGAACTGTGGTGATCACTTCATGCGGGTAATTAGCCTGCATTTTTTTCCGTAGACGACCCATTAATACGTCGATGGTGTGACTCTCGCGCAATTCAGCGTCGGGATAAAGTTGCAGCATCAGCGAATCCTTGCTGACGACTTTGCCGGCGTTGCGTATCAATGTTTCAATTATAGTATATTCGAACGCGGTGAGCCTGATATTAACCTTGTTAATCATGAGCTCACGACGTGAAAGGTCAATGAGGAAGGGCGGCAGCTCGATGACCTGCGACGCCAGACCACTATTGCGGCGCATCAACGCCTGCATACGCGCCACAACCTCTTCCAAATGAAACGGTTTAGTTACATAATCGTCGGCCCCAGCTTCCAGCACCGTAACTTTATCCTGCCAGCCTTCGCGGGCAGTGAGCACCAGCAAGGGAATTTTCACCTGATGGCTGCGCCATCGGCGAATAAGGTTGAGACCGTCCTCATCCGACAGCCCCAGATCAACAATAGCGATATCGGGTGGATGCTCATTTAGAAAGTAGTCCGCCTCCTTGGCATCCGCGGCGGCATCCACCTGGTGACCCATTTCACGCATCTGTACCGTCAGATGATGACGAAGAAGAGAATTATCTTCTATTACCAGAACTCGCATCGCAGCTCCTAAATAAAACCACCCTAAACGGATCTGGTAGCGCAATCCGTCTTGTTAAGCGGTTATCCTCCAGGCTGGGAAGGAACATCTTGGATAAGAGTATCCCAGAGAGTGACTAAACTCCGCATAAATAGAGGGGGGAACCAGGGTCGGACGCAGGTTCCCTTTATCACCTATTTAATTCATCAACCATTTCCGCCGCACGGCCAATATAGTTAGCCGGCGTCAGCGTTTTCAGTCGCGCTTTTTCCGAATCCGGCAACGGCAAACTGTCGATAAAGGCTTTCATGCTTTCAGCGTTGACACGCTTACCGCGGGTGAATTCTTTCAGCCTTTCGTAAGGTTTTTCAATCCCGTAGCGGCGCATCACCGTTTGTATAGGTTCAGCCAGAATTTCCCAATTATGGTCGAGCTCCGATAATAAATGAGTATGATTGACCTCCAGTTTGCTAATTCCTTTAAGCGTAGACTGGTAAGCGATAAGCGCATAACCAATTCCGACTCCTAAATTGCGTAGTACGGTGGAGTCGGTCAAATCTCGCTGCCAGCGCGAGATCGGCAATTTCGCTGCCAAGTGGTTCATCACCGCATTCGCCAGCCCCAAATTCCCTTCCGAATTCTCGAAGTCGATAGGGTTCACCTTATGCGGCATGGTCGACGAGCCGATTTCGCCGGCGACGATGCGTTGTTTGAAATGATTAAGAGCAATATAGCCCCAGATGTCGCGGTCGAAATCAATCAGGATAGTATTGAACCGTGTGATGCAGTCGAACACTTCGGCGATATAATCATGCGGTTCGATTTGGGTGGTAAAGGGGTTCCAGCCGATACCGAGCCCGGTGACGAATTCTTCGCTGAAGCGATGCCAGTCCACCTCGGGATAGGCAACCATATGGGCGTTGTAATTGCCGACCGCACCGTTAATCTTGCCTAAAATCTCTGCCCGTTCGAGCTGACGATACTGTCGCGTCATGCGATAGGCGATATTCGCCATCTCTTTGCCAAGCGTCGAGGGCGTCGCCGGCTGGCCGTGGGTGCGCGACAGAAGGGGAATATCACGATAGCGTTCGGCAAGCGTGGTGATGCCGTCGATGATTTGGCGCCAGGCGGGCAGCAGAATAGTCTCGCGGGTGCTAGCAAGCATCAGCGCGTGGGAGAGATTATTGATATCTTCTGAGGTACAGGTGAAATGGATAAATTCGCTCACTGCCAGCAGCGCCGGTTGCGCTGCAACTTTCTCTTTCAGAAAATATTCAACTGCTTTCACATCATGATTGGTGGTTCGCTCAATGGTTTTAATGCGCTCGGCGTCTTCGACACTGAAATTTGCGACAATCGCACCAAGGTAACCATTCGCGTGGTCGTCAAAGGGTGGGACCTCTTTGATCGTGTCACAGGCGGCCAGCTTTTGCAGCCAGCGCACTTCCACCTGTACGCGAAATTTCAGCAAACCAAATTCGCTGAAGATAGCGCGCAGCGGGCTGACTTTGTCACCGTAGCGGCCATCGACGGGTGAAATGGCGGTCAGAGAGGATAATTCCATCGATTGCGACTCCTGGAGAAATTAAGAATAGGTAAGTATCTGCTTAGCTTCTTTAAATAACCGATTGCTGTCGAACATCAGCTGAAGCCGTCCGCCGCCGACCTGTTGCCATAGCGCGGCGGAACGAATGCCAGCCAGCAGTACGGCGCGCACTTTGGCCTGGATCTGAGTATTTTGCAATATCGCCGACGCACCAGTGACCTGGATGCGTGGTCCGAGTGGGCTGATAATGTCCACATAGATGCTGGCCATGGCACTGATAAGCGTATCCGACAGCAAGTCGAAATGGCCGAGCTGGCGATGAAGTGCGTTGATACGGCGGCTCAGCGCCTCTTGAGCGCCGTAGTTGCCGTTCAGTTTGCGTTCAAGCACCATAAGCCCAAGGGTATAGCGGGTCAGCTCAGCGCTGATCCTTTCTCGCGACGAAGCATTCAGCACGGCCTGCAGCGCCTCCAGCCCAATGCGCAGATGGGTAGGGTTATCACCGTAGACCGCACATACTGACGGCGGATTGAGATCCAGCAGGCTTTGCAGCGAGGCGCGCAAGGGCTGCTCGTCGCACTGGCGCTGGTGGGTAAGCAGCTGCACAAGGCGTGCGCTTTGGCAAATACCCGCCAGCGCCAGTGTAATGTCAAAATAGTTCCTGGCCAAAATGGCTCCTGTATCAATCCCTGAGGTTCAGTCCACTCAACGGCACGGTAGCGCGCTACGCTTGCACGTAAAGCGCGATCAAACACAGCTTCAAAGATGCACGGCAGGCGTTTCGCCACCTCATTAGGTTTTACACTGCATCCGTTGCCAGGGGATGCTGCCGATCAAGAGGTCACCGGCGTGGGAGCATCTTAGTGAGGCAACGGCTTGCGCGCATCAATGATGCCGCCGCCCAAGCAGCGTTCCGACAGATAAAATACCGCGGACTGGCCCGGCGTGACGGCGGCCACTGGCCGATCGAAATTCACCTGTAAACGTCCGTCCGGCAGTAGCGTCACCAGACACGCGATATCCGGCTGACGGTAACGGGTTTTCACCGTACAGCGCAGCGCGTCTGTAAGCGGTTCTCGATCGACCCAGTGCAGATGGCTGGCGACAAGGCCGATAGACATCAGCCGCGGATGTTCGTGGCCCTGAGCAACAATCAACCAGTTATTATCAAGATCCTTGTCCACTACATACCAAGGGTCCTCATTGCCGTCGCGGGTGCCGCCAATGCCGAGCCCTTTGCGCTGACCTAATGTATGGTACATCAACCCCCGATGGCGACCCACTTCCTGGCCGTCAACGGATATAATCGCGCCCGGCTGCGTCGGCAGATAGCGGCCGAGAAAATCGCGGAATTTCCGTTCGCCGATAAAACAGATTCCTGTGGAGTCTTTTTTGGCCGCGGTCGCCAGGCCAAGCTTAGTAGCGATGCGGCGCACTTCCGATTTGGCTAATTCCCCAATCGGGAACAGGCAGCGTGCAAGCTGTGCATGGCCTAATGTATAGAGAAAATAGCTCTGGTCTTTGTTATCGTCCAGACCGCGCAGCAGTCGGCTTTTGCCGTCCATGTCGGGGCGACGTACGTAATGGCCGGTGGCGATAAAGTCGGCGCCAAGATCCTCTGTAGCAAATTCCAAAAAGGCTTTGAACTTGATTTCCCTATTGCACAAAATATCCGGATTGGGCGTGCGGCCAGCCTGGTATTCGGCAAGGAAATGCGTAAAAACGTTATCCCAATATTCGGCAGCGAAATTAACCGTATGCAGCGTGATACCCAGGGTATCACATACCGTCCGAGCATCGTCCAGATCGCTTGCCTCGGTGCAATATTCCTCGTTGTCGTCCTCTTCCCAGTTTTTCATGAACAGCCCCTCTACCCGATAGCCCTGTTGCAGTAGCAACCAAGCTGAGACGGAAGAGTCGACACCGCCGGACATACCGACGATTACTTTTTTTTGACCGTTGTCTGACATGGGGTTCTCACGAGAGGGATGACCGCCGCGCGCGGCGCGGCACAGTAAAACAGGCGACATATTTTATCACGATCCGATCCCGTGCCGCTACCTTCACCATCAGGCGCGTTTCGTCGCCCTCCGCGGCCCGAAAGGGGCGAATATCCGTCACATACGCGCCACGAGGACCCTCAAACGACCCGCAATGACGGACACGGAGTAGCGGCGTCAGATCCCCTGCACACCATTGCTCTCCGCCAGCAACCTGACGCCGTCAAAACGGCCAATTAAATGCCTGTTAGGAAAGTCAGCGGCAGACGTTCGTCATGCTGATAGCGGCGAAGACTTTCGAGTGCAACTAGTTTGATGCGAAAAGAGTATCAATAGGCAGCCAAAGACAGCGATCGATATCGTCATCTTGCTGGATGACCGTCACGCAGCGTGGAAAATCGATAACGGACAAAAACTGCAGAAACGGCGTGTTGTTGGGCGCAATTTTCATTAATATATCCGCAATAACGCCTGTGGTTGGGCGTGAGTATCCGCTTCTTCCCACAACACGCTGCGCTGCCTCGATAAGGGCTTAATCGCCTCTTAACCGTGAACGTTTTCTCTACCACAAACATTGGCTCTCTGCCTGTACCACGCAGGTGACGGTAATATGGGGTTTGAACATAGCACGACTATCCTCAAAAGCATTACGCCGGGTCGATATCGCTCTACTCTCCAGGAGCTAGAGCGGTCAGGCACCATTGCGTGATTTGATAGCGAATCAGCCGTAGCGCGGGATACCCGATATGGGCGGCTATGGTGCATCTGACGATTTTTCCACTCGTACAAGCCCAACACAGTCGCGCCTGTAGGCAGAGTCAGATCGCCTTTCAGCGACAGGCCGGCGCGAAAATCAGAGCGGCCCGCCCAGCTCGCCTGCCACCTGAACATAATAGAGATTTTAGCGGTTTCTGCGCCGGCTGTGTCAATCTGGCCTGTAGTTTACCCTCATGGGTCAGGATCATCAGCCATTCGCTGTTACGCGGTTGCCTTTACTGTCATTGATATCGCGCAGCCATTCCAGCGAGATGCTGGCGAAAGGACTGTGTCAGGTGGTGGCCAAACCCAGCGCAAGCCAGCCTTTTCCGTCATACCGTCTGATAGTCGATGTCCGAAGCTTGATAGCCGTCTCGTCCAGGCGATATTGCGCGCGCAGCGAGAAATCCACCGGTCCGGCAGCAGAAAGTTGGCGTCTAGTGTGCTATAGCGTGATAAGGACGGGTCGCCGTTCTCTTCGGTGCCATGGGCCGGCAGAGCGCTGACACCAAGCATCATAACGGCCAGTCACCGGCTTTAAAAGTAAATTGAGGATGACACCCTGCGTGCGGGCGGCGGCGCGTCGTTAGCCGGTGACCCAAACCAGCTGGCGCCAGCCGAGGCGGCTTTCCACCGACTCGGTACTGCGATGCACGCGATTGACCAAATCCAACTCCGTCTGCGCCACTCTATTGGCCGACACCGCAATCGACATGATGGCAGGCACATGCCAGCGACACCGCAGATATGATACAGGCGACGGAAAATTAAATTTTCACAATTTATATCACGGAAAACAGCGCTGCCTTTTCCCGACGCGCTGCGCCCGATTGCCGTGTGGTGGATGACGCACGTGTCGTGGATAATTGACTGTTTTACTGGTTATCTGGCGGAATGCATCAAGTGATAGTTGAGGGCTGTGACGTCCACGGCTTTTGTCTTGTCGCTGATGGATATTTGAGTAGGGGCGGCCTATTACCTTTTGAGATAAAATACTGCTGGTTGCAACGCGACAATTTCTACCGTCAAAATACATCGGACACGTTATTGGTGATTGTGTCCGATGATGAAGCGCGATGTTTCGCGAATATTTTCCGTCGGCGAGATGTAACCCTGCTGAAGAATGACGATGCTTACACGAGATGCTGGCTACGCCCATTAGAGCCGAATGAGTGGCTAAGTGACGTCTATTAGCCACGGGAGGAGTGGCCGTCAGCGTATAAGCGCAAGCGGACAGCTTGATTAAGTTTAGCATTGCATTGGCGTAGGTATCGCCATCGCCATCGATGCAGTCACATTGTGACTCATTCATTCAATATCGGGTCATGGATAGGCGCGGGTAGTGTTAATTAAAGAGCAAGTTTCACCGACGCAGTGAAAAGGGCCTGCAACCCGACAGCCCAGAAATTACAGATATACTACCACAAATTGGCTGACAGGTTTAGACGAGACGATGGACAAAACTTACTTTACAAGACAAATGTTAACTGCTAAAAATCGCGTGCTCAGTCTCGTGAGACAAGATCGGCTGTCGCAGAAAATAAACAACTTGAGCGCAATAAGCAGCTGAACGATCAAGAAATATAAAGCTGAAAAATCCTTCGAGGCTTTTATAATATTGATACCATGCAATAGCATGGCAAACTGCAGCACTCTCCTTATATGCTGCCGCTTACTTTGCGATCGATCTGGTTGGTTTTTGTCTTTAGGCTTTACCGCTTAGTATCGCTTTAACCGGCTGACAAGTTCACTACATTGATGAAATATAGGCAGAACAACCCTCATTTGTAGCCTGACGCCATTTACACATTATCCGTTGTGGGCGTAAGCGTAAAGAGCATTTCGACGAACTGGCGCACTGAACGCTTTGGCGATGCTCTAGACCCCTCATATGATCCATGGAGGTTGATGTGGTTGCCGCTGGCCAGATTGGAGCCATCTTCGTTCGCCAATTCGCCTAGGGTGCACCAATCTGACCTGTGACAATAGGTCCCAGCAGACCGATTCAGCTTAAAATTATACTACTAATATAGAACTGATGTCAAACTGATTTCAAACAGCATTGAAGTGATGCTCATCTTTATCCGGTAGGGATAGCCTGCATGAGTGAATTTTGGCATTTATCATTGTTGTTATAAACTTTGAAGGCTTCAGTTCATTTTATTGATTACGCCAAACGAGAATGGACAACAGAGCTCGTGTTCTGCAATGGACAACAGAGCTCGTGTTCTGCAGATGCCGAGACTGATCATCAAATATGTGTGGTTTAAAAGCTCCTAATGCTTTACCTTTTGCGTCATTAGTCATTCCGATGCGCTTACTAAAACAGCCAAAATAAGGACGAAAAGGGAATAGGCGCATAACCAGGGTGTGATATCTTATATTCTTCTGAAATGTAATATTGGGTGCAGAGATATATTCATATTTCGACAGCAAGACTACTTCGACGAGTAGATCATTAATAGGGTCAAGAATATGGTCAAGGCTGAGGTCATGAAGAGAAAGTAATCTTTTATTGATGGGGGAAGCTACGCCTGTGTGTAAAGCTTGATTAGGTGTGGCTCCTGAAGCTTTCTATACCCTGCCTCTTCCTGGTATTTTAAATACTTCATCTCAAATCAAAAATCGCACCGGAGGCGACGCCTATGACAAGTCGGTGCTCAAGATCGTAAGCCATTTAGATTTCCTTAATAATGCTTTATAAGCAGTACAATATTCAGTATGTTAACGACTCTACAGTGAAGCTTCTAAGGCCGAAACGTTTTAAATGATTTTGCTCATGAATACAAGAGCCTGCTCTGGCTTCCTTGAGCGGGCTTCTCTAAACTTGGCTCCTCTGACTGGACTCGAACCAGCGACATACGGATTAACAGTCCGCCGTTCTACCGACTGAACTACAGAGGAATCGCGAAATGACTGGCATGGTAACGGGGGGCTCGAACGTTGTCAAAGGGGGAGATGGCGAAAATTGGCCGATCGCTCAGAGATTGCCCATCTCCGGTCGCGGCTACATCAGGCCGTAGGCGTGGACCAGTAGCCACAACAGGCCGGGCCTCAGCGGCGATAAGCGCTGGCGGCACGCCGACCGCTAAGGCGATGGGGACCCACCATCGCCAGGACCGCAGCCTTGGAGTTGACGAGCTGCGATAACAGCAGCAGCGCCAGCGCGCATTCTGCAACAAATGATGGCTGAATGGCGCATCCGCCATTTAGGCGACGCCATACACGGCGACGATGGCCGCCATGCCGGAACGGAAGACATCATTTTTGGTAATGGCGGCTGGCGGTACCGTAAATAACACGATGAATGCCCTGCCGAACAGCATGTACATTTGTATCATCAGCACAATCGAGAGCGGCGCGCCGTTGGCGTTCGGGTACAAGGCGTTGGAGTATCAAGCAGCGCTTATTACCAGAATGGTGGCGTAAAATGCTCATCGCTACCCAGCTGCTGCGCGGCAGAGTGCTATTCAGGAGCATCGGTGCCGTAGACGTAGTTGTGATTGTCCTTGGTATTGATAAAGGCGAGAAAGACGTCATCATCCCTTAAATCCTTGCCGCGAAAGCCGCTAAATAGCGCGATAGTCAAGATGCCGCACAGCGGACGGGAATGGTGAGCAAAGGCAGCGTGAAATCTAGCGCTGCTGGGCATGGTCAGCAGCCAGATGAGACGGTGGCAACCGAAACCTGGCTGGCAATTGTGCCAATTTGCAAGCTGACGGGCGTTCTGGGCGGATATTATTTTATCGCTACATCGTAAATGATGGGCAGAGTTATAGATCACGTGGCCGGTGCCACAAAGCACGGTCAGCAGCCAGATGACCAGCGAGATACATTTGGGATTACGGCGCAGCAGTTTTTCCGCCAGTTGTAGCAGGACATCCAGTCTGCCGGAGGCCTGGAAGCGGCTACAACCGCATGACAAACATCACAATCACATCCACCGACAGCTGACCCGATTACAGGTCGAATATCCAGACGAGTGTCCGCCGGCAAGTCCCAGACCGATGCCACCTTTGCGCGCGCAAAATAATGAAAATAACGGGAAAGAAAATAACGGGAAAGTGACAACAACAGTGAGCTGAATAATAAATTCTATGGTTCCCTTGTGTATTTTAATAATCAATGACACAGATTTCTATCGATATTTTGTTGAATTGGTCATATTAATTCATTTCTGCGTCGCTGTGAGGATTTTAGAGCATTGCTTTGCGCTCGGTTAAGTAAATAAGCGGTGGCACGGAACGAATGTTGTAGCATGCATCGCAGTACCAGAGAAGAGGGTGCCGCACGAGGAGGAGTTTGAAGGACCAGAAGACGGCGCAGAGGGTCACAGGGCCCGTCCGGCCTTAGCCGCTAAAGAATGCTGAGAGAGTAAGCATATTGATTAAACAACACGCTTTCGTTGATGTCGAGTTCGATGCATTAGGGGTCGCACTGCTGTGCTTGAAGAATCGCTGTGGCGCGCTCGACGAAGTTTGGGCTGTAATTCGCTACCTGGCAGGACTGCGTCAGCATCTATTTCCCATCCAATACAATGCTGATCCCACTATCCTCGGCAACCTTCAGCTGTTGCGACGACGACAGATAACGGTGCTTGGGCACTGCCAGCGCAATTGTGCCTCAAAGCCGACAATCTTTTGCCCGTGATGTCAATCTCTGCGGCAAGAAATGGAGGGTCATGGTATCTTTGTATTGAAGTGCGGCATCGTGCGGCATGAAGTTCGTCCACCGGCGCCACGTGTGCTCAGTGACTCGTCCAGAGACTACTCAAACCACTGAAATCCGTCGCGATCGCGGGCCTTGGCGGAATAAATAGCGATATCGGCCTTGCGTTTCAAGTCCTCTTTTCTCAAGAGTATCCGTCGGGGCCAGCGCATATCCACCGAGCGCGAAAGACTGTTTGACGGCATCGATGATACGCAAACCGAGCGCCCGTACCACCTCGCGCTCTTTGACATCGCATTAGGAAAATCAGGATTCCGGTGCATGCGACACCACATCGCCTTCGCGCACCAGACCACATAGACATATTGCCACGGCTTTGATCAGCGCATCCTGGCAATGAGGCTCAGACTGCCGTTGACCTGCTTGAATCGATTGAGATCCAGCTCCAGTAGCGCGACGCAGTCCGACTGGCGGAGGTGTTGGCCAGCGCTTGCGCCTCGCTCGCTTGTAGCGCTATTAGGATTTGGCGCAAGTGGCGCAAGTAGTGCAGCGCCGAGCGCCAAATGGCGCGCATCATCCAGGCTCACGCTGAACAGCAAGATTGCCAGCGGGAAATCTCACGGGCCAGATAGTGCGCAGCACCTCGGCGTCAGGATGTTGCTGCCGCCAGCGGAGGGACTGACCATTTTCCCCGCGAGTCAACTAACGTCATGGTGGTTTCGCCGCCGGCCCGGAGGATTAAGTTGAGAGGGTTAATAAAAGCCACGTCCATCGGTAGCACGCTGAGCAGATAACTTACCTAGTCGGTAGCGCTTGCCGTCGGTCGCATCTGGCTTATGGCCATCACCACTGGCAGGCCGGTAATACAGGCAACGGCGGCAAAGCCGTGGGGCATAAGCTCGCCGTACATTGAGTGGGTGCCAAATCCGCGCACCGACAGTTGAAGATCTCTGGTATAATTTTGCCGCTTTTAAATTTGTAAACCCAGCACGCTACCCATGCTTTCTGACACATTGATTTGTGACTTTGCCTGGCGAAAATCCTCGCCGGTGAGTATGCTGAAGGCGGCGGGTGTGCCGAGCTCCGTTAAACTGGCCACCTAGGCAAAATGATGAGCGCTTGCGATGTTGTAAAGGTATCCGTTTTTTTCGTCGCTGTCGCTGGCAGTGCGGCGACGCTGTGGCCCGGTAACGAATATAGCAAAGCAGACCACTAAAGAAGACTCCCAAGACCGTGGCGATGAGATCATAACATGCATTGTCATTATTATTTGCAATTGGCCCGACGCCATCTAAATCTATTTCAACGGAAAGTAATACGACGCATACATTGTTGAAAAGTATAAATGACATTAACTGCCGTGCTCACCTCCCGACGCTTTCTCGCCTTGTGGTCCTGTACACGCCAGCTTTGCGCGCTTCTCGCTATTCTGAGGCGCTGGTACGTCAGCAAACGCCGTTGAGCAGCCACACTTCCGGCGGACGGCGAAAAGTTCGCGATGCGCACATCATCCACCATAATCCCGCTGGCGTCCAGCCCTTACCACAAACAGCGCTCCAACGAGAGGCAATCTCAGCCTTTGAAATGAATAATCCTGATAAAACATGGCGCAGGAAATGACCATAATACAGTTTATGGGTCATCTTCTGGTCCGGCGCCGACGGTAATTACTCAAACCACTCGTCATCATTGCGCCGGCAAAAAACGCAGGTGCTCCGCCAGCAAATCGAAGCAGTTCTTTTTAGCGCAAAGAAGGAACGGCAGGAGCGCGGTACCTAACCAGAAAAGGTGTCTTTGCCGTAGAGAGCGGCAATATCGCAAGCATCGTGATGCAGGTATTTGTCGGACATGGGCGGATGGGTAAATAGCCGATCGGACATGGGCGGATGGGTAAATAGCCGACTGGGACGGCGTTGAATCTGGCTGGGGTCGAAGCGTCTATTTGGCGTACGTGCTCGGCGTAACCTTTATCGGAGCCGTCACCGTAGCGAATATCAGCTTGGTCGCAATCATCGCGATCGAGTCGCTAGAGCAGGGCCTCTTCGCTCCCTGCCAGCGAGATGCACAGATCAACATCATGCACCCTTGGCCGAGCGATTCGCTGTTCATGAATACGGCCGGCACGCAAATATTGCGTTCCTGCATCTTGGAGCGCGCCGTCGTCAATCGCTGGTACGTCCTGGCAATGTTGGCAGGTCAGAGAGTAATAGGTTTCAAATGAAACTCGCCGTCAAGCTAGTGAATCTGGTTCAGTGGCGGCTCTCTTCCTGTGATGGGTGCCCGCCGGCTTGCAGCAGCGCCACCACCAGTGAGGTGAATTCATGGCCCAGCGGCGAACGGGTAAAGCGCGGCCGCGATCACTCCTGGATTCGCCGCCCGAAAAGATGGCTTGCGTACCGGCAGCTGATTGTCTTCCCACCACCTCACCTTTGTCCGACAGGTCGGTGATACCCATCAGCAGCCCGCCGATTTTGGCGGGCTTGGCGCCGTTATCCAATGTGGCAATTAACTAACCGGCTTGGTTAATTTCTCAAGGTAGGCTTTTGGTTCATCGCGGTGTCGCGAGCGTGGTCTCTCCCGGGAGACTAAAACGGGCGCAGCGCACCCGCTAAGACAAATAACATCAAAAGTCGGATAAACGGCGAGGTTAGATTTTGCCGACCAGATCCAGCGATGGTGTCAGCGTAGCATCGCCTTCTTGCCATTTCGCCGGGCAGACTTCGCCGGGATGGCTGGCAACATATTGCGCAGCTTTCACTTTACGCAGCAGGTCACTGGCGTCGCGGCCGATACCTTCGGCCGTGATCTCAATAGCTTGGATTATGCCCTGCGGATCGACGACAAACGTCCCTCGGTCGGCCAAACCTTCGTCTTCGCGTAGGTTTTCAAAATTGCGCGTTAGGGCACCAGTCGGGTCGCCAATCATCGCATATTGGATTTTGGCGATTGTTTCGGAACTGTCGTGCCAGGCTTTATGGGTAAAATGGGTGTCGGTGGAAACGGAATAAATATCGACGCCCAATTTCTGGAATTCAGCGTAGTGGTCCGCGATATCACCCAGCTCAGTCGGGCAAACAAAGGTGAAATCGGCCGGATAGAAGAAAAAGACACTCCATTTCCCTTCGACATCTTTATCGGTGACCTGAATGAACTCACCGTTTTTAAACGCTTGATTGATAAAAGGCTTGATTTTTGCATTGATTAAAGACATATCTTACCTCCGCTTGATTGGTGAGCAAAAACTAACAAAAATTAACAAATGACGCTGTGGCAATCCAATATGTAGGTGTTATCGATTCAATCAGTCATACCTTTGTTATCTGCTCGCGGCAGCTCCCTGCCGCGCCGGGACACCCCATGCTAACATCAGCGCGTGCGCACCACGTCGTTAACTTTACTGCTCATTAGCAGCGCCGCCTCGCACCTACTGAGCGTCAATTCCAGTATGAGTTAATCGTCAACGTCAGCGTCACCAACACCGACGCGGTAAGGTGAACGCCAAGGATGATAAGATAAAGAAAGCAAGCTAAACGTAGGCACAATCTTGGACAATGGTTATTAATGTATTGCCGAAAGAGCCTGTAGAGCGTCTACAGGCGTCTTACCGCCGGAGGGAGGGCATTGTGTCGCCTTCGCTGGAGCCGGCGGACCCTTTAAAAGGGTCGTAATCCACGGATCCTTTTAAGCTCTTCTCCGACTTGTACCTGGTTTGACCCTGGCGTTGACCTGCTTTGCCCCTATCCCTAACGTTGACTCACGCCACACCTTGACGACTGACCCAAAACCGGAATGTGTCCTTTTATCCTGACGCACGCGCCCGTGATCAGTTTCACAAGTCACTTTCACATAGTCGGCTTGCAAGCCATTCTGACCTGGCAGGCGCAACATGCCTCCCGTATTCGCCTGCAGACCGTGGGCGGCGCTGAATTTACCTAACTGGTGGGCGCCGCTATCGGCGACGTCTTCGCGCTGTCGGAAATATCACTATTGTTTATCTTGATGGGAGCACCGTCGCCGTTGGCGACGTCGGCAGCGCTGATCATATCGCTGCTGTTCGCTATTCCCTTCATCTGGCTGGCGTCGTCGGCTTTTCGCCCTGTTTCGCAAACGTTTCAAGCTAGCGTGGATCTCTGGACCCTCATTCCAGAACGCTGACTCTGGAAAATTTTCAAGCGGCATTCAGCCGTGGCGTTGCCGTCAACGTGTTCAACTCGTTGGGGCTAGCGGAGACACGTTGACGGCGCTGATTATGCCCAGCCTGACGCATGGACTGGCCATCTTCAACCTGTGCCGATTCTTTTTAAATATTCACCGCGAGCAACGGGAGGCAGCCTGGCTAGATAGTGCCGGCTGGTGACGCATTCTGTTTCAGATCTATCTACTGCTAATACGCCTGGCGCTCATCGGTACAGCGATGATTTTGACGACAGTCCAATAGAACGCCTGGTTGTGGCCGTTGCTCATCATTAACCAATAACGGTAAGCAGAGGGCGTGGTCGCGATCGGCCTACAGGACTTCCTATGCGCAGAATTATGGTCTGGCGTTTGACGAAGCCTTCAATTGTCCCCGCGCTGCTAATATTTTCTGCCAGTGAATTTAACCGTCCTCTAGCCACACCGGCGAACAGGACAGCGTCATAACGTACTCTATATAACGTATTGCATTTTGGATGAGCGACCTGATCTGAATACCCACTGGGTCAGTTCCCTTAACCGTTTCAAACTCCATGCCTATCACCGCGCTGATCATAGTGGGCTGGTGGTGTAGCCCATCTGGCTGGAGGCGTGGTACAACTTCGGCGATGATGCGCTCTTGCAGTAGCAGCGTGACATCATCTACTTTCCATTTTAGCATGGTATCAACCATTTCAATCTCGCGAACCGGTACGGTCCGCCACTTGGCGCTGCGGAAGAGAATGTGGGGCACATTCTGCGCAAAGACTTCGAGGCATACCGCCACGAATTGGTGATCACTACCAAGGCGGGTTGGGCCACAGTAGCCGGTCCACAATGATTTTGGCGGGGAAACATTCGCTGAGCAGCATCGATAAATCGTTGACTATGTCGGTATCTCATTCTACTCCGCTCGCCCAGAGCTCCCATGAAGTCTTCACGATTCCCAAAAAGTTGGGTACGCCACTGTTGGTTAATCGGTCATCCAACTCGCTTCTCAATCGCTGGATTAGAGAGCACATGCTCAACGAATTGACTGGTTTCGGCGGCGCGACGGTGGCCTTTACACCGCTGATACGGGGCTGTTGGCGGAGCGCTATCTGCAAGGGTTGGCAAGGTGAATATAATCTAAGCACCGCTCTGTACCTCATCAGAAGCGCAATCGACTAATCTCAACTGCCTGCGCAGACTGGCCGCTATCGCGGCAGAGCGTGGCCAAACGTTATCGCAACTTGACACTGCCTGGACATTGCGCGGCCCGTTGGTCACCTCGACGATGGTTGGCGTGTCTAATAAAGAGCAGTCGGCCGAGAACTTAAGGGCGTCAAGAACCTGACCTTCACAGAGGAAGAATTGCAGCGTATTGAGCGCTTCTCTGTACATGACGGCGGGGTCAATCCGTGAAAATCTCCTCTGAATTTATAAGGGTACGGGTAAATGGCTTCTAAGATGACATGGCAACGCTATGATGTTGCAGTGATAGGCCTGGGTACTATTTGAGTTGCAGCGGTCTGGCGGCTGGCGGCACATGGGGTAAACGTCATTGGTATTGGTTAGTTTTAGTGCCGCACACAACCTGCGCGACCCACGTAAAACCCGGCTGTTTCGGACTTTTTACCTTGAACATCCGGCGCTGGGGATTATGCGCTGCTAGCGCACACATTGTTTGCGCAGCCTGAGCAGGCGACGGGGATACCCTTACTCCTCGTCACGGGCAATAATTGGGTCAGCTGATTCTCTTGCGATCAGTGCACGCTGCGGGCCGACAAGTATTTGGAGACGGCGCTGGCGGTGTTGGATGCGCAGAAACTGGCTTCCCGGCAGCCGCAGCATCCACGATTACGCGCCAAGGGTATTGCAGTGTGTGACCCTGATACTGGGGTCGCCAACCCGAAGGGGGTTATCCGCGCGGCACTGCAACGTGCCAGATGGTTATCGGCATCGATACTCATGGATGTCATGGTCGATGCGTCAGACAATGCCGGCCAGGGTACGTCCAACAACGTCAGCCGACGAGGTTCGGGCATCGCAGGCGGTCGTGGTGGACGGCGCCTGGTTACACGCTTGGTACCCGACTACCGTTGGATCCGATCCGTACCGTTATGACAGGTTCGACACCGGGCCGAATTATGTGCTGGCGGCTTTTCCGGTTTTCGTGCGTGCAATCAAACCGGATCTGACGTTATGGGGCATGGCGCGTTACACGGAAGGGCGGCAAAGAATTGACCTGGGCGATACTGGTGCGCCACGTACTGCGCTCGACCTCGATCAGAGCGATCGCCGCATCACCCTCCTGGATACGCAGGGCACACGGAGATCGGTCGGCACTTGGCTCGATAGGATCAGCTTTAGGATCAGCTTTTAGCCGGTGAGCACGCACCCTTGCATAATAACCCGAATGTCGGATGCGCAAGTTATTGTCGGGCAGCATCGGGGCGCATACTGGTGGTGGCCGGCGGCGCCAGCGGTCACGCTTTCAAACATGCGTCCGCCCTAGGCGGGGTGATCACGCGATAGGCATTGGGCAAAGCGCTTGAGCTCGACACGGCATTCATCACGCAGCAGCATTGTTGATTATTAAGTAAGAGAAGACTATGGACCACGTGGTATTAAAGTGCCAGGGAAGGCATTGCACGTACTGAAACGTCGTACGGGATGTTTATCTTACCATTAACGATGGCGAATTTGTAGTGATTGTCGGCCAGGCCGGCAGCGGCAAATCGACCTCATTGTGCATGTCTGTCGCTGGCTTAGAGGATATCAGTACCGGCGAATTGTGCGTGACGGTAGCTAATAAACGATGTGCTGCCACAGGTGCGTAATATCGGTATGGCTTTCCAAGCCTACGCCTTTACCCATATATGACAGTGATGGTCAATATGGCTTGAGGACTGAAGCTGGTCGACCAAGACAAACTAGAAATTGAACATCGGGTTTAACGACGCAGCGCAGATGTTACAGCTGCCCCTCGCCGGCGTCGCCTACGCCACTTCAAAAGCGGCCCTGTCGGCGCTAACACGCGAGATAGCGTTCGATTTTGGTCATCACTTGACCCGAGTTAACGCTATCGCGTTGGGGGAGATTGATACCGCAATTTGTCCTCGGTACGCAGGAAATCATCGAGCGGCAGGTGCCCTTGCAGCGGCTTGGCCAACCGGAATAGGCGGCTTCGTTGATCTACTTCCTGAGCACGCAGGGCGCGTCTTACGTTAACGGCACCAAACCAGGTCACGGCGGACAGCATGTTTGAGCCCGTTCGATAGCGTGCGCGCTAGATTCCTTGGCGAGTATAGGTCGCGGGCGCTAACACTTTGCTCGCGCGGCAAGCCTCCCGCTGTGCCGATTTTTTTGAACGGCGTTTGTGCGGCGGGCTGTTCGTCTATTGCTTTTCCTCACGGCATCTCATTCTGAATCACTGTGATTGGCTGAAGCGATCCGGCACTATCACCGAGGTTGCGCGCCCCGGCAGTTTTAGGTGATCGATTTTCCCACGTGGCCGGCGGTTACCGACAGGCAGCGCCTGCTGGCGTTTATCGGCGTTGGTGACGATCATCATTTGCCGGGATGTATGCCGATAGCAACGCGGTGCCGTATCAACGTTCGTTACACCGCGTCCGCAAGCTCAGGTTCCACGCTGGTCATCCCGCTGCGAGGTGAAACTAGGAGATGATCGGCACCATCAAGCTGTATGAGGCAAAGACCGCCTGTTCAGCTCCCGTATGCTTGGGGAATGCCAGCCTGCTTTTGGTGCAGATCATGACCGGCCAGTACGAGAGGCATAAATTGCTGTTGACGCAGTCTGAATTAAGCTGCCGCATACGCAGGTCAATCCTCATTTTCTTTTGAACGCCCTCAATGATGAGGGCGGTGATCCGCCAAGACAGCGATCAGGCCACCCTGGTTGGTGCAGTACCTGTCCACCTTCTTTTTCGCAAAAATCTGAAACGCTCGGCGAACTGAAAATCGAGAAAGCCAGTTTTCAACAGCGCCTGTAGGCGCACATGCTACTGGGTACCGGAAACGCTGTTATCCCTATCGCTGTCGGCGTTCTCGCTACAGACAATTGTGAAAAACGCGATCAAACACGGCACGTTGCGGCTACTTATTTGCTGCGTCGCCACGCGGTCTTCGATGATTCGCGCCGCATTGAAAAGAGCGATAGTGCAAATGGCTTGTTCAAGCTGAGCGTGCATGCTTTCCCAGCGGGTCCCCGGCGGAATTTATGGTGGCCAGAGTTGCATGGCTGCGCCTCGCGCCCCGCAACGTATATCCCTCGCCCTTGGCCTGCCTGGATAAGCTTTTGCTCGCACAGCTGGTGCAGCGCATGCTGGTCGGCGAGAGGCTGATACCAAAAGCCTTTGACACATGGACTTCCAACAGTTTTCGCCTGGCGCTAGGTGGCCATCGTCAATCATAGTTTAGCAAATGAAAGGCGCGATCTTTCAGGGAAGGCGTATTCGGTCAATCTTGACATAGATTCAGCTCGTTGGCGCCAAGGGGCGTCAATTGCTACGCGCGATGTTGCCGACGTTTCTCACTTCACAGCGTGATACTTCTCACAAAAGAAACATAATAATGATAGATTTATTATTTCATTAATTTTGACAGCGTGGTCAAACTTCCATTTACTAAATGTACGTTGAATGCAAAGTACGTTTTAGCTAGGGGAAAGACATCATGAAGCTAGTGCGCTGTGGAAAGGCGAGCCATGAGAAACCGGGCGTGTCGGATGAAGAGCAAGCGGCATCGTTGACGAACTGGCACGGGCAGGGATTGTCCGACGATAGCTTGCAGCGCCCGCGGGCCCGTGCATAGCGCGACCAGGCAACATTGTCTTCGTCGTGTTGAACTATCGCGATCATGCCTATGAGACCGATATGACGCTGCCAAGAGCCTATCTTAGAAAATCACTAGCGCTATCACCGGCCCCCAAGATCCGATAAAATCCCGCCCGGCGCTAGCAAGGTTGATCGGAAGGTGAAACTGGGTGTGATTATCAGGCAGCACGCACATTATCACTCAGGCACAGACGCTAGATTATGTCATCGGCTATTGTATGTTCGTAGCGCGCCTGGCAAATCGAGTGTGGCGGGTAGTGGGACGAGGATGCCGATACTTTCGCACCGCTAGCGCCGCTCTGGGTACGCGTGATGACATCACAAATGCGCAAAACCTGGCGCTATGGCTCGAGGTGAATAGCGTGCGGCGCCAGGAAAGCAACACCGAAGAAATGATTTTCCTGGCGGGTGGAAGGGGGGTTTACGCCGCTGCTTTATCTCAGGCCTGGTCAGACGCTGCGCCTCAATATTGACGGTATGAGCGAACAGTGCAGCGTTACCGTGGCCGCTCCCCGCCGGGACAAGAGTATGGGGCAAATCATCACCTGCCTCGATAACCCGTAGCGCTTGGCGCGCCGGCGCGTGCCGAGGTTATTTAGACTATATTGATAAGCGTCTCCTTGACGCAGGCCGCCCATCGAGAAAACAGCGAGGTCTCGCGCGATTGCACTTTCGCCAGCGCGTGGGCGCAACATAGAACATATTACTACCCGCACAACCACATTCTGTGACATGAAACAACCGGTGTCACTGCCGTTGATTTTGGTGTCCATCGGGCTGATCAGCATGCTCCATCCCGAGGGCGAGCTGCTGGCTGCTCGGGCTACGGAGACGGGTGTACCCTATTCGCCTTCCACCGTCAGTATTAGCAGTATCAAAGCGGTGGCGGCTGAGTACGCCAAGCCGTTTGGTTTCGATTTACACGATGAAAGATCGAGGCTTTATTGCCTGATTTGAGCACCCGCGCTGCCGCGGGCTGTTCTGCCCTTTCCTTGACGCGCGATCTTCCGATTCAGGAGCGGCGTCATAAAGATATCCTCAGCGGGCTATCGGTGCCCCGGCGCCGACGCTGTGCGGGATGATGTCAATCCTGATGTATCCGCGTTGGTGCCTGTGGGCGCCGCAAACGCTACGCCGCACCTCTCTGAAACGCCTTTATAATATTGCCGGCCACGCCAAATGCGTCACCGACACCTTGGGTTTCACGGAGTTGGATGAGACGCCAGTTCGACCGCAGTTTCTGCTGGGGGGATGTTGCCTGAGAAAAAACGCTGGCGCGGCAAATTGGTGATCAAAGGGATCATGGACAGCGCGGACTGGCCAGGCGCTTCGTTTGCCGGTGCGGACGCCATCGTGGTATCCAATCACGGCGGTCGCTAGCTGGGATGGCACGCCGTCCACCATTAGCGTAGTCGGTGGTGCCGGTGAATTACGACAATGGACGCGGACAACGTAATGATTGGCCGCGCTTTCCTCTACAACCTGAGTACATTGGGCGAAGCGTGTGTGACCTTATGTCTGGACCCGTTACGGAAAGAGATGAAATCGACCATGGCGCTGTGCGACGTGACCCGCATCGACGCCATGAGTCCACAGCATATCGTCGATTATCCCTGGCCTTGACCTCGGGCCACGCTGCGGCCCGGCGCTTCTACCACTGCACTTCAGCCCATCATCTGTGATCCTATAATGGATAAAGGGGTATGAGTTACGTTTGGTAATTATAAAATGCATTCCTCCACGCTGGAGGTAGTAATCCGCATGCATGCCGGCAAAATCGATGTGTTGCTGAAGGATTAGCCCATTTGAGCGAGTCAAGCGATGCGCTACCAATCGCTGTATGTCTAAACGCATATCTTCATATACTACAGCGTCCCATGGGGGCCGTGAGCTGCTCAGCTATACCAAAAGGACACCCAAATTATGCCTTTGAGGAAGCGGACGACGGCCAGATCCGCGGCTGGGCGCGGTGGCGCGGCGTGCCGCTAGAAACGAAGCCGAGCGGGGAGATTCACGTACGCCGTCTTCGCCAGCGAATTCGCTCCCATCGCGGCGCTAGCGCCGGAGGCACTCAGCGCCGACCTCATAATAACATTGGAGATCTATGGCGGCGGTTTTACCGTGGAAGACAGGCGTTTGCTAGCGTGTCCTCACCCCCTAAAGAGGGTAGGCACGTGAATTCATCCGCATTATCACCGGTACCGACGGCGGAATTTGTGGCGCCATCGCCATCCGGCTGGCGCGTCAGGATGAGTGAGTTAGTGCTGACCACAGCAGCTGCCAGGCGCTATCGGAGTGTCAAGAGCAGTGTGCGGGCGCTGAGTACCGAGGTGCGTGCATGGCGATCTGCGTCGCCAACAGGACATAGCGACACTGGTGGCCGTCGCGGACGCGGAATTTGGCGGTTGTTAGGGAGTTGTCAGCAATGCGCCGGGATTGCCGGCGTAGTCGAGTCTATCATCGATTATCTCGCCGCGATATCGCATGGCGGCCGCGCCTTACGGTAAGCCTGAAGACGTCGTCCACGCCGTGGTCTGAAAACATGAAAGTCATGACGGTGCAGCCGGCGTCGCTGGTTACTGTGCAACATAATTTGCTTCGGTCATTGCCCAGCTGTTTCCCAGTCGAAAGTCAGGCTATCAGTGCCGATCCGAACACCCATTGGCCAGAGAAATATTCCTCCAACGTAGCTTTAATCCCTTTTATGGCATTGAGTGATGAACCGCCCCCAGCGTCATTATGACGTCCTGCTTGAACGCTTTAAATTGGGCCGCACTTACCTATAGGATCTCAACGCTGGGATTAGGTTTTAATGTCGCTGAAATAGACACTGAGGCCTGCGGCATTTTAGATTAAATAGTGCGCGTTACCAGAAACCGCCATAAAACTATCAGTAATCATTCCTATCTTTTATGACCTAACTGGCGTAATACTTTAATGGCATCTTCGCCAAGATAAACTTTTGGAATTGAAAGTAGCTAGCCATTTCTCAACCACCTTATCCCTTGCTACAGAGTGTCGACATTTGAACGCCGGGCATGAAAGAGATTGGATGGTATCACAGGTACGATATGAAGACGCTAGCCATGGTTTGTGTATAAGTAGGAGCATGTTGTTGTCGTATCAGATGACTGACAAAATACGGGGCGATGTGGGCAGAAAAGCCTCTCTGGTGACCAGGCAGGTATTAGTTTTGGGTGTGAGTCAAATAATCGACACGATGCAATAAACGTACTGTAGGTAACCAAACGCATGGATATCCATACCCTTAATATGGGCTGTTGCGCTTTATTTTTGCCGACAACATAGAGGGCAAGCATTAGCAGCAGACCGCTAATTAATCGCCAAAATAGATAAGTTCACCGCGGGCGGTAAGTGAACAAGTGAATGAATAGATAGGTTGGTAACTGAGTAATTGTCCCTAATGCATTAGCTAAATGGGACAAAATAATCCATGTCAGTGCGTGGATTTTAGTTATTTTTATGATAAGGTATCCAACATCATGGGATAACAAATTTTATTTAGATGTTGAACAGGAAATTCATAACGTCGCCGTCTTTAACCACATATTTTTTCCCTTCGGAGCGAATTTTGCCGGCCTCTTTGGCGCCTTGCTCTCCTTTATAGGTAATGAAATCAGCAAAAGAAATCGTCTGAGCGCGGATAAAGCCCTTTTCAAAATCGGTGTGAATTTTTCCTGCCGCCTGCGGCGCGGTAGCGCCCACCGGGATGGTCCAGGCGTGCACCTCTTCCACCCCGGCAGTGAAATAAGTTTGCAGATTCAACAGTTCATAGCCGGCGCGAATGACGCGATTCAGGCCCGGCTCGTCAAGACCCAATTCCGCCATGAATTCATCGCGCTCTTCGTCGTCGAGCTCAGCGATATCCGATTCTACCGCAGCGCAAACCGCGACCGCCACCGATCCCTCGGCTGCAGAGATAGCACGCACCTGATCCAAATAAGGATTATTGTCAAAACCGTCTTCATTTACATTGGCAATGTACATCGTCGGTTTAAGCGTCAGAAAACTGAGATAACGGATAGCGTTTTTCTCATCTCTCGACAGCTCCAGCGTGCGCAGCATGCCGGTATTGCTCAGATGTGAAAGACACTTTTCCAGCACAGACAGCTCCAGCTTGGCATCCTTGTCGCCACCTTTGGCGCGTTTTTGCACTCGGTGGATGGCGCGTTCGCACGTCTCCAAATCGGACAGGGCCAGCTCGGTGTTAATGACATTGATGTCCTCTGCTGGATCGACTTTCCCCGCCACATGAATAATACTGTCGTTTTCAAAGCAGCGCACAACATGGCCGATCGCTTCGGTTTCACGGATATTGGTCAAAAACTGGTTGCCCAATCCTTCCCCTTTGGACGCGCCTTTCACCAGACCAGCGATATCGACAAACTCCATGGTGGTCGGCACGATACGCTTCGGTTTGACGATTTCCGCCAACTGATCCATGCGCGGATCGGGCATCGGCACCACGCCAGTATTGGGGTCGATGGTACAAAACAAGAAGTTCTCCGCTTCAATGCCCGCCTTGGTCAACGCATTAAACAGGGTGGATTTGCCCACGTTAGGCAACCCGGCAATACCGCATTTGAAACCCATGGTCATTTTACCTTAAATAGCTCTATTATCAGCCAGTCAAATGCCAATGTCGACATAAGATCACTCTAAGTTCATTATACACAAAATCCGCGCATTACTCGACGCCTGGCGTTTAACCGGGTCGGTAAGCATTCAGACGGTTCATAGCCTGCGTAGCATCCTGGGCAATAAGAATCTCCGTACAGTGCACCGCTTTATCGATAGCGCTATCAATCAGCCGTAATTCTGCCGCGGGTGGTTTGCCGAGCACAAAGCCCACCACTTTGTTTTTGTCGCCAGGATGGCCAATGCCGATGCGCAGGCGGTGGAATAGGGGATTGTTGCCCAGGCGATTAATAATGTCTTTTAGGCCATTATGGCCGCCATGCCCGCCACCTAGCTTTAGCTGAGCGCTGCCGGGCAACAGATCCAGTTCATCGTGCGCGACCAGGAGCTCTTCTGGTGCGATGCGGTAATAGGTGGTCATCGCTACTACTGCTTTGCCGCTGAGATTCATAAAAGTCGTCGGGACCAGCAGGCGAACACCATTGCCACCGAGGGTCAGACAGGCAGTGTAGCCGTAAAATTTGCTTTCCTCTTTTAACGTTTGCAGATAGCGCTCTGCCAGTAACTCGACATACCAGGCGCCAGCATTGTGGCGGGTTGCGGCGTACTCAGCGCCGGCATTGGCCAGTCCTATAATTAATTTAATCGTCACGTCTTGGTCTCAATCTGTGGGTTTGCACACCAGTTTACTCTGCCGGAGTAAGGCTTTTCAAATCAACGGCCCGCCAACGATGTCACGGATCGCCTCGATTCGTGTAATTTATTGAATAGTCTGTGATCGTCACCACAAGGTGAGGTTCAACTCTGGCTATGCTTTAATCAGTGATAGGAATAGTTAGCGAAAGGAGTGACGCCGAGCAAGGGCATCCGCACAATTAGGAGGCGTAACATGAAACGTAAATTAGAAATGCTGGTCAGCAATAGCCTCATGGGCGAGGGGATGACTAATGGTTGCCAGCATCGCCGTATCGGTGATCAATCAACTACCCCAAATCTACATGCCTAATTTAATGGCCGTCGACGGCATTGTAGCATCTTTGTTGGCATACTGTTTATAGCTCGCGAGCGCGCGCATGGGCAGTCACGAGGAAATTTCCGACTGGTGGCGCAGCGCTTTGATGCGCCACCAAAAACCATAACGGCCGCTACCATTAACCTGTAATGCCGCGGTAGGACAGACTGACCTGACGCAGCGGCACGACGACCGTTGATTTTTCCTAAACGGGCGAGCGGCTTCTCTGTGGCCAATCATCACACGACCCGTGCTGCATTTGGGTAATGAGTGAAGCTTAAGTGAAGCTTAGGTGAGCTGTGGGCAACAAACAGTCTGTACTTTTCAAGAAACCGCAGTGGTTGAGTGACTGGTAACCCTTAATAAGTCGCGATGGCTTGGCAAAGCACGTCAACGTGCCGCGCGTCTGGGAATGGGTAGCGCGCGGTAGGGGGTTAGTGTTCGAACATCGCTGATATAGATTCTTCGTTACTGATGCGGCGAATCGCTTCCGCTAGCATGCCCGACAATGTTAACGTGCGCACGTTAGGCAGTGCCTTGATGGCCGAATCTAAAGGGATGGTATCGCAGACAATCACTTCATCAATCACCGAATTCTTAATATTGTCAAAGGCGTTGCCCGAGAAGATCGGGTGCGTGGCATAGGCGAATACCCGCTTGGCGCCGCGCCCCTTCAATACTTCGGTAGCTTTGCACAGGGTATCGCCGGTATCGATCATATCGTCCACCAGCACGCAGTCGCGACCCGCTACGTCACCAATGATATGCATGACCTGCGACACGTTAGCGCGTGGGCGGCGCTTATCTATAATTGCCATATCGGTATCGCTAAGTAGCTTAGCTATCGCGCGTGCGCGCACCACGCCGCCGATATCTGGGGAAACGACAATCGGATTTTCCAAATCCTGTTGCAGTATATCTTCCAGCAAAATCGGGCTACCGAACACATTATCCACCGGCACGTCGAAAAAACCCTGAATCTGTTCCGCGTGCAAATCAACTGTCAGCACGTGGTCAACGCCAACGCTTGAGAGAAAATCGGCGACCACTTTAGCAGTGATTGGCACGCGAGCGGAACGGACGCGGCGATCTTGACGCGCATAGCCGAAGTAGGGGATAACGGCGGTGATACGACCGGCAGAGGCCCGGCGCAGCGCATCCACCATCACAACCAGCTCCATCAAGTTGTCATTAGTGGGCGCGCAGGTGGACTGAATGATGAAAATATCGCCACCGCGGACGTTTTCATTGATTTGCACACTGACCTCGCCGTCGCTGAAACGGCCAACGGCGACATTGCCAAGACTGGTATATAAACGGTTGGCAATACGCTGCGCCAGTTCCGGGGTGGCGTTTCCAGCAAAAAGCTTCATATCGGGCACGAGAAGAACCTCAGGCTTGCTTCAAGAGAAGGTATTGCGTCAGCCTGACACCAGGAAAGGCGGCGACACCATGCGGGACAATGTCATATGGGTAATGCATTAGTCCGCCGTCGGACGGGTCATCGCACCCCTGACAGCGCGCGGTGCAACGGGGAAACGTTAACGCCTCTGGCTACAAAACCGCGCATCCATGCTGGAGCTTGCGATAAAACCTGACAGGCAGCGGCCTCGGTATCGAATTCGGCAAACACACAAGCGCCTGTGCCAGTCAGTCGCGACGGCGCGTATTCTAACAGCCATGAAAGATGCTGTTCAACCGCGGAAAAACGTTTTCTTGCGATCGGCTCACAATCATTCTGGAAATTGGCGGCCATAAGCGCGGCGAGCGGGCGCGACGGCGCGTCTCTTCGCAGCTCAGGATCGCCGAAAATGCGCGGCGTGGCAATACTTACCGGCGGCACTGCCACCAGATACCATTTCTCCGTCGGAGCAGCCGGCGTGAGCAGCTCGCCGATGCCTTCGGCTAGCGCCGCCTCGCCGTAAACGAACATCGGTACATCGGCGCCGAGCGTCAGCCCGAGTCGCGCCAAGGTGGCTAGAGTTAAACCGCAGTTCCACTGGACGTTGAGCGCCACTAGCACAGTGGCGGCATCGGAAGACCCACCGCCGAGCCCCCCGCCAATTGGTAGCACTTTTTCAAGGCGGATATTTGCTCCCGGCGCTGCAGGGTCATCTGTTGCCCAACAGTGGCGATGCAACAGCCGCGCGGCGCGAACGATGAGATTATCCTCCTCCGCCACTCCCGCGACCGGGTTCAGCAGGCGGATGCGGCCGTCGACGGTTGGGGTAATACTGAGTGTATCGCCATAATCGAGAAACTGAAATAGCGTTTGCAACAGATGGTAACCGTCGGCGCGGCGGTCGGTAACATACAAAAACAGATTCAGCTTTGCAGGGGCTGGCCATTGACGTGTCATTACAGACTCCAGCTATCCATTTTCAATTTGATGCGGTTATCGCCCTGGTGTAATTCCAGATTCGACGGTAACGCCGGCACGGTATCGTCGTGATAGCCCTGGTAGGTCACAGTCCAGCGCTGTCCGTTGTGGCTATAATTCACCTGATGTAAATAGCCGTGGGCATTGATGGTGAAATTGGTGGCATCGCCGGGCAGACCGAGCATCCATTGGCGCAGGTCGTTGAGGGGGATAGACATGCCGACTAGCTTTTGGATCATCACCTCAGGATTGTCGCTGACGTAGCGTTTACCTTGATTGTTGACGAGCTGAGCTACGCCGGGCTGTACATTGAGATCCATCTCGGTACTGCCGAGTGGGCTGCTCAGAATCAAGCGGTAGCGATCGGCGCTGGTTTGCTGCCAGTTAAAGCGCGCGTAAACTTTTTGCTCCTTGGAAAGATAGGCGAAAGCGCCGCGCGTCTGGTAATGGGTGAGCGTGAAAACCGACTGCTGGTGACTTCGCCATTCGGGCGAGGTTTGGCTTTTGGCCGGGCCAGAAGGCGTGTGAATACCACAGGCGGCAAGCAGCAGACTGGCGAGCGACAGCAAGCGGAAAACGGCGTAATTACGCTCTGGCATGACTTCAAGATTCTTAAATATCGTGAGAGAAATGACTTTCTCTCACGCTAACAGAGGGCATCGTTAGCGTCAATAGCTTTAGTTGTTTACACCATCAATGGAAGGAAAGTGCGGTGCGGCTTTTCTTGCACCCGAGCATCAAGTAGAATGCGCGCAGACGCAACCATACTGTAGAATGCGCGCAGACGCAACCATACTAACGCTTGTGCTACTCTGTAACCTGAACCCGTAACATTGCTCGCATTCGGTGTCAATCACAAAACAGCACCGGTCGCTTGGCACGAACGGGTGACGTTCTACCCGATACCCTAGAGCAGACGTTGGGCAGCTTGCTTGAACAATCGCTAGTGCAGGACGGTGTCGTCTATCTACCTGCAACTGCACCTGGCGGCTGTACCTGAGCGTTGAACAACAGGCTATTGGAGGCGCTGGTACGCTGGCTGTGCGATTATCACCAGTTGGAACTGGACCAGGTGCGCCAGAGTCTTTACTGGCATCTCAGTGATGAGGCCGTCAGCCATCTGATGCGCGTCGCTAGCGGCCTGGACTCTCTGGTGCTTGTCGAGCCGCAATCCTGGGTCAGATTAAAAGGCGTTCGCCGAATCCCATCGCGGGCACAGCCTATCGGTGGATTTGGAGCGATTGTTTCAGAAATTGTTCTCTGTTGCCAAGCGAGTGCGCACCGAAATTGAAATCAGCTCACACGCGGTTTCGGTGGCGTTTGCCGCCTGCACCATAGCACGGCGGAATTTGAACCCTGGCTGCGGTGACAGTGCTGCCGGTGGGCGCCGGCGAAACGATTTAACTGGTGGCGCGCCACCTGCGCGAGCACAGAGTGAAGCGGCTACTCATGGCGATAACCTCATCAGGCTGGCGAAGATTAATAGCCAATTGGGCGAGGCCGACATTATTATCACCTCCACCGCCAGCACCCTGCCGATTATCGCTAAAAGAATGATGGAGCAAGCGCTGAAGCAACGCCATTATCAGCCCATGCTGCTGGTGGATATCGCTGTACCGCACGATATTGATCCGGAGGTGGCGAAGCGGACCAGCGCCTTCTGTATACGGTGGACGATCTGCAGGCCATTATCAAAAATCTGGCGCAACGTGAACATGCTTCGGTATTGTCGAACCATCGTCGTACAGGAAAGTCTAGATTCATTGGTTGGCTACGCAGCCAATCGGCAGTGGAGGCGATACGCGATTACCGTACCTAGGTGGTAGCCTGCTGACGTAGTTTGAAGCCAACGCGCCTTAGGCGTTGCGCCTCGGCGCCGACTCGGAGCAGATTGTAAAGAGATGGCGTACAAGCTGACCAACTGTCTCGTTCCCGCGCCGACAAAATCGCTACAGCAGGCCAGCCCGCGAAGGCGACGCCGAGCGACTACATATTTTGGACTGGACACGCACTAAAACACATAAGGTAAATACACCACGCATGAAGCCCTCGATAGTCGCCAAATTGGAGGCGTTGCAAGAGCGCCGTGAAGAGGTGGAAGTCCTACTCGGCGATCCTGGTGTCATTGCCGATCAGGCGCGTTTTCGCGTCCTGTCGAAGGAGTACGCGCAGTTGTCTGATGTGACAAATTGTTTTCAGCGCTGGCGGCAGGTGCAAGAAGATATCCACAGCGCGGAGCACCTTCTGCAGGACCAGGAAATGCGCGATATGGCGCAAGAGGAGCTGATGGCCTCACGCGCCAGCCGGGAGCGGCTTGAGCAGCAGCTTCAGGTGTTGCTGCTGCCGAAGGATCCAGACGATGAACGCGGCTGTTTTCTAGAAGTGCGCGCTGGTATCGGCGGCGATGAGGCGGCGCTGTTCGCGGGCGATCTGTTTCGTATGTACAGCCGTTTCGCCGAGACCCGCTGCTGGAAGGTGGAGATTGTAAGCGCCAGCGACGGCGAGCACGGTGGCTTTAAAGAAGTCATCGCCAAAGTGTCTCATGAAGGGGCTTACGGCCTGTTGAAATTTGAATCCGGCGGCCATCGCGTGCAACGGGTGCCGAAAACAGAATCCCAGGGGCGCATCCATACCTCGGCCTGCACTGTGGCGGTAATGCCGGAAATTCCGAAGGCGGAACTGCCGGAAATCAACGCAAACGATTTGCGGATCGATACCTTCCGCTCCTCCGGCGCGGGCGGTCAGCACGTTAATACCACTGACTCGGCAATTCGTATTACCTATCTGCCCACCGAGCTGGTGGTGGAGTGCCAGGACGAACGCTCCCAGCACAAGAATAAGGCTAAAGCTCTAGCGGTGCTGGGCGCGCGCTTACGTGCCGCCGAAGTCCAACGCCGACAACAGGAGGAGTCTACCGCGCGACGCAACCTGCTGGGCAGTGGTGATCGCTCCGATCGCATCCGTACCTACAATTTCCCGCAGAGGCGGGTGACAGATCACCGCATCGGCCTGACGCTGTACCAGCTGGAGGAAGTGATCGAAGGTAAGCTGGATATGCTGATCCAACCTATCATGCAGGAGTATCAGGCCGATCAGCTCGCTGCATTGTCCGAGACGCCCTGATGACCTGGCAGCAATGGCTGACGCAGGCCACAGCCCGGCTGCGTGAATCGTTGAGCCCCAGCGCCAAGCACGATGCCGAAATCTTGCTGGCACAGGTGACCGGAGCGACGCGTACTCGGATGCTGGCCTTCGGCGAAACCCCGCTGACGGACGCCCAGTTCGCGATCCTTGAGACGCTTCTTACGCGCCGCGAACAGGGCGAGCCTGTGGCCTATCTTATCGGCGAATGCGAGTTTTGGTCCCTGCGGCTGCACGTATCGCCCGATACTTTAATTCCACGTCCCGACACGGAATGTTTAGTTCAGCGCGCGCTGGCATTACTGCCGCCCGCTCGCGCCGAGGTGCTGGATTTGGGCACGGGCAGCGGCGCCATCGCGCTGGCGTTGGCCTCGGAACGGCCTGCGTGGCGAATAACCGGCATCGATCGCTCGTCTGGCGCCGTGGCGCTCGCTCGCGATAACGCCGCCCGTCTGGAACTGACGAATGTGCAGTTCTATGAAAGTGACTGGTTTAAAGCATTGCGGGCACAACGCTATGATCTTATTGTGAGTAATCCACCCTATATTGAGACGGACGATCCCCATCTTACTCAAGGTGACGTGCGCTTCGAGCCACGTAACGCTTTAGTGTCGGGGGAAGATGGCCTTAAAGATTTGGCGGCGATTTGCCGTGAGGCCTGGCCGCATTTGCAGCCCGGCGGCTGGTTGTTGCTCGAGCACGGCTGGCGTCAGGGGCCGGCGGTGCGCGCCATGCTCGCCGAAGCGGGTTTTAGCCAGACGGCTACCCTGCGCGATTACGGCGACAACGAGCGCGTGAGCCAGGGGCAACGTTGCCAGCGGGAAAGTGATTTTAATAAATAATGGAATGGACAGGCGTGCTACACGAGCGACAACGGGATAATCGATGACCAGAATGGATCACACCCGCCAGCAGTGTCCATCGCGCTCCGCTAGTCCGAGCATCATTTTCCGCCGTCTGCCCCTGGTGCTTATTGTTGGCCGCCGTTGCCGATTTTGAATATAATCAGCACCCTCTACTGCGCGTTACCCAGACCATTCAGCCCGATTTTTCCCTTAATAACGTCATCGCCAATTGCAAAGCCTTACGGAGGAAGCGCGGCGTCAGATCGCCCAGGTGCTGGAAATCCGGTTGTGCGGTGATTTTCCGACCCAGATGATCCTGCGCACTGACTGCCTCGACGGTAAAATGCGGCTGATAAACCCTATGAATGACGACCCACTGGACGCGCACACGCTCGATATCTGTCTGCGTGGCAATCTGGGTGAAGGGGTGCAGCTTAATGAATAGGATCTGGAAGAGGCACGAAAACAGGAGGTTACGCTGAAATTTGGCGGATCTCTACGAAATCTGCGACAGATGTCTGATTCATGTCGAGCTGGAGTGCGATCACGTGGCGCTAAACGATTTAAATTGCTTCGTCGAGCAGTGCCCAGAAGATACGATCAGCGAGATGATGAAGGTCCAAATCAACTCTATCAAAAAATCGGTTATTCTACATTGACCAGCGGCGATTGCTGGTTAATTTCAATTAAAAGGTGAAGAATGAAACAATTGGTGGTCAATATTGGCGACATTCAGGTAGCGAATGATTTGCCCTTTGTGCTATTCGGCGGCATGAACGTGCTGGAGTCGCGTGATCTGGCGATGCGCATCTGCGAACACTACGTCACCGTGACGGAAAAACTGAGTATTCCCTATGTATTTAAGGCGTCGTTTGATAAAGCCAACCGATCCTCAATTCATTCCTATCGTGGGCCTGGTCTGGAAGAGGGTATGAAGATTTTTGCCGAACTGAAAGCGCAGTTTGGCGTGAAGGTCATAACCGATGTGCACGAATCTGGCCAGGCGCAAAGCGTGGCGGACGTGGTCGATGTTATCCAGCTACCGGCGTTTTTGGCACGCCAGACCGATCTGGTGAAGGCTATGGCTTGTACCGGCGCGGTGATCAACGTGAAAAAACCGCAGTTTGTTAGCCCTGGACAGGTCGGTAATATTGTCGATAAGTTTCGTGAAGCCGGCAATTACCAGGTGATCCTATGCGATCGCGGCAGCAATTTCGGCTATGACAACCTGGTGGTGGACATGCTGGGCTTTAACGTGATGAAACAGGTCTCCGGTGGTTGCCCAGTGATTTTCGACGTTACGCACGCCCTGCAAACCCGCGATCTGTTCAGTACTGCCTCCGGAGGACGGCGCGCGCAGGTAAGCGAGCTTGCCCGCGCCGGTATGGCGGTCGGTATTGCCGGTCTGTTCATCGAAGTGCATCCGGACCCGGCGAATGCGAAATGCGATGGCCCCTCGGCCTTGCCACTAACTAAGCTGGAGCCATTCTTGCGCCAGATGAAGGCGATTGATGAACTGGTCAAATCCTTCCCAGAGCTCGACACCGGGCACTAACGCCCCAGTGCGCGCCGGCAGGGCGGTTACCCTAACGGCCGCTGTACCGCAATGATAACCGATCGGCAATCGGCATGACATTGGCCTGCGCCAACGTTTTCAGCAACTGGAAAGGAATATTGGTTACCAGCATAGCTGAAGGAATATTGGTTACCAGCATAGCTGATTGCGGACAATTTGTTGCAAACCGCATAAAAGCCTACAGGCCGCCTGCATCGAGCATCTGGACGACATTAAATTAAAAATAAGGTATTTATCTTCGTAGTCAATCGCGCTGAGCTCAGTAAAAATACGCTCCGCGGCGGCGAAGAATAGCGGACCGTTGATGCGTGCCACCTGCGTCATTGGCAGATTACACGGTAGTTCTGTCAAACGGGTCATCGGGCGGTACGGCGCATGAACAACAGCGACGCCAGCACGATCCAGATCGGTTTGGCAATAATCATATCGCACAAGACGGCCAGCGACATGCATAGTAATATAAGAATGGAGGATAATGTCGTCTTCCAGTGCCGAGACAGGAAAAGCGCACATTGGCAGCGAAGCTAGCGATGGCTGGGGTGGTGGTAATGTCGCCGCAAAACGACGCTAGCACATTACCGATATCTTGATTAGTAAGTTCATTGTCGGATTGATGCTTTTACCGGTTATGCCGTCCAGAACCACGGCGCACAGCAGCGATTCAATCATGCCCAGCGTCGTCGCCATGGAAAACGCTGCTGGAAGCAGGGCCGAGATAATCAGTAGCAGCCCCGATATGGAGTGTCAATCAACAGCCCCGCCAAGCCGAATTGTTGTGATATCAGATAGAGGATCACTGTGAAAGCGGCTGTCGGGCTCGATATGCTAAAACGTGAGCCCGCACAGGGGCGATCGCATGCCCGTGCGGCGGAGGCATATTGCCGTACTGCGACGCTATTCAGCTAGTAATCGCCATGGCCATCGCCAGCAGAATGGCAATGATACCGATGGTGATGCCGGTAACAGTATCTTTGAGCTGGCGTTGGGGTATAGTGTTCCTTCCAACGGTTCAAGAGGGGGAAACGGCCAGCTAGAGCATTATAGTTATCAGATAGGTAACAAATAGCGCAAGATGCGCCGTGCTGTTTAACACATTGGTGTGCAAGGTAGAGAGAAACCTGGCACATGATCAGCACGATCAACATGACCACAGCTTGTGGTGGCGACAGGCCAACCGAACGTCAGCTGATTACCGGTGAAAATAGCGATGAGCGTCACGGTCGGTACCATCAGTGGAGATGGTCGACAGGATTGAGCCATAAACAGGCTCATCGCCTGCTGAACCTCCTTGGCGAGCACGGCGCGGATAGCGCCACGGCCTTCAGGGGAGAGGATCAGTAGCGCCACCAAGCAAGCTGGTCACCCGTCTCGGCTCATCGAGGCGATTAGAAAATGATCGAGCGGCTCGGCGTTCACTTTGCACCACGAAGGTGATAATCAGCCACGCACTGCGCTAAAGCGACTAGCAGCAATGAGAAGCCGACCAGGCTAGTTGTGACGACCATGATGACCGAATACAGCGTGTCGCGCATCAAGGCGGGCGCAGCATTGCTGGTCGCCATTAGCGCCGAGATGAGGCTGGCTTTGAGAATTGCCACGGACAGAATCAAAATGAGCAACCCGAGAGGCTCGCCGAGCCGATGGCTAGCGCGTCGCCTCGACTTTTATCGCCTTCACGCCCGCCCATATTCTCTCATTTCCGCTAAAGCGCACGAGCAGGTCACGAGCAGGTATTGACGGGATGAAAATCCTCTTGATAGGTCGGCGTCGGGCGTCGGGACGGATGTTGGCACGCGTTGCGTCTGGAAAAACGCCACAGGACCTCTGAAATGGATAAAGATCTTAAAAGGAGGCTAGTATGCCCTATCAATCCAATTCATCTTTACTGGACAGCGTCAGTAGGGGTTCGCCAAATCATGCGCAGGATATTTATCGTGAAGCCTTTAATAGCGTTTAATATTAAAGGCGTCTCCGCCATGAGTCGCGAGCGGGGTCGCCCATAATGTCGCCTGGGCGGTGGTAAAACATAAATACCATAAAGGCGAAGACGACCGCTGGCACCCAGGAAAAGTAATGTCTGACGCTGCGCTCCGTAGCCCACGGCCGTAATTTTTGCCTGTGGCAGCCGGTCAGGTCTGCCGGGCGTCCGGCTCAGAGCGCCCATCATGCGTTTACGTCACATCGAAATCATTTATGCCATTATGGTGTCCGGCAGTATCGGTGGGGCGTACTGGCTTAATGTCTCGCAATCCAATATCAGCTACACGCTGTTCCATGCCGAATAGCAACTAGGATTTACCTTATTCGATTGTCGCCACTCCGAGCTACAGGAGACGTCTGAGCACAACGATGAATGCCGGAAATCGATTAGCGCCGCCCATGCGATTGGCCAATCTTTGATAGCGCAGGTGCTGTTGGACTACCGTCGACAGGCGGAGCCGTTGCCGACAGATGCTAACTGGTAATCGATTATCCTGACACTCTTTGCCAAGATCTGTTGGCTAACCGGCTGGATCTAGCGTTGGCCTTTGGTCAATTCCTGTCGCCGTGGCTGACGGTGGAAGTGCTCTATCGGGCCGATATGGTGGAGCTCGTCCCGCCATTTGTGATGGTCGCAGCGCCGATTCAGACGCTGACAGGCGGCGTAAAGCCAAGGCCCCATCAATGTGTCACGCTACATCTCCGCCGCTGGCGGAAAGGGGGGCTACAGCACAGGCTTAAACGTACACGGACGTGCCGGCGTGCGGCTGGCCGCGACCGGAGGGGATTATTGCCAAAAGTCGTCAAACACCGTCACCGGCGGATGGCGTTTGTGCTCGGTGCGTTGATACCAGTTTTCAATCACGCGCGCCGCGGCAGCATCGATGGTTTTGCCCTCCAAATAATCATCGACCATTTCGTATGTGATCCCGAGCGCGGTTTCGTCAGGCAAGGCGGGGCGATCTTCTTCCAGGTCGGCGGTCGGCGCTTTGAGATAGAGATGTTCGGGGCAGCCGAGGTGCTGCAATATGGCGCGGCCCTGGCGTTTATTCAGCCGGAAGAGGGGGTTGATATCGGTACCGCCGTCGCCGTACTTGGTGAAGAAACCAGTTACCGCTTCCGCCGCGTGATCGGTACCCACCACCAATCCCGCTGTCATGCCAGCGATACTGTACTGAGCTTTCATGCGTTCGCGCGCTTTTTCATTACCTTTAACGCAATCACTTAACGCGATGCCCGCCCCGCGCAAGGCTGCCTCGCTGGCCTGAATAGCGCTTTTAATATTGACGGTGATTACCTTGTCAGGCTGGATGAAAGCGATTGCATCCCGGCAGTCCGCTTCATCTTTCTGCTCGCCGTGGGGCAAGCGCACGGCGATAAAGCAGTAGTCGGCCATACCGGTTTCCTGACGGACCTCGCTGATAGCCTGTTGGCACATTTTTCCCGTCAGGGTAGAATCTTGTCCGCCGCTGATGCCAAGCACCAGCGTACGCACAAAAGTATGCTTTTTCAGATAGGCTTTGAGAAAATCCACGCTCACCCGAAATTCGGTGAGCGGGTCAATCATGGGTTTTACGCCCATCGCCGCTATAATTTCTTGCTGTAGTGTCATTCGCTTGTCTCCTGAAACATCAAGCTGCGGGTATTGCAAACGTCATGATGAGAGTAATCAAAAATAAGCACTAAAAGAACAACCTAGTTGAAAATGTGTTTTGGTATCTAGGCTTATTGATACTCACAACGAATGAGGTGACCTTGAGATAAAATGGTTCTGGCTATTTTCACCGCTGCGGCGATTTCTTTCCTTTTTACCTGTACCGTCTATGATCATGCCGACAACTATCTGAACAAACCCGTCGTTAGCGATCTGAAAAGGCGTGACAAAAGAGCAGCCGCGCTGTCGGCGGCGTGCTGACGACCTCCTCGCCATGATTAATGCGCATGGCACGTGTGATTCCTATGTCCTGGGTGATCGTGACGACAAACCGATTAATTATTTCGTCAACTACGACAAACATATAACACAAATCCTCAGCATGGCCAATAAGCGTTCCTAGCGTCCGCTGGGGCGTCGAGCCGTCGCCAGCTCTGGCCCGTTCCGGAGGGCAGTATGGGATCCCAGTTCTGCTATCATGGTGCCGACCTGCGCGCGACAGTAATGGTTTGCAAGCGTCAGCCCAACCGTAATTCTGCTCAAGGCGCTTACCATCACTAACGCAATTGCCTCAAAATGTTTGCCACGTCTCACACCTTCGATGAAGTTTCGTCCCCTGGCCGCCTCACCCAAGCTCGGGGAGATGCTCATATTTGACTAGCCCGCAGTCATTTTCCTTGACTTGGTGCTGTCGGTTATAACTACCTGCTGTCAAAGGAGATGCGCGCGTTGCCTGACACGCCAGCGTTACAGAGTGCATGGCATGGTAAAACCTATTTATGAAACATGTATTTTCGTCTTTTTACCAAAGTAGGCCATCCGCCCTCTTCTGCGGGTATAATGAGGATAAAAGGATCGTTGAGTTCCGATGTTCGCCCCAGGTGGGCGATATCATTCAGAAGCAGCTTTTACAGAAGGAAATGAAATCAAGGAGGGGTAGGCGCTATATCAAATCGGCCCAGTCAACCATCAGGCCACCTATGATGAGGTCGTGGGCAACTGAAAATGCCGTGGCGGTGATAAACAGCAGCAAACTGAAGGCGCAGCGTTATACAGCGCTGGTGAAGAAAAACGGTGTTTCCCGCCAGGATACCGATGATGGCCGTGACCACCTGGCAACAAAACGTTGCTTCGGTGGACCAATACCGCGCCGCGGTATAGAGCGCGCGTATCGATCTGCAACGCACCATAATTAAGGCCCTATTCTAGCCGTATCGGCATCTCTCCGGTTACCTCTGAGCCCTATTCTAGCCGTATCGGCATCTCTCCGGTTACCTCTGAGCCCTATTCTAGCCGTATCGGCATCTCTCCGGTTACCTCTGACGCGCTGGCCACCGTCCGTGCCCTGGACCTATCTATGTCGACCTGACTCAGTCCAGCAGCTAGCTGCTGCAGCTGTGTCGCCAATAAGGGATGCTAAAGCAGTGGGGTGACACGGTATCGATGACGGTCACGTTGGAGGACGGAACGTGTTACGCGCACGCCGGCAGGTTTGAGTGATCGAGGTGGCGGTAGATGAAAAAATGGGCACCGTCACGCTTCGCTAGGCCACGCCCCGGGCAGCAATTATCGCAACATGGCCTGTTGAACTACATTCTGAATGACCGGTTGCGTCAGACCGCCGCTATCGCGTTGAACAGAAACCGCGATTTGTGCGAAGCCGTAGCCAATGTTGAAGCAGCCAAAACACAATATGGTGAAGAACGATCGAATCTGTTCCCTACTATTGATGCGGAGCTGTCATGGACCTGCTTCCGCGCGCTGCCCGGCGAGGGTAACCAGACGGCGATAAGCCAAAGTACCCAGGCGAAGAGAAGCATTAGCGCCTTTGAGATGATTTATTCTGCAAAAACAATGGCTTGACGCTGGAGCAGTATGAAACCTACATCGGCACGCTGGCGAGTGCACGCAGCACGCGGTTAACCATGCTGTACAATTACTGTATAGTACTGGCTTGGCGCTCGCCACCGATCAAAGCAATCTGTTGTATATAAAATAACCTCTTGTGAGGTCACGCAAAATGCAGCATGGCATCGTCTCCAGGGTCGATGTAGCGTCGGCTGAATCACCTATCAATCCGCTATGGCCGATATCACTAGCTATTAAACCAGCGTGGCGAAGGATAAGAACACGCTGGACTTGATGGTGGGCCAGCACGTATCGGACGCCGTGGCTGCCGAACGGCATTGAGCGGCTATATGGCGCGCCAAGTGAAATGCCGCCGACAATTTCGTCGCAGGTCTTGCTTAACCGGCCGGATGTCCTGGAAGTGGAGCACAATTTGACTGCGGTAAACGCCAGCATCGGCGAGGCGCGGCCAATTTTCCCATTCATTTCCCTGACGATGTCAACCCGACACCTATTTGAGCGCGCTCGATGCCCAGCAGGAACTCTACAACGCATAACCGAATTAGGTCACATCCGACTGACGTATTATCAAAACTGATCTCGCTGTATTAGGAGAGGGCGGGCGGTTCTGGCGGAGGAATTACTCGCCTTAACCGATTACTCTGTGATTTTATTCCTTCAATCACCTTTGATTGATTGGCCGGCGAAAGGGCAGGGCGGTTTTACTGCTTGAAACGTTCTCGAACCCTCGCACAGCGCTACTCTTTAATCGATTTTACGCTAGGAAGAACAGGATCTGACGACGCACTTCTCCATGACGCACTGCTCAATCATGACGCTCCACCGACGTCGTTACAGGACGAAAGCCGACGCAGTGTGGCTATCGGACTGCTGTTAACCATTATCAACTGTGTGGTTTTCTGGACGTTTCATGAAGAAGATATCGATAGCGTCATCACCGCGGTGGTAACGCGGTTTTGTCAGCGGCGGTGCGCGTCTAGCGCCGCCGTCCGTGGCGGGGACTTGGCCGACATAGTGCTACATTGCCGGACAATCGCCCTGCAAAGAGCGAACGCCTGCGCAAACGGCCTAGCTTGAGGGCTTGTGCTAAACTCCTGAATTCATTTGGCGGATTAAAGTGTCGATCTAAGAGCCAAAAGGCCGCATTATGCTTGGCGATATTCACGTTTTTTCGCCCACGAAGAGCGTGAGCCGGGCGCTATCGCCCTCTAGAACAGAATCGGTTGTCAATTTTGCTGTAACCGCTGAACTACCTTGTTCACTAGCGCCTCAATGATGCTACTTTTCCCTTTAAATCAGCTCAATGTAGCAAAATCACATTAGATCGCCCCAGTAAACTGGCGGATTTTTTACATGTCAGCGCCAAAACGGCGATCGCGCTCTGCCAGCAACTGAGGGCAGGAACAGCAGCAGCGTATTATTTCAATCAGTATGCCACGTATACCACGTTTTACCATGGGTGGTTGACTATTTCACCATTAACGCTCTCTCTGCCGAGGCCGGTAAGCCTGGAGCAATAAGCGTGCCGAACTTAAATCTTTTCATGAATAATTGCTGAAAGAGTCTTTCGCTGATGATGTACTCCACGCCTATCAGTCTGGCATCGCGGATATTGCCATAATATAATGATGGCCTGCATCACTTCTTCATTCAGGAATGTGACGTAATGGTGCGTTTCCATTTGCCTATTCTTGTCGCCATTGTAAAAGTGAAAACTATCCAGATAGGCGCTTATGGCATCGACGGGGACACGATTGTAGCGCGGACATGAATTGCGCAACGTCAGTCCAGGGGACAGCGATTTGTCGGTCGAAGCGACTTGTGGTGGCGTGTTATTGTCGCCGCAGCCCATGAGAAGTGAGGTTAAGCATAATGAGAACAACAACGTTCCGTTTTCGATTTCCTTTATACAAAGCGAACTTGGATCAGCGGTGGGTTATCATCCCGGACAGAGTTTGCGCCGGCGTGGTTGGGCAACGCGGTGACATTAATGTTAGACGACGCGCGGGCAGTTTGCCTTTAGAGGTTAATGTCCTACCGCGCTGGGAGATCTAAGCCGATCCTACGTAGGAGACATCTCCTGCTCTGTATCTTCGCACGCGTCTGCTGGTTATTCTTCCCCTGGTGCGATGATGCACAGGATGATAAAAAGGGGAATCCCCGCATCGAATGCGCTAAAAAGGATTTTTCCTGTGAGGGTGCAAAATCCTGCCGGTTGACATGTAATGAATGCAGGAGTGTCAAGAGGTTTCTGTTCCTCCTCGTGTACATATTTCGCAATGTGTAGCGAAATAGCATGTTAAACCCTTTAATATGTGTTCTGTTTGTAAGTAGTTGTACGTATGCACCACTGGAAATTAAGGAAATCCGCATGTCCGTTATAACTCTTCCTGATGGTAGTCAGCGTCAGTTTGCACATCCCGTTTCTCCCCTGGATGTTGCGCGCGATATCGGTCCCGGCTTGGCCAAAGCCTGCATTGCCGGCCGCGTTAACGGTGAGCTGGTGGATGCGGTCGACGTCATTGAGCACGATGCCCAGCTTGCCATCATTACCGCCAAAGATGAGGCTGGGCTGGAAATAATTCGCCACTCCTGCGCGCATTTATTGGGGCACGCCATCAAGCAATTGTGGCCGAATACCAAAATGGCTATCGGTCCGGTCATCGATAAAGGCTTTTATTATGATGTTGATCTCGATCATACCCTGACCCAGGACGATCTCGACCAATTGGAAAAGCGGATGCATGAACTGGCAGAAAAAGATTACGACGTTATCAAGGAAAAAGTTAGCTGGCAGCAGGCGCGCGATGCGTTTGTCGCGCGAGGCGAGGATTATAAAGTGGCTATCCTCGACGAAAATATCAGTCGCGACGATCGTCCCGGACTGTATCATCATGAAGAATATGTTGACATGTGCCGCGGTCCGCACGTGCCCAATATGCGTTTTTGCCACCACTTCACCCTACAAAAAATCTCCGGGGCTTACTGGCGCGGCGATAGCAAAAATAAAATGCTACAGCGCATTTACGGCACCGCCTGGGGCGATAAAAAACAGCTCAATACCTATTTGCAGCATCTGGAGGAGGTGGGGAAGCACGATCACCGTAAGATCGGCAAGCAACTTGACCTTTATCATATGCAGGAAGAAGCGCCTGGTATGGTGTTCTGGCACAACGATGGCTGGATCCTTTTCCGCGAGCTGGAAGCTTTTATACGGATGAAGCTAAAAACCTATCAGTATCAGGAAGTGAAAGGGCCATTCATGATGGATCGCGTGCTGTGGGAAAAGACCGGCCACTGGGACAATTACTCCGAGTATATGTTTACCACCTCGTCAGAAAAGCGGGAATACTGCATTAAACCGATGAACTGCCCAGGGCACGTGCAGATTTTCAATCAAGGGCTGAAGTCTTACCGCGATCTGCCGCTGCGTATGGCAGAATTCGGTAGCTGCCACCGCAATGAGCCCTCAGGTTCGTTGCACGGCCTGATGCGCGTGCGCGGCTTTACACAAGACGATGCCCATATCTTCTGTACCGAAGACCAGGTGCGTGATGAAGTAAACAATTGCATCAAAATGGTGTATGATGTGTACGCGGCGTTTGGTTTTGAGAAAATCCTGGTCAAACTGTCCACACGTCCGGAAAAGCGTATCGGCAGCGATGATGTCTGGAACCGGGCGGAGCAGGATTTGTCCGCCGTGCTTGCGGAAAATGGTATTGCCTTTGAATGTCAGGCAGGCGAGGGGGCCTTTTATGGTCCTAAGATTGAATTTACGCTTCTCGATTGCCTGGATCGAGCCTGGCAATGTGGTACGGTGCAGTTGGACTTTTCTCTACCCGGTCGTTTGAACGCTTCCTATGTTGGGGAAAATAACGAACGGGTGGTGCCGATTATGATTCACCGCGCTATTCTGGGATCAATGGAACGGTTTATTGGCATTCTAACGGAAGAGTATGCGGGTTTCTATCCGACCTGGCTGGCCCCAACACAGGTCGTCATGATGAATATCACCGATAATCAGTCGGAATATGTCGTAAAACTGACGGAAAAACTGTCGGCGGCAGGTATTCGGGTAAAGGCAGACTTGAGAAATGAAAAAATAGGCTTTAAAATCCGAGAACATACTTTACGTCGAGTTCCTTACATGCTGGTCTGCGGGGATAAAGAGATGGAAGCAGGCAAGGTCGCCGTGCGTACACGACGCGGTAAAGAACTGGGTAGCATCGACGTTAACGAGGTTATTGCAAGGC
Organism: Sodalis sp. (in: enterobacteria); assembly: GCF_036327475.1. Lineage (NCBI taxonomy): Bacteria > Pseudomonadati > Pseudomonadota > Gammaproteobacteria > Enterobacterales > Bruguierivoracaceae > Sodalis > Sodalis sp. (in: enterobacteria). The sequence continues at coordinate 531,109 of NZ_CP132913.1, read as the reverse complement.
TGCAGCACGAAATCCGCAGCCGTAATCTTCATCAACTGGAGGAATAAAGCATTAAAGGCGGAAAACGAGTTCAACCGGCGCGTCCCAGTCGCATCAACCGGGAAATCCGCGCTGTAGAGGTTCGTCTGACGGATATCGACGGCGAACAGGTTGGTATTGTCAGTCTGAATGAAGCGCTTGAAAAGGCTGAGGAAGCAGGCGTTGATTTAATCGAAATCAGCCCAAATGCCGAGCCACCGGTTTGCCGCATTATGGATTACGGCAGGTTCCTTTATGAGAAGAGCAAATCCACAAAAGAACAGAAGAAGAAACAGAAAGTTATTCAGGTTAAGGAAATTAAATTCCGGCCTGGTACCGATGAAGGCGACTATCAGGTAAAACTACGCAACCTGGTTCGCTTTCTGGAAAACGGTAATAAAGCTAAAATCACCCTGCGGTTCCGCGGACGTGAAATGGCGCACCAGCAGATCGGCATAGAAATGCTTAACCGTGTTCGTGACGATCTGAGTGAACTGGCGATAGTGGAATCTTTCCCCTCCAAAATTGAAGGCCGCCAGATGATCATGGTGCTCGCACCCAAGAAGAAACAGTAAGGCCTCGCTATGTGTCGCCCTTCGCCTTGCTGATTCATGCTATTAACAATGCGGAGAGGGACAAGCACATGCCCAAAATCAAGACAGTACGCAGTGCCGCAAAGCGCTTTAAGAAAACAGCTTCGGGAGGTTTCAAGCGCAAGCATGCTAATATGCGTCATATTCTGACCAAAAAATCCACTAAGCGTAAGCGTCACCTGCGACCGAAATCCATGGTTTCCAGAGGGGATCTGGGTTTGGTCGTGCGTTGTCTACTGTACGCGTAAGTGTCATTTTAACTGATTCGAATAAGACTTTAGGGAGAAGGCATATGACTCGCGTAAAACGTGGCGTGGTGGCACGTGCACGTCACAAAAAAATCTTGCAACAGGCGAAAGGTTACTACGGTGCTCGTTCACGCGTTTACCGCGTCGCCTTTCAGGCGCTTATCAAAGCGGGTCAGTACACTTACCGTGACCGTCGCCAAAAGAAACGTCAGTTCCGTCAACTGTGGATCGCCCGTATCAACGCCGCGGCCCGTCAGAATGGTATTTCTTACAGCCAGTTTATCAATGGCCTGAAAAAAGCCTCCATTGGGATCGACCGTAAAATCCTAGCGGATGTCGCCGTATTCGATAAAGCGGCTTTTGCCGCTCTGACCGAGAAAGCGAAAGGCGCCCTGGCATAAGCCGGGATAAAGAGGGAGCCAGTCTCCCTCTTTTCCTCAGAACAAACAGTAGCAGAATAGAGATCTTCACGTTAACAAGGTAATGCAAGCATGAAGCCGCCATTTCCCGTTTCTTTTTTTACTTTGGCGCCTGTTTCCCGGAGGCTTGCGCGTAAGTCAAGAAACGAAAATATAGCGCTAGAGCCTCCCGAAGTGGAGGCTTTTTATTGCTGGCCAACGGCCGCCGATGGCGATGCAGGGCCAGACGACGGCCTCACTCATTCTTACGATTAAGCTATCTACGGCAGGAAGGAGAGGAAAGCAATGCCACATCTTGCAGAGTTGGTTATGCAGGCCAAAGTCGCCATCGAACAGTCCCAGGATATGGCCACATTAGAGTTGGTGCGCGTCGAATATTTAGGTAAAAAAGGGCATTTTACTCAACAAATGACGGCGCTGCAGGATTTAGCACCGGACGCGCGGCCTGCAGCAGGTGCAGTCATAAACCAGGCCAAGCAAGACGTGCAGCAGGCGTTGGCCAAACGCAAGACCACGCTGGAGCAGTCGGCGCTGGAGACACGGCTGTCGGCCGAGACAATAGACGTTTCATTGCTGGGACGGCGCATGGAAAACGGCGGGCTGCATCCGGTCTCGCGCACCATCGCGCGCATCGAGCATTTTTTCGGTGAACTGGGTTTTTCGGTGACCACCGGCCCCGAAATCGAAGATGACTACCATAATTTCGACGCCTTGAATATTCCCGCGCACCATCCCGCGCGCGCCGATCACGATACGTTCTGGTTCGACGCCACCCGATTATTGCGTACCCAGACCTCCGGTGTGCAGATCCGTACCATGAAAGCGCAGCAACCACCGCTCCGCATCATCGCATCTGGGCGGGTGTACCGTAACGATTACGACCAGACCCACACGCCGATGTTTCATCAGATGGAGGGGCTGATTATCGACACCGATATCAGTTTCACCAACCTGAAGGGCACATTGCATGATTTCCTGCGTAATTTCTTTGAAGACGATTTGCAGGTGCGCTTCCGCCCGTCTTATTTTCCGTTTACTGAACCCTCCGCCGAGGTGGATATCATGAAAAAAAATGGCCGTTGGCTGGAAGTGCTAGGCTGCGGCATGGTCCACCCGAATGTGCTGCGCAATGTCGATATTGATCCGGAAATTTACTCCGGCTTCGCCTTCGGCATGGGCATGGAGCGGTTGACGATGTTGCGTTATGGTATCACGGATTTACGCGCATTCTTCGAAAACGATCTGCGTTTCCTCAAACAATTCAAATAAAGGCGGGATAAGCACATGAAATTCAGTGAACTTTGGCTGCGTGAATGGGTGGATCCGGCCATCGACAGCGCCGCGCTTGTGGAGCAAATTACCATGTCCGGACTGGAAGTGAGCGGCGTCGAGCCGGTCGCCGGCCGTTTTACCGGCGTGGTAGTTGGCCAGGTTGTGGAGTGCCGGTTGCATCCTAATGTCGATAAATTACGCGTCACCAAGGTCGATATTGGTGGCGAGAGATGGATAAATATCGTCTGCGGCGCCCCTAACTGTCGCGCCGGTCTGCGGGTCGCGGTAGCTACCATTGGCGCCCTGCTAGCGGGGGACAAAATCAAAGCTGCTAAATTACGCGGCGAGCCGTCGGAAGGTATGCTGTGCTCCTTTGCCGAATTGGGCATTGCCGGCGACCATGACGGCATTATCGAACTGCCCGCCGATGCGCCTATCGGCCAGGATATTCGCGACTATCTTCAACTTGAAGACAATACCATCGACATCAGCGTGACGCCGAACCGGGCTGATTGCCTCGGGTTGCTCGGCATTGCCCGCGATGTTGCTGTGCGTAATCGCATGCCGCTCGTGCAGCCGGTTATCAAGACGGTGGCGCCGGTTATCGGCGATACGTTGCCGATTTGCGTTGACGCGGCCGACGCCTGTCCACGCTATTTGGGCCGAGTGGTGAAAAATATCGACGTCAGCGCCTCCACGCCGCTGTGGATGAAAGAAAAATTGCGCCGCTGCGGCCTGCGCTCAGTGGACGCAGTGGTGGATATCACCAACTTCGTACTGCTGGAACTAGGACAGCCGATACATGCCTTTGACCGTGATCGCATTGAGGGCGGAATTGTGGTGCGTTATGCCGAGCAGGATGAGGCGCTGACCTTGCTAGACGGCAGTGACGTCACGCTTTCGCCCGATACGTTAGTGATTGCTGACCACGGTAAAGCGCTGGCGATAGCTGGGATCTTTGGCGGCGCTGCCTCCGGTATCAGCCTGACGACCCGCGACGTGGTGCTGGAATGTGCCTTTTTCCAACCGCTGGCCATTACCGGCCGCGCCCGCCGTTATGGGTTGCACACCGATGCATCTCATCGCTATGAGCGTGGCGTGGATCCGGCGCTGCAGCCGCGCGCCATGGAGCGGGCCTCGGCGCTGTTGGTCGCCATCTGCGGAGGTCAGCCTGGGCCGGTTATCGATGTGACTTCCGCGACCGCGCTGGCGCCACCGGCCGCCATCACCCTACGCCGGAAAATGCTGGATCGGCTGATTGGCCATGTTATCTCGGATCAGGACGTGAGTGATATCCTCAGCCGTCTCGGCTGTCAAGTCAGTCGCACCGAAGATGGCTGGCAGGTCCTGGCGCCGAGCTGGCGTTTCGATATAGCTATCGAAGAAGATTTGATTGAAGAGGTCGCGCGCGTATACGGTTACGACGCCATTCCGAATGTGCCGGTGCGCGCCGAACTAGTGATGCCGCTTCATCGTGAGGCGACGCTGCCGCTGTCGCGCGTGAAAATGCTGCTGGTGGATCGCGGTTACCAAGAGGCCATCACCTATAGCTTTGTCGACCCTAAAACTCAGACGCTGCTCCATCCGCAGCAGGCGGCGCTGGTACTGCCAAGTCCGATTTCCCAGGATATGTCCGCCATGCGTTTATCGTTATGGACCGGCCTTCTTGGCGCGGTGGTCTATAATCAAAATCGTCAGCAGCAACGGATCCGCCTGTTTGAAAGCGGATTGCGCTTTGTTCCTGATAGCTCAGCTGACCTTGGAATTCGTCAGGATCTTATGCTGGCCGGGGTTATTGCCGGTCCGCGCTTTGATGAACATTGGGATCAAGCACGCCAGCCGGTGGATTTTTACGATGCCAAGGGTGATCTTGAGGCAATACTTGAGCTTACTGGCAAATTAGACAATATTGAGTTCAGGGCACAACGGCATCCCGCGCTTCATCCAGGGCAGAGCGCTGCAATTTATCTTAACAATGAAGGCATCGGATTTATTGGTGTTATTCATCCAGAGCTTGAGGCGAAACTGAATTTAAATGGCCGTACGCTGGTGTTTGAACTACTCTGGGAGAAGGTCGCCGAGCGTAAAGTGCCTGAAGCGAATAACATTTCCCGCTTCCCCGCTAACCGCCGCGACATTGCCGTAGTGGTGGCTGATGATGTCGCCGCAGCAGATATTATCGCGGAGTGTAAGAAAGTTGGTGCAAATCAGTTAGTTGGAGTAAACTTGTTTGACGTGTACCGGGGTAGTGGCGTAGCGGAAGGTTTTAAGAGTATGGCTATCAGCCTAATCTTACAGGATACCGCTCGTACACTGGAAGAAGAGGAGATTGCCGCGACCGTTACGAAATGCGTGGTGGCACTGAAGCAGCGATTCCAAGCATCCTTGAGGGATTGAACTTATGACGCTTACTAAAGCTGAAATGTCAGAATACCTGTTTGAAAAGCTCGGGCTAAGCAAACGGGATGCCAAAGAAATAGTGGAACTGTTTTTTGAGGAAGTGCGCCGGGCGCTGGAAAATGGCGAACAAGTAAAATTATCAGGCTTTGGTAATTTTGATTTGCGCGACAAAAATCAGCGGCCAGGACGCAACCCAAAAACAGGCGAAGGTATTCCTATCACCGCCCGTCGGGTAGTAACTTTCCGCGCAGGGCAGAAATTGAAAAGCCGTGTCGAGAATGCCTCACCAAAAGTGTGAGGCGCATGCCACGCGGGCGCTTACGCATCAGCTTTTCGCTTCACTGCTTTGGCTTCTAGCGGCTAATAGAGTTCTGATCTTCTGGACGACTCTGCTTTTGTGGGCTCGCCAACGGTCAGGTCGGCAGGCGGCCCGCCGCTGACTGGCCTGTCGCTGTACGTCGATAACCCCTGCCTGACTCCAGCCAGCCATGGTAGAACAACGTTAGCCGCCATCGCAGTGTTGTCCTGCACATCCACCAGCACAGAAGGGCTCACAAATAAACTTTTCTCTCCATCCCTACCTAAAATTGTGGCCTGCCCGTGTTCAGCGCCGCGCTTGCCAATGAAAACGGCCGTACCCAATGGCTTTGCGCGCACCGGCGGCCGGGCGGGCGGCATATTTTCCCCCGAGATGGCCATGCGCCCGGTTAGGGACGCGCGGTAATCACATGTTAGGATTAGACAAAAACGGTAAGCGCTTTGTAAATCAGACGCTGTCTAATAGTGGCCGCTGGGCGGCATTGCTACAAACGCCGCTTATATCGTCTATCGTCCGCGATAAGGTCTTCTTATGAATGGAAAGCATAGGTGAGATTGTCACCACTAGAATGGTGCTGCACCTAGGCGATCGGGAGCGCCGCGGCCATTATTGGAACGGATATGATTGGTGTCCGCTATTGGAATCGACATGGTTACTACTGGAATGGTTGGTTTGGGTAACGACATTACCGCCGTGGCGCAATCACCTGCTGCCTCCGCCGCCAATTCACCATCCTCGTGTGCCTGCGCACCCGCCTTAGTCGCTGTCTGGCGCGCTCCATCACGGCGGGCACACGGCCAGGGGCATCACGCTAATCCAACTATCTCGGCGGTAGCGATCGCTACCGGAAACCGCCAGCTCCTTAAGCAGGCGTTAACGTTATTCCTGCTAAATTCCTGCCAATATCATTGAGGTCCGATCTGCATCGCCCCGGGTTTTGTCTTCCGCAAGGCGGTAGGCGTCACGAAAGTGCCGCGTTAACTGGTTTCGCCTCCTGTGCGAGGCAGTGGTGTGGCCCGCCAGCGCGCTTACAGCGCTATACTTCAATAGATAACTTAGGACAGAAGCATTATGGGCCGGTGGCGTAGCGCGCCGGCATGAGCGGGAAGGCAGAGAGGGATGGAAAAGACCGCCTCTTGCGACCTTCGGGCTACGCCTATGGCTTGTCTTGCTCTGGTTACTGTTGCTGAAGCACCGGTGAAATCTGGCTGTGGCCAAGGCACTGACCGAGCGAGGAGCGCGTCTGTTTAATTGCACATAGCGTGATGAATATCGACAATATACAGATGCTTGACCTGACGTAGGCTATGGTCCCACGGTTTCATTCCGACTATTGGGGTCGCTGTGCGTTTGATAACTAGCTGGCGGCGGCGCTATGGAACCTCAATCGTCTGGCGCAGTCCATGGCTGGCCTGATGCCGATAGCGGATTTGCAGGCCGTGTTTTCAGGTTACGAACCAGCGCTGATGGCGGCATATAGCGAACGGATACGCGCCAAATTGGGGTTAATGTGGGCGGGCGAACAGGATATGTACTACTGACGGATTTATTGCGACTGACGGCCGTAAGGAGCCGATTTAAGGAGCCGATTATAGCCAAATCTTCCGTGCGCTCAGTTTGGCCTAACGGCGAAATTTGATCGGCGTTTGATGACTGGTTTGCCAGTTACCGGCGGCGGCTGACGGATTGAAATGCGTGATGACGCGCTCGGCGGCAGGGCATGCTAGCGGTTAACCAGCGCATTGTGCTGCGCGACTATCTGGATCAACAGGCGATTATGGGCGCGGAAACGGGGCATTCGCGAGAACTGGTGAGGCTATATCAGGCTTTGCGCGATCCATATCACGACGATCCCGATCAGGATGATTTGGCATCGCCACGACTGTGTGCGTCATCTGGCCATCTCCTGCTTCCAGCTAGCGGTGCAAGGCCAAAGACCCGTCTCGGTGGACGCCCTTCAGGTGGCGAAGGTCCGCGGGCTTGCGCCGCTTATGCCAGCCATTAATGAGGAATATTAATGAGGAATGAGGAATATTAATGAAGAATAAGTATCCAGGCATCTCCTTCCTCCCGCGCCATTCATCGCCATGATACAGAATCGGGATTCGTAGCGGGAGCAGTTCAGCGCCGGCGCAGTGTCAGTTGCGCACCAGCGTAATCTTTAAGCGCAGAAGTTGGTGTTTCCGAAACTCATCTGCGACAGGCTCACTCAGTGCCGCGATGGCTGACCCGAGGAGGGCTGTGCCGCCGTTTAGGCCGCCAGAGCGTTCGACGGTGCGGGTGAGAGTAAACCGACTGCCGCCGCCCATTTTGCATAATGCCGTGCATAATGCCGTATTGCATCGCCAATACGGACTGGTGGGTATTTTGCTGCAGCGCGACACCCCGAGCAAAATAATTTGCTCCTGATCCAAATTGCGCCGCGAAATACCGTTATCATAGGCCATGGTATAATCGATGGTGGCGATACGAGCATCGTATTTGCTTAAATGAGTAGTGATCAGACCGTATCCTGACAAAAGCTGACGCTCTCTTCAATAATGTGCCGTACCTCCGAGGTCACGGTTTAACCGAATACCATAGGCTTTCCGCCTGTCGTCAGGCAACGCGACGCTCGTGCACTTACACGATGTTCGCGCCCATATTTAAAGAATATCATGACAATGCTTCCGAAAATGTGCTGTGGTATCCAGCTGAGTATGCATGATGTCGACCGAGAACGCCTCGCCTTTGGAGATGATTACCCATTTGTCCGCCATGGGTATATCGGCGAAAATGGATTCGCTACTACCCGCCCAGGTATTAACGATTTCTTCACTCAAGCGATATCAATCAACGGATTTATCAATTTTTATATTTATGATGTCGCTGCGCTGATATGAGCAGCGACCAGGTCGCTATTACCACCATCTCGTGTTGATACCCGCGCGATGCCGTTCGTGGCGGCGCAGGCGCTGGCGGCCGAGCCAGACTGCCTCGGCGACATTTATGGCACGGTATTCGAGCATTACCGGCAAAGCGTGGCTGATCGTCGAAAAGTTTTCGGATCTTAACCGTTTTTTGAGCGGCTACGATTTACGCCATGTGTTCAGCGATGATTCACATACTTTCTTTTGATCTCACGCATATCCTTACCGGCTCCGAGAGCATATTAGCATGCATCACCGACCCGATACTTGATATCACCCCTCTGCCGCAGGTGCCCGCTTGGTGAACGTCAAATACGATTATTTCGATTCCGCCGTTTATTCTGGAAGCGCGCCAGTGTTGTCGGTGAAAATCATCGATTCCAAGATGCTTAATTTGGCCCGAGAAAATATTTGTCTAGGACTCTGTACGTGAACTTATCGGAGATGTGCCCGCGGCCACACGACGCAAGAGCTTAATATCGTCGAGTTCGCCGGTGACGATCGTGCTCCAATATAAACGGGCAACTGATGACGCTGTGCGTAAGACTGGAAATCTCTCATGGCTGCCGGTGAGGCTGGCGTAATAGGTTACCAGTTGTGCTGCCAGCCCGTGGAAATCGAGCGTATCTACACTATGCACAAGCAAGCGGTAGGGTTGCTCAGTAATAGCAAAAGTGCCGCAAAACCTATCCCGTTTGCCGAAGATGCCTGTGTACCGACCCGACATCTTGGCGGATTATATAGCCATCAGCTCAATTACGGCATGTTCACGGCCATGTGGCGCCGGCGTACTGCATATACGTCCGGTGCTGGATATGTGCGATCCGGTACAAGAATGCTTATGAAACGGCTTTCCGATCGCATTGTGGCGCTGACCGCCAAATATGGCAGCCTGCTGAACGGAGCATGGCAAGGGATTGCACGCCGAGTACAGCCCAGTGTTTTGGCGACGAGCTCTACCATGAGCCGCGCCACGTTAAAACGGTGTTCGATCTCGACAACCAGCTGAATCCCGGTAAAATCTGCCCGGCGACTGGCAATCGATGCGCCGCATTTGACTGTGGACGCCTCAAATGCGGCGCCTTCGATCGGCAGATTCTGGTGGCGGTGTACGGCGCAATGGACTGTAACGGCAACAGGCTATGATTTAACGACGAGGTGCGGTGGGTGCGATTTTTTTCCACGCGGTGAAACGACAATGTCCGCCTGTCTAGCCTGTAAAGCGTACTTAAGCCCGTTTCATTAAAATCGATGTGCTGGGCTTTCGCGTTTGCTTCCTGCAGCTTTACCATAGCTGGTATCTGCGCTCGGTGCGCGGTTACCTGGTGACCAGGGTGGGAAGGGTACGCCCCGGTCATGGCTCGGGCGCCGGCGATGTTTGGGCTGGCCGTTGCTGCACACTCTTTGCGAACGGGTCGTGGGGATGGTGGATGTGCCGCTACTGTCGTAGCCCCCATTGTCGTAGCCCTCACTGTATCGTCAGGCGGCAGACATGCTCGCCACGGCCCCGATGCTTGAGCAGTTGGAGCCCATGAGCGTTGAGCAGCGCCAGGCACGCGTGCTTATCGTTCAGGATCCGTTCTTCAGGATCCGTTTACCAGCTACCGGCTTACCAGCATTCCAGCATTATGACGCGCGCGTGATGGCGGTTTTGTCCGCCTGGCGGTTATACTGGGCCGTATACCAGTATCGTTTTCCCCAACTGGAAAGCGCAACATACCAAAGGTTTGACGCCGTTTCACGCGGACCGCCCAACGCACCGCCGATTTTCTCAACCGCATCGCGCGGGATTGTAGTTGCTGATGGTGGTGTCGATTCGGCGCTGGTGCTGTGTTATCGCTCGGCGCCGCACGCGTGGATTTCCAGGTTCAATGGCGCATGAATGGCTTTCCCCTACTCAGCGCTGGCTGCTGCGGCATGGCTGGCACCTATGGACGCGAAGGCGCGAATTACGCCCATTCGCGGGGGGTATTATGCGCCATCATGCTAACAGCAACTTGCATAGCAGCCGCGCGGCCGCTGCCTGGCAGCTGGTTATTCCTGTCGCAGTCAGGTCGCGTATCGAGGGTGAAGGTATCTGCCATCCGCTGCAGGCGCTTTTGGAGGTTATCGCATGATTTGGATACGTACGCCGTCGCTGGAAAGACTCAATCAGATGGCGCAGGTTGTATGATTGCCTATCTGTGCCTTCGCTACGCCCGACTGGAGGAGGACGAACTGGGGGCGAATGCTGTTAGATGAACACACGCGCCAGCCTTCCGGCGTACTCTACGGAAGTGCCTCGGTGGTGTTGGCGGAAACGGTGGGATCCGCTGCTGCCGGCTATCTTTGCGCCCGTGGAGAACAGCGAATCGTGGGCCTTGATATCAACGCCAACCATTTGCATAGCATGCATGATAGCTTGGTGTGCGCGGTGTGCCGCCCATTTTATCTCGGCCGCACGCGTCATGTATGGGGTATTCACATCGGGGTATTCACATCTATGACGAGACGGCGCGTTTACCTGCCTCTCCAGTCTGACCACCGCCGTGCTGGATGGGTAAAGCGGTTGATGCCGCGCCGGCACCAGGATTACCGTATCTGCTCCGCTTGCTTTTTCATTGCTTCCACCCTAGGGGCCGAAAACACCAGCGAAAAGCCGACGCTGCCCACAGCAACCCAGCCGCTCACCGCGGGTGGCGCAATGCGACCCCTAGGCGCGAACGCTTGACAACAAGATAAAACCGCCTGCCAGCGCTAGGCCGCCGAGGCTATTGAGAAACACGCCCAGCGGTGCACCAATGGCGATGGCGCCGTAGGTGGCCACGCCGCTCCAGGAGATAAGCCGGTCGGTATGTCGCTGGCCTATCGCGCCAATCCTCACAGCATGGGGCCAGTGCTGGCGAAGCTTTCGCCCATGCCAAGCAGCGGCCAGCCAAAAGCAGCCTAGGTTTAGTGCTCAACGCTGATAGGGCGGGTCAACAGATAGCACTTTCTTCGCCCACAGCAGGGTCGGCGTAGTGGCCGGCATAGAGCGGCTGGCCAGCGTGCTACTGCAAGCTGATGTCAATACCGGCTGTCAGCGGACTGAACCCTAAGGTTGTGTGGGTGAACTCCGACAAAATTGTCAGAGGGATGTCAATGGTTAAATAATAAATAAAGATGAAAAAACGATGTGGATAATTGCGCTTATTCAACTTTTGTGCCGTCAGGGACGCGGCGTGGCGGTCTGACGTGGGCATAGCAGGATCCAGTAGGAAACAACCAGGACTACAGCATAGCGCTTGCCTACGTCAAGGGGAGGCAAAATGCAAGGGGAGGCAAAATGTCTGCGCACCGGTGTGAAGGACTTGTGCTTACACTAACGCCGGCCGGGTTATCCTGGCGCCGGTGAGGGTGTTCCAAAGGGTGGTCATCGTATTCGTTGTAGCGCAGAGGGCGTTGTCGCCCGTGCCGCAACGAGAATGCGCGCTGGCGATGCTTTTATGATATAATTGACGCAGAGAAAACCATAAAGGTGCGGTAATTAATAGGGTGTCACCGACGCTATTTTCTGAGCGAAAATGACGAATTATTTTTTCACCTTTTAAAATAGTTTATTTTATGAATATTCGCTTTAGTCACGTAGAAAGTTTTAGTACTAGAAATAGTCTATTCTTTTAAATAGCCATATATAAATTAGGGAATAGCGGACGAGGCAGCATTTACCGGCGGTAGTTGCTTCCCTCTTCTGTAAAACTACCTATTCCACTATAAAGGCCAAGGTTGAGAGAATATAACTCTTTAACATAGGCGGGTTTTCCGAGTATCACCCTGTAACGTCATGAGGTAAATCTGATGCAAGTAGACAACAAGGTTGAGACGTTCTCCCTTGAGGGGAATATCTGGCGCGGCCTGACGATAACCGATTCCGCCGCCCATCAGATCCAGCGCTTGGTGGAAAACGACCCTGCCATGCTGGGGTTGCGGCTAAGCGTGAAACAGTCCGGCTGCGCGGGCTTCGGCTATGTGGTGGAAAAGGCCACGCAGTCTGAAGGCAGCGACCGGATTTACGAGCATGGCGGCGTCAAATTATATGTGCCGCTGAAAGCGATGCCTTTCATAGACGGCACGGAACTGGACTATGTTCAGGAAGGCCTGAATCACGTATTTAAATTTCACAATCCCAAAGCTCAGCACGCCTGCGGGTGTGGCGAAAGTTTTGGCCTTTGAGCGATGAATCATCATGGTACGAATCAATACTCACACCCCTGAGGCGATTGACATAACTCAACCCCGGATGAAAAGCAAGCGATATAAAGAAGGCTTCTTTACCCAACTGGCAACCGAAGAGCTAGCGCACGGCATCAGCGAAGACGTGGTGCGCGCCATCTCGGCGAAACGCGATGAACCTGAGTGGATGCTGGAATTTCGTCTTAATGCCTATCGCGCCTGGTTGGAAATGGACGAACCGCACTGGCTGAAAGCCTACTATAAGCCGCTCAACTATAACGATTACAGCTACTACTCCGCACCATCCTGCGGCGCCTGTGACGATACCTGTGGGTCGCAGCCCGGCGCAGCACAGCAATCTTGGGCGGAAAGGGCGAAGAACTATCTGACTGATGAAGTGGAACAAGCGTTCAACCAACTTGGTGTGCCGGTGCGCGAGGGTAGCGAGGTCGCGGTGGATGCCATTTTCGATTCGGTATCGGTTTCTACCACCTATCGTCATAAGTTGGCGGAGCAGGGCATTATTTTCTGCTCCTTTGGCGAAGCGATTCATGAACACCCGGAATTGGTGCACCAATATCTGGGTAGCGTGGTGCCGATCAACGATAACTTCTTCGCCGCACTCAATTCGGCGGTCGCCTCTGACGGCACTTTCGTTTATGTGCCGAAAGGCGTGCGCTGTCCAATGGAGCTGTCGACCTATTTCCGCATTAATGCCGCCAAAACCGGTCAGTTTGAACGTACCATTCTTATCGCCGATGAAGGTAGCTATGTTAGTTACATCGAAGGCTGCTCGGCGCCGGTACGCGACAGCTACCAGCTGCATGCGGCCGTAGTGGAAGTTATCGTGCTGAAAGATGCGGAAGTGAAGTATTCTACAGTGCAAAACTGGTTTGCAGGCAGCGATGCCGAGGGTGGGATCCTCAACTTTGTCACCAAGCGCGCGCTGTGCGCGGGCGAAAACGCTAAAATGTCCTGGACGCAATCCGAAACCGGCTCGGCCATTACCTGGAAATACCCGAGTGTGATTCTGCGCGGCGACAATTCGGTGGGGGAATTTTTCTCTGTGGCGCTGACCAACGGACATCAGCAAGCGGATACCGGCACCAAGATGATCCACATCGGTAAGAATACCCGCTCCACGATTATTTCAAAGGGAATTTCGGCTGGTCAGAGTGAAAACACCTATCGCGGGCTGGTGAAGATAATGCCAACCGCCACTAACGCGCGTAATTTTACCCAGTGTGACTCCATGCTTATCGGCAGCGAATGTGGCGCCCACACGTTCCCTTATGTGGAGGCGCGTAATAACACCGCCCAGTTGGAGCACGAGGCCACCACCTCGCGTATTGGCGAGAATCAGCTGTTTTACTGCCACCAGCGCGGCATCAGCGAAGATGATGCGATTTCGATGATCGTTAATGGCTTTTGCAAAGACGTGTTCTCCGAACTGCCGCTGGAGTTTGCCGTGGAAGCACAAAAATTACTGGCTATCAGCCTTAAGCACAGCGTGGGCTGAGGCCTCGCTACTGCATTTGCTGCCCAGATGCAGCAACAAGCCGGGTAAAGGAAATATCATGTTATCGATTAAAGAATTGAACGTCAGCGTGGAAGACAAGGCCATTCTCAAGGGACTGAGTCTGGAAGTAAAACCCGGTGAGGTTCATGCTATCATGGGCCCGAACGGCTCTGGGAAAAGTACCCTGTCTGCGACGCTTGCCGGGCGCGAAGACTATGGCGTCACCGCCGGTGAGATCTTGTTCAAAAGCCGTGATTTGCTGGCGCTGGAGCCGGAAGAGCGCGCCGGGGAAGGCGTATTCATGGCGTTTCAATACCCGGTGGAAATCCCGGGGGTCAGCAACCAGCTTTTTCTGCAAACGGCGGTGAATGCCGTGCGTAAATATCGTGAGCAGCCGCCGCTGGACCGCTTCGATTTCGCCGATTTCATCGAAGCCAAGATTGAACTGCTGAAAATGCCGGCCGACCTGCTAACCCGGTCGGTTAACGTGGGCTTTTCCGGCGGCGAGAAAAAACGTAATGATATTTTGCAAATGGCAGCTCTGGAGCCAGATTTGTGCATTCTGGACGAAACCGATTCCGGTCTGGACATTGATGCGCTGAAAATTGTCGCCCATGGCGTCAATACCTTGCGTAACGGTAAACGCTCCTTTATCATCGTCACACATTATCAGCGTATTTTGGACTACATCCAACCTGACCGCGTTCATGTGCTGTATCAGGGCCGCATTTTGAAATCCGGTGATTTTTCCCTGGTAAAACAGCTTGAGGAGCAAGGCTATGCCTGGCTTATCGAACAACAGTAATGCCTGTGCGCTGACACAGTGGCGCCAATTGTTTTCCAGCCAGAGCGCGGCGCGCTCTGCCGAGGCCTATACCCATTGGCAGGGCGTTGAACGCCTGGGGCTGCCCACCCGCCAACACGAACATTGGAAGTACACCCCGCTAGATGGACTGTTGGCGCATCGTTTTGCTCCCGCCGCCACCCGCGCGGTTTCCACCGCTGACCGCGATGCGCTGAGCCTAGTCCTGGACGCTTGCCGTCTGGTATTTGTGGATGGCCGTTTCGCTCCGGCGCTGAGCGACAGCGATACCGGCCTGTGGCATGTCGAGGTGGAGCAAGGTGCCGCAAGGGGGTCTCTTCCCGCGCCGATCCAGCCGGAGATGTTCTTGCACTTGACTGAAAGTCTGAGCCAGGAAACCACCCGAATTCGCCTGCCGGCTGGCAAAGCGGCGGCACGCCCGTTGTATTTGCTGCACATTAGCCAAGGTAGTGAGTATCAGGAAACGCTGAATACACTGCACTATCGCCACCATCTCGATATCGAGGCCAGCGCGCAG
The DNA here is from genome assembly GCF_036327475.1 of Sodalis sp. (in: enterobacteria). Taxonomy (NCBI): domain Bacteria; kingdom Pseudomonadati; phylum Pseudomonadota; class Gammaproteobacteria; order Enterobacterales; family Bruguierivoracaceae; genus Sodalis; species Sodalis sp. (in: enterobacteria). Next base: position 515,881 of record NZ_CP132913.1, on the reverse strand, counting down.
GGCCAGGTGATTGAACATTTCGCCAGCATGGGCGCCCGAGGCCATTTCAGCGGCGCGCGCACCTCCATGGTAGTCAGCGACAATGCGCACCTAAGCCATATCAAACTAACCTTTGAAAGCAGCGCCAGCTACCACTTCGGCCATAACGATATTAGCGTGGGCCGCGATGCAGTGGTACGCAGCAGTACGTTTATTCTCGGCGCCGGCTTGACCCGGCATCAGACCAGCGCGCAGCTGAATGGCGAAGGGTCCGATTTGGCGATCAACAGCTTGCTGCTGCCGTCGGGGCAGGATGTCAGCGACACTCGCACCTACCTTGAACACAATAAAGGTTACTGCTTGAGCCGCCAGTTGCATAAGGTGATCGTCAGCGATCGCGGTAAAGGCGTCTTCAGTGGCCTGATTAAGGTGGCGAAACATGCGTTCAAGACCGACAGTCAGATGATCAATAATAATCTGTTGCTCGACCGTCTGACCGAGGTGGATGCGAAACCTCAGCTGGAAATTTACGCCGATGATGTGAAATGCAGCCACGGCGCAACCGTCGGCCGGATCGACGAAGAACAGATGTTCTATCTGCGTTCGCGCGGTATCACTCACGAGGACGCCAAGCAAATGATAATCTATGCTTTCGCTGGGGAAGTGACGGAAGCGATTGGCCACGACGGGGTGCGTGACATAGTGCTGGCGCGTATCGCCAATGCTTTACAGGGAGGGGTATGACCTATCCCATTGCGCGAATCCGGTCTGATTTCCCTATTCTAGCACGGCAGGTGAACGGCCGGCCGCTGAGCTATCTCGACAGCGCGGCGAGTGCACAAAAGCCTAACGCCGTCATCGATTGTGAAAGCGACTACTATCGCCAGGGATATGCTGCGGTACACCGCGGTACTCACACACTAAGCAGTGAAGCCACAACCCGTATGGAGAACGTGCGACAACGGGTGGCGTGTTTTATTAACGCGGCGCTTGCGGACGAAATTGTTTTCGTCAAAGGCACTACCGAGGGCATCAATCTGGTGGCCAACAGCTGGGGGCGGCACAATCTGCGGTCCGGCGACAATATTGTCATCACCGAGATGGAACATCACGCCAATATTGTTCCCTGGCAAATGCTCGCCGAGGAAAAGCAGTTGTCGCTGCGCTACCTCCCGCTGCTGCCAGACGGTACCCTCGACATTGCCAGACTGCCGGCATTGATTGATGAGCGTACCCGTTTGTTCGCCGTCACCCAGGTATCAAATGTGCTCGGCACCCGCAATCCGCTGCCAGAGCTCATCGCCCAGGTGCGCGCGGCGAGCGACGCGGTGGTGTTGCTCGACGGCGCGCAGGGCATTATGCATCAGAAGGTGGACGTGCAGGAGCTGGACTGCAATTTTTATGTATTCTCTGGGCACAAACTCTACGGCCCCTCTGGCATTGGTATTCTTTACGCCAAAAAAGCGCTGCTGGATGCCATGCCTCCATGGGAAGGTGGTGGCTCCATGATCCGAACTGTCAGCTTGACCGAGGGCACCACCTTTAATGATGCTCCCTGGTGTTTCGAAGCGGGTTCGCCTCATACTGCTGGGATGATGGGGCTGGGCGCCGCTATCGACTACGTTGAGAAAGTAGGGCTGAACAATATTCAGGCCTACGAGCATGAGCTGATGCGCTACACCCTCGAAGCGCTACAGCAAGTGCCGGACCTGACGCTGTACGGGCCCGACGATCGCACCGGCGTCATCGCTTTTAATTTGGGCAAGCATCATGCTTATGATGTTGGCAGTTTTCTTGATCAGTATGGTATCGCCATCCGCACCGGTCACCATTGTGCCATGCCGCTGATGGCGTATTTCCGTGTGTCAAGTATGTGCCGTGCGTCCATTGCAATGTACACTGACCGCGACGATATTGACCGTCTGGCGGCCGGTCTCGTGCGGGTGCAGCGCTTGCTGGGCTGATTGTTAAACAGGGAGCAAGTAACGATGGCTAATCTGCCTGATAAAGATAAATTGTTGCGAAATTTTTCCCGTGGCGGCAATTGGGAAGAGAAGTATCTGTATATTATCGAGCTTGGCGGCCATCTACCGCCCCTGCCGGCGAGCATGCGCACCACGGACCATCTCATCGCCGGCTGTCAAAGCCAGGTGTGGATTGTTATGGCGGTTGATGACAATGGCCATGTCCAGCTGTACGGCGACAGCGATGCCGTGATTGTTAAAGGCCTCATCGCGATGGTGTTTATTCTCTATCAGGGCATGACGCCAGCGGAAATTGTTACCTATGACGTGCGGCCTTTTTTCGACAGCCTGGCACTCACTCAGTATCTGACACCGTCCCGGTCGCAGGGACTGGAAGCCATGGTGCGGGTTATTCGTGCCCAAGCCGCCGCGCAGTCCTAACCGCTTGCGCCTCGGCTGGAAAATGCAGACATGGCCAGCATAACTCAGCGCGTGGTCAACGGCCGGCTCCTAGCTTATGGCCTCGCGAAGTGTATCGCCACCTGTAAGTCGGTGGCGCATCTGTTGTTGTTTGAATGATGCAGAAAAACAAGTGGCATGTCGAGCGAAGAGGGTACGCCCGATGGCCTGCAGCAGACAATAGTGTCTGCTGGCGCGTACTCCCAGCTTCGCTGCAGGCATAACGCTATCGCCGATGCAATGTACTCGGTCTTAAAGCTATCAGGGGTCATAGCCCTTGGCTTGCTGATCAGAAAAAAATGGCGCACCTCGTGCGCCATTCTCAATCAAGACCAGAACTCTTATTTACGGTAAGAGGTGGCTTGGTTGTCAAGACGTTGGTTGGCACGGACAGCGTCGTCTTTAGCAACCTGCACGTCGGAGCGCAGAGCGTTCACGTCGTTGCTGATTTGGTCAGCTTTGGCGTTCAGAGTCTGAACGTCGGAGGACAACTGATCGATCTTAGCGTTTCCCGAGCAGCCAGCCAGTAGAGTGGAACCCAGAATTACTGCGCCCAGAACCAATTTAGTACGATTCATTATTAATACCCTCTAGATTGAGTTAATCTCCATGTAGCGTTACAAGTATTACACAAACTATTTTCGAATGAGAATAAATTTTGCGAATAAAACGATTAAATTCGATCGACTGCTCAAAGAAACATCTTATTTTATGGAGTGGTTAAAAAAACACCCTTAAAAACGCCCTCGAAGCCTCGCAGCGACAAGATTTCTCCGGTTGAGGCGGCTGTAAACGTGCTATTGCAATTGACCGCGTTACCTATTTTATTTCTTTGGCGGGATTCTTTTATTGTCTCACCAAGCGTCGGTGATTGGGTGGTGGAGGTGAAGTAGGGTTAGAGATAAAGTTTTTATACAATTCTAGTACCAATGCGGTATTGTACAGCTGCCCGTTAATTAATGAGTATTACGCTTTTAAAATAATACAGGCGACGAACCAAAAAGGCTCCTGTTGGACAGGAGCATGGGTGCTGTTGACGCCAGCAGGTTCGCCGCTTATGAACGTAAAGGGCTCGGCCACCACGACAGCTAAGAAGGTTCAGCGGGCACGCCCGCTGCTTACAACATAATACCATGACGATAATGTCGCCTTTTGCCGCCCAGCCGGTTTCTAAGGCCATGGCTTTACCAACGCGGTAAAAATCATCGGTCGACGCGATCTCTTCCACTAACTGACAGGCAACCCTTGACTCAGCAGCAACTGGCGTGTGGTCAGTAGATTGGTGGTCAACGCCAGGATTTCCGCTTGCGTGAAATATTTACGTACCGATTTGGCGGATTTCCCACCTTCTGGTCGCAACTTTTGCCGCGGTTTCCACCACACCGCGGCGAACGAGCTTCGATAATACGCAATTTGCGGCTGTCGTGCTGACCGTCAATACGGCTCGGTCGCATACGATCGGTGCGCTGGAAAATGGTGGCCATAATTGTAACGGCCTCCAGAGGATATCTCCTTTGTCGCTCTCGTCAGTTTTCAATCATCGAGTCGAGTACCTAGGCGGCAGTAATGAGGACCTTGCGCGCCCGGTTATGCTTCCACCGGAATTTCGACCGCCGAGATCGCCTCTTGCAACCATAATGCCGTCAGACGCTTCCATAATTCGTTGAAATTGTTCAAGCCTTCCTGGTTTTCGATTTTAGAGGCGCTCTGGATATGTTCGCCGTCGTGCTGCTGCAAATGTTCTCTTGTTCGCGGCCGAAAATCAGATCACTTTTTTCCGCATGCGCTAGTATGGCAATGGATACGCCAGGCAGGTTGGACCCTCTTTATTCTCGCTGAGATCGCCATTGTTCACCACCTTGCACCACCTCATCCTAGGTGACTCTGGCCGGCAAAGCGCTAGTGCGGCTGGGCAATGTCTGGGCACGCCTTGGTACGCCGGTAAGCGACCCGCTCACCCACGTTGACTTTTCGTCAGCCGCACAACCGATCGTTATTATGGGGACGGCCATGCCCAACAGTCCGTCATCCATCAGCACGGCATTATCTACAGCCAGATCCTGAGTGAATCTGGGGTAGGTAACCGCCACGCACTCGCTGTGGCCAACCACGCTCTGATCGGTGATAAGGTAAAGGCTTGGCCCGCGCGCAGTGAAACGTCTGCGCCGTTTACAAGCTGCATGGTGCGGATTTCGAGGCTTTTGATATCCAGCAGGATGACGGCCTATTGACCCGCTTTCTTCAGAACCGCGCGCAGATTTTTGATGCGTTGCCCGCGCTTTCATAGTCGCCATGGGAGAAGTTGAGACGCATCACGTTCATCCCCGCGTTGAGCAGGCTGGACAGTACTTCTTTATTCAGTTTTCCAGGCCGATGGTACAAACAATTTTAGTTTTTCATAACGAAAACGAATCTGGTGCATCGCCGGACCAGGCCCGCGATGAAAAAGCCGCTTGTTAGACCTGATGTCCATCTTTAAGAATAAGCAACAACGCTCGGAACGTAAGAAAATGGACATTGGGACAAATCAATCGACACCAACCCTTCAATTGAAATAGCGACGTTTTATATGATATTGGCAGGAAACAAAGTAAAAACTGAAAAAACGTGATTGTATCATCTTTGTCACAGATCGTCGCAATCAGCAAAACCTGTTTTGTCACGCGCTGGTGCACGTTGTTTGCCCTCATCATGGTAATACCTGGCGTCGATGCTAGCACAGAAGAGGCTGGCTGAAGAGAGGTCGTAGGAAGCATAGCGCAACATCATCGCTGCGGAAACAGTAGCGGTTTAAAGGAGTACAGTAAAAATGGAACGGTAAGATTTGGTGCGTCCGAGTGGACTCGAACCACCGACCCCCACCATGTCAAGGTGGTGCTCTAACCAACTGAGCTACGGACGCACAAAGAACGGTGTGTTCTAATGGACTCGAACCACCGACCCCACCATCTCAAGGCGGTACTCTAACCAATAAGAGCGCATCTGTTGCCTGCTGCCTATGCGACGAATATTAACGGGCTCTATCGCGGCCTGCAAGAGCAAAACACATTTTCCCAGCACGCCAACAATGGAATTAAGCCGGCTTTTCACCGATCAAGACTGTCATATCCACCAACGCGCCGCCAGACGCAAAATGCGCGCGGGGATTGTCGCTGGAGCTAGTGCATCTGGCATATCATCAACACGGCATCTGAAGTCAGACCGATAATAAACCCAATCCAGAAACCGCCAGGACCCATGGCGGGCGCGGCCAATCTATCAGTATCTACATGGTAGGTTGAGTAGCCAATAGGCGGCAAAGGTGATACAAGAGCGTAATCCACTCATGAAGCAGGCCGGTAAGCAGGGCGGTGCAACAGGCCAGCGTGACTCCTATATCATCAACCTGACCCTGGTGCTGACTCGCGCCTGCTCAATACCGCTTCCCCCAGGCGAAAGCCGATGCGGATGGTGACCACTACGCCGACAGACAACGGCAGCGTAAACATGAGCAAGCTGAAATTCAAGGCAGTTTGGTAGCTGGCTACCGCGATGATGCCCAGCAACGCGTCTCACAGCACAATGACAAGATGGCTATTATACAGTAGCACCATGATGACCAGCGCCAGCTAGAAGCCCTGACGTACCTGATGGACTATCCGGCCTCGCCGTTATGGGCCGTTGAGCTGTGCGATAACCGGCGTTAGCACCAGCAAGTAGGTCGTGGCCGAATAAAATGACCGGCAACCAGATCATATCAGTGGTACTTACTGAGCCGGACATTATGGTATCCACGACCCCATCGCCGTTTGCAATACTTGGGCAAAATTACCGGGATGGGCAAAGCCAGTAAGATACGCGCTTCCTTATAATAGGCATGGCCTCTATTGTATCGCATCAGTATTTGGAATTCGTCAAATTATGGGACAAACTGAGCGCCGAGTTATTCGGTGTAGCCAGATGAGGAAAACGCATGTTTACGGGGATTGTTCAGGCCACCGCGCCCATTGTCGAGATTGAGGAAAAAGACCATTTTCGTACCCATCACGTCCGCCTGCCATCGGCGCTGTTGCCTGGTTTAACCGTCGGTGCGTCGGTGGCCCATAACGGCTGTTGCCTGACGGTGACCGGCATCGCGGGCGACATGGTCAGCTTCGATCTGATGAAAGAAACGCTCCGTCTGACCAACTTAGGCATACTTAAGGTCGGCGATAAGATCAACCTGGAGCGGGCGGCGACCCTACAGGCGGAGGTTGGCGGTCATCTGATGTCGGGGCATATTATTTGCACCGCCAAATTAACTAAAATCGTGACTTCAGAGCACAATCGGCAAATTTGGTTTTCCTTGCCGGACAGGGCGCTGATGAAATACATCCTGCATAAGGGTTATATCGGTGTTGACGGTATTAGCCTGACGGTAGGCGAAGTCACGGGCGACAGTTTTTGCGTATATTTAATTCCTGAAACGTTGCTGCGCACCACGGTCGGTAAGAAACGACTCGGCGATAGCGTCAATATCGAAATCGACCCACAGACGCAAGCGATTGTTGATACCGTGGAGCGGGTTTTTGCAGCGCGCGGGCGCGTCTAACTCAGATGGGCGGCGGCGCAACGCTACCGCGCGACGCGCAGGCCGCCTTCGACGCCCCGCGGGCTGAACAGAATCTGCCATAGCTGGATATTGCGGGCGCGGAACGCGCCTGCACAGGCTTGTAAGTAGTAAACAAACATGCGGTAAAAACGTTCTGAATAATTGTCCTGCAACGTCGGCCAGGCGGCGATGAAGCGTTCATACCAGGCCATGAGCGTGCGATCATAATCCGCGCCGAAATTATGCCAGTCTTCCATGACGAAATGAGGCTGGCTTGCATCGGCAATATGCCGTATAGACGGCAAGCAGCCGTTCGGGAAGATATATTTGTTGATCCACGGATCCACATTCATATCGGTCCGGTTCGCGCCGATGGTGTGTAGCAAAAACAGGCCGTCGGATTTCAAATTACGGGCCACCACATCGAAATAGGTTGGGTAGTTTTTCGGCCCTACGTGCTCGAACATCCCTACCGAGACAATGCGATCGAACTGCAAATTTAGATCGCGATAATCCTGCAACAAAATCGTGACATCTTGCCCTACGCAACGCGTTTGCGCCAGCTTGTGCTGCTCGACTGAGATGGTGAGGCCGTGGACTTTAACGCCATAGTGTTGTGCCGCATAATTCGCCAGACCGCCCCAACCGCAACCGACATCCAATAATGACATCCCCGGCTGCAATTGCAGTTTTTGGCAAATCATCTCCAGTTTATTTTTCTGGGCCTGCTCAAGACTTGCGGCATGAGGCCAATAACCGCAGGAATATTGCATATACGGATCGAGCATGAGCGAGAAGAGGTCATTGCCTAAATCGTAATGTTTTTTACCGACAATCCAGGCCCTTTTGCGCGATTGGAGATTAGTTAGGCGCGCTGCGGCGATGCGTAAGGTATCTTTTAAATGATGTGGAAGCTTATTTTCTAGTCCGCTGCGTAACACACGCTGAAAAAACATATCCAGCCGTTTGCAATCCCACCAGCCGTCCATATAACTTTCACCTAAACCAAGTGAACCGTCCTGTAGTACACGCTTAAAAAAATTTGGGTTGTTAACGCGAATATCGAATGGACGGGAACCATTAATTTCAATGTCGGCTTTAGCGAGTAATTCATGGACGATGCAATACCAAGCGTTATCCTGAAAGCTCAGGTCTTCAACACACGAGGAATTCATAGCTTCTCCATCATCTTTCTTCTAAAATACTCGTCAGGAAGAACCAGGCACTACCTGCGAGCTTTTATAAGAATCCACGATAAGTCGTGGTGTCTGATACGACAAATTAACAGAATCAAAACTCAAGATGGCTATCAAACCAGTTGCTTTTCACAAAAAGCATGCGTGAGTAAACATCACATCCATAAAGAAAAATGAATAAACAACTCGTTATAATTGACGTAATTGAGTATAAGCCTGTATCCGTCTTTAAACAACTCTAAATAGAATAGCCTAAGTTAATAATAACTTAAACAGTCACATTCTTCAAAGAGTTAGTGCGCCTAGTTATTATCATTTCTGCATCGCGGGAATTGGCGCGGCCACGTAGCGCATAAAACGTCGTGTATAACAGCCAACACAGCCGCAAACACGGGCCCCATCATCGACGGCGCTAGATTGGTGGTTAGGGTATAGGTCACCAGTCACTGAATAGTGCTCCACCAGGGTAGAATAAATCTCAATTGTACGCGGCTTCTCCCAATACGGCCTTGGGCTGATCCACCGTGGTAAGCGTGGAGTGAAATAACGCGAGTGTCTGACATTATCCGTAACCTATCAGTGAAATGTCTTGTAGTATGTGCGCCTATGCTAGTAGATGGCGCACAATACGCCTATTGCCATCTCATCGTCGTCGCAAAATATCGCGCTTGGACGATGGGATTGGACAAGAATATGTTGCATGGCGCGATAACTGGAAGCCGGCTAGAAATCACCTTGAGCGATCTAGGCCTGGTTGGGCGGATATCGGCCTCTTTAACGCCTGAAGATAACCGCGGCGGTGCCCGCCGCGAGTGTTGCACACCAGCTGGCCGGAATGGCGCCAATGTCCTGGTGGTCGCGATCGAGTAAATGGCGGGTGGCCACATAACCGCCAGAAAAGGTATTATAGACGATGGTATCAGTAAAATCGCTGTACACATCACCCTAATCCATCACCTTGGAATGTAGCGATATTCCTCCAAATAGTAGGGCTTCGTGGTATTCGGTGCACATCACCCCATCAACTCATCGACCCACTTTTCGCCAGCATTTGTCAATAGCCCTGCTGTTCGATGTTTCATTGTGGGAATTGCACAGGATAAGGGTATAGCTTTTGGAAAAACAGTGATGTTCTACGGATTCAATTATCTCAGCGAAATAGGGGATTCGCTGGTGTTGACTAACAGACCGAACGCCCAGACGGTAAAGGGGCTCCGGGCCCAAAATCTTTGCGCAGGTAGCTGATAAGGGTGTCACGCCCGATGCGAAGTAACTGAATGAAACTACTATTTCCCCAGATAAACCCCGACATGATTCGCCGTACCGCGGTTGCGAAAAAGACCAGATCGCCGCTTTCCAACTCGCTCTTTTTCCGAACATTTCGTACGCAGTACGTGGATTAAGTTTTATAGGCTTAGTAAATCAACCCGCTGCAATCGAAACCGGTGGTCGACGATTTGCCGCCACAACGATAGGCCGTAGTCCGGGTTCGCGCGCTGGCGCGATGGTATCCATAGGTTTTACTTCAGCCCTTTTGCCGGCGGCCTGGTTATGCGTCAGGCATGCATTTTGGCGGGAAGACGTAATGGGGCTTTGCCAACCTTTACGGCAGCGATTTTGCTGGCGATTGACGCTGTGTCGGCGGGGCATGTCGGTGGCTACGCGCGGCCCCCCTTGCGGAGTTTCGCAGATTTTACTGGGGATTATCCAGAAAGAGCTGGGTAAACAGCAGCACGAAAGCGCGAAACATGAACGCATGATAAACGCTATCTTCTATGGCCCAAGGTTGAGTAAAATGACGGCTCAGTTGAATTTAAGCTATTTGCGGTTTTAACGCATTTGTACAGATTGTGAATAAACGTAATGACATGCGCGATGACATTTTGCACGCGGGCAGCCGTAAAAATCGATGGTTTTGCAGCCTGTTAAACGCTCTAGTCGCAAATCGTCATCGCCGCAAGGGCAAATCTGGTGTTCGCGCCCGTTTTACCACAGCCAGGAGGTCGAAGCCCGCCCTGGGGAGCTAACGTGAAAAAGCATTTAAATGTTCCACCCGGAATCGTTAGAATAACAGTCTACAGACCGATGCATGATAAATAAAAGCCAGCTACTGGCTTAAGGCAGCAAGACAATGATCACGATCATCAAAAAAATTCAGCAACAAATTGCCGACAATCCGATTCTTCTATACATGAAGGGCTCGCCTAAATTGCCGGGCTGCGGTTTTTCCGCTCAGGCGGTACAGGCGTTGTCCGCCTGCGGTGAGCGTTTCGCCTATGTCGATGTGCTAACCAATCCGGATATTCGCGCTGAACTGCCAAAATTCGCCAACTGGCCGACATTCCCACAACTGTGGGTGGACGGCGAGCTTATCGGCGGCTGCGGCATCGTCATTGAAATGTACCAGCGCGGCGAGCTGCAGCCGCTGATTAAAGAAACAGCGGTAAAATACAATTCGCAAGCGGACAATGCGCAGTAACAAGTGGAACGTGCAAAGTACAGCACGCAGCCCTGATACCGCCCAGCGCTACCTCATCCAAAATCATTCAAGAGGTAGTAAGTGGTTTTTGCGTCTCAGCGTGTCGGCGCGGGCAGTGCGGACGTCATCGCCCGGCATTCGCTAGGACCCCTCAAGCGCCAGGGCGCAATACAGTCCACAGACACCCCGTGGCGGGCAGGTGGTATCCTGCGAGCGCTAAACCCTAGCATTACCTGCGCAGGTGACCTGCGGCGTAGCAGTGTTTATAGATCGATGGAGGGGTTCACGCGATCCTGCGCGGCGCAAGCCTCTTCTTCGGCGTCATCCGCGGTGGATAGTGCGACCGGCCAGCCGCCTAGACGCTTCCAGCGGTTGACCAATTCACAAAACAGGGTTGCGGTACGTTCGGTGTCATAGAGTGCCGTATGCGCTTCACCGCTGTCAAAGGCAATGCCGGCGACGCCACAGGCTTTTGCCAGCACGGTCTGGCCAAGCACCAGCCCGCTGAGCGCCGCCGTATCAAAGGTGGCGAAGGAATGAAAAGGGTTGCGTTTCAGGCCAGCGCGACTGGCGGCAGCCATGAGAAAGCTATGATCAAAAGCCGCATTGTGGGCGACTGTAATGGCACGGTTGCAGTCCTGTTCTTTAATTCCTTTACGTACCAGTTTGAAGATTTCATGCAAGGCTTCATATTCGGTCACCGCGCCGCGCAGGGAGTTGTGCGGGTCGATACCGTTGAAGGCCAGCGCTTCCGGCTGCAGCTGCGCGCCTGGGAAAGGGTCAACGTGAAAATGCAGGGTGTTGTCGGCGTGCAGCCAGCCATCATTATCCATTTTTAGGGTGATGGCGGCGATTTCTAGCAGGGCATCAGTCTCGGCGTTAAATCCCGCGGTTTCCACATCAATGACAACGGGATAAAAGCCGCGAAAGCGGGCGCGAAGGGTGTTCAGATCGTCTATTTCAGCCATGCCAGTTCTTATGTTCAGCGAATTCAGTCGCCATTATGGCAAATTTTGGCGCGGTCTGCATGGCGAGTTATGCCACGTGGCGCGGAATACCGGCTGTGAACCCGCAGATCCCAACCACGCGTACGTTGCCTAATTGTCGACGCCTTATTGTCGACGCCTTGACCGGCGTGTTTTCAACCAGTTCGTTATAACTATCCGGATCTTCAAGAAAGACAATAACGGCAGCTTCCCTTTCACCGGCCCCGGCTTCGTGGGTTACTTTGCCATTAGTCTGGTGAATACGTTCGCAGGCGGCCGCCGTATTGTCCACGCCTAAGGCGATATGCCCAAAGGCGCTGCCCAAGCGTAACTCTCCGCGCTCCAGTTATAGATCAGTTCGATGACCGCGCCTTCTCCCTCGGAGGTATACCTTACGAACGCAACATATATTGCCAGATTTTCGCTAGTGTGCAGCAATCGCATTTCAAGGACTTTGGTGTAAAAATCGGTGGAGCATTGTAAATCGCTTATCCGCAGCATGGTGCGTAATAAACGCATAATGTCCCCTTAAGCCATACAGTCTGTGCGGCCATGTTAAGTGAAGAGGCGCCAGTATAGCCTGCGAGGTGAAACCGGTTCAATGTCACTCGTTAGCGCAGTTTGCAGGTACGCTCGGTAAAAATAACTGGCCAGCGAATTTTGGTGATAATTGGCTAAAAAATAACCATGAAGTTGTTGTTATTCATAATTCATTAAATATTTATTTATATATTTAAATATGCCGCTGAATACATGGGATATTGATATTTGTTGCATCTTTATTTAACTTATTAACAATAAACTACGTATGTGGCATAATAATGTTGCAGTTATGAATAAACTGTACAACCGTCCAGCTCGTCAGCGTGAAAGGCGACTGGGTTGGCTTCCGCGTTAAACCATCAGGGAATCCGTGGGGCGGAACGCTGCGTTCCCGACCGGATCTTGAAAGTCGGTCGCAAACGGCGCGTGTATGTGATGTCCAATTTTTATTAAAGAAGAACATGCCGCTTACATCGATCTCTACATAATGCTTAGGTTATGGGTATATATATTTGTAATTTGCTCATGCGCCCATTAGGATGGAGGGGAATCCAGGGAGCAAGCTTAATCATAAGGAGAGAGAATTGGAATCGCCATTAGGATCAGATTTAGCGCGACTTGTTCGAGTATGGCGCGCTTTAATTGACCACCGCTTAAAGCCTTTAGAACTCACACAGACACATTGGATCACTTTACATAATATTTGCCAGTTACCCCCTGAGCAGTCTCAGATTCAACTGGCGAAGGCTATCGGCATCGAACAGCCATCGTTGGTTCGGACATTGGATCAGCTCGAAGAAAAAGGGCTTATCACTCGGCACACCTGCACCAATGACCGCCGGGCGAAGCGGATCAAACTAACCGAATCTGCTGACCCTATTATTAAAGAAGTGAACGATGTTATCGATAGCACTCGAGATGAAATTCTCAACGGCATTAGCCAGGAGGAGATTCAGTTGCTGAGCAGTATGATTGCCAAATTGGAAAAAAATATTCTGGAGCTATATAACAGATCTTGATTCGTTACGTCCACGGCACTGACGCGAACAAAAACCGGCCCTGGGCCGGTTTTTGTTGGGTGCAGGAAATTAACGCGGTGAAACGGTGGTGGTGCGCCCGTTGCTAGTCAGTGCCACGCGTTGCCCTACGCTGAAGCGGGTATTTCCTTGTTTTTGAACTACCACGATGGTACTACCGTCGTCTTTACGCACTTCAAGCTCTACACCATGGGCCAGGTTTACCGCGCCTTCGACGCTTGAACCGGCCACGCCGCCGGCAATGGCGGCCGCCGCTGTGGCCAGGCTGCGGCCGCTGCCACCACCAATGGTATTCCCCAAGAACCCGCCAAGTACTGCGCCGCTGATAGCACCTATGGCATTGGAGTCTTCACCGCCCTGAATCCGCACCGGTCGTACCATGACAAGGGTACCGTACGTCACGCTTTGAATCTGCTTGGCCTCAGAGGCGGAATAAACATCGCCGGACAGCGTGCTGTTATTTGTACAACCCACCAGCGTCATACCGATCAGGACCATCACGATCAAACGTTTCATCATAAAACTCCAGTTAACATGCCGTTCCGCGAGGCAACCCATGACAGAAGCGGATAATCAATTAAAACTTCATACGCCTGTGTAACTGCTCTGTAACGCGCAGAGGCTACGGGCAATTATATCCAAAAAGATAAACTGCGAATAAATGAACTAAGATAGTTTGTTTATTTAAATATTGTAACACTAAGTGCTAATATGCTTAATCAGTATAAACCCAGTGTTTTGCGTGAATTTTCATGACTTCCAAGCGGGGTAGCTTATCCTTTATTGCATTTCCGCACAAGGGAGGGGGAATGAGGATGGGCATTTGATGAGCAGACTGTGGTGCAGCAGGCCCGCTATTAGCATCCGATCCAGCTGCTCATCAAACAGCAGATCCTGGTGATGTACCAGGGCCAGGCGGTAATCGCTTAGCAGTTCGGACTTGGACACCCAGCTTGGCATCTTGTTCGTCGAGACAGCGCTAAGTTTATTACGGCAGACCCGGAACGGCGTCGCACAAGGTGACGGCTATCATTTGTCACGGCTAAACCGCTGGCATGGGCCGAACAGCGCTGCGCCCTTCACTCTGCAAATCGTGAATAATAGCCGCGTTGCCACCATGACAGGGATCACTTACCGTGGGTGTTTCGCCTGCACGATATAGCGCTGGGGCCATGGATGCCGCTTGTGCCGGCGTTTACCACGCACTGCTGGCGCATCCCCAGGAACGACGCATGGTGTTGAGCGTCGACAATATCGCCAATCTGTCATTGTTGCTGCCAGGCCAGCCGATCCGCAGCTATGACATCGGCCCTGGCAATATATGCTAGACGCCTAGACTTTTCGGTACCGTAAGCGCCTTATAACCATGACAGCCGATGAGGGAACAGTAGGCAAGTAATCAGGAGCTGTTGCAGCATATTTTCGTGTATTGTCTCAATCTCGGCCGGTTGGAGATCCATCTGGCGCGTCTTAGCCCAATTGCCGCCCAGGACGTGCAGGCGACGCTGGCGGAGCTGACTGCGCGGACTATCGCGCAGCAGGCGCTGTTGTGCGGCGGCGTAAACATCCGCTGCTCTTGCGGGGCGTGTTGAATGCCCCTTGCCAGCGAGAGGCACGCCGTGCGCTCACCGGCCTCTGACGGTCCTGCATAAATTATAAAAGGAAATCAGGATGATGCGAAATCCGACGATCCGCGCAAACAGAAATCTTGCATTATTATCCTTGACAACCAACAGCCGAGTTTGCCACAGGTTGCCACCGCTTCCGGCGCCAGTTATAGCGATGGACAACACAGCTTCTAGTAGTTGAAGAGCGAGGGGCGTTTTTGAACAAAGTAAGACACAATCATCGTCAATGATTGTGACATCCAGCGCAGCGACAGGTAAATGATTGAGATTTTCAGCGTCACGGCGCACAATAACGGCTTTCATTACCGCCTTTTCAGCAAATTATGACTGAATATTCAATTGATATTGCTGCCCTGCGCAGGGAATATACACTGGGTAGGTTGTGTCGCGCTAATTTAACTGCTGAGCCTATGGCTTTGTTCGAGCAGTGGCTCAAGCAAGCCTGCGCCGCGCAACTTCCCGATGCCACTGCCATGAGTATGGGTACCGTGGACGAAGACGGTCAGCCGTACCAGCGGCTGGTATTGCTTAAACATTTCGACAGCCAGGGTATGGTGTTCTACACCAATCTCCGCAGCCGAAAAGCTACGCATTTAGCACATAACCCCCGTGTCAGCCTGCACTTTCCCTGGCATGCGCTGGAGCGGCAGGTTCTGGTGCTGGGCCGCGCGGAGCTACTCTCGGTCATCGAGGTGATGAAGTACTTTCACAACCGCCCGCGCGACAGCCAGATAGGCGCATGGGTTTCGCGGCAATCCAGCCGGATCTCCGCTCGCGGCATGTTAGAAAGTAAGTTTCTAGAGTTGAAACAGAAATTTTCTCATGGCGAGGTGCCACTGCCCAGCTTCTGGGGCGGTTATCGTGTCACTGTTGATGTAATGGAATTCTGGCAGGGCGGTGAACACCGCTTGCACGACAGATTTCTCTATCGGCGTGAAGAGGGCGGTTGGCATATTGATCGGCTGGCGCCCTAGTCGGAACGGTTGGCGCTGTCACCGAGTCGCCGGTGCCACGATAACGTTTTTAAGGACAGGGTCTGGCGCAATAGCGAAAACCAGCTCGGCCGCGGTGTCCTTTCTCTTTTCTTGATCATGGAGTTTTTGATGGCAAACAGTAACCTAATGCAACAATTGCAAGATCGGGGCCTAATTGCCCAGGTTGCTGACGAGACGGCGCTGGCCGAGCGGTTGGCAGCTGGGCCGATCGCGCTATATTGCGGCTTCGATCCCAGCGCCGACAGCTTGCATGTGGGACATCTGGTGCCCTTGCTGTGTCTCAAACGCTTTCAATTGGCCGGCCACCGTCCGGTGGTGCTGGTGGGGGAAGCTACCGGGCTTATCGGCGACCCCAGCTTCAAAGCGACCGAGCGTAAGCTTAATACCGCTGAAACCGTCCAGGAATGGGTGGAAAAAATCAAACGCCAGATATCACCGTTCCTCGATTTTGATCGTGGCAAAAATAGCGCTATCGCCGTCAACAATTATAATTGGTTTGGCTCGATGAACGTGTTGACCTTTCTGCGCGATATCGGTAAGCACTTTTCCGTCAATCAGATGATCAACAAAGAAGCGGTAAAGCAACGATTGAACCGCGATGATATCGGCATTTCCTTTACCGAGTTCTCTTATAATTTATTGCAGGGCTACGATTTTGCCTGCCTGAACAAGCAGTATGGCGTGGTGCTGCAGATTGGTGGCTCGGATCAGTGGGGGAACATTACTTCCGGCATCGATTTGACGCGCAGGCTGCACCAAAACACGGTGTATGGCCTGACGGTGCCACTTATTACCAAAGCGGACGGTACAAAATTCGGCAAGACCGAGCGCGGTGCGGTGTGGCTGAATCCCAGCAAGACAAGTCCCTATAAGTTTTATCAGTTTTGGATTAATACCTCCGACAGCGAGGTGTATCGCTTCTTGAAATTCTTCACCTTCCTATCGCTTTCCACTATTAAGGCGCTGAAACAAGAGGATCGCTCTAGCGACAAAGCCCCTCGCGCCCAATACATGCTGGCGGAAGAGGTCACTCGCATGGTTCACGGCGAGCAAGGGTTGGCGGCGGCGAAGCGCATTACCGCTAGCCTGTTCACCTGTACGCTGGCGGACCTGACCGAGGAGGATTTCGCTCAATTGGCGCAGGACGGCATACCGACGATCGCCCTGGCGCGCGGCGCGGATTTACAGCAGGCGCTGGTGGCGGCTGAACTGGTGCCGTCGCGCGGCCAGGCCCGTACCATGATCAGTTCCAACGCAGTGTCGGTAAACGGCCAAAAACAGGCATCTCCGGAGTATGTGTTTAACGATGCCGATAGGCTGTATGGCCGTTACACTCTGCTGCGCCGGGGCAAAAAACACTACTGCCTGCTCAACTGGCAGTAGCAGGATTTCCAGTAGGGGACTTTGGACTCCTTTCTTCTGTGTGACGGCCGCAGGTCGAAGATGTGTAAGAATGTTCTCTATCCAGTCTCGTGTGATTTGCGGTCATGCGTCAATACCGTGCAGTTTTAACCACACCCAGCATGGCTAGTGGACCGGCTGCGTAATGCCAGGACGTACTCTAACGGAGATTGGAAGGAATAGCGGTAATAGATGCCTCAAGCTGCTGTGATACGGACCGAGCGATTATACTCCGCCCTGCGTCACCGGTATCATGCTTTTTGAGCCGGTTTCGCCGCACCGTCCGCTCGCGCCAGGCGGTTAAGCTTCGGCGCGAACGCCAGCATCAGCACGGCGATGACGCCAGTGCAGATGCCTATCTGCATAAACACATGGCTATAGACCCGCAAAGAATAATGCGCATCACTCACGTCGGACGGTACCGCGGATAAGTTGGCGACAAAGCCGGCGATAATCGCCGCCGCAGTGGTGGTTAAGAACCAAGCACCCATGATGAACCCCATCAAACGCTGCGGAACCAGCTGCGCTACCATTGCCAGACCGAGTCCGGAGATCATCAACTCACCAATGCTTTGCAGCGCATGGCTCAGAATGAGCCAATAAACCGATACCATGCCGGCTGCGCTGGCGAAATGCGCACCCAGCGGCAGCATCAGGAAGGCCAGCGAACACAGCACCATACCAATGGCAAACTTGAGCGGCATCGGCAGGCGATCCCCCAGGCGATTATATCCCGCCGCCAGTAATGGGCTGGCAAGCATGATCCAGAAAGGATTCAGCGCTTGAAACTGCTCAGGTTCAAAATTCAGTCCCAGCAGCGAGGTTTCAACATTATGGATAGCGAAAAAGTTAAGGGAGGTTGGCATCTGGCTATAGAGCACGAAGAAGACTACCGCCTCTAGCATCATGATGAGCGCGGCCAACATACGGCGCCGCGACACGCCATCAAGACGCAGGGTTTCATAGGCGAAAACCAGTAAAATGCCGAGCGTCACCGCACCGATGGCTATACGCGCGATGTCTTGATGATGCAATAGCCAGGTGGAGACGGGGATAAGCACCAGAATGCCGGCAATCACCGCTAGCAGACGCGCCCCGTTGAGCGTCTCAAAATCTGGCGCTGAACCGTAATCTTTCACGTAGCCGCGGCATAACACAAAGTTCAGCAGCGTGATAAGCATACCGACAATGCTTAATGAGAACGCCACGCCCCAGCCGTAATGTGCCGCCAGCCAAGGCGTCGCCAGCATCGACAGGAACGAGCCGATGTTGATGGCCATGTAATACATGGTAAAGGCGCCGTCCAGGCGCGGATCGCCTTTTTTATAGCAGGTTGACAGCAAGGAAGACGGGTTGGCTTTGAACAGACCACTGCCGACGGCAATGGTGGCCATACCAAGATAAACCCAGAAGGCCTCATGACCGGACCAGGCCACCATGCTGTAACCCATGGTGAGCACTAGAGCGCCAAGAATGATGACGCGTTTGGTACCGAGCACTTTGTCGCCCAGCCAGCCGCCGATGGCTACAAAGCCATACACTAGGGCACTGAAGGACGAAAACAAGGTAATGGAGGCGGATTCCGACAGGCCCAGCATCTTTACCAGGTAAACAACCAGTATACCCTGTAGGCCGTAGTAGCCGAATCGCTCCCACAGTTCGATAGAAAAAATGAGATAGAACGATTTCGGTTGCTTGAACGCGCTGATGGTCACGCGGGGTTCTGTGGTTGGTTGGTTTGCAGTTGACACAATGACCTCGTTTTTCATTCTGCTTTTTAGCCTGCAAAATTGTCGTGGGTGATGATATCGGCATCATTATTCCACACGTATCGTTTTAAAGAGGCGAACGGCTAAACATCCTTTCTCGGTCGTTCGGAAGATTTTAATGCTGTTGCATAATGCAATCCCAGCGAAGCATAAAATATAATGCAGCCACAAGACAATCGGTTTTTTATGCTGCTAGATTTATAATTATCAAGCGAAACTAACATTAGCTACCTATGAGATAAAAACGATTAACAAGATTGTTGTGCCCTTAATCAGACAGACGGGACACATCGTACGTGAAATGTACTTGCCGCCCATTGTCAAGGGTTCAGAGACAACGATGTCATTCTGCCCTCAGTCCTAAGCAGCTTTCCGCAACGGCGCCTTAAATAGGCATAGGTGTGGCGATCGGCGTCAAGAGTCGTCACCCACTGTCTGCCTGACCAGCCCACCAATGTCCGCGTCAGGGCTACTACCAGTGCTATATCATGAATGGGCAGGTCGACAAAGACGGGTTATGGTGGATAATGTTTTTGATCGTACTCACACAGATCTTCAATCAGACAGGAGCCGCAGCGCGGTTTGCGGGCTGTGCAAATATGGCGGCCGTGCAGAACAAACCAATGGTGACAATCGACCTGAAACGCTTTCGGTACAACGGCCAACAGCTTTTCCTCCACCGCCTCCACGTCTTTGCCAACTGCAAAACGGGTACGGTTAGCGACGCGGAAAATATGGGTATCCACGGCTATTGTCGGCCAGCCAAAAGCGGTATTCAGCACGACATTGGCGGTTTTGCGCCCGACGCCAGGCAGCGCTTCCAGCGCAGCGCGGTCCTCGGGTACTACCCCCTGATGCAGTTCTAGCAGCAGATGACAGGTTTTAATGATATTTTCCGCCTTGCTGTTGAAGAGTCCTATCGATTTAATATAGCTTTTGACGCCGTCCACCCCCAGCGCAAGCATGGCTTGTGGCGTGTTGGCCACTGGAAATAACAGGCGTGTGGCCTTATTGACGCTGATATCTGTGGCCTGTGCCGAGAGCAGTACCGCGATTAACAGCTCGAAAGGCGAACGGTACTCTAACTCGGTGGCGGGATGAGGATTGTTGGCCTGTAGGCGGCAAAGCATGTCATAACGCTTGGTTTTATTCATCGGCTAACGATTGTCCCCGCTGTAGCACTGCCGGTCTGGTCGGCTTTGGTTGTCTAACTTTCATGCGTTGATCGATAAGGTATTTTCCCGCCAACATAAATCTAAGTCCTATAAACGCGCCGGGCGATCGCTAGCAAATCAGCAAAAACGGCGTGTTGGTATAAAACACCTCGATGCGAGGCATGCGCGCCCAGCCGTCCAGCAGTTGATCGGCACCATCGAACAACGTGTCGTTATCGAGCAGCTCACGCAGGGTGCCGAGCAGGAGTAACGTGCAAATTGAGTCCAGTTCGATGGCGAGCCGTCCAGCGCACCAGCGACGGCGGCACTGCGAGGCATAGGCTTCCGTCAATCCGATGACGATGCAATTAGTGACGATGGGGAGGAGATTGACAAAGGCTAAATGCATAGGCGTTAATAAGCATCTGTACCGTTGAGACCAACGAGGCGATAATCATTACATAAATGGGAATGCGGATTTCTTCGTGGATCCAGCGACGCAGGCCCGATACCGCGGCATGAGTGCAAACCAGCACCAGCGCGGTAGCAGGCTCTAATTCGAGTCGTGGCATCTGCGCCAGTGCGTTAAGGTTCTTTTTCAAAAACCCGGCTGTGCGTTTCATGCCATTTTCCACTGATCGCGGAGTAATGGTGGCGTCAGTGAACTGGTCGAATATACCACCGTCTTTCTTTATCGCCCAACTCTTGTCATTATCAAAGCGCACGGTTTCGCCACTAAAGTGGGTGATTCAATCCGAAACAGCTCGATTTTGTCGCCCAGCCTCAGCGTCTCATGATGGTGTGTTACCCGAGCACCTAAAGACATTGCCATCCGCAACTCGATGGCGCCGGAATAGCCATCTAGTGCGGTGGACTCCACAGCCGCCGCATAACACTCGTCCAATGGTTGGTTATTATAGAGATTCGGCGGCAACACCTGATAGAACAATTGCATCTTCTGTCTGGCCGTCCGCTGTTTAATGGCGCTGGTAGTCATGCTGTTGACCAGCGCCGTCAGCCCGATGGCCAGGGTGGTGAATACGATAAGTGTTATGCCGTGCTTCCTCATTGTCTCTAACATCCTACCTTAGCGATAGCTATATGCGCGCGCCTAGGTGCAAATCAGGATGGTGGCAAGGACGCTGGAATATGCCAGCTAATTACCTGCCGACAGATCAGATATAGCTCATCCAGTAAAGCCATCTTGTAGGTTCATTCCGCGTTCACCTGCTAGTCTCCGCAGGCCGATTTTAGAGAGGGGTTGCCCGAGCGAGACATCATCGACGATGGCGCACAGTTGGGAGAGTGTCAAATCGTCCAGCGCGGCGCAGGTAAAGAATAAGTGCCATGCTGTCGATCAGGAAGACTGAATGACCGCGCATCCCGGCAGGCAGGCAGTATGACCTGAATCGTGATTTGTCGTGTGGTTTGTCGATTATAGGTAAGGGGGGCTTGCAATTCCAAACGCCATCTGCTCCTCTTCAGACGAAATTGTGGTCGCGGCGGCAACATGCGTCAAGTTGAGGATGTGACGCCGCGCCGGCTGTGTGGCTTTCCGCTCGTGGGGCTGCAGCGGCATCAGTTTCATGACGGCGTCACTTTTGGCGCAGTCGTCGTCAGCTGCCGGCCGGGTGGTTTCGCAGCGCGGTTGCTTGGGCCACTTGTCGCCGGACTTTAACCCGGGCGATAGCGGCGGCGTCGAGTTTCAGCGTCACCTACTGATGTGTAACTGGCGAGCCGTTTGCTGTTTTCGCGCTCGCGCCGCTATAGCGCGCTCTGGCCTGCACTGCGCGCATCATTAAGCGTGCGGATTCCGGCTTTCTGCTGACGGTAATACTGCACTAGCGGAATATTGCTGAGGCAGACATAGGCGCAGGCGCCGCATTCAATACAATCAGGTGGTACTGCAGGCCTTATCGTGCTCTTGTCGTGGTTGAGCCGATAGAGAGTACTGCGGCAGAAGGCTGGCCGGATGGGATCTGCGCACCGACTGCAATAGATACAGCTTTGTTCCGGCTCAGACGGCACCAGCAGGTAGTTACTGATTTTGATCACCGACACGTTAAGCACCGGTAAGATGAAGCCTATTAATGGCTAACCAATAATAACGATCGGTTGTGCGGCTGACGAAAAGTCAGCGTGAGTGAGCGGGTCGCTTACCGGTGTTGAATATGGGCACCTCTTTGCCAGTCAGAATTTTGGTAATTACTTGGCACCACCGGAAAGATATTGGGTGGGAATTCCCCGCAACTCCTCGACCGAGCTGTCCGGAAGCGCAGCTTTGGAGATGGTAATTGCGTCGGGTTTTGTCGCCCTCTACGCCAAGCAGCAGGCGCTGCAGTTGCGGCGTATGTGTTCATGATGAGCCGATTGTCGGCGGTAGATGCAGAGCTTGCATTCGGCGTCGTTGATTATAAGGGTTTCTACTCCTGACATTCCGCCGCTAAGTTTGGCTGCGGTGGGAAAGCCCGCGCCGCTCCGGCGGACATTGGTGGAAATTCGTTATGGGCTAACGCACTACCCCAGCGGTCGTCGCCGTTAGATAACAAAATAACGCTCACCCCGCCAACTCAGCCCGATGTGCTGTACGGTGCGGTGCGGCATAATCACCGCGATGGCACCGGAGGTAGGGGTATGCGCCAGCAAGTTCGGCCACTGCCGGCGATCAAAAGTTGACCACGCAGGACGTCCATCCGGGCCCAAATGCTGTTTCAGAGGGATAATCAGCTTGTCGGTCAGCGGAAGCGATTTAAGTGCCACGCCACTGGACTGCCTTTCATCTCGTGGGGGGATGGATGCTGCCATGGAAATCCCAGAGCCGCTTCCAACTCTTGGTGCGAGGCAAAGATCGCAGCTATGCATAAATCGCTGATCACGGTGTGCACGGCGCGAGTGGTGACGACAATCGCATTCACCGGGCAGGCCTAGCCTGAATGTATTTGGGTACAGTCGATATAGGTGTCTTTGTCCAGGTTACCTGCCATTCAGGCCGCGCGGCGCCATCTTCTTGTCATCGGCTGAGGATCGACGCCAAGCTGCGCGGTGATTTTCGGCATTACTGTTTCGCCGCTCGGCACACATTTATTAATCGGGGCGTTGCCGGCCACTGCTTCAGCATGGAAACAAGAGCCAGGATAGCCGCATTGGGCGCACTGGCTTTGCGGAAGCAGGGCACGATGCACTCCACCACAGGATCGGCGTCGACACAAAACGACGGGCGGCAAAGCGCAGTCAGGGCGCCAGCTACCAATACCAGAACGCTGAGGACGGCGACGGCCAGCCAGAACGTCAACATCAGACCTTCACCAGTCTGGGTAAAGTCCACAAAGGTCAGTGACATCAGCCCAGCGATAATCAGGGCGATAGAGGAGCCTTTAAACAGAGCCTGGACATCCGCCAGACCAGCTGTTTTCGGATCGCGGCAAACAGGACCATCACCAGCGAGAAATCGGCGACGGCGCCAAAACCGTAGAGAGCGGATTGCAGAAAATTGTTGTTTTCATTGACGTTGAAGGGCGCAACGGAAGATGCCGAGTGCTCGGTAAAGGGCCGGACTCGTTTTACGCACCACCAGTTCGATAAACTGCACCATCACCGCGATAATAAAAATGAACGCCAACGTCCGCGGATAGGGAATATTTAGCGACAGGCTACAGCAGGAAAATCATTGATAAACCAGGCGTAAATAAACGCTAGCGTCATGACGAACGTCGTTGTCATACCAATGCCAAGGCCTTCCACTTTTTGTAATCCTCATAAAGTGGCACAGCCCGAGAAATTTGACCAGCACAAAGTTGTGCATTAGCACGGTGCCGACGAACAGCATCAGGTAACCATTCATGCCATACCTAAATAAGAAACAGCATTATCCGGGATTTGCGGGCGTTCGACACCCCACTGCAGAAGAAGGCTGAGCGGCCATCAGCGCCTCTTTCGCCGAGAGCTAGTAGCGGAGCGGGTTTGGTCGGTCTGATCAGCGTTGGCATACCATTCAGCCCTATCGGAGCGAATACGGCCCAGCTCAGGGCAAGGTAAACGTCTGACGCACGCGTTGCGAGCGCTTGATATGGGGTCACCAACACCGTCACAGCCAGAACAGGCGGAAACAGCATCAGCAGCGCCAGATTATCGCTGATCGGAACGGCGAAGGTTTTGATGCCGCATAATACTCCTAGCGGCGAAACAGGAGGCAAGCAGCCAGAAGATGAAAAGCCACATTGCTCCGAAGATGAGCAGACTGGCAATGGCGGCCGCGTCAAGGCGCCAGCGTGCTGCATGCAACCAAAACCAAAGATATACCAGCGGCATCGTGATAGCGACTGACATCGACACCACATACTGCCAAACCGCTTTCGATATCTATCCGAGTCAAACAAGTGTCCGACGGCGGCTAATTCAGAGCAGCGATGAACCGCTGCACAATACATGTTAATAATTTCAGCATCATCAGTCAGGGAATAATTTAAATGATCAAACAGCTTTTACAGACTTTCAGATGTGTTTACTTTATAAAACTTCAGCAAATAATCGTGGGCAGTCGTATTGCGCTTTTAGGGAAGAGAATATAAGCCTCGTAATATATTCCGTGCTGAAATACCCACGTTGACATCAATTCGGCCAAGATAAGGTCGCGCAACGGCGGAAAGTCTGGCACGGCGCGCCTGAACCGAAATACAGGCGCTGCAAATGTAATGGATAACGCTTACGACTGTTCGATGGTGTCGACCACATTGACCAGCAAGCAAAAACAGGAGCCCAAATTGATAACGGAAGCCACTGCCACCGATGCCACGGCACTGATGTTCTGGCAGATTTCTAGCATGTACGACACCACCATAAGTATAATCATTAAACGGGTGCCTCCCGGCAGTCCCGCCGCTATGGCTTTGCAATGCGCAGCAGATTGTGGTTTTCCGATCACCCCGCCGACAAGCCATAGCTCTGCTCCATAAGCCCCTGTACTGCTAGTCCAGGCAACTGCTTTATCCACACAGATTTTCAAAATTGATGGTACGGCCGGGTCTGCTGCAAAAATCGCTTCAGCCAAAGCTCAATACGTGCCGCATCCAGCAAATTCTCGTGTCGGTTACCCCTGTCTACACCGCTGAGGTCAGGATACAACGCGATTCGTATTCGTCGATAAGCGCATCCATATCGCCATCGCTGACCACATCCACCACCGACACCAGACTCCCAGCCAGCAGGCGGTAACCGAGTAGCCGCATTGGATCGCGCAGCTGACTTTGTTGCCCTCAGTCACCGCCACCTTGCGCATGTTGTCGCCAAAACGGGCAATGACAACTGCTGACTCTC
This sequence comes from Sodalis sp. (in: enterobacteria), assembly GCF_036327475.1. NCBI lineage: Bacteria > Pseudomonadati > Pseudomonadota > Gammaproteobacteria > Enterobacterales > Bruguierivoracaceae > Sodalis > Sodalis sp. (in: enterobacteria). Next base: position 490,408 of record NZ_CP132913.1, on the reverse strand, counting down.
CTGGCGGCCGAGCGCCGCGAAGGCCGTCGCCTTTAACGATATTGTGAAAATCGGCCGAACCCATCTCCAGGACGCCCGCCGCTGACGCTGTGGTAGGAAATATCCGGCTGGGTCGCGGTGGGTACACAGGTCTGCACAGCCATGGCGCCCTGAAAGGACTGGCGGCGTCGATGATGAAAATCGCCCACGATGTGCGCTGGCTGACGTCCGGTCCACGCTGCGGAATCGGCGAGCTGAGTATTCCGGAAAACGAGCCTGGCAGCTCCATCATGCCGGGCAAAGTTAATCCGACCCAGTGCGAAGCGATGACCATGCTGTGTTGCCAGGTGATGCATTGGCGGCGACTCCGGTAATTTCGAGTTAAACGCTTACCGTCCCATGGTTATCCATAATTTCCTGTAATCGGTGCGCCTGCTGGAGGATGGTATCAACAGTTTCAATCATCACTGCGCGGTCGGCATCGAACCTAACCGCGATCGTATCGATCAGTTGCTCAATGACTCACTGATGCTAGTGACGGCGCTCAATACCCATATCGGCTACGACAAGGCGACGGAGATCGCGAAGAAAGCACATAAAGAGGGGCTGACGCTTAAAGCTTCAGCACTGAAGTGGTGGTATATGACGGAGCAGCAGTTCGATGAATGGGTTCGACCGGAAGACATGGTCGGCAGCATGAAAAGCTAACCGTTTACGGCGCGGCCAGTACATGTTTTGGGAGGATAGTAGGCCATAATTCCACTATTCCCGCAGTGCAGGCACCGCAGCCTCTCAGCGTCATACCCGCGCAGTTCCGGAAACCGACGCGAGCGTTTGGTGACGTATAAGGCCGGCGAGCAGGAGCACGGTAAACAGAACGAATACAGCGAGGAGGCCTGTCCTTTGGCGCTACGCACGCGACGACCAATCCAACCGCTGGTGCGTGCGGTAAGCGCACCGGCTTGAGGGAACTCCAAGAGCCGGTCAGGTAGATGACAGACAGCACCCCCACCACTGCTTAGCTAAGCAGCTACGGTGGCGAGAGCAATCGATAATGGAGTTGCCGCTGGTATACAGCCCCATGGAAAAGGCAACCACGCCGGGATGGATCTCTTCGCTAAGATAGGTCATCGCCACCGCGGCAACGCTGCTGCGCAATAGTCCGATACAGGCCAACGTCAGGAGAATAGCCTGTCAGCTAGTTATACACGCGCTGACTAGGGTAAAACTGGCGGCTAGTGTCAACGACACCACCATAACTGATTTACAGCCTACCGCGTCCGATAAGGGACCGGTAAACAGCAACCATAGCATCATCGTACCGGTGGATACCGAGCGAGCGAAAAGGCTACTGGCGGCGGGAGAAACGCCGAAATCAGCCAATAGCACCGGCAAAATCGGCTGGACACAACAGAGCAGACTAAAGGTAGCCAGACCGGCGGAAAACAACGCCAAGGTAAGTTGTATAAATTGCACGAACGGGACTGAGTAGTTACGGGCTGGGCGATACGCGTTGTCGGTGCGCCAGGCAATGAGGCCGTCGGAAAGAGTGAACAAGGATAGAAACGGCACTTCTTGTCTAAAATATGAATAATAATTGATATGTTTAAAATATTGAGATTAGGCATTTGCACTATTTTATCTCGGTGGCCGAGACGTTGCATTTTGGCCGCGCCGCGAAAAGCCCTACATCTCCCAACTCCCATGAAGCCAGCAGATTCAGATCCTGGAACAGCAGGGGTAGAGGCTGCTTTTGGAGCGCAATAACCGTAATGTCAGGCTGATGCCGGCTGGACAACAATTTAGAATAAGCGTGGCAAATCATCCGGGTCAATCAGGCGGCTGGCTTGGCAGCATGAGTGCATCGCTGGGAACTCGGATAGGTTACCATCAGTTTTACCGCTTCCGTGCCTTTATCAAATATCAAATCCATTTCCAGCCAGCCTATTGGCGTTTCGTCAATAGCATCCCGATGTGCGTATCCAAATGGTGGATACCAATACTAAGCATTAGATTGAACTGTTACTGACCAGCAAACTGGATATCGGCATCATGCGCAACATGCCGCTGCCGGATGCGTTGAACTATCAATTTCTGTTACGTGAATCCCTCATCGCCGTGGTGCATCAAGATCACCAGCTTGCCAGCGTGGCGGGCGAAAGCATCGCAGTGCGCCAGCTAGAAAATGAACCGTTCATCTTTTAATGAACCGTTCATCTTTTTTTGACCGCAAGGTCGATACTATGATGAAATCCTTCTGCTTCTCAAGCGCTATAATATCGATCCTTAATATTACATAGGATGTAGGCGAAGCGATGACCATCATCGGTCTGGCGACAGCAGGTCTTGGCGTATCAATACTGCCGGCGCATTTACCGTGTGCCATGGTACGAGTTTCGATATGCCGCTATGGGACGTCCTTAGCAGCCATATCGGCGTGCCGATCTACCTGCCGTAGTTTTGCGCCTGGACCATGGCTGAAGTGCTGTACGTGGCGGCACGTAGGTGTAACGACGTGGTGCAGATTGCCATTGATCATAAGCATTAAACGGGGCTATATCAGCCATGCAATGCTGACCGCCGGCGCCATTCTCAACGACGACACTGTTATTGATCTGGGTTGCCAACCGTATTAATCCGGGACTGGCGCACTACGCCGAAATATTGAGCGCACTCAACCGCATTATGCCGGCGTCGCAATTAGGTACGCAGGCGGAGCAGTGGGATCTAGTCAAATTTATTGATTTGTCACCGCTGGCGGTCGGAACGCAACACTCAGTACAATGGCACACTAACATTGGCAGTCAATACCTGACTGTTTGCTCAGGGAGTCGGCTGCTATAATCAGCGGACAACAAATCGCTCAATCAGGGACATATGCATCAAATGCCGGCGTCAACTGCTGCGCCGTTGCGGCGCGGTTGGGTACTTGTTGCCTGTATACTTGCCATGTTTATGGCGGCGGTGGAAGTTACCATCGTCGCCACCGCCATGCCGGATATTATTGCAAGCCTCGGAGGTTTCCAGCTGCTGAGCTGGGTGTTCTCCATTTATCTGCTGTTGCAGGCCATCTCCATACCGATATACGGTCGCCTGGCGGACATGTTTGGCCGTAAGCCGTTGTTTTTTGTCGGTACCTGGCTGTTTCTCAGCGGCTCCATACTGTGTGGTTTTGCAAGCCATATGCCGGCGCTCATTTTGTTTCGCGCACTTCAAGGATTGGGGGCAGGCGCTATCGTGCCGCTCGCTACTACGATCATCGCCGATGTTTACAACCAACAAGAACGCGCACGCCTGCAAGGCTATCTTTCCAGCGTCTGGGCGGTGTCGGCCATTATCGGCCCGCTAATGGGCGCGTTTATCGTCCGCCACTATCATTGGTCAGGGGTGTTTTGGGTCAATGTCCCGCTGGGCATTATCTCAACGGGTTTGCTGGCGCGCCATCTCCCGGCAGCGGCGCACCGGCGTGACGCGCCATCGCTGGATATGGCCGGTATCGCCTATATGACACTGGCGGTCGGTTGCCTGCTTGTCGCGTTGTTACAAGGCGGTGAGCTGGGCCGCTGGCGCGTTGGATTGCTGGTGCTGTCTGTTATCAGCACCGTGCTATTGGTACGAGAACAGCGGCGCAGTCCCGTGCCACTGTTCCCGCTGGCGCTGTGGCAAAGCAAAGTTATCATTGCCGGCAACGTCGGCGGACTGATTATCGGCGCGGCGATGATGGGCATCGCCGCGTTTTTACCCACCTATATTCAGGCAGTGCTGGGTGGGAGCACCCTTGAGGCGGGCTGGACTCTGGCAGTAATGTCTTTGGGCTGGCCACTGGCAAGCACGCTGTGCGGCAGGTTGATGATACACACTTCTTACCGTCTGATGGCGCTGTGCGGCGCGGTTTTGCTTGTGGCCGGTAGTCTGTTGCTGCTGCGACTGGATGCCCAGAGCAGTATTGCCGCCGCCCGACTGGCGTCGTTTGTCATCGGTCTGGGCATGGGGATGAGCAATACCACTTTTCTGGTTTCGGTACAAAACGAGGCGCCATTTGCAATTCGCGGCATCGCCACCGCCTCAACTGTCTTTACCCGTATGGTGGGATCGGCGCTGGGCACGGCGTTATTGGGCGCCACGTTGAATATGAATTTGCAGCGGAGGCTGCCCGGGATAGATGATCCCGTGCAGCATCTCATCGCCCATCATGGCCATAGCGGCCCGGGGCTGACGCACATGGCGCAGCAGGTGGCGCTATCGATACATGGGGTTTACAGGGTCTCGTTGCTTATCGCTTTTTGCGCGCTCATCGCCGCTGGCCTTGTGCCGCGCGGGTTGCGCCCGCGACAGGAAAAGTAGCGCGCGGAAGTGGAATGGGGCACCGGTAAGTATCATGGACTGGACGCGTCATATCCGTGACGGGTGTAGACGGTTTTCTGCGTGTCGTTTTCGCAGTGCCACTCCATCTGACCTCCGGCGCTATTCGCCTGATCAGACGATCTTAATGGCGTAAGCAACGAACGCCACGTGCAGCGGTCCAGACAACGAGAGATATTAGTCTCCAAATAGGCATCGACGTTCTGACTGCTGTTGCATTTCTCCTGCAGATCCACCGCCTGATTGTAGCGATCATCTTTTTCAACACGCGTATTCACTGTGTTACGCAGCATATGGGTGGTATTCCATGTTCCTGACTCTGCCCAGTCGCTTCCCGCGACCGAGCGGTATCGCTGGAATCGATAACGATATGTTGGGTGGTATTGGCAATGACCGCGTCGGCGTAGGCCATCAGACCAAGTGCTAACAGGCTGCCAAGCAAACGTTGCATCGGGATTGTATTCATATCATACCACTTCTGAGTCATGCGCAACAGAACGCGCTGAAATGCATGCGATAGTCAATAATATCGTCACAACCCCTTTCAGAAGCATCAACAATCGACTTGATGTTGATGAAAACGGAGCGTGAATGACAAAAACCCTGTTACTGTACTTTAGCCAACACCGCCGCTGAAATCGTTGGCTGCTATCCGTCTTATTGCTACGTCAAGTGTGGCGGTAGCGCGCTGCTGCTCATCCTCGCGGTGTTTGTTGGGTTGCTAATGCTACCCACCGCCACCGGCCGCGCCCCGCATAACCCGCGTTATCGCCTTCTTACCGGCAATGCTCCGCATGATTTACGGTTATCACTGTCTACCGACGACGGCCTTCCTGGCGACGTTGACCTGCGCCGGCTCACGTGGCGCCGCAAAGGCACGGATGGTTGCCCGGTTGGCTGCACGGGCGTTTGGTGATATAGGCATTCGTTTCCTCGTGCCGGCACATAGCGATGCCTCCCGTCATTCGGGCTTCGTTATCCATCGCGAACAGTCATTGCACTTTGGATCAACGTGACGATGAGTGCCGACACGTTGGGTGGGACGAACTGCGTCACAGTCGGACGAAGGACTTTTCAGCCCTTACGCCCGGCAATATCGTCCGGCATGAGCGGGTCGGCGTTTTATAGGCGTTTTCCACCTGTCCTTCATCCCCTTTGAATTGCACCGACGAAAATCCATCCTCAGTAGTCCCGGTTCAATGTCCGTCATCATGACACGGATGCCGACTAGATCAGTGCGCAGGTTCAGGCTGAACTGCCGGGTAAAAGCCTTGATGGCGCCATAAATATTGCCGCCGGCTCCATGCCTAGCGCCGACCTGCGTTATTCAGCAGCACGTCCACTTCGCGCCACTCAACAGGTAGACTAACCAACCTGTTCGGTGACAGCGGTCCGGTCGCGCACATCCAGGCGCAGCGGGAAAAAGTCACGCCCAAGCGCCTGATGCAATTCCTCAAGGCGTGCCTGAGACCTGTACCGATAACCTTATGCCCCTGCTTGATAATAAACAGGCGGGTAATAGCTTTGCCAAAGCCGGCGGTGGCGCCGGTAACAGAGAGAATCATTATTACGTTCCTTTTTGGTTATTGCGGACACACGAATACCCCAAGTATAAATCTCTCTGCTCAGGGATGAGTGCATATGGAGTGCAATCAACGACAAATCCGCCGGCGCTAGGCGATCGACAGCGGATTTGAGTCTGATGCTAATAGAGATAAATCAGAGGAGGCTGGCTACGGACGCGTCGCGATCGTCAACGATCGCCCCAACTCCTCAACGATGCAGCAGAGGGCTTCCTCGTCACTCACCGGCGGTTCGTTCCACCGGGTCAGTTGACGGGTCCTGCCTTCGGGTTTGCGATCGCGACGATATTTGCCCAACAGCAAGACGCCGACCAGCTAACTCCATATTAGCAACGTTATCGGCAAAAGTTCATATTCCATCTCGTGCACCTGCAGGGTGAATGGATTTGCTAACTGACCGGACGCACCGACGCCAAAACTCGTTTACGCTAAGCGTATTCATAATATGCCAGCTGGAAAATTGGACGGATCACATGGCGCACTTTACTGGCGTTTACCAAGTACTCCAGTACGGCAAGCGTCTCCTCGAGCGGTGTCATGTCGTCCCGTTCATGCAACTGATAGAGATCGATATAATCAGTTTTCAACCACTGCAAATTGGTTTCGCAGGCGTGAATCAGATGATGGTGCGATAGACCACGACATTGTGGCCATCCCAATCGAAAAGCGCGCCTTGGTGGCTAGCAGGACATACTGTTGGCGATGCTCTAGCACCTCGTCGATAATCGTTTCCGCGCCACCGGCTGAAATACAGCGGCGGTGTTGATAAAATTACCTTGCGCGTGAAGCCGCTCACCCATATAAACTTAGAATAGGGCCCAGCTTAGCTTGCCTTCAGAGAAGGCTTGCCTGGGGTTCTGGGAGAGAAAGCGCCGTTGCGCCATTATTTACGTCCCTATATTTACGTCCCTATTATCGAGTCATTTAATTCGCTTATGCTCGTTACAAAATGATAATGAGGAGGACAAGGTACGCACTGTTGCGCCCAATATGGCTGGACCCAATATGGCTGTACTGCCAGAGGACGTCGCCTTGCACGACCTGACGTGTAGTCGTTGTTCGTAGGTTCGTAAGTTGCCGTTGCTTACATTCGCGTGCGTCACAAGGTCTGGCGAGGCTCCACGTTCTTTACCATGCTAAATCCCGTCATACCTGCTGTCGCGTTGCACTCTATACTATGACTGATAAATAAGATGTTGGTCACGGTATGATTAACGGCATAAACCTCAACCGTAGGAACGATGATCGTCGGCGGCGCAAACAGTGTGCTACCAGCAGGGGAAGCCATCCTCGTGGCCGCCATTCTGGTCAAGCTCATCGCCCATTACGTGACTACAAGTGTAAACGGTAACGCTCTCGTTCTCGCTGTCGGCTGAAGTGGAGGAGCCGTTATTATCTTCGCTACTAGCCTAATAGATGTAACCGCTTTTATTTCCATCCTCGACCTAGCTGACATTATCGCTTTCATTGCCGACCTGACCTGAATGACCGTTATCCTTGCCGTTGCCTCGAGCTCAACAGCATCATCTCGCTGGCGGTTCACCATTGGAGTAATGCCGATGTTGGACTCTGCCGCGCTGTCCCGGCGAGCTCACGTCGGCTCTGCGGGCCGGTCATCAATCGGCGTGTAATGATTTGTACCGACGAAGGATTCAGAGCAGTGGTTCAGCAGGCCGACCATAATCCTGAACAACGAGGCTCTCCCTATCGACCCCCTTGGCGCGCCGTTACGTGCCAGCAAAGTATTCTAGCGCGCTGGGCGATTTTGCTGGCAGCAACGCCTGATCGATGATTTCTCGGGCAACCGAACCGTGGCGCCAGCGGTTAAGGTGTTTGACGGAACGAGCGACGTCATGGCTGTTCCTGGTTGGCTCCGCTCAAAGCTCAAACTCGGTAGCTGTCTTTGGATGTCGGCTGAAAAAATAACAAGAAAAGATAGTGATTAGTACATCGACCAGTTAACAGGCTAAAGGGAAATCCAGCCACAGAAATCGGCTTACACTAGTGAATAGATTGTGGGCTTGAGGCGTTGACGATGGCATTATCGTCGTTAATTTGACATAATATACATTATGCACACAAAAACGCGAAATCTGGCTACTTTGCTGCGCCGCTTCCTTGCCTGGCCGTAGCGCCGTTTGCCCGGACTGCATGACCGCAACGGCACGTTGCGAAGCAAACTGCCGTGGTGCATTTACTGCTGTAAATTAACCAGCTTAGCTGCATGGCGTGTTCTGGGTACTTATTGAGCCGCGCCGTTTGCGCGGGTCACTTCTATCCGTGTGCCGCCTACCATGCGTATTCATCACGCTTAACAATAACCGCTGTGTGGTATAATTTCCCCTGATATCATAAGAGCCCACATGATCATCATTATCACCAAAGTAACATTTACGATTTTCTGATAGCCGGAATCTTCGGCATATATAGAACTTTGCCGCTCCTGGAACATCCGGCTCCTTCGATTTTCAGTCGGACGAATCAACAGACATCGTCGAAGGCGTGACACTTTCGGCATCTCTTTTACATCAGAATAAACGAAAACAGGATTGCTAATAGAGGGATTGTATTCTTTTACATTCGCATCAGACGCCGATCGGTTATCAGTGATGACCGAAATAATTTCCTCAATCGTCTATCGCGACAAACGTACTGATACAAACGCTCTTGCCGCCTGCTGCGTTATTTCTCAGATAAAGGCTGCCCGTGCCCGCCCGTAAGAACATTGGCTCAAATAAAGTAATTTCCTCTGTCATCGAACGCGGCTCCATATGCGCAATGCTCGGGCGCCGGCCGCTTTAGCCTAAATATACCATGTTAGCGCGCTGTTTAAGGGTCTGATATCTTTCATAGCCTGGTTAAACAACTCGTTATCGTCATAGATCTTGTTTTCCGCCATGCAGGCCCAAGCTGCACGCGCGTCTGAGGTCAATACAGTTCAATTACAGTCCCTGCGTCGAGATATTTCACAGCCTTTTCGCCCCTCCCGGCCTTTTAAAGTGCAGCAGCCTTTCGTTCTGTATTTTCCCTTACGCTCAATGATATTGAGCGTAAAAACCGATCTACAAAGGATAGACACTATTCAATGCGGACGATGAGTTAAAATCACTCTATGCCATCCGTTCCGATACGTTCAAGAGTCACTACCATTACCGAACAGGACGACGAACAGATTACCGGTTTTCATTTGGCCGGCGATATGGTGGGTTTGGACGCCATTGTCGGCGGCCAGCATCTGAGTTTTGACCAGGTGCTGGAAAGGTCGTGTGAAATTCCCTTTGACTCTTGATAATCTCTCCGGTAAAATGTCCGACTTGCGGCAGCGAATGATGCGGTAAGAAAATACCGAGGAACGATTGGCCGCATTTGTCTATAATCTTCATGTCGCTTCACCCAGCACGGTTTCTCGCCTTGCGAATTCCGCCTGACCATGACCCGCGGCGATATCGGCAATTATCTTGACCTAACAGTGGAAACTATCAGTCGCTTGCTTGGACGCTTTTCAAAAAAGCGGGAGAAAATCGCTTGAACAATGGCCGGAGAAGTAATTTTGCCGGGTTCATTCCATACCTGTCAGTGTTTGCCTTGATGAGTTACCCTTATCTTGAACGTTCAGTTGAACCTCGGCAGTTAAGGAGACGTTATGGCAAAATGTCAAAACCTACTGGTAGCAATCGACCCCGCTTAGGACAATCAGCCCGCGCTGTGCAGAGCAGTTTATCTGACTCAACGGCTTGGCGGCCATATTAAAGCCTTCCTACCGATTTACGATTTCTCATATAAAATAACCACCATGCTGTCCCCTGATGAACGGCCGCCATGCGCAGGGGGTAATTGTACAGTGTACCGCCTGGATTACCGAACAGTGCCGTAATTATCTTGACAGAGGCATGCAAATGAAATCAAGGTGGTTTGGCATAATCGTCCATTTGAGGCGATTATTCAGGAATTCCTGGCATTTTACCACGATTTTCTGTTGAAAATGGCCAATCAGCACGACCGTTTCGTTTTGAATTCGTGATATTTACCCCGACGGACTGGCATCTATGACGCAAATACCCTTGTCCGGTCTGGATGGTGAAAGATCAGCCCTGGCCTGATGGCGAAAACGCTCTGGTAGCGGTCAATCTTTCCGGTGAAGAGCTGTATCACGATCCCCTCAATATCAAGCTGGTGGAGGCCGCGTTATCCTTAAGCCAACCAGATGAACCAGACCGCGGTTCATCTGGTTGGCGCCTATCCTGTCACGCCTATCAATATCGCCATTGAATTACCCGATTTCGATCCAAGAGTATATAATGACGCAATTCGCGGACAGCACTTCTCGCCATGAAAACCATACGGCAAAAATTCGGCCGCGATCAGAAATATACTCACGTCGAGAAAGGAGTGCCCGAAGATGTTATTCCCGATTTGGCTGAACATCTGGACGCCGGCGTAGTAGTAATTGGTCAGCCGTACCGGTTTTTCCGCCGCGTTTATCGGCAATACCACCGAACTGGTGATCGACCGTCTGAAATGTGATGTGCTGGCGATTAAGCCGGATGACGCTGTTTCGCCAGTAACGCTTGAGCTGGGTAAGAAATACGAGTAATCAGCGACTGGCTTGCATCACAAGGCACCTGAAAGTGCTTTGTATGGCAATGCCGCGGCCATTCCCATACCAGTCTGCCTTCGGGTGTATTCTCTGATGTCTTATACGCTCCGGTGCCATACTGCTATTTTAGGCAATAGCGATAAACAGAATAATGCGCATAGGCCAACAATTACATAGACCATGCGCTCAATCATCGCCTCTTGCTCGCCAAAATGGTTACCATAAGATCAAAGCGAAATAATTCACGCCACCGAAGATGAATAAAATTAATATATTACTGCCTCATGAGTCCTGCTTGTTACTGATTGTATGAAAACCCGTCGGCATAGAGAATCCGAAAATACGCTAATAAACTGTAGTGCCTATTTCCGAGGTGATTGCGTCGCACTGGCGTAATAGGAATAGGAAAGCGAGTCCGCAAGCGTTGGTGGCCCATTGGTGAGCGCCCCGCTAAGCGGTCGGTTTATGGCAGGCACCGCTGCATTAAATGACAACATTATTTACTGGTCGGGAAATGACGCAACGGCATCCTTTATAGATTTGAATATAAAGATACGGCTAGGAAAAGGCGCATCACCAGGGTTGCAGCGCCGGTTCAAATTCGCTGCTGTCAATCGCGGGGCGCGGGCACAAATAGATAGATGACGCCAAACTGGCACGGCCTGCCCCGTCATCCTCAGAATTCGGTGAAAATGGATTGTTTGCGTAGCCGGTTCAGCATGGGAAATCTAGAATATGGAACTATCAAAAAAGGGATGATGTTTATCAACTCGAGTCGTCAGGCCTTCTGATCTACAGTACCGATACCTCAACCGATCTCAGCGTCGCCTCGGCAGTCGCCGGGCTGCGGCATACTGTGGCGGAACGTTGTTCGCGCGGTCCTACGTGGATGGCGATCATATCCTACTCAAGCCAATCGTCATAACAGATCCCTGCATCGCACCCTGCGGACAAGAAATCGACAATACCACTTTCTACCATCACTTCAACCTTGATGTCAAGATAGCGTTTGATAAAAGGTGCAAGAAGCTGAGGCAGCATCAAGTGGGCGACATTAACCGGCGCGGTAAGATACAGCGTACCCACGTGATGATTACTTGATGAAGTGGCAATTTTCAGCACCTTGCGGCACCGCATCGCTGAGACCTGAAGGACTGACGCGCCGCCTGACGAAATCCGCCAACCTACGCAACAGCGGCAAGCGCTTTCAAATCGCTCAGCCTCTCGCTGTCCTTTTGTCACTTTCGCTCCCCTGGCGCCGTTGTCGGCCATTAAAAGTAGACGACGCCCCTCACCTGCGTGCGACGCACAGCGCAAAATGCCCAAGCGCTTAATACCGTTCTTTCTGTGCTTGCCCTCCGCGCTGGATGTGCGTAAAAACGAACACTCCGTGCACCGACGGTAGAATACCGCCCACTTTGGTGCCACACCACATGCCAGGCAGTGACGAGGACATTCCAAACGGCCGGCCGCTGCCGACGAGGCGACGCATTCCGCGACGGCTCCCTGGTTCCCTATAAACAGGAGAGGAAACATGCAAAGTCTGACACCTTTAGTACTGGTTACCAGCGCTTCTTCTGGCATCGGTTTTTCTTTGCCCGCTGACCGGCCGCTCGAAGTGCCCCTGATTGTTGTGGGACGCCATCAACAACGTTTTGACACGTTGGCCGACGAATTTCCCGCCGTCGATACCACCCTGGTCGTAGTAGATCTGACTTCCGCAGCCTATATGCCCTTATATGCCCTTCACCACGCTGCGCCCGAGAAAGCAAACGAATTACTTCATCTGAAGTGTATCGCGCCAACCCGTCACGGCGGCACGCTTATTAACGTGGCGGAGATGCTGGCGTTTGACGCAACGGCCCGCTCGGGCAAGAGCCCTGCCGCGACATTCATGTCGCTGGACTCCGCCGGCCTGCGCGCGCCGGCCTGCGCGCCCTGGAGTTTGTGGAAAGCGCTCTGTTCGCCGGGGTGGGTTGAGAGCGCTATGCTACTGGCGATGTTTCAAAGCCAACCTTGCGGCCTTTGGTACCCAGTCGCCGCAGCTGGCGGCACGCTACCGATAAACGTTACCCATTACAACCGGCCAGCGCGTCAACCTATAGGTCGGCCATAGAAAAATGTGGGGCCGGCCCGGCGGCTGGGCTAACGATTATAGCGCGCGCAAAACGCTTCTACGCTTTGCTTGGCATCGCCAAATAGCGTTTGCGCATTGCATTTTAAGAACAGTGGATTTTCACTCCGGCGTAGCCGGTATTCATCGAACGCTTTAAAGACCACGACCTTGTACGCTTTCCACACCTCTAACATCGGTATTCCCGCAATGGGACTGCGCGAATCGTTTTGCGCCGCTTGATTGATATCGTTGGCGCCAATGACCAACACGGCATCGGTGGCGCTGAAAGCATCGTTGATTTCATCCATCCCTAACACGAGTAAGGCGCCTTCGCCTCTGCCAACAGTACATTCATATGGCCCGGCAAACGCCCCGCCACCGGATGGATGCTAAACGCACATTGCTCCGTGCTGCCGCCGCAGCTTAGCGACGATATCGTGTACCAGATTTGCGCTTGCGCGACCGCCATACCGTAGCCTGGAGTGATGATGACCGAGATGGAATTTTCAGCAATTCGGCCGCCCTCCTCCGCCGTGGTTTCACGATATTCCCCTATTCGGCTTCGGGATTGCCAGTACTGCCGTTATCAAACCCACCGGCGATGACGCTGATAAAGGAGCGGTTCATCGCTTTACACATGATGTAGGAGAGGATGGCACCGGACGATCGGCAGATCGTTGCTCAGCACAAAACCCGCCGCCGCTGCCGTCCATCCAGAGATAGGAGTTAAGCATGGAAACTACCACTGGCTATCGGCGCTGCCAATGGAGACGACCATGTGCCAGCCGAACGCCAAGGCGATGAAGGTCTAAACAACAGCACCAGGACCTGCAGCCCGATTTTGTCGCTGCGCACGAAAAAGTATCAGCAGTAAAAACGAAATCACCAGCGCCGCGAGGTTCATTTGATGGCGCTGCGATAACATCGCGGACGGAAAATTTTCCCGTGCAACTTGCCAAACGCCACGATCGAGCCGGTGAAGGTCACCTCACCGATAAAGATCACAAGGAAAACCTCGGGTAGCCCCTGCGATGTCCGGCAAGCGCGATCATCCGGATAATATTCTTTTATATTCACCTGGGTTGCAGCTTCTCCTGAACGGCCTGGCTACTCGCCGCGGCGGCCTTGCGCGTGACTGTGCTGAAAACGGGAATAACATCGTATATTGCGTCAATGAAACTCCAGCGTTTCTTCTTACAGCTCGCGGAGAGATAATCCGTGTAATCGCAGCAAAGGGCTTCGCCCACTCGACATTTTCAAGCTTTTGCTTATCTCGCCCACATTATCAGCTGCCCCGGCGACAGATAGGATAATTGATACGGAATTCACGCACGGAATTATGGCTGAAGACATTGACCACCGCGATTGACCACCGCGTCAGCCCATAAGGGCCGCGAGAGAGACAGCCGCCGCGACATTAGCATTCCGCGCAGAGGCTGCAGCTCGCGGTAGGTTGATTGGAGAGAAACGCGAGCGGCGTGCAGGCTGCCGCCAACGCTTCACACGGCCAACCCGGCCGCGACGTGCACCTTGATGCTTCAACACATGCAGCGCCTGATTGTAGGCCACGTCCTCCGAGTTGTTAATGGGATATCCTTTGAACAAAATCTTTATCAATCGGTCATTTGTGAATTAATAGATGGTCGCAATATGCACCTCCAATGATGGTTTCCGCTTTGTCAGAATACTCGCTCGGCCGCTGAGTTTTCCGTCTGGCCTGTTGCAGTGACTAATCGTAGGTGGAATCGCTTCGTAGGTGGAATCGCTTCGTAGGTGGAATCGCTTAATTTGGCAATATTGCTGCTGTGAGTGGAGATCAGCAACTATTCGACGCTGCCGAAATGGCAATTTGGTTATTTTACAAGGTGTTACATACAACATGGTAGGCGTCAGCGGCCTATTAAACTCGTAACCGACTACCTGCATCAGGGCCTGCGCCCGGCGTCCAGCTCCTGTCGACTGCGCTGTTGCAAGTAGCTGGCTGCCGGCGTAAAACCCACCGTTACGTCTGGGGTAAAATGCAAGACCGGCTTTTCGCCGGAGCCACCACTTCACCGGCTATAATGCGCCGGTCGATAGCATAGGATACCGCACCTGCACGCCCTGCATAGGGCTTCGCTATGTGGGTAATAATAATAGGTACCGAGCCAGATCCGGCGTGTAAACCTGATCTGGGATTTGTTGTAATAGCCATCGGTAACGGTCATTGGAAACGACTCGGTAATGTCAATATCGTCGGGCACATAGCGATTAAGCGCAGCCAATTCGGTGCTAATGAGAACAAAAGTCACCTGGGTCAGCGCGGTATATTAATGATCCCAATGGTAAGCATTTGACATCAAGACCGGTTTTTCATTCACCACGCGCTCGCTAACCTGAAACGCACTGTTGCCCACCAAATACCAATGCACGTCTACTCCTAGCCGTAACGCCCCACTATAACGCCTTTCACCGGAAACAGATTGAAATTGGCAGTCAGACTGAAATACAACACCGGTTTATTGAGCGTCACCTTCAGCAAACTAGGAAAAGCAGAACGATTGGCGGGATCCACTAGTCGAAACTAGCGCGCGCCGCGACGCAAACACATAGTTTTGGTCCTGATTTATCAGCCCTTCAAACAAATCAAATCCTCTATCAACCCGACGGCTTTAATAGGATCGACGTATGCAACCTTTAACCCTTTCGATCCCAGCGCGGCACCTTGCTATCATCCAAAACATAACTATACTACTTTAATGCCGGACGCACCACTGCTTTATTATCAGCCGGGGGACGGCGGGTCATGGGCTGATTACTGCCGGCACCCACGGCGATGAGACCGCAATCGCCATCAAGCAGACGCTACGATATCACTGCTGGCGTAGCGTCTGGCGCAAACATTCCGCCTACCGCTGGCAGCAAACATTCCGCCTACCGCTGGCAGAGAGCGTATGGTATACCACGCTGTGGTCGTTCGGAAATTTGTTGTGGAATTGCCGGCCATTTCGACTATCTGGAAGCAATGGTAGCACTATTAACGGACATCGATGTGCAACGAGCATCTGAGGGCAGCCGACGCTCTCTGCTCCTGTCTGAGCGCACTGCCTGCCGAGAGCTCGGTCGAGCGTTCGACCAACACTGGAAGGACAGCGGCGTTCAGTGTCCATCCCTACCCAGGTGTGACCAAAGCTCGCCTACGGCGCCGGCTGGCAGTATGACAGCAAGATGTCTAGGCTTATGCCATGTTCAATGCCCTGCAGGACGCTGTTGACTTTCCCGATAACCGAGGCCTCGGTTTTGCCGTAACGGGATAGGCTTACATTCGCTGATACCATGCAGCCCATCTTATTATGGTACGTAATGACGAACGGCGTTCGCAACGGCCAGGCCTGCGGGTAAAAACGCATTACTCTCATCGGGCATCCCTGGAGCCATTAGCGTAAAATCAAAAACATAGCGGAAAAACACCGCTTACCGGCAGGGGTGGGAAGAAATTTCGTGATTCAACACAATGAGGCTTATTCTGTTAATGACTTGTACACTATTACCCAAAAGGATGCAATTCATGTCACATGACTATTACTTCGCAGGTAACCGTAGCCAGTGCTTTTCTAGTGCCAAAAGCGCCAGATTTTTTACTTGTCGACACCAATGCGTCCGATGTAACCTTAAAATTACACTGGGTAAGGTTCTTAATATCCTCTCGAGCGTAGATACTGGCACCTGTGCAAGGTCAGTCTCAATTGGCGAGATCGTTCAAAAACGATTTTGCGGCGCCAATTGGCTAGAGCGGCTCATCGCCATGTTTGGTTCTGCGCGATCCGGCATTCCGCCAGCATTACGGTATAGCGATTGACGTTGGACGAGCACGACAACGTCGTTTTTACAGCCAACTGGTTGGCGAAATTGCCACAGAACCGGATTACGATCCGGCGCTCACAGCGCGCACGTCTGAGCGAGCCGTGGCAAACGCCAAATACACACCGGATAGACGTTGGCGACGCACTGACGTCGCCGGCTCGTCACGCGCCCCGTGGGACAGAGCCGCTTAGATGGTTCTCCGCTGAGGTGAACTCATTATTTGGGCATCCGCTGTGCTAGATCACTGGATCTTCGTCTGTTTTCCTACTGCTCAAACTATATTCCCGTAATTTATTGGCAATGGTGGTATGGGATACCCCCAGCCGTTTCGCCAGTTTACGAGTACTGGGATAGGCACCATAGAGTCGCGTCAACACGGAACGCTCAAACCGTTTGCTAATGTCATCCAGCGACCCGTCCAAGAGATCGTCTGTCAACGGCAACGCCTGGCTTAAGTCGGGCAGATCAATATCCTCGTCGCATAATGTCGATCCTCCCCGCTTCGCCATGGCACGATACAGCACATTTTTCAACTGTCGTACGTTTCCCGGCCAGGGATAAAGCGTCAACGTGGCAACCAGATCCGGCGCCAGACGCGGCCGCGCTACCCCTTGTTCGTCGCAGAAGCGGGCGACGAACATCGATGCCAGCGGCATGATATCTTCTGGGCGCTCGCGCAACGGCGGAATAGTCAAGGTGAGCACATTCAGACGATAATACAAGTCTTCGCGGAAATGGCCGTCTCGTACTAGCTCCAGAAGATTTTTCTGCGTGGTGCAAATGACCCGCACATCCACATGCATTTCCTTATCTTCCCCAACGCGCCGAAAGGTGCCGTCATTGAGAAAGCGCAATAACTTATTTTGCGTGCGCGACGACATTTCCGCTATCTCATCTAACAGAACTGACCCGCCGTCCGCCTGTTCAAAAAAGCCTTTTTTACTCTCGAGGGCGTTGGGATAAGCGCCGGCGGCATGACCAAACAGCTCGCTTTCTGCCACTTCGTCGGGCAAGGCGGCGCAATTGAGCGCCAAAAAGGGCTTACGGCCACGTGCGCTGCGCAGATGGCAAGCGTGCGCTAACACATCCTTACCAGTGCCAGTTTCGCCTATGATTAGCAGCGGCGCGTCCAGCATCGCCAGCTTTCGGGCGTGATTGATAACCTGGCCCATACGTTCGCTACTAGCCAGAAGGTGACTGAACGCACTGTCGTCGTGAACGGAATGGTCCTTTAATTGCCGGTCCATGCGCAGCGCCGATTTCAACATGACAACACCGCCAACGGTGGCGATATTACCGTCGTCCACCGGCAATTGCACGGGGGTGATATCCAGCAGAAAATCCTGGCCTGCAATCACGACCCGTTCGGCAGCCGGCTGCGGCAGGGCATCCTCTAGCCACCGATTGAAATCAAAACCACCCACCAGCAAGGATACGGATTGGCCGGCGAGTTTCTCTTCGCTGAGATTGAATAAGAGTGCCGCCGCCGGGTTGGACAGTGTGACTCGACCTTTGAGATCAATAGACAATACGGCTTCCGGCATGGCGGCAAGAATGGCCTGCATCGCACGCGAGTCACGTTCGGTGGGCATAAAAGCGACGGTACGCACATCGGTCACGCCGTCTATCCGGCGAATCTCCGACATCAATGAGCGGAATATATCGAATTCCAACTGCGTAAAATTAAGATAAATGCGCCCTGTGGCGACGACCTCGATGCCGCGCAAATTGATCGTACGCGACACCAATAAATCCAATATTTCCCGTACAAGGCCCAAACGGTCCTGACAAGCCACTTCTAAACGCATGTATTACCTCACTCAAGCGATCAGGTGTTTAGGAGATATCATACTGGCCATTGCGCCGCGGTTGAAGCTGTCTGTCAGAAAAAGCTGACAGCCTGGACACTCAACCATCCATTTAGCCGGCGGAGGAGCGTTTGTCCAACGCAGACTTTAACTGGCCTAGTAATTCGCGGTGGAACTCGCCGAGATGCGTTTTTCACCCGGCAACAACGGTAGCGGCCGGCACAGTTCTATTGTCTTTAGCCCAAGCTGGGCTGTCAGCAATCCCACCCCATTCCTTACGCGGCACGGGCAGAGAGACTGACTGTGAGGTCTTGGGATACCTAGTCCATACCGATTTTCCCCATTTGCTAATACCGGCAAAAGCGATATTCACCAGTACCAGCCGGAATAGCCGGATGCGGCTGAATAGCTCAACTCAATACCGTAAAGCGCGGCGATACGGTTCATCAAGCGGAAATACGCCAAGTAATGAGCTTATATCCACCAGAGCCAGCGGGCTAACGGCGACCAACAACGTCGATTCCACCGCAAATCGGCTGATAGTGAGCTGCGCCTGACAGTCAAGACAGGCTGGACCAATCTGGCGTAAAGCGCCACTACTTCTCGATTGCTCTGACTATCGTGCAGCGCGAGCCGCCAGCGTTGCAGCCACAGGATTATCGGCATCGATGCCCGCCTGGGCGGCAAACCGCTGACAAAAGGTACGCCCTTGCCTAATCTATGGCTTTTAGCAGGTCAGCCGCATGATCGCTCACTCTTTTGCACAAGCAGTAAAGCCTGCGCCATTCGCCGCAAATCGCACCGAGGGCTGCCAGCACGATGATGCCACAGGCCGTTAGCGCCCCAGACTGAACTACTACTGCTGACAGGCGTTACGAAAGCGCCGATGCCCTGCGTGATGCTACTGAGCGCCAATAGGCTTGTCATCAGTGCGTGGGCGAGCAGCGCCTCCGGGTTGCCGGTGTCGTCTTCCGTTACTTCTGAAGGATGGCGCACAACCCCTTCTGTCGGCGTGAGTAAAGTGCCTGGCGGCGCCTTAGGCTCGTTCATCGGCGAATCAAAATCAATACGCGGTCGGATAGGATCCATCATCGTAATTTATCCCACAGCAAAACGCTATGATGGCATCCATGCGAATATGTAGTAACGGGGTGTCGCTTTCAGGCACTTTGGAAAGCCTCGAACTGAAACTGGCGTTGCCAAAAGGCCGATCTCAGTAAGCGTGTCAGCACCTCTCCCAGATAAAACGTGAGCGGCGCTCCGTCCTCTAGCCGATCTTTTGAGCGCCGGCAGAGGTGTCCCTGATGCATCACCGCGCCATTAAAAGTGAACTAAATTGCCATCACTCCGACGTAATCCTTATGCCTTCAAAAGCAGCATTTTGCCAGCCGCCTTTCACCAACTGCTGCAACAGCGAGACCAGATTGGTGCCCTGATTCGGCGGTCACATGATCCGCTTTGCTCGGGGCAAACATCAATTATTGATACAGAGGAAATAGCCAGCAATACAGATTGCGCTTGCCGTAATGAAAGCCGCGCAATCCCAATGTTGCTGCGTTTGTCCGCTAACACTAGCCGTTCTTCATCGCCGTCGTACAACCGCGGAAAAGGGAAAAATTGCAGTACCGGCCATGTCGCCCGGCAGCATAAACGTCTCGGCTGGATGAAATGCAGCCTGGCGGCGGCTTGTGCCTGCAATAATATAGTCGGTATAGGTAGGACTGGACAATCATCGCCGGCGCCCGCTCGTCCGCCGGCGCAACTCGGCGCAGCGCGAAAGCCAGGGCGCGGCCAACGTTGCTCACTCCCCGTGCAGCAGCCCAAACATTTACCGCGACCAGGTGAAATACTCTTGCTCCATCGTGGGCAAATCCAGCAGCCATTTTTCGCAATAATCGACGATTTCCAGATACAGCGTACCGACCTCTTTGATGTAGCGCCACAACGCATCCCGTGACCGTTAGCGCTGCGCCAGACGTATTTCGCTGACGCCGCTGGTCCGTACCGGCTAGGGGGCGAACTGATGAGTGCCGTCATGCCTTCATCGTAAGTAAAACGCGACAACCCCAGGTAAAGCATGAGTCAAGGCGCTAATGCTGGCCAATGCTGGCCAGCGTCCTGGCGTTGCTCACCATCGGTATCACCTGGCCGCTGGAATTCTGTTTTATTTTTGTCTCGCCGATGCTGTTCATTTTCCACGCACTACTAAACGGCGTCGCGTTTATGCTGATGGATATACTACGTATGATGATTGGCAATGTGCAGGACGGCACCATCGATTTGGTCATTTTCTGCTCGTCGGCGCCAAGACATAGTGGCGGTATTCGGTGCTATTGGGCGCGGTCTACTACCCACTATTGCCCGCTATATTATGTCGTGTTCAGCGCGGTTATCCGCCGCATGAATGCGGAAACCACCGGGTAGGAAATCGGAAGAACAGACCCCTGCCGGAGTAGAAAAACAAAGCGCCGACGAGCGGTCGCAAACCATTATCAACGGCCTAGTAGCGGCAAAATATTGCCGACGTCGACTACTGTTTACTCGGCCGTGGATTGCACCTTGATGCTTACAGGCGCTAGCGGCGTCAAACGTGTCAGCAGCAACGATGTGCAGGTTATCCATGGACCGCGGGTAGAGAAAATCACCCATGACGTTAAACGGTCTCGGGGCGTAATCCCTTAGATAGCACGTGATTATAGGCATGTGGTTACGTGGGCGTAGCAACGCGGAGCGACAGTGGTCCTTTGCTCAGATGAGCGCGGCACTTTGCCCGTAGACGGCAAGCAAGGGCAGCCCGTTGATACTACCCAAATCGCGACGCCAGTCGCGTTGTGCGTGCTATTGCACCGTGGGGTTTGCGCAGATCCCCTACGCGGAGATAGTGTACTGTTTATTATGCCCGGCTACCGATCACATAGTTGGATATCAACCAACTGATTTACTTGTGCAACCTGGAACATGAGCTTTCTGGCATGCCGCAGACTCCCGCTTTGTCAGAAGCCGGCCCTGTCAATGCGGCTGAAAACCTAGAACGCGAGCTCAGAATGGCGCTTATCCACCGCGGCAACAGTTTTCATGGCTTGACCGCTGATGGCGAACGGGTATTGGTCGAGCACGGGAGATTATTCGGTCTATCAGTGGATTAACTTGAAGTTGCATCCCTTAAACATAGCGTGGATGGCACGCTGCGCATCGGTATCGTGTCGCAATGCGGCGTCTCGCTACCGCAGTTGTTGCAGCAGAGGTGCTCAGCGCCGATCAACTGTTGGAGACGCCAATCATAGCGTCCCAGACGGCACCCATCGTGAATCGCGGCGCAGAACTTATTTCACCTGGCGTATTTCCCCGCCTTGACACCGACGGCGCCGTTAATCTTAGCGCAGGTGGCCGAACTTCCGCTGCGTCTGGTCGATTTAGATGAAAATTTAGCCATGCGGTTGTTCTATAGAGTGCCTCTGTTTTCCAACTGCTGCAAGGGGTGTTTACCAGTTTAGGTTGCGACATTGTTCCGATTGGCCATTTTTGCCGGCCATAACGTCGGCATTAACCACCATCCCGCTTGCTTTGTCGGCAATGAAGCAGCAAACGGCGATCGCCGCTACCGGGCGGGAGATTCTGCTAGCGCATACGATGTTCGATTTCGTGCGCGCCTGGCTGGCGCAGCAAGGTGTGGGCAGTGCGGGTGCCTGGTCTGAATTAAGTCGCGATGACGCCAAACCGAGCGGGAGAGGCAAGTAGCGAGCACTTAACCAGCCTCGTGAAATGTCTGGTAAAGGAGAGGGGGCAAACGTTTGTCCACCCGAGGCGATCAACCCAGGTCGAGTTTGTTCATAGCGACAATATTAAAGCCGCCATCTACGTGCAGCACCTCGCCGGTGATACCCGCCGACAAATCGGAGCACAAGAACGCGGCGGCATTGCCGATGTCTTCAATGGTCACCACGCGGCAGATAGGTGTTGCCGACTCGCAATGGGACAGCATCTTTTTGAAATTCTTGATACCGGACGCGGCCAGCGTGCGGATAGGACCAGCGGAAATGGCGTTCACCCGCACACCTTGTGGCCCCATGGCGTTGGCCATATAACGAGTATTAGCCTCCAGGGAGGCTTTGGCCAGGCCCATAACATTATAGTTGGGGATAGCGCGTTCCGCGCCCAGATAGGTCAACGTCACCAGCGCGGCGTTGGGATTAAGCATTGACCGACAGGCTTTCGCCATGGCGACGAAGCTGTAGGCGCTGATATTGTGCGCAATGGCGAAACCTTCGCGAGTTACGGCGTTGACATAATCGCCGTCCAATTGATCGCTGGGGGCATAAGCGATGGCATGCACGAAACCGTCAAACGTCGGCCACACGTCGGCCAGATAAGTGAACAACGCTTCAATATTGGCATCTTCCGCCACATCGCACGGCAGCACGATGCTGGAATTGAAATCGGCGGCAAACCCTTCCACCCGTAATTTCAATTTGTCATTTTGGTAAGTAAAGGCCAGCTCCGCACCCTCACGGCGCATAGCCTGAGCGATACCGTATGCAATTGAACGATTGCTGGCAACGCCAGTTACCAGAATGCGCTTACCGGCAAGAAAACCCATAGTATTGATCCTTGTGATCATTATTTCATGTGATCGCGTGCCAAACGGTGAACCCGTGCAGCACGCTCGTGATAAACTGGGCGAAGTGTAGCATGAATCTTTCGCCGGAGTGTAGGGCGTGTGCGGCGTGGACTGCGTGCTTAAAACGCGGTGCCGTCGCACCGCTGAGCATCGGCGGTGCGATTAAACTTTTAACAAAATTTGACACCCAAGAAGTTATTTTCTGCGAAATCTTAAGATGAAACTTAAACCTGCGATAAAACCTTACGACGGCGCTGCGGGCGATTGGGAAGCCCTGGAATCCACCGCCTGCTATGCGCTGGACAGCAAACAAACCTTTAAAAACATCCGCAATCTGCTGCACATAAATTATGAGAAGCCGCGTGTAAGGCGGTGCATACGCCCTCTCGCACGCCATACCGTCAGCCAGTTCTTCAGCAGAGCGATTATTTCTGGGATGTCAGGGATGGCTGACGGAGCCGCTGCGCTGCAGCGCCGAGAGCGATAAGTAACCGTCCATTCGTTGGGATGACGCTTTCACCCTTATCGTCAACTATCTGCAGGATCTGGCGCACCTCAATCAGTTGGAGCTCTACACCTCCGACCGCATCAGCAATGGGGCCACCTATCTCTATATAACTGTTCGGCCACATGTTTGCACCAATAATTTCCCCGACTGTTTCAACGTGTGCCATGGGGCACAAGCAGCAGCCTGAAGCAAAGCACCAGCATCGGTAAAGGCACCGTTCGCCTTGACGATTTCGAGCTGGCTGACGCGATATTCGTTTTTGGTCAGAATCCTCGCACTACCCCACGCATGTTGCACAGCCTGCATCATGCCGCCGACTACGGTGTAGAGGATTATCTGGCCGCGATAGCCGCGACCTTTTGGCAGCAGATAGCAGGCCTTCGCGCGCAGATTTACGCGAAGTTGTAGAGATTTACCGCGACGCCAAGCGCGTCATTTGCACCTGGACGATGGGGATTACTCAGACAAGCACTCTGTGGCAATGGTGCACAAAATCGTCCATACGCCACGTGCATATCGGTACCAAACGCAACCGTAGCCATCTGGTCCCCGGCCACGACGCGTTGATTCTTCCGATGCTCGGCTGCACTGATCGCGATATGCAGGCCAGCGGCGACAGTGCATCACCGTATTGATCTGATCCGCGATCACATTGCCATCATCCCAGTCGGTCTTTACCGATTTTAACCGCGCTGAGCCGCGTTTACCACACTGACCGCAAGATCCAATTCAGTGCTGCCGCGCCATGCCACATTGCTCATTATACTATGCTTGTCGGGTGAGCGCGCGCCGTTCCGTTGCAAATCCTGTGCTCCTACGATCAGCACAATACCACTCCACTATTACGGACTGGACGACCGCTATCGCGGCGTTTGCGGTCAGCGCATCCGCAGGATTTGGCGAAGCTGGGTCTGAAAGAAGGGGATTGGGTCGATATCGACACCATGTGGCATGACGGTGTACACCGTGAAGTAATTGGATTCAAAGCGATCAGCTACGCTATCCCGCACGGCAATATGGCGATCCTATTATCCAAA
Source organism: Sodalis sp. (in: enterobacteria) (assembly GCF_036327475.1). NCBI lineage: Bacteria > Pseudomonadati > Pseudomonadota > Gammaproteobacteria > Enterobacterales > Bruguierivoracaceae > Sodalis > Sodalis sp. (in: enterobacteria). The sequence continues at coordinate 465,957 of NZ_CP132913.1, read as the reverse complement.
ACCAACCTACTGGTGACGCTGTCAAGCTTCGGCAATGGAACCTTCGCGTCGGCCTCTAAATCGTTGCCGGGCAAACTAACGCCAAGGGTGACGCCGGTCACTCAGCGCATCCTGTTATCGACAGGCTTGCCGCCGCAGACCGAATCGCGTAAAACTATCTGACGCAATCCGGCCCACTTTACTACAATTTCCCGGACATTATGTTTCAAGATAATCCACTGCTTGCTCAACTAAAACAGCAATTGCATTCTCAGATACCACGTGTCGAAGGTGTGGTAAAAAGCACAGAGAGGGGGTTCGGCTTCCTCGAAGTTGACGCCCAGAAAAGCTATTTCATTCCGCCCCCCTTTATGAAAAAAGTGATGCACGGCGATAAAATCACCGCCGCGATCCGCACGGAGAAAGATCGAGAGATTGCGGAACCAGAAGCGCTTATCGAGCCGTTTTTGACGCGTTTTGTGGGGCGGGTTCAGGTAAATGACGAGCGTATGACCGTCGTGCCGGATCACCCACTGATTAAAGAGGTTATTTTGACGCGACTGCAGCGCGGCGTCAGCCAGACCTTTCAAACCGGCGATTGGGCGGTCGCGGAAATGCGGCGCCACCCGCTGAAAGGCGATCGCCAGTTTTACGCGGAAATCACCGCGCTGGTCGCCACCGCCGACGATCATTTTGCGCCGTGGTGGGTTACTCTCGCTCGCCACAATCTTGAGTGTGCTGCGCCGGAAATGCTGGAAGGGCTTGCCATGCAGCAAGAGGGGCCGGCGCGCGATGATCTCACTGCGCTGGATTTTATCACAATCGATAATGTCAGCACCGAAGATATGGACGACGCTATTCATCTTGCCAGCGCGCCAGACGGTGCCTGGGTCATGACCGTCGCCATCGCTGATCCAACCGCATGGGTACCGGCCGGCAGCCCGCTGGACCGTATCGCCCGTGAGCGCGCCTTCACCAATTACCTGCCTGGCTTCAATATTCCTATGCTACCGCGCGCGCTATCCGACGATCTCTGTTCGTTGCGCGCCCACGAACGGCGTCCAGCATTGGCTTGCCGCGTTACGGTACATCATGACGGCACCCTGGCCGATGACGCGCGTTTCTTTACCGCTTGGGTAGAATCCAAGGCCAAACTGGCCTATGAACATGTTTCCGACTGGCTGGAAAATGCCGGCGCGTGGAAACCGGAAAACGACGCTATCGCCAACCAGTTGCGTCTGCTGCACGACGTTTGCCATGCCCGCAGCGCCTGGCGTCAGCATCACGCGCTGGTGTTCCGAGATCGCCCCGATTATCGCTTCGTGCTCGATGAGAAAGGCAATGTGGACGACATCGTCGTCGAGCCGCGCCGCATCGCAAACCGCATGATTGAGGAGGCGATGATCGCCGCCAACGTCTGTGCCGCTCGCGTATTGCGCGATGGTTTAGGCTACGGGCTGTATAATGTGCATTATGGTTTCGATCCGTTGCTTGTGGATCAGGCGGTAGCCATCCTGCGCGCACATCATATCGACGTGGAGCCTGCCGAGCTTTTGACTCTGGAAGGATTTTGCGCTCTGCGTCGGCGGCTAGATGCCCTGCCCACCACCTATTTAAACAGCCGTATCCGTCGTTTCCAAACCTTCGCTGAAGTCAGCACCGCGCCTGGCCCGCACTTCGGGTTGGGTCTGGATGTCTACGCGACCTGGACCTCGCCTATCCGTAAATATGGCGATATGCTCAATCACCGTTTATTGAAAGCGCTGATTGGCGTCGGCGACGCCGAACGGCCGGGTAAAGAAGTGACGATCCGCCTCGCCGAACGGCGTCGGCAAAACCGCATGGCGGAGCGAGACGTGGGAGATTGGCTTTACGCCCGTTTCTTGCAGCCGAAAGCTGGCAGCAACAGTCGCTTTGCTGCGGAGATAATCGATATTTCGCGCGGCGGTATGCGGGTGCGTCTGCTGGCTAACGGCGCGGTAGCGTTCATCCCCGCCTCCTTTATTCACAGCGTGCGCGATGAACTGGTCTGTAGCCAGGATACCGGCACCGTGCAGGTGAAAGGCGAGGAGCGCTATCGTCAGGGCGATACCCTAGATGTTACTCTCTCCGAAGTCAGAATGGAAAACCGCTCGGTCATTGCCCGCCCGGTCTGAATCACCCGCAGGCACCGCGCCGGCGGCTCTCCTTAACGCACCACACAGGTGGTGCGTTTGTTTTTCTCTAGACCCTGTGGCAGAGGGAGAGGATAAACGCGTGCCCGCACGACATCCGCAGACGCACCTACCGCGGCTCGTTCAAGGAACCATTCGGTCGGCGCCGACCGCCACGCAATTCATCCCATGATTATCGTCCGCCGTGGCCGGCAGATCCCGCTTGACGTCGCGGGAGTAAGGCGAGGTAATGACCGGCACCAGAATCGAGGCGACCATCACCGAGGTTGACACCCGCGCCAGCGTCGACAGCCTAGCAAAAGACGACCCCACGTCGTTGGCGGGTAAAAGCCACGAAGCGATCGCTGCCATCAACCAGGCCTCCGCGATTTTGATCACCTACCGGATTTGCACAACACGGTTACTGGTAGCGCTCAGCTTGATGGATGCGCCCATGCAAAACCAGATAGACAGAATCGGCACGGTATCGGTGATAAGGCCATTGGTAAATGAGCTGAAGTAGCCGCCGGCACCCGCGCAAAGTGTAACATAGCGCGCCGATGAACAGCGGAACAAGCATCATACCGTCCGCGATTTTATCGATTCGATGTGGTACCACAGACGGGAAGATCTCACACCGCCAGCGCCAAGATGGTGTGCTGGAAGAAGTGGGTGTGGATGAGCCACCCAACGCACTCGAACGCCAAATAGATGGCTCGGTGGATATCGCTGTCGGATGAAGGTTTGCTCCGGCCTTCCGCCCACCGGGCGCTTACCAACCCTACCACGACCATGCTCTCAAGGGTCATGTTATAGTTGACCATTGAGATTTGATCGCCATCAGACAGATTGAGCAGTCTACCGCGTTGATATTACTCTAGGTAAAGGTGACAGGCTGATGCTACGGCATCGCCAAATTCGCCTCCAACTACCTGTTGTTTCAGGCTGTTTAGCATGGCGTTCCCTCATATCCCAGGATATGGCTATTGTCCAGTACGCTGCGTCGGTCCAATATGGGTAAATCGGCTGAAGATCGGGCATGGATCTGCTACAGAACCGTCGGGAAACGTATCAGCCTGGAAGCAAGAGCAATATTTCGGATTATGTAACTCAGGAGAAATGGGTGATATATTAAAATATACTTTTTATTAAACTATGACCAAGCTAAACGTTAATGATAAATCTAAATTATTTCAAGGTAACTCAATATAACACCGTACCATGGAGAACGTGATGATGAGCTCAATCTCTAAACGCATTGCCGCCGCTATCAGTAGGATTACTATCAGGTCGATTAATAGTCGTTAACCAGCCAGCCTGCATTCATCGCCACCTGTCGCGCTTGAGATAGCGCATTAGGTGGACGCACCTGTTTAGCCGTCCGCCAGTTTGACCTGCAAGCCGCGCGCCGCATCTCTTTTCAGCTCGCTGGTCAGCATTTGCAGCGCGGCATCGTTCCAACCAGGCCGCTATCAAACAACGCCTTTGCCTTTTCAGCCGCCGGTCTGCTGGCGCTGCAACCGCGCGACGCTAACCCCGACGAACGCCTATCGGGGTGTCGGCTTTGATGCGCGCACCGTCGGTGGAATACATCAGTCGGTTTTTATTTTCCATGGGCCGCTCCGACATGCAATCCTGGAGGGCGGTCGCCAAAGCGGCAGAGAGATCAGCCGCTTGGGTAATCGGACGCCCGATCACCATATACCCCTGCCTACTGCGACATCATCACCCCGTGCTCGATCCCCGGCGTCACCAGGGAAGGACACGCCGTAATCGATTTTCAGCTGCGCGGCTGGCCGCGCCGTCCGAGCTGCATTTTGGCCGGTACAGCCAGTCGCATGGCGTGATCGGAGGCTCTGCTTGTCTATCCCTTCCGGATCATCATGCTACTGGTAAGTACCATGACGGCCATAGGTAGGGGCGTCAGCCAAACCGGGAGCGGCGGTAGGCTCGCCCACCGCCAGTGGTGGTGGGCGCCCCGCGAGGCGGTTACTGGCCGTCCAAGCCGCGTATTGGCTTAACCGACGCCCAGGATTTACACGACGGGCAGTGCCAGTACAGGCTGTGGGAGGTGAACCCGCATTTTTGACATCGGTAACGGGGTTTTGTGTGGATCTGTTCGCCGACCATATCCCGCAGCGTCTGCAAACTCTCCTTGGCGCGACCGTCCTCCGCCTCGCTGAGGTGGAAATTCATCAGGCGGTGAAACATACGCATCGTTGGATGCTGGCGCAATTGCTGATTGATATAGCCCTGCGCCGCTTCCTGGCCTTGTTCACACTCAATAATATCGATCAACAACAGCTCCGCCGACGAGCCGGTATCCTCTTCTACGCAGCGTTTGAGAAAATCCGCCCAGGCACCTGGCTGTCCCAACGCCTGATAACAATCTTGCAGCATCGGCAGCGTTTCGCTGACCATTTCTCGATCCTGATCCAGCACCCGCGTCAATTCGACGACCGCGCCGGCGTAATCTTGCTGCGCTATATAAATTCTGGCGCGCATGATGGACACCCGTGCGCTATTTTTATCCACCGCTGCCCCTTTTTTCAATAGCGCGATGGCGCGATTCATATCGCCGCTGCTCATAGCCTGGAGCGCCAGCTCGCAGTAGAAGTGGGCGATCTCTTCCCGGCACTGCTCTTTACCGAGCTTCACCAACTTTTCTGCAGCGTCTATCGCTTTCGGCCATTCGCTAGTCGCCTGGTGGATCTGCAATAGCAGGCTTAAAGCGCCAACCCGAAAATCCTCTTCGTTCACCAGTTGGCTAAACATGTCTTCAGCACGATCGTAAAAGCCGGCAGCCATGTAGTCACGACCAAGCTGCTGAATCGCCAACAGCCTCTGCTCAAAGGTTAACGAGGTACTTTCCATCAGCGCTTGGTGGATGCGAATGGCGCGATCGACTTCGCCGCAAGAACGGAATAAGTTCCCCAACGTCATATGCGCCTCAACAGCGTTGCTGTCCTCTTTCAACATATTGCGAAACAGGTCAATTGCCCTATCCTGCTGATTAGAAATGAGAAAATTCACACCAGCCACATACTCCATGGAAAGACGGTTCGCTTCCTGCTGTTTATCCTGCTGTGCGCTCCTGCGCCCCATACACCACCCATAGGCGGCAGCCACGGGCAGCAACAGAAACAGCAGTTCTAACATCATGCGTTATTCCTTAGACGCAACGCCGGGGTACTGGCGGGGACGGTTGGAACCGTCCCCGCCGGCGCAAGCTGCTGTTCGAGCCTTTGATTTGCGCTCAACTCGCATTAGGGCGGCAACGTGCATGCGCAGCCAAAACAGGCCGCAAACGACCCAGTCGATGACAAAACTGGCGGCAAACAGTGAAATGAGCATGGTTGACATCCGGAATTGACTCTGAGCCAGCAGATAGTTGCAGGTCACTACTTGATCGTTGTGCGCGCCAAAGGCAACGGAAACGATAAAAATCACCAGCACCAACAAAATTATCAGAACATATTTCACATGATTGCCTGCAAGCCGTGTTAGTCGTATGTTCGGACACTTAGCCCATCTGACACGGTTAAATTACTATTTCCATGATAATGAAGGAAATTTCACCCCGCGCTAGGCAACGCTTCTCGCAGCGATAATAAACGTACACGCCGAATAACTACTATATGGCCGACGAAGAGAAAACCCAACCGCTGGCGGTGCTTTTCTCTTTGCAGACTAAGGACAGCCCCGCCTACGGTGTCATTCACTGCGCGAACGAATATCCGGCGTTTCTTCCGGTATAGTGGTCAGTGCGCCGAGCGAACGCTGCACCAGCCAACACGCCAGAGTAATGAGCAGCCAACCGACGGTGATACCCATCACCACATCCCGCGGCCAGTGCATACCGAGTGCCATTCGACTAACCATCACGCTGCTGGCCCACGCCATCAGTACCACCGTGGATACCCGGTGCCGACGTGGCCAAAGCAAACCCACAGCCAGCAGCGCCCAGCTGGCAGCGAAAACTGTATGACCAGAGGGAAAGGAAAAGCTGGTTTCAGTGCGCCAATGACGTTGTAGCCACGGCGGAATTAGTTGCTGTTGTTGCAGCTCCCGCGCCAACGCCGCGGCGCGCGCCTTGCGCGGCATCGCGTAAAACGCCCGGTCGTTGAGCGCATGATGTTTATCAAGCCAGACCACGTAGGGCCTGGGCTCCTGCACTCGTTCTTTGATAAGCGACTTCATACCCTGACCGATGAGCAACGTAGCGGACAAGATCACCGCCAGCCACAGCGCTGGTCTCAGGCGATAGCGCAGGCACCAGAAAAACCAGCTTATCAGTAATGCGCTGGTCAGTATGCCCCAAGGCGAGGTGGCGGTTCGCGTCAGCCAATACCACCCTTTGAGCCAGCGGTAATCGCTTTCCGGGCGCCATTGCCAGTCGCTGACCCAGAGGAGTAGCGGTATAATCATCAGCAGCAGCGCGCACGCGCCGGTACGTTTTGCAATTGCGGCCATTGAATTTCCTTTTTACCGTTCGCCATTCGAGTGCGCGACGACCGCAGGCAATCTTAACAGAAAGTGCCACAAACAATGGCTAACAGCGTGCTGGTTGCACAATTTATCGCCAATTAACCGCAACAAATCCCGTCATAGGGTGAATTTATGGCAAAATAGCCTCAGAGGATTCTGAACGGCGCTCACCCCTTCGCGGAGGCTGCTCAAACACCGCGGCAAGCGGTAGGAAGCGCGTCATTATTGGGTTTTGGAGAGCAACATGCAGCTTAAACGCGTGGCAGAGGCCAAACTGCCGACACCCTGGGGAGATTTCCTGATGGTCGGCTTCGAGGAAATCGCCACCGGGCACGACCATCTGGCTCTAGTATATGGCGACATTACCGGTCCGGCACCGGTGTTATCGCGGGTCCATTCCGAGTGCCTTACCGGCGACGCCCTATTCAGCCTGCGCTGCGATTGCGGTTTCCAACTGGAGGCGGCGCTCAGCCATATCGCCGAGAAGGGACGTGGCATTTTGCTCTACCACCGTCAAGAAGGCCGTAATATCGGCCTATTGAACAAAATTCGCGCCTATGCCCTTCAGGATCTGGGAGCCGACACGGTTGAAGCCAATCATCAGCTCGGCTTTGCTGCCGACGAGCGGGATTTCACTCTGTGCTCCGACATGTTCAAATTGCTGGGGGTGGAAAGAGTGAGGTTGTTAACCAACAACCCTAAAAAGATTGAGATTCTGACCGAGGCGGGCATTAACATCAGCGAACGCGTGCCGCTTATCGTTGGACGCAATCCGAAAAATACCCGCTATCTGGATACCAAGGCCGCCAAAATGGGCCATTTGCTCAACGGCCCCGCCGAGTAGGCGGCACTCGCGGTAGCAATGGCCGGCCTCGGTAGGCGGCGCGCGGCGGAGTGCAAACAGCAAGAGCGGTTGTAGATTGCCTCAGATACGTGCCACCTGTGAGTGACAGACCGGTGTTGCCCGTTGTCCTTCTTTTAAACGCCAGCCTCCTTCTCGCCATAACGTCGCCGGGGCAACCAGGCATCGCCATTACAGGAATTTAGACATCAACATATGCGGCTGTACAGCGCTATAGTTGTTTCAAGCTGCAATTGATGGCAGAGATCCGCTACCGCTAGCCTTTCGAGACGAGCGATAAGTTGCCCTCCCAGTCACAGCCGGTAACAAAACCGGCGGTATCATGAGCAATAACACAGCGGATCTTTCTTCGTCAACGATGGAAAAGTCCAGGCAATAATCGCTTTCGGTTGGGTAAAGCTGGCTCTGAAACGGATCCAGGTAACTGACCAGTCCGCTGTGCTATAATTTTGACTGCGGTGATGTGAAACATGCATTATGGCTTAGCCCGCTATTGTGCTTCCCCGGTGGTGAACAGCGTGATGATACACTCACCACGTTGCTGTAAAATGCTATCTTGTCATGTGAAAACAGCCCAGTGCTCATGGCCGCCATCACGGTTGTCTAGTCATCATCAGCCGTTGGCGTTCCCTGGTGGAGACCAACTGCCAGTATTCATCTTCGCCACGCAGCCAATTAAGAGGCACCCAGTGCGGTGTAGCCACTGTCCGAGCAAATCGTCTGGTAACGCGGCATGGTACTGTTCTCTCCCGTCTGTAGCGGCGTAAAATCAGCGCTGAGAATAGCCGGCGCTCCATTTTCCCCACCAGCGTGGCCTATTGTTTCTGTGCGGTTAAACAAGGTCAACAAAACGGGTAATTTCACAGAAATCAGAACGCAGAATCTGCTCTAGTCAATCTTATCACGCCGTCTAGCGCCGTGTAGGCTGCATTCCCGTTTTTCAGATGCTCAAGGCTCATCATTCCTTCCTCGCTCAACGCCGTATGCCATATTAGGTGTTTCCCTCTTTACGCCACGTTCATGCTTGTCGGAGTTGTATCGCAGCGGATAGACGTTTACGCGCCAGAACGGCGGCGGGCCGTCGGTGTGAACACTATCCTGCTGCAGCATCCCTACGGTGCCGGCCGCTTTATAGGCTGGGTCTGCTAGCGGTTTGTAAGCATGTTGCGGATTACATAGTGCAGGATACTGTCATGACGGTAGTGGATCAGCTCATTACCGGTATCGACAGTATGTCGACGGTCGTCAGGCCAGGAAAAGGTCACCGGTACCTCGCAGCCCGGTTTAAGTGCCGCCGGATCGGAAATATCGACCCTTTCATCGCTGCTCAGGCCAAGCGTCTTGCGAGTTTCGCCGTGGGGAACTCCAGCGGCAAAATCCCCATTCCGATAAAGTCGGAGCGATGGATCCGCTCGAAGCTTTCCGCCATCACTGCTCGAATCCCCAGCAACCGCGGTCCCTTGGCGGCCCAATCGCGGCTAGAGCCTGCACCATATTCCGGAACGATCGCCAATGGAATCTGCTCTGCGGCGTAGCGCGTAGCGGCATCGTAAATCGCCAATACCTCTACCAACGGAATATGTCGGGTGTAACCCCTCGATGTCCGGAACCATTTCGTTACGAATGCGGATATTGGCGAAGGTGCCGCGCATCATCACTTCATGAAACCGTAGGAATTAAAACAGCTGTGCTGAGGCCATGTTGTGCAAATAGCGCCGCTGAGTTATCTACCTTGATATTACCCGCCGGCGATATATAATCGGTGGTCACAGAATTCCCCAACATGGCTAAAATGCGCGCGCCTCGGATATTTTCAATCGGTTTCGGCTAATGTAACATATTCTCAAAAAACGGCATCAGCCGAATATAAATATAAGTGGAATCCGGCTGCCAATTGACCGCAATATTGCACCAATCGCGGTTTTCGGTGAAGACTTCACTGTATTCTTTGTGAAACATGGCATTGTTGACCAGCGCGACCCGTCCGGGCGATCCGAGCTGGGCCAGATGTCGCGTAAATAGACCGGTTGACATTAATCAGCATACTTGTAGGCTACCGCCAGTGGCGTCGGGGCCAGCCAGTTGGTTTTCACTAGCGGGTGGATGCGGCCCTCAAAATTACGGTTACCAGAAAGCACCGCGCCGACGGTCAGATCACCGGCTTTGATTGCGGCCTCGATACTGGATTTCAGCGGGACTGACAATACAGGTGGTACAGCCGTAGCCCACCAAATTGAATCCTAACTGGTTAAGGTAAAGTTAGTCCGGCCGCTTCCAGGTAATCGGTCACCGCCTTGGAGTCGGGCGCCAGAGGAGTTTTTAGCAAGGGTTTGCGGTGCGGCTCTTTGTTTATCACGTTACGCGCCCGTAACCCGGCGGCCATCAGAATATTGGTATTAGAAGTATTGGTACAGGACGTGATAGTAGCGATCACCACCGCGCCCTGATCCAGCCAGTAGGTTTCGCCGTTCAGTTCAAACGGTTGCACGACCGGTTTAACGCGTTTGCCAAACGCCAATTCACTGCTAGTTTTGAATGCCCCGGCACGTCTGGCAGCACCACGCGATCCTGGGGACGCCGAGGGCCGGCCAGGCTGGTCATAGCTTGCCATGTCGAGCTCAAGGGTGCTGGTAAATACCGGTTCGTCACCCGCCAGGCGCCACAGCCCCTACTGTTGCAGTAGGCCTCTACCAGAAAGATCTTCGCTTCGCTGCGCCCGGTCCGCCAGCGGCAATACGTCCAGTCCGTCGCCGTAAAATTCAACGAATTTGCCGACCACGCCATGCTGGCGCAGAATTTGCGTCACGGTCAGCACCAAATCAGTCGCGGTAATGCCTTCTTGAGCTTACCGGTCAATTTAAATCCCACCACGTCGTAATCAGCACGATACCGGCTGACCGAGCATGGCCGCCTCCGCCTCGATCCCGCCGACACCCCACCCCAACACTCCGAGTCCGTTGATCATGGTGGTATGGAAGTCGGTGCCGATCAGCGTATCCGGATAGGCAATCTCTTGCCCATCCTGCTCTTCGTGCCACACGGTTTTGGCAAGATATTCCAGATTAACCTGATGACAGATGCCGTTTCCAGAGGTACCACGCGAAACCGGCTGAAGGCATTTTGCCCCCAGCGCAGGAAGGTGTAGCGCTCCAAATTCCGCGATATTTCCAGATGACTATTTTCCATATACGCCTCCTTGCTGCCGTATGCGTTCACGGTGACAGAATGGTCGATGACTAGATCAGTCGGCAAGAGAGGATTCACTTTGTCTCCATTTCCTCCCAATCGCTTCACCGCCTCACGCATGGCCGCCAGGTCCGCCACCGCCGGCACACCGGTAAAATCCTGCATCAACACACGGGCCGGGCGATAGACGATTTCACCCTCGGCATGGGCGGTTTCAGCAAGCCTGCGACTTTACGAAGGTACGACTCAGTGCGAGACGTCGTCCTGATGACGCAGCAGATTTTCCAGTAGCACTTTCATGGATTTGGGTAGTTTATCGATAGACCCCATTTGACTTGAGGTAATCATTTAAAGATATTACAAACAAACGGCAATGTGTTCATGACACAGAGGGATTATTGCTTCGATAAATAAGCCGTAAGCATTGCCTGATGCCAAGGCAAACGCTGAAAACGGTCTGCGAACACGCCGCCGCGGCAATCGCGGTACCAGTGACATCAGTATCGCCCGGCGCGAAGGGGTAACAGCGTAGACGGCAGCCCTGTGTACAAATGCAAACGGCACATTACCAAACTAGCTGGTAAGCAAAATGACATGAAACCGCGCCTCTCATACCGGAATTAAGAGGCGCGGTTACTTCACAGGTAACTTGATGTCTTTGAACATGGCTTCGATGTCTTCATTGGAACGCAACGCCACCGCCGTATCCACCACATCACGGGTCAAATGTGGTGAAAAAAGATGAATAAAATCATACATATAGCTGCGTATGAACATTCTGCGTCGAAAGCCAATCTTGGCGGTACTCTGGGCGAACAGATCGTCGACGTTGATTTTAACCAGATCCGTATCTGCTTGGGTATTTACTGCCATATTAGCGATAACGCCGACGCCCAATCCCATTCGCACGTAGGTTTTGATCACATCCGCATCGGTAGCGGTGAACACGATACGCGGCGTCAGGCCGGCACGGTTGAAGGCGGTATCCAGCTCGGAACGGCCGGTAAAACCAAAGGTATAGGTCACCAGCGGATATGCCGCCAGTGTGTCAATCGTTAGTGATTTATAACCGGCTAGATGATGATCCGGCAGCACCACGACGGCCCGATTCCAATTATAACAGGGTAGCATTACTAAATCGTCATACAGATGCAGCGCTTCGGTGGCAATGGCGAAATCCGCAACACCCTTTGATACCGCTTCGGCGATTTGTGTCGGTGAACCCTGATGCATATGCAGCGATACCCGCGGATATCGCTCGATAAACCCCTTGATCACGTCCGGCAAAGCGTAACGGGCCTGGGTATGGGTAGTCGCTACATACAGTGATCCTTTATCGGGATAAGTATGCTCCCCCGCCACCGCCTTGATAGCGTCAACCTTGGATAGCACCTCACGCGCGATACGAATGATCGCCTGGCCTGCCGGTGTGACCTGGGTCAGATGCTTGCCACTGCGAGCGAAAATCTGCACGCCGAGTTCATCCTCCAGCATCCGCACCTGCTTACTGATGCCGGGCTGAGAGGTGTAGAGCCCCTCGGCAGTAGAAGAGACATTCAGGTTGTGGTTAACCACTTCTACAATATAACGAAGTTGCTGCAATTTCATTTGCTTGTCCTGACGAATACCATGAACCTGACGCACGGCGAGAGACTACAGAGCAGGCGACTCCCCCGGTTCTGCGAAAGCGCTTAAAGCGTTGGTTATGTAATACTATTTAATCATAAAAAATACTTAATATCACTTAATTATCAATTTTAAAAGCCAACCGAGAAGAGGTTGGCTTGGTGGCGGCAATGCCATTACTTTTTGATCACCTGCCAGTGGCCATCCACGTAAAAAGCGGTCCAGCCAGTGGCTTTGCCGTCTTTTTCTGCCGAGACATATTGCAGCTTGGCTTTCCGGCTGAAACACACCAGGGTGCTATTGCCTTCGTCATCCTCGACGGGCGCATCGGCCAAATAGCGCAGTTTTTTCGGCAGGCTGTCGCGGAAACGGGCCAGCTCCGCCACCAGCGGCGCGCGGGTTTCACGGGATTTTGGGAACGTATTGGCGGCCAAAAAGACCCCCGCCGCACCGTCACGCAGCACAAAGTAGGCGTCCGACTTCTTGCAAGGCAGCCCGGGCAGCGGCACCGGATCTTCTTTCGGCGGCGCCACATCGCCGTTACGTAGGATCTTGCGGGTGTTCTTACAATCATCGTTGGTGCAGGCCATGTATTTTCCAAAACGCCCCAATTTCAGACGCATATCGGCGCCGCATTTTTCACACTCCACCACCGGGCCATCGTAGTCCTTGAACCGAAACTTACCCTGCTCGATATCGTAGCCGTCGCACAGCGGGTTGTTGCCGCAGACGTGGAGTTTACGCTGGCCGTCGATGACATAGCTGTCCATAGCGGTACCACATTTCCCGCAGCGGCGACGCGCGCGCAACGCGTTAGTCTCTGCATCGTCGCCATCAAGTACGTTCAGAGTTTCCGCTTCCGGGATCAGATTAATGGTGTTTTTGCAGCGCTCTTTCGGTGGCAGCGCATAGCCTGAACAGCTCTGGAACACGCCCGTGCTGGCGGTACGAATCCCCATCTTGCGGCCGCAGACAGGGCAATCGATGCTGGTCATCACTATTTGATTGAGCCGCATACCGCCCTCTTCGGGATCTTTTTCGGCGTTTTTTAACTGCTGGCTGAACTTGTCGAAAAACGCGTCAAGCACGCTTTTCCACTCCTGTTGATTGGCCGCCACCCGATCGAGGGCATTCTCCATGTTGGCGGTAAAATCGTCATTCATCAGTTCGCGGAAGTGCTCTTCTAAGCGATCGGTGACGATTTCGCCCATTTTTTTCGCATAGAAACGGCGATTTTCCGCATGGACATAGCCGCGATCCTGAATGGTGGAGATGATTGACACATAGGTCGATGGCCGACCAATGCCACGTTTTTCCAGCTCTTTCACTAGCGAAGCCTCGCTGTAGCGGGCTGGTGGTTTAGTGAAATGTTGGCTGGGCAGCAGCTTGCTCAGCGTCAGCGTCTCACCCACCTCCACCGCCGGTAGGGTCCGATCTTCATCGCCCTTGCGCGGCGCCGGCATCACTTTAGTCCAGCCGTCGAAACGCAAGGTACGCCCGCTGGCGCGCAGTTGAAACGCGCCAGCGGTGACGATTAGCGTTGTAGAGTCGTATTGTGCCGGCGTCATTTGACAGGCGACAAATTGATTCCAGATCAGCCGATACAGTTTCTGCGCGTCGGCTTCCATGCCTTTCAACTGTTCTGCCAAGACATTGACATCGGAGGGGCGGATCGCCTCATGCGCTTCCTGGGCGTTATTTTTACTGGCGTACTCGTTGGGCTGTTTCGGCAAATACGAATTGCCGAATGACGCGCTGATATAATCGCGCGCCATGTTAAGTGCATCCTGACTCAAATTGGTGGAGTCAGTACGCATATAGGTAACATATCCGGCTTCATACAGCCGCCGTGCCAACATCATAGTTTTCTTTACGCCATAGCCCAGGCTGCTGTTGGCCGCCTGCTGCAGCGTTGAGGTGGTAAACGGAGCTCCTGGTTTTCTGCTGGTTAGCTTATCGTCACGATCTCTAACCATATACTTCGCGTTTTCAAGCACATCGAGCGCGCTCTGAATTTGCTGTTGATTCAACTGGTTAAATGGTTTTCCTTGCTGATGTGTTACCTGCATCGCCAAGGGAAACGCCAACCCCGTCTGTAGATCGGCATGCAATTCCCAATATTCTTCCGGTACAAAGGCTTTAATTTCCCGCTCACGCTCCACGACTAGCCGGACTGCCACCGATTGAACCCGTCCAGCCGACAGGCCACGGGCGATTTTTTTCCACAATAAGGGTGAGATCATATAGCCAACAACACGGTCCATGAACCGCCGTGCCTGCTGGGCGTTGACCCGATCAATATTCAGCTCGCCCGGCTGTTCAAAGGCTTGAGATATCGCATTGCGGGTAATTTCATTGAAGACTACCCGGCTAAAACGCTTATCATCGCCGCCGATAACTTCCCTCAGATGCCAGGCAATCGCCTCTCCTTCGCGGTCAAGGTCAGTTGCGAGATAGATATGATCGGCTTTTTCCGCCAGCGCCTTTAGCTCGGTCACCACCTTCTCTTTACCTGGCAAAATCTCATACTGTGCCTTCCAGCCGTGGTAAGGGTCGATACCCATCCTGTCGACCAACGCGCGCTGCGGGTCCGATTTTTCTTTTTTCTGTTTACTAGCGTCGGTGCTCTTTTGACTGGCTGAACCGCTGGTCGGCAAATCGCGAATGTGACCGACGCTGGACTTAACCACGTAATCTTTGCCTAAATATTTATTAATTGTCTTGGCTTTAACCGGTGATTCAACGATAACAAGAGCTTTACCCATTTTACCTTTACCTGAGTGATGTCTTCTGCAATAAGAAGTTTTTGCGCCGGACCTTGGCTGGGCATACCTCTTTTTAGCGGCAGTGCCACAAAAAATCAACCTGTTTTTATCGTGCTCACACTGCAGCAGCACAGTAGATCAATTTCTTGTTAATTCGCTTATTTTTTAATAAGCGACGGCAATCGCTGCTTATTTCACAGCTAATCGGTAAAAAAATAACCACCCGACGCGTAGAGGACCCATACTAAAACTGAATAAGAGGAAAAAATGGTTTTACCCGCTACGTATACGTAATTAACAAAATCGTAAACTAAACAAATAAACCTCGGTCGGTTTTCCGACAAACATAACCGAGTATTACAATAGAGCACGCATTAACAAGAGCACGCATTAACACAGGAGTGAAAATATGCACAGCAGCGCCATGAACCGGATATTCGCGACCATGAAGACTATATGCACGGAATGCTGGTCACCGAGATGAGGAAGAAATGGTCTGTGCTGGTTTTTCGCTGTAAATTTCTTCTTGATGAGCAGGGAATGCAGGCGCAGAAAACCACCGTCATGTTTAATATATTCAAGCATCTCGTCCAGGTCCTGTCGGAAAATATCATCTGGTGAACTGACATAGCGCGAGATGCTACAGTCGACGCCGTTATGAACGCCTGGCATCCGACCCGATCGGCAACCATCGACATCAACGCGGGTTAAACCACGCACAGGCACGCGTTATCAAACGCAAGACCGGACTGAAAGATTCAGACAGCCGTTCGCACGTGGAAAATGCGAGGTTCGCATTGAAACTAGATCGTATCTCAACCTTGCCGGGCGGCCGCTCGTTGTGAAAGCGCGTACAACACGTTCCACATGACTGTTTGCCAAGGTCCTGGATGTGAATCTGTCCTTTGCGCTGGCACGACCGCATGCGTAAGTCAAACACCAGCAGTAAAAGCGCGCCGATGGCTAGCGCCACGGTAAGGATTTTGGCCAGAAAGTCCGTACAGCGAAATAAATTCCACAAAATCGCCTTGCTAACCGATAATGAGAATCGTTGGCAACTATTCTAACCAAGCCACCGCGCCGCCTGGAAAATCAGAATATTGCCGTTGGTGTCAAGGTCCCCACTCCCGCCACCACAGGGACACGGCCCACGGGCCAAACCCGGGTCGCCGTAACGGCAATGTCCCGGCGTCGGCGTCGATGAGGCCGACGCCGAATTCCAGGCGATTGAAATACCCTGCTGGATCAGGTATAAGGAATGGTAAGTCCATAGTGCCCGCGATGATCGGCGATTGGCAGCAACGTTTCCTAGCTGAGGAGTGAGGCGTGTATTATCAGCCCAGACGTAATTTACTAGATCATAAACGCATTCTAGTGACTGGTGCTGGTGATGGCATAGGCCGCGAGGCGGCCCTAACCTATGCCCGCCACGGCGCATCAGTGCTATTGCTCGGCAGAACTGAACATAAACTGAACACAGTGAAACGGGCCATCGCCGAGGCCGGCGGGCGTGAGGCTCGGGTACTAGTGCTGGATTTGGCCTGCACCGAGTCAGAGCCATATCGGCAGCTGGCCAAAAGTCTTACCGACGAAATTCCCCACCTGGACGGTTTACTCAATAACGCCGGCCTTTTGGGGGAAGTGGTGCCCATAGCCGAGCAAACCCCCGCACGCTGGTCAGAAGTCATGGCGGTAAATATCAACGGTACCTTTATGTTAACGCAAGCACTGCTGCCGCTTCTGCTTAAAGCCAGCAATCCGTCGCTGATTTTCAGCACCTCCAGCGTGGGCCGCCGTGGCCGGGCAAATTGGGGAGCTTATTCGGTATCCAAGTTCGCCACTGAAGGGATGATGCAGGTACTGGCGGAGGAGTATCCCGCATCGACGCTACGAGTCAATTGTATTAACCCAGGAGCCACCCGTACCGGCATGCGCGCCAACGCGTTTCCAACTGAAGATCCCGACCGGTTGAAAACCCCGGCCGATATCATGCCTATCTATCTTTACCTGATGGGTGACGACAGCCGGCGTAAAACCGGTTTCAGCTTTGACGCGCAGCCCGATCGTAAACCCGGTCCGGCGATCTGATACCCGACCGCCATTGCCGCCACGGCGATGAAGTCTTGATGGAGAAGGCTTTTATGGATGCCAGGCATCATCGACTATCGACGCCACGACAGAACGGCACGGAATTATGAACGCCTTCGCAAGAAATGGTAAAGGCAAGATCATCGCGGGTTTCGTAACTGTGACTCACACCGTGGGTCATGGGTTACGCACCTGGGTGGTGCAGTTTATCCATTAAAGACCAGTGTAGCGGCGAGCGCTGACTACTGGAGCCGCACAGCGTCGAGTTTAAAGTGATGACCTCCGGGTTACCTGGGAGGCGAAAAGCACAAACTTGACGGCGACGCTGCGCCTTGCGAATTCTTTAGCATGTGCCCCACTCATCATCACTTGACGCGACTGCCACAACCAACAGTTTTAGACATGGCGGACACCGTCAGCAAGATTCGGCCGATCAAACACGCTTCCAATTCCGGTTCCATGGTACGGAAAGGCATCGATAGTGACACTCTCACTTGATGAGATTTTTTAATTTGTCTCTGCGGGCGACTTGCCCTGAGAATGTGTCTTGCATCCGGGCGGCATTCACCTCTGCGCCGTTGTCATTAGTCTACGCCGTTATTGTGCTTATTACTTCAGCCGCCGCGCCGCGACGACTTTTCTTGGCTTGTGCGCTTGATTGCCAGCCGGATCTGCGTAGTCTTCAGGCGGCAGCGATCGCGCTCTACCGGCGGCTTGATCACCGATTTAAGCGGCACCTCCACTTTTCACACAGGTAATTGATATTGTCGAACGGCAGTTCGGTCCAGCCACCGCGCGGCAGCCCCTTGGGCAGCATGATGTCGCCGTAGCGCACGCGAATAGGCCGGCTGACTGGACACCACCGTCTTCCACAGGCGCTGCACCTCGCGGACGCGGCCTTCTGAGCGTCGCATTGTACCACTGGTTCAGACCCTCGCACCTTGGATTTCAGGCTGTGAAGGTCGCCTGACCGTCTTCCAGCCGTACGCCACAGGCCAGCTGCAGTAGTTTTTCCTCATCCACTACGCCGAAAACACGCACGGCATATTCCCGTTTGGCTCAAGCGCATCAAGCGATTAGCCAGTTCCTTATCAGTG
Organism: Sodalis sp. (in: enterobacteria); assembly: GCF_036327475.1. Lineage (NCBI taxonomy): Bacteria > Pseudomonadati > Pseudomonadota > Gammaproteobacteria > Enterobacterales > Bruguierivoracaceae > Sodalis > Sodalis sp. (in: enterobacteria). The sequence continues at coordinate 447,713 of NZ_CP132913.1, read as the reverse complement.
GTAAAAACAATAGCCCAGATGTATTAATGTCTAGGTTGCCGTAGGCCACCTAGCGGGCGTTATTAAGACGCGGTAGGAGATCGAAAAGCGTTGGCCACACCTCGGAATCGCGGCGCGCACAAAGTGCGCCTTCCGGCTTATAATGAGATAACACGCGGCAAAGCGTGTCTTCCAGCGGTTTAATAGTGATGATGCGGTAATCCACCCGGATCTTAGTGGTTTTGGTGACCTCTACGCGATCACCCAATGTCACGACGTTACCGCCTACGCTCACGCGACCCTGTTCAATAATGGCTGCGATTTTTCGGCGAGAACCCTGTCAGGCGCAGGCGCAGAACTTTACACCTGCGCTGTTATACAACAACACACTACCCGCTGTAAGCTTTGTTCGCTCGCGCGAGCATTGCTGGCCGAAACGGGGCCTCGTTCGTCACCGCCGCGGCAGGTAAGATTACGAGCGGGCGCTCTGTCTTGCAGTAACGGCTTGAATAGGGGTTATTCCCTTGAGCGGCACTCGCGTCCCTTGACGCTCAGCCACTGCTCATTCCCTGCACCCGTCTGTGGATAATCCTTTTCGCCGTGCCAGCACGACTCCAAGTCCATCCATCGGCAGAGATTCCGCTGACTTCAGCGCGGTAGCTCACAGCCGACGGCGGTCTGTGCAGTCTGGCTGCAGTGCAGGAGGGCGCTTGACGCATTCCCTAGCCTGCAGTCAGTTTATCGCCCCAAGCGCGTCGCTAATGGCGGCGTCGACTCGGTACTGGTGGCGGTGTGCCGCCACAAGAGGGTCTACCGTTTCGCCAAGACACGTTGCGCCATGGTGTAGCCCACATCTTCATCTACCCACCCAACGCCGATGATGATCTGCTGTGCGAAATTGCCTCTCATAGCCGGAGTATACCTACCTGCTCGCGCGCCGGCGTCACCGGTAGCGCAAAACGGGCCAAAACGGGCCAATACGCCGATGGCACATTTGGTCAATACTCCGAAGGCGTACCATGCGGCGCCGACCCTTCAGGGGTTCGGCATTTTCGAACACGATTAGGTGCGTGCCGCTCTTTGAAGGCCAGCACCGCCCAGACGCCATTTCTGGTTCAGCCATTGTGCGGATTATCAAAAACCATGTGGATGATCGCTTTGATGTTGGAAAAACAGGCGCAATTCGTGCGCGAAATGAAGGTCGCCGCTCGTCCTGACCGATGCAAACACTTTTTATGATCAACACTGTTAATGCCGCACGCCCGCAAAGCGCCGGCGATAAAACCGAATAAATAACGACAACGTACTCCATCAAGGAGAGAATGAAGGTGTGGAAAGTCGCCGCTAGCTTGCTTAACCCATCTTTTATTGGCCTTCGCGTTGAGCGGCTACGTGCCAACCACAAAGTCTTGGGGACAGACGGCTATATTGACGATACGATTATCACCGCGAAGCTGAAATTGGAATTGGTTCGCGACGATCGTCTGAAAGCGCGTGAAGTTAATATCGAAACCTTCAAAGGCCGCGCGCAGTTAAGCGGTTTTATGGGGTCCGCCCTCCGAGGCCAACTATGGTTGTTCAGGGATGGTTTTCAGGGCGCGCATAGGCTCCTTTTTGGCCGAAAACCGTCAGAAGCGATGTCTATCTACGCCACACATAAACGCACAGGATTGATATCGGTATGAATGGATTGCTTCTTACCTCTGGCCTTGAAGCGGACATCGGTATCGATATCCAGATACCACACTGGCATATTAATCAGGCAGTTATCGCTGATGTTATAATCCAGCCCCGCCTGCCCGGCTAGACTCCACGAATGCTTCAAGTTCGAATCGCTGATGGAGGCCACGGACGCGACCAAAACTGTTGTTTTCATACCCTACCCCATTGTCATTTTACTTACTGTTAGAGGTAAATTTGATTCTTATCCATCCCGCACTCTCGGTGGCGTAGAGGCGAATTGATATGCATTACTGATAACAAACATTATATTAATTCCAATACTATTTCCGGGTTGTTCCATATCAACGGAACAGCAACAACAGCAAAAGGCGGTAATAAGTTATTTCTGTTGCTTTCGGGTGGCGGGCTGGGTAGTTTGCGAGTGTGTCAGTTCAGGTTCGACGTTGTGGCCTCTTCGGATAACAGCATGAACGGTGATGGCAACCCTGCATATCCTACGGCACCTGCTGCGCTCCTTCGTGTGTCCTTTTACTGGACAGAGGCGGATGACGGTCCGGCCAAGCACCTGCGGCGTTAACAGAACCATTCAGGCCCTTTCGCCATTTGCGCTATATGGCGGGCAGCAACAATCGCCTGCCGCGCGCTCCGCGAGTTCCGCATGAGCGCGAGGGAGACCTGGCGAACGCCGCGTGCGATCCGCTCGGGCGCACTGTGGCCTACTGCTCTTCGCGCGACCGGTAGCGCAGTGGGAGATTATCATGCCGCACTTGACCTGGTATGATGCATTAGGGTGCCAAGCCGTGGATTAACAGGGTAGAATAGCGGATTGTCCTATTTATTGATTATTGATTGTTTTGTCAAGGAGCTCCCATGCCAATTATGGCAAGTATCCTGTACCGCGATATGCTGAATTTTTTCCGTAATCAGTTTGCCAGTATCGTGCTGTTGGTGCTGTTGACGACGCTGATAAGCGTGATGCTGGGGCATACGCTGTCCCCCGGAAGCGAGCAGCTAATGACGCTCAGCGACGGTACCCATATTGGCGGCACTACCGATATGAGCCTGCAGCAGTTGGTACAGCAGGTGTCGGTCGAACAGCAGCGCGTGTTACTGAAAGCTTCTGCCGCCGGCACCCTTGCCGGTCTAGTCGGAAACGTCCTGCTGGTGGGGGGGTTGCTAACCATGGTTCGCATGGTATCCAATCGCCAGCCCGTCAGTATACTTCGCGCAATCAGTCTGTCGGCGCCGCTATTGCCACGCCTGCTGCTGCTTATTTTTCTCACGACGTTGCTGGTACAGTTAGGTCTGTTGCTGATTATCGTGCCGGGTATCCTACTGGCCATCGCTTTTAGCCTGGCGCCAGTTATTGCCATCAGCGATAATCTGAGTGCCATTAAATCCATGCGCCTGAGCGCCAGTCTGGCGTTTGTCAATCTTCCGCTACTGGCGCCGGCGGTACTGTTCTGGCTGTTGGCTAAAGCGGCGGTGCTTCTATTGGCGACCCAGTTCACGCTGGTACCATCGCTGGTGGCGGCGGTCTTATTAAATGGTCTAAGCAATCTTATTTCAGCTCTGCTGTTAATCTATCTTTATCGTCTGTATATGTTGCTGCGCCAGGCATGATGGCGGCGTTTATTCTCCAGTGGACTTGTATGAAGCAGCTTCTTGATTTCACGCCCTTGATGGTGTTTTTTGTTGTCTACAAACTGTACGATATCTACTACGCCTCCGGCGCACTGATAGTCGCCTCCGCGTTGGTATTGGTTTATATCTGGCTGCGCTATCGCAAAGTAGAAAAGGTCACTCTGATTACCTTCGTACCGGTGTTGATATTCGGCTCATTGACGCTTTACTATCACAACGCAGAATTCATCAAGTGGAAGGTAACGGTAATCTATACGCTGTTCGTCGCGGCGCTGCTGATTAGTCAATTCGTCCTCGGCAAGCCTCTCATTCAACGTATGCTGGACAAGGAGATCCATCTCACAACACGGGTTTGGAATAATTTGGATATCGCCTGGACGGTGTTCTTCATTACTTGCGGCACGGCGAATATTTGTATCATGTTCTGTCTACCGCAGAGTGTTTGGGTGAATTTCAAGGTTTTTGGCCTCACCTGCCTGACGCTGGTGTTTACACTGCTCAGCGGAATTTATATCTACTGCCATATGGCGGAGGATGAACGCAATAATAATGCCCATTAATCCTGCGCCTTTGGCGGGATGAGATGTTAGGCGGGAGTAATGATGAGCGAAGTGATTAAGCCGCCACACGGCGAAATGGTGCTGCGCACGCTGGCTATGCCGGCGGACACCAATGCCAACGGCGATATTTTTGGCGGTTGGCTGATGTCGCAAATGGATATTGGCGGCGCCATTTTGGCGAAAGAACTGGCGCAAGGCAGGGTCGTGACGGTGCGCGTTGACGGCATGACATTTTTAAAGCCGGTGATGGTGGGCGATATTATCTGTTGCTATGCCCAATGTCTGAAAACTGGAACCAGTTCGTTAACCATCAATATCGAGGTATGGGTGAAAAAAGTGTCATCGGAGCCCATCGGCCAGCGCTACCGGGCTACCGAGGCGGTGTTTACCTACGTCGCGGTAGATAACAGCGGTAAACCCCAACCGCTGCCGCCGGACAAGTGCCAATTCAACGGCGCCCACTAAACCCGTTTCGTTCGGTGGCTCCGTCTATGGTACGGAATTCACGGTTTTATTCAGACGACCAAACTTTTCGTTGCGCTGCAGGATGCAATATCATAACGTGAATTGCTTTTCCTCATTACAGGTTGGGAGTCTTACCGTGCTCTATGTTATCTATGCCGAAGACGTAGCCGATTCGTTAGAAAAACGTCTGTCCGTTCGTTCTACTCATTTAGCGCGCCTTCAGCTGCTGCGGGATCAGGGTCGCCTGCTCACCGCCGGCCCCACTCCAGCCATAGACAGCAACGATCCCGGAGCGGCTGGTTTTAGCGGCTCAACGGTCATCGCCGAATTTGATTCTCTTGAAGCAGCACAAGCCTGGTCGGAGGCCGATCCCTACGTTGCCGCCGGCGTGTATGCCAGAGTACAAGTGAAGCCATACAAAAAAGTTTTCTGAAGTTAGTGTCACGATGGCGTGCCCCGCAGGCACGGTCGGTAAAGCGCTTAACTGCGTTGGCGGAGCGGGCAACGCAGCCAACAAAGGCACAGGAAGTTGCCCGCCAGACTGCACGTACAATCCACCGATAACTAAAATGGACAACAACATCGCAGCATCAAACGTGAGTCAGACGTCGCGTGCTGGATTCGAGTGATGGCACTTTCTCGCCCGTTACGTTCCCGACCGCGATCGCTTTCTGAGCCCACTATCATCGCCAAATTACCCACAGTCATATTATTGAGGAACGATTAAGGTCTGTCCTAGATAGATTTTGTCGGGATCGCTTAGCATCGGTTGTTGGCGATGAAGATTTTCAGTCATGCATGCGCGATAGCGGGCGACTTGGCGGTATTGGCCGCGGCGGCAGAGGTGATTTTGCCCTCAACGCCGCTGATATCGCTTACCAAGCGCCACAAATTTTTTCCTTCAATATCTGCGACATCAATAGAAGGATAGCACAATGAATTTACCCGCCAGAATGCGGGATAGTCAGACGTTCAGTCTGGCGGCCGGTACATAACCGTGCTAAAGCAAACCTCCAGCAGTGGCTGCGGCCTGACAAGATGAATGCGGAAGCAACATTAACGGAAGCGAAGGCAGGGCACGGCGTCGTGCGGAGTGCTAATACACCAGATACGCTATCTATTACGACGGGCTGCGACTAAAGGGTATAGCGTAGTGGTCATCAAAATACACCTAAGGATAATATCCTGTTCCCGCGAACTAAATCGGTAGCCCCTATGGCCATATCCAGTTTGCAGTTTGCACCTGGTCACTTTTCGCGTGCCGTAGAAAAACTGCATTCCCCATTAAACATTTAACAGTAGCGCAGAGCGATTCCGGTAGTGCCAGCAACCGTGACGCCAGTTTTGTGTTCAGCTCCGTTGCCGCGGCAGCATCGGCCGGCGACACGGAAAATACCAGCTCGTCTATGTCGACCTCAACCATGGCCGCCATGCAGTAACGCTGCAGATATTGCCTCAGGAAGGGAAACAGGCATTCGTTTGTCGCACCTCAACCGGCAGAAGCCGGTTTATGAGCCGCTCGCCAACGTCACGTTAGGATGTACGTTAGCCGTCAATAACCAAGTGCCTGTATTGCCAGTCAACGCCGCGGTGGCTCAACATGTAAGAAAGGGCAAACGACAATGAGCGCCGCTGCCGTTTGAGCTGGAGATGGCTCAAGCGCGTTAGGTGGCGGTAGGCGCGGGATTGCGCTTCAACCAACTGGCTACGCCGATGCTGGACCTGAGGCTGTATGCGCCAGCAGTTGACTTCTTACGGCTTTGTTTCATCACTAAGACCTTGGACGGGCTCAATGGACGCCGTTAGCCACTTTCCCCGCCATGCCAAGCCGAGGGCGGCTTGCGAGCATCGCACGTCCAGTAAAACAATTTCCTCTTTGCGCCCCTTATGCGTAAACTCAGGCTAACGCTCCGCGAACAGGATTTTCGCTCCTATGACAACGCTTTATACCGTAATCAACTGGCTATTGCTCTTCGGCTATTGGTTGTTGATCGCGGGCGTCACCCTACGGGTAATGATGAAACGTCGCGCGGTGCCTTCCGCCATGGCCTGGCTGCTGGTCATCTATATTCTACCGTTGGTGGGGATTATTACTTATCTGTTATTCGGCGAGCTCAATCTGGGTAAACGCCGCGCCGAGCGCAGTAAGGCGCTCTGGCCTTCCACCGCACGATGGATTGAAGATCTAAAAGGGTGTCGTCGTATTTTTGCCAGTGAAAATAGCGAAGTGGCTCGCTCTTTGTTTCAGCTCTGCGAGCACAGACAGGGCATTGGCGGCCTGCAAGGTAATCAAATGCAGCTGCTGACCAGTACAGATGATGCGCTACTGGCGCTGATTCGCGATATCGGTCTAGCGCAAAACAATATTGAGATGGTGTTCTATATCTGGCAGGCCGGTGGCCTGGTAGACCAGGTTGTGGAAGCGTTAATTGCCGCGGCGCAGCGCGGCGTACGTTGCCGGCTCATGCTCGATTCGGCCGGCAGCGTGGCGTTTTTCCGCAGCCCCTACCCCATGCGGCTGCGCGATGCCGGCGTGAATGTAGTGGAAGCACTGCACGTCAGTATCCTGCGCGTATTTCTTCGCCGTATGGATTTGCGCCAGCATCGAAAAATGGTACTAATCGATAATTACATCGCTTACACCGGCAGTATGAACATGGTGGATCCGCGCTTTTTTAAACAAGACGCCGGTGTTGGCCAGTGGATTGATATCATGGCGCGCATAGAAGGACCAGTGGCCACCGCCATGGGCATCATCTTTTCCTGCGATTGGGAAATAGAAACCGGCGAGCGCATTTTGCCGCCGCCCTACGACGTTAATATTATGCCGTTTGAACAGGCGATGGGACATACCATACAAGTCATTGCCTCTGGACCGGGGTTTCCCGATGGCGTCATTCATCAGGCCTTGCTCACCTCTATCTACGCGGCGCGCGAGCAACTGGTGATGACCACGCCTTATCTTGTGCCGAGTGATAATTTGCTGCACGCCATCTGTACCGCGGCACAGCGCGGCGTGGAAGTTCATATCATCATTCCACGTCATAACGATTCGATGTTGGTGGGTTGGGCCAGCCGGGCCTTCTTCGCCGAGCTGCTGGAAGCCGGCGTGCTAATCCATCAGTTTGAAGGCGGCCTGTTGCATACCAAAAGCGTGTTGGTGGATGGCCAACTAAGTCTGGTAGGAACGGTAAATCTGGACATGCGCAGCCTGTGGCTGAATTTTGAGATAACGCTGGTCATAGACGATGACGATTTCGGTGGCGATCTGGCGCGGGTACAGAAGGATTATCTAGCCCGGTCGCGGCTTATAGAGGCCAGAGTCTGGTCGAAGCGTCCCTACTGGCAGCGTATCGTCGAGCGGCTGTTCTACTTTTTCAGTCCATTGCTGTAATTTTACTAGACGGCATGCCGTGATAACGTCAGTTTAGTTAATGAGACAGTAATGATGGATCTTGACAATCTCAACGGATAACGAAACGCTCGAAGCGGCCTACGATACTTTCTTGAACTGGCACAGGATAAAACTAACCAGATGGAAATAAAAAAGATGATCTGATCGAAAAACGTCATCCATTTGAGCGTGCTGGCTCAGCTCCAGCAGCGGCGCCAGCACGAAACTGGGAATAACCACGCTGGTCATCGCGAACCCCATTGTGCGATGGTCCTATTTGGTATTCTACTTGAGCGCCACCATGATGTCAGCAGCGACCCAGACCACTACAAAAATGTCGCGGGTCGAGCTTGGCCGATCGTTGATCGAGTAGTCTTTATATTTAAACGACGGACCGGAATCACTATGGGGCAGCTGCAATAAATAAATGAGATAATGTTCAGAATGAACAGCATTGGAATCGCTCCCAGCAGCCGTTGTATAACCCATACGTAAGGTTTAACCAAACGCACGCTAACATAGCAATACACCGGGACGATTACTGAGTCTTTATCTAGCTACTGTTCCGTCTGCTGATAGAATCTGATGCGCGCTACTTATAAATGGCTTAAAATAGCGTAGAAAGTTTTTTCTTGCCGCATGCCGCGTAAAATTCATTTACGTTCTTGCCAAATAGTGCACATTTGCCGCCTCATTGTACAATCCGCCTTGCTTTAAGGCTCTTCTCCCAACGCAATAATTTACGCGGCGGGAATGCGCGCATTTTACCGCTGCTGTCTGGGCAGCAACGGGTATCTCCCGCCCAACTCACACTCAAGACGGCGCTCTGCTAGACCTCGGACGTTTTCCAGACGGCGAGTGGCAATTCTTTTGTCTGTTTACCGTTCACTGTTTGACTTTTGTTGTTTGTTGTTTAGACGTCCGGCAATCAGCCTTCGGCGTTCAGCATTTGGCATTATTTGACATTTGGTATTTGGTATTCATCACACGCGTTATGACCGGCGAATGTGCCGAATAATGTAATGCCGCCGCACCGCTTATACCGGTTACTAATAATAGATCAGATTATCACAGCCTGTCGCCCGTAGGCGCACAATACAGCGCGCAGCGCGCTCAAGACGTCAGCCTAGCATGAAGCACCTATGAAGTCCTAGTGGCGCAGCCCTCTCTCACGACGTAAAGGCTCAGTTGTTGAAGAAGCCCCTTTAGGATGCCGTCTGCGTCGGTCATGGCCCAAATACCGCAGGGAAATAAGGCCAGGTTCATAAACAACGTCAATTAATGTAAAAATTTTAATGCATAGCTTATGTCGGTGGAAAAATAATCCCGATAGCGTGTCATTAGCGGTAATATGACTCATCGCTTGTGCTTTCTCTTACAGCCATTGCGTCATGTTTGGTGAGATATCTCTCAGGCAATAAGCGTTTTTATTGAAGCTGAAAGATGTTAGCTTGCATTTTGATTCAGATCACATATTGCGTTCGATACCCTGTAAGCTTTACATTAAGGAAACGAATAAGGTGATTAAGATACCGGAAGGTAAATCAGAAGATGTTAATGATGGTGATCTGAAGACTAGTTAAGTAAAGCGCCATGACCCAAAATGTCAAGACGCAACGGTTCAAATGAACAACGAATGAGCAAATCGGTAATTGTCAACACAAGGCTCTTTACTTAAAAGGTTTAACAGATTTATCGTAATTTCAACTTCGTTAGAAGAGCAATATGGCTGTTACTAATACTCCTGAACTCAATACCTTAATTGCACGATTGAAAAGCATAGCGCGAATATGCAAATTTTACCCAGGATCAGAAAAATTTTCCGTGCGGCCGCCCTGGCCGCGGAAGATGACCGTATTCCGCTCGCAAAATGGCGGTGGTCGAATCAGGTATGGGTATCGTGAAAGACAAAGTTATTAAGATAACTTTGCTTCTGAATACATTTATAAAAACCTGTAGCATTCTGGCCGAGGATGGCACCTTTGGTGCCATCTCCATCTCTGGGACGATCGGCCTCAACAAAGTGGCCGACATCGTATTGCAGGCTGTCATTGTCGCATGGACGCCTCAAGGATACGTTGACTGGATCGACAACCGTCGCAAGCCGCTTACAGTTCCTGTAAACTCGTCACTGGCGTCGGTAACATACCCCATCGTGGTGGGTGAAACCGCCGATATCAAACGCGTCGTTGCATCTGTCTTGATGTCGAAAACCTTTGATAACGGTGTCATCTTCCACCTCCGGGGTAATGACTCGATTGCTGAAAACGTAGGCCTCAGACACCTCTCAATAATGACTACTTCGATCTGAAAACGTGGCATTGAAACTGAAGTGTTCTTTGAAGTCGAAGCAGACTCTACGTTGAGCATTGTGCACAAAGGCGCGACGCAAATGAACTTCTTCAAGCCAGGATATCACTGTCACCCTGGATGGGGTTCACCGATGGACGCCGCCAAAATCATATAGGTGATGTATGGGCATCCGGAAACCCATTTGAAGAGTTGGCGCCGCGCTTTACGGATATCCATAAACGTATCTATAACATTCCCGAAAACTAGCGTGAAGGCGAAAATGCCCGCTATTACCACCACCTCGTGTGCGGGTTTTGAAGTCACGCCGTTCGCCGTGGTGACTGATAACGCCACAGGGCAAATACCCGCTGGCGGACTATGCTGTAGTGCCAGATATAGCGATTGTCGACGCCAATCTGGTCATCTTACACCATCTCCACATCTGATGCAGCGTCAAGCACACATCAGCCTCCTCTTGACACCGGTGCGCGACAACACACGCGAAACTCGGCCGAGGACGCAAACACCCTGGCGGCTGAGAGGTGAAAAACTCCCAGCACCGCTGCTAGGCGTGTGAGAGATTTTCATTCCCAGCACAGGGTTACCGCGCGCCAACACCCCGGAAATGTTTACGGTACACCGACACGTAACGATCATTACAGCCAATCACCACAGCTACCCTCGTACACGCGACTTTCCATGCTCGTCGATGCACAGCGTGCGGCCGGCCATGCACCCACAATAGCATACGGCTTTCCCACCAGCTTTCTGTCCAGGCTAGCAGACACAAGCTGCCGGTAAACGGCTCCGCGCGAAAAAGTACACAAACCATAATAGCATAGCACCGGATCACCACTTCATACCAGGCCGACGACCTGTTCGCGGCTTAAAAGCACGTTCATCTATCAGCACGCAATGAAGGCCTGTTGCCGATGGGTGGCCGCCACGGCCGCAAATAAATCGGTTTCGGCATTGAAAGTTCGGCAGGAGAAGACAGGCCGTACGGGAACTGACCTGCCCGCGGACGTAGCAGTCATCGATTTTCGCCGTAAACACTAGCGTGTGCATACCGCGTTCTTGGTAATTAATGAGGACTGCAGTAGCTCGGTAGACTTGCCGACATCCATTGCGGAATAATAAAAATAGAGTTGTGCCATCCGTTCGGCACTCCTCTCAATGATAGGACCAAATAAATAGGATGAGAGTGTATCATATTCGGACGTGATGAAGCTGTTCCGGTGATCACAATATATTTACAGTTGCGGGGTCATGGGCGTTTTATAAAGAATATTTTGATTAATCACAATCTGGGTATTGCAGAAAAGAAACTAGCGCTCTATTATTACTGCGACGCCAATTTATAATATTCGAGATTATGTCAATGAACGAAGCACTAAAGATTCTTAACAACATTCGTACTCTGCGCGCACAAGCCAGAGAATGCACTCTAGAAACTCTCGAAGAAATGCTGGAGAAACTAGAGGCCGTTGTCAATGAACGCCGCGAGGAAAATAGTCAAGCCCAGGCCGAAATTGAAGAGCGTACACGCAAATTACAGCAATATCGCGAAATGTTGATTGCCGACGGCATCGACCCTAACGAATTGCTGCAGTCGATGAGCGCCTCTAAATCCGCTGGTAAAACCAAGCGCGCCGCTCGTCCGGCAAAATATCAGTACACCGACGAAAACGGCGACGTTAAAACCTGGACAGGCCAAGGCCGTACCCCGGCGATAATCAAAAAAGCGATTGATGAAAAAGGAAAAGCACTGGAAGATTTCCTGCTATAATCACCCAAGTTGCAAAACCCGCTTCCCGAAGCGGGTTTTATCTGTCCTTTGCGTTGTGCACCGCGTACAAAGTCCAAACCCACTACCCTATTATCCGCCTCACGTAAGCGCTTTCCAGAAGCCGCGGTCTATTACACACGAATCCGCGCCATATGCGCTAATTTTCCGTTGAGTTAAAAGCCGTTACCGTGAAGACGGTTTGATTAGAATGCATTATGACGCTCAAGAAATATTTCACTTGCAGTGATTTCAGTGGCCGAAGGTAAGTGTTATAATCTTTTTTTGCAAAGTATTGCCAGAAACAGTAAGGAAGGCGGCAAATCGTCATGTCAAAATAGGACAACCCTGCTACTAAAATGTTCGTTATGCCGCATTCCTGAGAGCTTTTCATAGGGTGAATATGTTCGTTAACCTATATGTATATTAGCCGGTGAATCTTCCACGTTCCCTTTTAGCCGCGGTGCATGCCTGTTACAACAGGAAGCGCCTGTGAGGAGGCCATATTTCTGGTTCTGTTCCGCGTGCGTGCATTTGATGAATCATAAAAGATATAACAGCGGAGCCAGTTTATGCTGGCCTAAGTCTGCGGTCCGTTCCTGGAAGGCTTTCGTCCCCGCTTGCTCCTACCCGCGACAATAAGCCAGCCACCGGGAACATCCGCAGCAGCAAGTGGCAAGACAACGACCTCATCAGGGTCGCGTTCGCGCAACTGTCGCTGCGGCATTGCCCCTACAGCCGAATCATGTCTCCTCTATCGAGGCATATCACCAACAAGGATCCTTTGGTGGGCGCCGTCTTCCGCCCAGGCCCTAGCAATGACCGCCTTCTCTCGCCGCGTTGAGCGCGCTGACGGGCCTTGGCGCGAACGCTTTCCGCCAACCGACCATGCCTGGCGGACTAAAGCAAGCCATACGCCCACACTGACCGCCTCTCTTAAGGCAAGAGGCGGTGACTATTTCTGCGCATTGGCCCGCGCTGATATCTAACCGCTAGACTTCTGCCCGGCCACGATGCCCTGTCTGGCGCTCGCGGCGCGCGTGGCTTTCCTCCTACCGACCAGAGCATAAACGACTGCAGCGGAGACCCAAAACATGACAGGCAAAAGCGGCCGGTCCGCTTTTAGCTATTAGGTGGCGATACATTACGCTGATAATACTCGCGATACCATTCGACGAAATGTTTGACCCCTTCCACCACCGGCGTCTGTGGTTTGAAGTCAATCGCGCGAAACAGCGCCTGCGTATCCGCGCTGGTTTCCAGCACATCGCCGGGCTGCATCGGCAGCAGATTCTTCTCTGCCTGGATACCGAGGACCCCTTCCAGCGCCTGAATATAGTCCATGAGCTTTACCGGCTGACTATTGCCAATATTGTAGATGCGATAAGGCGCGTAGCTCGTCGCCGGCGAGCCGGTTTCCACCGTCCAGTCGGCATCTGATGCCGGAATAACATCCTGCAAACGAATGATGGCTTCGACAATGTCGTCAATGTAAGTAAAGTCGCGCAACATGTCTCCGCCGTTATAGACGTCGATACGCTCACCGCTGAGCATCGCCCGGGTAAACTTGAACAACGCCATATCCGGGCGCCCCCATGGGCCATATACGGTAAAAAAGCGCAGACCGGTGGTCGGCAATCGATACAGGTGCGCATAGGTATGCGCCATCAACTCATTGGCTTTTTTTGTGGCCGCATACAACGACACAGGATGATCTACCGTGTCGTCCGTGGAAAAGGGCAACTTGCGATTAAGGCCATAGACCGAACTGGAGGAGGCGTACAACAGATGCCCTACCTGCGTATGCCGACACCCTTCAAGGATATTAAGATGACCGATCAGATTGGCTTCACCGTAGACCAGGGGATTGTCCAGCGAATAACGTACCCCAGCCTGTGCGCCAAGGTGGATCACCCGCTCAAATCCTTCATCGGCAAACAGGCTAGCAATACCCTGCCGGTCCGCCAAGTCAAGCTTGTGGAAACGAAAAGCGTCATAGGCCAACAGACCGTCAAGGCGGGCCTGCTTTAGCGACACATCATAATAATCATTCAGGTTGTCGATACCGATCACCTGATGACCGTCAGCGAGCAGACGCCTGCTGACATGATAGCCAATAAAACCGGCTGAACCAGTGACCAAAAATTTCATCACGGTCTCTCAGAAAGGAGAAGCAAGCGACGCGCCACGGCCAATGCCGTAATATACAAAGCCGCGATTAGCAAGGCGTTCAGGATCGTATAAATTACGGCCATCAAAGATCACCGGCTGTTTCAAGGCCGCCTTCAGGACATCGAAATCCGGCGCTCGGAAGTTCTGCCATTCGGTGCAAATGACCAACGCATCGGCGCCACGCAGGGCAGCTTCTCTGGTGTCCATCAATTGCAGATCGTCGCGGTGGCCGTAAATGCGCTGCGTTTCATTCATCGCTTTCGGATCGAAAGCCTGAATCGTCGCGCCAGCCTGCCATAGCGCTTCCATCAATACTCGGCTCGATGCTCCGCGCATATCGTCGGTGTTGGGTTTAAACGATAACCCCCACAGCGCAAAAGTTTTACCGCTTAAATCGTCGCCGAAATGGCGACGAATAAAGGCCGGTAGTTTGTATTTCTGCTTGTAGTTTACCTCTTCGACAGCCTGCAGTAGCTTAGGTTGATAACCGACCTGCTCGGCGGTCCGAATGAGCGCCTGCACATCTTTCGGAAAGCAAGAGCCGCCATAGCCACAGCCAGGATAAATAAAACTGTAACCGATGCGCGAGTCTGAGCCAATGCCCTGGCGTACTTTCTCCACATCTGCACCCAGCAATTCTGCCAGATTGGACATTTCATTCATAAAGCTGATTTTGGTAGCTAGCATACAGTTGGCGGCATATTTGGTTAGCTCGGCGCTGCGAATATCCATCAGGATCATCCGGTCGTGGTTACGGTTAAAAGGCTCGTAAAGCTCATGGAGTAATTCCACCACATCTTTATTGTCGGTACCTACCACAATCCGCTCAGGGCGCATGCAGTCGGCCACCGCCGCCCCTTCTTTTAAAAATTCAGGATTGGATACCACATCGAACGTTAGCGTACTATTGCGGCTTTGCAGCATTTCCTGCATCGTGGCGCGGACTTTATCCGCCGTACCCACCGGCACGGTGGATTTATCCAGTATCACTTTATGATCGTGCATGTGTTGCGCGATGGTCCGCGCCACGGCAGTCACGTATTTCAGATCCGCAGAGCCGTCTTCATCCGGCGGTGTGCCTACCGCGATAAACTGCATGACGCCATGATTGACGCCGACCTGCGCATCCGTCGTAAATTTTAGCCGTCCGGCTTCATAATTTTGCTGCACCAGCGGTGCCAGCCCTGGCTCGAAAATGGGAATCACGCCCTTTTTCAGATTCTCGACTTTGCGCTCATCCACGTCGACGCATAATACGTTGTGCCCCACTTCGGCTAAAACCGCCGCTTGCACCAAACCGACATAGCCGATACCAAAAACCGTTATTTTCACGTTGGGTGATCCTGGTCTGTATCAATATGTAGCCAAATGTATCTAAAAGCTTCAGCACTTTATTCTGTGATGGCGTCTTTTAACCACGTTTTGAATTCTTTGCCAAGACTTTCATGACGCAGGCCATATTCAACGAACGCCTGCATGTAACCCAATTTGTTACCACAGTCGTGGCTCAGTCCCTTCAGGTGATAGGCTTCAACGGTTTCTTTGTTCATCAGCATTGCAATCGCGTCGGTCAGCTGAATTTCATTGCCGGCTCCGGGCGGGGTTTTTTCCAGCAATGCCCAAATATCGGCGGACAGCACATAGCGGCCAACCACGGACAAATTAGACGGTGCTTCTTCCGCCGACGGTTTTTCGACCACGCCTACCATCTCTACGCTATCACCTGGATTGAGGATCTTACCCTGACAATCCACCACGCCGTAGCTGGTGACATCGTCCACCGGCTCGACCAAAATTTGACTGCGGCCGGTATCTTCAAAGCGTCTTAGCATCGCCGCCAGATTTTCGGTCTGTAAATTAGATTTATATTCATCGATAATCACGTCGGGTAGGATCATCGCAACCGGCTCATCTCCTACCAGCGGATGCGCGCACAAGACCGCGTGTCCCAGTCCCTTGGCCAGCCCCTGACGAACCTGCATAATGGTTACATGGGGAGGACAAATCGCCTGGATCTCCGCCAACAGTTGACGCTTGACACGTTTTTCCAGCATCGCTTCCAGCTCGAAACTGGTATCGAAATGATTTTCAATGGAGTTTTTGGATGAGTGGGTGACCAAGATGATCTCGTTGATGCCTGCGGCGATACATTCATTCACCACATACTGAATCAGAGGTTTATCCACCAGGGGAAGCATTTCCTTCGGGATTGCTTTGGTTGCCGGCAACATGCGTGTGCCCAATCCCGCCACCGGGATTACTGCTTTTTTCACTTTTGTCATAACAGCAGACATGTACCACCTCTCCTTCGTTAGGATAAAATTTATCTATATAATATGGTTAACTTTTCTATTATATCAGTTTCAGAATGGGAAACTCGTGGAATAATGGGCGTTCAGTCTAAAATAGGATAATTACCCCACAGTGCGTGTAAAAGGTATTAATTTGATTATTTTCTTACGAATTCTGACGCGCTGGACGGCTAGTCGGTGTTGAGTATGAGCCGCAGACGGCCGCCGGTGCGCCAAGTATGGCACTGCCAGGCGTGCAGTACTGGCTAACCTGATTGAGGTAGGTGTTCCCATCAAGCTGAGAGGTGCGCCGCTATTGAACTGGATTTGCTTGTTATTGGTATTCAGTGTGGCATTGAGGCCGGCCGACACTAAAATTAAATTGTTCATCAATCGATGTAATTGCCTACTAATAAAGGAATTGTCCTTCAAGATTCGCTTCACGCAAAGTTGATTCACCTGTTTTAACCAAGTGGATGATTCAGGCAAACTGTGCGCGCGATTGGCTAAACGCCAGTAGCGGCTGTTGAGCAGCACTCGTAACAGCAAGGCTGCCAAAACCTTTCTCTAGCGCGGGTGATGTCGAAGTAATAAAAGCCAAGTTGTGATCGGAAAGTGCGACGATATCTGGCACCAGACTCGGCTGCTTCGCCGTGGTTAACTGGCGATAATTGACACAGCATTGTGCGATATTCTACTTAACCTGAGGTTGTAACTATTTGAGAAGTTTCGCCGCAGCCACAGGATGCTGGCTCAGCGCGCCCCAATCCTGCACCACCTGAAACAGTTGCCCTTCTTCGTCGACTTGGGAGGTAATATATCAGGATAAAGACAGTCCAGCACCGTTTCTCGCAAACGGGGAAATTCTTCACCGGTTTCGCACCCCGAGTAGAAGAACCTGGGCGATATTGGTCATTAGATCGGTGCCGGAGACAATCAGAATAGGGGTGGAGCTATTAGTCGCGCGAAAACGCTCAACAAAGGTCAGACCGTTCATTTCGAGCATCAGGACGGATGGACGCCAACTTCTCCAGCGCATGTTGCCTTTGATTGGCCTCGACAACATCAACCACTAATGTCAGCAGAAATTGCTTCACTACGGATCGAAAAACAGC
Organism: Sodalis sp. (in: enterobacteria); assembly: GCF_036327475.1. NCBI lineage: Bacteria > Pseudomonadati > Pseudomonadota > Gammaproteobacteria > Enterobacterales > Bruguierivoracaceae > Sodalis > Sodalis sp. (in: enterobacteria). Next base: position 430,332 of record NZ_CP132913.1, on the reverse strand, counting down.
ATCATCCTTAATGATAAGAACAAGTTTGTTTGCTAATGGTTTGGCTATTGAAGCCCCTTCTTCTACTTATTTCTAGCAGTGGCTGTAACACACCACTTTTGCTTATAAGTAACGAGATGGAGTTTTCTGGCCGGCTTGACAAGGGCGAACCGCCAATACAGGGTAAAACCCACCCTTGTGGATACCGGTCGGGCATTTTATCGTCGGTGTTTAGCCAAAAGTCGCAGCGGCGGTCGTTTTTAGTAAAATACCTTTTTATTCCTCGCTTCTGCGATCGCGTGGGTCTCTACCCCCTTATTAAACAAGGAGTTCGTGTGCGCTCAGTTTACTCTTGCGACAGCGGTAGGCCACATACTGACTGCTATGCCACATTCCTGTCGGGCAACTTTCTGCCCGTAACCCCAAACAGCTGATGCGTTCACACTACATCGCCTTTGTGATAGAAGAGTCGATTATTTACTTGCTGTCTGGCACCCACAAATTTGCGCCGCTGCGTGGCGTAATGAGCTGACTTATGCGTCACCCGCTGGCGCGGTCTTATGTGGAATTTAGCGCGCGCTTTTACGACGATATGTCGATGGCCGGAATTTAAAAGTGGGCAATAATTCGCCGCTCCCTCGCGGCCCGCCTCATAACAAAATCAACAGACAAGACAGAATCCGTAAGTCAATGCAGTCGAAAAATGTACAAAGAACGGTATTACGCACCATCGTCCGGATTCCGAAGATCTAATTGTGCAATTGCCAGCATTTGCTTCAAACATAAGCTGGGTATTGAGTACGCCGATCTGGGCGAGGTACTGCCTGCAGGAACGCTACGGGAATTGAATCACGCCGGACGCAAAAGAAGCCCATTGTTTTGAGACCTATTGATGAAATCGCTTACTGTATCTCGATGTGGAGATATCCGTGGTCATCGACAACCACGAAACGCTCGCCACAAATTATGTGGTGCTGGCGAAATATATGCGCGTACTAACGCCAACATTTGTGCATCATTACCTCAATCAAATCATCAATATTCATCACTCGTTCCTGCCGGCGCTTATCAGCGCACGTCCGTACCACCAGGCAAACGAGCTAGTGGGTGAAGAACATTGGCGTTACCGCGCACTACGTTAACGATAGCCTGGATGAAGCCCCTGTCATGTTATTTAGGACGTGATTCACGTCGATCGTATCTACACCGCGGAAGATATGATGCGCGCAAGGGGCGAGCGTGGAGACAAACATCCTGAGCCTGGCGTTATGCCGCGTACTACGTTGGCGCAGAGGATATTCGTCTACGGCAACCGGACTGTTATTTTTAACGCCGTACGCCTAGTGGCAGCATCCATCGCTCACATTTCGTCTGCAGCTAGAGAAAAAGTGGAAAATTGGGGCGCGGCGTTAGCGCTTTACAGCGCCACTTTATTTGATATGAAGCGCCAGCTTGACGCGTTATTGTCATCTTTCGCTCGAATGGGGTTTCCGAGCGGCCAAAGGGAGCAGACTATAGATCTGCCGTCATAGACTTCGAAGATTCGAATCTTTCCCCCACCCACCATTTCAGCAAGCTTCTTGCTGACCACCCTAGTTTTCCTGATATCCGTGTGGAAGGTGATGGCCTTCGACCAATGTTCGCGTCGAGCAGCGCAAAACAACGATGCGCAGTATCGGCACGTAGGATGAGCGCAAAGCAGCGAATCATCCTCTCCCTCCCCCTCACCTAGCCCTTAAACATTCTGTTAACAGCACACGGGCCAATTTCTCGCCCGGCGATGACATTGCGCCGCGTTTTTATGGCTGATGATTTCTGCTAACACCTGCCGATAACCTTTCACCTGGCAGAAACCATGAAGTTTATCTCATTAAATATCAATTGGCTACGCGCTCTTCTATCAGATTGAGCCATCATCATGACATTGCAGCCTGATGTGATCGGTCTACAGGCAAAGTTCACGACGATATGTTCCCTCTCGAAGCAGTCTCTCGTCACGGTTACAATGTTTGCCATCATGGTCAGAAAGGCTACTATGGCGTGACGCTACTCGAAAAGCCGTTCACCATCTACCGCGGCTTTAGTGTCGACGGAGACGACACCCAGCCCGGATTATTATGGCCGATTTCATCACACCGACAGGCGTATTAGCGGTGGTTAACAGCTACTTTCCCCAGGGTAGCGGGCCATCTGGTCAAATTCCTGACCAAAGAGTGCTTCTACCCGATCCGCAAGACTATGTGAAAGCCACCACGACGAATCCTTGCTGTTTATCATGTGGTAGGTGATAAGCTTGTGGGTTTGGCCGATGACAGGTATCGAGCATCTGCTGCGCACTGCGACCAAAACGCTTTGCGGCCTCGATTTACAATGCCGACAAGACAAACGGCAGCGTCGCGTTTCCAAACCCTGTTTGGTTTGATAGAGCATCACATGCACCGGCTGGCCGGTGATACGGGCTACACACATGCTCCGCCAGCGGACGATGTAGCATAAGCGCCCTTCTTCGTCCTGCCAGCTTTCATACGCGTCGCTGGATACCCATGAGCGGTAAAGGATTCTTGTAACGGCGCACAATATGCGATTTCACGTCAAAATAAACTTTTAGCACAAATGTTCTATCTCTTCCCGGCGTTGCACTCTGTCTACCGATAACACCCACTGAAGGTGTAAGCTCGGGTCATATTGATCTCATACAGCCAGTCGGTGCGCGCCAGCGCCGCCGCCGATACGTACAACGGCACGAATTCGCTGTTATCCCGCAAACGGCTAACCGCCTGTTGATTGAGATCATTGACCAAAAAGCGCTTGGCGCTGCAGCGTTTCGTTGGCCTCGTTGAATGTCAGATAACCAGCACCTCATCCACCAGCAGCTGACCCTCGCGGTCGGAGTTGCCGGCGTGAATAACCTGTTCGGTCTCCACGAATATCGTTTTGATTACATTCGGGCCGTGGCTGTAGCCGCCACTTTTCGGAATAATGGGCAAATCTACCAGCGACTAGCAGGTATAGCCGCTCGTCATAGACATCAGACTTCGCCTGCTACAGTGGATGACCAATAACACCAGGCACCATGTGATCCAGGCCACAGGCGATATAGCCATCGCCGCGGCGATGGGTTGCAACAACTGCATGAGCGCGGTGCGTTACTTTGGCTACGGCTACCGCAGTAGGCTACGACCGCGATAATCAACGGCGCGCGAAACGGCGCCTGTTTCGCTTTCTCAATGCCTTGAGATCCATGCTGGCATTAATCCAACTGGCTGAGCAACTCGCTCAGTCGGGTGCGACCTTCTCCTTCAATGATGATGAAACGCTATAGTCTGAGCGCGCAGTGGTAAGGTTTACCTGTAGCGTTTTTGAGGGCGCGGCCGAACAAATTTTATATTATGATTTCGGACTTCGCTGTTTTATTGGAGATCTCATGCGCGCACTGTGGCGAATTATTTCCGGCTCATTTAAATGGGGCTGGCGTTTACTGAATTTTATCCGCGAATTTATCCTCAACGTATTCCTGGTAGTCCTCATCATTGTGGCGGTCGGGATCTATTTGCAAGTGCGGCACACGCCGCTGACGTCAACAAAAGGTGCATTGGTGATGGATCTGACTGGCACCGTGGTCGATAAGCCGACAATGAATAATAAAGTCCGTCAGCTTGGTCGCGAATTGTTCGGCGCGTCCAGCAACCGGCTGCAGGAAAATTCGCTGTTTGATACGGTGGATATGTTGCGCCAGGCGAAAGGCGACGACAATATCACCGGGCTGGTATTATCGCTGAAAGATTTCGCCGGTGCAGATCAGGCCTCACTGCAATACATCGGTAAGGCGCTGCGTGAATTCCGCGATAGCGGCAAGCCCATCTACGCCGTGGGAGACCGTTATAGCCAGGCGCAATACTTCCTTGCCAGCTATGCCAATAAAATCTATCTCACTCCTCAGGGTGCAGTGGATTTATACGGTATCGCTACAAACAACCTCTACTACAAAACCTTGCTCGATAAGCTAAAGGTCAATAGCCACATCTTCCGCGCCGGAACGTATAAGTCCGCGGTCGAACCCTTCTTGCGCGACAATATGTCCGACTACGCCCGCGAGGCCGATAGCCGTTGGGTAGATCAGCTTTGGCAGCATTATCTGACAGCTGCTGCGGCCAACCGGCAAATTACGCCGCAGCAGCTGTTCCCTGGCGCCCAGGCAATGCTGGACGGTCTGCGCGCTGTTCAGGGCAATACCGCGCAATTTGCCCTTAATAACAAATGGGTCGATGAAGTGGCGTCCCGTTCGGCGATTGACGATGCGCTGACCAAGGCTTTTGGCTGGAACAAGCGCGACAAAACATTCAACGGCATCAGTATTTACGATTACCAGTCGGCGCCATCGTCGCAGCAGGGCGGGCAAATCGCCGTGATCTTTGCCAATGGCGCCATTATCGATGGCCCGGAAACTCCGGGGTCAGTAGGAGGCGCTACCGCCGACCAGATCCGCTATGCCAGGTTGGATCCTGATATCAAAGCCATTGTGTTCCGAGTTAACAGCCCAGGCGGCAGCGTCACCGCCTCCGAACTTATCCGTTCTGAGCTGGACGCTGCACGTGCCGCTGGCAAACCGGTAGTGGTGTCCATGGGCGGCGTCGCGGCCTCTGGCGGTTATTGGATCTCCACACCCGCCAATTACATCATCGCCAGCGCCAGCACACTGACCGGATCGATCGGTATCTTCGGGATGATCAATACCGTGGAAAGTTCTCTTGACGCCATCGGCGTCCACACCGATGGCGTCGCGACCTCACCGCTGGCAGATGTGTCGATGACCAAAACACTGCCGTCAGAATTCTCGCAGATGATGCGGCTTAACGTCGAAAATGGTTATCACAACTTTATCAACCTGGTGGCGCAGTCCCGCCATAAGACGCCGGAGGAAGTTGATAAGATCGGCCAAGGGCATGTTTGGATTGGTAGCGATGCCGCACAAAACGGCCTGGTGGACCAGCTGGGGGACTTCGACGACGCGGTAAGTAAAGCTGCCGAACTGGCGCAGTTGAAGCAATACCAGTTGAACTGGTATCTGAATGAGCCAGGCCTACTGGACTCACTGTTTACGCAAACCAGCGCGTCGGTGTATGCTGTACTGCCAAGCGTGATTCAATCCTGGCTGCCGGCGCAGGTTACTCAAGTGGTTGACCGGCTAAAGATGGATGTCGGCCTAGGGCTCAACTGGAATGATCCGCAAAATCGCTACGCGTTCTGTCTTTCTTGCGAACAAATGATGCGCTAAAGGAGCCAGCGTTGTTATCGCACCGAAACGGCCTAGCGCATCAGCGCCCGGTCTGAACCAGGCGTTTTTCTGACGCGCTAGGCTGCTGGCAGCCGGTGTTATTTAATAAGTGCCTTACAATTGGCGTAACTGCCGACCACGCGTCTCGCCCCCATGCAGAAAATCCATTTACGCCGCCTATACCGACGGCACCATCGGTATGCAGCGCATCGTCACCGGCTCGTAAATACCCCCGGAAGCGCTCCGCTCCGAATGGCAAACCATTTGCCCAACGCACTGTATCTGGCTGCCCATTATCCGGTTAAGGAAGTCGGTTTGTTTTTCAATAACAAACTGTTGCACGGCAACCATACCGTTAAGGCCCATGCCGATGAGTTTGATGTTTTCGCCTCACCGAATTTACCGCCGTCGCTAGAGGCAGGTATCCCCATCCGCATCCGCTATCTTACGCCCTCACCGGCATGTGCGGAAAGTGTCCCGCTCAGGGGTCCTTATCGGTTTTGATATGACGGTAGAAGACGCCATGACCAAGCTATATTTTTACTTTACTTAGCTAATCATTTCCTTACTAGGCTATCCGCCATCTCATGCGGCAGGATCTGCGTGGCGAATTGAGCAACAGTAATGCATTAGGAGAAAACCATGACCAGAGCATTATTATTAATTGATTTACAAAATGATTTTTCGCTAGTGGTGTCGCAGGGCAATGCGGTGATCCCGTGGCCAATGCGGCGCTGGCGCTGTGCGTCCGGCGGAGCATTCCTGTGGTGGACAGGCCGGGACTGGTATCTACGAGATCACGGCAGTTTCGTCATTAACGCCGGGCAGCCGATCAATACGCTCGGCGTACTGGAGTGGCTTGAGTAGATTTATAGCCGGTGCATTGCGTGCAAGATACCCTGAGCACGGACTTCCATTCCTCGACTTAACCGTACAGATCTGGCGGCGGTAGTTCACAAAAGCAAACAGCCGCCATGTCGATAGTTACAGCATCTTTTGACAACGGTCGCCATAACGAATAATTAACAATGCGGCAGGTATATTGTTGGTATATTGGTATATTGGTATATTGGTATATTGGTATATTGGTATAAACTCTATGATGCAGTGTTGTAGCTGTTGAAATGTGATTGTTATCACAAATTGCAATTTGTCGCAGTTTATATTGGACGATGACGACCCAATATGAGCTGCAAGTATGTTGACGTCAATGGCGTATCGTGTGCTGAACGGGATCTGGATTGATTTGTCGCAACTATTGACACGATTCCTCTTGACGCTGCACGAGGTTTTTGTAAATCATTTAACCTTTTACTCATTATTAAATAGCTGGTAGCATATATGACTATTAAAGTAGGTATCAACGGTTTTGGCCGTATCGGCCGCATTGTTTTCCGTGCCGCGCAGGAGCGTGACGATATTGAAATCGTTGCCATCAACGACCTGCTGGATACGGATTATATGGCCTACATGTTAAAGTACGACTCAACCCATGGTCGCTTTAACGGCACCATCGTCGTGGAAAACGGTCATCTGGTAGTAAATGGTAAAATCATCCGCTGTACCTCTGAGAAGGATCCGGTTAACCTGAAATGGGGCGAGGTCGGCGTCGACGTTGTCGCCGAAGCCACTGGTATCTTCCTGACAAATGAAACCGCGCGCAAGCATATCGTCGCCGGCGCTAAAAAAGTGGTGCTGACCGGCCCGTCCAAAGATAACACCCCGATGTTCGTTATGGGCGTTAACCACACAGCCTATGATGGCCAGGATATCGTGTCCAACGCCTCTTGTACTACTAACTGCCTGGCGCCGCTGGCTAAGGTTATCAACGACAATTTTGGTATTGTTGAAGCCGTGATGACCACCGTGCACGCCACTACCGCCACCCAGAAGACGGTCGATAGTCTGTCTCATAAAGACTGGCGTGGTGGCCGCGGCGCCTCCCAGAACATCATTCCGACCTCCACGGGCGCTGCCAAAGCGGTAGGTAAAGTCATTCCTGAGCTGAACGGTAAACTGACCGGTATGTCCTTCCGCGTTCCCACGCCAAACATCTCGGTTGTTGATCTGACCGCACGTCTGGAAAAACCGTCTTCCTATGAAGGCATCTGCATCGCCATCAAAAAAGCTGCTGAAGGCGAGCTAAAAGGCGTGATGGGTTACACCGATGAAGACGTGGTTTCTACTGATTTCAATGGCGAGAAACTGACCTCCGTTTTCGATGCAAAAGCGGGTATCGCGCTGAACGACAAATTCGTCAAATTGGTTGCATGGTACGATAACGAAACCGGTTATTCCAATAAAGTGTTGGATCTGATCTCCCATATCGCCAACAAATGAGTTTGGTGACATGGATGACGAGATATCGCCATTTTACTCAGGAGAGATAACGATGAATACCGCTGGTAGTGGTCGAGCGGGTACGGGGCAGCCGGCCGGCGAAAACCGGTGCTGTGCTTAAGAGAACAAAGCACCTTCTAAGAAGGTGTGGCCATCCACGGCAGCATACCGATCTGTTGGTCCTAATTTAGTGAGGTTCTATACCAGCCACAGCTTCGCCCGCATCCTTTCCTGGAAATTGAGCTACTATAGCGAGGACATAAACAGGTCTAACTGATCTTTTTCGGGCAAACGTTCAAACTGGTGGCAGGGGGCGAGTATCAGACGACGTCTGTGCTGCATAGTTACTTCACCGTTGGGCCATTGCCGATATCCATGTTACTGGACTCGGCGATAGCTTTATCGATAAAGTCAACGGCGACAAGGCTGAGCAACAGCAGGGCGTGGTGGCCTGGAGCTGTGGGAAAGTCCCCTTTCACACTCGATTTGAGATTCGCTGACGACAGTTATCTGAGCTATGTGTGCGTGGAGACGACGCGAGCGAACGATCCGCGAACGATCCGCTGGTCAATCGGCGCGGCACCTGAGCAAATCATAAGCTAACGCTGTGGTGGCGCCCAGCGCTAGTGGGCCGGTTTCATGCGAATACTGCTCCGTGCAAGCTCGCAGCCAATGACGGCGTCCCATCCTGACCGAGCGCTAGAATCAGGCCCGCGACAGAGGGGCTTGGCTTTAAGCACCATCCAGCGCGGTCTTGCCCCGTCGCACTGGAAAAGCCCGGTCCAAGTCGCGAGGTGCTCCGGCGTAAGGTAATCCTAAAGCGTCAACGTTCTCTTTCATATACCTCAGACTGGACTTCTGGTAGCCGCTCCGGCTCGCGAATGATCCACGACAGCAGTACCACCTGAACCGCGCTTGCCCCTAATTCGGTGCCCATTCCCTGTACCACCTCGTAGTGCAGCAACCCTGTACGTAATTTACTGGCCCGCGCCAGCGAGAAACAAGCTCTTACCGGCAGTCGCCGCTCGCGACACCTTAAATCCCACGCGAAACCAAGTGATATAGTACCGATCGGTCACGCACGCGCCGCCGCCAGTCAGCGACCACAACTCCTGCAGGCCGTCACTCCAGATTGGACACGCCCCAGCGGGCGATTACCGTCCTGCTGCAGCCGCAGCATCGCATCAACGGTTTGCGACAAAAGATAAATCCGGCCCCTTTCAGGCCGATAGATTACCTATCGGTCATCGAACTGTCTTTCGCTCGCTTTATCGTTCATACGCAGTCGTTCATACGCAGATAGCGCGCCATCACGTAGGTGCGCAACCTTGGGCAATAGCATAGTTCACGGTCAGCTCCATATAAGGGGAGCAGCCGTCGTCAGCATGGTACTCACCTGGCCGCTGCGGCTCACACCGTAATAATAATTGTTTAGTCTTTACTAACCCATATCGTGCAGATGCCTGATATCAGGGTAAATCGGCCATTCTTGACTTGCCTAAGGCTTTCATGTCGTTGTAATCGTTTTACTTGGCCGGGAATGCCAAGGCGCATAGATCACCGTGATAAATAATTGATTCTGCAGGCTTTCAAACAGATAGTAGCCAGTGCTCAAGCCTTTTACATACACGTATTGACCACCATATCTGCGGAAACGGTATCATCATTACTACGGTATGGGCTGGCGGCGTACACGGCCGAGACGCCGAGTGATCAACCTTGGTCACAGCGGCCATTGGTGACAGCAATCTCACAGCTAAAACGAGACTAAGTAGTTTAGGGGCATGCGTTTTCACGAATGTATGTTTCCCGCTAAGAAAATATGCGTATACTGTAAATATAATATAAAAATCACGCGGATAATGTAAATCCGTTCATTTACAGACATATAAAATAACAAATTATATCTTAAATCTATATATATCCTTTACATATCTTGCGTATTGCGCCGTAGACCGCATGAAACAGGGCGGGCGTAGACGTAAAACGCAAACTGAGTCATTAAAATCTCTTCAAATGGCGTTAGGTACCATGACAGCTATCAGATACCAACTAAACTTTGTTATAGAAAAGGATTAATCTGAGTCCGGTAGCATAAAAGTGCGAACGAGTTGGCGTAGTGTTTGCTATGCTCAGTGAGCATCTTTTCGGGAGAGGGTCTAGTATTATCCCCTATAGTCCCTTTAAACCGATACCAAATGAACATATTTGGCCATTACCGTCACAGTGCCATGAAGTTGCAAAGGAGAAGAGTTCGCCATGCAGGAATTTCCACGATATGTCACCAGGACCAAAGCGCATTCGCCAACGCCGCTGAACGACTTCTGCGCTAAACGACTTCTGATGGCCATCGGCACCCCGTGAGATCGACCTGTTCAGGAAGCTTGTTCTCCCGCCTGTTTTTGTACGATAGCCCGCTATTCGGCCTTCGAGGAATTCTGCGGCACGGAAGAGGCTATCGAGCAAATCGTTTCTTATTTAAAGCATGCGGATTAGGGATTAGAAGAGAAGAAGCAAATCCCATGTCTGATATGTTCGGTAGGCGGCGGGAAATCGTCGGCGGCGGCGGAGTGCCAAAATCCCTCTACAGCAAGTTCCCATCTATGTGCTTAGCACCAACGGCGAGCGCAGACTGGTAAATAACCATCCCTTGTGCCTGCTTAACCCGCAGGAGGATGCGCATATTCTCGAGAAAGAAAAGAATACGGAGCATTCCCCTGACGCTATCTCGTCACCATCAGTCGCCCTGGGCCGCCAAACGACTGCACGAGTTCAGTAGTGATATCAGTTGTTTTACAGATATCCATCGCCAAAACCGAACCCGGCGATGAAAACAACCAGGATATTTCCGCGCTTCTGGGCAAGTGGACAGAGGACCACGCCAAGAACGATTCTGACTCCTACGGTTATTTCAGCGCACTGTGCTGCGCCAATCAAGGGGTGATGAAATTCGTCGAAATGTTCAAGGTGCCCATTAAGGTGCTGCATCCGCTGCTGACCGCGACGCAATGGGCAATTATAACGACACCGAAGGCATTACGCGCTGTTGTTCAACAGCCTCGTCCTAGCGTACTCAAACGAATCGGAGTAGGTCCAGTTCCGCAATAACAAAAACAATGAGGCGTTCCTCGATCGTGTCTACATCGTCAAGGTGCCCCTACGAAGTACGTTAGAAACTCTCTGGTTCGTTTCTCGACTCTTTCGCAACTGAAGTAGCCGGAAAACTCCAGCACCGATCCCAGCACCAAGTCGTATCAAGAGTATCGCGACTATGCCGGCGTTGATGGAGGGATAAACAGCTTGTCAAGCGCAAGCGTATAATTTTAACTATACCGCAGTAGCAGTCAACCATATGTATTTGTTCTACGTGTTAGAACGGCAGGTTGAGCGTGAATAGTTTCCACAGAATGTGACGGGAAAATACATTGAAATATGCCGAGGTTATCAGCAAGAAAATTCAGACCGCCTATCTGGAATCCTATTCAGGATATGCTCAAAACATTTTTGACCGCCATGTCACCTATGCCGATTTCTGGATCCAGGACTAGGAATACCGCGAAAAATCAAAAGCCGTCCGGCATAAGCCAAAGGATTTTCGCAACGAAATCGTTAATTGCGCACCCGCGCCAGCAACAACGGCTATATCTGAACTGGGCCAGCTATGAGAAGTTGCGTGTCGTTATTGAGAAAAATGTTCTCCAATACCGAAGAGTTGCTGCCGGTTATCTCATTCAATGCGAAAATGTCCACGGATGAGCAAAAAACATGACGATTTTGAAAAAGGAGACACACGTAAACGGCGCGCCTGTTATGCGAATGGTATCTACGGGTAAGGAAATCGTCGTGATACACGACGCGTAGATACTGTCGTCCGGAGGAGATAATGCTCTGTTTTATTAATCGACGACTTAACGGCGAAAATAAGAACATGGTCAACCGACAGCGTTTCTTGCTATAAGTCTCAAATTAAACAGTCGATTGCCTGGGCCATCAATAAGCGTTCGGTTACCGATGTAGAAAACGTGTGGTCGGTGTCGATTGCCAAGACATCAATGCACCCATCCTTCATTAAGGCATGGGAGGCATGCGCCGTCGGGTGTATCCCGGCAACGACTATTTTGTGCAAAACGATCGCATCGAGTGGCCGCCGTCGTGAAACAGCGATCAAGGAAATGCTAGCCAGGACGGCGAAGGGGAAGATGAATTTGTTTTTCAGATTTCTAAAGATGAATATCCGGATCTACTGTTTGAGGGTCTGGCGCTACCCAATTTGCAGAAAACCAGCATAAGTAGCTAAACGAATATAAAGCGCGTCGCTCTGGCTACACATTAACCGGGTGCTGGCTAACATTAGCGTAAGCGCAGTTCGCTCGCTGTAAAATTCGCTGGTCCGGCGCACTGCCCTCAACTGTTCGGGCAACACTGCCTACGTGACCCTTCAACAAATGATACAGTAAGCGAGATTGCCGCCACGCCTCCTTTAATGCCTTGACGCCGTGCGAAAATCACCCGACCCGCGGCGCTAAACAGGCAACGGACGGCGTTTCCCACGGGTTGATAACGCTAAAGATGACGCTTTGATCGTTTACATCAATTATTAATTATATTAATATAATTAACTGATTATCGTCCTGGCAATGCCGCGCTGCCCACTGCATTGGTGCAACAGCGCACTCCTGATGGTGCCGCTCTCGCATGGCGCGGCTATCGCCGTCGGCAGGATTGCGCGGGAGTAAAAGGCATTTGCGCTGTGATCAAAAAGCGCTTAAACGCCTTAAAGAGAGAAAAACGACTTTTTTGTTGAGAATAAAAAGGGTAGTTTAATTGAGTGTCGACCAGAGATCCCGCCGGATCATGTTTCCCGCCTCCCCGCTCCCGTCGCGGGCTCCGATGGAGGAGATTTGCCGGGCAGCAAGGTGAACTCCCCCCCCCTTTCAGGTCTTGGTGCCAATGCATTCAGCCAGACCGTCGCGGTAGGTATTTGGGATCACAACGCCTCTGCAGGATAGGCAGAAACAGAGCAAAAATCAAAAGGAGACCGCGTTTGGACAGCAGCGCCATTATAAGTTTGTTTATTATTGGTTCAATATTGGTGGGGGGGAGTATTCTGCTGAGCTCCTTTTCCTCACGTCTTGGCATCCCTATTCTGGTCATTTTTCTGGCCATTGGCATGTTGGCTGGGATAGATGGCTTGGGCGGCATCGCGTTTGATAACTATCCTGTGGCGTACCTTATCAGTAATTTGGCGCTGACGGTGATTCTGCTCGATGGTGGTATGCGAACTCGCGCCACCGCCTTTCGCGTTGCACTTTGGCCGTCATTATCGTTGGCGACGGTCGGGGTCATCATCACCGCCGGGTTAACTGGCATGGCCGCGGCCTGGCTGTTTGAGCTGGATATAATTGAAGGCATGCTTATCGGCGCTATCGTCGGTTCCACCGATGCCGCTGCGGTGTTTTCGCTTCTTGGCGACAGGGGTCTAAACGAACGTGTCACCTCTACGCTTGAGATTGAATCCGGCAGCAATGATCCGATGGCGGTGTTTTTAACCATCACGCTTATCTCCATGATTCAAAGCGGGAAAATTTACCTTGATTGGCTGTTTCTGGTGCATCTTATCCGCGAATTCGGCTTGGGCGTCGCTATGGGTCTGGGCGGCGGCTGGCTGTTGCAGCAGGCAATCAACCGTATCTCACTGGCCAACGGGTTATATCCACTGCTGGCTGTGAGCGGCGGCATTATGATTTTCGCTCTGACCACCGCGCTAGAAGGCAGCGGCATTCTGGCGGTCTATTTATGCGGCTTTGTCTTGGGGAACAGGCCGATACGCAATCGATACGGTATTTTACAAACGTTTGACGGTATGGCCTGGTTGAGCCAAATCTGCATGTTTTTGGTGCTAGGTCTTTTAGTCACCCCCAGCGACTTATGGATGATCGCCATTCCGGCGCTCATCTTGTCGCTGTGGCTGATGCTGGTAGCGCGCCCTCTGTCAATTTTTTTCGGTTTGTTGTCGTTTCGCAACTACACCACCCGCGAGCGGTTTTTTCTCTCCTGGGTCGGCCTACGCGGCGCTGTGCCGATTATTTTGGCGGTATTTCCCATGATGGCAGGCCTTGACAACGCGCGGCTCTATTTTAATGTGGCGTTCTTTATCGTCCTGATTTCCCTGCTGCTTCAGGGCACCTCGCTGAGCTTCGCCGCCCGCCTAGCGAAAGTGGTTGTTCCGCCGACCGCGTCGCCTATTTCCCGCGTGGGGATGGATATCCATCCCGAAAACCCCTGGGAGCAGTTTATTTATCAGTTAGGGGGTGAAAACTGGTGCGTTGGCGCGGCGCTACGCGATCTGAAAATGCCTAGCCATACGCGCATCGCCGCGCTGTTTCGCGATAATGTACTACTTCATCCTACCGCCAACACCCGGCTGCGTGAAGGAGATGTGCTTTGTGTCATCGGTCGGGAGCGCGATTTGCCCGCGCTGGGCAGGTTGTTTAGCCAATCACCGCCCGTCGCGCTAGATCAGCGCTTTTTTGGGGATTTTATACTGGAAGCCGACGCCCGTTTGCAAGATGTTTCCTCTATCTACGGTCTGGAATTCGCTGGCGAAGTGGATAGCGCGCTGACACTTGGCCAGTTTGTCAAGACGTTGCTGGGCGGGGGCGAACCAGTGGTGGGGGATAATGTGGTGGCGGAAGGCATAGTCTGGACTATTGCGGAAAAAGACGAGCATCAGGTAAGCAAAATCGGTCTCAAGATTGCCGACGATACGGCATGAAACCGTAGCCGCACGCGTGGAGTCAGTGCCGTCGCGAAACTCTACAGTCCAGAGTGAGAACGCCGGCGCTCAACCGATCTCAACAGTGCCAACGGTTAGGCGTCTGCGGCCGCTACACCACCCTCTTTTCCGCGTACCGCTCAAGGCGCGTCCTCCGTCTCCGGTCAGCTCAGCGTTTCTGTCGCGCTGTAGACCTTTTCGAGCACTCGAATGGCCACCCGCATATCCCGAGCATCGACATCCTCAAGGATCTCCTTGCCAAGAATATCCGCTTCTGTGCGTACCTTCTCATACAGTGCTTTACCCTCATCGGTCACCACCAATAGCTTTTTACGCCGGTCAGCCGGGGTGGGGATGCGCAGTACCAGACCGATTTTGACCAGACGGTCCACCATCGTTACCACCGTTGCACCTTCAACGCCGAGCTGCTGCGCCAGTTCGCTTTGCGACAGCGGTGATTCAGCGCCAGCGATAGTCGCCACCGCTACCCAGCTCGCCTGACTGAGACCCAAATATTTCAGGCGCCGGTCAATAGCCATACGCAGCGCGCGCGAGGTTAAATGCAATATTTTTGAAAAATTTTTATATTCAGTTTTCATTGGCTATATCAGGTAAAAAGACACACCATCTTAAACAGTATCACACATTGATTACGAAGACCAATCACACGCGCTTTATCGAATAAAGAAATGATCTCTCGCCAATCATGCATATTCATTTTCATTATCAGAAAATAAATTATCATAACAACATTAAATGCTTTATTTACCTGGCATATTATGCTTACCATTCCTTTCCTTCATGATGTGGCGTGTCAGCGCAAGAGTTTTTCCTTTTACTGCTGCTGGTATTATTGGGTCCAGCCGGACATCGATTTTTATCTACCCGTTATCCCCCTTATCGCCCACGGCCTCCAGACCGACGAATCGCTCATCCAGTCAAAGATCCCGCTCTTTATCGGCATCTAGGTCTCGCGACTGATTACCGGACCGCTGATGTATTTGTGACGCCGTCTGCTGGCGCTAGCCGGATTACACTGTATGGCGCAGGTGCCCTTCTGGCAACGGCGGCAACCCTTTCTTGGCTCTTCGTTTTGTCGCTGGTGTTGTAGGATTGGCGGTGTGCTGCACGATCGTTGCGTTGTTCAACCGCGTTGCGCGACAGGCTGGACGGTGACGATGCGGCCCGCGTCTTCAGTTTTCTTAATGACGAGTGGTCTACTAGCGGCCGGTTTCGGCTGGCGCGCGCCATTTTGATCCTTGGCTGCCTTTTCGTTGCTAGTTGGAACATTGACGGCGGTAAGACCCGGCTGAAACGCGTCCGACTAACACGAGGGCGCAACCACGCTGCCACTTGTCCGCTACTGACAGATAGCAACCTAAGACCGTTTTGTTCTGTTCGCGCGGGTGAATACGAGCGCTATGGCGATGGCGTTGATCTACGCCTCTTTATCGCCACAGGTTGATGGTATTCGGCACGAACGGATTTTGGATCATATTCATGCTGACGAGCGTTATCGCCAATCTGGTGATTCGCAAAATTGGACGCCTCGTTTACGTTTGGCACTGTATTTCATGGCGCTCGGTAGTCTGATGCTGCTGTTTAGCGTCACGGTGGCGCCGGCGAGCTGGCAGACCCATTGACTGGGTTATATGTTACCCGCTGCCACCGCTTGTGCCGGACTGGCGTTTTTAATGGAACCCGCCACCAGCTATGCGCTGGAGCCGTTCTCCGAGGAGGCGAGCGTAGCGTCGGCGCTGAATAGTTTTGTGCAGATGGCCAGCGCGGCGGCGCTGGTTAGCGAAGCTGAACCGTCACCCGCGGTGCCAGCGCGCTCATGAGTTCATAGCTCAGGGTACCGGCGGCGGCGGCGACCTCATCGATTTTGACGTGTTCTCCCCAAAGTTCGACTTTTGCACCAATACGCGCCTGTGAACAAGGCTGCAAATCCACCATAAGCATATCCATGGAAACCGCGCCCAGAGTGCGCGTTCTGACGCCGTCGACCCAAACCGGCGTCCCGGTGGGCGCGTGACGCGGATAGCCATCGGCGTAACCGCAGGCGACAACGCCGACCCTCTGCGTCTCGCTTAGCCTGTGGCGACCGCCGTAACCGATGCGTCCCCCAGCGGGCACTGACTGCACGGCGATCAATTCGCTTTCTAACATCATTGCCGGCCGAAAACCGCTGCCGGCAATGTCTTGCCAGTCACCGCTCGGGGAGGCGCCATAAAAAATAATGCCTGGCCTGACCCATTGCCCATGAGTGTTAGGATGCCATAATGTCGCGGCAGAATTCGCCAGACAGCGCGGGCCCGTCAGCCCATCACCGGCTCGCGCCACTACTGCCATTTGCGCCTCGACCCCTTCCGGCATGTCGGCATAAGCGAAATGGGTCATCAAGGTCAGCGTCGCCACCTGCTTTAGCTCGCTTAGCGCTTGCCAGGCGCCTGGCAGCGCCCGATCGCTGAAACCTAGCCGATTCATACCACTGTTAAGTTTGAGGTAAATGTCCAGCGGCGCGCATGGGGTCATGTGCCGCAGGGCGTCAATCTGCCAGCTACTGTGAACGGCAGTGGTCAATCGATAGTGATCGATTTCCTCTAAATCAGCCGACTGAAAAAATCCCTCCAGCAATAAAATGGGGCCGCGCCAGCCCTTCTCCCGTAGCACGATTGCCTCATTTAGATCTAGCAGCGCAAAACCGTCCGTCTGCTGCAACCCATGCCAAACGGCGCTCAGGCCATGGCCATAGCCATTAGCTTTAACCACCGACCACACACGAGATTGTGGCGCATGACGGCGGACAATGGTTAAATTTGACGCCAGTGCAGCTAAATCCACCGTAGCGACAATCGGACGTGGCATGAAAACAGCTCCTTACCTTTCAAGAAATGGCCGCACGAGGGCGCCCTCGGATCTGTCGCGTAACCGCGACGGCATCAAATCCAGACGCATAACGCGCGAAGAACAGATCGTCATAACGAATTTCCGGCACCCGCACGCTGATAACAATCCGCTAGCAATCGCCACAAGCCATAAGGCCATTATCTAGCCCAGCGTACCGTGACCGGTATTCAGATACGGAACGCCGTGGCGCTCACCAGCGACGTGCTGTCCGGCGTTATCGCCTCAGGTCGGTCCAGAACATCGCTTGCGCAATATGGCCACCGGTGGGAAATAAATCGCACACCACAGTCTCAGGGTCGGCCGGCGTTTCGACGGCAGCTCGATATGAAACCGGTAATTCCGCCATTTCATCCGCCAGCGGGATCGTTAACGAACACTCCTTGAGCGGATAAACTGAAATAGAGACCACATCTTTAGCATGTCGGTGAATATGACCCCAACCGCAGCTGACGCCGTCAATGCGGTTGCCATTGCGCACCAGCGCGCAGATTTGACAGTCACAACGAAATGCGACGCCCTTTTCCACCGCGACGCCCTTTTCCACCGCTATGGCGGCAAGGTATAGAGTAAATCATTAGCACTCGCCGGTTTCATCGCTCGGCAAGCGTAAATCATCGGAGAGCTTATACGGGCGACGCCGGCCAGCACTGGCTCAACATTGGCCAATTGGTTGGCCATCAGAAGCGAATAGAGTTCGCTTCAGAGCGCAGTACCGCAATATCTATCTGGGCGTTGGCGAATTATTTATCGGCGCAGAATCCCCCTGACGGCCTTCATACCAGTTCGGAGTGCGCTTTCAAACAATCGCGGCTGTATTAGCCACACCACCATATGCGGCTTTGCGGCTTTTATTAATATGATAATATCGACTATCGCAATTGCGCAGTATTTGTTCCATCGCCGAACCGGGCTGGCGATCGAGCACGGTGACTTGATGCTGAGCCAAATACTAGGCAAACGTCACGCCTATCACGCTACTTCCCAACACAATTACCTGTATGATTGTTTTGTCTTATACCAACATCCGCCACTAAAATGCCGGTGTAATGAGGCTGATTCAATGGCAAAATAAAAAAACTGACAAGCCTAGAAAATCTATTAACCTCTTAACCTCTCTGGGTTATCATCATTCTACAGCAACGGCGAGTACGGCGCCGTTATACAGGGGCCACACGCCAACAGCGCGGTGCTGCGCACGATGTTAGACTAGGAATCTGTCCTTCTCACTTTCTCGACTCCCAACGCGCGCCAGCATTAAGGTTCTAGGAGTGATTTCGCAGGCGAGCCTATCGCCCTTCCAGCGTTCTGTCATGCCTGCCCGGCAGGTCATCGCGTCCAAGGCGATCGATTCCCTCGCGTGCTTGCTGCCAACGCTTTGTGCGGCCGAGCCCCTGCTAGCGACGCTTGACCCCTAGCCTGTCGCGCCCGCTAAAGAAAATCCTCCCAGGCGCGAAGGTGCCTAGCACATCCTCCGCGATTTTCACCTTGCGCTAGGATCAATAATAAGACAGAATGGTCTCGTACTGTCTATAGACAGTATCTCGATGAATATGAGATTTCAACTCTACTCCCTGTATCGCCTACCTTTTCGAAGAGAACATCATGCTCATACAAGCGTGAGCCACGATCAGCGCTTGTATGAGCATGATGCGTTTTACTTTCCCGTAGTTGGACCGATGCCAGCTCCGTTGCTGACTACCTGATTTTCGCCAGCAACTATATTATCAAATGCGAAGGGCGCTATGGTGTTGAACAGGTGGAGTAATTATTGGCCTTCTCCCTGCGCTGATGAACCACGACGTCGACCGTTACAAACGCCCGCAAAAACTCACCGCAGGAAGAAAATCTCGCCAAAAGAGCCGAGAAGAGTATTGCAAAGTCAAGTCAATGACCTGTGGCGCACGCTACCGCGCATGGAAAGAGGAAGTGACGGAACAGCGTTTGCGCTACCCCATGAGCTGCAGGAAAACCTACTGTATTTCATGGAGAAAATGCGCCGCTACTCAAACTCTGGCAACGGATATTGCGTATCGTGCGCAAAATCGGTTGGTATCGCTCACTTGTATGATGAAGGCAAAGTTAGCAATAGGTTTATGCAGGAATTCCTAAATAGCCATCCCATGTGGTCCATCAACCGCCCTATAACAGCTCGTATTACAGCGGCATCAATCCCTATGCATTGGGTTTGCCATGCAACATATCAAGAATATCAAGCGCATCTACCAATTGCTCACGGATTGAAGATCGCCACTGGTTCCCAGATATCGCCGGCAGAGATTGGCTGGAAACAGTGCATTTCGCCATGCACAACTAACTTTAAAGACGAAAGCCTTATCAGTCAGCTCCTATCGCCGAAGATAATGCGAGATTTTCGTCTATTACGGTACTCGACGACGATCACAACAACTATATTGAAACCGCAGCCATCCATAATAGAGAAGGGTATTAGGCAATATGTCAGGAACTCTCTTCCTAGTACAATTTAAGCAATCTGGTATACAGATTCGGTCGCTGGCGCTGCGTTATACGCCGCAAAGCCGCTGCGAAGTGATGAAGCACATTCATCGGTTATGGAACTTTGACGTCTATATGGAGCAGGTGAATGACGAGGGCGAGCTTATCGAACACTGTTTGCCATGCTAGCCGCCGTTCTGATGCCTTCCGAAGAGCCGCGCCGCCCGCCAAAGGGTGGCGCCTTCGCCGAAGTCAAATCCCCACGATATATTCAAGCATCGTGGATTGCATGGCGCCTCAGATATTCCTGCTCTTTTTTAACATAACGGCGCACCGCTCCATAACCTGATCATACAATAGCGTCGCCAGCTGGCCATAGAAATTACGTAGGCCTAGGTTTGTCTGCAGTAAACGCCATGTCGTGGAAAACCCGGTAATCCAATTTGATGAAGCCATCAGCCTCATCCGCTTCCGCCTTATCGTCCACCGCCGCAGCTTGTGATCCTGTGCTTTATCAGAATACAGCGCGCCAGACGAGTGAAGACCTCAGCGAGGTTGGCGCACACCGCAAATTATCAATGAGCTAGTGAGCTGAGATACACTGTCATGATCAAACCGGACTCAACGTCTCCAGGATATTCAAATCGGACGTTTCCCATATATTATCATCCGGGTCGGCTTGCCGTGCTGGATTTAAGTCAGCCGTTACGGGCCAGTTGCTGTAGTACCTTCGCTGTGGCACCTCCCGCAGCGTGGTGCGGGAGGTGCCTATTATTAGGTTGGAAAGCTTCCGCGTCGCGGGTAGGATAGAGCCAGACGCAAAGCGATTATTCCAAATGCTTTCAATCAGAAACTCTTCCGCGAAACCGGCAGGACTCTGTGCCTTTGATGACCATATTCGTTTTTTCCATAGCAACTCTAACAATTTATGCCTCTCACTCCCTGCGAGCGGAAGCAGTGACTTTACCACGAACAAGCGAGCTAGTTTACCTTACCCGCTGCCGGCACCATAACCCATCTCCCGATTTTGACTTAAAAGGACCTTTCCACGCCGTACATGTATGGTAACTTCAATAATAGCAAAACGGCGCGGGCTCTGGTACGCCGCTGACGGAAAAGTCGCTGGTGTCTGTTGTTTTTTGATTTAGAATGCTCGTTTCACGCCACTTATTAACTACTCTGGACAACCCTTTATGATGCAATCGTTAAACCGCTGCTCCAAAAATCGTGCAGCCTGGTTGCTATTGGCACTGACCGCCTTTGCGCTGGAACTGGTTGCGTTCTACTTTCAGTATGTATTGCTGCTTAAACCCTGCGTCCTGTGTATTTATCAACGTTGCGCACTCTACGGCGTCGTTGCTGCCGGCCTGGTAGGCGCCATCGCGCCCGCCACGCCGCTGAATTTCGCCGGTCTTGCGATTTGGTTGTACAGCGCCTGGCAAGGTCTGCTGCTGGCAATTAAGCATACCGATATCCATCTCCATCCATCCCCCTTCGTCACCTGCGATTTTTTCGTGAATTTCCCAGCCTGGCTGCCACTGGATAAGTGGCTACCGTCGGTCTTCAGCACCAGCAGCGATTGCACCGTTCGTCAATGGCATTTCCTGTCGCTGGAGATGCCACAATGGATGATTATCATCTTCGGTGCCTACCTGGTGGTAGCGGCGATCATTTTGCTCGCGCAATTCTTCCCGCCGCGCAAACGCAATCTTTTTTCCCGCTGATAGCGGCATAGGTGCATGACAGTATAGCGGCGCTGTCATGCACCTATGCATGATGCGTGCTTAGAGAAAGAGCGTCATGTTTAGGGCTTAATAGGATCTACGCCTGTCAATAACATGAATACGTATTATGACTGCCTGCGCTAGCGGGTAGCTTACTTGTATTTTATTGAGAAAAAGATCCTTTTAATAAGAAAAACAGGCAGAGACAATCTATCGTCCAAGTGCACCTGCGGTCAATTTAATGAGCGCTGATAGTACCTGGCCCTGGTTCACTTATAAAGTCGTGAGCGCTGCGGCAAAGACGCCACCGCTTCCCCTGATATCACCTTAGCAAAAACGCAAAACGATATGATCTAGCACCAACCGCTGCATTGAGGCTCCCCTGCAGCGCTCATTTATCCAAGCCAAGCGACGTCCTATGAGGGCATAACCAAGCGCATTTCGAAATCTAGAATAATGGCTTAAGGCGCCGTGATAGCAGCAAAGTCGCGCCAAAGGCTGGAGATGACCCGTACGTAGAGCGACGAGCCATAGCGAAAATGCACCCTCCTCCTTATTGAGCGGGATAGCTCGGCCGCATCGCGAGTGAAAGCCCTCGCGCGCCAGACGTTTATTTTTGGCACAGTCAGGCTTTCAATAAACGCTAAATTATCCACGTGCTCAATTGATGTTGATTCAGGCTTGCCGTGAGCGCCTAGCAGGGCTTAATCATTACGACCTCTTCCCTGGCGACCTGTCAGTGCAATATCGCCGGGAGGTAAGGTGAAGAAACGGCTTATACACGCAATGAGTGTGGCAGGGTAGGGTGGATCATGTCGCGAGTGTTGCCCGTTTGCTAAACATGATTCGTTAACCGTTAGCGTCAAATCCGTCTGTTGGGGATCACCGAATTCCGCCGCCGGAATAAACCCCACAATTGAAATCGCTTTCTCCCAGGGCCGCTCTGCTTTTTTGAACTGTGCCTGCAGACTCACAGCGTTAAATCTAGCGCGCTAGCGCGACGCCCACACCTGCGATACCCTGGGCGACCTGCTGCTCGTTAGCCTGTTTACCAATATAAGATAGCCAGCTCTACCTCACGATACACTTTCCCCCGATCGGTAGGGTTACCGATAGGTTGATGAATATCGCACATCGCGGTCCCGGGCTGATGTCAGCATATTGGCTAAAGATGTCAACAGCGCTGTCGCAGCGTGTAAGCTGTCGCCAAAACGGCAACTGGTTTACCCCCGAACATGACGATCAAAGCACTTTGCCCTGTGTGAATAGAGAAGGCGGGAGGTGGAACAACAGCACACGTGACAGCATCACATCTTGTGCATCCAACGTACGCCATCGGAGTGTTGGACAGGGGATAGTGGCAAATGGGCTCATACTCGTCAAAGGTTCACATCGCGCGCGAGCGTATGGCATAGATAGCGGGCTGCCGCCATGGCTTAACTACAGAATCGCCAATGAGATAATTGATCCAGCCCTGCGAGTGCGGCGCCGGTAATTGCGCCGCGCGAACCTATTGGTTAATGATCGGGCTTTTCCGACGAGATGATGCTGGGTCAATAAATTTTCCACCGGTGGGGAACTTGCAGATAGAAGCCCTGCTCTTTAAGTAATTCTTTTACTTTTTCTATATCCGCCGAAGCGAGTTTTTTGCTGCCGTCTAAGGGTAAAATCATTGCGAATAGCGATTTTCCGAAGTGCGTTATTAAGTCGGCCGGGACGCGTGTAAAATCCTCTCTTCTTTCGACAAAAAGATAGGTTTGATCCTGTTTTGAACTTCTATAGATCACACAAAACATATTTTTACTCTATTGCCGTGGTCTGGTGTCTTGCCTGTATATAGCGGTAACTATAACATGCATGCAGTACTTCGAAATATCACCTCCCATGACGAATCGGGAAATTACACGTACTAAGACTGAGTCAGGATAGAATGTCGCAAACGCCAATTGAGTTGAAAGGCAGTAATTTTACTTTATCGGTAATTCATGTGTATGATGCGCAGCCAGAAGAAATCCGTCGGGCGATAGAGGAAAAAGTCGAACAAGCACCTGAATTTTTACAAGATGCGCCGGTTGTCATCAACGTCACCGGCCTTAGGCACAATACGCCCTGGGAGGAGCTGTCACGGGCGGTGCTAGCGACCGGTCTGCATGTGGTCGGCGTCAGCGGCTGTCGCGACGCGAAACTGAAACAGGCGATCGTTCGCAGCGGGCTGCCGCTGCTGACCGAAGGCAAAGCGCCAAAGCGCAGCGTCGCCGAGACGTCGGCGGCGGTCAGAACGCGGCTTATTAACACGCCGGTGCGCTCCGGGCAGCAAATTTACGCCCGCAACAGCGATTTAATTGTCACCAGCAGCGTTAGCGCCAGCGCCGAGCTTATCGCCGATGGCAATATCCATATTTATGGCATGATGCGAGGCCGCGCGCTGGCCGGTGCGTCGGGCAATGGAGAGTGCCAGATTTTCTGCACCCATCTCTCTCCGGAGCTCATATCCATCGCCGGTCAATATTGGTTGAGTGATCAAATTCCGGCCGAATTTTCAGGCAAAGCAGCGCGGTTATGTCTGCAGGACGGCACGCTTACCATTCATCCTTTAATTTAGCCCTTGACAAGGAATCCATTTATGGCACGCATTATAGTTATTACTTCGGGTAAAGGAGGCGTTGGCAAGACCACATCGAGCGCGGCTATCGCTACCGGTTTAGCCCGCAAAGGAAAGAAAACAGTGGTGATCGATTTCGATATCGGCCTGCGAAACCTCGATTTGCTCATGGGCTGTGAGCTCCGGGTGGTCTATGATTTCGTCAATGTCATCCAGGGTGATGCTACGCTGAATCAAGCGCTGATAAAAGATAAGCGGACCGAAAACTTATATATTCTACCCGCCTCGCAGACGCGAGATAAAGATGCTCTAACCCGCGACGGTGTAGAAAAGGTATTGAATGATCTCAGCACGATGGAATTCGATTTTGTCGTTTGCGATTCACCGGCCGGTATTGAAACCGGTGCATTAATGGCGCTGTATTTTGCCGATGAAGCGATTATCACGACCAACCCCGAAGTGTCGTCGGTGCGCGACTCCGACCGTATTCTGGGCATTCTTTCGTCCAAATCGCGCCGAGCCGAAAGCGGTGAAGACCCCATTAAAGAGCATCTACTACTGACCCGTTACAATCCGGGACGCGTCAGCCGCGGCGACATGCTCAGTATAGAAGATGTGATTGAAATTCTGCGTATTCCTTTGGTAGGTGTGATCCCAGAGGATCAATCGGTGTTGCGGGCTTCCAACCAGGGAGAGCCGGTAATTCTCGATGAAGAGTCTGATGCTGGCCAGGCCTATTCAGATACGGTTGATCGCCTGTTAGGAGAAGAACGCCTCTTCCGCTTCATCGAAGAAGAAAAGAAGGGATTCCTGAAACGCCTGTTTGGGGGATAAGCCATGGCATTACTTGATTTTTTTCTCTCCCGCAAAAAAACGACAGCCAATATAGCCAAGGAACGGCTACAGATCATCGTTGCCGAGCGGCGAAGAGGTGATAACGAGCCGCATTATCTGCCACAGTTAAAACGCGACCTACTTGAAGTCATCAGTAAATATGTGAAAATCGATCCGAAAATGCTTTCGGTTCAACTAGAGAAGAAGAATGGGGATATTTCTATCCTGGAGCTAAACGTAACGCTGCCGGAAACGGAAGAGAGCACAAAATGAACGCCTCGCGGTCTCATGGGCCAGCCACGCGCGACTACTCCCGCTACTTAAGGGTGTGTTTTGCTTTCGTCCTGAGATAACCAAGGTCAGCAATTGGGCACCGAACAGCACTCCACGCTAGCCGTTTACCAGTTTCGGCTTCTGCGCAGCATGAGTCAGCCAAACACCATACTGATTAACTGGTTTATCTGACGCCGGGACGCCAGAAATTCACTGCTCAACCCCGTCTTGTTAGCCGTCAGCTGAATCCGCTCTTTCAACGCCTTAAACGTCTGGCGATACCTAGGACAATCTATCAGATTGGAGGCAACGCTTTGTCCGGCAGCGCCTGAGCCTCTTGCACCCGTGCCAGCAGCGCACGGCCGTGGAAGCGGATTCGAGCCTGCTGAGACCAAGCTGCTCCAGCTCGTCAAGAGATCAACAGCACATAGTACGCCACCTACCGAAATTGACCGCCGTATCGCGCTCGCGGGCCTTATTCAGGCGCCAGCTGGCCAGCCACTGTAGGCACGCAATCTGACGCGTGCGCAGTTGTCAGGCGTAGCGATATCTCGATAGGCTAATTCAGGACCGGCGACATCCTGCGACGTTGACAGAGAGCCGCGCACTCCTGGCTGGCCTTCGACCACCACCCCACCTGTTGCGTTTGCGCTATTAGCTATGCGCTATCGGCAAGAGCCAGTAAATATCGGCGGCATCATAATCACACTACCTGCCGCTGAGCGGCCGTGCGAGCCAGTCGGTGCGAGATTCCGTTTTATCTAGCGTGAGCTGCAACGTTTCCGCCACTAGCGCGGCGAGTCCGCAGGAAAGAGCGCGACCGGTAAACGCCGCCAACACTTGGGTATCGATCATCGGTTCCGGCATCTGACCAAAGCGATGCCAGAACACTTCTAGGTCTTCGCTGGAGGCATGCAGCAATTTAGTGGCTCGTTGATCCACAAGAAGCGCAATGAATGGCTGCCAATCGGTAATCACTAGCGGATCGATAAGCGTCAGCGAGCGCGTTACCGTCATATTGACCGATGTGCAGCTACGGCGCATATCACCCGTACCAAATCATTTTGCGGCGTCGGGGCCGTGCTGCGGATCGCCCTCCGGTACCGTAACACACCCCGTAAGCGTTGACATCGCGGCTAGGAAACCGACCGGCGCCAGCTGGCACTACGGGTGAAGCCTGATAGCTGAACATGGTGCTTGATCTCGTTAATAAACTCACTACTTTGACCCGCACCGATCGAATAAGTTTAGTTCTCAGGCGCGGCCAGGTAATTTTTTCCATGCCACTTCATTGCGCAAATAGGTCGGTTCCACCAGCGCGACCGACCGAGCGCCGCCGTGGCGATAGTGATGAAGCGCTATCGGCAGCATGTCCCGCGCGCTGGGCAATAACGTTTCACCTGCAACGAGCTGCAATCCGTCATGCTGCATCAACGTCGGATACGTTTGCCAGCCGGTGCCGGCGGTGGCCCAGCATCCGGTCAGATCCGCGCTCAGCGCTGCCAAGGCCGCCGGCGCCACCACCGCTTCGCCTTCCTCGCTCAGCCAGATGTCTACCTCACGTCGATACGCTGCCCAGTACACTTCTCCCATGCGTGCGTCTATAGCAGCCAATACCTGGCTAGCGCCGGTTTGACGCCAGGCGCCTTCGGCCAGCGTCGCCAAGGTGGAGACGCCGACAAGTGGCAGATCGGCGCCCAGCGCCAGCCCCTGGGCAATACCGATGCCGATACGTACGCCGGTAAAGCTGCCGGGTCCACGGCCAAATGCTAGTGTATCCAGACTATCAAGCGTAATACCGGCCTCCGCCAACAAGCCGTCCACCATGGGCAAGATGCGCTGCGTGTGTTCACGAGGTGCAACAGTGCAGCGCTCCAGCAACAGTTCGTCGTCGAGCATCAGTGCGACGGAACAGGCTTCTGTCGCAGTATCAAGGGCTAAAATGCGTGTAGACATACCAAACCTCAGGCGGGAGTGATAAAGGACTGTAATGAGCGTTTACCATAACATACCAGATGCTACAAGGGGATACGGCGCGGCGGCAGCAGACTTTGCAGAAAATCTCGCTGTACGAGCGGATGGTCACCCAGCCGCTGATCGCAAATAATGAGCACGCCACAGTCATCGCTGTCGCATATAAGCCGACCGACCCCATATTTCAGGGAAATGACCGCCTCTGGGATCTGCACCTCGCGAATGGATCTCTGCCGTGCAGTTGGCAATTCTCAAATGCGTACCTTCAGTAGTGGATCGTCCAGCGCGGTAAACGACAGTTTATCGATGATAACGCATAACAACATATTACCGCGCACGTCCGCTTTTCCCAAAAATATTGGTGGCCAGCAAGCGCTGCGTTACCGTAGTCGACAAACTGGCGCAGGATTTCTTGCCCTGCACTAAGACCGGTAGCGTCAACGAGGCGCGAAACTCCATCGCCAGATCGCGCATCATCTGATGCGAGGTAGAAAAACAGCGACTGCGATTGGCGACAATAGCCAGTACCGACATCCGCGCCAGCTTCTGCGCGGCGCCGTATTCCTGTGGTTCCGGTAAAAGCGCGGCACGTACAGCAGTACCTGAGCGGCATAATCAAACTGGCTGGTGTGAACAAAAGGGATGTCGCATTCTCCAATCCCATACACTGAAATGAACCAGCTTATTATTCACCGATAGCGTCGCGGAGATAAAGATTCACGTGCCGCCCTTCTCTTCCATGACCTCGTGAAGACGGTTAGAGACCGATAGCGGCGTTAGCGTCAGGCAAAATGACGCGCGTTACATTCGTACCAATAACTGACCCGACTGGTATTTTAAAGCGCTTTAATCTAGCGCGGTACAGCGTCGCACGTTCAAACGCAGCATCCAGCAGCGCTGAGCGGCTGAGCGCCAGCTTCGCTACGCCATGACATATTCCAGCGCTCTTTCAGTTGCTGCATGTCACGGATATCAGTGCAGACAGCGCGTTGAGCCTTTCCGGCGGCAGTGCGTCCCCTGCCGTCACGTGCTGTGCCATGCGTTCAGTTGGCACGCCCTTTCAACAAAGCCAGTTGTCCGGGTATGCTATGCCATGCGCGATACGCAGGAGACCCGGGCGTGGAGCTGATCCTGTAACGCCTCAGACCGGTGGAAATGCTCACCTTTTATCGGCACGCAGGACTGGGATTCAGATAGACGTAGGGTCTTACCGATACCGGCACCCGCCTCCACCCACTAGCGGTTGTTGCGCGCCGATGATGTCACAGTAGTGTCTGCCATCAAGCGCTTGGACTCTCGCGGCTTTAACGCCGTCTCCCACGGCGTTCCGCTGTTTTCCCTCCTCGTCCGGACACGCGCGCAAACGCATTCCACTACCGCCTGCGGCTATTTTCCTGCCTAACACAATTTGCCACGATGAATGCATGTGGGATAACTGAGTCGAGGGCTGGCAGCGCGCCAACACCCAGCGCGCTAACACCGGTGCGTTGTACGGTTCAGAAGGGACTAATGAATCTGCGCTATAAAATCGAAGTCAAAATCATCGCTGCGCTAGTAAGGACGGGCCGCCCTGTGCTCAATCGTCATCGGGAAAGCTATCGTAAGGATCTGCCTCCGGGCGCCTAGCCAGGGCTTCATAGGTTTCGGTTTTCTCCTCACCCCTAAAGCAGGGTCACCTTTTCGCCGGTGTGGTAGACGCGCAGTTCGCGCGCCACCAGCGCAATGGCCTCGCCACTACTCATTCCCCGGGCCGTTAACACTGAATATGCTCGACGGCCTGTTGCTGTTGCTCATGGCTTAACACGGGCATATCGTTTAACATCAGTTTCTCTCGGTAGCGACAAACTATCGATTATCTCATGACGCGGGTGGTTACGCTATGGCGAGGATGTGTGCTAGGATCGCATCATTATATATCACCACATACGCGGACAGATTACCGTTGCCGCATCATTCTGGAATAGGCACTTACCATGCAACCACACCTGACAGCATTACCCTATCGGCCGGATGCCATGCTGGACTACTTTACTCCGCTGGCCGGACAGCCCTGGGCGATGTTGCTGCATTCCGGCAACAGCAGTCATCCCGACAGTCGTTATGATATTTTGGTGGCGGCGCCCGTGGTTACGCTGGTAACGCGCGACGGTATGACCGAAATTCGCCGGGGAGATGACTGCGAGTCTCGCCGTGACGACCCTTTCGCGCTAGTCCAGCAGGCGTTGGCAGCGACGGGCATGACGAATTTGCCCAACGCGTCGTTGCCGTTCCTCGGAGGGGCGCTAGGCTATTTTGGCTACGATCTCGCCCGCAGCATTGAAACTCTGCCTACGCTGGCGCAACAGGACGTCCCTCTGCCGGAAATGGCGGTGGGCATTTATCGCTGGGCTGTGATAGCCGACCACCATCGCCATACGGTGACCATGGTGAGCTACGACGATCCGGCGCCCTTACTTAGCCGGTTGACCGCCGCGACGCCGCCCACATCGGCGCCGTTTCATTTGCTCGGCCCCTGGCGATCCAATATGTCCCGCGCCGAATATGGCGAAAAATTTCGCCAGGTCCAGCAACACTTATTGGCGGGAGACTGCTATCAGGTCTGTTTAGCACAGCGCTTCAGCGCCCCTTGCGACGGGGATGAATGGCAGGCATTTCGCCATTTGCTAGCCCATAATCGAGCGCCGTTTTCAGCTTTCATCCGTCTGGAAGACAAAGCAGTGATGAGCTTGTCGCCGGAACGTTTCCTGCACCTGCGCGCCGGCAAAATTCAGACCCGGCCCATTAAAGGAACGCTGCCGCGGCTGGTGGATGCCGACGCCGATCGCCAGCAGGCGGGGCGGCTGGCCGCTTCCGCTAAAGAACAGGCGGAAAATTTGATGATAGTGGATCTGTTGCGTAACGATATCGGCCGAGTAGCGCAACCGGGCAGCGTGCGCGTGCCCTCACTATTTGCTATAGAGACTTTTACGGCGGTGCATCACATGGTCAGCACAATCACCGCCACCATGGCGGCCGATCGCACTCCTTGCGATCTGTTGCGCGCTTGCTTCCCCGGCGGCTCCATTACCGGCGCGCCAAAGGTGCGAGCAATGGAAATCATCGAAAGGCTCGAACCCCAGCGTCGCAGTGCCTGGTGTGGAAGCATCGGCTATGTCAGTTGCTGTGGTACGATGGATACCAATATCGCCATTCGAACCCTTCTGGTGGCGGACCAACATATACACTGCCCCGTCGGTGGTGGTCTTATCGCCGACAGCGACGAAGAGGCGGAATATCAAGAAACCCTGGCAAAGGCCGCCTCGCTACTGCCGCTGCTGGTACAGTTGCATACCTGACGCCGTGATCGAGCACCCACCGTCGCCAACGGAATTTATTACCCGATTCAACTGGTGCTGCCGGAGATACTCACCAACCTACCACAACCGGCGTACGGCGGTGCTGATTCCGATTATTTGTCATTCCACGCCCACATTGTTGCTCACACGCCGCGTCGCGTCCCTGAGCAACCACGCCAGTCAGATGACGTTTCCTAGAGGCAAGCGCGGATGCGGATGACGTTTCGCGATCGCCATCGAAATTATCGCTGCTGAACAGCAGCAGCTGTTTCAGGCCACCCCGATCATGGGGCTGTTGGCTCTAGGTGCCCGCTTTGTCGCCAGCGAGGCCGAAGTGGCAGGAATTTTTAAAATACCGCTGACCGAGGCCTTGTCGCTGGCGAGCTATATCCGGCTGGACGCTGGACATTGAACGGCAAGCGCGAACCAGGAAAGTTATTTCCTGGCACCCGGAACCATGGCCTTGGGCATGACTGCTCAAATCTTGTATCGGCCAACACATTCGTCTGCCAATCGAATAATGGGAGCTAGCTTCCCTTAACGGCATAGAGTTCTTTTCTATTTAACTGGCTAAATCCCAAGCAAGCGACATTAAGCAGAACATAATATTAATACATTCATGTTATTGCATTTAACTTACTACTGCACTTAAAAATATCGCTTGATGGTTGGCGCAGCGGGGCAAATGACGCGTGGCATCGTCAACGTCGTTAACATTAGTTTATTTCATGCGAAAACGCGCCTGCGCACCCCATTCAACTATTATAATCAGGTCAGTGTCATTTTTGTTGCCTTATAAAATTTTACAGGAGAGCAAACGTGATCAGCGTTTTCGATATGTTCAAAATTGGTATCGGTCCCTCAAGTTCTCATACGGTTGGCCCGATGAAAGCCGCTAAACAATTTGTGGACGATTTGGTCGAAAAGCATCTGCTGACCTCCGTCACGCGAATCGCCGTCGAGGTTTACGGCTCCCTTGCCCTGACCGGAAAAGGACATCACACCGACAAGGCAATTATCCTTGGCCTGGCCGGTAATAGCCCGGATACGGTGGCTATAGACGCCACGCCGGCATTTTTACACGACGTCGCCCAGCGTCAGCGGCTGATGTTGGCCGGTACTTCCCATGAAGTGGACTTTGCGCACGAAGGGGGCATGGTGTTTCACCACACTAACCTGGCGAGGCACGAAAATGGGCTGCGCATCCACGCGTACGCGGGCGATCGCTGCGTTTACAGGCAAACCTACTATTCTATCGGCGGCGGTTTTATCGTCGAGGAAGCACAGTTTGGCCAAGCGATGCTGAATGAGGTCAGCGTTCCCTTCATGTTCACTAGCGCTCAGCAATTGCTAGAACACTGCCACGATACTGCCATGTCGGTATCCGGTTTGGTGTTGCGTAACGAACTCGCGCTGCATGAGCGCGCGGAGATAGACCGCTATTTTACCGCCATCTGGCAGACTATGCGTGCCTGTATCGATCGCGGCATAAATACGGAGGGCGTGCTGCCGGGGCCGCTGCGGGTACCGCGCCGCGCCGCCGCGCTCAGAAGGATGTTGATTTCCGGGAATAAGCATTCAACCGATCCCATGAAAGCGGTGGACTGGGTTAATATGTTCGCCCTGGCGGTCAATGAAGAGAATGCCGCCGGCGGCCGTGTTGTAACTGCGCCAACTAATGGCGCCTGCGGGATCGTACCCGCCGTTCTTGCCTATTATGACCATTTCATCGAGCCGGTCTCGGCCGATATCTGGCTGCGGTATTTCCTCGCCAGCGGCGCAATCGGTATTTTGTACAAGATGAATGCCTCCATTTCAGGCGCCGAAGTCGGCTGTCAGGGCGAAGTTGGGGTCGCCTGCTCCATGGCGGCGGCCGGCCTGACGGAGCTGATGGGCGGCAGTCCCGAACAGGTGTGTGTCGCGGCAGAAATCGGTATGGAACACAATCTGGGACTAACCTGCGATCCGGTAGGCGGCCAGGTACAAGTGCCGTGCATCGAACGTAACGCGATCGCAGCCGTAAAGGCGATCAACGCCTCGCGTATGGCACTGCGCCGCACCAGCGCGCCGCGGGTGTTCCTCGATAAAGTGATTGAAGCCATGTATGAAACTGGCAAGGACATGAATGCCAAATACCGCGAAACCTCCCTTGGCGGCCTGGCCATCAAGGTGCAATGCGACTGAGTCGAGATGCGCCGCGGACCTGGCATGCAACCAGCCACGGTGCAGTTGAAAGGTCAAGAGTGACCTACACCTACCAGAAATCCGTCGGCGCTGCCGTCCGCTATCTGCAATCCTTCACGGCGGCCGCAACATAGAACTGCGGCGGCGGCATTGCGAATAATGCATCCTTATTGTCGCACGGTGGGATCCGTGCGAAGGCGCATGCTCAGCACCACGTCGGCGCCGTTTAGCGGTTTACTCCTCCTCTTCTCCGTGCTGCGACGCCAGGCATTCAATCCACGCCTGCTTACAATCCACACATGCTTAATGCGACATCCCACCGTTTGGCGAATGGTAAAGCGCCCTTTGTCAAGCGTTAGCATATCCTCTACTCCACCGCTATTCGATCGCACCGTGATAACAACAAGCCGGCCAATGAGGGCGACGTTGCTATCCCGCCTGCGCGCCAGCGGCCTACCTTTGATTTGTTCGTCATTATTCATCGCCGCCATCACGCTGCGCAGGGTGCGCGAAGCCAGCGACAGCACCGCCGGTGATCATATGGCGCTCTTCCTTGCAAATGCACCCACCTGCTTGAACGCTTGTAAAGAATCATCCCCGCCGATTTCGCGCTGCGTCCTGCCCCTCAATTAACCGCATAATCGCTTCCGCGGTACGCTCGCGCATCGGCTTGGCGAACTGGTTTTTAATAAAGTTGCGGCGCGCTATCTGGTTGAACATCTCAATCAGGATCGAGAAGCCGATGGCAAGATACAGGTAGCCTTTCGAAATATAGAAACCAAAACCTTCAGCAATTAGGCTGAGACCTATCATCAGCAGGAAGTTGAGGCACAGTACCACCACGGTTTGATGGCGGCTAACAAAACGAGTCAGTGAACGAGAAGACAATAGCATAATCGCCATAGCAATTACCACGACAGTCATCATGACAGGCAGATTGTTAACCATTCCTACCGCCGTGATAACCGCATCCAGGGAAAATACCGCGTCGAGAATAACGATTTGCACCACTACCGCCCAAAAGCTGGCGCCGCCGCGGCCGACGCTGCTGTCGTGCTTTTTATTTTCCAAACATTCGTGCAACTCCACGATCGCCTTAAACAACAAGAAAATCCCACCCAGCAGTAAGATGAGGTCGCGGCCGGAAAAGGAAGAGTCGCCCAAATGAAACAGCGGGTACGTCAGCGTGACAATCCATGAAATCAGCGACAGCAGCCCAAGGCGCATAATCAACGCCAGCGACAGGCCTACCATCCGCGCGCAATCGCGCTTTTGGGGCGGGAGTTTATCCGCCAGGATCGCAATAAAGACCACGTTATCGATGCCGAGAACGATTTCCAATACGATTAGGGTTAATAACCCCACCAAAATTGATGGGTCCATTAAGAATTCCATCACAGGCTCCGTAAAGTATTTAGGCTGTAGAGATTACAGGGTTAAACCGCATCTTTGCCGGCAAACGCGCAGGGACAAGCGCCGCCAAGGGGCATACTTCTTTGGGAGCGTGTCAAACATGACGAAAGTAGGATCCAGCGCGAAGCGTCAGTGAGAGGACAATGATGGCCGCGCAAGCGGACAAACAATGATGAAATGGCTTCGGTGACAGTCCATCGGAGGGTTGCTTGCTCCTTTATAATTTAAACACCTTACTGTATCAGGGAATCACTGCTCGGCACAAAACCTTTTCACTTCAAGCTGTTTGTTTATGCTCAGCTACACTTTGCTGTACCGAGCATCGTCACAATTTTTATTTTTACACACTAAAATAAATTACAATTCACTTGTGGATTGATTGCGTCTCAGATGAAGAAACATTTATTGAAAATATACCACCCGTCTGGTGGATCTTGACATCGCAGCAGGCGTGTTATTTCTAGTTGATGCCTTTGGAGGCAAGCCCGTTTAATGCCGCTAGTCGGATTGTCATCAATAAAGAATTATGAAGTCCGTGAGAGGAACAGGTTCCGCCAGCCGCTGCGCCGATGGCAACTGGTCAAGGTGACCATATGAGCATGGATCTGGCGTGTAGACAGTCTAATCCACAACCAGGTACGCTGGATGAAAGAGACCAGCGCTAAATGCATTATCGTAGTCAGCTCTGGTTGAGGTCTGTCGTCGGCATTACCCCGATAGACATTATCGCATGGCCTGCCACAAAGGTAAAGCTCAGATGAACAATTCCGTATCAGTAGACGAAAAGACATCGAGGCGTTGAAGAGGCTTAACGAACGCGGTATTGAGCTGGAAGTTCGTAAAGTGTCCAGAGATTCCCCCTTAAAGATGATGGACTTAATTAAAAACTCGGCAATTAAGCCATACGCCGTATTACCCAAGAGTGTAAAGTTTGCCTGGAAACGGATGCATCGCTCTACTACGCAAGGTGAGAGGAGCAATACAATGGAAATCACCACGCTTCAAATTGTACTGATATGCGTCATCGCCTGTATTCAGGCATGGGATCGATTCTCGCAACCGGTATCATCATCGGTGGGGTATTGGAAATATCGCGCTAGGCTGGATGAATATTGGTGACTGCAGTGGCGCCCGATGCCGCGCTGACACCTATCATCTCTACAATTCTGGTTATCGCCGGTAATTAAAGTATCGGCGCCTGTATCGCACTAGCGAACCCGCCGCTGGACAAGTATTGGCCATCATCGTGCGTGCCATCACCGTCACCTTCCAGTATGCCGCCGAACGCGGCAACCCAACGGCGATGAGCTGGATCCACCGTTTGGCACTGGTCTTGCAGGCGATGCGCATCGTCATCCCGGTGGTTATCGTGGACGTGTCGGTCGGGACAAGCGCCTTACACAACATGCTCAGTTCGATTCCAGAAGTCGTCACCAACGGCCTGAATATCACCGACGGCATGATTGTGGTAGTTGGTTATGCGATGGTCATCAACATGATGCGCGCAAGCTATTTGATGCCGTTCTTTATACCTCAGTCGTCACTTACGCACTGTGCCCTACGGGTATCTCTGCGTTGCCAAGGTAGGTTGGACGATTTGATTTTCATCGTTCGGCTGCTGGTACTGCTGTACAAAAACATAACAACCGGTGCGCAATCATTATCTCTATCCTGATTTTAATTCTGGGATTGATGGTGTTTTATCTGGACTATATTCGTCGTCCATGTGTGCTGTTTAAGACAGAAGTTACGGCAATGTATTTATTCGTTATTCCCGTATCAAAATATGAATTTATCGGAAGATAGTTATTCGGTTATTGACATGGAAAAACAGCGTTTGTTGATCCAGGTCAGCAAATTAGATAATATTTAGAATATTTACCATTTTGAGTTACGGTAGGCTAAATTAATTATTTAGTATTGAATAAATAGATTAGTCAACGCAATGAAATACTTTATTCTTTATTTTCTTGTCAGTTCACGGCGAAATCTCGACATTATCCTCACACTGAGCGCAATTAATCAACAGCAAGCATTAGGATATTTACCACTGTTATTTTATAGTTGTTGTTACAGGGGAATATTCTGTTTAAATTGATTTGGGAATAGCCTATTTTGCTTTATAGCGAACGTAGCGCGGGCGGTCATCATCGGCTGGCGAAACTATAGATATGCGGATTTGTTGGTAAGGTTAGGAGAGCAGAAAGCGTGGATATTGGCGCCAAGTTAAGTCTTAACAATGAATATTTCCGCCACACTTATTCTTGCCTTTGGCATGTAGATGGACGCCTTTACGGCTTCAGTCGGCCAAGGTACCCGCACGCTGCATAAGCCCGCGCTGCGAGAAGCGCTGAGTACCGGTCTGCGGAGTAATAGAAGCCATTACTCCGCTTATCGGATGGGGCTGCATATTATGCGCTGGGGTCATTGTGTGGTGTTGGGCTGGCGTTTCTGGGCGGCTGAATGGTGATAAGGGGTCGGAAAGTACAGCCGGTGCAGACGGCCATAGTCGGTAAATACAGCTTAGACTGCTGGCGGCCACCGCCATCGCCAGCAGTCTTGATGCGCTAGTTATCGGCGTGAGTCTGGCGATACTATAGGTCAATATTGTTCATACCGCGTTGCTAATCAGTCTTGTCCCCTACTTATGTCGACCATCGGTATATGACTGTGGCGTTTTGTGGGGGCTTGTCTTGGCAATAAATCGGAAATCATCGGTAGTTTCATCCTGATTAGCATTGGCCTCAACAATTCTTTACAGCCATATCGGCGAAGCCATGCTCGCCAATTTGATGGGGTAATCCCGGCGTTGTCCGCGCCAATACAGCGCCGTCATCTCCACGGACTGCGTTTACACGGACTGCGTTTAACGAGTGAATATTTCCCCCACCCGTGCCAATAACGCAGGGCCTCTCCTCTGTCACGCTAATCGAACGGAAGACTCTCCGCCACGCCGGGATAAAATCCGTTTCTTCGATGTCAAACGACGCGCGACCCACAACCGTTCGAGCACCTCCTGGGTGGCGTGCCAAGCGAAAGGCGTCATGCGCAGCAGCGCCACACCTTCCGCACCGGTCAGTCACAGCGGATAGCGAAGAGCACTATCCTTGGCGGTGCAGCGAGGGTTTCTCCCTTTGGCGCGTGCAGCTGCACATCGCGATAAACGAGCGCTTTGAGCTGACAGAGGAGAGAGGTGGGCGTGCGGCGGGCGCTATCGTCAGCAGTGCGCCACACGGTTGCAGCGTACGTCGTAGCTCGGCGGGATTGCTCGGCGTATGTCGGCAAACGACAGGCGCTGGCTAAAAGCGAACCTTGGCATGGCGTTTTGCGGCGCGGCGCATCCCGCACACCTCATTCTCTAACCGCTGGCGCGTGAGCAGGTCCGCCAGCGCGGCGCTTATACGCCGCGGCCGATATCCAGCCAGCGTGGGCTCGTATACGGCGTGAGCGCGGCGATCGGCTCTATTCTATCACGTTATCGCGCAGCGGCTGATAAAGGCGCGCTGCACTGCCATCATCAATGGTGCGTCGCTAGGCTCTTTGCCCGCGTTTAAACTGCATCGGCAAGCAGTTGACACAGTCATCTTTAGCACAATCGAAGTAGTGCTGCCCTGACGCAGCGATAGTATTTATCGTGCAGGACGAGCGGAAGATGGAAAAGCGGACACTGGAAACAAGACATGGCGATTCCGGTTGGAAAACATTTAGAGCGCAGTAAGCCATCTAGCGGTAAAAACGCGCTACACTGGACGCTTCATTTACCGATTTGTATACACCATTGATATAGCTTACCCATTCCTGCTGTCCACGATACATGGGGTAGCGCACGGTTTTGACGACAAAGCGTCGCTGATGCAGGAGATGCTTCAAGCGTGGAATTGGCTGGATAAGCCGGCCTGGCGAGCGAGGTCCTGGGAGAGCTTGATAGCGTCGTTACCAACTGTGACGGTACTGTATCAGATTGATCCGTGCTATTCTGCCGCCGCGACGGCCGGCGTATCGGTGCAGTACACGTTGATTGGCGCAGTCTTGTTGGAATACTTGGGCAGTTCGCTGCCACGCTTAATGCCGCGAGCGAGCCCCGTCACGCTGGGTCGCGGCGATTATATCCCCTGCCTACGCTATCTGGATTTTGCGGCCATCGCCCAGACAACAGCTCTTGGCGCTGGGGTTCAGCGCGTTCGCTGCAGTAG
This sequence comes from Sodalis sp. (in: enterobacteria), assembly GCF_036327475.1. Lineage (NCBI taxonomy): Bacteria > Pseudomonadati > Pseudomonadota > Gammaproteobacteria > Enterobacterales > Bruguierivoracaceae > Sodalis > Sodalis sp. (in: enterobacteria). Next base: position 392,067 of record NZ_CP132913.1, on the reverse strand, counting down.
CAAGTAGCAGGAACGGGATCCCATCAATCCGGCCATCAGCGGGCCGCAATCAGCATAGCGGACTGATGATTCTACCAGATCACGGCGTAGCGTAGGTCACAAGCACAGGCCAGGCGTTTGGGTACAGCGGAGACCGCTAGCCTACACATGGAGAGCATCGCGCCGGGGAAAAGCAGCAACAGTGAGACGATACTACGCGGTAGATATCAAGGGTGCAGAAGATTTTTAATGGGTTGGCAAGAAAGGGGTGGGCGAAAATTGTTTACCGCATTAGCCCGTAGCGACCACAATGTTAAATCCTCCCCCCGCGGACGCGGGCCGGCAGGGGGACTTAGTGTTACCCGTTAGTAAAATGACTCAAACTGGATTACAGGGCAGTTACATTAACCGCTGAAGGGCCTTTCTGGCCATCCTGGATTTCGAATTCGACATTCTGGCCTTCGGCCAGAGTTTTGAAACCGTTACCCTGAATAGCGGAGAAGTGAACGAACACGTCTTTGCCGCCATCGGCCGGAGTGATGAAACCAAAACCTTTAGACTCATTGAACCACTTCACTTGACCTTTGATCTTTGCCATCTTGCATATTTCCTTTGGAGTGTTTAATTCGCCATTTGGCGATACAGAGACAAACTGGATTCGTTACTGCTTGAGGCACTAAGATAAGGATCGGCAGAGAAGCGGTATGCAACGAAAATCGTTTACATGCAATACTTCTTTACTGAAAATGCCACTCATATACAGAACTGTACCTCGTTTTACCCAATTGCGTTATTACATATTCTGTAAACAATGGCAAGCCATTTTTAATCAGGGCCGGGCTATGTCGCACATAATCAAGACATTGGGCTACTAACCCCACCACAATAAAGTACGGGGGCCACATTCCTGCGTGGCTATGGCGCTACGGAGTCATAGCGCTACAGTCTACAATTATCAGATAGCGGTAATACTAGCGAAAACCCATACCAACGTCCAATGCATTATTCAGAAATAACTATTATGCATCACTGTAAGAAATCAAGGCGTCTAGTTCACAATTTTCACCCTTCCACTTATAACCTCTTTTCATAACATAACGAAATATTGTGCTAAATTTGTATGACCACGTCAATGACATACCAAATGGCTTCAGCTCGCCCTTATGCCAGGATAGCATCTGCTTATTAGTCCCGCCTCTTGCCCCAGCGCGATGCTGATGTTGTGTTATAAAGGATCGCCAATGTTGTGCAATCTTTATGCGAACAATCTGCTAATATGTCAATTAATAAATTTAAAATAACCTGTGCTCGGCCAGTATGTTGCGATTTTGAGATTATTTCTTACACAGCTTCATCTAATTTATCTGCGGGAGTCGAACGCCCGACAGATTGGTATTAATTGGCGACCAGGATATCGACTAAAGTTTTCACGTCTAGGTTGACGTGCAGGTTTGCACCGGCGACGAAGCAAAACCGTTTCTACTGAATCCAAGTGGCGGTCAAACCGGGAAACCGGGCCATCAAGTCACATACTACCCGCTCTAAACGGCCGTCTGTCCGCCACAGATACGTCCTGTGGCCTTGCACCTCAGGCCGCAGCACCGATGAACTTTATTGCCGCCGACGCCTGGGCTAATATTATAGCGTAATCTTGACGACGATTTTAGCACAGCGAAACCGGCATTATTGACACTTCCCTCGCGCTAGGCACGCGATAACTCGTGCGGCGACTCGTCAAGGGATTCATCCGCTAGCTCGAACACCCAAATGAATCGGGATCACCCTGGGCTGCTGAAGTTCCTGATAAAAACGCACCGCCTCGGTGGGACTCATGTGACTTGCCGCCATGCATTTTGGTGCATAAACACCGGCGCCGCCGCGTCAAACGGCCCAAGGCGTGGGCCAATCTCCGACAACCGCGGATATAGCCACTGTCGCAGGGAAAGAAGAAGTGCCAGCGCGACGTGGATAGCACACAGCCGCACCATAAACTTCGGTTGCGATCTCATAGCGAGCACATGCTCAAGTGCCGTGCCGGCACAACCAAGCGCCCATACACAATGGCGCCGCGACCCTCCAGCGCGGAAAAGCGTTTTAACAGCTGCCTCAGCGTGCCGCGGTCAAGATGACCGTAATATTTGGCAATTCGGCGATGGTTGCCGCCAACTGCGTTTTGCGTAGGGGCTGCGTAGTGGCGGCAAACGACAGCGGTGAGGTGCGTTCCTCAGCGCTGGATCACGCAGAATATGTTGCCCGCGCTCACCCTTCAGCTCGGTTTGTTGATTTTGTTGCTTGATCGGTTAGCAGAGCTATCTGCTCGTTTGCTTTGGCACTGGCACGGTTCAAAAACAGACCACCAGTACGATGACGAATACCGGGATGGATGCCATAGCGATTGTGCAAGCTGTTAACCCCTAACGCATTCATGAACTGACCTGCCACTCATTGAACTAGTGGCTACCTTACTTATTAACAACAGCACCAAGGCATCCATTGGGTCACCAGGTACATGCCGCTGAAAATCCTCTCCCTGATCGCAAAACTGTTCAGCGCCGACAGCCAAAGAGCCAAACAGAGCAGCAGGATCGCGACCAGTTTAATTTGTTTTACCTCTTTTCAAAACCCTATTCTTGAAATGCATAATCGACTAATGTTATCCTCTTAAACTAAATTTGTAAATTAAACAAGTTTCACCTTTGGCGAGACCCGTTCACGTAGCGGCTTTAACGGGGAGAGGCGTGCTCGAATTTCATGTCGATAAGGGCAGGAGGTTTCTCAATCGCGAGAGGCAGGATGGGCGCCAAAGTTAATGTTTTCAACTGCGCGGACATTTTCATCTCCGCCGGCACAATGGTATCGATAATGTCCAGAATCTGCTTGATTACCAGCTGACAGGCGACTAGATCGAACACCAGTTCCTGGTTTTATAGGAAAAGATCGTTTCCTTATATGCGTGAGCACCCGAACGGGAGGATTAAGCGAGCCGGTTCTGTCTTTGGGGGCTAAAACAATGGTCGTGATAGTCTATCGACAGGAGATGGCGCGCGCCACGTTGTGCAGTATTTTGACATAATCATTTTGGCCGCTTCGAAAAAGCGGATCGTTGGAAACAAGATGCTCATGCCGGCAAATGATAACGCCAAGGAGATTAAAAATCGGTACCGCGATACAGCGCGGCCACCCTGTTCCCTGTTATCCTCGCCTGGCGCCGCGGCGCGGGACGTGCTACGAGTGGAAATGCCGCTGCCTCAGTGACGTCACGCCAGATCAGCAACACTTTTCCAATCGCGGCACTGTAGAGCGGCTTACGGCGGCCAACGCGCGCATAAATTTTACTGCAAATCATTTTATTATGGACGTAGACGATGCCGTCTTCATCCAACTCGCCGAGGTGAGCGTGAGGTTTCGAGCTCAAACAGTTTGGGCGTTAAGGAGTGCTTTTCCGATTCGCCATTCTGCGCGACGTAACCAAGGAATTTCATCGTTTGCAGGAAGCGGTACACGGTACTTTTCGACATCATGACCCGCTCAGTACTGACGACACCGAATCGGGTTGCCGGTCGACTTCTACTATCGCTATGTTAATAAGTATCCTGTAATGGCAGTCTAGTATAGCGACAAGGCCGCGGCTTGTGAAATTCGCAATAGCAGTTCGGCTGCGTCGTCACGCGTTAGTTAGTATTGGATTGCATTTCCCGTGCGAAACGCACCCTCGCCGGCTGCAATAAAAGTGTTTTTACAGACGAACGAACCTTAATAACCTACATCAACTATGACGCAGTTCCCCTGCCGCAGCGCTACGGAGCTACCGATTGTGCTGAGTGTCTTATGCGGTCTTGGATGACGTCACGTTACTTTACCAACGATTGCTCGTGAATTCCACGCTAGTCCGACTGCATCGATTTGGGTGGCCAATGCCTATCAACTGGCGTCATCGTTTCATTGCTCTCCTTCGCCAGCCTCGGCGATGTGTAGGTGTACAGGCACTGGCGCGTCTATCAATGTGGCCTTGCGGTGTTCTGTCTGATGTCTTTGCTGTGTGCGCTGTCTGACAGTTTGTTGATGCTATGACGCCCGTGTCCTACAGGGCTCTGCGCCGCAGCGGTGATGAGTATCAAGGTACGTTAATTGAGCCGCGGTATAGCAATCAATACCCTGATGGCAGCGCGCCGCTGACCAAACAGTAGTGGCCAGCGCTTTAACACCGTCAGCGCGCTGATGAAGGCGTGAATGTTTAACCTGTTCTGCGACAGCGGCACGCACACCAGGCTGGTGTTGGTGGGCGTGTTAGGAAATAAACGCGACGTCTCAAATCCCGAACGGATTGGCGTGTTGAAAATCCAGCGCGGCACGGATTTGAAGCATCGTCATTTCCCGACCGCCTCATGAGCAGTATGAGCGGTAACCGACCAACGTTCTGTGGTTTGCAGCCCGCCACCGCAAGGCGCGATACGCCTTATTTCAGGTAGGCGCCAGAACGCAGTGCTTCAATCCGTTTATCCAGCGAGGGATGGGACATGAACAGTTCGCTGAATGTCTTATTGCGGCCGTTGATACAAAACGCCATCATGCTGCTGGCTTCCTGCGGTTCATGACTGGTCTTTAACCGCTGTAGCGCCGCGATCATTTTCTCACACCCCACCAGCTTGGCTGAACCGGCATCGGCATGGAATTCGCGATGACGTGAGAACCACAGGGTGATAATACTTGCCAGTGCCCCGAACACCAATTCCAACATTATGGAGACGGCAAAATAGACCAGTGGATTACCATTGCCGCTTTGATCCTCGTCGCGATCCGATGACATGAACCCCGCCGCCAGCTGAGCTAGGATCCGCGAAACGAAAATAACGAAAGTGTTCACAACGCCCTGGATCAAGGTCATGGTCACCATATCGCCGTTGGCTATGTGGCTGATTTCATGAGCGATGACCGCCTCAGTCTCATCGCGGTTCATATTTTGCAGTAGACCGGTGCTGACGGCCACCAGCGAGGCATCACGTCTGGCGCCGGTGGCGAAAGCGTTGATATCGGGCGCGTGATAAAGCGCCACCTGCGGCATGGTAATATTGGCCTGCAGCGCCTGCCGGCGGACGGTAGTGAGCAGCCAACGTTCGGTTTCATTGCACGGCTGCTCGATCACTTCGCCGCCGACCGAGCGCAGCGCCATGGATTTTGACATTAACAGCGAAACGAAAGCTCCGCCAAAACCAAACAGCCCGGCCATTATTATTAATCCGGCGGCACTGGAGGACTGAATCCCGGTGAGGTTAAGCACAATACCGAACACCACCATCACCGCTAGGTTAGTGAGTAGGAAAAGAGCGATACGCATCATAAAATGTCATGTCCCTCGGAAATGATCACGCCCATTGCGCAACGTTAATCTAGAGTTTTGGCGGCGTTTTTCAAGCATTACGCGTCGATAAATTGCTAAAAGACATAACTTTACATTTTGTTAAACTTTTCGACCCCTTCTTTGAGATGCGGCAAAGGGCACCGGTTAAGACGCCTGATGACGTTGCTACCCTGCCGGCGGTGTAGCGTAGTAGACGGCCTCGGCATGGGCGAGATCCAGCGCAATTTGTACTGTTTCATCCAGATAGGGATCCGGTTCTTTATAATCCTTAGGAATGGATTCCAGATTCTTCACTGGTTTTTTACCTTGCCGCACCAGCCGCTCGTTGGTCCGCTGAAGCCGGATAATATCATCCTCGTGATTCTCCTTCTTTCGCTGGGCGAGATTGAGGGAGACCCAATTGCGTTTCTCCTTCATAGCGTGGAAACGCGCGATATCCTGTTGGATATATTGGAATTCAGGATCTTTGGCGATGCGCACTTGATGTGCTTTGAGCAACCCGGCTGAGAATGGCTTCAAATCACCGACCTTGGTATAAGTGGCCGCGTTTATGCTGTCCCAGGGCAGCGCATTATCTTCAAATTTTTCGCCAGTTTCGACGGTTTCGGTGCCGCTTGGCATGATGATATCTGGCACCACACCTTTACGTTGCGTGCTACCGCCGTTGACCCGGTAAAATTTCTGGATAGTGTATTGGATAGACCCCAGCGACGGCCATTCCGGGCGCAGCACCTGATCATAGATGCGGTTCAGTGAACGGTATTGCTGTACTGTTCCTTTGCCGAAGGTCGGCTCGCCGACCACCAGTGCTCGGCCATAATCCTGCATCGCCGAGGCGAAGATCTCCGATGCAGAGGCGCTGAACCTGTTCACCAACACCACCAGCGGTCCTTTATAGTAGACAATACTATCGGTATTACTGTCCTCGCGGATTTTACCGTTGTTATCGCGCACTAACACCACCGGCCCACTAGGAATAAACAGCCCAGATAGCGATACGGCTTCTGTTAGTGCACCGCCGCCGTTAGCGCGCAAATCGATAATGACGCTTTGCACGTTCTGTTTTTCCAGCTTTTGCAGTTGCACCTTGACATCATCGGTCAGGCCAACATAAAAACCGGGAATATCCAAAACGCCGACTTTTTCCTTGCAAATGGTTTTCACCGATATCTTTACAACCCGATCCTCAAGCCGAATACGCTCACGGGTAACGGTGACGATGCGGGTTTTGGTGCCCTTGCCGGCAGGCAAGATTTCCAGGCGCACTTTGCTGCCCTTCGGCCCTTTTATCAGCGACACCACGTCATCCAGTCGCCAGCCAATCACATCCACCATCGGTTTGCCGGCCTGGCCTACAGCCACTATGCGATCGCCGACGGTAATAGCTTTGCTTTTGGCCGCCGGGCCGCCTGGCACCAGCGAGTTTATCGCCATGTAATTGTCATCTATTTTCAATACCGCACCGATGCCTTCCAGCGACAGGCTCATCTCTGCGTTGAACTGCTCAGTGTTGCGCGGGGAAAGATAATTGGTATGTGGATCGATCTCATGGGCGAAAGCGTTCATGATCAGCTGGAAAACATCTTCGCTATTGCTTTGCGCCAGGCGCCGGATGGCGAACTGATAGCGCTTTGTTAAAATGTCGCGGATCTCTTGCTCATCTTTGCCGGTAAGCTTGAGATTCAGTGCGTCATACTTCACTTGGGCATCCCATAGCGCGTCGAGCTCAGCGGTGGTCTTAGGCCAGGGGGCTTTGCTGCGATCGATTTCGATGGCATCGTTTTCGTTGAAATTCAGCGGCTTCGCCAACCGCGCCAGCGCATATTGGTAACGCTCAAATCGGCGTTTTTCCGCCAGGTTGTACATTGCATACGGCAAATCCAGCTTACCGCTTTTAAGCTCATTGGCCAGTTGTGATTTTTTGGCGGCTAACTGCACAATATCTGATGCCAGCAACACATTGTGACTGTAGTCGAGCATGTTGAGGTAACGGCTGAAAATTTTGCCGGCGAATGCCATGTCCAGATCGAACTGGCGATAGTGCGATCGCGTAAAACGCGCACTGACCCGCTGGCTCACTGTTTTCTGCTGTGCTTTTTCCTTTAATACCGGGATCTGATCGGCGCGGGTGATGTCACCGCTCGCCATTGTCCCGCCTGCTAGTAGCACCCCCGCCATCATGGCGACTCTGACAAATGTGCTCAACCCTGGTGGCCTCCGTATCAGAACTGCAGATGTTCTGCGCGTGCTATCAAAGCCATCCCGGAAGAGAGCCGCACTCGTACCCCTTCTTTGGCGATTTCCATGACGATTGCGTCTATGGAATTTTTACCCACTTTGATTTTGATGGCCTGGCCGATTTGCAAAGTGGAAATATCGGTGACAGGCACGGTTTTGACGGTCGGTGCCGGCTGCCTGGAGGCAGACTCAGGACGTTCTTGCTCGGGGGGTGGTTTTCGAGGCATGACAGCGTCACTGTTAACGGGCCGCTTAGTCGCAGTGGCCTCGTCGTTTTCACGTTTCTTCGCCTGCTGGGCAGCGTGCTGAAGATGAACGCGGGCCTTGGCTCCCTCTAATTGTTTGCGCGCATGTTCAACATGCTGCGTTTTTAGCTCGCCGCAGGGATTCCCATCGAGATCAACGCGATGCGCGCCAAGCTTTATCCCATAAAGATAACGCCAGCTGGAAGTATAAAGGCGCAATGCGGAACGCAGTTGCGTCCTGCTGATATTGTCTTTGCCCCGAACTCGTTCAACAAGGTCCTGAAAAATACCGATCTTAAGCGGCTTGGCTTCACCTTCGGCCGTGAAACAGAGCGGGAAACGCTCCGCCAGAAAGGCAATGACTTCTTTGCTGCTGTTCAACTTAAGTTGATTTTCCATGAATTTTCCTGATTACAACAGGTTTGCCAGCCAGCGCAGGTATGAACAGGCGCCATTATAATAATGCCATCAGCAAATGCCACATTATATCATTATCAAATATTAGTGATAAATTTGCACAGATTGGTGGTTTCCAACCGCCGGCAGAGGTAATTCACAACCGCTTTCAGTCCATCTTCATCATTTTGATCGAAGCGTTGATAAATCGTGCTATCGATATCAAAAACCTCTACCGCGCGTTCATCGATTGTGATAGGCATTATGATTGCTGAATTATTGGCACAGCGTCGCAGGCAATATGGCCCAGAAAGCATGCACATCGCCGAAATCCGGTTTTCCGCCGCTACGGCGCCGTAGACGCTTTACACAGCGAGGTGCGCATGCATAAGACATTTCCTCAAAAGGGTCCGAGCACAAGTATATCACCCTCGAGTAAATAAAAACCGGCCCAGCTTACCCCTCCAGACGTTTATAAAGTAAAGCGCTGGCGTTGGTCAGTACAACGATAAAATGCGTTTCGCCATCAAGGGTGGTGAGTTTCAACAATTTGGCGGGCGCCGCTGTGGTGAAAGGTGTATCTCGTGAGCCTTGCTGTTCTGAAAACGCCGCGCCGGCGGTTGGCAGCCAGACGTGCTACGCACCTACGACGCCAGCTCTCCCCGGCATACCTATTCGCTATCTGGGTATCAACGTCGGCCAATATGGAGACGCTAAAGCTTTCCACTTGCAATAACCTAGCGCTGGCTCAGACCGTCAACAGCACGTGGTTTTCAGTGGTGATATCGGAAATCTCCGCCGTCTAGGTAAACCATCTAGAAAGGCAGCTACAACCGTATATTATAACGTTGAGCCGGGCAAAGGGGCGGCCGCGCGCGCATTAGAATTGCAGTAGACCACCATCACCGATTCCAGTTATCTGAATGGGCTGAATGTCGTCATAGATACCCGGGAAACCAGCAGTTTAGAGGTTGGAATGCCAGTGCTGTATCGCGGCATCGAGATGAGTACGGTCATGGTCTGACCCTCGACGCGCTGGCTGACCGAGTTTATGTGGCGCTACGCATCAAGCCGCCAGTATCAACAACTGGTGCGCACAAACTCCGTTTTTGACTCGCCTCCGATTACGACATCAAGTTCGCACTTTCTGGCAATTCGTCCGCGTCGGCATCGCGTTTGCTACTTCGCCGCCGCTGGCGGCGAAGGCGACTGAGAGCGAGCATTTTCTACTCTATGGCGAAAAATAAAAAAGAATGGAAAACCGCGGCGCCGTCGAACTGATGGCATGACGGTCTGGCGTGGGTGCCCGCCCCTCCTTGGCAGCTAGCGAGTGAAGAGTATGGCGCGAAGCGATTAAGGAAAGTTAGTCGGCAGCGAGCGCTAAGATGCTAAAGGGATAGAAGTCTAAGATGCTAAGGCAGGATTTAGCTTTTCGTGCTACTTGCGCCATACTGCAATAACTCTTTGTCGTAGGAGTGCGTCTTTCTTATCTCACAGTAGTAAGAGGCCTATTCATGACCAAGACGACAGTGCAAATCGGCGCAGGGCGCCGATTTAATAAACGATCCGCCGTTCTATCTGCGCTGGACTATCTCAAAGAATTTGAATCATAAAAATCGGGATTGGTATCGCAGCGACGCCTTGACGTGGGCCATGCTGAGCGTGCTATGCATCACTTCCGGATCCCAGGCAGGAAGCCGCGGGCGATGTTTGCCTAGCTAACGATCTCCAGCATGCGCCCACCATTCCCCATTTCCCACGCCTCAAAGCTCTCGCTTATTTTTCAGTTAGCCGTATGCGGCACGCTGGCATGCCTATTACTAGGCACAGGAAAACGCTGTGCATTGACAGCCTTTTCAGTATGCCAAAAGTATTCCAAAACACCCGCAAACAGGATATTCGCCTGCAACAAGCCTAAATACTCCCTGTGGCGCATTTGCCCATTGTCGATCAGGCGGTTTACGTGGACTTCAGGGAAGTCATCGATGAACAGATGAATCAACGGATCATTGCGCTAGCGGCTAGAGTCATGGGCGCGGGCGCTGATCGGCGTCCTCTCGCTGACCAACAATTATCGGACGCTGACCATCGCCTACGATTTCCAGACAGATCAGACAGACGCAGCTGGTGGCGAAGCTGCAGGAACTTCTGAGACAGCCAGGCGGCGGGCCACCTGGCGAAGTGCTGGACTATCCCGGTCAGTTACGGGGCGAGTACGGCGTGAATCTGGTGGACCTAGCCACGCCGTGCCATCTCACGCCGCAGCAGATGATGGATTTACACAGCGAAGCCAGCTACCGGGGTATATGAGCAACCCCGCTGGCAGCATCAGCATTGGCGGTATGCAGACCGCCGTCGGTTCGGTAGGAGCGCCGGCTGGACATGGCAATAATGGAGAATGGTTTAGCAGCACTAATCCCCGGTGTCTATACCACCGCACAAGGCGAGGAACAGTTTGGTTTTGCGGCGTGAGATGAGTTTCATCATCGCCAATGCCCTGGTGGGCAATCCATCCTCGACGGATGCGCTGGGCACCCTGACCGGTGCAACGCTGCTCCTAATCGGTACCACCCCTTGCCATCGCCATGACCGGCGATATACAACTGACGCTTTACGACCCACTACTGCCCATCCTACTGCCGGGCAGTACGCTGTGCGTGGTGCGCGCTTGCGGTGGTGGGTGGTTTTGCCATCGCGCCGGTGATGGGTGGCGTATCCACCCTGGCGCGTTCCGCGCTCGGCGGTTTAGCCGGCGGACTGCAGACTATTGCAAAGGGAGACTATCTGCCGCTGGTGGCAATGCCAGACACCGTTCCTCGTCAAGCTAGCCGGCTGGCGCAGCGGCTCATGCCCAGCGCGAGCGCCGGCCAAGCGCTGGTGGTTGCGGGGCTATATTTGGTCAGGCCCGGGCTAGCGTGTTTCTCTCGGATGGGCTACCGCTTGAGTGGGCCGCCCGTGCCCCACGTGCAGAGATTCAACATAGAGGATCCCCGGTAACGGATAGTCGATTATCTCCATGAACGACCGCCAGACGAGATCGGCTGTTACCCTAAAATCACCACCGTAATTCGCGCGATCTGGCCCGGCTGGAGTAGCGCAAATCCGGCGACAGCCCGTACTTCGAGCTGACACTAGCATATGCAGCATTACCTGGTGGGAATTAGGCCACCGTCGCGGCACACAAAAAACCGATTACCACCTAATGCAGTAGCGATTAACGCCAATTGTAACGCATTACTACAATCCATTCACGGTAAAGGTCAACAACTCCCCTAGCGGCACACTCGAGCCGCAAAAATTAACTGACCATCCTGCCGCTAAACAATGTGCGATCATAACGGATAAATGGCGCAGCGTGCAGCAGCGCCAGCGGATCCTTTTGCGGCAAGGCCTGGCATATAGCCCCCTCCTGAATTTGCGTTAACGCCCGAAACAGGCTGACCAGAATACCAACGGCTGACGCCACTAACGCCACTAACGCCAATAAAAGCTCTTCACCAGATTCAAGAGAATCAAGTCCCAACCAAACCGCCCGTCAGCAGAAAAATAAAGAGGTTGAACAGCGGTGAAATCGTCATCGACGAGACCATCATCATTTCCATCGCCAATAATACATGATGCGAAAATCCTGCCTGAGCTGGCTGACGGTAAACGCCGCTAGCAGAGCAGCGAGTCCGGCCTGACCCGCCGGCGCACCTCTTCCGGTCAAGTTTGGCTAGAGTCAGGTCGTGGAAATAGCGAATTTCTTTCTCATCAGCGTTGCAGAAAAACTGGCGATAGGCGCCCAGCACTTTGCTGTCGTAACCGCGCGTCCACGGCGGGTCGTCAGGCGCGGCCACCGGATACTATTGGGCTTTCACTGCTAAGGCGTGCCATGATGAACAGCGATATGATAAGCGTCAGGCCGTATAACGCCATGTTGGGTGGCGCCTATACTGGATCCCCAGCGCATTGCGCAAAATTGATAACACCATCGCCAGCAGCAGTAGGAAAAGGACCACCAGCAGGATGATCGATTGCTAGCAGGGTGAGTGAGTTAATGAGACAATGTTAGCCTGATCCACAGGATACCAGAGGGTGTCATCAGCAGGATGTCTTCGCAGCGAATGAGTTCCCCTGACCCGGGATTTTCCTGTAGACGCAGTGGAAAACCAGCCGGTCACCCGGCCGATATGACATCTCCAGTGGAAAACTAGCGCAGCGCACCAACCGTCAGCGTCACCTGACCCACGCCTACCCGCACTCGCTGCGGTAGCGTGTCAAGGTGAAGCTGACGTCAGGCGGTAACGACTGAGCTGCACCGTCATCGCCTACTTCTGGGTCCGCACAATCCGGCGAGGGCATCTGGGCATCATTGGCTGCGTCCTGCTCTAGCTACACGCGATATCCTGCATGAGCGCGTCTATTTCCACGATCCTTTCCCCTTTCCATGTAATGCGTAATACCATGGCACTGGCAGGATTAACGCATATTTCTCAGCCCGCGATGTATAGTCGTATTTCCGCACCCTGCCCAAGCTGACGCAGCTCTTTTAGCGTCAGATTACTCTCGCCGAGATTCAGCGTCACCCTAAACGGGAACGATGCGTCGGCAATCCGCGTGCGGGAGTCGCTGCGGCGACCAGCCTGCGCCATACGCACGCCGGCAACACCATTAACACCCATTGAAGGGCCTGTTGGCGGTCAGGTTACGACCCAGGACGCTGCACGATCGGGGCGGCATCCATAGAGACAGCATCAGTTCCTGCGCCAACAACGGCGCGAGGACCCAGGCGACAATCGACGCCATTCGCGGTTTTGCGATCGCCGTCCAATCGGTCGACTCAACACGGATTCACGCCAGTCCTGCCATACTGTCGTCGGTAGCCGCAGTCATAGAGTGCATCGTCGATACATATTGCAGACCGTCCGCTGACTCATCCGTTAGTACCAGCACGAGTTTTTCTTGCTGTTTCATTATCGTTACCCGGTTTCATTATCGTTACCCGCGTCTGCTGCTTCGGTTAGCCACATAAGTGCCGCTGCAGAGCATCAAGGCAGCATAGCGCCGCCTCCAGCCTCCAACAACGTATCATAGTCACGCTGGTACTCGCCGACCCGCACCAGTAACTCCACCTTGCGGTAAATCGATAAACCGATAGAAGTGACGCAGCACCGCCGCAAGCGATAGATACACCTCGCTTACGATCAACGGCATGATGCGACTCAAGCCTCCAAAGACATCGATCGCCGGGAAGTAGCTATCCCCCAGAATGCCCATCCAGCAGGGAGCGGACTTCGTCGGCAAGTGGCTCATTGATGTTGTCTCCTTCCATCAATTATCCATCAATTACGGTATAGAAGGCGGTAATGCTGCTAACCGTTCACATGCCGGCACGCTTCAGCAACCGCGGTAGCGCCGCAAACAGAGCGTACAGCCGCGGGCAGGGCGGTGAACAGGCAGAGTCCAGCGCTGTAACCCCGTCACAAGGCGTCGGCGGCGGAGGGAGACGGCCTCCGCGGTGGTGCAAATAAGTTTCGCCGTGCGCATGACGCCAGCACATAGCGTCTGACACCGGGCAAGTCGTCTAGATCGCCAACTGGATGAATTGTTATAAATTCCGTTCAGTAACCAAATCTCATTCCATGATGTCTCCTGCAATATCCCAAGAGGCTTAAGAACCGCCAGCCGCACACTGAACTATTCGACAAATAGCCAGCTTTGCCGACGATCTCAATGGTCAAATAAGTGATCGAGACCGGATCGAATTGACGATAGCTCTCCTTTAGCAGTTTTAGTATTACCCATACAATCAGCAATAGTTTTTGCCTTTCACTGCTCCCCTTCCCGTTAGACATCATTGTTGTGGCGTTATAACTTGATATTTGGCGTCGTCATGTCAGCAACTCAATGGGGCATCGTGATAACGAAAGTAAATGTTGTTGAAAATATCTTCGCCTTGTGGCGAGATCATCGCCTACCGCAGGTGACACTGGATGGCGCGAAGGCGGCGTTGCCACTGCTCGGCCTGCACAGGTAAATCGCGTAAGCCGTTTTCGATAAGGGTTAAGGTGGGCGTAGCAGCCTCCGTCTAGAAATCATAGGGATATTTGATTAGCGCCCTACGATAATGGATGGTGATAGCGCAGTCAGTCAGAGCAACCTTCACCGCCGTCCGGCAATTGAAAGATCAGGCGGATGTGTTTACCCCGTTCTCCAGAGATAACTATGCAGGGCACTGGTCTTGGACTCGCCATCGCCGCCAATCTAGCGAAGATGATGGGCAGTTCGGTCACGAGGACAAGCCCTTCTCCGCCGCCGAACTACTTTTCCTACCAGGCAAACCGTATGGCCAGAAACTGCTGGCAATATTCCGGTACAGCTCTGGCGGCTGCGTCTTCTGCCGGTGGATAATGCGATGGTTAATCGGGAGTTTATCGGCAGATGTTGCACTCTCTTTGGTGAGATATCACCTTCCTCGCCGCCGCTGACGGCATGAGCTACGCCGTAGAATATCAACTTCAGCGTGACATTTTGCTGAACGAACAAGACAGTCGATTAACCACGTCCTTTCTGTCAGCAGGCAGCGATCTGCTGCGCCAAAGCACATAACTCACAATCTGGTCAAGAATGGGCCTCCCGCTATCTGGGTAACAGATAGTCAATTACGTCATGCCCTGGACAAATATCTATTATGAATAATTATAAAATACCGCTCATGGATGATCATGAATTGATCATCCATGGCACCATTAACTTGCTTGAACCCTATCCGCGCTTTAAAAGCGTAGCGCATATCGATCCAATGCCTGATCCACGAAGCGGATATTCTTCAGAGGCAGGCGTTTACATTGTGGTTATTGACGCTGTTATCGCCATTCATTTTCTTAAGATCCTAATTGATAAAGACAGGCAACTGGCGTTAGTGTTCACCAGCGCCAGCTTATCGAGGATTGACTTGAACATCTTTTCGTGCTGCTCAGTGACATACCACCGCAGGAGGTGGAATCTGGAATGTAGAATAAGCGTCTTAATCTTCTGTGCAATCATTTGCTTATGCTGGTAAGCATGTTTGGCGCTTCGATAGTCTCCAGCCGGTGCCATTGAGATAATCAAACAGGAGGCGTATGTCTAGCAGTGGGTTTACTGGTTAGCGCCCTTATCCTTTATCATTATACCATGCGCTCATTTGTTTAACTCCGCTATTATACCAACATTTTGTATTGATAAGGATTTATTATTTGCATGCTTAATTAATTATTATTCCGCCATTCTGTATTACCGCGCAGATGCCAAAGACAAAATAAAAACTATTATTATTCACCATTCCACCCCCATCGGCTTGCAAACCGTCGTCGGCTGCTTTATTTTGAATACCGAGCTGCAATGAACCGGGAGGGGAGGAGTCACGATGACGTACAATTTGGCCAATCTTGATGAGTTAACGCGCGATAAAATTAACGTAGATCTGGCGGCGTCTGGTGTGGCGTTCAAAGAACGCTATAGTATGCCGGTGGTGGAGGAACAGGTGGAGCAGGACCAACCCGCACAGTTGCGCGACTATTTCCGTACTCGCGTAGCCTTCTACCGACAAGCTTCACTCAACTTCTCACGCCTCCCCTACAAGCCGCACAAGTAACCTCTTCAGAGGGCTGCGCGCCATGTGCCACATGCGTTGTCTCATCGTCATCTATTCCTGAAGGCAAAACCCTCGCCTATGTGCCCGAATTGGTAAGGGCGATGTGCGTCATGCGAAAACTTAGCGCACCATGCACCGCGTTTTACTGGCAGTCCCGGCACCGCAATGTCGGTTATTCTGTTGCGGCACAAAATAGCATACTTTGTGTTGCTAACGACCGATAATCGGCAGTTAATAAATCCAGCATTTCCGGTCTGCCACTGAGAGGGAAGAAACCGTTAAAAACCCCACAAGAAAAGCGTGCTAAAAAGCACAGCAAAAACGTCTGCCGGCATTGTGTAATGCCTCGCCGCTTCCTTTCTTATCAACCCGCTCTCCCAGCTGGTTTTTATTTAAAGCGTCATAATAAGGCAACTGTGCCAGCACAAAACCTATTATTACCTTTAGCGTGATTAAACCTGAGGCCTTGATGCAGGCGTCATGGAAATTGTGTCGCTGGACCTTAGCGATATGGGCATCAGCAATGTTATAGGCGATCTGGTGAATCCGGGACGCCCCATTAGACTGGACGCGATGGATATCCACCATATCACCGAAGAGATGGTGGCGGATAAACCCCGCATCGCGCACGTATCGGCCGTTACCAGAGCAGCGCCTATTAGTCGCGCATAACACCATATTCGACAGGCGGATGTTGCCGGAGACGAGCGGCGTGAATCTTCACACCCTGAAACTGGCGCGCAAATTGCACCCTGGTATCAGTACGACAATCAATATCTGCGTTATGCGCTTAAGCCACAGGAAGATATGGTAGGATTTCAGCTAGAGCCCTGAGGAGATTGTGGCGATAAGTAATGAAGCTATGTTACTCTTTAGCCTGAAATTTGGTAACTACCGCAGCCAGTATCTGGCACAGATCGCTCGTGATGCCCCGGTTATCTCCGCTGATTCAACTATCATCTCTCCTGAACGGCCCGCGAAGTACACCGCCTTTGGTGAGCATCAGATAAAAGTATATTCCATCGATACCCCTTCATAATCTTTGAAGCGACCGGTTTCTGCCGTGGCCGGAATACATATTGGTGCACAGCAATAGCAATGATTGTCAGTTTTCACTTTACGCAGTCTGGTAACCCACTTCGCCGGCTCTCAATACTGCACCTGCGAATCATGCAGACCCAAATGAGGATAAGCCTGCGCACGTACCTGGTCATAATGGCTGAATATAGGAGGCTCCATCCTGCGGATTTCCCCGCTTCTCATATTCGCCAGATCGTCAGCAGAATGGATTCATCCAGCATAGTGGTCACCATATCTACAATGGATACCTGGGCTACCACACATTGAACAGCTACGGCGCCAATTAATGACCGCCACATCAACAGCCTGCCAGCGCTGCCGCTCATGGCAAAGTCCTGCTCGGCATAGCCATACCCTAATAGTTCGCGGCTGATGTCGATAAAATCATTAAACGTATTCATCTTGTTGAATAATTTGCCGTCCTCGTACCACTCTTGACTGAGGTCGTCGGCGTCGTCATGGGGGAATAACCGTAACGCATCTGCGCGCTTTTAGCTAGGTTACGTAGGTAGGATCATCAAACGCGATCCCTTTCTTCGCCTGTCGACCAAGGGATTTGACGCAGGCTGGTGAGCCACACATGGCGTCCCTTTAGCGCCAGCCAATCGCGAAACAGCGTGAAGTTTTCCAGTACCACGGTCCTTGCGCACCGGGATTGACGCCTGCCAGAGTTTTCCGGTTGCGCCGCGTATAGTGCGACATTCCGTCGCGATTGGAGCGGATGTAGACGTGGCCCTGATAATGATCCAATGGATATTCTCGTGCCGCCGTGGCAAAAACCTGTGCGGTTTCGCCTTTGGATCGTCTGTGTCGAGCGGTGGAATTTCACCGGAGGTGGTGCTGCCGAGGGCGATAAGAATATAGCGCTCCAACGTGATCTTATAGCACGCTAAAGTTGTCATCTTGTTCTTTATAGATCATCTCGTCCTGCGTGGCCTGCCCACCACATGGCGCCATACTTGGAGGCGGCTGGATAAAATCTTCCGCGACGGCTATAATGCAGTTATCTGGGATGATTTTCAACGCACCCATTGTATATGGCGGCGTATTGATTGCCGTCAAGCGCCATCTCTCACTCGCCTTGCTGAAGGGTATGCGCTCCATCATTTCCGTGAATAGTTGATCCCGGAACGCTTCATGCCAGGCCATCACCATTTCGCCGTAGGTATTTTCCCGCTTGAGATAATTCAGCACCACCGGATCTTCACACTTATCATCGCATAACCAGCATCGCATAACCAGTAATAATCATCACCGTAGAAAGTAATTGACATGTCTCTGCGGGGCGGTATGACCTGCGAACTCACCGATGCGCTTTAATGGTATACTGCTCCATTGCGCAGTGTGGATCTCGGGAAATACTCCGCACAGTAATCGCGCCACCGTTAATGCCCACTTCTGTTTCGTGTTCGTGGAGCCCACATTTCCTGGATGTCGGCACACGGCTGTACGTTATTCATTATTCCGTTGCTGCAACAGCTTATTTGCATTTGGTCAGAGCGGCCTGGCGGACTATGCGCTGGATTCGCCAACGGGCGCCTTGTTATCGTCATGCTGGAACAGTTTGGCAATATGCCGATGGAGAACCTTCCGCTGCCATTCTCTTCGCATCCGCGCATTCGCCACATTACCGATACGTTAAACCAGTCTCCCGGCGAGCATCGAACGCCGCCCGAGTAGGCCCTCATGTCGGCATGAGTGAATGTTCCTTGGCCAGACTGTTTATTTAAAAACTGGAATGACGTTTAGGCGCTAGGTAAACCACGCGACAGCATTTCACCGACAGTCGCCAGAGGGCTAAGGGACTCCCGGTGGCTAGCCCTAGATACCATGCGATTAACAAGCACTTACACTGGTTAATGTGCCATACAAAGGTAACGGGCGTCGGGAAGGGCATTCGCCGCAACGAGCGTGCGGTTAAGTAGAAATGAATCACTGTGTCAATGCCGCTGGTTAAGGGTAAAAGAGTCACGGTGACGATGGCGCAGCCAGGACGACAGCGAAAAGCACTGGCGGTCATGCTCGGGAAAAACGACCGCGTTTTTTGCCAATTGCGTGATATGAACATAGAGTCGCCCCTCTCCAACGCATCATTGGGCACCCGTCAGGATCCGCTGATACACAGTACGCTCTTCAGGATCAGAAATCATGGTAAGTTTGCTGGCGCAATGTCCGCCGGTTTGGCAGAAATGCGCCCGTGAGAACGGACCGGCAACGCCTGCAGAGCTTTAACACCGCCGTTGGCTTCCGCCGGGGAAAACTTGAACTCATGCAGACCATAATCCATGTCGAGCATCAACTCCGATACGGTGATAATCTAGGGAATTAATGGAATCGATCCGGAGTTGGCGGCCCTTTAGCGGCGGCTCGGTCAGACCGAGCTAATGACAAACTGCGCGCTGTTTGAATGATGACGGGCACAACCGACCCCCGGAGTCAGGATGGTTTCCGCGCTGGTTTTCCAGTTATTCATGTTTTGCTAACTCCCGTTTACCTTCAATAAATTTACCACGTCGCGCACGTGAAGGCGTGCGGCTGGAACGTTGCCTGACGGTTGTCTGACGGCGGGCTAACGCCGGCCGTTACTCTAACTCATTCCACGACCGCCCATCGCGTGTAATCATCGCGACGGAAGCTGCTGGACCCCAGGTCCCGGCCTGATAGGGTTTCGGCGTATCATTATCCGCCTCCCAGGCTTCCATAATCGAATCAACCCATTTCCAGGCTTCTTCCACCTCATCACGGCGAACGAACAGCGCCTGAATACCGCGCATGGTTTCCAGCAGCAACCGTTCATAAGCATCAGCCAGATGATCCTGGTTAAAAATTTCCGTAAAGCTCAGATCTAATTTTGTAGTCTGCAGACGGTGTTTGTGATCCAAACCCGGTACTTTGTTCAGGATCTGGATATCCATTCCTTCGTCAGGTTGCAGACGGATGGTCAATTTATTCCGCGGCAGCTGATAATAGGAATCCCGGAATAGGTTAAGCGCCGGGTCTTTGAAATAAACCACAACTTCGGAACATTTTGTCGGCAAACGCTTGCCGGTGCGCAGATAAAACGGCACGCCAGCCCAGCGCCAGTTGTCGATGTCGACACGTATAGAAACGAAGGTTTCGGTGCGGCTGTTTTTATTCGCGCCCTCTTCTTCCAAATAGCCGGGGACTTTTCTCCCCTGCACGAACCCACCGGTATATTGCCCGCGCACAGTAGTATCACGGACATTGCTGTGATCAATGGGGCGCAGCGAGCGCAGCACTTTCACCTTTTCATCACGGATACGGTCGGTGGTCAGATCCGATGGCGGCGACATGGCTATCATGCTCAGGATCTGCAGAAGATGGCTTTGGATCATATCGCGCATTTGGCCAGCTTTGTCAAAATAGCCCCAGCGGCCTTCGATGCCGACTTCCTCGGCGACCGTAATCTGCACATGATCGATGGTGCGATTATCCCAATTCGAAGCGAAAAGCGAGTTGGCGAAGCGCAGCGCCAGCAAATTCAGCACGGTCTCTTTGCCAAGATAATGGTCAATGCGGTAAACCTGGCTCTCGTTGAAATATTCCGCGACCTGATTATTTATCGCTCTAGAAGAGTCAAGATCGGTGCCGAGTGGTTTTTCCATTACGACACGACTCGGTTCGGCGTTCAGACCAGCTTCGCCCAGACCTTTGCAGATTGCTCCAAAAGTATTGGGGGGCATAGCGAAGTAGTTCACCGTCACCCGCGCCTGCTGATCCAATTTTTCACCAAGTCGGCTGAAATGCTTGGTCTCGTTGACATCCAGATTGTAGAAATCGAGCCGCGCGCTCAGGTTCTTCCATAATTTGTCGTCAATAGACTCCTTCATGAAGGTTTCTAACGCTTCACGCACCACCTTGGTATAAGCTTTGACGTCCCAGTCCGCACGACCAACGCCGATAATACGGGTTTCCGGATGAAGTGAACCTGCCTTTTCCAGCTGATACAACGAGGGCAACAACTTACACCGCGCCAGATCGCCTTTCGCACCAAAAATAACCAGATCGCAGGCCTGGGCTATGGATGTTACCGCCATGTTCTTCTCCTTGCAGGATTGGTAATTTTATTAAATAGTTAGGGTGTTTTTGACATCGACAGAAACGTCAAAAATAACGCGCCAGAATCCCGTGTTTTGGCAGACTTTGTTTTCGACAGTGTAATTAATTAACAACATTATGGTTATTTTACCGCTTTGAAAGTTAGAGTCATACTTTGGCAAAACACCTAAGGCCATCCGGTTTCGCTGTCTTTGACTACCGGCTCGTAGTATATTTCATTAAATCGGTCATGATTTCTCCTTTATGTGAAATCGGCAAAATCCATGAGCTATACACTTATGAACATGCTGGAAAAGATCAATACTCACTTGGAGTTACTGAGCAAATCCGAACGTAAGGTCGCAGAAGTCATCCTGCCACAAACCGCCATCCATTCCAGCATCGCCATCCTTGCGCGCACGGCAGAGGTCAGTGAACCAACCGTCAACCGTTTTTACCGCCGTTTAGGAAGCAAAGGCTATCCTGATTTTGAATTGCATCTCGCCTAGAGTCTGGTGTAAATCGTAACGTGGATGAAGATGATAGCGTGGATTCCTATACCCCAAAAACTTCAAGTCTGCGATGGCAAGTCTGGAACAGGTTAAAACAGCTTGGATATCGCCGCGGTGAACCGCGCGGTGGACTTGCTTACCCAAGCTAAGAAGACTCCTTTTGTCTTGGCGCTTCGGCAGCGGTAGCGCATGATGCGATGGACAAATTTTTCCGTTTCATATCCCGGTCGTGT
The DNA here is from genome assembly GCF_036327475.1 of Sodalis sp. (in: enterobacteria). Lineage (NCBI taxonomy): Bacteria > Pseudomonadati > Pseudomonadota > Gammaproteobacteria > Enterobacterales > Bruguierivoracaceae > Sodalis > Sodalis sp. (in: enterobacteria). The sequence goes on along the minus strand of NZ_CP132913.1, from coordinate 370,348 downwards.
ACTCGGAAGTACATCGCCTTGCAGCACATGAGTTGCATGAATTCCGGCAAAGGCGATGTCGTGGTGCTGATTTCTCATACCGGCCACACAAGATGTTAGTAGAACTCTCGGTGCTGGCGCGAGAGAATGATGCTACGGTTATCGCCATCACCTCGCCGTGCTCGCCGCTGGCGCTGGAAGCGTCATTGACCCTAGCGCTGGATGTGTCGGAAGATATCAACATGTTTATGCCAATGAAATCACGCTTGGCGCAGTTAACCCTGATCGATGTCCTGGCAACCGGCTTTATGCTGCGGCACGGCGCAAAATTCCAGGGTAACTTAAAACGGGTCAAGGATGCCCTAAAGAATCGCGCTTTAATAAAACGGAACTAGGACCTTAACGAAGGTATCCAGGGAATTTTAGCGCCTTCTCCGGCTGTCTGGCTGCTACGTGGACCGGCCAACGGTCTGGCGCCCCTCCGGAGACTCTTTTGTTGCAACAACACCATTTACCCAAGTTAACGGAGTTATCCATGCCCAGACGACTAAGAAGAACCAAAATTGTCACCACTCTTGGCCCCGCAACCGATCGTGATAATAATCTCGAAAAAGTGATTGCCGCCGGCGCCAATGTCGTTCGTCTCAATTTTTCACACGGCAGCGCGGAAAATCATCTCCAGCGCGCGCAGAAAGCGCGCGAAATCTCGGCCCGTCTCGACCGGCACGTCGCGATACTCGGCGATTTACAAGGGCCGAAGATCCGCATTTCGACGTTTCGGGAAGGGAAAATTTTCTTGAACGTCGGTGACAAATTTCTACTTGATGCGTCATTAGGCTGCGGCGAGGGCGACCGCGAACGGGTGGGCATTGACTATAAAGGCTTGCCTGACGATGTGGTGCCTGGCGATATCCTGCTGCTGGATGATGGCCGCGTGCAGCTCAAAGTGCTGGAGGTGCAGGGTATTCGGGTTTACACCAGAGTGGCGGTGGGCGGTCCGCTATCCAACAATAAAGGTATCAACAAGCTCGGTGGTGGTTTGTCTGCTGAAGCGCTGACCGAAAAGGACAAAGCCGACATCATTACCGCCGCCAAAATCGGCGTCGATTACCTGGCAGTGTCTTTTCCTCGCACCGGCGAGGATCTGAACTATGCGCGCCGCCTAGCGCGTGACGCAGGCAGCTATGCCAAAATCGTGTCGAAAGTCGAGCGTGCCGAAGCTGTGGCCAGTGAGGAAGCTATGGACGATATCATCCTCGCTTCGGATGTGGTGATGGTGGCCCGCGGCGACTTAGGAGTTGAAATCGGCGATTCTGAACTGGTGGGTATTCAAAAGAAACTGATCCGTCGCGCCCGCACCCTGAACCGCGCCGTAATTACCGCCACGCAGATGATGGAATCAATGATAACCCACACAATGCCCACGCGTGCCGAAGTCATGGACGTCGCCAACGCGGTGCTTGACGGTACCGACGCGGTGATGTTGTCGGCCGAAACTGCTACGGGGCAGTATCCCTCCGAAACGGTGTCGACTATGGCCAGCGTTTGCCTGGGGGCGGAGAAGATTCCCAGTATCAATGTGTCCAAGCATCGGCTGGACGTGCAATTTGACAATATCGAAGAAGCCATCGCCATGTCGGCGATGTACACCGCCAATCACCTTAGGGGCATCACTGCCATTATCTCAATGACGGAATCGGGCCGTACCGTGCTAATGATGTCCCGCATTAGCTCGGGCCTACCGATTTTTGCCCTCTCACGTCATGAACATACCCTGAACCTAACCGCGCTTTATCGTGGCGTGACGCCAGTGTACTTTAACGGCGATTGCGACGGCGTGGCGGCGGCAACCCACGCCACCAATTTGTTGCGTGATAAGGGGTTTCTGGCCTCGGGGGATCTGGTGATTATCACCCAGGGCGACGTGATGGACATGGTTGGCACCACCAATACCAGCCGCATCCTGCGCGTGGAATAACCCAAGGCAAGCGCATCACGGTATTATTCGTACGTAACGGACCGTCCGTAACGGACCGTCCGCGGATCGCACGTAATGCAGATAAACGGGTCCGATATTCGTCATCGCAACAGCCATCTTCTAACGACAGTTAGATCATTATTTAGAGTATCTTTCCAGCGCATTCCAGCGCATTTTCCAATAGCGCGCGTGCTAGACGCTGTCGTTGCACAATTACCACCTGATCGGCATCGATCAAATAGATGCGACCGTCACTCTGGATCAGAATATTTCACCGTGATGTATATAGAGTCCACGTGAACCGAGCAGTAAGCAGTAGCGCCATGGTTCTCAGCACATTGCTTTTCCCTTATCGGATAAATCCTCTAAGGTACTGCTGGCAGTATATTTCGTGATCAGAACGTCCACCGGATCGCTGTGTTTGTCACTCATCACGCTGACGCGGGAAAATCAGGCTGATTATTGACCTTGTTCAGATAATGTTGAGCCCGTATGGGGTTGGCGTTCGGCATGCAAACAAAATTAATTCAGACACCATCCTTAAGATCCCTGCCCAATCTCTTTGCGTTTGGCTATCACCTGTTGTTCAATCGGTTTACACGCAATACGTACCAAAACGGTCAATGGCTTATAGAGGGTGTTGCCCTCTGACAGAGTACACGCCGTCCGCGTCGGAAAAGCATAGGAAGTCAGTGCGGCGCTGCTTGACACGAGGATGGCTGAGGCGGATGCGCTCTTCGCTTTGGCCCTCGCCTATCTATAACTACTCGTGGCGCCTTAATAATGACCTGGTGTAATACATCTTAGCGAGGATCTATTCTCTTCTGGGTATATTTCACCATTATTTCGTTAAAAACGCGACTTTCTAAGAAATCGATTTCTTTCTGATCCAATATCGTCCTGGCGAGCGGTTTATCGGCATACAGTAACGTCAACGTTGTCATTACCGTCAATCTGTCATACGATACGGTAGTGTTGTCAATATTTCACCTGACTGTGATCCATCATTTTTATCATACTAACAAGCAGCCGCCAATAACTCTCTAGCGTTTAATTCTACAAAGAGCAGGGTTTTCATAATAAAATAACTGATGTATCTATTTGTAATCGTCCATTCGACTTTGCCGGAAACACACGTCCGCAAAATTCGATGAATTTTCTATTGCGCCAAAGATAAAGTAGACCTCAATAAATGGCCGCCATCGAGTCATTGATCCGAGAACGCGATTTCCTAGCCCTATTGCCACAGGATTGCCAGCGTGAATAGCTACGGAGAATTAATTGGACAGGTTTCGCAATCTTTTCTCCGACGACGGAACCCGAAAGCTGGTTGTAAATTTTAACGGCGTCGACTGTTTCAAGCCAGTCGGTAAACAGAACGGATTTCAACTAGCGAAAACCCGCTACAGAGAAAGCCAGGTGTCCTTTTGTTAACCACAAATATTTCTTCACGTATTGGTTTACCAGTCAGCCACACAATGCAGTGGATATTGGCGCGCACATTGGTCTGATGGCTAAGGTGATTTATAAGCACTTGAATCTGAAAGCGGACGGCGGTAAATTTATTCCCGCTATCGAGGAATTGGAGCGCGACATTACCTATATTCCTAGACTTGGATTAGGCCGCGCTAAATGTCAAAAAGGAGACGAACTCTATTATCGCAATACATCTTCTTTGTAGCGTAACCGCAGAGTGGTAGTACGCCCTTTATAGAATAATATGCAAAGCAAACCTGGTATTGTGGTTTTGCGCGCATTGTAAAACAAGTCACCGTAACGACCCTGCCTTGCACAGGCCGGCTGACACTCGTTCAAACGGCCTGTGCCGAAGACGGGCCGCTACGATTGCCCCTCTCACAAGCGGATTGCGCGATCTCCTGTCTCGCCAAGCCTGTACAGGGAAGTGTAGGATCACGCGGCTGCCCTCCCTTCTAGCGTCAGCGCCGTTGCCGACAGAGGGCGGCTGACACAAGCGGATCGGCGAGCGAGAGCCTCAAAGCCGAACGCCTAGCGCAATACGACACTGCGACTTGCGCGCAGGCCAGTAGGCTGAGGTATCAGCGCCATGGCCGTAGGCGCCGATCGCATGGCTGTGCCGCTGTCCTGCAAACGACCACCGACAAGTGGGCAGATATGGCACCAAGGCTCTTCACAAGACGTAGAGGTTCCCCTGCCCGTTGGGGCAGTCTGCCATTAAGCCCATAGCGCTGAGGAGAGGACTGGCGCGGCGCGCAGGTCGCTACCCGCCTGAAGTAAACCGAGCCTAAACGAGCTTTTAATTGATAACAAATCTTATTCCTATTTATAATAAAATCATTTTTCCGCTCTCAGTTAATTTGGAAAAAAGATGGAAGTAGTCAAAAAGAACAGTCTGGAAGAAATTAACGGTACGATCCCCGTTCCGACGGGAAAGGGCGGATTTTTTAGAAAACTGTTTGCTTTTTCGGGGCCTGGTGCATTGGTCGCGGTCGGTTATATGGATCCAGGCAACTGGATAACTGCGATTCAAGGCGGAGCCCTCTACAGCTATCTTCTGCTGTCCGTAATACTGATCTCCAGTCTGATTGCAATGCTGCTCCAGGTCATGTGCGCCAAATTGGGTATAGTCACGGGAATGGATTTAGCGCAGGCAACGAAAGCCCTGATCGGCAAGCGCACCGCCGCCACGCTCTGGGTCACCACCGAATTAGCCATTATCGCTACGGAGATTGCCGAGGTCATCGGTAGTGCTATCGCGTTAAATTTACTTTTCAAGATCCAGCTGTTGTTGGGTGTGATGATCACCGTGCTAGATGTGTTTCTCCTGCTGGTATTGATGAAGTTTGGTATCAGAAAAATCGAGGCGCTGGTCTTTACGCTCATTGCCGCAATCTTTATTATTTTTGCCTATGAGGTGGCACTTGCTAACCCAGACTTGGCACAAATTGCCCACGCGTTAATCCCACAAAGAGAGATCCTCACCGCGCATGTAGCGGGCGGTGATTCCGCTTTCTTCATCGCGTTGGGGATCGTAGGAGCCACTGTGATGCCGCACAACCTCTACCTCCACTCTTCCATCGTGCAATCGCGTCAATACAACCGCAGTGACGAGCGGGCGGTGAAAGAAGCTATCTGCTACGCGACAATTGATTCCAATGTCCAATTAGGATTCTCCTTTATCATTAATTGTTTACTACTTATTCTCGGCGCCGCGCTATTTTTTGGTAAAGACCCGGACGATATCGGCCGTTTTGCCCAACTATACGATGCCCTGCAGGATCACAGCATGGTTGGTGCCATTGCCAGCGCCACCCTGGCAACATTATTCGCCGTTGCGCTGCTGGCTTCCGGGCAGAATGCCACTATTACGGGGACCTTAACCGGGCAAATTGTGATGGAAGGCTTCATTAATTTCCGTCTCCCGCGGTGGCAGCGACGCCTGATTACGCGTCTGATTGCTATTTTGCCGGTTGTGGCCTGCATCTACCTATGGGGAGATAAAGGGGATATGGTTGAGAAACTTCTGGTCTATACCCAGGTCTTTTTGAGCATCGCCTTACCGATTTCAATGATTCCGCTGCTGTATTTAACCTCATCCAGAAAGCGAATGGGCAGATTTGTCAATTGCAAACCTTTTATGATACTCGGCTGGCTGGCCACAGCAGTGTTAGTGGTCTTAAATCTCCAGCTCATCATCGAAACGGTGCATATGCTGTTCGGCTGAGAAACACTGCTGTGGATAGGCCAGATTCAGTTGCGCAACAGCGTGGCTGCAGCATTGCGCGCAGCTGATATATATAGTGCAACGGAGGAGCGTGTTCAAGTGAAAGTGAATCCCATAACAATGCCAAGCCAAACGCGACAGCACGCTAGTTTTCGCGCTTTTGCTCCGAGTTCTCAGCGAAGAGGGGCGCTTATAGGGGTTGGGATCGCGCCAGGCTTGCGGGTTTTAAGCAGTTTTAGCACCCAGGTATATTGCTCAGGGTTTTGACGTACTAGTGCACCGCTTCATTCATGCGGCACGCCAACGGTAGCATCATTTGTATCCGTTTAATGCGTCCATTGGCGAAAGAATAATATGCAACAGGCTGATGTTGCCGTCGTAGAGCGGGAATGGCGGAACGACCGTGGCACGGCAGACTTTCATTAGATGGCTGAAAGTCGGTAGCGTCATTGCTTTTTGGGTGGCAAAGAAATCCACAAACTTACTGTGCTCGGTACCGTGAACCTGATCTAGTAAATAATATCCCAGTACCCCTGGCGCACCGAGCTAATAAAGAGTTTGCATGGCGCCATTTTGGCCGCGCGCCGTCATTAGCATCCTTGACACATCCACCGCCCAACCGTGAGGCACCAGAAAAATGATATTGCGCTCCTCTCTTTCTGAAGCCGATTTAGCAATTTGTGCCATGCCACCGCTCGCGCGCCAGCGCTGGCTTTTGGATTGCGGCAAGTCACGCAGGTGAACATGTCGTCTATAATGGTTTTCTAGGGCGATTTCATAATTGACTTCTACGCGAAGGCGCGCCTTGTGCGCAACGCGACCAAACGCGCCCAGCACGGTCTCGCAGCCGTGGCGGGTCCAGGTGACGGCGATGGCGCCCATCCCCAGCCAGACGCCACAATAATGCAGGGTATGTGATGCATTTTGAATGTCGGGATGAACTCTATCTATCCCGTTTCGCTTATTTTCCATGCCTGCCTTTCTTAATGCTTGTCATCGCGCAGTTGTTACCATGGCTAACCGCATTGTAAAGACAAGCAGCCGATACAGGAATGTCAGTTTAATTGCAGCTGAGGTAACATCTGTTTGACTTGGGCGAGATATTCGGCGCGATCGCTGCCGATCAGCCCTTCGGTATGCGGTAGTTTGGCGGTCAGTGGGTTAACCGCCTGCTGGTTGATCCAGACCTCATAATGCAAATGGGGGCCGGTTGAGCGCCCTGTATTACCGGACAAGGCGATGCGATCACCGCGTTTCACTTTCTGTCCCGGCTTCACCAACAATTTCTTCAAATGCATATAGCGGGTCATGTATTGGCGGCCGTGGCGGATGGTCACATAGTTACCAGCGGCGCTATCTCTTTTGCTAACCATCACCTCGCCGTCGCCCACCGCTAGTACCGGCGTACCGACAGGCATGGCAAAATCGACGCCGCGATGTGGCGCGATACGGCCGGTAACGAGGTTAAGCCTGCATGGATTGAAATTGGAGGAAATGCGGAATTGTTTCGCGGTAGGAAAACGCATAAAACCACTGGCGAGAATAGCGGCATCGCGGTTATAGAATTTACCGTCATCCGCGCGGAACGCATAATAATCTTTCCCGCCAGTCCGTAGGCGTACGCCGAGTAGTTGACTTTGGGCGCTCTTGCCGTCCAGCACCTCCCTCGAGGTTAGAACCGAGAACTGATCCCCTTTACGCAACTTGCGAAAATCCAGCTGCCACTGCAAGGCTTTGATCACCGCGTTGATATCACTGCACGTCAAACCGGCTGCGCGCGCGCTGGTAACGAAACTGCCATTGAGCTGGCCGGTCAAGGTGGTGTTTCGCCACTTTCCTGTCATATTGGCGATACTTTCCTTGAACCCGCCATTCACGCGATCATAGGTGCGCGTCTCACGGCGAGAAACATCCCAGGTCAGGCGCTGCAAATCGCCCTCGGCGGTCAGCGTCCAAGAGAGGGATTGGCCTACCTTCAAATTGCGCAACACGGGGTTTTGCTGAGCCAGCGCCGCGACGTCGGCGATATCGATGCCGTATTGAGTGAGGATACTACTTAGTATATCGCCAGTGGAGATAACATACTCATGCACGCCGACCTCCCCTACCACTCGTTCGTCCAATTCATCCTTTGGAATATCTTCATCGCTGTTCGTGGTGGTCTGGTCGAGGGGTTCACTGGCCTCTGGCGTCAGCTCATGTAATTGATGGTCTTCCAGCGGAATGATGCGACTAGCGGGCCGTTCCACTACCGAGGAATAGATATAGGGCCGCCAAACGGCGACGGCTAAAGTGACTATGGTCAGCGACCCCAGCATGACACGGTGGGGTCGCTGCAGATGATCAAACGCCAGGGCGAAAGAGCGGGCTATCTGCTGCACTAATAATTATCCTTATGTGTTCTTCCCCAGGCAGCTCACGTACTGGTTGGCCAATTGCGACAGAAAGCGTGCGTAGCTTCCCTTGTCTAAGGCGATACCCATCCCAAGCGTATCCAAGGTGCCAATATGCACGGATGTCCCATGGGCGACGGCGTTGATAACAGCTGGCCTGAATTGTGGCTCAGCAAAAATACAGGTCGCTTTTTGCTCAACCAACTGTGTTTTGATTTTGTGTAAAGCCTGGGCACCGGGTTGTATTTCCGGATTGATGGTGAAATATCCTAATGGCGTCAGGCCATAGTATGTTTCGAAATACCCATACGCATCGTGAAATACGTAATACCCTTTAGCGCGAACAGGCGCCAGCATTGTAGCGATATTTTTGTCATTTTTTGTCAAGACGGCGTTGAAAATTCGCAAATTATCATCCAATTGTTGTCTCTTTTCTGGAATTAACTCCAGCAGACGGTCATGGATTGCCTCAGCCGTGCGCCGAGCGATGGTCAGCGACAACCACAAATGCATATTATATTCGCCGTGGTGATGGCCATGATTTTCATGCACTTCTTCACCGGCTTTTTGCAATAGCGGCTTAACGGATGGCAGATTAGCCAGGGTAATGCGACGCGCAGCAGGTAGCGAGGCGGCTGATCTAGAGAGAAACGCCTCCATTTCCGGCCCTACCCACACCAGCACATCGGCTCTTTTTAACCGCAGCGCATCCATTGGCCGCAAAGCATAATCATGGGGTGAAGCGCCATCGGGTAACACTACCTCCACCGGCATAACGCCATCGGCGACGGCAGCGGCGATAAATCCCAGCGGGCGGAGCGAGGCAACAATCGCCGCCTGCGCGTTGATGCCCGCCGCCATCCCTAACGCGGCGCCAAGGCCGACGAAACGGCAGGTACGACCAACGGCGCGAAGAAAAACGGCGGGATAGGATACAGGCACGGCAATATTCTCATCGGCAACGAAGCAAATTGTTATGTTATAATAACGCGGTAATTTAACAACCGTAATTATCATGACCGATTTGGTAATTCTGAAACACATCGGCGTCGCCTTTGGCCGTAAAGCGGTGCTGCACGATATCTCTCTCAGCCTGCGCACCGGCCATATTCTTACACTGCTAGGCCCGAACGGTGCTGGCAAGTCGACGCTGGTGCGGGTGGTACTCGGGCTTATCGCTCCTACCGAAGGGACTCTTAAGCGCCAGCCAAAACTGCGTATGGGGTATGTCCCGCAAAAAATACATCTGGACCCGACATTGCCGCTGACGGTGGAATGCTTTATGCGTCTGCGTCCGGGCGTCAAGAAAAGCGATATAGCGCCGTTGCTGGCGCAAGTGCAGGCGCAACATCTGCAGACGGCACCCATGCAGAAACTTTCCGGGGGAGAGATGCAGCGGGTGCTGCTGGCGCGCGCCCTGCTCAATTCACCACAGCTATTAGTGCTTGACGAGCCGATGCAGGGTGTGGATGTCAATGGTCAGGTGGTGCTGTATGATTTAATCGACAACATTCGCCTGACCCTTGGTTGCGCAGTGTTGATGATATCGCATAATTTACATATGGTGATGGCGAAAACCGATGAAGTGCTGTGCCTTAATCACCACATCTGCTGTTCCGGCACGCCGGATGTCGTCTCGGCCCACCCGACTTTTATTGCCATGTTCGGCCAGCGCGGACCAGCGCCGCTCGCGATCTATCACCATCATCATAACCCTGCCACGACTTGCAGAGTGAAGTCGTGATGCCCGCACAGAGAGCCTGTCGCCATGATTGAATTATTACTCCCAGGCTGGTTCGCCGGCGTGCTGTTATCGCTGGCAGCCGGTCCACTCGGCGCCTTCGTAGTATGGCGCAAAATGTCGTATTTCGGCGATACCCTCACCCACGCCTCACTCTTAGGCGTCGCTTTCGGCCTGTTGTTGAACATCAATCCGTTTTACGCGGTGATTGCAGTTACGCTGGCGCTGGCGTTCGGGCTGGTATGGCTGGAACGCTTCCACCAGTTGGCCATCGATACGTTATTGGGCATCATGGCGCACGGTTTGCTCTCCCTTGGCTTGGTCGTGGTAAGCCTGATGCAGAGGGTGCGGGTTGATTTAATGGCCTATCTGTTTGGAGATCTGCTGGCGGTCACGCCGCAGGACATTGCACTGGTGGGTGCGGGTGTCGCGGTAGTGCTGACGCTTATCTTGTGGCAGTGGCGCGCGCTGTTATCAGTGACCATCAGCCACGAATTGGCCCACGTAGACGGCATCCCTCTGCTCCGCGTTAAGCTGTTGTTGATGCTGGTCACCGCGCTGACCATCGGACTGGCGATGAAGTTTGTCGGTGCGTTGATTATTACTTCGCTGCTTATCGTTCCCGCCGCGGCGGCACGCTGTTGTGCGCGTAGCCCGGAGCAGATGGCGTTATACGCTACCCTCGCGGGTGCGCTGGCGGTCACCGGCGGATTGGCCTTTTCCACGCTCTGCGATACCCCGGCCGGCCCATCTGTCGTGCTGTGCGCCTGGGTGCTATTCATGCTCAGCCTGAGCGTCAAAGTGCGCACTTGACCACCGATGGCGGTGCAGAGCGCCCTGCTATCGCCGCCTGAAGCCACTGCGGCGCGATGGGGCGCGGCTGCTGATGCGCTCAGCGCCGACGGCGTTTATGCGTTTTCGCCGCCGCGTCCTTCAAGCCCGAAATGGCGATAGGCGTGGACGGTGGCGATACGCCCGCGGGGCGTTCGCTGTATAAACCCTTGCTGGATCAAAAACGGCTCCAGCACATCTTCGATTGTTTCGCGCTCTTCACCGATTGCCGCCGCCAGGTTATCCAACCCTACCGGTCCGCCGACAAATTTATCAATGATGGCGAGTAGTAGTTTTCGATCCATGAAGTCGAACCCTTCGGTATCGACATTCAGCATATTCAGCGCGTTCACCGTCACCTCATCGCTGATGTGGCCCGCGGCCCGCACATCGGCAAAGTCACGAACCCGGCGCAGCAGCCGGTTGGCGATACGCGGCGTACCGCGTGCCCGTCGCGCGATTTCCCGCGCGCCGCCTTCGGTAATGTTCAGTGCCAGATGGGCAGCGCTGCGGCTGACAATGTGCTGTAAATCTCCCGTCTGATAAAACTCTAGCCGCTGCACGATACCAAAGCGGTCGCGCAGCGGCGGCGTCAGTGAACCTGCGCGGGTGGTGGCGCCCACTAGAGTAAACGGCGGGAGCTCAATTTTGATTGTACGTGCAGCCGGTCCTTCGCCTATCATGATATCCAGCTGATAATCCTCCATCGCCGGATAAAGCACTTCCTCGACTATCGACGAAAGCCGATGGATCTCATCGATAAATAAAACGTCATGGGGCTCAAGGTTGGTCAGCATCGCCGCTAGATCGCCGGCTTTTTCCAGCACCGGGCCCGAGGTGGTGCGCAGATTGACCCCCATCTCATTAGCGACAATGTTCGCGAGTGTGGTTTTACCCAACCCGGGTGGCCCAGAGATGAGCAAATGATCCAGCGCGTTGCCGCGCATTTTCGCCGCCTGAATGAAAATTTCCATCTGCTCGCGCACGTGGGGCTGGCCGATATAGTCCGCCAGAGTTTTCGGCCGGATAGCGCGGTCGATTACCTCTTCTTCCGTCACCGTCGCGGAACTTATCAGTCGATCGGCTTCAATCATCCTCTACCTCACAGCGCAGCGCGCAGCGCATCACGGATAAGCATTTCACAATCGGCGCCAGCGCTTGTTACTTTGTTGACCATCCGACTTGCCTCCTGCAGTTTATACCCCAGCGCCACCAGCGCGGCAACCGCTTCGCTCTCTGGATCGGCCGGATTGACCTGCGCGGCGATGGCTGGTGGGATATCACCCACGCCATGAGAGACGAACAGATCGCCGGACAGTCCTTTAAATTTGTCCTTCATTTCCACCACCAGCCGTTCCGCGATCTTCTTGCCGACGCCGGGCAATTTCACCAATGCGTTAATTTCCTGGCGCTCCACGGCGCCAACAAACTGCTGCGCCGGCATCCCGGAGAGAATTGCCAGCGCCAGCTTCGGCCCGACGCCGTTTACTTTAATTAGTTCGCGAAACAACATCTGTTCCTGCTTATGGATAAAACCAAACAGCAACTGGGCGTCATCGCGCACCACGAAATGGGTGAAGATAATGGCCTCTTGACCGGTTTCTGGCAGGGCATAGAAACAGGTCATCGGTAATTGCATCTCATAACCAACCCCATGCGTTTCCAACAACACCTGCGGCGGCTGCTTTTCCAGAATGATACCTCTGAGACGTCCGATCACCTCGACCTTCCTTTACGCGTCAGGTTATTGCTTTTGATGATTATGCTTATAACATAATAAAGGTAAACACACCTGTCCGACATCAGCTTGGCCTGCCGCGCACCAAATTAAGTCCCTCGCTGCCCATGCGCAAGGCATTCTGGCTGACGTGGCAATGGGTGATGGCGATGGCTAACGCATCGGCGGCATCCGCCTGCGGGTTGGCCGATAGTGTTAATAGGGTACGCACCATATGCTGTACCTGGCTTTTCTCCGCCGACCCCGTACCCACCACCGTCTGCTTCACCTGACGGGCGGCATATTCAAACACTGGTAAATCCAGGTTAATCGCTGCCACGATGACGACGCCGCGCGCCTGGCCCAGTTTTAGCGCCGAGTCGGCGTTTTTGGCCATAAAAACCTGCTCAATTGCCAGGCAGTCGGGTCGAAACTGCGTGATAATTTCGCTGACGCCGGCATAGATAAGCTTCAGGCGACCGGGCAGGCCGTACACTTTGGTACGGATACAGCCGCTACCCAGGTAGCCCAGTCTACGTCCATCCTGGCGCACGATACCATAGCCGGTAATACGCGAGCCGGGATCGATACCTAATATCACGGTCATACCGCTGCCGCCTAGCTTGCGCAATGCCGCGAGAAACCGGTCATCACAGGGTCGCCGCCACATTGTCGGAAATCTCACCGTTGTGGTAGACTTTCTGCACATCATCGGAGTCTTCTAGCATATCGATAAGGCGCAATAGTTTGAGCGCAGTCTCAGCGTCCAGATCGGCACGAGTGGACGGTACTAGCGTCACTTCTGAGGCTTCCGGCGTCAGACCAGACGCTTCCAGAGCGTCTTTGACTCCACTGAACGCCTCCGGCGTGGTGTACACATCGATCGCACCGCCATCATAAGTAATAAGGTCATCGGCGCCGGCTTCCAGCGCCGCATTCATGATGGTATCTTCACTCAGGCCAGGCGAAAACGAAATCACCCCTTTTTTTGTAAACAGATACGCGACGGAGCCATCGGTGCCCAAATTACCGTCGGTCTTAGTGAAGGCGTGACGTACTTCGGACACGGTACGGTTACGGTTATCACTCAGGCACTCAACCATGACCGCGGTGCCGCCGGGGCCATAACCCTCATAAATGATGGTCTCCATCTGGGTGTCATTATCCCCCCCTACGCCGCGGGTGATGGCGCGATTAAGCACGTCACGCGTCATGTTATTCGCCAAGGCTTTATCCATCGCCGCGCGCAATCGAGGGTTGGAGCTGACATCCCCGCCACCCAATCTGGCGGCGGTGACCAATTCGCGGATAATCTTGGTGAAAATTTTCCCACGCTTGGCGTCCTGTGCGGCTTTACGATGCTTAGTATTGGTCCACTTACTATGGCCTGCCATATTTCTCTCCGAAAAGCCTTCTCAGGCCGGATAAATAACAAATTCCTCAATCGCCTGCCGGTTACTCCAGGATTTGGTCAGCGAGGCGGCAGTGGCGGCGGCCATCCAGCGCCAGCTTCGATGCTCGCTTAACACGGGCGCTTGCTCACAGGGTAGCGTCAAACAGAACCAATATTCTGTATTGTGCGTTACTCCCGGCGCGTAACGGTGACGAAAATGACTAAAAATCTCAAATTGAATGCAGCGCTGGCAATTGGTGAGCGTCAGTCCCGAAGCATCAGTATCAAACCCGGTTTCTTCGCGCACTTCTCTCCGCGCCGCCACCGCCGGACGTTCACCGGCGTCTATACTGCCGGTAACCGATTGCCAAAATTCCGGGTCATCCCGGCGCTGTAACATCAAAACCCGTCCGCTGTCGGCGGCAGAGATGACCACCAGCACCGAAATTGGGCGTTTGTAAACCATTAAGACCGATCGTTTTTCATCGCTTCCTTACCAACGATCGTAATCGACAGATCGGCTAACGCCTTGGCATTGCTGAAGCTAGGAGCTTCGGTCATCATATCCGTCGCCGCGGTGGTTTTCGGAAACGCAATAATATCGCGGATATTGTCGGTACCGGTCAGCAGCATCACCAGACGATCCAGGCCGAAGGCCAAGCCAGCGTGGGGTGGCGTGCCATATTTCAACGCATCGAGCAGAAAACCGAATTTCTCCTGCTGTTCGTGTTCATTGATACCCAGAATGCTAAACACGGTCTGTTGCATGTCGCCTCGGTGGATGCGCACCGAGCCGCTGCCGACCTCGTAACCGTTGATCACCATATCGTAGGCGTTGGCCACTGCAGCCGTCGGGCAGGCGGCAATGGTATGGATATCGATCTCCTTTGGCGCAGTGAAGGGATGATGCATTGCGGCCAAGCTGCCGTCTTCGTCTTCCTCAAACATCGGGAAGTCGACCACCCACAGTGGCGCCCAGCGGTCAGTTTGCGTGAGCTGCAGATCCAGGCCGAGCTTGAGGCGCAGCGCGCCCAGCGCACCAGTTACAACGTTTTTGCGATCCGCGCTAAAGAAAAGGATATCGCCATCGGCGGCGTCGGTGCGTGCCAGAATTTGTTCAATCACCTGCGGTTCCAGGAACTTCGCCACCGGGCTTTGCACCCCTTCCGCGCCGACGCCGCGCTGATTGACCTTCATCCACGCCAACCCTTTGGCGCCATAGATTTCAATATATTTACCGTATTCGTCAATCTGCTTGCGGCTCAACTGTGCGCCCCCTGGCACACACAGCACCGCCACGCGGCTATTGGCGTCGTTGGCGGGCGTGGAGAACGCGTTGAACGCCATGTCCTTAACCAGATCCCCTACATCCACTAGCTCCATCGGATTGCGCAAATCGGGTTTGTCGGAACCGAAGCGGCGCATGGCATCGGCATAGGTCATCTGCGGGAAAACGCCAAGGTCGATGCCGATAATGTTGCGCCACAAATCGCGCACCAGCCGCTCCATCACCTCGCGCACCTGCGCCGCAGTCATGAATGACGCTTCCACGTCGATCTGGGTGAACTCTGGCTGACGATCGGCGCGCAGGTCTTCATCGCGAAAACATTTCACGATCTGGTAGTAGCGGTCGAAACCCGACATCATCAGCAGCTGTTTAAACAGCTGTGGCGACTGCGGCAAGGCGTAAAACTTGCCTTTATGCACCCGGCTAGGTACCAGGTAATCGCGAGCGCCTTCCGGTGTCGCTTTTGTTAGCATCGGCGTTTCGATATCGAGAAACCCTTCGGCATCCATGAAACGGCGCACGAAGCTGGAGATACGCGCTCGCGTTTTGAGACGCTTCGCCATGACAGGACGACGTAAATCGAGGTAGCGAAATTTCAGGCGCTGCTCTTCGGTATTGTTCTGATTGGCGTCGAGCGGCAGCGGCTCCGAGCGGTTGATAATAGTTAGTTGGGTGGCCAGGACTTCTACGGCACCGGTGGCCATATCGCTGTTGACCTGACTGTCCGGTCGGGCACGCACGATGCCGGTCAGTTGCAGACAGAATTCATTGCACAACTCAGCGGCGCGGACGAAGGCGTCATGACGATTGGGATCAAAAAACACCTGTACTAAGCCTTCCTGGTCACGCATGTCGACAAAAATTAGACCGCCAAGATCGCGACGGCGATTGACCCAACCGCATAACGTCACTTCCTGGCCAACATGTGACAGGTTCAGCTGTCCGCAATATACGCTACGCATTAGGATATCCTTAAAATTCAGCCCGTCAGCGGGTGTCAGAATTGGGCGTAGGCGAACCAGTGCCGAGCCTTTGCCCGGCATCACCGGCCAGCGGGTGCGCGCTGAACGGGTCGGCGTTTGAAAGGCGGCCATTATAAAGGAATTTCAGACACAGTATAAGCCCGTCTACGCTGCCAGCGCCCTGTCGCTGAAATTAGTAATTTTCCTCTAAATATTGATAAAATTCACCGCGACACTACTGCATCCTGCATAAGCTAGCATATTCTTAGCTGACCGACCAAGCTCCACCCGCGGGTATCTTGCAACATTGACTCACGGATATCCCATGTTTAAGTTCAGTCTTTCTCGTACCATACTGCCTTGGTGTTCATCAATTTACAAGCAGGGATTTTACCTTGCAGCTGCGCCGACGCGGTATTCAACCCGTTGTCTTGAGTGGGATTTCCACTAATATTAGCGTGGAACCCACCGCACGTAATGCCTGTGGGCTAGATTTCGAGCTGGTGCTGGTGGAAGATATTTGCAGAGCCCGCGATAGGGTACAGCATAACAGTAGCTTCTAGCACGTCTCCTACACCTTGACCGCGCGCGCCGCAATGCGAAAGACACCATGATGCTCCATGCGTATGTTGGCAGACTGCGCACGTCATTTCAACTGCGTGAAGGACAATACCACGCTGTATGACTTCTCGATGCTGGGCGAGAATGCACTATTACGGTCAACGACGCGGAAATATCACTAGCGCGCCGCACCGGCATGGGTGCCACTTATACGCGTTGATGCTAATGGTGCTGCTTGGTCTCTGGTTCATGCCTTGGATGTAGTGTTCAGCTGGCAGTGAGAACGGCACGCGGCAGCGCGCGGGGTACATGCTTTATCGCCGCTTTCTGATGGAATTTTGTACAACGACGCCTATTTACCATGATCCATCGTGATGACCTTTTCTCAGCGCCCATAGCCAGTCTGGGCGACTGGACTTTCGATGATCGCGTCGCCGAAGTCTTTCCTGATATGATCCAGAGTTCCATCCCCGGCTATTCCAATATTATTTCAATGATCGGAATGTTGGTCGGCCGATTTGCCTGTGCGGGAACGCAGATTTACGATCTCGACTGTGCCCTTGGCGTCGAGACGCTCGCAATGCGCCGCGCCATCAACCACATCGATTACCGCATTATCGCGGTGGATAACTCGCCGGCGATAATAGCCCGCTGTCGGTGCCATATCGAAGCGTTCCGCACGGAGCGCCAACAGAGATTTTCGAAGGGGATATATGCACCGTCTCTATCAAAAAACCTCGCTGGTGGTACTCTATTTCACTTTGCAATTTCCGAAAATTCAGTTTTCAGGATCGGCGCACTATTGTTCGAGCAGCATGCTAGACATGGTGGAAATGCATAAACAGCGTCTGGCCGAAGAAGCAGGTTTCAAGTTATGCCGAGGTTTGGTTCCAACCAATGCCTCAATTTCGACTCATTGATTGCCATTAATCCGGAGGCGGGCAGTGAGTCAATTTGCCGATTTTGTTATCAACTTATCGCCAAGAGGCCATTGAGCCACTGTCTCAATACTCTTCCTGTACAACTGATCGAGTGGGAGCACACTTCGTTACACGGCAAGTTTACCCAGTGGTTTAGGGCGGTGGAAAAACCGCCGACGCTGACCCCGCGTGTCTGGATCTGCTGCACGGCGTAAGCGCTGGCAGCCATCCACCGTTGCCCATCGGATAGCAGGCAGAATCAACCCTGCTGCGCCAGCTGATGCCGTTTCGTAAAGGCCATTTGCTTCATGGTATCACTATCGACCGGGCATTGAGCAGTTACCGGATTGGCCACCTTTTGGCACCGTGTTTTCCATGGGGTGCTATATCATTGCCGCTCGTCACTCGATCATCTGTTGCAGTTGAAAAATCAATTAGTCAGCGGCGGTGAACTGATATTGGAAACCCTTGTCATCGAAGATGATCAGAGCCAGGTACTAGTCCCCAGAGAGCATTATACCAAAATGCGCAATGCCCACTTCATTCCTTCACCCGTCGCTCTGATCGGCTGGTTGGAAAATGCGGGTTTGTAAATGTGCGTCAGGTGGATATATCTGTGACCAATACTGATGAACAGCGGCGTACGACGTGGATGTCGAATCCCTGGCGAATTTCTTGCACTCCGGCAACTCACGATTGACCATCGATGGCCACCCCGCTCCGCTGCGGGCGGTTATTGTGGCGGAGAAACCCTGACAGCAAAGAGTGCGTGTGGCCCAAGTGCTCCTTCAACGCCGATCTACGCCCCTCATCGCGACTCTGCGCCCCATCATCATAACGGCAGGTGTGCTGATGCGTTCGGTGGCCCACGTGGGCTAAGGGTGTGAGGACCAGCGTCATAGCGTCGGGCCAAGTAAAGCCGCTAAGAGCGGCTAACGCAAGATAAAAGACGCCCCACAAGAGGTTGGAGCTTCTTACTTGCAGACATCAGATGGGTTTTAGCGTGTGTGCGGCAAAATCGGTTATCACGCCGGACGCGTCGCGATGGGTAACACGGTCAGCGCATGTTTCATGTTGGTTACCATTTTACCGTCTACCCGATAACGGCTGAACTCGTCCGCTTTACTGTCGGCGCTTTTCTGGTAGCGCATGCCGAAGGTGACAAATTGACCAGAGGAGCTATGCAGCTCTTGGATCCAGCCTTGCATGAATGTATGCAGATTTAATAATTGGATCACGACTCAACTCGGTCAGTTCCCTCAATAACACCAAACCAACACCAAACCTGTTTCCGCGCTTTGCTGTTGATCGAAACTTAGGATGCGCGTACCATCCCCTAAATCGATTAATCGCCGCAGCGCCTGATAAGGATTGAGGCACATATCGAAGGCGCGGTGAAAGTGACCGCCATGGTGACGGCAAGGTGCATAATGCACCGCATACACGTCAGGTCAACGTGCCCGTCCGCATCGCCCGTCCGCATCAAGTAGGTCAATCACCAACCACGGAAAGTCCGACACGAGAACCTGTACAACATCATTAAGCATTAAGCATCACCTCACACTCGTCAGCGCTGTAGCAAAATTGCTGTCGCGCGGGCAATAATGGGATGAACCGGAAACGCAACGCGCTCCGTACAGCCTGTAGCGTTCAAAACCGGGTGTCAATCCCCACCTCTTTTGGGCCACAACAGAGCTCAATCCGGCCTGCTCAAGCTTGCTCAGCTGTTATAGCGCACTCCAGTTGTATCAGCAAACTTCCATTTAGGATGGTATCCTACTCTTCTTAACGGCCCTGAATTACTGGCATAGCACACTATGCCAACAAATGGCTAATTGTGCAGGGAAAAGACTTTAACATACAATTTCGATGAATGTATCGACTGGCGTCACAGCGATAGCTATAAATGGCAAAAGTCCGCCGGAGGGGACGTTATCTACTCTGGGTGGCCGACACCGATTTTCGCCCCCTCCTTGTGTTATTGAGGCGTTGCACGCCCGCGTCGAACGCGACATGTTTGGATACGGCTCGTCGCCGACGGATCTGATCAAGATTCTCATCCAGAGGAGCGCGAACGCTATCAATGGGAGGTCAAGGCACAGTGGCTCGTTTTTCTGCTGAAGCTGATAAGTGGCCTGCATCTGGCAGTCCACGTGCTGACCGCGGAAGACGAGGCGATGCCGTGCACAGCGGCTGTCGCCAATGCGACACGATACCAATCGCTGGTGTGTAAATTGCGCCGGCACTGATCCAGCACTAACCGGCAATAAACGCCTGTTGGTGCTGCGCAATCCCCATAACCCAGGTGGGAAGTGCCTATCGTCGCGAAGAGCTTTTACAGCACCTACCCTTTACCTGTGAGTACGATCTGCTTTGTGTGCTCGGATGAAATTCATTGCAATTTATTGCTAACCCCGGTTTGTGGTATATCCCCTTCGCGTCCCTGGACGAAAATGTAGCCATAACATAGTATTACTCTCATATCGCCGTCGACAAACTTCGATATTGCCGGACTCGTGGCATTGGTAGCGGTCATATCCAATGCACGTCTGCGCGTGAAATTCGCCACGCCACGCACGAGCTTGGTGCCGGCCGTGGATGTGCTGGCCTTTTAGAGCAAGCGCTGCCTGGCGCGGCGGCCAAGATTGGCTCGTAATGGATTGCTTGTTCTTTTAACACCAACGGCGTCGTCAGTTCAAACGGTACAATGTTACGATCGTTTCTCGTTTTATTTAAAACGCGTCCGTATTGGGATAAGCCCTGACACCAGTGTTGCGCCGTCACGGTTTGATGACAGAGCACGGCAATATAATTGATAGATTTTTGTCAAGATACCTCATCTATTCGTTAAAGCGTATAGTTCAGCGTCAAAGCACATTAAATCGATTTTGTAAATCCAATAATTGCAGAATTGCCCCGTATCGCGCCATGCCTGCCTGGCTCATCGCGCTGCAGGCCGCTTCGCCCCTACGATTGGGCGGCAGGCGACCGCAACAATGGAGCATTAATCTGTTAATTTGCAAGAGGCGTTTAATGGCAATAGTTATCATACTTAATGGAAAGAGTAATGTTCGTCCTAATTCAACATGACACTTACAAACATCAGCTTGATCTTATATTCTAAAGTGATTATAGGCGTAAAATGTAGGTATATTCTTAAGGCGTATCGAGCGGATTGTGCGTTCAGGTTATTTCAACTACTTTAGACACATAAATAATCGAATATATATAAAATGCTATTATTAACTTTATGCCTGTTGCTGGTTATCGCCGCCGCTATTGTTAATGCTCCTCATCCCGCTCTGTTTTACTTTTGCGCTCGTTAAATCCGTCTTACCTGCTCTACTGATTCCCTCCGCCGCTTATGGTATAAACATGGTTTATTTTTCGGATCTGACTACCGTGGCCGCCCGGTTATGGTGGCGTAGTCAGCTTGCCAGGGAATGTCAGCGCTCTGCCTGCCTCCCACCAATGCAATAAAGGTATTCCGGTGAACATCCACACACTTCTCTCTGAAAAAATCCAGCAGGCGCTGATAGCTGCAGGCGCGAGCGCTGACTGTGAAGCGCAGGTTCGGCACTCTACCAAGACCCAATTCGGCGATTATCAAGCCAATGGCGTTATGGCGATCGCCAAACAACTCGGCCTGCCGCCCCGCGCGCTGGCGGAAAAAGTCGTCGGCTTGCTTGATTTGAAGGGCATCGCGCGCAAAATCGACATCGCTGGTCCCGGTTTTATCAATATTTTTCTTGACACGCGTTGGCTTGAGAATCAACTGGTCGCGGCACTTTCTTCGCCGCGTCTAGGGGTTGCAAGGGTCACGCCGCAAACAATTGTGGTGGATTACTCTGCCCCAAATATCGCCAAAGAAATGCATGTCGGCCATGTACGTTCGACCATCATCGGCGACGCCTCGGTGCGCACGCTGACGTTTTTGGGCCATAACGTTATTCGTGCCAACCACGTCGGAGATTGGGGAACACAGTTCGGCATGCTGATTGCTTACCTGGAAAAAGTGCAGGACGGCGGTGAAGCAGAAATGCAACTCTCCAGTTTGGAAAACTTTTATCGTGCCGCCAAACAGCACTATGATGAGGATCCAGCTTTCGCCGAACGCGCGCGTGGCTATGTGGTGAAGCTCCAGGGCGGCGATGAGCATTGTCGGCGGATGTGGCGCAAGCTGGTGGATGTCACCATGGCGCAGAATCAGAAAACCTATGACCGACTCAACGTGACGCTCAAGCGCGAAGACGTCATGGGCGAAAGCCTCTACAATGCCATGCTCCCCGAGATCGTGGCGGATTTGAAGGCCAAAGGGTTGGCAGTAGAGAGCGAAGGCGTTATCGTGGTGTTCCTTGAGGAATTCAAAAATAAAGAAGGCGAGCCCATGGGGGTGATCATCCAGAAAAAGGATGGCGCTTATCTCTATACTACCACCGATATCGCCTGCGCCAAATACCGATATGAAACGCTGAAAGCCGATCGCATCATTTACTATATCGATTCACGTCAGCATCAGCATTTAATGCAGGCCTGGACCATCGCGCGAAAGGCCGGCTACGTACCTGAATCGGTATCACTTGAACATCACATGTTCGGCATGATGTTGGGTAAGGACGGCAAGCCGTTTAAAACCCGGGCCGGCGAAACTATAAAACTCACTGACCTGCTGGACGAAGCGCTGGAACGCGCGCGCCGTCTAGTTGCCGATAAAAATCCCACCATAGATGATGCTGAGCTGGAAAGGTTGGCACAAGCGGTGGGTATTGGTGCGGTAAAGTATGCAGATTTGTCGAAAAGCCGCACCACAAATTACGTTTTCGACTGGGACAATATGCTGAGTTTCGAGGGCAATACTGCGCCTTACATACAATACGCTTACACCCGCGTCGTCTCAATATTCAAACGCAGTGGCAAGAATGAACAGCAGCTCAGCGGCTCTATTCAACTGGCGGTGAAACAGGAAACTCAGCTGGCGGTTTGTTTGCTGCAGCTGGAAGAGGCCATTATGACGGTAGCGCGTGACGGCACGTCACACGTATTGTGTGCCTATCTTTATGATTTGGCAGTGCTGTTTTCCGCGTTCTACGAACACTGTCCGATCCTGACAGCCGAGAACGAAGCGTTACGCCAAAGTCGTCTGCAGCTGGCGCTGCTCACCGCACGTACCTTGAAACAAGGATTAGATCTGTTGGGGATCGAAACGGTCGAGCGGATGTAGTCGTGGTTTAATCCTGGATAGCACCGCCCCTGAGCGCCGTGATCGTTGAGTAAGCCAGCCCGCACTAAGCGGGCTGGCTTTTGCGGGAGAGGGTTTAGTGAACCTGTACCGAGCGCGCGAAGTGGCGCGGACGGAATCCCACCAGCCACAGCGTGGCGAAATAAATAATAGCACCTATCACCACCACGCCCATCAGACGCAACAGCCGACAGAACATGGCACCCTGCGCCCAGTCCGGCATCACCGACAGCAGCCAAACCAGCGCCGCCGCCATGATAATGACCGCCAGAATCAGACGGCAGAAAAAGCCGAGCCAGCCCGGCTGCGGCTGAAACAGTTTTTGTCGGCGCAGCTGCCAGTACAAGAGCCCAGCGTTGAGACAGGCGGATAAGCCAATGGACAGAGACAAACCGGCGTGTTTCAGCGGGCCAATAAAGGTCAAGTTCATCAGTTGTGTCATGACCAGCGTAATCATTGCCACGCGCACCGGCGTTTTGATGTCCTGGCGGGAGTAAAACCCCGGGGCCAACACTTTCACCAAAATCAGGCCGACCAGGCCCACCGAGTAGGCTATTAGCGCGCGCTGGGTCATCAAGGCGTCAAAGGCGGAAAATTTGCCGTACTGGAACAGTGCCACCGTCAGCGGGCGCGCCAGAATGCCGAGCGCCACCGCGCTGGGCAGCGCCAGAATGAAACATAAGCGTAATCCCCAATCCAGCAGATGGGAGTATTCATCTTGATCGCCATGGGTAAAACTGCGCGACAGCGAGGGCAGTAGAATAGTCCCCAACGCCACGCCAAGTACACCGAAAGGGAACTCCATCAGGCGGTCAGCGTAATACATCCAGGAGACGGAACCGAACACCAGAAAGGAGGCAAATATAGTATTGATAATCAGCGAGATTTGGCTGACTGACACGCCGAGAATGGCCGATCCCATTTGCCGCAGCACGCGCCATACGCCAGCGTCGCGAAACTGCACTCTTGGCAGCACCAGCATGCCGATTTTTTTCAGGTATGGCAACTGGTAGCCTAACTGGAGAACGCCGCCGGCCACCACCGCCCAGGCCAGCGCCATCACCGGCGGATGAAACAGCGGCGCCGCTAGCAGCGCGAAACCGATCATGCTGACGTTAAGCAATGTTGGCGCGAACGCCGGCACTGAAAACCGGTTCCAAGTATTCAGTACCGCGCCCACCAGCGAGGTGAGGGAAATTAACAAAATATAAGGAAAGGTGACACGTAACAGCGCGATCGTCAGTGCGAATTTTTCCGGCGTATCGGTAAACCCCGGCGCAGTGACCATAATGATCCAAGGCGCGGCCAGCATACCGGCGATAGTGATCAGCACCAGCACCAGCGTAAACAGGCCGGCGATATAGGCGACAAACACGCGTGTTGCCGCCTCTCCCTGCTGGCTCTTATATTCCGCCAAAATGGGCACAAACACCTGGGAGAAAGCACCTTCGGCGAAAATACGCCGCAGCAGATTAGGAATTTTGAAGGCGACAAAAAAGGCGTCGCTCGCCATAGCGGCGCCAAACACCCGCGCCACGATAGCATCGCGAATGAACCCCAGTACGCGGGAGAGAAGTGTGATAGCGCTGACCTCTGTCAGCGATTTCAATAAATTCATGGTAGTGTTTTTTATTCCGCCCGGACGCCATCAGCCTAAGTTTGGCGCGCCTCCCGGTAAATCTTGAGCCGTTAAGGTGTGCTTAGTCTACCCTGTGCTCGGAGAAAATCACTACCCTCCGTAGCGGCGTTGCGATAACGGCCGGTGATGCCGCTCGTCGGAGAACAGTCCGGCCATATACTGCATACTGCGAGCGTTGTGGCGTACGAATATCAAACTTCACGCTCCGCGAGCAGTCGCTCAATCCAGTGCTGCGCACTGATGCTTTCCTCGCCATCGAAGCATATCGGGTCTAGTTCGCCGCGCAGTCAACAAAGTGCTCTATCGCGCCGAGGAACCCACTCTGTATTAATACCGTCTGCCAGGCGGGGCAGCATTTCCCCTGGCGTTCCCGCACATGTCCATTGATAACGGCTTATCTCCTCTACCCGATAGAGCACGCTGCGGGTCACGGCGGTGACGGTTTCCTGCTGACTGCCGCCTGGCGGTGCGTAGCGGTGGTAAGCAGACCCTCGCCGTAGAGAAACGAGCGCTCGACGTACAACAAGTTCAACCATAAGGCAGTGTCCACGACGTGCAGATAATCATCTAAAAGCATAAAATGCACGTCCTGCGGCCCGACGCTGTCGCTACGATGCTTATCCATATGCAACAAAGCAACGTGCTGCATGTCCTGTTTGAGAGCCGGGCGGCCAGCGCGCAGCGCTCCGACTATCCATGGCGGTCGCCAGCGGCCTATCCACATACACTGCTAACCGCGCTTGAGCAAACACCCACCACCGCGAAATGACTTTCGGTACTGCTATGGATAAACATGGCGTCGCACTGCCGCGCGAGTTCATCTATGCGCGCAAGACGGGGAAAATAATGCCAATTCGTAATATCATACTGTTCACCAAAAAACACTAGCGACCGGGAGTCCCATTCACTGTAGGTCAATGCCATCAGAATATGGTCTCGCCACTGGCCATCGATCAATAAATACCCTTTCGCATAATCTTCGCGAATAAATCCAAGCCGCGTCAGTAGAGCGATGATTGTGAGGCATGCAATTTGCCATTATTGTAGCGCTTCAAACATCAGCCCTTCCCTTGCCACATTTCTCCAAGCGAATAGCCGAGAAGACTCCGCGAATTTCCGTTTCCAGCGGGATCTGGCGCAAAATAATAGGCGTTGGCCCGTCGATGCATTTCGTTGATCATTCCCAGGCGCATTTACTAACCTGAGGGATAACAATGACTCTCGTCGCATAGCGGCTCCCCAGGGTTTGAATAATCCCAATTAGCTGTATAACTACGCCAAACGGTAATCGTCCCGTTCATTGGCAGACGTATCACAAGCCGATCGGTAACCAGCCGCGCCTTTTGTGATACTGAGTGATAGCTGGACATCTTTCCTCCGCACTCTCGTTTTGGCTACCTGAACCGACGTAGTTGTCAACGCAGCGGTACCATTACCCGCTCGCATGTTTCACCTTAGCCTCATGCCGCGTTTTTGGTGGCGCCTTTGCCAAAAGACTGGAGCGAAGCCGATAATTATCGTCTGTATGCTGATGCGCGCCCTAGTGTTCGTATTTCGTATGAATGAGCATTTCCTGAGCATTTCCAACGAGCCCTGGCTGCTTTGACTCTTCTGTGTGCTCCCTTGGGAGTGAGAGGGTTTCTATTCGCTGTTAATGATGCAAGACAGCGTTTGCGCCGTCATCGGCATGCTGCTCGGCAATTGGCTGCTGCGCTATGATTTTAAATTGGTGTGCCTGGCCGGCGCAGTACTGTTTGTATTCGTAGCCATCTTTAACGCCTGCCTGTTGCCAGGGTACCGCATTTCCACCGTACACGCGCCGATGCTAGAAGGCATGCGCCTAGTGCTGCACGATCAGCCCTTAGCGACCTGCGTGTTGACCTTAGCGACCTGCGTGTTGACCTTAACCGACTACTATAATCCGCGAAAAGCGCTTCAGGTTGAAAACCTGACTAGCTGAGCTTATTCCCTATCGGCCTGATCCAGGATTTGCGCGCCCCGTTCATGTTAATTGGACTTTTACATCGGTTCTATCATTGCCGAACCCGCGCGACGTTTGGCACATCGCTGGCGGACAACCGCGCCTGCGGTAGCTTATGGGATTTAGTCGCCTGTGAGCCTGGCGCTGGGCGATGCCATCGATTATGGTGGCGTCTGGCCATATGATGTCGGCAACCTGCTGGAGATTCCGTAGATTTTCTGGTTCATGTTGGGGCTGATAGGTTTTATTACCTTGCTGTGGTTGTACTATCAATTTCAGCAGCGCCCCATTTGGCTCGCGATGCTCAACGGTCACGATGAAAGCTCCTGACGGTGTGCTCGCCAGACTCCCCCTTGCATGAGCACTGCCCCTTTTGGAATGACGATGAAACCACCCAATGGAGCAGAAAATAGTGCCGATCAGCATCGACAAATAGCTAAAGGACATCAGCGAAACCGCGCGGCATCTTACTCCACCGAGTAGGCCAGAAACATCAGCTAACAGCTGCGCGATCTGGTTCCGCTGATTAAGCAGTCCAATGTCTGCAACGGAGAAGATCCGAAGACGATATTCGCCTGTTTCCACTGACTGTGCTCGTTAACCCTCTCTTGTAAGGGATGAACGATCTATGAGGAGGGGATGAGATGAGGTAAACGCTTCACGTTGGCGATGATGTTTGGGATCTACTGCTGAGCGGCTGTGATCGGTTTACGTATTACAGCTTCAGCGAACAAAAGTGAATGATTATCTGCAGCAATACAATGATTTCCGTAAATCCATCGGCATCTCGGCTAATATCATTAATGTCGTTTCCCTGCTGAGTTCAACAGGCTGGCGCTGAAAGTGCCAGCCCTACTACGACCCCAAGCAGGGTGCCATTTATCTTAAAGATGTGCAACTGATCAATGATCAGGTCAACCAGGAAAAACTGGCCGGTACGCTGCGCACGCTGGAACCTTATCTTCAGCAATCGTTAAGGAGCTGATTCGGTTCCAAGCCGGCTTACCATCTGGACACCAATCGCAGCAAAAGCGAGGCGTTAGCAAAAAACTGGCGAAAGAGATTGATGTCAAGTCGAGTGAACCGGTGATTCTTTTTACCCGTTTACACCCACGCCGCGGCAAACCTGCCACGCGTGACGCCCGCATGGGCTCTGGTTCTGGCGTAACTTCATGGAGAGCACAAACAGCTGAGATACAACGGGTAGTTGGTCAACATGGCGCGCGCTCCTCCAGTAAAGTCGCTGCAGTGTGGGGAATCTGGCAAGGGAGAAAACACCAGCAAAGCATGGGTCATTGACCCATGCTCACTAACGGCGTAGGCGCGACACACCGTCAAGGCGTGAGCGCTTGCATATCGCCAGAGGGGGTAATTTCCTTATTGCAGAACTAACGGTAAGCACGGGTGAGAAATAGCGGAAGCTTCTTAGAGCCGCCGCGCCAATTAACTCATGAAGGAGTACGCCAATGGGTAGAATATGGCGCAAGCGATTACCCTGACGTACCCTTCTCAGGCGTGTTACTTCTTCCTGCTCTACGTCGTAACCCAGCTCGTTACGTAACACAGGTAGTGCTTCACGACAGAGAATTGCCAGCGCCCCGATAGAATCGGGCACATATTCTTGTTGTACGTAAGCAGCACGTCTTGTTTCAGCGGCCAATAATGCTCGGCGAGCTTATTCTGCGCGACAAGCGCAAGCAAAAGTGAGAGTACCCCATCCTTCACGGTAAATAATACGCCAAGAGCGTCAGGCACACCAGCAAAATCATTCATCTCTTCCTCCCTCATCTGTCTTGCGACTGTCTCAAACGCCGTGTATCCACCTCTTATGAGGCAAGACAAGACATTTGGGAAATGAAGACAGCAAATGAGGTTAAACGAATAACTAAAAAGGTTAATTAATACTCCTATTCTAGTTTAACAAATAAAGCGTAGCGACTTTTATGGTGAAAATCCTAAATTACAGCGTTTTGCAGGAAAATAGCCGACTTTTTCCCGTTTTCACCACCTGGGGTGGTTGTAAAAAACCGGGTTTGCATCAGACGTTAAATATTTTATATATCGCGCCATTTAGGATAATGCTTATATAACTATATGAAATTACTGACAATCAAAAGCCTTTCCAAACGCATCACTACCACCGTTCATTAATATCACCAATGAACCCAGCATAGCATAACAAGACCATCAATTTCACTTATTTTCTAAGCTTAGCATGTCCTTTTCTGGGCGGATAAACACAAAGTCAGAAACTATATTGACGCTACCATCGGTGAAAAGTATTTGATCAAGCAATGTTGTCGCTGTGACGATCGGCCGCAACCGCTGTCAGTTGATACGGCGTCAACAGCGCCGGCGGCCCCACGGCAGGCTTCCAGGGTCATTGATGAACTCTTCATGCCTAGCCCGTATAGGCGTTACCCGCGCATGTCATCCCGCTGACCTTTGTCTGATGCTTATTCCGATCAAAGCTTGCAGGGAATGAGGATCTGGCGGTACCTGTTTTCTCTGGCACAACGGCGCTATTATCAGAAACGCAAAATAGTTTTTTATGTCTGACACTCTGTGTTTTATTGACTACGACCCTGATTTTTTTATTTAACGGGAACACCCCGCTTGCTGCCAGACAAGATGGACAATACAGAACGACTATAGCATGTTATCTTGCACCTGTTCGCTAAAGACAACCCTGTATTACTTCACGCCAACCGATGCATAAGCGCCACGGGCGGCTTGGAAGATGCCTATTTTATCCCAAGAGCGGCACGATAACGCCACAAGCCATAAAACCCGCTACAGCGAATTTTATATGAAATCAGATCTCAGGATGAGATGCAATGATCTGATCAAATAACTTTATCTAAAATAGATTTCATCTGATTTCAGTTGTCGAGCCTAATAATAAGATATAGTTTCAGCGTGAAATATTCGTCACTGGAGTCTGGTATAAGCGTCGCAGCTGACAATCGAGCGCTACGGTTTACTTATACTCATCATAAATTATTTCATGTGGCTTATGTCTACTTAAGTGAAGCTCAAGTTTAAGATGTTTATGTTTTTTGGCGCGGCGCTGATGATATGTCGATTATAACATGGAATATACTGAGGTCGTGATTATGCTCCTGTTTCTATTGAGCACCTTTCAGCATTCATGATATTTACAAATCCAATTTTGATGCTAGGTTGCGGTCAAAAATCAATTTAATTATTAACAATTGTACTTTATAGCTCTTATTATCCTGAACCTGGCTTTTGTTTACCTTAAGCTGAGTCTGGTTTAGTTTGCTGTTGTCTATATCGTGGCTAGTAGTTTGTGCCATATTCTCCGATTCCTGTTTAGCTATTCACAAAAATTGCTCAATCATCGTGTGAAAACAAACTGGATATGCGCGGTCACTACCTGTTTTAGCATAATGGGTACCGTGGCGTACCGAGTGATCGTCATGAATGCCGGATTTGCGATAAAGATTCCGCTTATCATCGCGCTTAATATTGCGCTTAATAGTTATCTCATCTCTCTGTATGGAATTATGGAATAGAAGGAGCAGCGTTTGCCATGTTGCTTTCAGAATTTTCATCCCTTTTATACTCAACACCTTCTTCAGAAAAGGCCTCATCACCGGCCGGATATTTTTAAGAGTATACCTTTGTTAATTTTCTGAGGTTAAACAATACACTAAATCCAATCGCTAAGACCGCTAATGGTTCAGGCTTCAACCAGGTGGTGTATGATAAATCGGCGATCGCCTTTGACGAACTCAGCGCCACTACCCGGTTTAGACCAAGAGCAGTTTTTATAAAATGTCGCGCGAAAAGCACTATATACAAACATTAAGCTCTGCCTGTTGTTGATGGAGGAAGCACTGCTGATTGACAGGTATATACCTAACGATATAAAATTCCTCATATGGGATTACAAGATAGCCCGGAGCCCGATGCCGATGGCAAAGCCAAAACATATTTTCCTCATGACCTCGCTTGCCAAGCGCATAGCTAAAGATTTCTCATATTTGCGCGTCGACTTTCATGAGGCCAACACAAAATCTACTTCGGTGCATTGATCTTTATCTCCGGCGGAGGGCTGGCCGTATCTATCCAGAGGAAATACAGCATAAGTGAGGCAGTTTTCATTGATTAACAGAACAGGCCAGCTCAACAGCGGGTTAAGCACTGCAATCCTGCCAGTGTGGTTTCCTCTTTTAACAAGCATGTAGTTTGAGGCGCTTCAATGTTATTGCTATCCCGCCCTGCTAAGGCAGGTAGTGATGCCTCTTGCCCGTTTACTAGATTATGATGCCATCCTTATGGCGTAATGGCCGGCAATTTGCCAACGGGATTGCGCAGCCATTTCGCGTGGGGCAATAGCTATCAATGATAAATCGAATAAACGCTCACGCCGTGAGCAATCAGTATTTGTAACCAAAATTACACTTGACCATCAACAGACGAATCAATACAGTAATGTCTACTCGGCAGTTAACGGGTGGTGAGGTGTCCGAGTGGCTGAAGGAGCACGCCTGGAAAGTGTGTATACGTGAAAGTGTATCGAGGGTTCGAATCCCTCCCTCACCGCCAGCATGACAATAAGAAAGCCCGCCTGCAAACCCCGGCTTTTCGCTTTGTTTATCCCGCACGGAAAAACGCATTGCGTCACATCCCCGTTAATGATAACTAAGGCATTCTCACCCAACATGGTCAGGAACATCTGCATTTTATTGACCGTCACCTCCTGCACTTCGTCCAAATGACCATAAACGTTCGCCCGCGCATGTATGCAAAGGGCGCGATTTCCACCTTGTCGATTTCAGCAAAAATGTTATAGGCCGGACGGAAATGCGGGCAAATTTCTTGGCGATATCACCGGGACCGGGAAGAAATCCAAGATTCTCCTCTGCCTGCAACATGGGTCGGGTAACAATTATCCGCTCAACCTCTTTAGGAAAATTTTACTGCACCCGATTTCACCGGTGGTGAAGATTAACTGTTTAGTTTCAATGAGCCTTGTTACTCGCTTCTGTCGCCAATGTATCGCGGCTGTCGCGCGTGCCGTGCCGATTGATTCAATCCCGCTCGCTTGCACAAGAGAAGTGACTGAGTCATTTCACACATTTGGTGGTTGCGTGATTCGCGACGAATGACGCATTTTGCTTCACGAACGAGCTTTGATCACTGCCTTATTCTTCCCATAGTGGCGCCTTGCAGTTTGTCACTTTCCGCATGGACCAAGCCAATGGATACATTTGACAGGCTGAACGGGAAAAGTATGTGGGTAACCACAATGGGCGTGAGAGGAAGTATGATCACCGCAGGTGGCACTGAAGTAAGCAGAGTACAGGCCATTCGGCCCTTCGCCATTACTTTACGAAAGCAGGCTCTGCGTCTCGCGGCCCCAAGTCTTGCGTAAGATGACGATACGGGTTATCGTGTCACGCCATAGACGGCCTGCCCAAGCTGTTCAGTTTTGGAAGAGTTTTTTAAAATCGGTCAAGAAAGGCTGCCGACAATGCACAACGTCGTTCTTTTGATTACCACAATCATTTCTTGAAAGCGCTCTTGCGCTCGCCAAGTGGCATGCTGAGGGCTTTATCCAACGCGGCTGCGACGCCGTCGCGATCGTGGGGATTAACCAACAGCGCTGAGGTAAGCTCGTTGGTCGCGCCGGCAAAATGGGAGAAAATCAGCACACCTGGATCCTCAGGATTTTGTGAAGCGATATACTCCTTGGCAACCAAATTCATTCCGTCGCACAGCGGCATTACCAGCTTCTACCTCACGGCGGCGGAAAATTTTCATCAACAGACCGCGTTATAATGCTGATTGAGATAAAACAGCGGCGTCCATTCCAATGTGGAAAAGTGGCCATTGATACGGCTGGCTTCGATCTCAAGTTCATGCCGGATATCCTGATGCGCCTGCACATCGCCCCGCAATGTCGGCGCAATCTGGAAGTCAGGAATATTGCTACAATGCTGTGGATAATTCCACGGTAGCGTCTCATGGGCCTGAAAGCACTCCGGTAACCCTTTAGAATAATCCAGCCGGTCTACACTAATAATCAACTGACCGTTTATCTTATCGCGCAAATGGGCAAGCCTTGGCGGTAATGGCCCTTCCACCGGTTCTCGAATACTTTCCGGCTCGACGCCAATGGGAGAGACCCAGGTCGTCACCGGCTTGTTGTGAGCCTTGATACGATCATCGTCCAATCTTCCACGGTGGTGACCAATGTCGGGTTCTCAATGAACGCCTGGCGATCGCTTTCCGCCTGAAAGCCCAATAAATCATGCTCGCATAACTTCTCTAACGGCTCCTTGCCGAGCGGTAAGGCATTGAAGATTTTCGAGGTGGAAATATGCAGAAAGAAACCGATACGGTTTTTCATGCCAAACTTACGGCAGGTGGCGTCGAACGGCAATAAAGGATTATCATATATCCAAAGAATATCGTCTTCGTTCATCAGCGGCTTAAGACGTCTCATCAGCATTTCATTGACGCGACAATAGCCATTACAATCTTCATGCTGATATTGCACCAAATCGAAACGGTAATGAAAGGCTAACCAGATAATGGTATTGAGGTAATATTGATCGTATTCGTTTTGCTTTTATTTTTCCATTCCAGCCAAACCACAATTCACTTTGATCTTTCAGTTAATCCATTATGCCGACGGCCAGGCCACTGTGCTTTCCTTTTATTATTTTGATAATGTCAGATCAATCGGTGCAAGCGTTAACCTGTTTGAAAGTGGATTCATCTGTCAGGTTGTCGCCGATAAAATAATGGTATCCGTCCGACAAACGGAGGTTCTTGCATGAATGCCGCTTATGGAGTGAATTCAGGTCTTCGTCATGCTCCTTGGTATGTGCTTTTACCAGCACCTAGCTTTCTTTGTACGGTGGTTTTCCGCCTGAGTCGCGGTGACAGCAAAATAAGTATAGTCATGAAAACAACTCTGTCATAACCTAGCCAAGGTCGCTCTTCCACCTCTAACATAAAAACGCACGGCAAAGTAATGGTCGAAGCATCGACCTAGGCGTGGTCATTAAAGCCCGCTAACGCCGATGACGGCGCGGCAAGGAGGACTTACCGCCAACGCCTTATGCTCTTCGCCTTACGTCCTTTCCACCCGGCCCGCAGGTGTTGGATCGGTTCAGGTCAATTAACTTCAGCCAAAAACTGCCGTGTCCGGTTGAGTATTTACAAATCTCTTTAGTGAGCGGCATCTATACTCTCACCGTATTACGTTTATACTCTCGCCGTATTACGTTTAACGCCATAAAATAGTCATTAAAAATTTTAGCATATTTCTATGCTTACAGCGCGGCTAAAAATTATTAGCTTAATTAATGAATTTTTCTTATTTATAGTTAGATTATTATACGATGAAGAGGTGCTGCCTCCCCGCGCCAGCAGGGAATTTGGGACGGCTCTGCGCGTGATTGGTGCTCCGGAGTTTGCCGATCGATTTGTTAAGAAACAGTGATTGATGGTGTACATTGAGAATGGTCCGAAAGAAATATAATTGATTAAGATCACAGTTTCATCGTAAAACAGATAAATAAATTCAAGTAAGAGTACGCTATGGCAATAATTATTATTGACTCATGCAGTTATACCTAACTAGAGCTGATGGACTTTTAACAGAAACAGGGGTAAACGTCGAAATATCAATACGGTAAATAACATTGCGCAACTTCAGGCCAAATACGATAAGTTTAAGTCGGCAATGGTGTTCATCAACGATGAGTGCTTTATTCATGAATTTGATGTAGAGAATTAAACGCATTATTATAGCTCATCCAGAAACGTTTTTTCATTTTATTGAGATGACGAATATCCATTTTGGAGATTATCTGTTTATTCGCACAAATCTTATTATTGTAGAAATCTATCAAGCTAGCCACGCTCAATTCCCTCATTGTGTGATACTGCAAAAATCGCATGATCGGGCATACCCATCTAACTGGTCTGAATATCAATTCCGTACATCTGAGTCAAACCGAATCTAATATGTTGCGTATATGAATATCGGGACAAGATACGATACAGATTTCTTGAAATATGCAGAGCAAAGCCAAAATGGTTTCGTCCAACAAAGGTAATATTAAAGGCAAAATCAAGACTCACAATAATCGAGTAATTTACCACATCGTGCGTTTAACGAAAACCGTCATCTCGTGTATTTTTTGTTAATGCGTACTGACGGGGCGGTGTAGTGTGTTCCGCCGGCGCAGCACCGTGCTGCTAGAAGCAGTAGTGATTGCCGGTGCCGCCAAAATCATCCGCGCTACAATAGCAAGCACATGGAATCCACTCCGCTATAAATTAGGAGCATTCCTATAACCCACAAACAGGCTTTCAGTTTCAGATTAACATTTGTCCACTCAACAACCATCCAAATAACTATTATTTCGATCAATAAGCCATCGTATATACTGATTGCTGGAGAGGCGGCCAGGTGGACGCCATGATGTAGAAGAGGCGGAGAACAATATGCCGAGCTTGACCGACCCCCTATTAGTGATAACCGATTTAGATGGTTCTTTGCTAGATCACCATACCTATAGCTGGCAGCCTGCCGCGCCCTGGCTTGTGAAATTGAAAGCCAACGACATACCAATTGTCATCTGTTCGAGTAAAACCACGGCTGAAATCGTCACATTGCAAATGCAACTGGGTTTGCTGGGGGAACCGTTTATTGCTGAAAACGGCGGCGCTTTACAGCTTGACGCGCGATGGCCAAACGCACAGGTATCGGCCCTCGGCTTTACAGGTAAGGATTACACCGCCCTGCGTGCCATCATGACGCGCCTGCGCGAGGTGCAAGGCTACAAGTTTTTTGGCTTTGGCGATGTGACCGCCAATGAAGTCGCGGAATGGACCGATCTTGGCGTGAGAGAGGCACAGCTGGCCAAAGCTCGCCAAGCCTCAGAGGCGTTTATTTGGCGCGACACCGACGACAGACTTGCCGCTTTTGCCGCCGAACTGGCGGCGGAGGATTTGGCCATCACCGAGGGCGGCAGATTTTACCACGTCATGTCGCGAGGCAGCGGTAAAGGCGCCGCGGTACACTGGCTTCTTGAACAGTACCGCCAGCACGACGGCCAGCGCTGGCAAGCCCTCGGTCTGGGAGACGGTCTAAACGATCAATCCATGCTCAACGCAGTAAATTATGCCGTGATTATCCGCGGGTACAGTAAAACGCCGGTGGTACTGCCCTCGGCGCATCGGTCCATTTATCGCACTCATGCCTACGGACCGGAAGGTTGGGTGGAAGGTTTGAACCATTTCATTACCGAGGCGTAATTGAGGTCATACCCACAACAATTCAATAAAATATAGCCATTGGAGGTTGTTTTATGAGCGATTTTCATCAAAATGGAATTATTGCCAATTTCCATAACCTGTCCGATCGAAAAGTGAAAGAATTGGAGGCCGAGCTCATGGGCTTCTCCCGCAAACGAAAAATGGGGGTTATCCTTCCTTCGCTATTTTCCGAACTCGAGGGGCCGGCACTCACCCGTATCATAGACGAATTAGCGCGTGTCCCTTACCTGGAAGAAATCGTCATCGGTCTGGATCGCGCCAACCGCGAGCAGTTTCTTCACGCCCGAGATTTTTTTTCTCGCTTGCCGCAGCACCATCGTATTTTATGGCATGATGGGCCGCGATTGAAAGCCATTGATGCCGAATTGGAAAAAGAGGGTTTATCCCCCACCGAAGCGGGTAAGGGGCGCAATGTCTGGTTTTGTACCGGCTACACCCTGGCCTCGGATCGCACCTTGGCGGTTGCTCTGCACGACTGTGATATCGTCACCTATGACCGCGGCATGCTGGCGCGCTTACTCTATCCGGTGGTGCATCCACGTTTCAGCTATGAATTCTGTAAAGGGTTTTACGCACGTGTTGCCAATGGCAAGATGAACGGCCGCGTGGTGCGCCTATTGGTGGGGCCGCTTTTGCGTTCGCTGGAGAACGTGTATGGACAATCTGAATATTTGGATTACCTAAACAGTTTTCGTTACCCGTTGTCCGGCGAATTCGCGATGCGTACCCGGGTCATGCATGATATGAAGATCCCTGGTGATTGGGGGCTGGAGATCGGCCTGTTGTCGGAAATCTACCGCAACTACTCACCCAATCACATTTGTCAGGTTGAAATTGCCGATAATTACGATCATAAACATCAACCACTTGCAGAAGAGGATGGTTCGGGCGGTCTGAAACGGATGAGTAACGATATTATCCAATCACTTTATCGTAAACTGGCAACGATGGGCGTGAACCTCACCAGCGATTCTTTTCGCGTTCTAAAAGCTACATATTATCGTAACGCATTGGATATTATAGATTTTTATCAACATGATGCTATCATGAACGGCTTGAGTTTTGATCAGCACAGCGAAGAAGCCGCGGTGGAATTATTCATGCAGCACATACTCGATGCTGGCCAGGCGTTTATCGAACGTCCGAACGATAAACCTTTCATTCCAAGCTGGAGCCGCGTACAGTCTGCCTTTCCAAATATCATGCAGCGTATTTATGATGCAGTCGAAGAAGACAATAAAGGGAATATCTAATACTCAGCGCCGTGACGTCGGCCGGGGATCCCCGGCCGTTTTGTTAACTCCGCACCCGGTGGCCGCAAGGGCCTTGCAGCCACCGGGTGCGCTGCAGCGTTTCTCTGACGTCCCATCAGGCAGTCCAATCAAGGATTAGACTTACTAGAATTGAAACCTGATGAACCTCTGGTGGCCACCCTTGCAGACTGGTTGAGGATCATCTGGATCGCAATATCACTTTACCGGCAATCGCCGCCCTCTCCAGCTACTCCATCTGGCATATGCAGAGTTTGTGTGGGCTGCTACCGTCATGGTCATGGACTGTTGCTATATCCGCGACGTAAATTGTCAGAAACCGTACCTCAATCGTAATAATTCACCACACTATTTTGAAAATATTTTGACGTCACGCCACAGGACCTGCTGCAACAAGCCCGCCCTACCCTTGCAGCTCACACCGCGACTGCACATATCTCCTCCTCACAATTCCACGCATTAGCTCAGCCTCACCCGGCGAGCCAAATGTTTTTATTCTCTTAATAATTAAAATAAAATGGTGAATGGCATAATTCAGAAAATCTTCCTAGTGTAACCTGA
The DNA here is from genome assembly GCF_036327475.1 of Sodalis sp. (in: enterobacteria). Taxonomy (NCBI): domain Bacteria; kingdom Pseudomonadati; phylum Pseudomonadota; class Gammaproteobacteria; order Enterobacterales; family Bruguierivoracaceae; genus Sodalis; species Sodalis sp. (in: enterobacteria). Next base: position 332,864 of record NZ_CP132913.1, on the reverse strand, counting down.
GATCTTTTGGCCCGTCAATGGCGAACTTTTTGATATCACGCCTCGGTGACGAACTTTATTTAAATGAATAATAATGGATTAATATATTACCCATCTTCTAACCGCCATAATGTTGCGATACCCCTCGAAGACCCATTTCGTGACCGAGAATGTCTTGCCAAGGAAAAGTTTAGTAATCGGCATGCGACATGGCACAGGCGAAAACCGCGCACGCTTTAGCGAACCGACCAGCAGGCGGCGCACAAACAGCCGGGTATGGGTACGCTACGTAATAATGCAGATACCGACGGTCGGAGGGGTAGTATCAGGATGGGACTGAAGCAGCGGGAAAGAATGGCGGCAGAGGTTAGAGGTTAAGGGCATGCGAAAACGGAACAGGCGGCGGTATTCTTGGGTATGTGTAGGGAGAGAAGAATAGCCGGCAAGGCGATAAACACATGATGACCGGTAGGCCTGGAAGGGTCGTCGGCGTATTCAATTCTGGGAGCGAGGCCTCATCGAACTGACGGTTGTGATGGCAAAAGAGCCTAGAAGGCATGAATTATTAGTCGTTAGGCTATCAGAATACTAAACCATTAGCCATTTGGCGCTGTGGCCATCCAGCCGCCCGCTGATTAAATTTTACATTACACCCTTCGTAATCGTCTAACGCACCTCGCGTGGACGAACTACCGGCAATAAAAACCCGGCTTTGCGCCAGGTTGACCGCAGTGAACAAACTGTTCAAATATCGAGCTCCTTCTTACTCTTTTCTTCAGTGTCTTCTCTTGTTTCTTTTTGGCACTTCTATCTTGCCTCTACTCATATCAGCCTGGATTGAAAAGCCGAGTTCAGCCCGCCATGGCTAAGCAGGGCCGCCAAGTTGGCGTCAACAGCCCGCATGCCTTCAAGAGCTATTTTTTCTGAACGTGCACCACTAACCACTGTTGCATGGTCGCAATTTCCGCCTTCTGCGCGCCGATGACATTTCAGCCAGCTTACGCATCGTCGGATGCATCGCTCCATCTCAACCATTATGGATAGTCTCTCGTAGTGCGAGATCTCCTGTGAGCGAAAACATCATCAGCTCTAACGCCAGCGTCCATCTGTTCATGCATGTTTTTCATTGAATATTACTAGCGGTGGAAAGTGTTCACGATCCCGGCCATCTCATGGCGCATACCGGCGGCACAGGTCAGTAAGGGGATCATCAAATTGCAGTGGGAAGAAAGGCAATTTGCGCATATTCTTCGCGCAACGTCAGCTGTTTAGCTTTTCCGTACAAAGCACCATTAATCCGGCTCCCAACTATCCGCCTCCAGCGTCGTTATGGCGATAATCGTCATCGATACCAGTTTGTGATCTGTTCGCATGCCGGTCACGGGATCAATAATGTGACTGATACGCTTGCTGTTAAGCTTATATAACAGTTACGATGGCTGCTAGAGGTGTTGTGCCGTGTCTCTGCAAATTCATGATGGCTTCCGTCATCACGGCTTCGTCGGTGGGATGCTGTATAGCCGCCGCGGGGGCTATTAGCTGGGCGAAATACCACGCTGCTTTAGCAAGGTGATCAGATGATCGGTCGCATACCCCTCGCCCACGGTGGAAAGATCGACGTACAGGTCTGGCAGTGATTTTTCCTTGTCGGTTTCGATAAGCTGTAAATGTTTTAAACCAACGCACGCACGTTTTCGATTTGCCGAGCGTCAGGGTCATCGAGAGTTGTTTTCCTGTACCAAACCCCCAGAGGTTGACCAGTGGCCCCTGTGAATGCCCATGCGCCGACTGATTTTCACGCCAATACGTAGCGCGGTGGGGACAATATCCGCCATGCCAGAGATAACGGGCTGCAGCTCAGTTCCCCGATAGCAGTTAAAACAAGGCAAAATCGTGTTATCTTGCCAGGTTGAGAATCGTTAGATAGCAATATTGCCACCTAACGCCGCTGATCGGCCTGAAAACTCACCCGGAGACAAACAGTCGACAAGCTACTTAAGTCAACGTGCAAAAGCTATGAGCTGAGTGCATAACAAGTTAGTGATATTGACAGGCAGGGCTGCGATGCGCTACGGGGCTCCCAGGCCCCATAAACGCCTCATGCAAGGAGTGGCCCGCACGAGGCGACTTGAGACGGATGAAGGAGCCTTTTAGCCCGCGCGTTTTAGCCTGAAGTCGTGCGTCGGGTAGCAAAGGAATTAACACCATGAACCTCAGAACGCTGAATGCGGTTCACCATGAGCATAATTGAGCATGCGTTGTGCTACCTCATCTGCGCCCCTGATGACCTCCGAAAGGTGCCAGTCGCTGCGGTTTACCCACTTGGGAATTGGCGATTTCATGTCATACACCATGGTAATGATCCGATCGTGGGTTTGGACATCAAGATTACCCAAGATGGTGGTCAACATCATCTGATAAACATGAGATGTTACAGTAAGTTGACGTTTCCGCGCCTCGAGCGAACAGGACCCGATAGTGTGGATCGTATAATTTGCGTGATAAATAAATAGCCAAACTCATATACAACATCGACATTGTCCTTAACGCTTCACTGATATCGCGCATCAACGCGACACTGGTGTTCCAAAGTAAATTTGTTATTCGCGCCGGTCACGCTGGTGCCATCGCTAAACAAATATCCTGCTGGCATAAAAGACAAGATCTCTGGATGTTGCACTACCCGCATCTAGATATCCTGACGCAGATTGAGGCAAAGATCCTCACCGGCGAAATGCAGCCGCTGAGGATGAATGTCCGGCGACAAATCTACATCCACCGTATCCAGATTGCGCGATAAAATCTATACGCGGCGCACCAGAGCAGTTACCGCACTTGACTGCGGTGACGGGCATGCTGTTCAACCAGGGTGTTCAGAACGAGGACAAATAATTCTTGCGTTAGCATGTCAGCAAGTTGCTGCTGCTCTGGCGTTACAGAGCGGCCGACGTTCGATCGCATCAAAGAATAATAATCGGTTTTGTCTGCGGCAACCACCCTTTGTCTTGGCGAGCCGTCATGGAGGCTTGCCAAGATCATTTCGTTCCTGACCTCAGCTCTTTTTCATCATGACCCAATTTAATGCAACTGCGCAGTATGTTGACAAGGACAAGGACTATAGATAACGAAAGTAATAAGCAGCTCAGCAAAATTAATTACAGGTGTATCAAATAGCCAATAAACCAGTAACAACAACACTACTGCGCTGGTCACGCCCCAGCCAAGCTGGCTGCAAACCAAGATATAGACAAATTTTCAACCAGCGTTCACAGTGAAACTTTTTATATATCCTCACCTGATCCCCCAGATACCCCGTTACGCACGGGCTTTATAGTTGCAGGGTTAATGCCATTCCTAAATTATTATGTTAATGCATGTTCAGGACGGCGCCAGGCGGGTAATAAAATGTTTGAGACACCATTAAGACGGGCAGAAAAGGCCTACCGCGGCAGGCCTTAGCGAGAAGGTGAGAAGATCACAAGCCATTGGCAATGGACTTCCCAGGTAATCGCCATTAATTTTCGCCGATAATAGTGGCTTTGGTTGACGTAAAACGTTCGCCATTCATATCCACAACTGTCATATTGCTATTGTTACCAGCCACCACATAGGTTGGCGGTATGTGAGGCGACTTGACCGCCATACTAATCGTTTGGCTTCTGATAATAGATCCCGTTGAGCACATAATAGGCCAAACCGACAATTAACACAATTTGCGCGACGCCAGGCAGAAAGAGAAAGTGTGCTCCGCGACCGGGCTCGGGAGCGTCATGGTAACCGCCAGGGCCGATAAGCACCACCGCCAGCACCACCAGGCAGACTGATAACAGCAGTACCAGTAATTTTCTCATATCGCACTTATTTACCCTGTTAATGCAGTAATAAAAGCACTGGTTACGCAAGGTGTTTTTATCTTTAGTTAGTGATTACGCATGCCTAACCGTTCTATTTTATTTCAATTTGATTGAACACACTTTCGTGACGGCGATCGGCCTGCGCGCCCAAGGGATTAACGCCATCCCCTACAGGCTATTTACTGCTTAGTGCCGTGGGTATCTCTATTCTATAACTGATCATCCTTGTTTGATCAGGCATACAATAATTTTAGCCAAAACTCGCGGTATCGCTATTTTTTTTTGGGTATAGCGGCGAATTATTTCTGGACATTACAGGCCAACAAGATATTTGTCGTGGCTTTACCCAATCGGCGACGCACAGCAAATTCGCTATTCTCTGTGGTTGATTGTCATAAATTAAGCCGCATCGGGGAAAATGCGCGTCATTTCTACGTTAGCGACTAAGGCTAGATATCGATAACGAGAAAGATGATAATTATCATTTTTCGCACTGCCGTTAGATGATAGTTTTAATACGTCATTCCGCTCCGATGATAGTGAAAGTGGCGTTCGGCACCCACAGTTTTCGGTGATGTTTTTACCGCTGGCGAGCGCCAAACGATGCCGCAAGGTGTGCTTATCGGCGCTACTTGATAAGATCGTCGAGCCGTTCGTCCGTAATTCCGGCCGGCTCAAGATGTGCGGAAACCTCCGCTACGCTGAATAGTGCCCTGACAGCCGCTTCCGCACTATCGCAAATAGCGTGACCCGTATCGACGGTCAACCGCCCATCCACTTCCAAATGTAGCTCGACAAATACCCGATCTCCGCCGTTGCGGGTACGAAGGTCATGAACCCCTTCCACTCCTGGACAACTCAGTGCCGCGGTGGCAATGCGACGGCGATCGGCGCCATCAAGCTCGCGGTCAAGCAATTGCAGCATTGCGACACGGATCATATCGCGAGAATTCCAAACCATATAACAGGAAATGGCCAGCGCCCCGCTGGCGTCTGCCCTGATCCAGCTAAACTGATGCTCGATGACCAGCGCGCAGAACACCGCAGTATTCACCGCGATATCGGTGATGTAATGCGCGCGATCGGCGGAGATTACCGTCGACTGCGTATATTTTACCACCAGCGTTTGCATGGTCACCAGCAAGCTGGCGCAAAGGGTGCTGACAACAATCACAATAATGCCCAGTCCCTGCGCGGCAAGTGCCCGCGGAGTAATGAGTCGGCTGACAGACTCCATCCCGAGCGCGGCTCCGGCCGCCGCCAATAGCATTGCCTGCACAAACACGGCTATGGCTTCTGCTTTACCGTGGCCGAAACGATGGCCGTGATCTGCAGGCCGCTGTGCATAATATACGCCCACTAACGTGACTATTGACGCCAATACATCGACTAAACCATCCGCCGCCGAGGTCAGTAATGCAATGGAGCCCGTTTCTAGCCATGCCCAAATCTTGATGCATACCAACGTTAACGCCACACCAAGCGACACCAGCGAGGCGATACGCATCAGGCGTTTTCTAGGCAGCCTAGCAATCATAATGTTTTATCCAAATGATAATCATTTACCATACATACTATAATTAAATTCAATAGTTTATTGTGTTGATTCGAGAATGAAAAACAGCTTTTCACTTAGGAAAAAGCGTGAGCGCTAAATAAATACTTTGCTGGTTTCCATTTACGCTGAACAACAATAGAATAACGTATTTATTATTAACATCCATGATCTAAGCACAGTACCCTAAAGGCACTCAAACCGCTTACCATCCATTCCGGTATCTGGGGCGTCGAGTCCGCCTTGCTGAATTTGGCACGTTGCATCAGTACCACATACGTCTGCTGTCGCCCCGGCTTGATTAACGGATACGGTCACAGGTTTGGCGCATTAATAAATCGCGCTAAGCTCAGCAAGCGAATAAATGTCTGCTTTGCAACATGATTCCTTATTTTAATAACTCTGGACATGATTTACCGAAACAGCCGCATTACATTGCGCAATATAGTCAGCGCATCATGCTTTATTGTTAACCCTTTACGAACATTACCTGTTTCTGCCACCGAGCGGTGCACTATTCTTCCAGGCAGCAAATTCTAATAAAATTAAGGTAAAATTATTATATATACATTTATCTTTTCCTTATAGAAAATGATTAACGGTGATACTTCTCTATCTGGCGATAGCGCTTTGATGTTATTCCTGGGGCGACGTGCGCTGGCGGCAAGCGACTGAAAACAGCAGTCTGCACAGACACAGTTTTTCCATTGTGCTCAAAAAACCTAAAGAAACACAATAGGCATTAAAGCGGTAAGTCGCTACGTTGATGCACGGTAATGAAATTAATCAACAACCGCTGCACGACAACAATGGCCAACAAAAGAATATCATTCCGTCATATGCTGGCGTGAAAATATGTTGTATTTTAAACATTTTCCGCCGCCCACGCCCGTGTCATCGATTCTTACCTCAAGACGCCAAAGCACTGTGCTGCTGAAGTTGGGTGAGATATCGTGTAATTTTTATACGAATATATTATGCATCATCGTAACATATCCTTAATTTGCAGCGGAGGGATATCTGTTACTCCCCTGCCCGACGCAGCAGTCTACTTAACTCTTCTGCATTCTCGCTCTCAATTCTGATTCCCGCATTTTTTGACAATAGTCGTCAATGCTCTATTTATCCCATCCATCTATTCCTGACCATTCATTTCAGGCACGACATCCACTTTCTGGGCATTTTCTGAGCATTATTGTTAGCTAAAGTTATCATTTTCATGGTATTGTCCTGGTTTTAGTGTCGTCGTCATTTGGCTGCACCGTTTTATACCTGACGCAATGCTTACTCGATACAGTGTCACTAATAATTACGATGTCAAATACGTTAAGCTGCTAAAAAATGCCGAATATTATACGTCTATTGTTGTGTGCCCGCTGCAAGCACCCTCCGCATTACGAATTAGAGAAGACTATCTATTTTAACGATTAATACTTATGCGACAAAATCCATTAAATTTGACACAGAGATCGTATCATTTTTATTAATTAATTGAAGCAAATAACTTTAAATCATTATTCAACATTATCGGAAAGGCCGGCCTATTCCTATAAAGATTAAGTGGCCTAGCCTGTATTACTCACCATCGTTAACTATTAAACGTAATGTGGCGCTTGTCAATAAATTTCCCGCCATCCTAAAGATTTATTTCTAAGAGAATTGTCTTCGTTGGCGATGGCCAAACATTATCCACAAGAATAATCTGAACGCCATCAGAAAATTTCTTTATTATAGCAAGTGTTCATGTGATCAAATTGTCTTAATAGCGTTATTGCATCTGCGTCAGCTACTCACCATGAATATCATTTCATAGATATTAATCTCAATAATTTTCACCCTATGCGTGCTTAATTGTCAGCCGACATTACGCGCCACGGACAAGCGACCGCGGCGCTCATTTTAAATCCATCAACGGAATGCCTTACAGCGCGAATGCCCGTCGAAGTGACCGTGAACCTATCATTCGGAAATCTCGACATTACCCGCGCAACGTGTAGAGCTAAACCGTGCCTCTTCTGGCATGGGGCACAATTTGCTTCCGACAATCGACGGACGCTACTCCCTTTCCAACAATCTGACATTTAAGGAACGTAAGATAACGGAAAAGGTAGTGCCAACCACGGATACAACGCATCATCACTACCCACATCAACCTCCTATCCCTGCGGGATAAAAGAAAATGCTCTTCGCTTTATTGAATTAATAATATGTAATTTTAATCTAGATAATATGGCGCCTTGATTAGAAAAATCGCATAAATAGTTTTTTGATTCTCTCGGCATAGTGAAAGTTTTTAGTATCATCCAACGCTTGAGCGTCAAAAATAACAACTGGAACAAGCAAAAGCAACTTAATATTTATATTTAATTTTAAAAGCAAAATATAGCCGTACATTTTCTTATCGGTATATTTGAGAAGGCATGCAAGTTTTCATCATCAATCTCAAAGCATTACCCAAACGCCATCAATTCATTGAATACCAGTGCCAACATTACTTTCTTACTCCCTTGATTATGAGTTTATCGAAGCCAAATTAGTTGCGCTCTTACGCCACATCCATATCTATCGTCTTATTTGCGAGCTCGGGCCTAAGCATCATTGAGGATTAATGCTGCTGACCGCTAGCTGTCAATACCTAAAATCGATTCAGATATTGGAAAGACCCACTGCCTAGGGTAGTTGATACCGAAATGACACACGGTTATCATCATCAATTGCATGGCCGCGCGCAACATAGCGGAGGGTCTCTCGGTATGGATGGTAGCCAACAAATTTCTCATTTTCAGGCTCACTCCTTTTGTCAGCTATGTGCCGTAGTACCACCGGTCATTTTGTATGGCATCCATGCAGCTCAGTCACACATCAGTGTTATCTACAAACCTGCAAATCTGAGGCGGCGCGCAATGCCATTTGGCAATCATTAAAAGCGCGGACGCCGTGGAAGGTTAAGTGGAAGGTTAAATGTAAACATCTGCTTTGAGGTCTGCTGGCTGATACGACCTTTTGTTCATCGTAAAACAGCGATCTTGTTTTTATGATGAACAAGGCTGAAGGAGTGCTGACACAGGGAATTGTCTGTGCCCCTGAAAGTGGCGGAGAGACAGGGATTCGAACCCTGGAGGGGATTGCTCCCTTAACGGTTTTCGAGACCGCCCCGTTCAGCCACTCCGGCATCTCTCCTTTTTACGATTGTTATCATGCCCTGTTTTGCGGTATTTTAATAGTATTAATCCGTCATCACGATTCAAGTGATGATTTATCGAACAAGATGATGATCAAGTGGCCATGGCAAAGCACGCATCCCGCCAATTCAGATGAAACAAACTAGGATAGGGCGGTATCAATCCCTCTATCTATCTCGTCAATGAGCAGCAAAATTGGTGGCACTGGCAAAGAAATTTCTGAAAAAATTCGCTCCCTTGCAGACACTGGAATTTTATGTCAAGAAGGAGCATGTGTTCATTCATTCAAGTGAACCGCGTTTTGCCCGCTGGTAACAGAATCTGAATAGTCTCCTCCACCCCTCCCACCCGCGAGGCCATTGCGAGAGTCTGTTATTCCAGACACGGAGCTAAAATGCGCACTTCGCATATCGTTCCGTTCTCGCGCCGGCTCTTGCCATTCTGAAGCAAGTTGAGGATATTTCCGGTGATGGTGGGCCGGTGTTCACATGGTAGGTTGTGTTCCCAGGCGATTATAACCGGTATATAAACCGATGTGCGAAAAAGCCGTAACAAAGCACTGCACCTGATACTGATGGAATACGAAACAAGATATCTGCGGTCACGGCTTCGACACTGGCTGAGTGGTGGAGATTGACCCCTACGATCCGACCTCCACAACGCGCAAGCATACCAAAGAGGGCAAAACCACGATAGACGCAGCCAACCCACGCACCAACAATCAGTTCCCATACACTGGAGCTAAGAGGGTACAGACCCCCTCCCTCTTAGCGAAATTTACGTGATATATTCTAGTGTTCGACCGATGTCTCCTTCAGTGCAATTAATAAAAGCGCATGAAGGGATGAAGAATAACCAAATGGCGGCGACCCTACCAGGCACTAATGAGTATCGCCGTTTTGACCTGGTCACGCGGGTGTGAAATTACTGGTATCCCTTTACACCAGGCAATCGTGCACTGTTCATTAACATCCCGCATCCCGGCGAAGGCTCAATTAACACTACCTTAAGCCTGGCTTCGTACATGTACATTCCTTATCAAAAAATCGATTAAACTTTTACATTATATAGAATGGATGTCATGCACGACTACTCTTTGCGTTTTGCAAATATAGCGCTGGGTTATAAGGGTTTGCCTGCGACAAAATATTACTGGGACGATACAAAAGGCTCCCTTAACTGCCATCATTTGCCTTAACGGTTCTGGTGGGTCAACACTACTTAAAGATATAGCAGGGATTCGTTCCGTTAAGTGGCTTCTGTGCTACTGGCGCATTGGTGTCAGTAGGATTAGCATGACTTGAAAAGACAGCTTAGTGCATTATCAGGAGATTAGCTTCAATGCACGCCCTTTATCATCCCTCAACAGGCAAACATATCATGCTTGATAAGCCTTTTCATGCCATTGATGTCACGACTATTGATGACTTGCTTATGCCGATAAACCGCTGAGGTAAAAATTCGTTAAATTTTCACTACCACTCGAGGAAATTATTTAATAATAAAACCCGCTTCATGTCTTTATGTATCCTGACGACATTTATGCTTTTTATTTTTTACTTTTCGGAGAAAGCGAAAATTAATCATAGCAAGCTTTTCTGTTATTGGCGATATGGCAAAATATCGGCCTGTACCACATAGAACTGCATACTATTGTCGGCTACAATGGCGATGCTCATGTTTATAAGCACTCTCTCCTGCTGACGCGATCGCTATATCTAACGTCAGATATCATACTGGTAAATGGTTTACAACTTAAAAGTTTTATTTCTCGGTTGATCGAGGTAAGTGAAACTTCCGCACAAAGAGGTCTTTCATGCTGAATCGTTTGATCTACATACCTGGTAATTAGTGGCAAATGCAATATTATAAAAGCTTTTTCACAAGATAAAAAGTGATTGTGATTTTATCAGGCTAATACCCGTGCTTATGATGCAAAACTTACCTGAAAATAAAATCATTAAGACTGTCGCTACGATCCTGCAGGAAAAGTATAGTGCCTCGAAGGCCATATGCATTCAATATACACTTACACTTCCTTTCCCTTCAAGGGATATATACCGAATCAGAGGCCTCTGCCACTGACGTTGCCAGCATACTTAAGAAAATTAAAGAAAACAACGCATTAGTTGTTTTTCTGAAAACATTTTATCCTGGTTGAACAAATTGCCAGAGAAGCTGATCTTAACATAGCTGGCGTGCTTTTATGCGGGTGCCTTGTCAGAGCAAAGATACCTGCATCTAAATACCTGTAAATGATAGACATAACGTAACGGCGATTGTAATAGCGACGAGCAATAACCGTAATACTCACCACAAATACCCGCCGATCAGTTTTATATATATGATGGAGAACATCATGATGAAGAAATTCTTGCTATCTACTGCATCTTAACGTTGCCTTTAGGCCTTTCTGTGATGCCTGCTTTCGCAGATGAAGATGTAACCGCATGGCGTCTGTTCGTCGCCGATGGTGAATGTTATTATTCACTGGATAGAGATAAGCTCGCATTTAATTTCGCTATCCAGGGTATACTGGCGTAGTATCGACAATCGCTTCATGCATTGCTTTCCATGATCACGGAGATCATGAATATTGATATTCAAAACTATTACCACTGGAAGGAACGGGTAAGAAACCTAGTCATGTTATTGAACGTCAGGGTAAAATTGCCAAGTGGTTTGACGTGGAAGATAGCGCGTAAATCCTTGGTGAAAGCGCCGCTCTAAAGGTCAGCAGGAATATAACTAAAGTAAATGCTCCGCATCGTGGCGTTGCTGTTTCTTGCGATAATCATGCTGTCGTATTCATTTCTAATCCTGATGATGCTTCAAACAACCTGCCGGCGCTCGCGTGGTGGACCTGCAAGGTAAAAAGTGGGTGATAATGCCTTATGCCACGGACTTCACAGCTCAGCCGACTCTTGTGAGACTTTTGTCCTGTCATACGAAAAAACGTTGCCAGAGAGAAGCACATCGACCTTGATCAATGGTAAGGGAATGCAATATTTTATCGATAATTATTGGTCAGACCGGATTATTCTGCTCGACCCTACCGAATCAGATAGCGTCCGTTTGATTTAGTAGCTTACCCGTCGAGTCTATTTCGTTGTAGGCCAAGTACGCGCGAAATTCGCCTATGTGGCAGTCAGTGCGTGTCACTAATCCCTATTTAATGGATAGCCACAGGAATGTCCTTTGACGCTAATTTCACTGGTCTTTTTAAAAGAAGTAGCGTTTAATGCAATAATTTTACTTCTCAACGGATCGGTGACGTAAATTTTATTATCAGCGACTACGATTTTCTTCGGCTGAGGATCATTGGTTTAATGTTGTTGTAGTCGGCGGTTCAGGTGTACATACTTATTAATACATGTAAAATCTAACAACGCCTTTCATAAGAGATCTACTGAATAACAGATCTCCTTGCTAGACTTAATAGTCTTCTCAATTCACCTTGGGAATAACATCCATGAGAAATGTTCTTTCATTTTATTCACACACTTTATGGAATTTATTGCTCTTGCCAATTACATTAGAATCTTTTAACCTTACAAGTAATATACTTATTTAACTCTCTCAAAGCTTTTGACTAACGTAGCATTGAACAGAAAGAGAAGTTGTATTCAAGTGCTGCTACAGCAGCACAGGCTCCTAAAGTCGTCGTCTGGAACTGGCTACTATACTGACTGTAAAAGTTACTGATAATGCTATCTTCTATAGTACGCAACTGATTTCCTAAAAATCTGAACTCGCCGTATCTTTCGCCTGAAATACCAGAGTCGAAGTTGAAGCCATCGTTAGTGAGAATACAACTATCTTACTTATTCTCATATTAACTTCTTGTTAAATCTTTCTCTGAAACTACAGCATGAAAACATATAACTAGTTATTTTCGGTATACGAAATATGAGCTTAAATTTTATAAAATAACATAACACGCAAAATAATGATACTATCGGCTAGTGATGCTCTTCTGCAGAGGCGTTCTGGCTAATTGTAACTAATACGTAGGAAAGCTATAATGACCAGATATAGCCTTATATTTTATACGTTTAAACGCTTCAGGCCTGCCCATGATAGACAGGCTTTTATTAATAGACAGGTTTTTATTATAGACAGGTTTTTATTAATGCCGTTTAACAGAATTTATTTATTAGCTTTCTGATCCTCATTTTAGTGGTGAACATCGACTGAAAATTACTGTGCAGCCGGGAAATATAACGCAGAAAACAGGAGAGAAAACACTTAGAAGTGAAGAACGCCTATCGTGAAGAACCCTTCCGCAAAGCCATCCGATCAACGGTCCCGGTGTCATGCCACAGTGCGTCACCATGAGGTAGATCCGTTACTTACCAGATATATAACTGAGTCCTGGCAGCCATCTGCAGGACAGGAGCGTTGACCAGAAACTATACGTTCCAGCCGTGGCATTTTCATATTATTAAATTGCTTTCGTAGCCATCTGTACATTTCTTCTTTCTTCACCGAATAGCTATCTGCCGGTTCCTGGTTTACTGGATTGGCAAAGCTGTCGAGATCGGAACACTGAAGCAGTAATCGTCCCCTTCTAGCCGGATATTAACCTTGGCGTGATTAAATTCGCCTGCCTCGATCATTGCCAGTTGCTGCCCAAGTAGCGGAGCAAGTTCGTCAGACTATCTTCCCGCCGCAATGACTATACTATCTCCCTGCCAACGCTCGCCATTAGTTCACTCTGTCACTTCGCTTTATGATTGACATTGACGTCAGGCGATACACCAAGAAGGTAGCCGCTAGCCCATCATCCTCGAGAAGCACTGAGCTGGCTGTAACGTAACGGGTTTGATCAGCCGCCACATTATCGTGTCTTCAGCAGTCGCCGTGGAGTACGCCATTACCCCGCTGGGCAAAACGTTAAAGACACATTTTACGATGCTCATCGCCTGGGCGAACCAGTACGGCCCCGACAATGATGATTAACTATTAACCCATCCAGGCGTCACTTCTGGATCGCACGCCTCACCCTAATCGCCGCGCAGTGAGCGGCACGCTTTACTGCATAAGCCCCATGCTCGCAGAACGAGCCGGCGATCCCTGATGCAGATGTAATATGGGGCTACACCGTCAGCAGGCGGAGAGCCGCGTTCGGGCCTACGGCAGAACTAGAAACCTTGATATCTAACTTCTGAGAACCTTTGTCGCGGTAGCCGATCTGCACAACTTTGCCCGGGCACATGCAATTAGGCCGGACGCATTGGGCTATCAGCCAGCAGATGCAGCAGATGGAAAATCCGGTGAGGATGGCCCTTGATCAAAAAAGAAGACCGTAAAAAGCAACACAACGATGCCTTCGTTCTCTTAAGGACAGCCGTTTTCCAAGCGTACTGAATCCCATCTCGACGTTTCGGAAACCTTGTTGCTGTATTTATTGAGTCAAATTGCCCGCTGGGCGCTCTGTTTAAATCTGGAGATGAATTGTGGGCCGCAGCTCGTTTTAAATGAACGTACCGTGGGGAAATCGATATGACCCTCTCGACCCGGCAAGATCCCACCCTCGAAGGGTCACTTGCTCCACACCTCCACGACGGTGTGGAGCTGCTCGGCGCACTACGCGCATCTGCCAGCTGAGCCTATCCATCTAATTCTTGCCGACCACCCCAACATTATCGCCGCGTGGCGGTGAGCACTAGGCCTATATGCCACCTCCAATCTGATCGGCGTCAAGGCCCAGCGTGACGTAACCGCACGCTACTAGTGGAAAACGACCGCCTGCCTTGTTTGCAGCAGTTTTATCTGTGGATACACCCGGCATGGGCAGCGCACGGGTAAGAAAAGCCTTTGAAGTGCTCGCCAATAGCCTGGTATCGTCGAATTCCTTTCCCGCAATAATCACAAAACAGATCAGTTGAAACACTTCTCATGAACCATCCAATAGCCATCCTAACATCCCGACCGGGAAATGATAGCTGCTCACTGCCGACCGCTGTATGAGGGGTTCAAGCAGTCTTGGTTGTTTTGGCTTTTCGATACACAGCAGCAGCGCATCACTGTGTAGCTTGTAAGCAAGGCGTGTAGCCGCGGCTATATCCTCACTGCCTACCACCGAGCTTTTCTCGCCGGACACCGCCAGCCTTTACCGTTGTCGTCCGTGGTGATGCCGCGCGGCTGCTTTTCCACCGCCCAATAGCCGATCAAGGCCAAGGCGTTGCACGATAGCCGCTAATCGTGCTGAAAGTCTATTCAGTAACATAGAAATGCCCCTTGGGCGTCATTTAATATCCGCCGACCAGATGCACGGCGTGAGATCTGTATAGTTTCCGAGCTTCTTTGCCGTGCTGCAGGTGTCTTGTACCGCCACAGCGTTAGGCCAGCCCTGAATTCGGTTTAATGTCCCTCCTTGCCGAAATGATATTGCGTGATGGTTCCGGCTATTTCGCTAGGTTGTATAAATAGCGGTTGTCCGGTGACACAACAGAATGCCGTAAGCTGCTGTTTTTCTCAGCAGGTTGCCATCGCTGTGTTGAAGATCTTTGTAAAATGTCGTGTCCTCGTTAGTTCTCTTATTGCCAAATCCTACTATTCCACTGTTCCGCTGTTCCACTTTCCCTCGGTTGTTCCATTCTATTATTATCACAAATGATAATATTAATAAAAATAAATAAACATATTTCGTTTTTATTTATTAATTTTGTGTGTGAACCTCCGCCAGCTCACGGTTTTCCGTTAGGCGTAAACTACCCCTGATCACAAACGTCCACCTGACTCGAAGGAGATCGACGGCCGAGCGCCAAGGTGCTATGACATTGCTTGCTTAACGATGCGGCTCTGTACCGCGCGTCACGTACCTTGCCCTTGCCGACCACACGAAAATTGTCAACGGTGATAGCGCCGCCGCTCAACGCGTGTCGTATAGTCTGCCTAAGCATCTGCGCTGTATGCGCGCGATCGCGCAACGGTGGTACGCCGATGCGGGAGTTGTCGCCCCTATATCAACCTGATAGATGCCCAAGGTGGCAGCGACTTGCAATGTGTCCGTGAACTTCAATCCTTGTTGAATCAGTATGCCCATGCAGTATGCCCATGATTGCCAAATGCTGACCGCCAGCCTCAAAGCGCTGCGGCAGGTTCTGGATTGTATGCTGGCAGGGTGTTGCCATATGACATTAGCGGCCGACATTGCTGAGCAATTACTGTAAGCCCTACGGTCGATACCGTGGTCACGCAATTCAAAACAGAGTGGGAACAAGCTTTCGGCCAACAGATGATGGGCACACCGAAACGCTAACGCTATAGGGCCGCCACAGCGCCTCAGCCCGCGCAGACCCCATCGGCGGCGGACACACCATCCGTACTCTGCTGAATGGTTCCCGACGCCACGGTGCTCCAAATCTGCGCAAGAGCCGCTCAGTAGCCCAACGCCGTACACTATGCACGCTCGGCAATAATGCTTAGCCGATACCCGCCTGATGCAGATCGTGCATATTAATGGCCCCCACTAAGTCACCCTTGGCATCGACCACCGGTGCCGCAGTGATTTGCTGCTGATGCAGGGCTTCAAGCGCCGCACCGGCACGCCAGTCGAGGGGGAGTCGATACCCGGGGGTGGTCATCGCGTCGGCAATCGGCACTGTGAGCGCCTGTCCTTTTACCAGCCAGCGCCTGAGATCGCCGTCGGTAAACACTCCCACCAAACGATCCGCAGGGCCGCAGACCGCGGTCAGACCGAGCCCGGTGCGGCTGAGTTCAAACATCGCGTCCATAACCGTGCCCTGTACGGCGATGCGCGGAATACGCTCGCCACGGCGCATCACATGATGTACACGGTTGAACAATTGCGCACCTAAGCTGCCACCAGGGTGTGACCGGGCGAACTGCTCCAAGCCGAAGTCTCTCTGGCGCATCAGCGCCATCGTCAGCGCATCCCCCATCATCAGGGTGTTTACCGCGCTGGAGGTCGGCGATAGCCCCATCGGACAGGCTTCACGCTCGACGCTGATGTTAAGCACGCAGGCGGCGCCCTGGGCCAGCGGCGACGTCAGATTGCCTGTCAGCACAATCACAGGAATCTGGCTTTCCGTCAATAGCGGCAACAGGGTGTCCAACTCGCGCGTGCGGCCGGAGTAGGAAATAAACACCACCACATCACGGGCATCGATCATGCCCAAATCCCCATGCAGGGCTTCTGCCGGATGGACAAAAAAAGCCGGCGTACCGGTACTGGCCAGAGACGCGGCAATTTTCTTTCCGATGTGGCCGGATTTACCCATGCCGGCGACAATTACTTTTCCTTCGCAGGCCAGCAGCAATCGGCAGGCGGTAACAACACTACCATCGAGGCGATCGCGCATCCTCTGCGCCTCACTGATTTCAATGTCCAACGTTTCTCGGGCGAAGGCCAATAATCGTTCATCACTCATCTTCGTTACCCACCACGACGACCTCGATACCGCTATCACGCAATGCCTGGAGCGTGGCCGGCGGAATATCGTTGTCGGTAATGAGAATCCTCACCGCGCTAAGTGCGCAGACGATATTGGAACTTTTACTGCCGAGCTTTGACGAATTCACCAGAAAATACGCTGCTGTGCGGCCCGGCACATCCCCTGGCTGACCACATGCATTCATTTAACGTGGTCACACCGGCGGTCAAATCAACGCCGTCGGCGCCGATGAACAATTTATCGAAATTGAAATCGGAAAATGCCGCCTCCGGCAGTGTGCCGTGGAAAGAGGTAGAATTTTCCGATAGAGTGCCCCGGCATTAGGATCACCTAATCATTATCCAGCTTAACCATCTCGCTAACATAGGCTATTAGTCATGACGGTAATATTGTTACGCCAGCCAGGGCACCATGTGCCACACCGTGCTTCCGGCGCCGAATATCAGCGATTTGCCATCTTTGATCGGCAATGCCGCATGCCGGGCAATCTACCGCTTTTAGCGGTATTGACATGGGTTTTGCGATCGATGGGTTGGTCGCCCTCTTCACGACTGAGCACAATGACGCCATGAGTGCGTATTATCACACTTCCCTCTTCCAACTGGCTCAGATCTTTGCGGATAGTGGTGTCAGTGAGGGCGACATGCCCGGCAAGATCCTAGATGGAGATTTTGCCGTGGAGTTGTAGATAGTCGATTATCTCGGTCTGACGATACCTAGGTTTCTCATGATATTTTTCCAAACGGAGTATTCCCTTGCCACCAGATCCGCCGCCAACGGCGGCGATGAAAGCAAGAATGTTTTAAAATGAAAATATCATGATTTCGGTTCAATCGCTAATGCTAGGGCGGTTTGACACGCCAGTTCTTTAAGGTAGATCACAATCGGATTGAGCTGTTCACGCTGCAATCCTATCAGTTACGTTAACGGTTACGGCCGCGCAAACACCGTCATTCCGCGTAAAACGAACCAGCCGCGGACGCTTGCCTTGGCCGTCAAACGCCAGCACCATCACCACCCGCGATCGAAAACACCCCAATGAGCGGCTGACGCCGACGCATCCCGGCCCCTATAATTGCATCAACGCCCGATTAAAGCGCCGCACTTGGCGCCAACTTAGCAAAATCTGGCCGGATCAGGCGAGCAGAGCAAACATAATCAATACCGAGCTCTGACTCATGTTTTCTCTCCTTGGCAACGCCCTCCCCCGACGCCCGCTGGGGAGGGCGCCTGAAAGCACCACCTGACCGCCGGTAATGTTGATGGATTGACCGGTACGAGGTTTATTTCTGGCGTATTCAGGACGTCCTGATGGTCACAACCCTGTTTAGCGGCACTTTATCGATATAATGGTGCTCCACCTGCTCGACAGGGATACCCAGCCTTTCGGCGTATTGCGGCAGCAACGATTGGAACACAGCGATTTCAGTAGATTGCCAAACAACACCGTAATGCCATGTTCTGTCAAATCCAGCGCCAAGTTTGCTGCCGACTTTCCACGATTTCGAGTTGATTTGAATAATACGACCGGCGGTTTTATCACGGATCATCAGTCGGAAAAATTCACGCGCACAGAAGATACCTCTCCAGATTGGCCTATAACGACATATTGAAATCGTTCAACCTGAATTGGCAATCGACGCGGTTTTTGCGACGCCAGCGCTGTAGACCAGCAATATACCCCTCACAAGGCCTTATCCACCTGCTGCGCCAGAGAGATGATGCTCTGCTCGTTCGTGACGTCTACCTGCCAGCCGCGGTCAACTTCTCCTATCCCCTGTTCGTTCAGTTCCTCAGCAACCTCTACTGCGTATGCTCACCATGCAGATCGGCTACTGTGACACGATATCCGGCGAAAAAGAGCCAAGTCTGCCACTATCTACTGCTATCGCCACCTATCCATTACTATCTCCCGTATGATGATATTTATGTCTGTATAGTCAGTTCACTGCCAATTGCAACATCCGATGGCATGGGACCTGCGACATGCACTGAGCCAGGAAATTCAGCCTGATCGGTGCCGCCAAATGGACCGTGATATGCTCCAGTCCGCGCAGATTCTGCGTCGCGTCCGACCCGCTGCCGTAATGGGAAAGGTTCGATCCCCCTGGAATCATCGCCATACTGACCAGTAGATAAGCCTCGATATCCTTAATGTGCGCCTTCATGTGCACCTTCTCGGAACAGAATCACCGTATTTTGCCGCCAGAGATTCCTCGGCGTTTTCCCCTTAATGCCAGCGTCACCAGCCCAATCGCGCTGTTGGCCAGGGGCTTAAGTCCGTGGGTAATGCAATCCCCGGCCCAGATGCTATTGATGATTCCGATCAGCGCAGAAACGAAAGCCATGAACGGCAAGATGGTTTCAGCACGGTGTCGATGGTATTACGCCCCACCTGAAAACGGCTATAACAGGCACCATCCTCGTGCCAATTTTCGTCAGCACGCTGTCGCTTTGTCCAGTAATTTTTCCGCCGCGCCAGCGGCCAGCCTCTCCCCCGAGCCGGCAGTATCCAACGCCGGTTTTACGCCGAAGGCGGCTGCGGGTCGCTCCTCAGTTGTGGCAACGGCGCGCGAAACTGCTATGTCTGTGACGGTTCGCGCCACGCACCCCGCGTTGGCGCCATGAGAAATCCATGCCATTAGAACGCCGATCAAGGGTCGTGTCGCTGGCGTTCTCTTTATCATTGGGTAGTGGAACGTATGGAAAGAGAGATGGAAAGAGAGATTGCCGAGCTGCCGCTGCGCCGCACGAATTACCGCCCAGCTCGCTGCGGTAACTGGCGCCGGATTGGCGGGCGCGGCACTCGTAGGCTTATCGCCGATACAACGGCTGCGTTCGCCTGGGGCGTTGACCCCGCCTGCGACGCGGCAGTATCGTCGCAGGCTTGCCCGTCGGCGCCTTTAGGCGTGTTGGCTGATGAAACTAGACGCCCGCGCGCCCTGCACTGAGCATCGCCATCGATCTGCCAGAGCGAGCAGTGAGAAGCCATGGGTTATCACTACAGCCGGATAACGACGATGCTACGCCATCGCCCCTTCCTCTGGCGCGCTGTTAGGGTACTCTTACGCAACAGCGGCATAAAAGACCGCATCACGCCAGATATCGCCCTCTGTTCCCCCTTCCCGGCTAAACGCCTGTCCTACAGCCCGACCGCGCAGTTAGGCTACGTCATCTCTCAGCGGCGCGCCGTGCTATTGCTGTGCTCGCAGACGGCAGGACACTGGGATGAGCCTCTGGCCTACAGTATGCAGTGCGCTCTGTGCCCGGTATCTGGCGCAGAGCGCATCATGGAGGGCTACTGTCGTTACAGCCTGAAACGGGCCCGCTAGACACTGCTGCTCAGCTCAGCTCAGCGCGGCGACAGCGCGGTTGGCATCTGCGCGGCGCATACCATTGACTACCTGCGATCGTTGACGACGCATGATATCCAGCAGGGGCTTTGGCGCCGACAGGTGCATCGGTGGCACATATGAGGAGGCGGAAATACCGGCGCGGGTATTGCTGCATATGCTGTCGCTATGACTGAACTTGCCTTTGCCGGTGGCGGATGGGCGTCCGCTCACATCGGAAAGCATCAGTATCGACACAATGCGCTAGGAAGCGATGCTCTGCAACGAGTCAGACCCTGTGGCGCCTCTGCTCGGCCAGGTTTCCCAGCACGTGGTTCCGCCTGCCCGTCCGGAGGCGCTGCTGCTGCTTTGTCCAGCGCCTCCGGGTGGACCAGCAAATTGGCTATATTGCTAGCTGCCTGTTCTATACCGCCGCAGAACAGGATAGCATCCTGTTCTGCCATCGCCACGGTGCAACGCAACGGCGCTCTATGCCTATCTTCTCGCTTTTCTGACGGACATGTCTGCAACGCTAAACACGCTGTCCGCAGCCGAGCTGACGGCTCTCAACGCTTCGCTGACGCAGTAGCTTGGCTAGCAGTCTAAGGCAGATTGGCACGAGGCCGGGCGGCAGCGCCAGGCGCGACTGGTGCAGGCGGCAACAGCCCTTACCAACGAACACCACCGCACTACCACCAGCGCCTGCTTCGGGAAACGAACGTTGGTGGCGGCTGCATAATCAGAGATCGCCCGCTTAGCTCTGGTGCGCACTGACGTTGCCGTATCTCCCACCGTTGCCGTATCTCCCACTGTTCCCTGGCAGGTAATAGCCCCCGCCTGGCCATGAAAATAATCGCACACCCGCACGCGACAGCGCCAGTTACGAGATAAAAACGGGCCTGTTTCCCTGTTTTGCACTGCTGATGGGGCAAAAGCACAGTGCAGCCAATTTTCTCTGTAAACACACGCGCGACCTTTAAAGACATCCTCGCTATTATCAGCCAGTACTGTCATTGATTAAATAGCTCATCAATTCCTCACGCTAACAAAAATAAAGTGCGGGAAAATAAACTAACAAAAATAAATGCAATAATTAAATGAGTGCGCACGGTTTTTGTTTCCAAAACACCTTTAGACAACATTAGTTACCGTTATAGACAAATTATTTACTTATGTTAGGAATGCCTTAAGCGATGTTAGGAATATCTTAAGCGGCGATTGAAAAGTATTCTTACTTCAACACGGACTTGGTTAAATGATGTTTACGCCTACGCTGAACGACAGTAGGATCATTCTTCGCTGCTGAAAGAGTATTTCACCCATTTCACATTGCTCGACTTTCCGCGGCGGCACGTGCAGTAGACGGTAAAGAGGAACGTGGCTTTATTGCATCCCATGTCATTTAATAGGTAATTAATGTCATGTTGAATTACGCTATAACATTTTCGACGATCGTTATATCACGACATCAATATGAACATACTACGAGGTAAACCCCATGAAAAGATCTTTGTTATTGATGACGCTGCTGTTGTGGGACGGTATGAATCTTTCCGCTTTCGGTTCCGGTCTGTTACGCGCCAGCACGCCGTAAATAAACAGGCCTTAGGTACCATCTTCGCCACCGGCGCCGCAAATTTAGATGAATTAGAGCGCAATATCGCGAAAAAGCGGATCCCGTCATTCTTGGCAGCTTGATCGCAATCTGGCGACAAGCCAGGCGTCCACCCTAGAAGCAAAATAGCGGCATGGAATCCGGCTCTCCCGCGCTACATATGGGCACGTAATAATGATGCACTCATGCGAGATTATCACGACATGGGATGGTGCGTGCCTCAATATGACGGCCGTATGCTTTTGGAAATGCTGATGCTGGAAGGCTTTCAAGCCAGGTTGTCCTGGATACCGTGCTGCGAAAACGCGCGGCTTTCCGCGAAGCGTTTTGCGAAAATTGAAGCAACAATTGCCGGAACCTGCCTCAGCACCTCACCGGCGAAGAGGTGCTGAAAGGCGACGGCGTCACGCAGGTCACCTCGACGCCGCTTTCACATGGATTTCCTCTGAGCTGAAAACGTGGCTTTAAATTTGCAGAGCTGAGATTGTTTACGTCTGCATGCAAGCTGTCGAATTGTGAACGATCACAGTGCCGAATGCTTCTACCGAGCGCCTGGTCCCTCATTTCTAACCAGAACGTTTCCGACGTAGAGCTGTTCCCCTGCACGGTATGGGGTGACATCTCGCATAGCAAGAGGCAAGTCCGCCATTGTCGCTGCAAATGGCTTTTCTACCGCCGACTGCATCAGTGAAGCGCTAGGCATTTCCCGCGAACCGCGCGGCAGGAATGCATCGCGCTAGGAGGGCGCTCGGCGTGTTGCGCCGGGTACACGACAGAGCGGTAGCGATCAAACCAACATCCGAGCCGCCACTGGCCCCGCGCCACGCGGCGCGACTGATGCAGCCAGAGCAAACGGTTTTTCTCGACGCCGACACTACCAACGATGCTAATGGAAAAAGTTGAGCGCCATGGCTGGTTTAACCATTCTCACCAACACTCTGGATGCCACGCGAAAACTGGCGGAGGCTAGTGAGCAGGCGCCAGGCACGCATCAGGTGATCGTGAATCGCCAACATTTATCGCTACCGTGCGGATTTCGTCATGCCATCCAGGTCGGTATCGACGCTAACAACGACACCGGCAGCTATGATCTGCGCGGCTAGACTGGTGATTCTTGCTGACCACGACAAGCTCGATGTGAACCAGCCAAGCGGTTTATACCCCATAATTGCCGAATAAACATCTCGCGCGCCTCAGCGCCCTGCTTAGCGCCGGTGAACCGGCGTGCGGTGACGCTCACCGAGCCGGAGGTACAGCCCATGAACATCCGCAAACGGAATTTCCCCACAGAAAAGGCGCGTTGGCATACGATATTGGAATTTTCGCCGTCGCTACTCGGCTGCGTCAATGATCAGCCAGGACTCGTTGTTGTTTCATACACACCCGACTAGGTGTTAGGACTGGCGCCCTATCCCGATATTCTAAAATAGGACTTCAACCGCAAGGTGATGCAGCCCATTCATGGCGGGCAGGTCAGTATGACCTGTCAGATCCGGCAGAATGGATTGCGCCATACTGAAACGCTGCTGCCATTTTGGCCTTCAGTCAACAATGATGCACTGGACCGACAACAGATTCAGCGCGGCGCCAGCTATCTCTTTCCCCTGAGGTGCTCGGCACACATATCGGCAATTCACTATGCCACGCCACCTGCCAAGTGACACACGCTATGGGCATTGAGCTTGATCCGGTGCGGACCGACGCCGTATAGTAGGTCACTTGCCACCGCATCGCGCTGTGTAAACAACTGAGCCCGCTGCTGCACGGTTGTGCGTTCCGTATTGATGCAGAGCAGTCGGGACAACTGATTCACTGGGTAGCGGAAGGCGTCGATAGCGGTGGTGCTGATAAGCCAGTCGACATTGCCGGAATATATGTTGTGTGGGCAACTGCACATTCCCGGACTGACCTCGCGCACCGGTATCGGTCGAGGTCTGGGTAAACCAGACAGCCTATATCAACCACGCAACAGCATGTGTAACACCACCTCACTTAGCTAACGCAGACCCCGACTCTCGGCGGCGAATGGCTTGCCGAAGTCGGCCTGGTGATGCTGGTGCTGGGCCCGAACTGCCATGCTGCTTGGATTGATCGCTGAATAGTCGCCTGAGCCGCTAGACAAAGCGTTGTTTCGCTGTGCTGGGCCGGCAACGCAGTCCGTTATCTCGCAGAGACGAATATGATCGACGTTTAGCGCTACCGGCGATATGATGCGGCCTGTCAGTCACCCGACGCTGCCAGATCGGTCTGCCAAAAGACGTTCGTGCTTATTTGGTACTTTGGCACCAGAATGGTGAAAACGCCGCACCGCATTATCGTAACAGCGCGCAGCGTTAATGCCTGCGGGACAGATATACCCGTTGAGAACCTGATTAATCATGCTGTCCTGCGCCTGCGTCCAAAGAGCAGTATAACGATTGCTTGAGCAGTGCAGACATCTTCTCAGAGATTAAACACATGTTAGAAAAACTATTTAAATTGACGGCCCACCGCACCACGGTACGTACCGAGATTGTCGCGGGCCTGACAACCTTTTTGGCAATGGCTTATATCTTGTTTGTCAACCCGACCATCCTCAGCGCAACCGGTATGGACAAAGGATCAGTGTTTGTTGCAACCTGTCTTGCGGCGGCAATCGGCTCTATGTTGATGGGGTTTATCGCCAACTACCCGATCGCCCTGGCACCCGGCATGGGGCTGAACGCCTTTTTCACACATACCATCGTGCTACATATGGGGTATACCTGGCAAATTGCGCTGGGTGCAGTGTTCTTGTCGGCGTTAATTTTCTTTGCGCTGTCAATTTTCAAAATCCGCGAATTGATCATCACTAGCATTCCGCTGCCGCTGCGTTCGGGTATTACCGCCGGTATTGGTTTATTCCTGGCCATCATCGCGCTACAGGGTGCCGGCATCGTGGTGGATAATCCGGCGACGCTGGTCGGTCTGGGCGATCTCACCCGGCCGGGACCGCTTCTTGCCATGCTGGGCTTCATTATCATAGTGATACTGGAAGCCCGACGCGTGCCGGGCGCGGTGTTAATCGGTATTCTGGCGATTACTTTTTTGTCCATCACGGTGGGCATCAGCCCATTTGTCGGCGTCGTCTCCATGCCGCCGTCAATCGCCCCAACCTTCCTGCACCTGGACATCCGCGGCGCTTTGAATATCTC
The DNA here is from genome assembly GCF_036327475.1 of Sodalis sp. (in: enterobacteria). Classification (NCBI taxonomy): domain Bacteria; kingdom Pseudomonadati; phylum Pseudomonadota; class Gammaproteobacteria; order Enterobacterales; family Bruguierivoracaceae; genus Sodalis; species Sodalis sp. (in: enterobacteria). The sequence goes on along the minus strand of NZ_CP132913.1, from coordinate 307,751 downwards.
ACTAGCGGGCGTTATTTTTGCCTTCCTGTTTGCAGACGTATTTGATAACTCCGGCACTCTTATCGGCGTGACCAAACGCGCAGGGCTGACGAATGAACAGGGCGATATCCCTAAAATGGGTAAAGCGCTGGTGGCCGATAGCGCCGCGGCGCTTTTTGGATCGCTGTTAGGTACCTCCACCACAACTAGCTATGTCGAATCTGCCGCGGGCGTTAGCGCTGGTGGCCGCACCGGTCTTACGGCGATCATTGTCGGTATTCTGTTCCTGTTTAGCCTGTTTTTCGCGCCGCTGGCCTCAAGCGTACCCGCGTTCATTACCGCGCCGGCGCTGCTGTTTGTGGCTGTGCTAATGACCTCCGGGCTGATGGAGATAGACTGGAGAGATATCACCGTGTCGGCCCCGGTCACCGTTACCGCCCTGACCATGCCGCTGACCTACTCAATTGCCAACGGCATCGCTTTCGGTTTCATTACCTGGACGCTGGTAAAACTGCTGACCAGCCGTTATCGCGATCTGAACGTGGCGCTGATTGTGCTGTCGATTCTGTTTGTCATTAAGCTGGGCTGGCTCAGCGCCTAATGCCGTTTATGGGCCGGCTGGCGAACGCCGGCGCGGCCAGTTCACCGCCGATACCCTTACGCGGTTACCGCGACGTTCTTTTCCTCTTTTAAAGACCGCTACGGGCCGTATTACCCGAGCCGACCGCATGTGCGGCAGCATAGCCCACTATCACGACAACCTGTGCCGCGGGTCGGCGTCGCATTTATTGATGATAAGACGCCGCATGACCATGCTCTGGTGCCGACCCAGGCGAAGTCTAGAGCGACGCGGGTTTAACTGCCACCAGCCCCGCCGCATAAGCCGGCGTAGACATGGTTCACAGATAAAACGATACGATTCCGCCATGGGGTGTAGCGGCGCGATACCGTTCGAATCAATCCCGCAGCAGCGTTTTGTGGTGATAAAATGCATCATGCCCTGCTGGAAGCTAAATATCCCCGGCTCAGCACATCAAGCCTGCCCAGGAGAAAAATCATCAACATCCCAGCCGTCCAGACGCCAATGCCCGGCAGGCGTGATAACAAATGCAGCTCGCCGATCATGGCAGCACTAGCGGGTCCCTTGATATATACGCCTTTTCATCGACATTCCGCAGCATTGGATCCGCCGGTAGCGCTTCCAGCTGTTGCGGCGTCACCGAGCCGATCAGCGCTAGGAGACGAGCGTTGACCGTCAGGCTCGCCTTAGTGGATATTTGCTAGTCGACAACGTTTCTGAGCAGCGCGACAAACCCGGCATCCTCACACACCGGGAGTACGATAAAATATGCAGTAGCCTGCTCCGTACGCTTATCCCGTTTGGCCATCCAATCGGTTTTGCCGTCGTAAAAAACATTACCATCATGATCGCTTCGCGCCAACGGCATGGTAGTATCTGGTGGACATCACCAGGCGCGGCTGGAAGGCCAGCGTAAAATATGACCAATGCGGCAGCCTATGATAAGCCGGATGACGGTCAGCAGCCGCAGCGCGGCGGATTGCGCCATTGCGCCGATGTCGGTATCGCCGTTATGACCGCGTCAAGAGGCAGTATGAAACCGGGCCAGACCCAACTGGATGAGCTTGACGCCACCTCCGGTATCGTTAGCAGGCTGTGCCGCAAATAATGGCGGGCGGCTTTAATGGCATTTTTCTCATCGCAACCAATCCCTGCGATACTATCGGGTCTGGAACTGCCTGGATTGCCCTGCCATCGTGTCTTGGGCACCGGCATTCGACTGGAACCGACCGACTTCGCCGCCTGTTGGCGAAGCAATTGGATGTCGCGCCGCAAAGTATCGACGCGTTTATTGTGGGGGAACATGGCGACAATCAATTTCCGGCCTGGTCTCATTGCGCGATATACGGTATACTCCGGAGGAATTCAGCCGCGGCAAGAACGGGTTAAACACTGGATTTCGCCGCGCTGGCGGGCCGTACCCGCAAAACCGGCTTCGACATTTATGCCCGAAGGGCTGCACGGAATATGGCGTCGCCGGCATCATCGCCGAAATTTGTCGCAACCTTCTAACCAGTAGTCGCCGTGCCTTGACGGTCTCCTGCGTGCTGGATGACGAATACAGCTCCGGTGGTGGTCGCAAGACGATGTAATTATCGAGCTGGATTTCACGCCACAGGAGCGGCGCCAATTTAAGACATCCGCGGCGATCATTGAGTAAAACATCCGGCGGCTGGCCGTGAAGCACCATTGAGCTGTGGCCAACGACGGTCTGCCTTCACGCGTCGGCCATAACCTTACAGCACATCGGGAAGACCTCTTGGCCAATATCAGGCATTCGTCAACGGGACGTTAACGGCATTAAGAGATAATCGAACAGCGACGACCAGTCCACTAAACTCTGCGCTAAAGAGAACGGCGTAAAGCGCCACCGAATAGGTGAGGTGGTGGCCACATGTCCATTGGTTAGGCCGGAGACAACGCTGAAGATGTCAAACAACATCATCTACCGCAGGTAGGGCAGGCTGAAACAGGGTCATGATTTTTCTCAACGTAGTGCATTGTGCCCATACTCATTTACGTCCTTATATACGTGCGAGGATGCCTCATCGGGTGAGGGTCATATCGCGCGCGTGCAATCACAGTGATGAAAACAACCGACACCTTTTGGCACCGGTGTTTTTGCTGGCGGTAATTTTGCTACAGCGATACCAAGCGCGCCGCATCAGGCGTTTTCAGCACCCAATCGATTTCGATTACCGCCACCTGTCGCTCGAACTCGCTCAGTTCGGCGGTTGTACGGGTATGGAAGAGTCGACAAAACGCTCGCCGAGCAGGGCGAGCAGGCGACATCGTCGGTGAACAGGGGCAGAACTTCGCATTGGAGCAGCAGCGGGGCTGCCACCACCAGATACGTTAGCGACACGATTGGCGCGTAGCGGAAATAGCCGCCAGGCTGAAGCGCCGGAAGGCGTTGACGTTAGGCGCCAGCATCGTCATCAATGCGGACAGCAGTCCAGCACTCCGGATATAGCGCGCTCCATCAGAGGCGACGGGCATCCCAGGGAATACTCAAACCCTTGTTGCCCGCGGCAACCTACAAACTGAAGTGGATGCGCAGGCCACTACCGCTTCAACCTTCACGGGGTTGGCCTAAAGGTTGTTGGCAGGCGGGCTGTTCGAACCAGCCGTTTCAACTTCAACTGTAGCGCCTGATCGCAGGCGTATAGCACCTGGTCACTATGGGTAAGGTCAATCTCGAACTGACCTGGGCGGACTACGCCACCACACCCTCTGTCGGCGATCCCTTAAGGCGCACCAGCCGGGCGATATCGTCAAGGACTGCCCTATCAGCCTGGCGCTGATTTTCCCGGCCATCGGGTTGGCGGTGCGTTGCGGCATTTGCGCCCCATTACGCCGCCGGTCCACCAAATAAAATTCCAGCTACACCGCCACCACCTGAAAGATACCGCGCGTACCCAGCTGTTGCCAGAGGCGTTTAGCACGTTGCACGGTTCGACGTCACAGGGCTGACCGCCTCGATCGCGCATGGCTAGCTGTAACTGCGCGCAGCGCGTGGGATTGTCGGCAAAGGATTGAGAGTGCCGGCGAGCGGCGAGCACAGTATGTCAGGTTCGCTGTTGTAGCCGTCTTGCCGGTTATGGTCATGGTTATACACCGAAGCCGTCAGCATGAGCATGGATCCACTTACTGGTATGGGGATAGCGTTCCAGATACGCCTCGACTTCTCACTGGAACGCGCTGGTTTATTGGCCTGGGGTTAAATACCGCCTGGCTATCTGCCAGATTTTCCATAGGTCACCTCAGAAACCTATGGCCGTCGCGCGAACAAGAACTGAGTACGGCGCAACACAACCACCCCCTCATTAACCATAGCGTGTACGGCTGCCGGCTTACAAATCTGCGCCGGAGGACAACGCGTCAGGCCATCGGCATCATGACAGAACTAGGATAAAGATAGTCGAAACCCAACTGTTTGCAAATCCGACTACCGTCAAGTCGAGCAATACTCACGCTTGGCGGGATGCCCAAGCGTGCATAAATTATAGTGGTGACCGCCGCCTGACAGCCCCTGTTTACCCGCCAGGAAACACCCGGAGGCGGCTCGGTCAACCGGCCTTGCCAGCGTCATCACGCCAGCAGACTCGGAATCGGTCGTTCTGAAGCACGGCTGCGCCACGCTGGAAAACGACTAAACCATCGTCGGCGTGGATGGCGGCAAATAGGTGGCGAGAAGATCATCACGGGACGCCGACTCGAATCCGGGTAACCGATTAAGCCAGCGCTGACAATGCTCCGCCAACCACTGCTCAGGGAGTGCGTGAAAGGCCTGCACGCTCAATTCACGCGATATATTCTCACCCGCAGATGGCGCAACCAGCAGTCAATCAGGCCCTGCCGATCGCTGCATGTTACTGTTCTGGGCGCTTCGATGTCTATCCTGACCGAGCCAGGTTCTCACGTCGCTGAATCACGCCGCGCTGCTGGCCCTCACGGCGGCCGATGGCGACGCGACACTACCAGCACGGGAAACATTCAGTTCAAGGTAGTGGCGACTCTGAGAGCGACCCAGCGAATCTGCCGGCTAGGGGAACCCGCCGCTAACGGAAAAACCTTGCCGTGCGGGTTCAAGCAGCGTTGATCGACGATAACATGGGGTGACCCGACAAAGCATCGCTGTGGGCCGGCAGGGAAATCGCGCGTTCCGTCAACACCGCCACGAGGCCGGCGCAGTGGCCGTGCGTTCACCTCAGAAAGTCCCCTGGGTCAGCAGGAGGCCGATCCCCCACCCCTGTGCGCCAGTTGCCATTATTCCAGCCATTCCGTATGGAACAGCCCTTCTTTATCGATACGTTTGTAGGTGTGGGCGCCAAAATAGTCGCGCTGGGCCTGAATCAGGTTGGCCGGCAGCACGGCGGAACGATAGCTATCATAGTAAGCGATAGCACTGGAGAAGGTCGGCGTCGGAATGCCGTGCTGAACCGCATAGGCTACGACATCGCGCAGCGCCTGTTGATAGTCATCGGCAATCTTCTTAAAGTACGGCGTCAGCAACAGGTTAGCGATCGTCGGATCTTGAGCGTAGGCATCGGTAATTTTTTGCAAGAACTGCGCCCGGATAATGCAGCCGGCGCGGAAAATCTTCGCGATTTCGCCGTAATTCAAATTCCACTGGTTTTCATCCGAGGCAGCTTTCAACTGGGAGAAGCCCTGCGCATAGGAAATTATTTTACCTAAATAGAGCGCACGGCGCACTTTCTCGATAAAGTCCGCTTTATCGCCACTGAACGATTCAGTGTGCGGACCGGTAAGCACCTTGGACGCCGCCACACGTTGCTGCTTCATGGATGACAGGTAGCGAGCAAACACCGATTCGGTAATCAGACTCAGCGGCTCGCCCAAATCCAGCGAGCTTTGGCTGGTCCATTTGCCAGTGCCTTTGTTAGCCGCCTCATCGAGAATGACGTCCACCAGGAATTGGCCCTGTGCATCCTTTTTGGTAAAGATATCTTTTGTAATATCAATCAAGTAGCTGCTCAGCTCGCCTTTATTCCATTCGCTAAAGGTGCTGGCCAGTTGCTCATTGCTCAGACCCAATACATTTTTCAGCAGTGCATAGGCTTCAGCAATCAGCTGCATATCGCCGTATTCGATGCCGTTATGCACCATTTTGACATAATGGCCGGCGCCATCGGGACCGATATAGGTCACACAAGCTTCGCCATCAGCGAGCGCGGCGATTTTCTCCAGAATAGGGGCCACCAGCTCATAGGCGTGTTTCTGTCCACCCGGCATAATCGATGGCCCATTCAGCGCACCCTCTTCACCACCGGAAACGCCGGTGCCGATAAAGTTGAATCCTTCCTCCGACAGCTCACGATTGCGGCGGATAGTGTCTCTATAGAAGGTGTTGCCGCCATCGATGAGAATGTCGCCTTTTCCCAAAAACGGTTTTAGCGACTCGATGATTTTATCAATGCCTTCCCCGGCCTTAACCATCAACAGAATACGCCGCGGTTTCTCAAGCGAATTGACAAATTCCTCTGCACTATAATAGGGCACTAGCTTTTTCCCTGGGTTTTTAGCGATCACTTCATCAGTCTTTTCGCGCGACCGGTTGAAAATGGATACGCTGTAACCACGGCTTTCAATGTTAAGCGCCAGGTTGCGCCCCATGACCGCCATACCGACGACGCCTATCTGTTGTGTGGACATTAAGTAACTCGTGTAGTAAGGATGATCCATTGTCGCCGCTCGGCGGACAGGTCTATGTGCATAATGTTAACCTAAACAAGTGTCTCGCGGGTAGTGATTGGTACGATAGGAATACTATTCTCTGTCGTGGCCCGCTAGCTCGCGGTAGATATCAGCATAACTACTGACCATCCGCCTTGAGGTAAATAAGGCGTTGAAACGCTCGAGCGCCTGTTCGCCATAGCGCCGCGCCTGGATGGGATTTTGCTGGCCGGTTTGCCGATGAATATTGACATAGGTGGTACCAGTTCCGATTTCGCAGCTGATGAGCGGCGTACCGTACATCGCCCCTCCAAGCGCATGATGCCAAACGCCTCAGACCGTAAATTAGACGGGAATACCACGCCATAACAACTCTTCAGCAACGCGGCTTTGTCCACGTCCGGTAAGGCACCGAGAAGATGGATATTATTCAGCCCAAATTTGGCGTTGCGTTTTTTAGCTTGGCCTCCATCGTCCCCACGCCAATCATACAATAGGATAAGGCGCGCTGAGCGCCGCTTCGAGCCGTCTCCGGCGGATAGGATGTGCGATCGAGACAAAACGGAATCGCTACCACTTTGGCCAGGTAGTGCTGCAAATGGGGCTTGTAGCAACATCATTCGGCGACGAGGCGACGATACGATCGACATCGCCGAGAAAATGACGCATCAAGGTGACATACATCAGCAGGATAAATTTTTGTTTCACTATATCCGAATGGTAGGTGACCGCCTTCGATACCGTACGCCGGGGCGCCTTCGCGCAGCTGAAAATCACCTGCCCAATGCCGCCGTAAGAGTCAGGGTGGTAGGCTTTATAAAAATGTAAGACTTTCAACATAGACCACTTAAACCTTAAGATAAGCTTGAATCGTATCCTGAGCGCACGCTGCAGGAGAACATTTGCGCGCGTGCCAGACAGGCGTTCGCGCCCTCAGCACGCCACGCGTCGTCTGCAACCCCCGTGCGATCCACGCACTTAAGGCGTCGACATCCCTATGGATCGCAGATCAACGCCGCATCATTCGCCACCCCTGGCAGCGATGCAGCGTTGAAGCAGACCACCTGCACGCCCGACGCCATGTCCTCCAGTACCGGTAAGCCGAATTCTTCATATAATGAAGGAAGCACAAACAAGCGGGCGGAGGCGAATAAAATCGGCAGCCCCTCTTGCGCCACACAACCCAAATAGTTAACCAAACCTTCACGACTGCCGTGGTCAAAGCGCTGATGTGGAGTGTCGCCACCCTGGTCTTTATAGGCATTGAGCAGCACCGATAAATTTTGCGCGGTTCAATGGTGTCGGTAAATAAAGTATACCAGCGATTCTTATTTCCAAACCGCAACAAGATCGGCGCCACCGCATCCTCGGCGCGAGGATAAACGACGTACCGCAGGCCAAGGGCGTAACATCAATTTTTTCGATCGGACAATTAAAATACGCCGCCAATTCATTTTTGGAGAGGTCGGAGACGGTAGTCACCCGGCTAGCACGCCGCAGACTGGATAACATCGCTTGACATAAATACCGTACCCGTTCTGTCGAGTGGTATTCAGGACGAGTAAAAATGGAAATATCATGGAATAAGCGCACACGGCATACTCCGGCAGATAATAGTTCGAGCTGCGGTAAATACAATCGCGATAATTGCGCAACCCCACCCTTGGCATAGCGAAAACACGAGCCGGTACATTTTCCATCAATGCGCCACGACGCTGTAGCCATGGTTGCCAAGGCCAGAAAAGTGAAGCCAATGCAGGTGAGTAGTCCGGTATGGAAGTTTGGACCTTCAGTCGGTTAAAGAACTGCAGTTCTTCCACTTCCGGCATACGCCCAGCTGGTGCACAAGCTCCAATGCATAACGGCCAATTCAGGTTAATGGATATTTGAAAACATTATCTTCATGCGAACTGATGGAAGTCGTCTCTGGTGGCAGGGACGGCGTCAGCCTCTAGACCATCAATCTTGAGAATCGCATTCAGGGTAATCTCGTTCGCCCACTGTACCCTTACGATGCTCCAGTTCCGTCGCAATAGCGTCGAAGGGCAAAAGTGCCGGTATAGCGGAGCATCGCGCGTAGCCTTGCCTCTCTGGCGGACTTGCGGGACCGCGAGCCACGCCGCGGCAAATGCTTCACCAGGAAGCCAGACATCACTTGTGTTCCTGCCATAATGAGCGTATCCAGCTCAGCCTGCCGCCTGGCGCTCACAGGATCCTGTGGTTCGGCTACTAGTAGTACATCCTGCTGGGTGAAAAGCACCGGCACATCTTGCGCACGGGCGGCAATAAACGACGTGTACCGGGTAATCCAACTGTTCTGTCGCCCGCAACGTCGATATCAGCCGGCGCGTCTTGGCTGTCTACATTATCAACGTAGAGGCATCAACCAACAATCGTGGCGTCTGCTCACTGAAAGCATTCTTCGCCAGCGCCCAAACTACGCCGAGCGGTCGGTTTCTGGGTTCAAGGTTACAGTTTCCGCTAAACGGCTGATGGCTTTGGCGGTGAACTGCCTGGTGTTCGCCGCCGGTGTCGGTACTTGGCGCGTCATGACCTGTTTAAATCCCGCCAGTGCCAGTTTAGCGGTGCTGTCCCAGGAGAATTTTGCCGCCTGCGTCAGGGCATGATCCTGTAATCGCTGATAAAAATCCTCATCTTCAAGCGCACGTAGCATGCTTCGCGCATAGCTTGAAGACTCATCTGGTAAAACATCGCCTCCCGCAAATCAACCACTTCCGGCAAGCTGGTCGCATTCGACGAAAGCGTCTGCGCGCCGCAGCTCACCGCCTCCAGGGGCGGCAAACCAAAACCTTCATGGAGTAAAGGAAATAAACGGCTTACAAAGGTTGTACATGGTGATTAAATCACTATCGGGTACGTAGGCTAGCACCATTGGGCGGTTATTCGCAACGGTTCAGGTAATTGACTATAGGCTTCAATCAGCACCGCAATGTTTTTTCGCGGCTCGATCATGGCCAACGTCATCATAAAGTGTCCGCCAAGCGATAACGCTGGTAGAAAGCCTGATTGTGCTCTGGTGTAAGCGAAAGCACGCGAAACTCCGGCTCTACGGCGGAGGAAATATTGATTACCCGCGACAGATCGATAGTGGTATACTCTTTCACCTCCTCAGATACCGAGGCGGAAATGGCGAAAATCGCGTCGGCGCGTTCATATTCATGCAGTTTATGGGTATAGAATTGGCGGAAATTGATATCAGCTAGATAGGTTTCTGGTTCAACAGCGGGATCAAATCGTGGCAGATGCAAACCGTGCTCCATGTCACCGAATAGTCAGGGATCGATACGATATATTTATCAACATGCCCCTCAAAAACTGGTGACGAACACAACATCAGGATTGATATGAGCAATATCGACATCGCGGCTGATACGCGCTGCGCAGTTGCGTTCTGCGGTGGCGGCATTGCAGGCCGCCACCGGTCCCTGCGCGGCAAATGTAAATGTAAAAATTTCACTGGCCGGCAGCACATCGTAATATGATTGACGCACTTTGCTGATATTATCCGGAGAGAACATGCCGTTGAGCAGAATACTTACCCGATGCTTGCCGGCATTGCGGATGATGGTTCAGCTCATCGCCAACGTGCTACGGCTGATGCCGCGATATTTACTTGCTGACTGCAAACCCTGAACGTCAATAAGAATGTGCACTGACGTTACCTTTTATTAACTCCTGATAAAATTTCGCACCTCTGCGGGCACGCCGGCCATCTCGTTCAATTGCGCCGATAAGCGCAAGCGTTGGGTATCGTGTGTTGCCTGCTCATTCCTTTATCTACTGAATGAGAGAGTGGAAATAAACGCCGAAAAGCTGCCGCGCCTGCGGGTAGTATCCGCTTTTATGGAAGGCATTAATGACACAAGATTTCAGTGCCGGACGTTGATGAATCTGCGTGTAACCTGCCATTAACGCCCGTTTGGCAGCATGACGGGCGCGGCCTTTGATACCATTCTTCAAAATGTGTGCCAAAATCGCTGCTTGGCGTCAGCACTACCCCTTTGCTCGGCAGATGATGCACATGCAGTTGCAATTGTTGTAGACCATGATTCCATGGCTGCCACCCAGTGCTCCATGCCGGTCTCGTTCTCTGCACATGCCGGCAACTGTTCACGCTGCACAAATAGCGCCTGTAGTTTGGCGAAGGTTGAGGTCTGCGCCGACTGACGCCAGGCAGCAACAGCCAGCGGTGAAAAGGTTCCAGCGCATTAAACGGGCTAAAGGTAAAGGGACGAAGCGGGTCGAGTTTTGTCGCTGGCGGATTGAACAGTTCGTTGACAAAATAGACCAGGACTGAAAAAGATCGTATGGCCAGACACAGTCGGCTTTAGCGCCAATCGAGCCGTAATCGATGAGACGCACCGCGTCATTATGATTAATAAGGACATCCAACCGCGTAAATCGTGATAAAGACCGGCCTGCTCCAAAAGCGTCAGCTGCTCAAGCAGCTCACTGATGATACGCGCCCTATCCAGCTCGTCTTCGCGCAATAACCGGTCCCGCAGTATTCACATTCCAGCCGTTCTGTTATCAGCCATCCTTCGCTGCCGCTTATGTCATGCCCGAGCAAAGCCGGCGCAACGAAGCCTGACAGCGGTGCGCCAAGAAAAGCACAATCGCGCAGCAGTTCGCGCGCGTCCGCCCGGCTGAGAAGGTCCCCATATAGCGTCTCCCCGCGTAAGCGTTGCGTCCGCGCCACGCCGTGACGATGAACGATGTGATGGAACACGCTAAGGCCGATAGCCATATCATATTGATCGGACTCCGGCGCATCGAAAGAGGCGTCCACTTGAGGATTTTCATCGGCCAGCGCGCAACACACCGAGATATTTTCATCCTGTAAATCAATGCCTTTTACGGTGTCGCCGCGCTCGGCCAGGCTCAAACAAAAGAAGCCCTGGGCACAGCCAAGATCCATCACCCGCAATGGTCGGCTGAGCTTTGATGCCAATTGATCATAGATGGCGCCAAGAGTATCAATGCGATCATAGCAGTTCCGCGACGCTGCAGGCGCCCATTAAGGATGCCTATAAATGGTCTGATACACCTCAGGCAGTTCCGCCACCAGCTGCTGTACATTTTTACTCATTGCTTTTAGCATTTTAATGAATGATTTTTAAATGTCGATGCTAGAGCAATAAGACCCCAGAATTCCACCTTGCGGCTGACGTGCAACATGATAGCGTCATATCGCCGATCTAATGGCGCCACCCACCGAGGGGATTACCGGTAGAGATCCAACAGGAGAGCAAATAGTCACCCTGATTGAGATTCATCAGGAAGCTAAAAGTAAACACTCTGACTTCCCCTGCTTTCGCCGAAATATGCTCTCTACCCGGTACTACCCACTATCAGTATCAAAGTCCCGATCAAACAACACCTTGACATGTACATCCGTCTGGCTAGTGCTATCGATGGCGGCGGGGTAATGTTCGCCGCCGGCCTGAATATCGAAATCGATGATTTTCTCGCCCTGTCCCCAGCGATACTCTTCCGCGCGATAACCGCGGCGGCTGGTGAATGGATCGCCTTGGTCGGTCAGAGACGATCCCAATGCACCGTCCACCCGTACCGGTTCCGCTACTGCATCGGCTTGTTTATCGAACAGCTCATCCAAATAGCGGTTGGTGACATCACGGACTGAGCCATCAAGCTCGATGGCACCATTTTGAGAAAAATAGCGCGGTCACAGTGCTTGACGATATCACCAGCGCTACGGAAAACCAGTAATAGCGTTGTGCCTTGACGCTTACAGTCGGCGATCAGTGAAAAACATTTAGTTTGGAAGCAAGCATCCCCGATCGATAGGACCTCATCGACAATAAGAATATCCGGCCGCGCCGCGGTTGCGAATCTAGAACCCGCCATCAGGCTCGTTCAGGCTCGTTATCATTTCACGGCTATAGCCCATTTCATTAAACCGGATAGATATATAGACATTCTGTCGGCCAGAGCGATCGGGATGAAATCCCATCCCCAGTATTCCAGCAGCGCCGCGACCGCCCGTGCAGGGTATTTTGCCAGAGTGGGCTTTGTGGTGTCGGTAAGCAGCTTCAGCAATGTGCTTTTGCCGGCGCCATTAACACCGACGATTCCTACCGACTCGCCGGCTTGTACGGTAAAGGAAATATCTTTCAGAACCCATTTTGCTATGGCGCTCGACGGAAAATGGCCCCAGTTTTTCCCGACCTGAGTGACTTCAATACGGGTCATTAAATCTCATCCACAATATCGGCCGCATGTCGCTGAAACATCCACTAGCCAATAGCAAACAACATCAGAGCGACAGCCGTAACCGGCGCCAGCGCCAACCAGTCAGGCATATGATGCTCAAGCAGGATTTTGATATGACTCCACCAGAGTCGCCATTGGATTAAAGCGTATCCCGAAAGCGTATGCGCGGCGTAAAGGATGGGCGTGAACCAAAACCAGAACTGTAACAAAATGACGACAAATTGCCCCACGTCGCGAACAAACACATTCATCACGCCTAATATAATTCCCAAACCTACAGTGAACATCACCTGCACCAACAGCACGGGGACAATAGCAAAGAAGATCCAGCCTGGAGACGTTCCGGAGATCACCATAAACAGTACGAAAATGGCGAAGATAATCAAAAAATTGATGAACGAGATGATAGGTAGGCAAATACGTGGAAGATTAAGTTTCTTAATGAGATTGGCATTGTTGAGAAACACATTCACTAAGCCGTTTAACGTCTCGGTAAACAATCCCCAGGTCAGCACGCCAGAGCACAGGTAAATACTGTAGGAGAGAGGGGTATTCATATCGGGCATATCGGACATGCGCGCATCAGTGAAGAAAACAGCAGCGTATACACTGAAATCATGGCCACCGGCTGCAAAATCAGCCATAGCGCGCCGAGAAAGCTGCTTTGATAGCGATATTGAAAATCCCGTCGGATACTATCAATAATAAAGCCACGGTAGCGAGAAATGCGATCGAATAGGGCATTGAGCGTCAGTGTATTCCAGTCAGAATGGCAAGAATTTCCTGGGTTTTATCCTTCATCAGGGCAGTGTCGCCACGCGACTCAACATTCAGCCGTACCACCGGTTCGGTATTGGAACCACGTAGGTTAAAACGCCAGTCGGCAAATACCATGCTGACGCCATCGGTGTGATCGATTGCCAGCGCCGTATCACGGTAATGATCCAGCACCGCGGCAATCGCCGCCGGCGCATCGACCAACTGGCGATTGATTTCACCCGAAGCCGGGTAGGCGCGCATACGTTCGCCCACCAGCTGGCTTAGAGATTGTTCCCGCACCGCCATCAACTCCGCCACCAGTAGCCATGGGATCATCCCGCTGTCGCAATAAAAGAAATCGCGGAAATAGTGATGGGCACTCATTTCCCCACCGTAAATCGCATTCTCTGCGCGCATGCGTTCTTTAATAAACGCATGGCCGGTTTTCGACATCACCGGCGTGCCGCCGGCGTGGGTAACGACATCTTCGGTGTTCCAAGTCAATCGGGGATCGTGGATAATCTTGCTGTCGGGATATTTGTGTAAAAAGGCTTCCGCCAACAAACCGACTATGTAATAGCCTTCAATAAACCCCCCCCGCTCATCGAACAAAAAGCAACGATCGAAATCACCGTCGAAAGCAATGCCCATATCGGCGCCAGCGGCGTTCACGGCGTCGGTAGTATCCTGGCGGCATTCAGGCAGCAGCGGATTGGGAATGCCGTTAGGAAAATGGCCGTCCGGCTGGTGATACAGTTTCACAAAGGACACCGGCGCGCCCGCGGCCTGGAACCGCACCTCCAATGTGTCTACCACGTGCCCCGCGGCGCCATTGCCCGAGTTAATGACCAACGTCATCGGGCGACGAAACCGGGCGAGGTCAATAAACCCCAGCAGGTGATCGACATAAGCCGACAGCACATCGACACGGTGCAGGCTACCGCGCACCTGCGCCACCGGCCCGAACGCGTTCTTTTCGGCCAGACGCTGGATATCGCGTAGGCCGGTATCGCCGCTGATTGGACGTGACTGCTCACGCACCAGCTTCATGCCGTTATAGTCAATCGGATTATGGCTGGCCGTCACCTCGATCCCGCCGTCTACCCCCAAATAGGAGGTGGCGAAATAAATCTCTTCCGTACCGCTCATGCCGATATCCAGGACGTCAGTGCCGGCATCGTTCAATCCGCGCGCTAGAGCCTGTTTTAGACCCTCGCTGGTCAAGCGCACATCGCCACCGATGACCGTACTGCGCGGCTTGAGTAGCTCGCCGTAGGCGCGGCCGATGCGATAAGCAATACCCTCATTGAGCTCTGCCCCCAATCTTCCACGAATGTCATAGGCCTTAAAGCAGGATAAAATAGCCATGTTTCCCTCAAAAGGTTTTCGACAACAGTATTATTCGATCCATTCTATCATCTACCGCGAGCGTCACCAGATAGAATTTCTTTGGTTTCTCATTCTTGCCTTCACCGAGTCACCCTCTGTCGCCCGCGCGCGAATCGCCCGAAGCCGTGGGCATGAGCGGCGAGATAGTTCCCTAAAATACGCAAGAACAAGAAAGAGATACGGCACTTCTTTTATCATGGCATTGCTGCTATTGGCTGCGCGGCTCCGCAGGCGCAAGGTAAACAGCGCGCCCCGACCTGACAGGAATGAAGGTGAACTGATATCGGTCAGTAAATAAGCCTGCCATCCACCGTCACCCGTGCCGTGCCAGATAGCACTACCCAGTTCTCTGTGCGGTGATGATGCATCTGTAGCAAACATACCGCCTGGTTTGACAGTAATACGATTGACGTTGTAGCAGGCTTCATTGACAATGGTTCATTGCGCCCCGCGGGCGATAGGACTCACGATGACGGCAATATTTGCTGTGGGCACGGGTTTTTAGATATTCCACCACTTTCTTGACGTCCTGCACCTTATCCTTATTGACGACCAACACCGCATCTTTAGTGTTCGCAATCACCAAGTTGTTCAGGCCGACAGCTGCCACCATTTTCTCATCGGTATTGATGTAGCAATTGTCGGTAAAAACATCACCGGTAAGGGCATTCGCCTGTCGTCCTGTTGATTAACTTCCTACAGCGCCGACCAGGATCCCACATCGCTCCAACCAGCATTCGGCAGCGCCGCCATGGCGTCGGCAGTTTTTCAATCACCGCATAATCCACCCACAGGCAGCGAGAATATCCGGGCGGAATTTACCGAGCTTGCTGAGATATTTTTTAGCGCGAAACAGAAACATGCCGCTATTCCAGTAATATTCGCCGCTGGCGATATAACCTTCCGCCGTCGTCCGATCCGGTTTTTCCACAAACCGATGCGCCTGGAACACCGCTGTATCGTTTTGTGCCTTACCACGGTGAATATAACCGTACTCTGTCTCCGGCATAGTAGGCACGATACCGAACGTCACCAGATGTAAGGAAGTGCCTGCCGAAAGCGCGATGAAACGCCTTCTCATCCTCAATCACGTGATCGGCCGCCAGCGCTAATAGCAGCGGATCATCACTGTTGACGATGGCGCTGAAAGAAGCCAATGCGATGGCCGGAGCCGTATTTCGCCCCACCGGTTCCAAGATGATATTTTGCGACAGCTTATCGAGTTGCCGCAGCTGCTCCGCCACCAGAAAACGGTGTTACTCATTACAAATCACTAGCGGCTGATGGATATAAGCCCTTCCAGGCGCAGCGCCGTTTCCTGCAACATGAAACGCCGTGCAGGGCGAGAGATTGCTTGGGATGAAGCTTGCGTGACATCGGCCACAAACGGCTGCCGGTTCCACCGGCCATAATAACTGGAAGTAACATACATTTCCTTTTCGCCATAGGGTGGACGAGTCGCCGTCAGATCAACGTCGCAATCAGCATACGTTGCGCACCCAAACCTAGCCGCCCTCCTTTTGTGGCAAGTCAAAAGAGCTATGGTAAAATGCCTTGAGCATACACTCGCATACCACCGCCGCGATCATTGCCTATACCACTACGGACCGGCCGTGCGGTGCCGGTTGTAGGCCCAACAGCGTCAGACGCATGGGTATTCTTGCGCTTTTGTGCGGTATCGCTCGCCGATTACACGCTGATTCCTTTAACTGTAATCGATGACGGGAGAGAATATTTTAGCCATGCAGTATATTGCTATAATCCAACACTGCTACAGTTAATGGGCAAATAGCAATTAAGAGCGATGTTATTGAGAATAGAGATGTCGATATGGGTTCCCCTTGATTCCAATAACACAGCCGCTAACAATGCAGTTACTGATCTGCACGCCGCGAGCAGCGGTATCGGTGTTTTTATTGGTATGTGTGGTTAAATCTACTAGAGGCAACCCGACGCTAATCTCAAGTTTCTCAGGAAGATAAACGCGCTTCAAAATCCGATGTAACCGCACAACATGCCATTGATTTGTTATCTGGCGAAGGGAAATCAACCATATATTTATGGATATTCTAAGCAATGCAGCTCTGAAGCAACTCACCAAAACATGACCATTAAAGATAGCGCCGCCACTATTATCACGATCCATACATTTATTATGTGTCACAATCTGATTGGCGAACACGTTAACAATTCAATGGAATTCAGGGAGTAATTAAGGTACAGTGCGATAGCGCCTATGGAGTTTTGTCAAGGGCGCCGAGGCTGGTGCCGGCCCTGGTTCGCTGGCGCGTATAAGCAATGCAAAAATCCTCCAGCACAAGAAAGTCAATGTATTTCCCCTGAAAAGAAAGTACGGCCCAAACACCCAATTTTATTGGGACGCTTGGGGTAGATATTTTCGCGGATAGCTAATTTCTTGATGCCATCAAACCATTTGATCGTCTTACACAGAGTACCGAGGTTAACGATACTGAACAACAATAATAGCGCCTCTGAAGCTACAACATGGTCCAGCGCACGAGAAAAGGCATCTTTACACGCCCCTCCGTTGTTATACAAACCATTGCTTATAATATTGTATTGTGTCATGCTACATGCTTTCAGTGCCAATCGGCATTAACGCGAAAGACGATGCATGCTATCATCCTCCTTGAGCTCGCTGTTTCTTAACGCGTAAGGCTCGCTCCGCCAACCGATTTTTGTCCGGTTGGCGAAGTTCCCGACCGGCCAAAACAATTTTGCTCCTCGTGGCTGGGCAAGGTCTGATGCAGCGTCTCTAAATCGGGACAGCGACCAACATATTGCGCGCCATCGGCGGCGGAGAGCTTGTTAAAAATGGATTGATAAATACCGCGAAAGACGATGAAACCTCTGTCGGAGGTGTAGATGTAGGAGAAAGAGGTGTGGATAAAGATTTATCTTATTCTACGTTCATTATTTGCTCCTCTCGAGCGGGTTGTAGTACTGATACCTTATATGTTGCTGCTTGGTGTCCTAAGATCCAGGTTTGACGGGACAATCACGCAGGCAAATGGTAAAACCCATTATTGTAATATTATTGCCGGCATCATCATGCTCGGGATCTTGATGTTGGCCCTACTGAGCAAAATATTCTCGTCATTGCCTCTGTATTGTCCATTTTCCAGGTAACCATCTCGTTCTTGATTTATCCCTTTTTATTAAACCTATTTATAGATGTAGTTACCATACTTAACGTAACTGGTTACCGACAATCATTTTCGTTACTTTGATCATCGTTCTAATCAATCACCATCAACCTTATATCAGCTTGTAACCTGCAAACACTGCTGACGGGTAGTGTTTTTGATGGCCGACCTATCTTCCTTGTTCACTTCCGACCTGCCATGGGCAAAATGATACTCTATATTAAGACGGCCCTTTGTTTCTTCGCTCGCGGTCTCACACGCTCTTTCACCGCTACGCTAATTCGCAATAGGTGTCCGCCATATACGGCGTCTCACCTTTCTCTGGTTTGACGTTCCCATTCTTTAAGCTTTTTCACTTCATCCTTTAAGCGCTTACGCAGGAGTTGATCTATATTCTGTAGAACTGGGATTCCAAGCCCGGCCGGCCGTCGATGGCGCTTCAGTAGATTAAAGGTGCCATTGTTGGTAAGCTAGCGCACTTGTGAATAACGCTCATCGCGTTCATCGGCCGCTACACTGCGTTGGTGCGCCTTACCGCCTTTAAATCAACTGTGAAATATTTACAACTGTGAAATATTTAGCCCTTTCAGTGTGGCTTATCCAACATCATGGCGGCCCAATCCTGCCAACCGCGGGCAAAACTATCGCGGTGAAATTATGTCCCATATCTCCCTTTAGCGCGTCTGGGGAAATGCAAACGCTTTCAGCAGCGGGCCAAGCGCGACGCAGGAAATTGCGGATGCAAATGGAACAGGGGCTATTCCCCGGCGGCATCCAAGGTAATAAAACGCCTTTCTGCCAAGTTTGCCGGTAGTCTTTAGGATCAGCCGTCCACCATGGCGGTTGTCCGCCTGCACACTGAAATCGGTTATTGTCATACCGCGATAAATGATGTTTCGCGCGCACAGGCTAAGCCGCCCGCTAAAATCTTAAGATTTGACAGCGCGTTATCCGTTAGGGCGCTGGTTGGCTATCACCGTCGTGGCGGAGCTTTGTCTGCACCCGCGCGTCGCTGCCGTCGGCAGGCGGCTACAGCTTCAGCAAAGCGTCCAAATGCATGGACTTCGCCCGCCAAACCAGTTGCTATATCGACGAACCCACAACCTGGGCGACATTATACAGCCAGCGCGAAATGGCGATAGCGCACGTTTTACCACCGTGGCGGGCATAAATGGTTTTTTCTAGATAGCTTCGTCGGAATAGTTTTGACGGGGTGGCTGAACCGCTTTTCGTCGAATAGGCGGCCAATGGCACAATTGATCGTATCGCCGGCGATCGCTACCAGAACCTTTAAAAGCACAATCACATGAATATCAAGCCCGGCAACAAACAGCAGCAAGTCCTTAGCAGGAAAGGCGTGACTACCAGACCGGTTTCGCAAAGCAGAATCATAAATGAGAGAGCGTATACCCAAACACCGTACTGCGCCACAAGTTCTGCCAGGTGGAGATCGATATGTAAAATAAAATCGATGATAAATTTTATATATTTCATGCAGTTATTCCATCAATGCAGCGCGATAGACATGAGCGGTCACTCCGCTAGAAATAATGGCCCCGGCGGCGGCGAAAGCAAAGCGAAACGCGATGGATACTCCACTGCCACCAGATAAAGCCCCTCCGCCGGGGCGGTAGCGCCGGCCTGAGTTCGGTCGTGGCACGCCAGCAGTTCGGCTATCCAGCTTTCCGGCCGGTTGCCGCAACCTACCTCCAGCAGACTGCCTACAATATTACGAACCATATGATGAACAAAAGCATTCGCTTTGATATCCACAACTACATATTGCCCCTGACGCGTGACGTACAAATGGTGCACGTTGCGCCATGGAGAACGCGATTGGCACTGCAGGGCGCGGAAAGAGGTGAAATCCTGCTTTCCAAGCAAACACTGGCCCGCGCGCGCCATCGATGGCGTATCAAGGGGGTGATAATAGTGCATCAGCCCGCGGCCGAGTAGCGCCGGACGCAGGCGATGGTTATAAATAAGATAGCGGTAGCGCCGGGAGGTGGCGCTGAAACGCGCATGAAAATCGTTCGTCACCGGCGCCGCCCAGCGCACGGCGATATCATGGGGCAGATTGGCGTTAACGCCTAGCGTCCAGGCGGTGGCCGGCCGGCGCGCCCGGGTGTCGAAATGAACGACCTGCCCCGTCGCGTGCACGCCGGCATCGGTACGTCCGGCACAGTGAACCACGACAGGCTCATTGGCGACCGTCGAGAGAGCGCGCTCAAGACACGCCTGCACACTGGGCGCTTCCTGCTGACGCTGCCAGCCGTAGTACGCACTGCCGTCATACTCAATTCCGAGCGCCAGCTTCATCACGCCACCAATTGGCCGCCGACGCCGGCGCTTCGTCCAACCCCTGAGAGCAGCGCCGTTTGCGCCATTACCATGCGTTAGTCTCGGCTATCAGTTTTTCCGCAGTAAGTGCCGCCATCAATGCACCGCCGAAGTGAACATTGCCCACTACTGACCAGAATTACAGTAAATCAGGTATGCCATAATCGTTACGTAATACGCAAACAGTCAATATTCAGATCGACATTCCCTGAGGCACCTTCCACCGGCATCGGGTAGTTCGGCTCATCGCTCAAGGTCAGCCCCTTGCTGGCCGCCAGCGCCACGCGTATCTCTCTGCGGCATTGCATTGGCGGCAGCGTTTCCAGATGCACCAGCTGTGTATGGCCGTAGAACATCGGCGTTGCACGCTGCTGACCGAAACAGTAGCCCCTCATCGCACAGGATTTGCGCACTTCGCCTACCAGGCGGCGCTCGCTACGCGCCGATCCCGCATCGTCTGGCAGCAGCGGCGGCAAATGACGCGGAAAGAAGCCGGGCTCAGAGGCCAAACCATTCAACAGACACGCGTTCTGACCCAACAAACCAGTCAGGGGTTTTACCGCCAGCAGTAATTGACTGATCAGGGCATCCGCTACTGCCACCATGCTACAGTTTCGGTAATCGACAAGCACATCATCATTAACCCCAGCGCCACGAGCAGGACGTCCGGTTCCAGGGTGAACAGGTCACCGACATCCATAACCAGACGGCCGACGGCGGCGTCAGCGGCATACAGCGCCGAGATCTGGCGCCGGCGATAAAAACACTGCGCCTGCGACCAGTCAAATTGCGTCGCTTCACTGACCTGGAGATTTGCTCGTTGATCCACACCGTCTCACTAAAAAGTTCCCCTAACAGGAATTGGCGTTCTTGTACAATATCCAGTTGCCCCAAGAAGGGCGATATTGCCGTCTCCCATTACTGAGATACTCTATGGCGCTCCGCGGCAGTATGCGTCATCAAAATGTGGTGAGATGCCATTGGCGTATCCGCTGCCCGCCACAGGCCTGAGGATGCGTGAGCGAGTACGCGCCCGCCGGCGCGATGGGGCATCTTGGGACGACGGGCTACACTGACCGGGGTTAGCATAATGACCACCCCTTTCAACGTCACCCGTTTCATCGACAATGGATGATCATATAGCCGCTTGATTAGCGCTACCATGGCCGTCAGCTAGGCCATCACCAGAAAAATGAACAGCGTTACCTGGTGCCACAGGTCTCTGACGATTTAGTCCTTGTCGATCCGACTGGCCACTGCGCCCTGCTGATTGTGGTATTTAGCATCTTCGCGCCTGTTATAGGGTCTGGCCGCAGGACCGCTCAAGAGTTCAAAACTCAAGGCGCCTATCAGCATACCGGGACGCAACGCCAGCGGTAACTTACCTGAATTATAGAACTCCAGCACGATTCTACCATGCCATCCGGGATCGATTCGGTGCGCGGTCACGTGAACCATCAGGCCCAGGCGCGCCAGCGAGGAGCGTCCGTCCAGCCAGCCAACCAGATCATCTAGCAATGTGACAGATTCCAAGGTCGCCGCCAGCGCCAGCTCACCCGGATGCAAAAAAAAGGCCTCTCCTTCTACCAGTTGAATTTCGTCGCTCATCACCCGGTCCAGTGCCGCGGCCACTTCATCTTTGGGCCCGCTGAGATCAATATACGCTGCAGTATGGCCCCGAAAGACCCGGAATTGGTTACCCAGTCGGACATCCACCGTTGCCCCGTTAATCCTTTCTTGCGGCGGGCGCGGAGAGATAGCCAGTCGACCTTCATCCAGCCAGATTTCTATATCACGGTCGCACAGTCTCATCGCTTGTCTCTCCATAAGGGCGTGAATGTGGGGTACCGCCACGGCGGCAACCGTTCAGGTCTCAAATACTACACGGAAATTATTTGAAAAGCTGACTGATCTTCGCTTTTAAAATATCGATGGCAATCAGGTTGTTACCGCCGCGCGAGACAATGATGTCAGCGTATTGCTCTATGACGACGGAGCCCCATTGAGTTCATTGAGTTCATTGAGTTCATTGACGTCGCGTTTTATACGGCGCACCAAACAAATATTTAGCGGCGTATCCACAAAAATAGAGAAATTTATCTCCTGGCGCAGGCGTAAATCAGTACGAATGCGTCGGGCAATGCAGATAATAATGCACTTGTATGGCTTATCAGTCATACAATCAATGGCCGGGCAATATAAAATGCTAGGCTGTGAGGCTGCATTTTACGCGGCAATTATGGGGTACTGGGCAATCGCACGCCAGCATTACCGGGCTTCGAGACGCTCGGGCGTGGATTTTACTGCCCAGTTTGAGATCATTAATATTGGAGCTGCTAAAGTCATGCAGGTAGAGTTGCCCGTCGTGACCGCGGTCGTTGGTCTGCCGTATCTTGTGATGGATTCCATGAGTTTGCACTGGTTCGCTTTTATAGCACGCTATTACTACCTTGCGCGGGATTGATTGCCGTGGTTTTATTGCTGAAAGTGAATATTCGTCAGGCCTGCTGACAATGGCTGCTGCTGTTCTGCCTCGCCGACGACGTCGTTTAGAAATTGACTTTTATAGGCTTGGGTTATCGGAAGCCGCGCTTATGATTTTACGGGATTTAGCAGTCATTCAGCGTTATCGGACAGGGCCGCTCATGTTTTTAGCCGCGCACGTCTTGCGTTGCGCATTACAGCGGTGGTGGGCGAGCTACCTGTTGGCGCTGGCGATTGGCGTTTTACGGTTGATATTCAGGCGCATTCGCCGTCTGAAGTTCTGTCCGAACACCGGCCGGGTTACTTGATAAGCAGTTTTTCCTGCTGTTGCAGTATGGTCGACATACGCATATCCATTTTCTGACGCTTAGATCGTGGCGATACTTATTTTACGCTGTTGCTGGTAGTTCATGGAAAAGCGCCGAGATGACAATCTCTGTCGGAATGTTCTCTCCCTGTCAATAGAGTTTCGCCGCCACATACCCCGCTAGTTGGCAATAGATTTCGGAAAATTCGCTCTCGAGACGGCTCACCACTGTCGACTCGCCGCGATCCAGATCCTCGCGTAGGCTAATGTGTAACAACAGTTTGCCAAGCAGAGCGCATTGGTTGCTGTTCCACGAGCTTTTCCGCGCCACAGGAGCTGAAATAGATTCAAAATGGCCGTAATGATTACAGATATGTATACTCATGTTTTCCACGATAGAGCCAGTACTGGTGCGCTAACCTTGGCAAACTTTGCAATTCCTTTGCACGCGGTCGGCGCCAGCGAAATGTTTTGCGGCGTCGTCACCACCAGCGCGCTGATCACCGGAATATTTTTCACCAGAGTCAGTTGAATATCGCCGGTGCCGAGAGGCATATCCAGTATCAGATAATCCAGCCCGACTACAGTGTATCTCGGTGAGCAGTTGTAAAAGGGCTTACTGGCCATGGGCGGCGCCAGACCATGGTGCTTCCTCGGTGACCATATAGCTAGAGCTGGTGGCCAGACCGTGGGCCATGTGCTGCATCGACTCCATATGCTACTCATCCGGTGACGTCAGGCGCTCGTTGGTAGTGCCCAGCATAGCGGAAATCGATGGGCCGTAAATATCGGAGCCCAGCAATTCGACGCGTCCACTTCTACCGCCAGCGCAAGATTACCGGTGGCGCTGAATTTGCCTATGCCGCCTTTACCGGAGCTTATATGCAATAATTTTCAGTCGATGGCGGTGACGCTGGTCAGACGCAGCAGTTTGGCGCTGGCGCTCCTGCAGCTCCGTGAACCGCTTTGCCAGACAAACGGCGTCACGAGCTCAATATGCAGCGTGCCGTCAAGCAGCGCGCTTGTACTATGATGCTTTCAACACAGTTAGTGTTTCAGCGTCGGATGACGGCGCTGTGTGTCATTTTCGTCTGGATTCTTGGAGTGGTTTCTGTCACATCGTATTCAAGTTATTACGGATCTCTTACGCGGGTGTCGCATGGACTGATAATGGGTACCGCATCTCACGCTTTGGGCGCCGCCCGCTGTGCCGAGCTGGATTGTCAAGAATGGGCATTCAGTTCGCTGACGTTAATTATTGTCGCCTCTTTGCAAATTATTAAATTAATTCTTAACAATAAGATATCGATCGTAGTTAATCGCGTTATCCCTGTTTACAATGATCGCCTGTTCAAAGAACAGGGCCTACTATGATTACTCGTTTTGCTCCAGTGCTGACCACAATCGACCAACCTTACGGTTTGAAAGGCGTTCAGTACGCAGTTTATCTGCTTGCGTAGTGCCTCTCAGGGTGGTTTGTTGCGCAAAATGGCTCTTCCATTTGGGTTCTGTTTAAAGGACGAGTAGCCATTACCCTGAGCATAACAGGGCTCATCGGCCGCATCAGAAAAAATTTTCCGGAGGGGCGGGTGCGCATGCCGCTTGTTTACGCGAGGTATCGCTATCGGTTACCATCGACCGCTCTTATGACACTTAACGAAAGCCAACCCCACCATGACCCAAGTCACGAAAAAAATATTGGTAACCTGTGCGTTACCGTACGCCAATGGTTCTATCCATCTTGGCCATATGCTTGAGCATATACAGGCGGATATCTGGGTCCGTTATCAGAGAATGCGCGGCCATCAAGTTTATTTTATCTGTGCCGATGACGCTCACGGCACGCCGATCATGCTAAAGGCGCAACAATTGGGTATGGCGCCGGAAGAGATGATTAATGAAATTAATCTAGCGCATCAGGCGGATTTTGCCGGCTTCAGCATCAGCTATGACAACTATCATTCGACCCACAGTGAGGAGAATCGCCAATTGTCGACGCTGATTTATCAGCGGCTGAAAGAAAGCGGTTATATTAAGTCGCGGACTATTTCCCAGTTGTTCGATCCCGAAAAAGCCATGTTCCTGCCAGATCGTTTTGTGAAAGGCAGTTGTCCTCAATGCCATTCGCCCGATCAGTATGGCGACAATTGCGATGTCTGTGGTACCATCTACAACCCTACGGATCTCATCAATCCAAAATCGGCAGTGTCGGGTGCAACGCCGGTGATGCGGGAATCGGAACACTTTTTCTTCGATTTGCCCGCCTTTAGCGACATGCAGCGCGCCTGGACACGCTCTGGCGCGCTGCAAGAGCAGGTGGCCAATAAGATGCAGGAATGGTTTGAGTCAGGGTTGCAACAATGGGACATTTCCCGTGACGCGCCCTATTTTGGCTTTGAAGTCCCGGATGCGCCCGGCAAATATTTTTATGTCTGGCTGGATGCGCCCATCGGCTATATGGGCGCATTCAAAAATCTTTGCCAAAAGCGTAGCGATCTTTGCTTTGACGAGTTCTGGGAGGTCAATTCCCAAACTGATCTTTACCATTTCATCGGCAAGGATATTGTCTATTTCCACAGCCTGTTCTGGCCGGCCATACTGGAAGGCAGTCAGTTTCGCAAGCCGACCAGTTTATTTGTCCACGGCCATGTCACTGTCAACGGCACCAAGATGTCTAAATCCCGCGGCACGCTTATCAAGGCCAGCACCTATCTGGCGCACCTGGATGCTGACTGCCTGCGTTATTACTATGCCACCAAACTGTCGTCGCGCATAGAAGATATTGACCTGAATCTGGGAGACTTTGTTCAGCGGGTCAATGCCGACATTGTGAATAAAGTGGTCAACCTGGCTTCACGTAACGCCGGCTTTATCAATAAACGTTTTGACGGTCAGTTGGCATCCACGGTGGCCGATCCAGTGCTGTATGCCACCTTTGTCAATGCCGCGACGTCGATTGGTGAAGCATTTAACAGTCGTGAAACCAGCCGCGCCATTCGCGAAATCATGGCGCTAGCTGATTTAGCTAATCGCTATGTAGACGAACAAGCGCCATGGATAGTGGCGAAACACGCGGGCCGTGAAGCAGAACTGCAGGCTATCTGTTCAATGGGGATCCAACTGTTTCGAGTACTGATGACTTATTTGAAACCGGCACTCCCCGCGCTGGCAGCGCGGACAGAAGCTTTCCTCGTTTCACTGCTTAGCTGGGATACGGTATCCACACCGCTGGTGTCCCACCGCATCAATCCGTTCAAGGCGCTGTTTAGCCGAATCGAACTGGCGCAAGTAGAGGCTATTATCGAGGCGTCGCACCAGGAAGCGGCTGCGGCCGCTTCGCCAACAGCAGAGCCGAAAATCGCGCAAATCGAATCCCCCCATCGCCGCCACAATTACGTTTGATAATTTTGTCAAAGTGGGGATATGCGCGTAGCGCTGATTAACCACGCCGAACACGTGGAAGATCCCGATAAGCTGCTGAAGCTCACGCTTGAGCTTGACGGTTCAGCCGTCAAATGTTCTCCGGCATCCGCGCCGATTACCCCGATCCTCAAGCGCTAGAGGCGTGCTAACTCGGGCGGCGGTGGTCTTCGCCGCCGCTCGGGCATTTCCTTGCAGTCAATCGCTCATTGTTTTCACCGCCATCTCTCGCGCGTTCATTTCCGAGTTCTTATTCCTGCCAGCCGCTGTTCAGTTTACCGGAAAGTTGTTATTCTGAATGCCAATAGAAAATAATCATGGATGTGTGTTGTCATGAAAAGATCTCCATCGCCTATAAAAGCGCTTCCTGGCTGTGTTCCTCTCGCATCAGCACGACATAACGTCCGAACAGACGGAACTGGTGGTGATGAGTCTTATGCCGTCGGTGCAATAAGCAACAGCTCGCTCTGCGCGCCATGACAAGCTTTGCGGTCAGCTTTTTTATTACCATTCACCGTGTCAGTCATGTTGCTTATCGTTTTGATGGGTATGATTAGCTTTACCTATTTGCTGTTTAGCCTAACCCTCTAGGCTATGCTCAGAGGGGCTGCCGATGAACGAGCGCACTAAGGCGTTCCCCTCTAACCATACACTAGTCAGTGTCGGTTGGCTATCGGACCACCGCTGAAGTAGCTGTGGTCAACACACAACCACCCTTTATTGGCCAGCATATTGAGTCTGTTGGCCACCTTACTATTGGGAAGGCAAGGATGGTTTCGGGCCGCCGGTGGCGCACAGTGACGACCAGCGGACCCACGGAGCGCTAGACACCTAATTTCCGTCAAACCCTAACCATTTACGCCAGGATCGGCGGCTCATCTGGTTTACCCTTGACAGTACCTTTTATAGCATAGTGGGCAGTCAGTTCACCAGCTGTATTTCCCAATGCCTGATGATTGCCTTCAATCCCGATTTTTCCTATAAAGTCGTATGGGATCATTTTGCCGCACAACACGATCATTGTCGTGACATTGCAATACCTGGTAAGTCACCACATGACGCGCACCGCGCTCAGCGGTGTTTTTCTACTATTCCTGGCGGAATTATTTTCGCACAGCGCATATTGCCACTTTTGTGCTAGCTGTTGCCGTATTTTCTTTGGGAAAACTTATCATTTCCGCAGAATACATGTTTGTCGATTTTATCGCCCCGCTACACCTTAAAGGCAGTTATTATGGCATGCAAGTAGTCTGAGTGCTGCCGTCAACCCGTTATTGACCGGGCTGTTATTAACCCATACGCCGCCAGTGATTATCTTCGGTGTTGATGTTGGCAACGCAGTTAAGCCTAGGGCTGTTTTGCCGGGGCATCGTCTGGCGTAGCACCGCCCAGCTGAAGGCGCAACGGCGAGATTCTCTGCATCGTCGTCGAGATATCAAGTGGGTCTGGCGTCAGTGATACGACCGCTTTCACGAGCGACACTACCGACGTCGGCGCCGCCAGCCGCGCGTTCGGCACAGGTCTTACACTGTCATCGCGTGGTCATTATCGCTATCCAGCCAGCCAGAAATACTCCTGGAGCACGATGAAGCCGAATCATCATAGGCTAAATCATTATGGGCTAAACAACTTCCATCACACATCACTGATCCAAACGGCCTCTTTACAGTTTTGGATTACGTTCATCATTTGGTTTGAACCTTCACTGCAACGCAGATTAAACCCAAGACCTTATTTGGCATTCATTATTGATCAAAAGCATGGCGAGAATTGAATTATCTTTCTTTGCGCTTTTAACTCGGTCAATAAAGTAGTTATGGCTTAGCGTACTAACAACGATTGTCGTTATTGTTATTCATTCAATCAATGATGATATTGTGATTACTCCTTATCGATCCACGTGTTTGGTTTCGACTTTATTTCTCCGTTTTTCGTTCCCGCTGAGCGAGGTTCCCGCTTACTGCGGCCATGGAGAGACGTTCATTCCCGGCGTGTTACACGTCAACTAACGCTACTCCTTTTCGGACGACAAATCGTACTTACTGTTCCAAGCCTTGGCCAATACCCCGTTATTTTACCGCTGCAAATTATTTCTTTAGCACAGGCGATATATGTCTCCTATGTCTCCATCGCCGAGCGCGTGGTATCGCTATGGCGATAATGGAAGGGCTTGCGCTGACCTCCAATCACTAGCGTGCAGCCAACAATCCGCTGGCGATACTTGCCAGTTATCTCAAATACGTCTGGGATAATCTGTTAACTCGCTTATTCGATGCGGAACAACACTAGGAGAATCTGGATCCGACTTTTCTGGCACTTGCCTATCTGGTCGTAGCACTGGATTCGCACTTATCGTCCACGCCGTCTCTGCCTAAGCGTCTCTGACTGTAATTACCTCTCTGTGTAAGTCAGATTTTCGCCAAAGCACAGGTTTATTGGTCGTTGCTGGGCAATATCGCCCCACCCTCAAAGGAAATCAATTGGCACGTCGAACCCTATAGGGCGCAACTGACTTTCGTTGCAAAGAGCAATGCCCGCGCTGATCTTAGACAACGGCGTGAAATGAACCGCCGGGATGGCCTCTGACGTAGCCGTCACAAAGGAGAAATTGCCCAATCTAGCTGCCCGCCAGTGAGCGCCTCCCGCACGGTGATGTGCCCCGTCGGACACCATAAATACGCTGCTAGCGGTGGCCGTGGGTACGGCCATTCAACCCCGCGGAGTTGGCCGCAAAATGCTGCTGGCGAGTGTGTCCTTATCCGCCGCGTGCGTTCGCGCCGAACGCGGCATCACCTCAAGCTATAACGAGACCGATACCCCCCGGGAGGCTGGCGCCCCTCTCCCGCTGCGCTGCAGTCGTTTACCGACGACACCACTATCGCGTATCGCGCCAGCGTGTATTAGACACGCAACTAATTGATTAGACTATCCGTCGTACCGCGTACAACTCACCTATACTGGCATCGTTGAAGTCCACAAAGTGCCGTTATTGGCGGAATTCATCGGCGCTTACGTTACCCGGAATTTTTCCGTATTTTCACCCCTCATAATGGAATCGCTGGCCAAAGAGAAAGAAATGAAAGAGGACCCATTGCTCTGAGCCGTTTTTCAGAGCCTATATCATAAATTATTGTTTAAAATCAATAAAATTAATAGCACTGACGTCGCGTTAACGTACGAGATAAGACGGCATCTTCATTCAACTGCACGACCTCTCTTCTCGCCATGCGCCGTGATTTGGAAAAGGAAACTACGTTAGCAAATAGCGACCCGTTTCACAGTATTTTGTGAGATTATTCGTTTGGTGCGATGAAACGATCTAATCTTCAGGATAATTATCAAGAATAATTAGGGCGTGTTATTCCTGAGACGTTAAAGTGCGAATTGTAGGTTACCTACAACGGTCCAGAACAATGTTGATCCCTCCTCCAACTCGGAGGAGGGATCAACATTCTAACAGAACAAATCCTTATGCAAAATTTCACGACGAATATGGTGCCATGCCAACTGCATGAGCAGGAACAAGATCGCGAACTCTTTTGTGGCCAGACTCACCGATTTGCCGTCACGGTGACTCATGGTTGGTTAAAGCCAACGAAAGCGTGTCAACCCTGATAACGTTGGAGCTTACGCCATGATCGCGGCAAATAATAGCTTGGGCGAGAGCAACAAGCAATTCACTTGACGCAAAAGTTTAATGAGATAATCATCTGCGCCAAAATCCAGGCTGCGTACCCGCTCATCAATCTCATCGCGTGCGATTAGTATCAATACCGGTACGTCATTCCCCATCGGCGAAATTTTTCTACCGGGATCATCTAATCGCCGTCCGGCAAACCTACATCGAGAATAATCAGGCTATACGACGTGGCGCCTAATAGCGACTCGATTTGACGCAAGTCGGTGGTGCGCTCACGGGCGACACTCCTGCTCCAGCACCTGCCGCAACGGCGCGCCGCCTGTCAATTGCGTTAAATAACGCCATACGCTCTCCGTGGTCCCCTGACGAAAATGTCTTAACCACAGGGCGGTACCGTCATATTCACCAGCCAAGCGCGGCCAGAATCCATACAACAGGGCGACACAGCCAAACACCTGAAACAGTGCACTAAACTGTATCTGCGACAGAAAGCCGCACCAGTGATGATCCCAGCCCAATTGCCACTTGTCTACCACCGCTGTCAGATTAATAATCAGACTCATGAGGATAACCCACAGCGCCATTCGTCGATAATGCGTGGCGCGCCGTAGCCATCCAACCAACCGTTACGCATTAGCACCGCGCCAATCAAGCATTGCACCGACCAACTGATAGCCATTTGTGACGCCATTGCCAGAAGACTGCCGTGCAGCGGGTTGATCCGCTCACGCCAGGCTCCCGGGTCGCGACGGTTTGCCAGAATGTTCATAGACACGGTTAGCAATACCGTGTAGCCAGAGCGGCCAGAAGCTGAGAGCTCAGCGATGGCTGAAAAACCATCAGTACATCAGTAACACGACCCCCAATAGATACAGTACAATACCGGTGTCGATCACATTTCGCTTAGCGCCTGGCGAATCAGTCCAAAACACAGTGGCCCTACCCAGGCCGTAATCCGAAGGAGACCAAACAATTAACCAGAATAGCCGCGCACGGATCCAGCGCGTGCCGTGCAGAAACAACAGCACCAACCCACCACCAAACAAGAGGGCAAACAAGGTGAGGAATTCCCCCGAGTTACCATATCTAAGATGGCCCAGGTTCAAGTTTCGCCGTGAGAGTAATACTGCCCGGCATAAGCGGAGTTGAGGTAAGCCGCTTCGGCAGCCATAAAGGCGGTGATGTTCATCAGCAGGATGCCCAAAATGGCAATCCCGCACGCAATCCAGCATCGCGATGCGCTGCCGCACGGTTAATCTCTTCTGCCATACGCCGCCAGCGACATCGTAATTGAGGGTTAACAACAGATTAACCGTTATGATGCGTGACAGCACGCAAAAATTCCTGTCTGGTATTTTGACTGGATTTAAATAGTCCGCCAAGCGATGTGGTAGTGGTGGTGCTGGTAGTGTCGCGAATTCCCCGCGCTTTGACGCAATAATGCACGGCGTCAATGGAGACCGCCACGTTATTGGTGCCGAGCAGTGTTTGCAGCGCTTGAAGGATTTGCTGCGTCAGCCGCTCCTGCACCTGCGGCCGTTGGGCGAAGAACTGCACGATACGATTGATTTTCGACAGCCCAATGACGCAGTGTTTGGGAATATACGAGACCGTCGCTTTGCCGTCGATAATCACGAAGTGATGCTCACAGGTGCTGGTCAGTATAATATCACGCACCGTGACCATTTCATCCACTTTCATCTTGTTTTCGATTACCGTGATTTTGGGGAAATTGGCGTAATCCAGGCCGGCGAACACCTCATCTACATACATCTTGGCGATGCGATGCGGCGTTTCCGCCAGGCTATCATCGGTCAAGTCGAGGTTAAACAGCGTCATAATGGCCGTCATGTGCTCGGCGATAAGACGTTTACGCACTTCGTTGTCCAGAACCTCGCTCCGCAGCGGTGTTTCGAGTCCTCTGGCCAGTAAAGCTTCGCGCACCTGCGAGGCCTCTCTTGTCAGCATTACCATATTTATTCTTCTCCAGGAGGCAATTCGCTCCCGCGGGGTTTACCACGGAATGGGCAACACTCTAGTCGAGTGCGCGGGGATAATCCAGTGAATGTGTTTCATAATAGCTGAATCTGAACAACTGAGTCTGCTATTATTGGCGCCACACCAATATGCTGGAAACGACCAACGCTCGCATCGATGTCAGCAATGCCGGTTCAAGGCGCCTGGTCAATCAGGTGGATACAGCGGACAGCTAATGAAGCCACTGATACCTGGCAAGCTAAAATTATCAGCAAGACCCCCGAGACCTAGCCGCCCACAACATCAGCGCCAGGTGGCGGCCGGCGGACAACCGGTGTCGGATGAGGTGCCGAGTGCGCGCCGGCGGCGCTAGCGGCGTCAAATACCAGCTATAATTGGCCAAAGGCGCTGCTGGGAAAGCGCTGTGCCGCCATCTGCAAGAGGCGCTCCTTCCGGTGGAAGGAAGGGGAAGCACCGGGCGCGAGCGGCGGGCCATCGAGCCATCGCACTGCTGGTTTACCTACTGGCTCTCCCTTTTCCGCGCCACGCTCCCAGCACTGCCGATCAAAGTCCATATTGACGCCGAATAGGTAGCGTCCACTGTCCAGTACGCGACCATAGGTGATATAAATCCATGCGCTTGTCCAGCAGGTATACGCCTCCGCCTGTAGTTGCAGCTATTGCATCACCCACCTGGCGATATTAGGAGTGGCTTGTCAATTCAGTGTGGCGTTAATCATATGTTTTTAACGGCTGACCGCTGAATTCGCCTCTCTGCTGTTCGGTTTCTATAGTTAGCGCCGCCAGTGGCGCAGGCGCCGGGGCCGTGCCACTGGGATTGGTGCAACTGCATACTTCGGTGATTTTATTGCGGTAATCGGTATTCAACACCGTGACGCCGGCATTTAAATAGCTGTGGTTATTTCATGACAGCGCGATTTCCTAATTGAAGCTTTTCCCGGTTTCAGATTTCACCGTTGCTCTGTCCCCATTCCACCACAGCCTGACGCAACTCCGGCGATCGGTAACCGCCAGAGACGCCGCCTTTCAGCGTCCATGTTTCGGTCACCAGGCGCCATACAGCCAAGGCGTCCAGTGGCTACCGTAATTTTCGTCACGATTGATGTGCAAGCCGATGGTTAGGGCAAAGTCCTGGGTCGTCAGCTATGCATCCTTCAGCGGACAGCGCCAAGCTCCAGCAGTTCAATTCCCGGTCAGAGGCCTTAGGGTTTCGGACGAAATTGCGCGCCGGCTCTGAGGGCATGATTGGAAAATAGAACGCATTATAGATATTCAGCGGAGTGTTATCCATTTCCATTTTCCGAGGCGGATCGCGGGTTTCCTTCCGCTGCAATAACTGGTGGTCATACCGCCATCATTGTTACCGTAATGCGTGAGTGCCTAGTTGTTGAGCGCATAGCACGCATCGCTAAACTTGTTGGCGTCGTCCGGTGTCAGTGTAAAGGTGACGCCACCACTTTCATACGCTGGCCATTGTACCCTTCGATAATGTGATCCTCGTCACGGCGCTAGTTGACCGGTAAGCGTGATCCCCATCAAACCATCAATCAGCGGCCAAGGCAGTACAAAGATTGGATTGGCAAATGTCTCCGTGGTATTATTGCCATAATACCTCGCTACGCACGGAGGTTTGCTAGGACTTGCCGACCTTACTGATGATGATATTAATCACCCTGCCAAAATGAGGACATCAGACAATCATCGCCAACAGGAACAGCCAGCCTTGTTCAATACCGGGACATCTCTATTGGGGCGTGTGCCGCAGATGTCGACGCGTTTGTCGTCCATCAGGACAGCGTGTACTTGGCGCCCACACCGCCAGAGACATCCCTCTAGGCTGCGCCGGCCAGCGATAAGGTCTCCATCGACAGTAGCATGGAGCGGGACGTGGCTCTGTTACGCATAACAAAACTTTCTTACGGTGTTACCACCTTGCCTTAATTGCATGAACTATTTGTAAGAAAACACTTTTATATAAAAATAATTTTATCATAACTATTTGCTTTAATGGAAAGCGGTTGCGCCTAGTGATTTTGCGGCGCGTTTAGCGATTGCGCGATTGGTGTAAAACGCGACGGATCCACGACACCATAGCGCTTACGCTTAAAAGTCTCTGGCGGTAGTGGAGGGAAGTACAGTTTGCCAGATAAAGGGGGCAAGCACCGTAAAGGGAGGTGCCGAGCCTCAACGCCAGCGCGATAGGCGATAGTACTCTCAAAAACAACACGCCGTTATAACGGGCCTTTGGCGCCATCGCCTTACTGCAAAGGAAAGACGGCGGAGTAAAACCGTAATAGATGTAAGTCCAGATCAGTGGATTGACCAAATCGTCCATCAACACCTGCGGCCGCCATTGTGAACGACGTTCGATACGCCCTACACGTTGTGGCAAGGCTGGCGGGAGAATCACCCGTCAGGCGCACCATCCGCCAACAAGCGGCCATTACGCAGCATCAGTGCATGCTGACCGTGGCGCAGCGCGATATTGATATCACGAACCACCATCAGAGTGACCATATTCCGCCGCTGGGTTTCGCTACCGATAAGCGACATAACATTAATTGATGGTTCGTCGAGCAACAACGGCGCTGGCTGGCGTATCAGCGATTGCGCCAATCCCACAAATTGCTTCTGGTCGCCATAAAGCTTTCAGATAGTGGAGAGCTAAATGCGCGATGCCCAATCGTGCCAGCAAGGCCATGACCTCGTGTTCATCAGATTGGTAGGCACGGCCGCCGGAGGCGTGCTGCACCACATGACCGATTCCAGCACTTACAAATGGACGCCGGCGAGCAGGCTTTGAGGCAGATACACCACCTTCGGTCGCGAGCCGAATTCAACCGCCTAGTGATCGCAGCAGTGTGGATTTATCGCAGCCGTTAGACCCTAAAGCACGCTGACTTAATCGCGCGGCGAGCAGGAAGCATCGAGATGGTCGACACCCGACGTTTCGGATAACCGGCACAAAGCCGGCGATACGCAGTCTCGTGATCACACATTCTACTGGTGGCGCAATAATGATAAGTAAAAGAAGGCACCCCGCAGCGAGATCATGATACTGACGGGAATCAGCGTGTCCGACACGATATTTTTAGATGCTACTTGACGTCATCGGCAAAACCAGCACTACCAGTAGCACGCTGGCGAGGCAGATAAAAGCGGTGATCTTCACCGAACATCAGTCGTGCAATATGGGGCGCCGCCAGTCCGATAAAACCGATGGACACGACGAACGCCACCGCCAGCGCTGACAGGATGCTGATGACGAGCTAAAAGTAAAGGGGCAGGCGAGAGGATTATTGAGGATAGTCTGCATTTCCGCGCCGGCCAGTCCCAGTGGCAGGCCTCAGCAATCGCCATCAACGCATACGGCAGATGGATATCCAAGATGATCACCCGCGCACCACCGCCCACCAACTGAAGATGAAGCAGCGTTTTCAATAAGACATTTGGCCCAGCCAGACGGGCCCAAGATGAAGTCACCAGCATGCAAGCGCATTACCGCTACCAGCGCTTTCAGCAGTAGGCGCCGGCGAAAAAGATGCCGATACTGCCCTATCATGGCGGTTTGCGAAATGTTTTACACCGCTGACATCGATTCGGAGATTATACACATCGCTCTATCTGAAAGGCTGATTTAGCTGTCGTGTCGGCGCGGGCCGCTATTAGCGGCGTCAGGGCAAATGTCGGATACAACGCACACCGTCTCGCAGCTGGAAAGGCGCGAGGTCAGGATGGGGCGGTGGCCATTAGACGTTAACGATAAGGCAAATGATAAACTTTATAAAAAATATTAAGCCTTTACCGGATAGCGGTAGCGCCGCGGCGCAACTCACATCCAGACCGTGCTGACAGCGCGCAATTACTGGTTGTCTCAGCTATCGAAAAATGTCATGTCTTCATAACGAACCAGCCGACTGCTACTGCGCCAACGGCAGCCCAACCAAATAAGCGGAAACAGCGGGATACCGATATAAGTCGAGATAAATCCATTATAATCAATGGATTGTACCAAAGTGCCTGATAGTTTTTCCCAAGCATAATCAGCAGATACAAAATAAACGCTAGCGCCGGCCCCTAGTGGAAACACCTCAAACCCGCCGAGACTGCTCATCAGGAATACACCATCAAATAAATGCATACGAAAGCAGCGTGCACCCGGCCCAGACAGGGATATGGTTGCGAAGATAACAAAGAGGCCGGTGCCGATGATAATGTCGCCGATGGCGATCATGCTCAAATAGCGCGCCTTCAATTTGCAGCACAGGCCGCAAAAGCGGTTATATTGTGTAGCGTTTGACGGGTCTCTGCAAAAATCGAGGCGGGATTGTGGAAAATAATCCCAGCTGCTCACCAACTAATTGAATTATAAGACATATTGATAATGTACGCTTAATTATAAGCGTCATATGACAAATTCGGCGTTTTTACACAGCTGCACCGCGCCGTTGCAGTTGATTATCGCTATAAAGGAGACATGGCTCACCTTTTACCCCATCTGGGTAAAGAGGCGGTAGCGGGCATCAGTGCCGGCGGTGTGCCGACAATAGTCGATAAACCGCTGCAGGGTATTGGAAGAAGTGTTCCTATCGATGGCACACCACATACAACGTGCGATAAAGCAGCGACGCCAGGGTCCGAGCGCCAGTGCCTCTGCCACCATCGGCGCGACAGGCAGCCAATACTCAATCCGTGACGTACCGCATATCGCGGGTGCTAGCGCCACGTGATCGGGTGGTTTGAGACGGCAAACACCAGTTCGTTGTTGCGCCGGACGGGCCACCGGACCTGGGCGGTAGCTTGGTCCTTCAATCAGCCGCATATCGACGTGGAAATCCGCAACGGTGTTTATTACCTCCCGGCTATTGCCCGCTTGCAATAACAGCGGCATGTCTGGCACCGCGCGCGAGTAATTGGCAATCAATTAAAATATAATTATCGATGGTACTGCTGGCAAACAGCCGTAACGCGTCATTGCCATGGGAGAACAGTACGCTTGTCTCTCCCACCTGCTCCAGCAGCGCAACGGCGCGTGGATAAGCAATTGCCATGCTAATTGGGCACTAGCCGTTTGCCCATGCGGTCAAACAATTTTACTTTTAACTGCTGTTTCGATCAGCGCCACACTCATCGCCGACTGCGACAACGATAATATCTGTGAGGCCTAGGTGGTCTAGATGGCGCAGGGTAATATGGCCATAGCTTTAGTCAGCAAACATTTTACAAATTAACGAGATAACAAACCATAATCATTTCTTTCCTCTCTTCATCACTTTAATTGGGGAGCCTAGCCAGGATGAGCGAAAACAAGTTTATCGGCGCGCATGTTAGCGCAGCAGGAGGTGTCGATCGGGCAGTGGCGCGCGCCCACGACCTGAATGCGACAGCGTTCGCACTTTTCACTAAAAACCAGCGGCAATGGAAAGCGGCGACGCTGACCACCGAGACTATCAATAATTTCCGCGACGCCTGCGAGCACTATGGCTATGCTTCCTGCCAGATCCTCCCCCATGACAGCTACCTGATTAATCTCGGCCATCCAACGCGCGAAGGGCTTGAAAAATCGCGCGAAGCCTTCATCGATGAAATGAAGCGCTGTGAGCAGCTGGGACTCAGCCTGCTTAATTTCCATCCCGGTAGCCATTTGCACCAGATTGCGGAAGATGAATGTCTCACGCTCATCGCCAATTCTATTAATCTAGCACTGGAGCAAACCCAAGGAGTTACCGCCGTCATAGAAAACACCGCCGGCCAGGGTAGCAACTTGGGCTTTCGTTTTGAGCAACTGGCGACGATTATCGATCGCGTCGACGATAAAAACCGTGTCGGCGTCTGCATCGATACCTGCCACGCCTTTGCCGCCGGTTATGATCTGCGCACGACCTCGGCCTGCGCCGACACCTTTAAGGCGTTCGCCGATATCGTTGGCTTTCACTATTTGCGCGGGATGCACCTTAACGATGCCAAAACCGACCGCGGTATCCGTGTCGATCGCCACCACAGCCTCGGCCTGGGCAAAATAGGAAAAACCGCCTTTTCTTGGATCATGGCCGATAAACGCTTTGACGGCATTCCGATGATTCTGGAAACGGTGGATGCGAATATCTGGAAGCAGGAAATCGCCTGGCTGAAAGCATTGAGCACCGACGGCAACACTGCCGCAACACCGGTTGAAAGCTAAGCGCCAAGAAGTGGCTGGCGGGATAATCTTGAGGCCGTAATGCGTCCTATCACGCCACGCAGTTAGGAGGTTTTAAGCGTCACTGTCTTCGCTGGCGAAGATGCGCTGGCAGGCGGAGGGTCAACGCCCTTCGCCCGGTGCGTCAGGACGTTTGCGCCCACTCGCCTCTTAATGTCGGGAGGGTACTGATGGTACCTGGTGGAGGCCCGCTGGGCATTTTATCTCACCAGCGCGCTTTCGCTTCCCCGGCATTGGGATGGCGAAGGCAGGACAGCGCCACCTCTACGTCAGAGCGTTTCAGTAGACTGTACAGCACGCCAAGCAACAGAGTACCGGCGGCAATCGCGATGATATAGCCAGTCATCAAGTCGCGATAAACGGAATGATAAGAATGGACTGCAGCGCCGCCATATTTTGAAGCTTGGCAACAAACATAGCCACCAGGAAACCAGCGATAATGCCACCGATAAAACCCGCACCGGCGCTGGACGGCTACTCTCTGTCCGCAGTCTGGAAGACCTGGGTTTTCGCCACTGTTGACATTTGGGTTGTTTTCTGGTGTGGTACATGGGTTTGCCGGCGAATTTAGCGGGATTCACTTCAATATCCGCCGCCACAATCACCGGATCCGCCTCCTGTACCTCCTCTTGTGTGATAGCATTGCCAGCGCCGACCGACCCGCGGGTTGCGAGCTCTGCCCACCAGCCGCGTTTTTGAGGTATGCGCAACGCCGATGGACCAGTCTTCACCGCCACGACCCACTTTAGACTGGGCGGCGACGCCATGAGGAAGGAGAAATGCTGCGGTCGATGATTGCGATACCTGATACGGCGCAGCCTGCGCACGGGCGCGCTGCAAAAAGACGTCAGGGTTGTTGGCGGCGTTCATTATCGTTCTCTGAAAAGCAATCTTGCCGCCCAGCGTCGTATCCTCGGCCCCTTCGCCACCAGTACCCACTTCAGTATCAGGGTCATCGTTGACCAACTGAAGCCCGCTTTCTCGTCCGCATCAAGCAATGCTGTTCAAAATAGATGGTCGCGGACCTGGACAATACACTTCCGGATCAAACGTGTTTTCATCCTCACTCCGCTTATCCCTGATGGCGGCATTCCCAGCATGCAAGTGCTGCCGATGGGATGGTGCAGTGCTGGCGCTGGAGCTACCGCAGACCGTGGACTGGGTATCGTCGATACCGCGCAGGGCAGTACAGGAGCTTCCGCATGTGCCAAAATAGCGGCGAGCGTATTCGGATCCACGTGACGGAACGCCGCTACATAGGACGCGCCGATTAACCGGATCGCATCGAACCGGATCGCATCGGTTAACTCTACCACGCCGGTGAACCGCGATGCATGAGATAAACGCGGTTCGCCGCTTAGTACAACGCGTCGGTCAATCGCGCTATGTAGCCATAGCGCAAGGGCTTGCGCTCGCGATTCGTGCCCTTCGCTGTACATTGGCCTGCCACGCCACACGGTTAACTTTGGCGAAAGACGCCGTCGTTATCCTGACAGATTGAGTGGTTTTAGATTGTCCGGCTTGCCGCATTAACTGTTCATGCTTACTTTGTTAATAAAAAGTCACTTTCGCCCCGTCCCCGCCGTCGCAGGGAGCGCCCCACTAAAGAGACCCTATGCCAAACTATCGTCTCAGTGCCGCCACTGGAACAAATGCAGTAACCGGGCTACAAAATCGTCCATATTGGTTTTGATGCGTTTCACTGTGCCAACCAAGGAGTGATGACAGACCTGGTGCTTAATCGGCACGGCGGCGATTGGGGGATATACGAGATTATCCTGTACAGCACCGATCTGTTGTACACCGTACTTGGTTAGTGACCCCGACGGAGGCGCGAGTGATAGGCGCTGTATGCGACTCGCGGGTCGTTGTCGAGCAGGGTACGACGATCTGCTGGAAAAGCTGGCCGAGCCGTAGGTAGCTATCGTGTCACTGATCATTACCGAGAAAGGCTATTGTATTGAACCGGACAGTAGTCAACTCGACCGCACCCACCCAAGGATGATTGCGGATCTGACAGCGCCACACGCGCCTCGCGCGGTGTCAGACATTCTGATGGAAGCGCTTAACATCCGCTTTGCCGCGGCCTGGTGCCTTTAACGCTTTTCCCCTGCGACACATCCTCAGAACGGCCAGGCGGTGCGCGCGTTGGTATTGGAATTAGCACAAACGCGGGATGCGGGCGCTGGGGCGCTGGGGCGCTGGATAGCCGATCATGCGTTCTTCCCGGCCACCATGGTGGATCGTATCAGCTGCCAGCACCTCCTCGCTGGCGGACGTGGTGGCGATGCTCGGCGTGCGCGATCTATGCGCAATCGCCTCTGAGCCCTTCACTCAATGGGTGATTAAAGATCACTTTGTCCCGGATGCCAGCAGTGGGAGCGAGCGGGCGCCCAAGTTGGTCAACGATGTGGCCCATTAAAGAAATGAAGCTGCGAATACTGAACGGTGGTCATTCGTTTGGCTTCCATCCATATCAGCGACTGCATGATCAGCGACTGCATGATATGCTGCGCGCCAGCGGTCGAGAAATTGATGATCAACGAACAAGCACCACTCTGCGAGTTATCGAGGGAGCGGACGCGGGTGACTACGCCGGGCAATTGCGACGTGTTTTGCCAACCACACCCTAAAACATCGTACACGACAAATCGCGATGAACAGTACACAAAAAACTGCCACAGTGCATTCTCGACCGCTGTGTTAACATTTACGGCACGGCAGCGATCAGTTGGCCGAGACCGATATTATTATCGCCAGCAAGCAAGAAACCTATGCCAACGCAGACTAGGACGCTGGCAGTGTGGCGCCGCGCTAGCGCGAACGACACCTTGGGCTGTTGGAATGGGCGCGCCGGTGCCGGTAGAATGTTAAAGGGGTGCTGCAGGTGAGTGAAGTCAGCGGATAAACCGCTGGGTAATGATCTGTACACCGAAACCTTGCCACAGTCGCCAAGGGGCAGCTGGCGCTGTTACCAACAACCGCGCCTTTTGCCGCCTCATGCTAACCATGGCCTGGCCATGGTCATTACCGCCATGCTGCTCAACCAGTTAGGCCATCTGGTACCGGTGACGCATATCAGTTCGTCGCACTATTTCAAGGCAATACCCGGTGTCCTCAGCATCGTAAATCCCAACCAAAGAATATTTGAGCCATAGCTTCGCGCGCAATCACGGCATGCTGCTGATGATTTTCGCCATCTTCATGCTGCGCCTCTTTGGCCGTAAGAGATTTTGCTGGGCGTACTGATTCTAACCTCCCTTCTCGACACCTAGGATCCTTACCGGCGCACACCGGTTCACCGATGTGGCGGTCGGTTCACTGTCCATTGCTCTTGTGGGCTTGTAGCTGTGGCTACCCGGCGGCGGTTGTGATGCGCTGGTAAAGCGGGTTGACGCTACCTTCCGAACGCGGCGAAGTTCAGCGGGCCTCCGCCAGCCGCACGGATAAGAAAATATTATTTGCCGCTATTCGCGCCAACAAGCAACCCGGCGAAACGCCGTGCCCCTATAAATGCAACCATACGTGCCGCTGCTCTGTGTCGGCGCTGCTTTCGCCAAATCCTGCCGATTATTTCACGTTATTCTCTTCACGCTAACAAGTAATTACATGATTAAAAGTAATAAACGGCTAAGAATCCCCGCTTTCCTTTGTTCATTACGGTAACCTTGAACCCGCTCGACGTCCTATCCGTTATTTTCGGTCTTTGCAACGATTGTGTGAGTAATATCACACAATTAATGAACGAAATCTAGTCAATTAGAACACGTGCTGCACTGGCATTTTATAACGACATTGTAGTTAAGGACTTCAAGAAATAACACATGCAATGGTCAAATCTTAGCCTACATTAAAATATGTTCTGTGGCTCACCCACAGTGACGGTTGCGGCCATGCTATCCACCTGCAGTACTTCTCATGCTCCGAAACAAACCGTTGACATACGTGCAGTAAACGATTTAAACCATTTCTTACTGAAGGCTTCTCAGGATGAATTTGAAGAAATGGTTAGTGGATATTAAATTCAAAATGATGGATCAATATGCCGATTGGAAAGGCGTGCGCCACTGCCTGGGCGACAGTACTGAACGCGACATTGATTACTCTGGCTTCGTATAGATGACTCTCCGTGAACAGTTTGGCCTTGACCTGCCACCCTTTATGCTAGGCGTCGGTTCAACGGGCCGCCATGTAGGTATTTATCTGGGTAACGATCAATTTGTTCATGCGTCCACCAGCAGCGGTGTATTATCTAGCCTGAATGAAAAATCACTGAAAGGCCAGCTATCGAGAAATCCGCCGAGTCCTCCCCAACGGCACACAAGGTTAATTTAGTTATTTATTGAATATCCTAGCTACCCATATCCTTGATCATTCCTGCGATGAATTAATGAATAAAAATAATTGAATGCGATATTTGCAATTCAATTAATGACTGTCAATTAATACTTTACTTATTGACCATATCACCACCCTGTAGTTTAATTGTTTTGTGATTGTTACCAGGAATACTGTGTTACCCCTCTTCCGTCTGAATAAGCCAAACTCGCCGCCTGACCGACATTATTCACAGGGCTAAACAGAATAATTCGCCGTTGGGTCACCGCCAGCACGGAACGCAAAAACGTACGTTTACCCCGACGGACCAGGATGTTAGCCAGGTGTGTCAAATTTGCCGCTGGGCACACCGGTAAAACAGTTTTACCAGTTAAGGAAGACAGGCGCGGGCATCGCGTTAGTTCTGGGCCTCGACCTGCCCCGAAACCACTGTAAAGACAAAACCTTCCGCGGCCACCGACGCTAGTGCTGACTACCCCGGTAACGATTGTTGAAAATCTCCAGCGACCACATGTCATGATACCTGGCGCGCCACGCGACTGCGCAAGATCTTCCGCCAGTTGGTGATCGGCCCTTTCAACGCATTGCGATCGGTTTCGGTCAGTTTTCATTGGGTTCGAAACATTGCGCCGCACGACATTCTGTCAGCACCGTGTCGACTTTACTGAAATTGCCGTCAATTTTACTCAGTAACGGCGCGTTGGCTTTTGTCAACAGCGGGCGCAGCAGATTGACAATTTTCCGTCGATATTGACCTGGAAGTTTCACAGGTCGGTGCGGCTATGGCATTCCTCTTCACCGCTGATTTTGCTAGAAACCACTTCTTCAATCAAGCCGGTGGGCCCCGCCGACGATTTTACTGAGACAGAAAGTCAGTGCACTGATGAGTTTTTGTAACTCCAGCACATCGCGGTAAAGATTATCGGCGAATGGCGTCATCGCGTCGGTGGTTTTATCGGCGAATAGCGTTTTTCAGCCAGCGGAAGCCGGTAGATTTCGTGCCGCTGGAATT
Organism: Sodalis sp. (in: enterobacteria); assembly: GCF_036327475.1. Taxonomy (NCBI): domain Bacteria; kingdom Pseudomonadati; phylum Pseudomonadota; class Gammaproteobacteria; order Enterobacterales; family Bruguierivoracaceae; genus Sodalis; species Sodalis sp. (in: enterobacteria). Next base: position 264,187 of record NZ_CP132913.1, on the reverse strand, counting down.
ACTTAACAGTCCGCAGGTCATGTCATACCCTCAGCTCCAGGTTGGCGGTTATTTTTTGGGTAAGCCCGGCGCGATATTTTCGTGATCCTCCACCACCATCACCCCTTCCATATTGTTTGTTATTGATGGTGATCTTGACTTCTGGAATATCCGTCGCTCACGCGGGCAAGCCGTCTGTCGTGAATACCGGCAGAGAGAACAGCATCACCGGTGCCGGGCGACGATCAAAATATCGCCAGGGTAACGCATAACATTATCCCGATGTTTTGCAGCTGATGAAAAATTTTTTATTTGGCGAACGTTACCGTCAAGGCGTACCGGAAAATTAGTGCCGGTACCAGGAAAGCAAATATACCGCCACCTCGCCGTCGGCGTTTCCCGATAGTCTAAAAACCTTCCAAAAGCGTATCGAATAGCGTATGCGTCGAGAGCACCTGACTCCAATCAAAGGCGATTAATTGATAGCCGTTCCATAATCCGGCTTTATGGCACGAGCGGATCGAACCAGCGACAAGCCAGGCGGCGACAAACAAAATAAACACGCTGATCCATTTGAAAAGGCCGGCGACGGCATCGGCGCCGTGATGTCCGCGCCCATCCTTGACGCCGGGATTACGCCAGTGCCTGGTCCACTGCTATTTCCAATTGATTTTTTCACCGAATGGGACATTTTGCATCCATAGTACAAGCTAAGTCTAATGCGGCGAAGGCGATAGCCGCTTCAATGCCATGAACAGCCCCTGTTCCTTTTGCGGAAATTCACCGGTGGTGGCGTTAATCGCCAGCCCCAGCGCCAGACACAACAGCGCCGCGGTGATGGCAGCGAGCCACACCCCTATCAACCACTGATCGCGTCAGGTTTTCCCGCGACTAACAATCAGCACTGCTTCAAGCCCTTCCATGAACATGATAAGAAATGGCACAAACATCATTTATCCTCATTTGCCTCCAGGGCGCAGACCATTTCAAATAAATATTAATAAGAACGATATTGACTATCTTTGCTAAAGAAGAAAACAAGGTGATCCACCAACTATGAAAGTAAGGAAAGAGCGGAAATGACGGCAAAGGCGGCCGCCGATCATCGGTGCCAGAAAAGGTGCCACGATCATGACGAGCGACAGCGAGCGATTAGCATGAACAACAGTTCCAGTATGACCACAATACCGATATGTTTTACGTTCGGTATCCACTCTCCATATTCCTTTTTCAGCCTGATTCTATGTGTTAATGATTCAATCCGTCGACAGGCCTACACTAGCGATCTTTTTTGGCTGTCGGCGCGATCTACTCCCGGCCGAAGATGCGCATCCAGCACAATGGCGCCGATTCGCTCGCGATGCAGCGCTATCGCCCAATTGTCGAGCGCGGTGAACATGCGTTTAGTGGTGATAGCCTCCCCGCTGAAGGTCAGACGAACCCACTGTAGCGAAAGCGCTTCCAAAAGGACGGGACGAGTAGGCAGCTTTCGCGGTGATGTTGTCCAGTGCAACCATCGCTCATCATCGGTTAGCAACACCAGACCGGTCGTATCAATGTCCAGCCGGCCGGCGACGTGCGGCTTATCCGGCACCGGTTCATTAATGAAATACAAGAGAGTGGGATGATCGGGATCGTTTGCGGAACAGCCGTTGCTGTTTATGCCATGAGTATGTATTTACTTATTCCATGCGAGACATGGTAAAACATGGCTATCTGATGTGTCGCCAGAATTGGATATGCCGGCGCGCTCTTATGATTTCAGCAGCTCCAACGCGCTGAGAGATTATCCCGCGGTCGACCTCAGCGGCGTGATGCAGCGCCAGCGCCGCATCACGCCGCTGATTGTCGCGCAGATCCGCGATTACGGCGCCGCTAGACGGGAATGATGATCTTTGTCACGACCGTCGAGCACGCCGGCGAAATTTCATCCGGCCGCCGAGCGCGATCACCGATGCACCGCATGTTGCCGTTATCGCCATCCTGCGCCCAACGGAATAGGTAAGTCTATATCAACAGACGTCGGCTATGGCTTTCACCTTTATTCCGATAAAACCGAGCACATGATCCTGGATTATTCCGGGAATGGACACGATCTCTATTCCGGAAGTCGGGCAGACAAACCAGCTGCAGGGAGCCAATCGGTCCAGGTCTTCTGTCCCATCTGCAGTTTCGCCAATCTGTTGTTGAGCAAACAACCGGCTCGAGGACGAAAGCGGTGCACGCCAGCAGTGCGATTATCGTTTTCGTTTCAAACTGTGTTCCAGTTGCAACGCCAAGAACGATATCGCCGCCCGCTACTGCCATCATTGCTAGCGAATTTTGCTAGACCCAGACGATATGCTTAAGGCTGCACTGCGTTTGAAAGATACGCTGCGCTGTAGCGGCATGTCGCTGTGCGCGGGCCAGGATGTGCCCTTAGCCTCCGCGCTGCGGAATGCCTTTTGCCTGGCGCGAGGGATATCGAGGCGGAGACGGATAAACCCTGGCGCCGGATTTTGTCGTCGCCGCCCTGGCGCGGCTACTTTTAGCAAGTGCGCATAAGGTCTTAGACTACTATGGCCGCTTCCGCCGCGCTCATGAATTACGCTACTGACCGGGTTTTGTTTGCCCAGCTCCAGTAATTTCGGTAGAATTCTGCCCGACAACTCACAAGCACGCCTATCCTGCCTACTGTTGGGTCGCCTTTAGTAGGTTCAATTCCAGGTTTTGAGAAAAATTATGTTAACTATTAACGCTGAAATTCGCAAAGACCAGGGTAAGGGTTCGAGCCGCCGAGTGCGTCTCGCGAACAAGTTCCCGGCCATCGTTTACGGCAGTACTGAAGCACCGGTTGCCATCGAGCTGGATCATAACATCGTTTTGAACACCCAGACTAAAGAAGGTTTTTACACTGACGTTCTAACCCTAGTCATCGACGGTAAAGAAAGCAAAGTGAAGGTACAGGCGGTGCAGCGTCATCCGTTCAAACCAAAACTGACTCATATCGATTTCGTTCGCGCTTAAGCGAATACCTCGTGAGAAAACGCCGCATTCTGGGCTCCGGCCGTGACAACCGACCGCTGTGCGCATCGCCGGGACCACATGAGCCTGCCACGATTATCAGTGTTGTATCTAGCGCATTTGCAGCGGTTTTAAAGTTTGTTCGCCAACCCGCTTTCTATCTTGGCGTTCATATTTTATCCACCGTCGCCTCTACATTATGGCCGCGGCCGCCGATTTGAGTACCGAACCACCGCTTCTTGCATCGCCTCTCCTAACGGTTCCGCCGCCGATTCGGCCAATGCCTCGACGATGGCTGCGCCCATTTCTTTAACCGTTTCATAGGCCGCCACCGCGGCAATAGCAACAACCGGCCCCGACCACGCCCTTGCCTCTTCGGCGCTAATCTCAAGATTTCCAACAGTAACTTCTCCAAGGCTTCCGCGACTATCTCGTGCCGGCCTCTATAACTGTACTTCCTGCTAACTCCAGGAACTAACCAGCATCGGCTTGGATATCCCCTAGTGCTGCCGATGCCATGACCTCATCCGCCTCGCTTGTATAACCGCTTCCGCTGGTATTTCCATAGCCCTCCACTCAGCTATGTCTGCGCAATATCTTCTTCTTCCAGGGAGATATCGGCGTCACCGTTAACCTATTGCGTTTCAGTGGCCACGTCGGTGGGCGCGATGATGTGCTTTTGCTCAACAAATAGTACGCACCTCCTCATACCTCACGGCGCCGGCGGCGCTTCCGCCGACTACAATAGGGGTATGAGGAATGAGTTGATTTTTTTGAGCCTCGAGTTTGGCCTTCTTCTTACAGGGCATAACATAGTGAGCTATGAATGCCTGCTCTTGCTGTGACGCATAGGTCTTACTGATTTTTCTCAATAATGTCTGGCATTTCCGAACTGACAAGCGTATAGAAACGACTGGTAGGCATTTCACGCCTCTTTGACGGCATTTTCATTTTACGTAAGTGTGCCTTTCCTGCTTAATTGAGATCGTATTTATCAACCGGGGCCTCAAAAGATATTCGACCTGTTTACACATCCGTTTGGCAACAATCAATAGCTCATAGGATTTATTGGCTATTTTCAGCCAGTGGTGATCCATTAAGAGTCAGTGCGGTTTAACCTATGCTACATGGGCTACCGCAGGATGTAAATTGTCAATGACACAGGTTTAGTAGAGAAGTGACAGGAATGTAAGCAGGTTTCCGGATTTAGAAGTAAAACCCGGTCTCTGCAGTTTTCGGCAAATATTGTTATTATTATCGTTATTTACCGAATAGGTTGTGCCAGATGATACGGACATCATAAACCTCCCGTTATATTTACTATTCTTCATTCAGAGAATAAAGCGCGGAACACTTGGCGTAATATTATATGAATAGGAGAATAAGATTCTGGCAATCATGCAACAATAAAGGATCAGTATAATAGTTTCCAGGACTTGGCTAATGTTATTTTTTCAGAAAAAAGCATGGCGTCAGTCGACATTGCAACAAAAACGTACTCGCCAGAAAGAGGTAAGTAGAGACTTGGGTGCCTGAGGCAACACCACAAATATTGGGCGGTGCTTTGAGGTTTAGTGGCGTTAGTTACCCGCCGATGGGTCAGTTGGTCGCGCAAATTCGGCGGTGTTCCTTTTATGGTCAAGATACCCGTCGCGGCATCCCAGAATATACGCTCGCCGAACAAGTGTGCATCGAAATTCAGGGTAGGGGTATTTAGTTAGCTGGCGTAGTGTGCTGTGATCGGCCGGGAACGTTTCCTCTAGTAGTACATAGCCCTGTTTACTGGAGAAAACCTGGAGTCTTTTCCCCACTGGCGAAAGAGTCACGGAAAGCGCCGCCAACACGATCTCTTCGCCGGCCTGTAACTTTTTCTTTACAGAAACCATGTACCTGCTGGCGAATATCTTGCCATTGGTGGTTATCGAAATGCGTCTCGGCACAATAATTATCCATCGCTTGTAGCAGATCGCAGTTTTGTGTCTTGGCATCCAACCATTCGACGGCCGCGAGAAAATAAAGAATCGAAGACGTTACGTCCGACGCGCTCTTGCAAAAACGCCAAATAGCGTGTCGAGTCCGGCTGGATTTCCCAGTGGGATTGCTGACATCAAGCCGTTCATTCACCCGCGTACTGCGGCAGGTTCCGAGAATAATGAGACACTCCACCGCCAGATAACAATATTGGCAAAACAGTACAATCCTTCTTCGGCAAAAGGGTATTTCGCCAACTCATGGCGCAGTCGCCCCGTCGCAGCGACGCTGAAGCCGAGAAAGTCGTTATTCTCCCTACGGCTGAAGCGTATCGCGTCCGCCAGCTCGCTTTGCGACGTAAAACACCATAAGCTTTCTTAGGTGTTATAGATGCGGTGCAGTTCGGCTATCATGTCTTACACCGCCGGCGAAACCTCTCGAACGGTGATTCGCGCAGCACCCAGTTACAGCGTCTGTTCATCGCGCTTAATCATTTGATGCAGAGCAATCTGGTCAATATCAAAGCTCATAATCTATTCTCCATTCTGGTCAAGTGCGAATTCAAACACCGAATAGCTCCGCCGCTGCCACTCCGTTGTACAAGGGTGAGAAACGATAAAAGTGCAGAAAAATGAGAGGTGATACGGTAAAATGTCGAACTTTGACAGGCCACATAGATGATATTATGTCACAAGCATCCCGTTACATTGATGAACAGATAGAAGTCCTTTTGCGGTACTGGAAACATTGTACGCCGACCGATTTCGTGCTGATGGTTCTTGGAAATACGGTTACTCATGTGATTAGCACCCGCGTCGCGCCAGAGATGCACGGCACGCTGGTAAAATCGTTCACCGATGCCCTGTATGCTTCGGTGCCGCTTCCAGACACGCATTAAGCACAAGCCAAGACAGGGCTATGGTAACAAATAGTCAGCGCTACCATGACAAAGTATCACAAATGATCAGCTGGGGTCACTGGTTCACCCTTCTCAATATCCTGCTTAGCTTGGGGCTTGGTAGTCGCTATTTGTTTATTGCAGATTGGCCCGGCTCGTTGGTGGGGCGGCTGTACGCGTTCGCCAGCTGGCTCGGCCATTTCAGCTTTCTCGGTTTCACACTGTATCTGCTAGTGGTGTTTCCCATCACCTTCGTGGTAATGCCGCAGCGGCTATTGCGCTTTCTATCAGCCATTATCGCCACCGCCGGATTGACGCTGCTGTTGGTGGATACCGAAGTTTTCATCCGTTTTCATCAGCATTTTAACCACATAGTTTGGGGGTTGGTGACGGACCAGACAAAGTCGGCCCGCGACTGGCAATTTGTATTTATCGATATTCCGGTAATCTTCCTGGTAGAGATACTGTTTGGCACTTGGAGCTGGCAAAAACTACGCAGACTTAATCACTATCGCATCGGTAAACCCATAGCGCTCTGTTTATCGCCGCTTTTTGCGCCTCGCATGTGGCTTATATTTGGGCCGATGCGAATTTTTACCGCCCCATCACAATGCAGCGCACCAATTTTCCGCTATTCTATCCGCCCAGGACTTCGAGCGGTGTCTGGTCCAGCAGGGCAACCAGGCAGCGGTGGTGGTAGAGTATTCCTTGAGTCCAATAAGCTTTAACAACAAGAGTAGCGGCCTTAATCTACTTATTATCTAATGATGCCCTAGACCAGTAAATTCCGGCCATTTAAGCGCCTCACCCAACAAAACATCCGCTTCACACAACATTTTAGCACTGGCAATCAGGTTGGTACGGAGTTATTCGGGCTGTTTCACGGCATTTCGGCTTCTTATCGGCTTCTTATCGGCTTCTTATCTGGACGAGATTCTGGCGATGCGTAAATCTTCGATGCTCTTAGACGCTCTCAACAAACAGGGTAATCAGCTCAAGCCTACTCCCATTCGACAGTTTTCGGATCTGCTCTACCGACAGGTGTTACTCGCCGGCTTTGCGCTCCATGAACCCATCAGCCGGAGAGATGCGCAAACCGCCAAACAATGGCAGCAGACGGCTACAGCGGCACCTCACCCTGGTTTTCTTATGTTTCGTTCAACGGCACCAGCGTCAGCACCGACTTGGCGAATACGCCGGATATCACTCGTCGCTATCAGTTAAGGGGCGCAAGGCCTGGGATAATAGCCTGGCGCAAATGTTGCGGCGCGAGAGCGGCGCTCGCTTCAACCACACGCAAAGTTGCAAGTGCTACTGGTGGAACATTAGCCAGAAATTCACTAATCACAACGACGAAATTCACCAATCTATAACAACGTGACCGTGACACTTATGCAGCGCCTGCCGCATGTTAGCAACCGCGTCAGCGACTATGCACAGGGAGAGGATCTTTTCGCCCCGCGCCGCCGAAACGATTGGGTCCTGAGCGTGGATAGACACCAGTTGGCCATCACCACGGCAAACAAAACGCCATGGCAGGACAATAACGGTAGTTATCGCACCTTTGACGACAAGGCGCTGCCGCAGTAAAAACATCAGCTGACGCTGCTGTTGCAGGTACTAACCAACGAAAAACGCTTTACTGCTAACTGACCGTTTAAAACTAAAGCAGTTGTGTTATGGTCAGCTATTGCATTCATAACAGGAACGGGTACTATAAGCGCCCATGAGTTCGGCATGTAGCGCAGCCTGGTAGCGCACCGTCATGGGGTGTCGGGGGGCGGAGGTTCGAATCCTCTCATGCCGACCAATTTATACCGAAAACCAAATCACAAGTGATTGGTTTTGCCTAATGTAAGGCTGTCGCTATGGCGCTGTGGCGTGACGGTTATTCGCTGTTGCCAGCCGAACCATTCAGCCCAATACTCCGTCAACGCGATATCTTGCTCGATCGGTAGTCTGCTAATGCCAGTGGCGCCCACGACCTACCCTGCAGGCGAATGAGCATACCGCGCGGCATCGGTAATAGCCGCGCGTTGTTCAATGCGCAGAGAGCCAGAGAATCGCGCTGAACCCTTTCTGACACCAGACACGTACTCCGCCGCAGTATGCGCGCCGTATAGGCTTTGCGCTACGCCAGCAGCCGCAACAATGGTGGTGGGTGTTGTGTGCCGAAGGCCACCAGTTCGCCATAAACACACACAATCGCCACTGCCAGCGCGATGGCGTGGGGGTTTGACGTGGACTTAATCAGTTCGACGACAATCTTGAGTGCCGTTTATTACTAAGTGTAGAGCGGGCGCTAAAAGCATAGCTATCCTTTGTCATGGGCAAGATTCTCCCTGATGATATCATCGAGCGGCGTCCAGCGCCTTTTGCGCTGGAATCAGAGAGGTGAAGAGCGCTCGCACCGGTCCAAGATCGGTCATAATGACATCCCACCAGGCATTTACGGATTGAAAGATCTCACATTCGACCATAAACGCTACCGCGTCATTCATCTATCTTTTGCCATAATGGTATTGCCAAGATAAAGTCAGCCGCCGAAAGACATCGCGCACGGTGATAAAGCGCTCGGGCTGTAAATTGATCGTAGTGTCAATCGTGGCGGTGACGCTAGGCAGATAACACCGACAATGGATTTCATCAAAATCGTTGAAAACACTTTCTCCAGGCGCCACTATACGTTCCAGGGAATAAATATTGTGCGACGTATGCTTCACGCCGAGAAGCTGCTCTGCTCATCAGTTAATTAACACGCCGGCAATTTCTGCATCAAGCTCCACCGCGATAATGGCCGGTATTAAAATCGTAGAAAGCACTTTGCGGCAATAGGCAATGATTTTCGCTTTGGGGAATTTGTAATAGTACGCCAAATAAACCGCATCGGCGGGTACTGACAGCGCCCACACGAAAAATCAGGGGAACCTTTACCGTTAAACCTGCCCCACCAGAGTACGCAAGATACGTTGTCTTTCCTCCAGGCTCAGAAGCGGACCTTCGCCAGACGATCCGCAGCAATAAAACCTTCCATGCCACGCGGCAATTGATTCTCGACCACGGTTGCCAACGCGTCGACGTTAAGATGACCGAAATGACTCTGATATTCATCCCACTTATTCTACTTCACCTCCGTACACGACAACATTAGTGCTGGTCATATAGACCGAGAAAGAAGAAATACCACCGTTCTGTCATATTCTAGTTAGCCATCCTCATTGGCCATGCGACAGATCAGCATGCGGGGATATAATTTTTCTGAAACTGCGGATCCTGATCTTCCAGCACCATGCCGGAAGTCGTCAGGGCATTTACCAGACTCCCATCCCGCCCAATAGGTCGCACACTAGCGGATAAAGTTATAACTATCCGATTTAGCGACACAATAGGCCGCTGGTAAAAGGCACGCCGGTGTCCTCTTTTGTAACTATAAATGTCCTATAACCAGCGACACCATACAATCAATAGATCCGATAGTAATGATTGACTCTTGTTTTCCACCTGGTCGGTCATGAGAAAGGTGCCCACCAATTAGCCTCGATTACCTTGTGGAAAACATTTAACGGGAAGTGCTCAAACGGACCAGATACTTCCGGCGGCGCGCTGGGCTGCGTATCACCGGCATTATTGACCAGACCGCCCCCGGCGCACCCATTTGCTCGATAGCGTCAAGCGCCCGATTGACGCTATCCTCGTCGGTAATATCTACGGGGGTATACGCCAATCGCGCGGGGGTGATTGATTGGGTGACAAATTGGGTGACAAGTTGGCAAGACCGTCGGTGACGATGATGATTTTATCTTTAACAGAAAATAAGGTATCTTCCATTTTACTTCTCCGCTACCGCTCTCGATGCTTATATTTTGTGTGCCTGAAGATAGTCTCTATCCAGAATAATTCCATGGCCGGGCTGAGTGTCGCTGGTAACGTAATAATCATCAACCTCTTCATCGGCGGATAAGATGGTACGTAAATCTTTCCAGCGGCCGCCGTCGGTTACCTACGCATAAGACACATTCGGCACCGCCGCTAATAAATTCGCGCTGAGTTATAGCACAAAATGCGGTGTCATGGGCGGATGGCGCGCACGGGCGATCGTCGCTACATCTATACCTTGCCGAGGAAATCGACAATCGGCATATTCAGTGTTGTCCATAATGAATCCCAATAGGCAATAGCGGTCACACCCGACCATCAACATCATGAATGTATTTATAACTGCAATCCCACAGCGTGTGCGGTGACAGGCGCTGTCCGTATCAGGAATAAGGGACGATATTCCGCTAGAACATGATGACCAACCTGCTCAATCCCAAGATAACGTTATTTGTTTTGGCGTTGTTTTGCAGTTTGTGCAGCCGTAGGCGGAGTTGGTAGCGCCCAGATTTTGCTGATGGCCACTGTACTCAATGCCATCGGATTCATGGTGAATTAGGACGTGATCCTTGCCGCCAGCCATCTTGGTCGCGGCCTGTAGCCCCCAGTGCCGCGCGCCGCAGTAGCTGCGCTATTGTTGGCCTCGGTGTATGCCGGCCTGGCCTACCAATTGGCGTACGGCGGGCTGTTAGTAGCCTCTAATAGCCAGGCCTCTAACAGAAAATAACCCGCGACCAACGGCGGTGCTTTATCTGGGCGTACCCTGGCCGCTTAGGTTCAGCGATCTGACAAGGCTCTAATTCTGCCGGTAGCACGCCAGCACCAATTCAATCAATGAGGTCGGTATGACCAAAGCTGATCGCCTGCCACAATTTGGGTACATACTGATATCGGTAAAATCCGGTAGCGTATTCACCCCATTGACTACCACCCCGCTATCAGTTGTCAAGCACCTGCGCTACGCCGGCGCAGTTAAGGGCGGTGAATCGCGCGATGCGCAGATTTCATCGCGGGCGGCCTGTCTGATGTCGGCCGACAACCACCCATCAACGTGCCGGTTTCGTTAATATATTTAGTGTGATGGGAATAAAATCGTCGCTTAACACCACTCCGACACGTGTTTAGCCCAGCCCGCCACAGAGGCTCATCAGGTGCACTGCGTTTGGTTGCGCCGCGGGCGGCAACCTTGTCTAAGTATACAAACCGCCTGGCAGGAGTTTTATCTCGAAGGCATCACGGTGGTAGGGGTCCGCGTCAGAAACGATAACGCAGCCAGGCAAAGAATACGTTGCCATTGTTATAGGTGACAGGGATATAGGTGGCCTGGAATGTTAGTTGCTTATAATCGACCGACGCCAGCGGCAACAGCGCTGGTACGGGGATGTATTTCCAATTATCCCGCGCCGTTACCCCGGCGGTAAAACCAGCGTCAAAGTGGATATCCTGATAGTGGTCAAACGGATACTACTGTTTTTCCCAGGCATAGCCGCTAAACGGCTCCCATTTATTAAAAGAATCCTTGAACGCCGTCACGTAGATGGCATGCCAATTTCCTTTCTCGTCATAGCGTGAGATACCATAGCCTGCGCCCAAAGAGCGTTTATTGTAGCGGCGAATATGTTCATCGTCATAAGTAAAACGATTATGCCAAGTAATGGCCGGCACATAGAGATCCTGATGGGGGGAGTTACGCCAGGTCTCGGCTACATTCTGCGAAAATTGCTGCCAAAGACCAGTAGACGACACCGGCTGGCTGTCGATCACCGACGTCGCTGCCAATACGGCAGAAAACAAAGCACATAGACTGATTAACACAATAATATTTTGATAAAGCGACCGCACAATCCACTCCCTACTGACTTTCTTAATACGTCGTCTTTCCAGCATGATTAAATCACTACCAGAAAAAATAAAAGTAAATCATTATACCTATTTTAACTAAAATGGCGTGTAAATCGCGCGGCGCCGACGGATCCTATACCTGGAAAATCGAGCCAGATGATGCTCCGATTGGCGCTTAATTTTTGTGCGCCGCGCTATGAACGCGACTCACCGCAACGCATGACAGGTGTACCAAGCCACTCTTTTCCGGGTGCGTTCCAGGGAAAGGGTGCCATTTAAGAGGTGAGAAACATCATGGCTGCCAAGAGAATACGCCAGATGAACTGAAGCGGGCCAAAGGAAACACGCTGCCCCTCATCAAAAGAACGGTGGTAAAGGTGAAAACGGCCCCCTATGGCGGCGACTGGCGGCGCCCTACTGAGCATGTCACGAAGCGTTCTCACCCAGTGGGAATAAAGTTCGCAGCTTTTAATCAAAATTGAAAACCAATCATAATCTCAAGTGCAGGCCAGATCCATGATGATAAGAAAACGAAAGTGATAGTACGGAGGTGATATTATGCATACCAACGATATCGCTTTTTGATTGAACTGGCGCTGGCCATCATTGGTTTCGTATCGGTGATGTATACTTAACAGCGCACGTTGTGACGTGGCGTGATAGAAAACATACCGACGACCTTCGCTGCACTCCCTCTCGCAGGGAGGTAAGTTGCCGGATGCGCTTTCTGCTAAAACCCCATCGTGTAGGGCATACCATGTTCCGGCGCCTATCCTAGGCACTCATGAGTGGGCCCATGGAGTTAGCTCTGTAAAGGACGTACGATTATAGGATTGGTCTGAATTTACTTACAGTAATAATTATCATAATCCAGGTGATTCCTGCCCGCGGCCATTAACACTGTTTACCACAGCGCAACCCGTCGGTAAAACGCGCCAAATATGATAATTGGGCGCTGCAATGGCAAACCTCGCCTATTCTATTTCGGCTAATGACAATTGCGGATTGCACAGTTAGATGAACCACCAAGCATATTTACATTGACCTCGCTTGCCCCAAAACCAGACGGTGTTAGCATCAAACAAATGCTCCACGCTCAGGCTGAGCAGGCTGGTATCCATTTTACGGTTATATGACATATCCGCGCAGGCCTACCACAGCCCGAGTGCGATATAGGTCTTGATAACGGCTGAATTGTGCGTGCCTATCACCACCTCTAAATACAGCCCTGCCGCCTGAAGAACCACATCAATTCGCGAGCACAGGTAATACCGTGCTCAGGGTCTCAAGGGTAAGCTGCGGCGATCGGGTTATTTCTCGTTGTCGATACCGATATCGGCATCGCCGGATTGCAGCATAGCAACAATTTCCTCGAGGCTGCCCTTACAATTTACGAAACTGCTTAATAACTTCTGACAGACTGTAGCGCGCTTGGGTATGGGTGGTAACGATGGAGAGTTCACCAGAATCTTTATTGGCAAACACATCAGAAACCGGCGAATATTATTGACCTCCTTAAAATGCGTTCTGTTACCGACAGCAGTGTCTTGACCGGAAGTTCATCTTCAAGTTCACGAATACGACGGCTAACGCCCGATGCGAAGTGAAAAGCATGCCCGCAACGTCGGTCAGATGATAGTTGCAGTGGCATAATCGACAAATGGAAAATCGGTAAGTTACACATTTAAAATATCGATGCGGTGAGCGCATAATGCGCGCCTAATGCCAGGCGGCACGAAGGATAACGGCAGCGATTATGGAGCGCGCTACCGCGGGGTTGCAGGCGCGTGTCGTCACTCTCGCCCCTGAACTAAATAGGCGTTGATATAGTACTCCTTTACCGGCAATACGCTTTTCACAATCCCGAATGAGGTCGCCGCATCCAGTACATCACGCCAGGCTTTATCATTTGCTTTTCGGAGTTGGTAATCCCGGTCATTGTGTCCACCCGTTTTTGTAATAGCAAGCGGATTGTCCCTCGGGCGTAAATACCCAGTTATTGCCGGTGTTGTAGCGATTGATGGAGATGGCCGGCGCCCTACCAAAGTGAAACCCATGACGGTGGTAGACGCCACATCTGCCCGGCCGGTATCGAGAAATTTCATAGCATCGGCCACAGTTGGCGGCGCCACGATCAAAACGATGTCCTCATCGCGCTAGGACCCACCAAAAACCATCCGCTACTGGCTATTCCTGTACAAAAGTGACTTTTTCCGGCGCTGGAGCGGCAAACGCCGGCGCGCAAAGCCATCCGATACACCGTAGCGGGCGTTAACATCAAAAAAAATAAAGCGCTATACCGAAACCGAAACCCTAAAACGCCATACCCAAAAATATCAGGCATTGTAACGCCTTCTTGCATAGTCCTCATCCACCTCCGTACCGATAACAGGTGCCTTTCAGGATGGAAGGAGAGCAAAGAGATGATGAATCTGATTCTCATAGCCGTTTTGCTCAGCTTTGCCGTATTTCGCTAATTAAAGCGGTCAGACAAATGTGCAAAAGCGATGATAAATCAGCGCGTCGTTTCACTACGTAACCACTTATCGTGAGGCAATCTTGCTCGCTGGTATCCCCTTATTCGCACTGAGCAGAGCGACGACGTGCCGGTCTCAAACAATGGGGCGTGCGGTCACACACCGCACGCCCCGTTTTTCAGGAACCCTATATTTGTCGCGGTGAATTCATTAGAACATATAAGTCATACCTAATACGACAATATTGTCTGTGGAAATCTGCGCAGCACGTGTAAAGTCGTCCTTAGACAGTAGATTAATGCGATAATCGATGAGGGTCAGCATGTTCTCATTGAAGTTGTAGCTGGCGCCCACCCCGAAGTATTTTTTGATATCGTGGCTCTTACCGTCTTGATCGCTGTCAATGTGCGATTGCAGATAGCCGAGAGAGGGACGCAGACCGAAATCAAACCGATATTGCGCGACCAATTCGAGATTGTGTGCCTTTTCAGCGAAGTCGTGTAAACCGCTCGAGAAATTACCGTAGGGTGTCATATTGTGGGTTTCGCCGTACAGCGCGGCCAGGTAAAGATTATAAGCGTCATATTTCAGGCCGAAGGCATAGGCCTCAGCCTTTTTGCTATGATTGCGCGCAACCGTCGACGATCGCTGAGACAGAGTGCGGTTACTGCTGCTAACGGCGGCACCGGCAGACACGCTGTTACCCAAATCGTAGGTGACGGACAGACCATAGCCATCGCCATTGGCTTCCTGGAGGCCGCGGCCAGTAGTATCACCCTCCTTGCTGTCGTTTTTACCCTGGTATTGCAGCGCGAAGTTCAGACCATCCATCTTCCCGAAGAAATTGGTATTGCGATAGGTTAGCACGCCATTGGCGCGGCCGGAAAGGAAATTATCGGTAACGGTGGTATCGCCGCCGAATTTCGGCATCACATCGGCCCAGGCGCCGACGTCATATAACACGCCGTAGTTTCGGCCGTAGTCAATGCTGCCTCCGTTGTCAAACTTAATCCCAACAAAACCTAGTCGGGTAAAGGAACTTTTCGCGCCTTCGCTTTCGGCATGGCGCAGCCCGACTTCATGCTCCCAGGTACCGAATCCGATAAGTCCGTCACTCAGCTGAGTTTCTCCACGGAGACCATAACGAATGAAAGAATGATCGCCGTTTTTATCATCACCGCCGGACATATAACGCATGCCGTTGAGTTTGCCGTACAGATCCAGTGTATTGCCGTCTTTATTATAAACTTCGGCGGCCCCGGCACTGCCGGCTATCACCATAGCCGAAACGAGTACAGACAGATACTGTAGTTTCATGTTGATTACCCTCTATATTTATTATATTTTGCCACTAATAATTTGATATCCGCAGAGGCTCAAATAAAAACGAGCATTCAACAGATCTTGATTTCATTGATAGATTGGATATTGCACTGACCGCAGAATCATACTCGATGGATTTTGACCTTTCAAGCCATTAGAGGACAACAAATAACTGACATACATCATAATAATGAAAATAATAAATACTAAATAACTATATTAAAAGAGCTAATTAATATCAATGCTAATAAACATAACGTTAAAAACAACTATCCTCACACTTTACCAGATGATCGAAATAAAATTCTCGGTGATCAAAATAAATAAACCGTTGCTCATGATAGCATTCGCCGTTATTTTTTAGTGAGAGTGAGAGAGACTGAGAATACTATACCGAGCAGCAACGATGCTTCAGGTTGTAAAGTGAGGCAAGTAGAATTTATTTCTAGTGCATAAATAAGGTAATATGGTCATTCCTACCAGCGTTCTGCCACCCCTCGCGGGATGGATGCGCGAGGGGTGGCGTAAACTGCTGACTGCCCTCCATCTTTTGCCAGCGTACGGCGTGCTACATTGTGCGCCCTACGCATGCCAAACAGGGCAAGTCATGACAAGGTAAACATAATGTAAGACGAAAGGATCAAAACAGCGACGATTCAGCCTGGCAAGAGCGGTGTCGGCTCTCGCCAGGCTGAGCGCGATGGTAACTGATGGCGGCACCCGCCGCCCATATAGAGAAACGACCACCCTACGGCGACCAAGGGGGATTGATGCCATCGCAGGAAGCAGCAAATTCGATTGCGACCCGCATTGGCCACGTTTTTAACCATGACCATTATTATGACCACCGCCCTCTCCCAGAACTTCATACCGCCTATCCGGTGCGTGTCGCCATCCGTGTGGTGTTTTATCGCCGTCTTCACCATAGTCCTTGGTGTCGATGGTGCCTTTCGCCAAAGCGCGGCTGGCGATTAACGATGCCCCTTCGCCTGCTGATCTGTCTGGGTTCAGCTCGCTGCTAGCGCTTCCGATGTTTGCCGGTTTGAGCGCGCTGAATATTACGATAAACATTCAAGCAGTAGCGAGAAGAAGGCCAGAGACCGCACCATGATATCCGGCTTTCACGACTTTTCTGGGCATTACCAGCGCCTGTCTGGTCAGCGCGCGCCGCGTAACCCATTAAGGAACAATCCGAGCCGGACCAGTTAGGTAAATTAAAAAAATCATGTTAATCGCGACTGCGCTGCTGAGCAGTTTTCTGGTATTTATCCTCTTATTTATTTCTTCGTTATGTCTCCTGGGTTATCAGGTGTTCTGTACCTACATGGTGGAAAAGCAGCATAGTCTGAGCATCATTGTCGCCTCCATGCAAAACGCATCGACAAATATTGCGTCACGGCCTATCAGCTTTATGACGCTACCGGCAAACGACCCGCAGGCGCTGCGACCCAACGACGAGATACGGCTGCGTCCAGGCATCCATTTTGTGAATAAACCCCACAAGAAAACCGACGCGATGATTTTCGTCACTATCTCAACGGGGCCGTGACCCGAATCCACGCCTTCGCGACAGCTATATCGGCTCGCTGGCGGATCTCGTCGTGTCGAAATGCTGCAGCAGGCCAACATCCTGAATGAACGCAAAAGCTTCTCTCCCCTACGCAATACGTTTTCTCAACGACTACTATTTCACGCAGCGCATGATATTCAATCAGCCAGGCCATCTGGCAACCATTATTGCCTTCGATTGGTCCATCAACGATCTTATCCCGCTGAATATGACGTGCGCCAATTTCGCACTCCAGACAGAAACGCCACGGACAGCGAGATAACGATATCGATGACGCCAAACAACCAGGTTAAACGCATCAGTATCGCAGTGGAAAAGAGATTCAGCAACCACAGTTTAAACAAATAGCAGCATGTGGTTATGATCAAAACGCCTGCGTTCGCCGCTGGTCAGGCTTAGCGGTATATTTTTCTGGCGCTGGCGAATCATCCAGCCTTATCGTTTGCTCGATGCCGATGAGCGCTTCCAGCTTATTGCCGCCATAAAAGGGGATAAGCACACAATAGCTGCCGCTGTCGTGCCGATTACCGGAGGCGACCCAACATGCGTTCCCTATCGGTTGCTGAGGCGCGCGTGGCGAAATTTGACACCTGGCATACTAGGCTTTCAGCATGGCGTTGTTGCCGTTCTCCACGCTGCGCATATTGCAATCGGCGCAGGTACGGGCTCTCAAGCCGATATAAACACCTGGTTGAGATCGTAGGTATCAGAAAAATTGTCTTTCCAATAGCTGAGAAATAGGTTAGTGCGCTGACCGTATCATGAAAACGCGGAGTTTCTTTGGCGCAGTCGTCATTGGGGATGAGCATGCTGTAGTGCGGCTGAGTTGAGTTTGCCACCGGCGTTGGCGTCCGGCCTTCCAGCCTAACCCGGGCTGCCGGTCAGCCTATTTTCCATCATGTATCTCAGCTGGTGCGTGATAATCCGCCGAGTGCCGGATATAATTCCGCACTTAATTCGTAGCTATTGCCGTGTTCCTGCTGCAGTACGAGTTCACACTGATGCAACAGGCTGATAAAATAAAGGAATGATATAAGGAAGGATAATGGCGAGCCGAACGCCCACAGCATTAGCGCCAGCGTCCTGAACAAGTAGCAGGAGATTTGATCGTACTGCGAAACGAAGTGAGATATTTCATCGTTCAGATAAAGAGAACAAGTGAGAACCAAAAAAGGCTAGCGCAACCGCGCTGGCACTTGTTTGTCGCCTTGACGCACCGGAGCGTCGCCGGACGAGAGTGTTATTCGCGTTCGCCGTCAACATCATCATCGATGACGCTGTCATCCGTGTCATCGGTACCCATGAGGCCGTCTTCAGGCGCCACATCCGGGATCGCTACCGAATTCAAATCCTCATCGTCCACCGGCTCGGCGACGCGCTGCAGTCCCACCACGCGCTCATCCTGCGCGGTGCGGATAAGAGTCACGCCCTGTGTGTTTCGCCCGATGATGCTTACCTCGGAAACCCGCGTGCGCACCAACGTGCCGGCGTCCGTTATCATCATGATCTGGTCGCAGTTATCCACCTGCACTGCCCCTACCACTTCGCCGTTGCGTTTGCTCACCTTAATGGAGATAACTCCCTGGGTCGCGCGGGACTTAGTCGGATATTCGGCCTGCGAGGTGCGCTTACCATAGCCATGCTGGGTGACCGTCAATATTGGCCCCTCGCCGCGCGGTACGATGAGGGACACCACCCGGTCGCCGTCCGCTAGATTGATCCCTCGGACGCCGGTCGCGGTCCGCCCCATGCTGCGCACTTGATTTTCCGGAAAACGCACCACTTTGCCATAAGCGGAGAACAGCATGACTTCGTTGCTGCCGTCGGTCAGATCCACTCCGATCAGCTCATCACCATCGTTAAGATTAACAGCGATAATCCCGACGCTGCGCGGTCGGCTAAACTCGATAAGCGAGGTTTTCTTCACGATGCCGCTGGCGGTCGCCATAAAGACGTGGCGTCCTTCTTCATAATCACGTACCGGCAAAATGGCGGTAATACGTTCGTTGGACTCCAGCGGCAGCAGATTGACTATCGGCCGGCCGCGGGCGCCGCGGCTGGATTCCGGCAACTGATAGACCTTCATCCAATACATCCGCCCTCGGCTGGAGAACAGCAAGATGGTATCGTGAGTGTTCGCCACCAACAGCCGGTTGATAAAGTCCTCTTCCTTGATGCTGGCCGCTGACTTGCCTTTTCCGCCGCGGCGCTGTGCCTCATAGTCCGTCAACGGCTGATACTTCACGTAACCCTGATGGGATAGAGTGACCACCACATCTTCCTGATTAATTAAGTCTTCGATATTGATGTCTGAAGCATTGGCAGTAATCTCGGTACGGCGCGGATCGCTATACTGCTCTTTAATAGCGACAAGCTCTTTGCGGATTACTTCCATCAGGCGGTCTGGATTCTGTAGGATGCGGATAAGTTCCGCTATCTGGGTCAACATCTCCTTGTATTCATTAAGTAGTTTTTCGTGTTCCAGACCGGTCAGTTTTTGCAGCCGCAGATCCAAAATCGCCTGGGCCTGCTGCGCGGTCAGATAATATTGATCGCCGCGAATGCCGTACTGCGGCTCCAGCCCCAGCCACTCAGGCCTGGCGTTGGCGTCACCGGCGCGCTCCAGCATGACGGAAACGGTGCCAAGCGCCCACGAACGCGCCACCAGGGTGGCTTTCGCTTCCGCCGGTGTCGGCGCATGGCGGATCAGTTCGATAATCGGGTCGATGTTCGCCAGCGCCAGCGCCAGCGCCTCCAGTACATGGGCACGCTCGCGGGCCTTACGCAGCTCAAAGATAGTACGGCGGGTTACCACTTCGCGGCGATGGCGCACAAAGGCGGATAAAATCTCCTTCAGCGGCAGGATCTTCGGCTGCCGCTGATGCAGCGCTACCATATTGATACCGAACGACACTTGCAGCTGAGTGAGGGAGTACAAATTGTTAAGCACCACCTCGCCAACCGCATCACGTTTAACTTCAATGACGATGCGCATACCGTCTTTGTCGGATTCATCGCGCAGGCCGCTGATGCCATCGATACGCTTTTCTTTGACCAGCTCGGCAATTTTCTCAATTAGACGCGCTTTATTCACCTGATAGGGAATTTCATGCACGATGATGGTTTCGCGGCCGGTTTTACCATCCGTTTCTACCTCGGCGCGCGCGCGTATATAGATTTTGCCGCGCCCGGTGCGGTATGCATCTTCGATACCGCACCGGCCATTGATGATGGCGGCAGTGGGGAAATCGGGACCGGGGATATACTCCATCAGACCTTCGACACTAATGTTCTCGTCGTTGATATAGGCCAGACAGCCGTCGATGACTTCCGCGAGGTTGTGCGGAGGAATGTTGGTAATCATCCCCACTGCTATGCCGGAAGAGCCGTTGACCAGCAGGTTAGGGAACCTAGTGGGCATGACATCGGGAATCTGCTCGGTGCCGTCATAGTTGGGCACGTAATCAACGGTCTCTTTTTCCAGATCCGCCAGCAACTCGTGAGCAATTTTCGCCATGCGCACTTCAGTATAACGCATCGCCGCGGCGGAGTCGCCATCAACGGAACCAAAGTTGCCCTGGCCATCCACCAACATATAACGCAGCGAGAACGACTGTGCCATACGCACGATGGTGTCGTAGACAGCAATATCCCCATGGGGGTGATATTTACCGATGACGTCGCCGACGACGCGCGCTGATTTTTTATAAGGTTTATTCCAGTCATTACCGAGCACGCTCATCGCAAACAGCACGCGACGGTGTACGGGTTTAAGTCCGTCCCGCACATCCGGCAACGCACGTCCGACGATGACGGACATGGCGTAATCCAGATAAGAACGTTTCAGCTCTTCTTCGATATTGACTGGTGTAATTTTTCTGGCAAGGTCGCTCATGGAGCTGCTATCCCTCTACTAAATGAAACTTTTACCCGGATTTAAAGGTGTAAAAGTATACCATCTTTCTTCTGTGAAAGGGCGCGGTCGCCGTTGAAAGGCGCAGCGGAATCATCTCATGCCCCAGTGGCACCCTCCTACGCTCTCCGTGCGCCGCTAATACAAGCTTTTGTGAGCAAACGGGCTGCAATACGGCCCGGTTGCACGTATACTTAATCGATAAATGAGTAAGGAGCTTTTGCATGACCTCAGAAGTAAGTAAGAGAGGCGAACCATAATGCCCCGCTTTAAAAATGTCGATCCGGGCGAAATCGCTAAATTCGACACCGTCGCTGCCCGCTGGTGGGATCTTGATGGCGAATTCAAGCCGCTGCACCGCATCAATCCCCTTCGCTTGGATTATATTCTCGAACGCGCCGGTGGGCTATTTGGAAAAAGCGTGCTGGACGTCGGCTGCGGGGGCGGCATTCTGGCGGAAAGTATGGCGCGCGAAGGGGCGAAGGTGATCGGTCTGGATATGGGCGCAGAACCGCTAGTGGTGGCCCGGCTGCACGCTTTGGAAAACGGTGTGGCCCTGGATTATCACCAAGAGACGGTCGAGGCGCACGCCGAGGCGCATCCCGGCACCTATGATGTTGTGATCTGTATGGAAGTGTTGGAGCATGTGCCAAATCCAGCGTCTATCGTCCGCGCCTGCGCGCGGTTGGTAAAACCTGGCGGCGAGGTGTTTTTTTCAACGCTGAACCGCAATCCGAAGGCCTGGCTTATGGCTGTCGTCGGCGCCGAATATGTGCTACATCTGGTGCCGAGGGGTACGCACGATATCAATAAATTCATCAAACCCGCCGAGCTACTGGATTGGGTGGACGACACCCTGCTGCGCGAGCGGCATATTATCGGTTTACATTACAATCCGCTGCGGGATCGTTTCTATTTGGGCGGTAATGTGGATGTGAATTATATGCTGCATACGCGACGGCAAGCGTAAGGTGCTAGCCGCCACGGAGCAGGAGTGCACACTCCTCCAGACGTCTTCGTCAGGTCGATGGCGTTGACCGCCTCGCGGGGAGGCTCGTCACGACGTAATCCTCTCTGTTGGGCCGCTTAACGCGTCATGGGCTGCCGTTTCTTCCCGAGATTCGTCAATTGCCTGGTTGTTGGTGCCCGTGTACGGCGCCGTCAAAAACAGACGGCGTTTAATTAAGCAACGATCGCGTTATTTTAGAAAATTTATCCCCTTAATTGACAAGGGCGAAGCGCAGGCACAATAGCGGCTTACCCGTTTGCTGACTATTCCCCCCTAACGTTATCCACAGAAGTTGGCAAGTTACTCACTTGCATTGCGGTGACTTTGTCACTATCTTGTCAAACTAACGAAAAGACCCCATATAGTGGTTTGCCATGGCAAGGCACTATTTTCCTGCGCGCCAGCAGGGCGTCTGCGGGTCACACAGACAGGTATAAAGGCGCATGAACCAGAGTCTGATAGTCACCAAGCGCGACGGGCGTAAAGAAACCATTAATCTCGATAAAATCCACCGGGTCATCAACTGGGCGGCCGAAGGGTTGGAAAACGTTTCTGTTTCCCAGGTGGAGTTGCGTTCCCATATCCAGTTCTACGACGGCATCAAAACCGCCACTATCCACGAAACTATTATCAAAGCCGCGGCGGATCTGATTTCGTGTGAGGCGCCAGACTACCAGTATCTCGCCGCCCGGTTAGCGGTGTTCCATTTGCGCAAAAAAGCCTACGGCCGGTTTGAGCCGCCGAAACTCTACGATCACGTTTCGCGTCTTGTCGAGATAGGCAAATACGATAAACATTTGCTGACGGACTACAGCGCTGACGAATTCGAGCAGATGGACAGGTTCATCGATCATTGGCGCGATATGAACTTTTCCTATGCCGCCGTCAAACAGCTTGAAGGGAAGTATCTGGCGCAAAACCGAGTAACTGGAGAGATTTACGAAAGCGCCCAGTTTCTCTATATTCTGGTGGCCGCTTGCCTGTTTTCCGGCTACCCGCGCGCGACCCGCCTCGACTACGTAAAAAGGTTCTACGATGCGGTGTCGACGTTTAAAATTTCGCTGCCGACACCAATTATGTCCGGCGTACGCACACCGACCCGTCAGTTCAGTTCCTGCGTACTCATTGAATGCGGCGATAGCCTCGACTCCATTAACGCCACCTCCAGCGCGATTGTAAAATACGTTTCTCAGCGTGCGGGGATTGGCATTAACGCCGGCCGAATCCGCGCGCTTGGCAGCTCGATCCGCGGCGGCGAGGCTTTCCACACTGGCTGTATTCCGTTTTATAAACATTTCCAAACCGCGGTCAAATCCTGCTCACAGGGCGGCGTGCGAGGCGGCGCGGCTACTTTGTTCTACCCCATGTGGCATATGGAAGTGGAAAGCTTGCTGGTGCTGAAAAACAACCGCGGCGTGGAAGCCAATCGGGTGCGCCATATGGATTACGGCGTCCAACTTAACAAACTGATGTACCAGCGCCTGGTCAAGGGCGGGGACATTACGCTGTTTAGCCCCTCCGACGTACCGGGGCTGTATGACGCCTTTTTCGCCGATCAGGATGAATTCGATCGGCTGTACACCCTGTACGAACAGGACAGCAGCATCCGTCAACGCCGTATCAAGGCGGTGGAATTGTTCTCGCTGATGATGCAAGAGCGCGCTTCTACCGGTCGTATCTATGTACAGAATGTGGATCATTGCAATACCCACAGCCCGTTCGACGCTGCGGTAGCGCCGATCCGCCAGTGCAACCTGTGCCTGGAAATCGCCCTGCCCACCAAGCCGCTCGAGAATGTTAACGACGATAGCGGCGAAATCGCCCTGTGTACTCTGTCGGCCTTCAACCTGGGGGCAATCGATAGCCTGGATGATTTAGGCGAACTGGCGACACTTGCGGTGCGCGCCCTCGATGCGTTGCTCGACTATCAGGACTATCCGATCCCAGCGGCTAAGCGCAGTGCCATGGGTCGCCGCACCCTTGGCGTGGGGGTGATTAACTTTGCGTACTATCTAGCCAAACATGGCGTACGTTACTCTGACGGCAGCGCCAATAACCTGACCCACCGTACATTTGAAGCCATTCAGTACTATCTGTTGAAAGCCTCAAACGATTTGGCCCGTGATAGCGGCGCCTGCCCGTGGTTTAATGAGACCACCTATGCGCGGGGTATTCTACCCGTTGACACCTATAAAAAAGATCTCGACAGCATCGTCAGCGAACCGCTGCATTACGATTGGGAAGCGCTTCGCGTGGATATCAAGCGGCACGGCTTGCGTAATTCCACCCTGTCGGCGCTGATGCCGTCGGAAACGTCTTCGCAGATTTCCAACGCCACCAACGGTATCGAGCCGCCGCGCGGCCTGGTGAGCATCAAAGCCTCCAAAGACGGCATCCTGCGTCAAGTGGTGCCGGAGTCCATCCGTTTGCAAGAAGCCTATGAGTTGCTGTGGAAAATGCCGAGCAACGATGGTTATCTGCACTTGGTGGGCGTGATGCAGAAATTCGTCGATCAGGCCATCTCCGCCAATACCAATTATGACCCGTCCCGGTTCCCGGCCGGTAAAGTCCCGATGAAGCAGCTATTGAAAGACTTGCTGACTGCGTACAAGTTCGGGGTGAAGACCCTGTATTACCAGAATACTCGCGATGGGGCAGAAGACGCTCAGGAAGACATGCAGTCAACGCAGCAGGACGATTGCGAAGGCGGCGCCTGCAAGATTTGAACATCTACGCTGGCGGTAACGATGCCGCCTGCATGTAACGGGAGTTCCCATGACCTATACTACATTTTCACAAGTTAAAAATAACCAACTGCAGGAGCCGATGTTTTTCGGTCAGCCAGTGAATGTTGCCCGCTTTGATCAGCAGAAATACGACATTTTTGAGAAACTGATTGAGAAACAATTGTCGTTCTTCTGGCGTCCGGAAGAAGTGGACGTGTCGCGCGATCGCATCGACTATCAAGCGTTGCCGGAGTACAAAAAACATATTTTTATCAGCAATCTCAAGTACCAGACGCTGCTGGATTCCATCCAGGGCCGCAGCCCCAATGTCGCACTGCTGCCGCTGATTTCGATACCGGAACTGGAAACCTGGGTGGAAACCTGGGCGTTTTCAGAAACTATCCATTCGCGCTCCTACACCCACATTATTCGCAACATCGTCAACGATCCGTCACTGGTGTTCGACGATATCGTCACCGATGAGGAGATCCTAAAACGCGCCAAGGATATTTCCGGCTATTACGACGATCTTATCGAGCTGACCAGCCATTATCATCTGCTGGGAGAAGGCACGCACCAGGTCAACGGCAAAACGGTTGTGGTGAATCTACATGAGCTAAAGAAAAAGCTCTATTTGTGCCTGATGAGCGTCAACGCACTGGAGGCGATCCGTTTCTACGTCAGTTTTGCCTGCTCGTTCGCTTTCGCCGAGCGCGAATTGATGGAGGGCAACGCCAAAATCATTCGCCTCATCGCCCGCGACGAAGCACTGCACCTAACCGGCACCCAGCATATGCTCAACCTGATGCGCTCCGGCGAGGACGATCTCGAAATGGCCGAGATTGCGCGCGAATGTCAGCAGGAAAGCTATGATCTGTTCTTGCTGGCGGCGCAACAGGAGAAAGACTGGGCGAGCTATCTGTTCCGCGGCGGGTCGATGATCGGCTTGAACAAAGATATTCTATGTCAGTATGTGGAATACATCGCCAATATCCGCATGCAGGCGGTCGGTCTCGATCTGCCCTTTACCACCCGCTCTAACCCAATTCCATGGATCAACTCCTGGCTGGTGTCGGATAACGTTCAGGTGGCGCCGCAGGAGGTGGAAGTAAGCTCTTATCTGGTGGGGCAGATTGATGCCGAAGTTAACAGCAATGACCTCAGCGACTTCCAGTTGTAACATGGCCCAGCCTGTAATCCACCTGCGCCAAACAACTCAACCGCTGCTGGACGCGCTGGAGGCGCATCAAGTGCCGGTGGATTCCAGTGCCACTCCGGTTACTGCGGCGCCTGCTGGCGGGAGAAGTGAAATATCACCAATAGATGTTTGTCAGCCGCGAGGAAATTCTGCTCTGCTGCTTACCGGTCGACGATATTGAGCCAGAGTGTAATCCTGGCCTGGCAAGGCCAGAGGCTCTTATTTTCCTTCCGGCATCTCTATCACCTTCAACGTCTCCACTTTAGCCCTCACCCCAATGTACCTGCCGCCATCGTGCGTAATAAATACACCATGAAATTGATTTTCCAGCGTCGCGCAGCGCCATAATACGCAAACACCGCATGATTGGAAATGCATGAACCAGCAGTTATTTTAATTGTGTTGTAGCAATGAGTGAAATGTTTTTTCAAACACTCTCAACTCGGCAAAAATAACGGTGAGTCTTTACCGACCATGACCCTTGGGAAAAAATCAAAGCCTTTCTTTAAAGGCGACACCCTGAAATGTCTTTTCGTCCTGCATGAACTCTGTCAAAAATCTATTTTGAATCATTGCAGGGAAAGCAAACTGCGACGACAGGCTTCACTTTACCAAAGTAAATGATTTGAAGTTCACCCTTAAAGACCTTAAACCGGTGTTATTGCTGAACTTGCAAAAGCGTGTTTACTGCAGGACGGGTTACCAGGAGAACGCCGAGCATCTTACTGATCCGTCAATTGGAAGGTAAGGGCCTCACCGCAACACAACTTCCACACACCGTTGACGTGTTACACCGCGACGCGCGACACCCCTCAAACTCGAAAAACCTCTCAAGTCGAATCCTCTGTTATGCTCGGTCAATCCACTCGAAGCGCTTATCACATTTAACGTACGCGGCTATCCTGACGTAAAGCGAAGGTTCCCCAGGCCATAGAAGTCTTTCAACAAAGCGCATTCAGCGTCTTCCCAACCATTTTCGCCCGCACTGGCGATGGTCGGATCATTAATGCTCCGTAATTAGTGTGATATGCCGTGCCTTACCTTAATTACCCAAAATGCTGACACACGTCAGCTTTTCCCAGCAGAAAAGTCTAGACAATCTCAAAGAACATCTACCGACGTGGCTAAAGCAGTATTCTCCCGACATCACGCTCATTATAATGGGTGGCCGAAGGGGCCGATTAAACCATTAATTGTAACTTATTCCGTAACAAAATTGCGCAAACCGGCATGCTTGGCTACCGAAAACTTTTAACTAAGCCTTCACATCCATATCTTTACTTCTCACTGCGTCGCATGTCGCCACATTGGCCAATGGCCATAGCGTACCGGCGAGCGGTATGCAATTTGCAGCGTCAGCGATGTTTTCTCACCCGATAATCGTTCTCATGCCTCCATCATTATTACCATCGTGCTCGGCAGAGTGTTTCTTTGTGCCTATGCCTACGATAAGGGTGTGGAGCGAGAGCTTAATCTGACTCCGGCCGCCACTAGCATGGTGACATCGGCCATTACGTTTTGTGCTATCCTCGGCGCGTTCTTCGGTGATTATTTCACCGATAAAATTGGCCGCTATTGGATATTTGCTGTTTTTGTGCTTGCAGCGCTAACCTATGCCTTCACCCTCGATGAATGGGTGCTCACCACCGCACGCCTTGTGATGGGCTGGGGTATGGGGATTGATTTAATTTGCCGGTGGCGATGGCGTTTTGGCGGAGTTTTCCCGCCTACGTAGACGAGATAACAAAGTCGCCAGTATTGCCGGAAGGGCGTACTACTTGGCTATGGCGACTGATCTTCGGCTTTGGCGCCGTACCGGCACTGGTGATTATCACCATCCGTAACTTGTTGGATTGATGCCGAGATGGTAATGGACGCACCGGCGCCGCAGATTAACCGCTGCGCCAAAGCCGGTTTGCACAATAAAACCAGAAACATACTGGTCTGGCGGGCGAATCGCCCGATCCGCGCCGAAGTCAATAAGTCCGGCCCGGCCTGTCCGCAGTAAGCAGCGCCCACCACTCGCCGGTCAGACTGACTTCTATCAAAGCGAGGTAGTAATAATCAACGCCACCGGCTTACCGCCGGCTTTCGTCAGGCCGAGCGCTAGCTATCCGAGCTTGCACTCATCGAAATGGGTATGGAGAGTCGGTGCAAATGAACAGCTGCGGCGAACGTCAGCGGCGTTGAGCGCGAACTGAAGCGATACAAACAGCCCTACGCTGGTCGGTCGGGCCAGAGTTTCCAGCAGCAACGGTCCTCAACGAGTTAAATACAATACGGGACATGATGGGCCTGGCGCTTAGGTGTGGTGAGGACGATACCCTATTGTAAGTCCTCTGCGGAGGCAGATATGTAAACACCGATTTGCGACGTTTGCTACTCCCGCGCCGCACCGCTGAATAACTATTGGAGACCG
The DNA here is from genome assembly GCF_036327475.1 of Sodalis sp. (in: enterobacteria). Taxonomy (NCBI): domain Bacteria; kingdom Pseudomonadati; phylum Pseudomonadota; class Gammaproteobacteria; order Enterobacterales; family Bruguierivoracaceae; genus Sodalis; species Sodalis sp. (in: enterobacteria). The sequence goes on along the minus strand of NZ_CP132913.1, from coordinate 235,983 downwards.
GCGGCTTTATTTTCCTGCCATTCTTAATCGGCATCGGATCCCGGCACAATACCGGCGCCGGCATAACAGCCAGATCTGGTGACTTGACACCCAGGCCAAGCGTAACGCTACACAAAACCTGTTCTCATTAAGGGTCAGGTAGTCTGCTGGTCCGGCAGACTAGCGGCTGGCAAGGGATTCGCGATGCCGGATAAACGCTGCCGCCGTCTGTAATAGCGCTAGTCAGAACCGTCGTCGGCATGCTGCAAATCTCCCTGAATTCCCTGCCGTAAATGCTGTGCGGCACAGGAGGATGATTTCTGGGCCGCTGACATCTAGCGCCCGCGCGGGCCTGTGTAATCATTGGAAAATATCCCCGCCAGCAGATTTGATTTTTTACGTGCAGCGTGGAACGCAAGCAGCACCACTTTCTTCAGCCCGTCCTGGCTGAATGCTCCAATACCTGAGCGACAAGGCGTCGCTACGCCGGCAGCTCTCGGGGAGATGCATTACGCCGGCTGCTGTGGCCGTCAGCAACGGAAGGGGCTCCGTGGATAAAGTCATTATTATCCGATACCGATCCTGCAGATGCTGCCAGCCCAGGCGCGGCAAAACAGTGCGCTTTCCGGCTTACTGGCGTCGGCACCAAAGGCGTTGAACCACAAAATCCGCAATCCCCTCCCTTACCGCCGGCTGCGCGATCAGGAAGCGCTGTGCATCGCCAAGGAAGGGGAAACGGCACACCGCTCTGCAGTTGCCATCTCTTCATGAGTGTTGCGGTGCTGCCAACAGATGCTGCCAACAGATACAGCGGCCACGCCTTGAGCCAGTTCAGCATCGCCGCCGCCGTGCCGTCCGACAAAGGCAGCATCACTTGCCAAACGCCAGCTGCCGCCGGCATCAAACCAGCATCGAAGTATTGAAGCAAAGTGGAAAAACAGTGACAGCATACGTTTATTTCAATACTGAAACAATGGGATGGGTTATATCAGCGTGCCAAAGCAGCCCTACCACCAGAACAACCAGGGCATCGATACCGACGCCGTGCTAGGGGATTTCTTGCAAATAATCATCCGCGGTACTCACTGCCTGTCGGGTTTTCAGATAGTGGGTGTCGCGCCTGGCTCATCCGCGTTTTAATATCATCTAGGGCTTGCTGCGCACTTAGCTAGACATACTTTTGATCAGTTTTATCAACGGAATAAGATAGCACCTCGTCCAGAGTTTCGAACAGGAGCTGAACGTCATCGTCAACACCAGCAGCGAGGAAATCAGCACCATAACCCAGTCGGCGGTCAGTGCTCAATTGGATGGGGCATCGCGCCGCAGGTTTTCCGGCGGCGCGAGGCAGAAGCTGACCATGATACGCAAGTAGTAAGATAGCCCGATAGCAGTACAAACTACCACCGCACCGGTCAGCCAGCCCAGATGGCTATTCACGTTGAGCGCGATGACGTAGAACTGCTGATAAAGCCGAGCGTCATAGTGATGCCCGCCAGCGACAGCATCATCACAGTCAGCACTGACAACAGCAGTGGCTTATGCCAAACAGACTGCGGTAGGAATACAGTAAATCCGAATCTTCGCCGGTATGGGGACTGGACATCAAGCTGACTACGCCGAACGCCACAAGGCTTGCGAACACATAACCCGCCAGATAAATGCCGGCGGTTTCCAGCGCCAGTATGCGGGCCTGTACCGCGGTTAATCCTACCAACAAATGGCCAAGATGAGCAATGGACGAATAATCCCCAGCACCTGTTTGATTCAGGTTGCCGAACAGCATTGAGGCGAAGGCTCATGATAGCCAGCGCCAGTCGCACCACTTCATTGTTGGTCACCGGCGCGCAGAGGAACAAGCGCATCACCACCGCGAAAATCGTGATTTTACTGGCGGTCGCCAGGAAGGTGGACACCAGCGCGCCCTGGTAAACATCTGGCGTCCACGGGTGGAACGGCGACAGCAGCAGCTTGAAGCCGACGCCGACAATCATCATGCCGAAACCAGCCAACAGAACCGGTTGCGCCAACATGCCGTCGTTAAGCGTTTGGCCAATGCCGGTGAAAAGCAGGTGAAGAGTTCTAGTATCACCAGCGCCATACGAACAGCAAGAAGGAGGCGTCTCCGCGGACAGTAGTGTGTACTTAATGCTGACTTCCAGCGAGCGCTTTTGGCGGAATGCATAACCCACCATACCTAATAGCGACAGCGAAATCATCTCAATACCGAGGATCAGCACCAGCGGATAAAATTTCATTGCAATTGTCCAGATAGCCTACCATCCAGACATAGGCCAGCGCGCTGATCGCCAGGATAGCCAATCAGTACCAGCCCTGCGCAGAGCTGGAGTAACCGTCGACGCGCATCATCGGTGTCACGTCCATCGTGTCATTCTGCGCTACGAACCACAGCGACAGCAGCGCCAGGTTTAGCCAGATGACTTGTCAGCGTTGAGTTGATAAAGTCGTTGCGTCGCCACGCAATGCACAGCATCAAAACCACCACCGTTAAGCCCACGATCAACAGCGGTAATAATGCGATCAGTTGTTGAGGAGTCACTCTGCTCCACAGACCTCCCATTTGGCGCATATCGCGGGTGTGCGGGCGCTCAATACAGCTGACTACAAATAATGAACATGCCGGCGACTGACAGACAGTGAGCGATCATCTGTATCACCGCGCCGCGATAGGCCACCTGGCTGGCGCTGTAGATGGCAATCAGCACAAAGCCCATGTAGGAAACTGAGTAGGCGATGAGGCGCTTGATATCGGCCCGCGAGAACGCCATCCAGGCGCCGTAAAAGATGCCAACCACCCCAAGCCACATTGGCGATATAGGTGAACTGGTGCGAGGCGTGAGAAAACAGCGGCATGCTAAAGCGCAGCATCCCGTAGGCCGCGGTTTTCAGAAATATCCTCGCCAGGTCCACCGAACCGGCGGTAAGCGCCTGACTGCGGGCGCGTCCGGTAGCCAGCCATGCGCTAGATGGTACTCAATGGCCAGAAGAAACACGCAAAAGGCTATATCTAAGGGCCGGAGACGCTGGCGTCGATGCGCCTGTGTGCCAATGTGCCTGTACAGCATGGCTCCAGACCGCCCTAGGCGGTTATCAGAGCATCAGCGAGTTATGCAACCAGGCATACGGCCATATGAGTAGCGAACTGGGCCTTGGAGCTTATCAACGATATCCCCATAACGCCAAACGCTTCAGTATCCATGACGATCAAAGCTGGTCGTTACATTGCCGCGGGTCAGTGAGTCGGAAACCGCCATCGGTAAATTTAGCCGCTTTATGCAGCATTATCACCAACAAGCCCACGGCAAGCTAATATAGAGCCCTACCGATGATGCCGTAGCAGCAGAGATATCTAGAGCTACCGCGAGTCGGCGCCGAGTGTTAGAGGACTGCGCGCCGGCGATCGGGAGATTTGCATATCCACCGCCGGGTGCGCACAATAGCATTTCCGTTGTCGCGTCTTTCTGGAAACGTATATGACCCAAAGCCACTTCTTCACCCATCTGTCACGCCTAAAACTGATTAACCGCTGGCCGCTGATGCGCAATGTGCGTACAGAAAATGTCTCGGAGCACAGTCTGCAGGTGGCGTTTATCGCACACGTTCTGGCACTCATCAATAATCGCCTATTCGGCGCTGACCTGAATGCCGAGCGTATTGCGCTGCTGGCAATGTATCACGACGCCAGCGAAGTGCTGACCGGCGATATGCCGACGCCCATTAAGTATTACAACGCCCAAATCGCCCACGAGTACAAAAACATTGAAAAAATCGCCCAACAAAAGCTGATAGATATGATCCCGGAAACCCTACGCGAGGATTTTCGTCTGCTCATCGACGAGCAGCACTACTTGCCGGAAGAGAAAGACGTAGTCAAGCAGGCCGATGCGCTGTGCGCCTATCTCAAGTGTCTGGAGGAGATTTCCGCCGGCAATACCGAATTTACCATAGCGATGGCGCGCCTAGAAAAAACGCTGAACGAGCGGCACAGCCCTGCGATGGACTATTTCCAGACGGTGTTTATCCCGAGCTTCAGCCTATCGCTGGATGAAATTAGCCAAGATTCGCCGCCGTAGCGTCACCTTGCTAAAACGTGCCTTCGCCTGAAGAGATGACCTGCCTCTGGCCAGTCAGAGAGGGTGGAGTAACGGCACCACCGGCACGCTCGCGGCCACCACTAACAGGATGAACGGCAGGCCGATACGAACAATCAGAATGAGCCTCGGCCAGTGGATCGCTTTATAGGCGCTGTCCATATCGATACAGCGAAACTTGCCTATTAGCAGACAGGTGACGAGAGCAACAATAGGATTAGGAATATGTCGGTTGTCATCATGCAGACCATGAGCACCAGCGCCAACAGCGCATGGGGCGCCTGACTGGCCGCCGATGCAACCTGGTCCACTTCGGCCGGCAGATTGAGCAGGATGAAATCGCGCGTGCGAGACTGTAACTGCCGGATACGTTTTTAGTCGCCTATCACCAGCAGGATATCCCCCAGCTGTAACGGCTCGTCGATAGCATACCCAGTAGCGTCTCGCCGTTGCGGCGGACGCCAGCCACATTCAGTCCGTAACGGCTGCGAAACGTCACCTTTTCTTAGGCTATGGCCCAACAGAGCGGTTCTTGGATCAGGCTGACCTCCGTCATTTCCATGTCACGCGCCTGGCCTGCATCCATCACACGGGCGCAGATAGGTATTACCGCCAGCGCTGACGTTACCCGGTGGAACTTACGCCAACGTTAGCGATCGCGCAGGCGCATGTCATCTAGTCAGCGGTCGATAAGCGGCGAGCCGGAACGACCGTCATCAGGGGCGTCAGCCAAAACGGCTACCGCCATATAATCTGTACCAAGCACCAGATAGCCGATCGGCGTCGCCGCGAAAAAGCCGAACGCTGGCAGATTGTTGCGCAACAGTTCGCTATTGAGCGCCATATTGGGCGGCGTCACCACCAGTGATGCCGCTGATAAGTCAGGCGAAACTGAGAGGCATCATCAACCGGCCCAGCGATGTTTTCATACACTGCGCGTGCTGAGCACTACCAGAATAAAGATGGCCGCCACGCCGATTGAGCTCATAAACCTGCCCAGCGAATATCGCAGTAGCATGCGCAGCTCGCTGCTGCCAGCCATTCATGCTAGCCAGTTCACATCCCACCGACAGCGCAATGCCAGTACTTATCACTTCGTCGGCGATGACGAACAGTACGGCGATAAGAAGCACGTTAGGTAGGGGCACTGAAGCCAGCAGTAGCTTCAGCCAGGGTCAGCGTTCGCTCAGCACGAAGGCGAAAATAACTAAGAGCGTCACCACATCCATGCACATTCCCAGTGATAAACAGCGCCACCGCCGCCAGCAGCAGGCAAGCACCCAGAGGAGTCTGTCGCTCATATCAACATCCCAGTCTTAATACAGACATTACGGTATGTTATAAAAACTCTCGGCGAGGGGGCTCAAACTATTTTGTGCAATCAGGCGGCCTCTCAGCGACTCACCAGGATATACGTCACCACCAACTGGTGCAGCAAACAGATCAGACTGTAGGTGGTTGGTGTCGTTCAACAGCTCGTGTGCGCCCGGTAGCGCGCTTACGCCGTCGATGGTTTCGGCTTCAAAGCGTTTCAGCAGATGAAATTCATGCTGTATCATCTCTTCGGCTTTGTGGATAATATCACACCTCTACCTCCGGTGTGCTGTGACACCACGCCCAGTTGCCCAAGGCCAGTTCCACCGCCGGCAACGAATCGATCAAAGTCCCATAAACCTCAACCGCACACAAGCTGCGATGATTTGCACCGTGCTCAGGTGATATTGACGCGGGCAGGTCTGCCAGACAGCCAACATACGCAGGTATTTATCCCATATTTTTGTCTAGGCGTTGAAACCGCGGGTACCGGAATCAAAGTTGGTATAGCGCTCTTCGGTGAATACCATAAAACGGACAATAGTCAAAACAGCGGGCATTCGTAGTGGCATCAAAACCGAAAACGTCAGGCGGCGTTCGTTAATGTCATGGCGGTCCTTCAAATTGGACCAGGACATCTGCATGACGTGATGCATTTCCATGATATTGATAATACGGTAAACTTCTTCGCTCAACGCGCCGAAATCGCGATCCAACTCGCGCATTTGAAGACCGTAGCCGCGCTCGACGATGGTTTGCAATCGGCGATACGCCGTTGCCGGGGTCAAGCAAGGTCATCATTTTGTATTGATTTGACAAGATAATCTGTTGGGCGTTGGTCATGTCCATAAAACACTCTTGGTGTTAAAAGCCTGGCCGCGACAGGAAAGTTCGCAGGCGTCAGATATGGCATAGCGCTGAACGCCAGAGTAATACAAAACCCGCTTTATTTGATGTAAAGCATAACCGGATGAAATATTTATAGCGGCAGAATTTACAAGTCATCCAGAAACGCTTTAGTAGCTTAAATGCTCTTTTAACACTTCAGCCAACATCTGATGGGTCGGTACCTCTTCCATCAACGTCAGCCCCTGGCCGGCCTCATTGAGCTTTTGCTGCATCTCGTGGAACTAGTTCAATAACAAAGGCGTCGGCGTAACCGACCGCCTGCCGAGTCACCGCAGGCCTTATCGGCAAGCTACAGGCAAAGATAGGGGTCGCCACCGCGAGACCGAGCTGCTCCTCCGAGGACAATTTGCCAGTTCAGGGTAAAGACCGCGACCGCTGGCATGTCGTGCACGCCGAAATAGGTAGCGCGAACCACACGGTGTTCAGTGAAGATATGCACCAGGCTTTTCGACGGGCACATATGGTGTTGTCCGCATTAAAAATTTTTTACCAACTTACCGAATCAGAAGGGAGCGCCGACATAGCGGCTCTCAACTTTATGAGCAATGATTAAAATCCTCGCACAATTTCAATAAGCATTTTATAACACTTAAATATATTTTGTTTTTACCGCTGTCTCTCGTTATCCTATTCCGTGCCACGTGGCTTAGCATGCGGTGCCACGCGTTCAGGCCGGCTATAACAGGCAAAAGCCGAATAGAGCTAACACATCAGGGTCGCATGAGCGCATTGCCGACATTATAACAACGAATTCACCGCATCCATAGTATTAATCATGAATGTCAGCGCCGGAATGCGCGACGATTAAGGCCTGTTTGACGAACTATTAACCACACATAACAAGTAGGTACTTCCATGTCGAGTAAACTAGTACTAGTTCTTAATTGTGGCAGTTCATCTTTGAAATTCGCCATTATCGATGCCGCCAACGGTGAAGAACATATCTCCGGTCTCGCCGAGTGCTTCAATCTACCGGAAGCACGTATCAAATGGAAGATGGACGGCGTCAAGAAAGAAGCGGTGTTGGGTACCGGCAGCGCGCACAGTGAAGTGCTGCACTTTATCGTTAACACTATTTTGGCACAAAAACCGGAACTATCCACACAATTAACCGCCATCGGCCACCGCATCGTACACGGTGGTGAACGGTTCACACAGTCAGTCATTATCAATGACGAGGTATTAAAAGGCATCGAGGATTCCATCCCGTTTGCGCCGCTGCATAATCCGGCGCATCTTGTCGGTATCCGCGAAGTCCTGAAAGAATTTCCGCAGCTGGCACAAAAGAATGTAGCAGTTTTTGATACTGCTTTCTGTCAGACAATGCCGGAAGAATCGTATCTTTATGCCCTGCCATACTCCTTATATCAAGAACATGCTATCCGCCGCTACGGCGCCCACGGCACCAGCCACTTTTATGTCAGCCGCGAAGCGGCCAAGATGCTTAACAAGCCGGTTGACCAGTTTAATGTGATTACCTGCCATTTAGGCAACGGCGGCTCCGTTTCTGCCATCCGAAACGGACAGTGCGTAGATACGTCCATGGGGCTGACTCCGTTGGAAGGCCTGGTGATGGGTACCCGTAGCGGCGATATTGATCCGGCTATCGTGTTCCATTTACACGATGTATTAGGCATGTCAGTCGCCCGTATCAACACCCTGTTGACCAAAGAATCCGGTCTGCTGGGCTTGACTGGCGTGACCAGCGACTGTCGCTATGTCGAAGACAACTACCGTGATAAAGCCGACGCCCGCCGTGCCATGGATGTTTACTGCCACCGTCTGGCCAAGTACATCGGCTCCTATAGCGCGCTGATGGACGGACGGTTGGATGCGGTGATCTTTACCGGCGGCATCGGCGAGAACGCCGCGATGGTGCGCGCACTGTCGCTGAAAAAACTGGCGCTACTGGGCTTCGAGGTAGATCACGAACGCAACTTGGCCGCGCGTTTCGGCCACGCTGGCGTGATCACCGTCGACGCCAGCCGCCCAGCTATCGTCATCCCAACTAACGAGGAATTGGTCATCGCCCAGGACGCCGCGCGTCTGACCGCATAATTCTCATCTCCCTGCCAGTTTTGTCCGGCGGAGCTGTTTTTGACTAACGAGCAACCGTTGAAAGAGGTTTAGCCGTGTCCCGCACAATCATGTTGATCCCTACCGGCACCAGCGTCGGTCTGACCAGCGTTAGCCTCGGCGTAATCCGTGCCATGGAACAAAAGGGAGTGAGCCTAAGCGTGTTCAAACCCATCGCCCAGTCCCGATCTGGTGATGATACCCTCGACGCCACCACCCGTATTATCCGCACCAATTCTACCATTCCCTTCGCCGAACCCATAACCATGAGTCATGTGGAATCTCTGCTGGGCTCCAACCAGCAAGACGTGCTGATGGAAGAGATCATTGCCCACTATCATGCCAACACCAAAGAAGCGGAAGTGGTTCTGGTGGAAGGATTGGTGCCCACGCGTAAACACCAGTTCGCTACCGCGCTGAACTATGAAATCGCCCGCACACTGAGCGCCGAAATCGTTTTCGTGCTCTCGCTGGGCAACAACTCGCCAGACCAATTGAAAGAACGCATCGAGCTGGTACGCTTAAGCTTCGGCGGCAGAAAAAATAAAAACATTACCGGCGTTATCGTCAATAAATTGAACGCGCCGGTAGATGAGCAAGGTCACACCCGTCCTGACCTGTCGGAAATTTTCGACGACTCCAGCAAGGCCAGCGTTACCAACGTGGATCCGAACCTGCTGCTTGAAAATAGCCCGCTGCCGGTGCTGGGCTGCATCCCGTGGAATTCCGATCTCATCGCCACGCGCGCCATTGACATAGCCAGCCATTTAGGTGCCACCATTATTTACGAAGGGGAAATTCAGACCCGCCGCGTGAAATCCGTCACCTTCTGCGCGCGCAGCCTGCCGAACATGCTGGAACATTTCCGCCGAGGTTCACTGCTGGTGACCTCCGCCGACCGTCCCGATGTGCTGGTCGCCGCCTGTCTCGCCGCGATGAACGGAGTGGAAATCGGCGCGATGCTGTTGACCGGCGGCTATGATATCGATCCGCGCATTCGGCAGTTGTGTGAACGCGCCTTCCAGACCGGTCTGCCGATGTTTGCCGTGCAGACCAATACATGGCAGACGTCACTCAACCTACAGAGCGTCAGCCTGGAAGTGCCGGCTGACGACCATAGCCGGGTGGAAAAATTGCAAAACTATGTCGCGGGCCACATCGATAATACCTGGATTGAATCCCTATCCGCCAGCTCCGAACATTCGCGCCGCCTGTCGCCACCGGCGTTCCGCTATCAGTTGACCGAGCTGGCACGTCAAGCAGGCAAACGCATCGTGCTGCCGGAAGGCAATGAGCCGCGCACTGTCAATGCGGCATCCATTTGCGCCGAGCGCGGTATTGCCCACTGCGTGCTATTGGGCAACCCCGATGAAATTCAGCGTGTGGCCGCGGTACAGGGCGTTACGCTCGGCGACGGCATCGAAATCATCGATCCGGAAGTGGCGCGCGAGAAATATGTCGCACGGCTGGTCGAGCTGCGCAAAAGCAAGGGCATGACCGAAGTGGTGGCGCGCGAACAGCTGGAAGATAACGTAGTGCTTGGCACGCTGATGCTGGAGCAGAGCGAGGTGGACGGCCTGGTGTCAGGGGCGGTGCATACCACGGCCAATACCATCCGCCCGCCGCTGCAACTTATCAAGACTGCTCCAGGAAGTTCGCTAGTGTCGTCGGTGTTCTTCATGCTGCTGCCTGAGCAGGTGCTGGTATATGGCGACTGTGCCATCAACCCGGATCCGACCTCCGAGCAGCTGGCAGAAATCGCCATTCAGTCGGCCGACTCCGCTGCCGCCTTTGGTATTGAGCCGCGCGTTGCGATGATCTCTTACTCGACGGGCAACTCCGGTGCCGGCGGCGACGTCGAAAAAGTGCGTGAAGCCACGCGCCTGGTGCAGGAAAAGCGCCCGGATCTGGTCATCGACGGCCCGCTGCAGTATGACGCCGCCATTATGGCCGATGTCGCGCTGTTGAAAGCACCCAACTCACCGGTAGCGGGTCAGGCGACGGTCTTTATCTTCCCTGACCTGAACACTGGTAATACCACTTATAAAGCGGTACAGCGTTCGGCGGACCTGATCTCTATCGGCCCGATGCTGCAAGGGATGCGCAAGCCGGTCAACGACCTCTCGCGTGGCGCGCTGGTGGACGATATCGTTTATACGATCGCGCTGACCGCCATTCAGTCGAAACAGGCGGAAGGCTAATTCCGTGTTTGTCAGATATGACCACGCCGGTCTGAGGCCGGCGTTTTGCCCTGCCCGAGCTAGCAGGGCGCAACCTCCCATAGCACGCCTACATTTAGCCCATGCGCGAAGGTGACCCGCGCTGCGCGGCCAAGGGCTTTCCAAAGCTTTGGCCATCATTGCGGCTCAGCCACAGTATCATTGCGGCTCAGCCACAGTGATAACGCTTTCAGGGAGTCCGGGGTGAACTCGTCGAAGCGGCCAGTATTTCCTCCGGCGTTAGTCAATTGACCGCTTCCACCTCGCTCCTTGTAGCGCGAACGGGCCACGAGTCACGTAACTAAACAGCGATCCACACACCCGGTAGGCAGTATTCTCAAAATCAAATCACCCGTGTTCAGCGAACAGCACATCTGCAATGCCTAGCCCTTCTTCCACCTCACGATGGGCAGAACGAGCATCCCTTCACCGCTCTGCACCACGTCGCCAGCGATCGCATCCAGACAGCCCGGATAGAGATCTTTTCTGGCTGTACGATACTAAACCAAAAATATTGCCAGAACCATCATGCACCACAATATAACTGGCACAGTGACGCAGACGTTCCGCGCGCGCATCTGCTGACGGCTGGCCTTGGCTATAACTTCATATTTTATTGACAATGTCGACCTATTCCTCACCGGCAGACTGACTCTGTTGCTCCATCCTATGACACTCTTATGCAATAGCGCGAACTGCCCGCGCGGTGAGATTACGTAATTTAAATAGTTTCCCCGCCATCTAAAACAGTACCTGTAACCAACTGTCCGCCAGTAGATCATAGCTCGCCGGAAAACCGCCCTTGAGTAAGTTGACCGATCCCGGATTGAACAGAATACGCTTCCCAGCCTCTCCGCCTACGGAATGTGGGTGTAGCTGCATAAGAACGCGTAGCCGGGCGCCAGCGGAGGCAGATGCACCGGACTAATGAAACAGCTGCCGCGTTTCCCCCAGCAAAACCTGCGCCCAAGGCGCGCTAAAGGGAAATTCACTGTCGCAATTACCGCGTACCGTGATAATCCGCCGGAAATAAGCGTTAAGCGCGGCGGCGACCTTTGACACTATCATTAATTCCATTCCCTTCTCCTGTACACGCGTTGGTCCGCCACCCCTGCACAGGCAGTACAGCAGTCCAAGCTTAACAAACTTTACCCCGCCTACGTCAGCGCTATCCCGTCGCCAGTGGCCGATGCAGCGTTATTGCACCATAAGTCCGCTCATCATGCCGCTTATTCGCGTTATCCTAAGTAGGCTTTATGCTCGACGTTTATTATGCGCTCACGCCCAATGGCCATAAAATTGCACTGTTTTTAGAGGAGACCGGGGTACCTTATCAGTTTCACCGCTTGGATATCAGCGCCGGCGATCAATTCAAGTCGGCCTTCCTAGCCATCTCGCTGAATAACAAAATCCCAGCGATTGTCGACAACCAGCCGGCGGTGCGCCGTTAAGGCTGTTTGAATCTGGCGCCAATTCTACTCTATTTGACGGGAAAACCGGCCAGCTGCTGTTGCACGAACTACGTGAACGTCACGCCACCCTGCAGTGGTTCTTCTGGCAAATAGCGGGGTTCGGCCCGGTGCTTGGCCAAACCACCACTGTAGACAGTACCTACGGAAAAAGTTCCTTACACCATCAATCGCTACCGTACCAAAACCACGCAGCTGTACGGCGTGTTGGACAAGTAGTCGCATAACCATTGCTATATCGCAAGTGCACAGTATCGCCGATATCGCCACTTACCCCTGGCGGTGTCCTATGAGAGAATAAAATCCATACCCGTCCGGTGGTGTAGCGCGCCTGGCGGCGAGCCAACGGCTAAACCCTCGGTAGCGCGCAAATTCCGACGCTGCGTCCACTTTGGCATTTACCGCCGCCGCGGTCTCTGCTTTAGGCAGAATGGAGTTTGCCATCGCTGCCACACACCCCGCGGTCCGCGCGTAGCGATTGACGTCTGGCGGAGAACGCCACCATGAAATTTTAGTGACCGGCGGGTTCAGGCTGATTAGCCGATAGCTGATTATGGACTACAGACCTTGTCGCACTATGTTGCCATGTTGACCCGCGACGCCCAGCGCCCGCAGCAGACGCTTGGGTCGAAAATTACCACTATGACTACGCTGGCGCACCTCAACGAGTTCGATGCGGTGATAAACCTTGCCGGCGAGCCTATCGCAAAACGCCGCTGAACCGACGAGCAAAAACAACCGTACGCCAGAGCCGTTGAGACGTTATCGGCCAGTTGAATCTACTGATATGGCGATCAGGATGAGGTCATGGTGGACAAGGATGGACCGCCGATTTATCGATTTCGCCCACACGCTATGCGCTGACTGGGAGGATTTGGCGCTACTGGCCGCAGTGAAAACCCGCGTGTGTCTATCGCGCACTGTCGTGGTGTAGGCCGCCGACGACGGCCTGCTTGGCAGGCTTTTGCCGCTGTACAAAGTTGCGCTAGGTGAGACCCCATCGGCGACGGCACCCAGTTTATGTCCTAGATCCACATCGATGATAGCGTCAACACGCTGCTGTTCATGCTAACCACAGATCGACGCGGTTACTTAACTGTTGCAATCGCGGGCTCTGCAGGTTGCGAATATCGCCGACGGCGCCCATGATATCGCCGACGGCGCCCATGCTCTTCGATAATCCTCTGATTCAGAAAGATGACGTGATTGTAAACATGGCGCACAGCCTCGTCCTCTTCGGCCAGCTTTTGCATAATACGCAGCACTTCACCGAACAGCTCTAGGTTCAGCGCCGATGGGATCATCAAACAATAGCACTTCTGGCTCCATTACCATCGCGCTCAATGGAAACGCACTGCTGCCAGCTGGAGAGGTTGATGGGGTATTTGGTGCGTGCCTGTTCATCGATACCGACTTTGTCCAAATAGCGCACCGCGCGCTCGCGCGCGTCGTTTTTGACCTAGCACCTGCACTGGTGCTTCATAATGTTTTCCAGTACAGTCATAGGTCTCAAGAGACAAAATACTGGAATGCAACTGCTTTTTGTCAAACATTTTTATCTGGCCGTCATAATCGCGCACCATATGTTTCCAGGAAGTGGATGCAGCGCAAAAGGTACCTTTGCCCGACCCGTAGGATCCGATAATACTGATCGCATTGCCGGTATGTGCTTCCATCGACATGCCTTTCAATACTTCATAGTCACTATAGCGTTTATGCAGCTCCTGGATCTCGACAGTTTGATTTCTGTATGCGTATCCTGCACGTGTGTTATTGCGGTTTGAAATGGCGCAGCCAGCGCTTTGCCCGCCTGTTTAAACAGTTTAATCAAACCAAAAGAGATTATCAGATACATCACCGCGGCAATGCCAAAGGTATAAAATAGCTGATAGGTTGCCGAGTTGATATCGCGGGCTATTTTAATGTATCCAGAACCATGGCGGTGGAGTGCAGCATTAAAATCACTTCATAGCGCCGTGCCAGCTACAGCGGTACGCCGTTGGAGGGACAGTATACCACCCGAGAGCGAAGCGCATCATGGCGCAAAACAGAGGCCCGAGCACCAGATCAGGCACGCCGCGATCAGAGTAGTATGGTCTTCAAAGCAGTCCGTCAGCAAGCGGCTGTAGGAAAGTTTGTCGACGTCGATAAAAGATCGATCACCACCGACAGTAAAACGGAGCTGAGCCGCCAGCTTAAGCGTCACTAGCGCGCCGTTGATAATCAATTGCGAATACGCAAAAGCATCAATCATACCTGTCCTGTTGGGGGAGAAATACCGGCGTGACCCATTCCTTGTAAGTCTCACCGGTACCGATGCTGAAGAATTTGTCGTCTTTCACCGCTGGACTGGTGAGACTATAACTTTTTCCCGCGGACTGTTTCAGGAAGCCTTCGCTGCCGGCGACCTTGTTTTGAAATGCCGCATCGATGCGGCCGGAGATCAAATCGGCATAGATCAGATCCTGGTTTTGATAAGCGACCACATCCATGCCCTTCGACTGTCACCTTGCATTGGTGTAGGTTTCTTGTGTCGACCCCCGCAGAAAGCTTATCGGTAACGTTGAGCTCCTGCTGGCGTTTTAGTAATTGCGATGAGATAACTGAATCGATTTTTTCGTCTCCAGCGACGGGATCAGTGCATCGAAATCGCTTTCGACGAAGGCACACTTGCCTCAATACGTTTGCACAGATTTTTGGCTAAATCGCTGTCGAAACCAACCACCGCTAAAAGGGGCGCAGTCGGAGCCAATTTTGATGTTTTGGATACTGCAGCAAACATGCTGCCCCACCTAAGCCAGCGCCGCAAATTCCGCTTGAACTATTGCATATTTCATGCCATGTATCGCGCCGCCGGGGCGCATGGCGCTGAACGCGGCGAGACCCGTCGAACCCACACCTTTACGCCGCCCCACACCTTTACGCCGCAACAAACGCGCGCTGCATTAGGCGCGCCACCCATCGCGTACGATCGCCGTCGGCAACGCTTTATCCAGTATATTCATTGTTTTAATAATATTAACAATTAATTATAAAATTAAATATATGACTTGACTCAAGTGTCAGCCACCATGCTAACGCTGGAGCAGATTTTACGGCCGCACTAGATTGAATTGAGCGTGCGGTCGATCAAATGATATCGTTGTTTGGGCAGACCAGTAAAAGGCCAGGACCTGGGCATGATGACCGCGACGAGCTCGGCCGCAATGGTCATCAGGCGCAAGTGGCCCAGATGCAGCAGCGTTTCACGCACCACGAGCTGAAACCAGCGCCGCTCCTTTAGTACCATATCCGCCGCGCACGGACGATACCGGAGAGGGTTTTCGACCTCGGTCTGGGCGCGTAGTGCTTCGGAATTGTCGTTGGGCAGTGACTCCAAATAGAGATAGCACCGGGATTCAAATTGTTCCACATCGGAATTATCTTCCCGCACCGTCTGTTCCAAATCGGCCAAATCATGGAATATCTGCGTATCAGCGCCGATAAGTTACTGGATTTCGTCGACCTCGCGACCGTGGGCAATCAGCTCTGACGCGTTGGGCATATCGATGCCGTAGCGGTTCGGGAAGTGGATGCTGGTGCAGCAGAGGTCAGGTAAACGTGACGGGCGCCAGCCTAGTGCGTCATTTCCACGATTTGCTCCGAGGTCGTACCGCGCACGATGGAGTCGTCCATCAATATTACGCTTTCGGCGCACCAACTGCCGGCGAACCTGCTGATTTTATCGATGAACGAATCCGGCCGGGCGAAATAGATATACTCGAACGGACGCGGATGGCGCCGGAGGTTTTCGGCGCACTGCCAGGTAAATAGCTTCCCTTTTGCCGCGATATGCATCGCCTCGCCCGGCGAGATGTCAGGAAATCGAAGCCAAGCGTATCCGGCGCCATTCTTTCAGAGGCCACAATATACTCGTTGCGCCCGCCCGCAAGAGTGCGTTGACGCTAAACAGGATTTTCGAGTAGGAGGTAGTATTGACATGGTGTCGCTCCTTTCCAAACAACTTTTACGCAATTCGTGAGCGTTGGTCAGGTTACTGTTGTGCGCCAGGGTAATGCCGAACGGGAAGTAACGTAAAACAGCTGTGCCTCGGAGGCGCTTGTCTGCTGTCGGTCAGGTAGTGTAGCAAAACATGGCTCGCTCCCCATAATTGCCCTGAAAGCGCTGCATATGAGCCCTTGAAACATCCTTAACCAGTCCATGGCTTTACGGAGGCGAAAGCAATTTAATGTGCCGCATCCTGCCCACGGTGCTACAGCGCCGTTAATGCATCAATGGATAGACACTCTGGTTTGCCGGCATAAAACCGGCGATTCCGATTTCCTCATCAGCGTTACCGGTACAACCTACTACCTCGGTAAGAAACTCGACGTACTTTGCAAATAGTCAAAAAACCATCTGATGATACTGCTGAACTGCGGTATCAGCTTGGACTGCTGCCACTCCTGGCCGTGGTAGACACCAGTGAAGGCGTCAAGAAAGAACAGCACTGCAGACACGATTAGAACGCCCCGCAGCGCGCCGAAGCAGACGCCAAGGATCCGGTCGGTGCTGGATAAACCGCTCCGCTCCACCAGTGAGCTAATCGCGCAATTAACGATCGCCCCAACAATCATGGTCGCCACGAACAACAGGGCAATCGCAATGCCGTTGCGTACCATCTGCTCTTCAAAGCGGGTGAAGTATATCGCAAGGTAATCATGGCAATGGCTGGCGACAAAAAATGCACAACCCCAGGTAACTAAAGATAATACCTCGCGCACAAACCCGCGAATTAGACCCACAAAAGCGGAAAGAACAATGATACCAATAATGACGTAATCAACCAAGATCATGCATGCATCCAATAAAATTCGCCAGCTCAGCTATCTTCTACTGCCCCGTGTAGAAGGTGAGCATCCTACCGCGCCGGAGCAGCGTTTTATATCTGGCACTGGCATCGGGTCGCACCCGTAGTTAGGAACGGCGAAAGCCTAACGTACGCCATAGGGCCGCAATTGGCCGTTAAGGCCGCTCAACTGATTCAATTCGTCGAGCGCGAATTGCAGTTTTTCCTTGGATGCATCCGGACCGATAAATATCCGCGTAATCTGTCCCCGAACTGGCGCCGATGGTAAGGTATAAACGCGGTAGCCGGACAGCCGCAACCTGGTCACAATCTCCGACACTTTATCGGCGTTTTTTAGCGCGCCCAACTGCACCACCCACGCCTGCCCTTTCGGCGCCTGCTCGGCGGCCGACCCATTGTCGGGCTTAGGCGCCTGCGGTTTGGGTACCGACTTGCTCTCAGGCCGTGCGACCGGTTTAGGCTCGGGTTTAGCTAGCACGGGCGGCGTAGTTTTTATCTCCGGTGTCGCCAGCGTTTCCGGCTGGCGAGAACCCCTGGCGACATTGGGCAGCGGCGCCGCTAGCTGACCGCTGTTGGCTGGCAGCGTTGCATAGAGCTTATCGCTGTCGCCTGGTTTCGGCAACAGCGGAATAGCAGCGAACTCGTCCTGATAGTGTTTCTTTTTACCGTCTAGCAAGCCAGGCAAAATAATGACGCCAAGGGCGACAAGGATAATAGTCCCCACCAGGCGGTTCTGAAATTTACTCGCCACAATATTTCTCCCTTTCAGTCAGCGCCATGACCGGTGCCACGGCATGGAAAGAGCCGAAAACCAGCACGCAATCCTCCGGCGAAGCGTCCGCTGTTGCCTGATGCCAGGCGCTTAGCACGTCCTCGAACCGTTGCGCGTCGCTGTCAAGATGGGCGGCTAGCTGTGCGGCACTGGCGGCGCGCGGCCCATCGAGGGAGGCGCAATACCAGACATCCACCTGCCCACGCAGACAAGCGAGCGTGCCGACGACATCTTTATCCGCCAGCATGCCAACCACCGCCCGCACCTTGCCGGTATGGGGCAGGGCCGCCAGACGCCGGGCCAGGTATCCGGCGGCGTGGGGATTGTGCGCCACGTCTAGTATCGTTAACGGCACTCGGTCGATACACTGGAAACGTCCAGGCAGCGCAGCCTTTCGTAACCCATGGCGCACCGCCGCCTCCGGCACCGTGAACGGCAGGCAGCCAACAGCGGCCACTGCGGTGGCGGCATTTTCCAAGGGAATGGCAGGCAACGGCAGAGCCGTGAGCTCGCACAAGCCGTCCCACCAGTGCAAGTGCTGGCCATCCTGGTGCCACCACCAATCGCGGTCGCAGGCATACAAGATGGCACCGATATCGGCCGCGGCGGCGTCGAGGGTATCCGGCCGATCGGGCTCACCCACAATCGCCGGCCTGCCGCACCGGAAGATACCGGCTTTTTCTCGCGCAATGCTGGCGCGATCCGGCCCTAGCCAATCGGTATGATCGAGGGCAATGGAGGTGATCACGGATACGTCGGCGTCAATGATATTAGTGGCGTCCAGCCGCCCCCCCAGCCCAACCTCCAGGATCACCACATCCAGCGACGCTTGCCGGAATAGCTGTAGCGCCGCGAGCGTACCGAATTCGAAATAAGTGAGAGAGGTGGCGCCGCGACCGGTTTCGATAATCGCCATCGCCTCGCTATGGGCGGCTTCTGGCAATTCATTGCCCTGGATACGCACCCGTTCGGTGTAGCGCAGTAAATGCGGCGAGCTATAGACCCCAACCCGCATGCCGCTGGCCAGCAAGATGGCTTCCAGCAGCCGGCAGGTGGTGCCTTTACCGTTGGTGCCGCCAACGGTAATGACACAGGGAGCCGGGCGTAGCAGATGCAGGTCGGTAGCCACATAGTTAACTCGCTCCAGGCCCAGATCGATAGGTTTGGCGTGCAGACGTTCAAGATAACGAAACCACGCGGTCAGTGGCGACGTGGCTTGGGGGATAGGCAGATTTTCCATATGTCCGTTCTTGACTTATGCTGGGTTATCACTAAGCCTGCCCGCCACGGCAGATGGCTATTGGCGGGCTTGCGCCGTTCGTTTAGGCCTCCTCCTGATAATCCTCTGGGCCCACATCAGGGCGCGGTTCGTGCGGCAATAGATCCTGCGGCTGCGGTCGATTTGTCAGTTTCGCCAGCAGGCTAGCAAGACGCAGACGCATTTCCGGGCGGCGCACGATAAGATCAATGGCGCCCCTTTCCAGCAGAAATTCACTACGTTGAAAGCCGGCCGGCAGTTTTTCACGCACCGTCTGTTCAATTACGCGTGGGCCGGCAAAGCCAATCAGCGCTTTCGGCTCGGCGACGTTCAAATCCCCAAGCATTGCCAGACTGGCCGAAACGCCCCCCATAGTGGGATCGGTCAGAACCGAAATGTAAGGCAACCGCCGTTCGCGCAGCCGCGCCAGCGCAGCGCTGGTCTTGGCCATCTGCATCAGCGACATCAGCGCCTCCTGCATACGGGCGCCGCCGCTGGCGGAAAAGCATACCAGTGGACAGTCGTCCGCCATTGCCCGCTCAACAGCGCACACAAAACGTGCGCCGACAACAGAGGACATCGACCCGCCGATAAAGGCGAATTCAAAGGACGCGGAGACCACCGGCATGCCGTACAGTGTGCCTTTCATTACCACCAGCGCCTCCTTCTCGTCGGTGGCCTTCTGGGCCGCAGACAGGCGATCCTTATACTTTTTTGAGTCCTTAAACTTCAGGATATCTTTCGGCTCCAGCTCGCTACCGAGTTCTGACTCGCTTCTTTTATCCAGGAAAGCACGCAGGCGTGCGCGTGCGGTCATGCGCATATGGTGATCGCATTTGGGGCAGACCCCCAGATTGCGCTCCAACTCTGCGCGGTACAGTACCTGTCCGCAGCTATCACATCTGGTCCATACGCCCTCGGGAATGTTCGCCCTGCGTGCCGAGGTGATAGTGCTCTTATTGAGAATTCGTTCAATCCAGCTCATCGATAACCTTTCTGTTTGAACCTGACATCCGCCAGGCCGCTACATATACTTGACCTTTACATATATACTTGACCTTTACCGCGGCGGGAAGGCCGCCGTTTTGCGCACTCTACGCCGAAAAGTTTCCAATTAAACCATAACAGTCAGCGACTTTTCGTAGAAAACTCTGTACTTTGTACACATTTTGCGGCATCGAGAAATTGCTCACTTTTACCGTCATCGGGCGGGTGGCGATAGCGCACGTTTTACCACCGTGGCGGGCATAAATGGTTTTTTCTAGATAGCTTCGTCGGAATAGTTTTGACGGGGTGGCTGAACCGCTTTTCGTCGAATAGGCGGCCAATGGCACAATTGATCGTATCGCCGGCGATCGCTACCAGAACCTTTAAAAGCACAATCACATGAATATCAAGCCCGGCAACAAACAGCAGCAAGTCCTTAGCAGGAAAGGCGTGACTACCAGACCGGTTTCGCAAAGCAGAATCATAAATGAGAGAGCGTATACCCAAACACCGTACTGCGCCACAAGTTCTGCCAGGTGGAGATCGATATGTAAAATAAAATCGATGATAAATTTTATATATTTCAT
The DNA here is from genome assembly GCF_036327475.1 of Sodalis sp. (in: enterobacteria). Lineage (NCBI taxonomy): Bacteria > Pseudomonadati > Pseudomonadota > Gammaproteobacteria > Enterobacterales > Bruguierivoracaceae > Sodalis > Sodalis sp. (in: enterobacteria). Next base: position 215,452 of record NZ_CP132913.1, on the reverse strand, counting down.
GCAGTTATTCCATCAATGCAGCGCGATAGACATGAGCGGTCACTCCGCTAGAAATAATGGCCCCGGCGGCGGCGAAAGCAAAGCGAAACGCGATGGATACTCCACTGCCACCAGATAAAGCCCCTCCGCCGGGGCGGTAGCGCCGGCCTGAGTTCGGTCGTGGCACGCCAGCAGTTCGGCTATCCAGCTTTCCGGCCGGTTGCCGCAACCTACCTCCAGCAGACTGCCTACAATATTACGAACCATATGATGAACAAAAGCATTCGCTTTGATATCCACAACTACATATTGCCCCTGACGCGTGACGTACAAATGGTGCACGTTGCGCCATGGAGAACGCGATTGGCACTGCAGGGCGCGGAAAGAGGTGAAATCCTGCTTTCCAAGCAAACACTGGCCCGCGCGCGCCATCGATGGCGTATCAAGGGGGTGATAATAGTGCATCAGCCCGCGGCCGAGTAGCGCCGGACGCAGGCGATGGTTATAAATAAGATAGCGGTAGCGCCGGGAGGTGGCGCTGAAACGCGCATGAAAATCGTTCGTCACCGGCGCCGCCCAGCGCACGGCGATATCATGGGGCAGATTGGCGTTAACGCCTAGCGTCCAGGCGGTGGCCGGCCGGCGCGCCCGGGTGTCGAAATGAACGACCTGCCCCGTCGCGTGCACGCCGGCATCGGTACGTCCGGCACAGTGAACCACGACAGGCTCATTGGCGACCGTCGAGAGAGCGCGCTCAAGACACGCCTGCACACTGGGCGCTTCCTGCTGACGCTGCCAGCCGTAGTACGCACTGCCGTCATACTCAATTCCGAGCGCCAGCTTCATCACGCCACCAATTGGCCGCCGACGCCGGCGCTTCGTCCAACCCCTGAGAGCAGCGCCGTTTGCGCCATTACCATGCGTTAGTCTCGGCTATCAGTTTTTCCGCAGTAAGTGCCGCCATCAATGCACCGCCGAAGTGAACATTGCCCACTACTGACCAGAATTACAGTAAATCAGGTATGCCATAATCGTTACGTAATACGCAAACAGTCAATATTCAGATCGACATTCCCTGAGGCACCTTCCACCGGCATCGGGTAGTTCGGCTCATCGCTCAAGGTCAGCCCCTTGCTGGCCGCCAGCGCCACGCGTATCTCTCTGCGGCATTGCATTGGCGGCAGCGTTTCCAGATGCACCAGCTGTGTATGGCCGTAGAACATCGGCGTTGCACGCTGCTGACCGAAACAGTAGCCCCTCATCGCACAGGATTTGCGCACTTCGCCTACCAGGCGGCGCTCGCTACGCGCCGATCCCGCATCGTCTGGCAGCAGCGGCGGCAAATGACGCGGAAAGAAGCCGGGCTCAGAGGCCAAACCATTCAACAGACACGCGTTCTGACCCAACAAACCAGTCAGGGGTTTTACCGCCAGCAGTAATTGACTGATCAGGGCATCCGCTACTGCCACCATGCTACAGTTTCGGTAATCGACAAGCACATCATCATTAACCCCAGCGCCACGAGCAGGACGTCCGGTTCCAGGGTGAACAGGTCACCGACATCCATAACCAGACGGCCGACGGCGGCGTCAGCGGCATACAGCGCCGAGATCTGGCGCCGGCGATAAAAACACTGCGCCTGCGACCAGTCAAATTGCGTCGCTTCACTGACCTGGAGATTTGCTCGTTGATCCACACCGTCTCACTAAAAAGTTCCCCTAACAGGAATTGGCGTTCTTGTACAATATCCAGTTGCCCCAAGAAGGGCGATATTGCCGTCTCCCATTACTGAGATACTCTATGGCGCTCCGCGGCAGTATGCGTCATCAAAATGTGGTGAGATGCCATTGGCGTATCCGCTGCCCGCCACAGGCCTGAGGATGCGTGAGCGAGTACGCGCCCGCCGGCGCGATGGGGCATCACTCGACACCAAAGACATCATATGCCTTTCGCGGCCTTAATCGACGGCCGGCCTGGCTTGGAACCCCAGCTGCTGCAAAGTATTCGCAGCGGCGTCGTCGTCGGTCTCTACGCAGAGCGACGACCACTCTCGGCGCTGATAATAGTGTTTACGCAAGCGATCAAACTCGCCAGGCAGACTGGCCGCGCGACGCAACTGCATATCATCACGCCGCACATCATAGACCAGATGCGCCAACAGGCGCAGCGCTTCTTCATCAATAGCACCGCGTAGATGGATACGATCCACCGCCGGTTGCGGCAACATCGCCGCCAGGCTCGCGCGCGCGTCGCTGCCAACAAAGGCACTGTAGGCATTGAAGATCTGCATCGTGCCGCGCGCCCTGCCTTCCAGCGTATAGCCGGCAATATGAGCGGTACCGATATCAATGCGGGCCAGTAGCGGCAGCGACAACGCCGGCTCCGGCTCCCAGACGTCCAGCACTACGCCCATGGGCTTACCCTGTTCTAGCGTGTGCAGCAGGGCGGCGTTATCCACTACCGCACCTCGGCAGGCATTAATGATAATACGGCCGGCCGGCAACGCCGCCAGCAGCGTCTCGTCGACCAGATGCCAGGTCGCATGCCGGCCGTCGCGGGTGAGCGGCGTGTGAAAAGTCAGCACATCCGCCTCAGCCACCAGCTTTTTCAGCGGCTGCCAGTCGCCCGGTGCCCCTGCTTCCGCCAGCGGCGGATCGCACAACAAAGTACGTACGCCGAACGCATTCAGCCGCCGCTGTAAACGGCCGCCGACGTTGCCGGCGCCGACAATGCCGACGGTCTTATCGCGTAGGGCGAAACCGTCGCGCTGAGCCAGCCACAGCAGCGCGGAAAAAACATATTCCACTACCGCAATCGCATTGCAGCCAGGGGCCGCGGAAAAACTAATTCCCGCCTGCGCCAGCCAATCCTCATCCACATGATCGGTTCCAGCGGTGGCGGTACCGACGAACGCGACTCGGCTGCCATCGAGCAGAGCGCCGTCGACACGGGTCACCGAACGCACCATTAGCGCGTCGGCCAGCGCCAACGCCGGCGTGGGAATAGCTCTGCCCGCTACCGCCTGTACATCGCCCAAGCGACCGAACAGCGCACTGGCGTAGGGCATATTCTCATCGACCAGGATTTTCACATTAGACTCCGGTAATACCCCGCTCTCAAACGTTAAATTGGGAATATTCTGCCACCGAATGCACAGGAATCACAATTCTATCACACTTCATTTTGCCATTGTCGTCAACGCAACCAGCTAAGATTGCGTGGCACAGTCTAATGAGCCAGTCCGGCAGAAAATGCCTCCAGGCGCCAAAGGCTACCTTTGCGGCGGGGCTTGCTATTATCAGTCCCCTACAGCCGCACGCGTTCGCGCCGTCGCGCCGGATTTTCACCGTCTGCCATCCAACCAGTTACCGGTACGCCGCCACGGTGTCAGACGTCACCGCCGCCGGCCCTGATCAGCTGTTGACCACCGTCCAGCGCACCGCGCCTGAGCGGCTGATTACCCGCATCTTGGCTCTGAGTACCAGCAAACCCGCGAAATACTGCAAAGCGGGCTTGGATATTCCGGACCGATCACACTCTGCTGGCGGCGGCACACTAGGTCATCAGTCAGCTCATTACAAGATTGGCGGCATTGATCGGCGAAACGCCGATCGCGCTGGGAAAGTCTGCATCGCATGATGAGGCTGAAATCCGGCAATCCGATTCTTGCCCGCTATTTCCCGCTGTTAAGCCAGTTTTTACAAAGCCATCTTACGCTGCCGCAGTAAGGGCATCCCACCCTGGCGAAATTAGCGCCTAGGTTGACACGGTGTGCAGTATCTGTATCTGTTTATTTATTTATCGCCTGAGCCGCACCCACAGCCAGCATTTAACCACCGATGTCCGACTGCTTCAGCCGATGACTCATCCACTCATCGCGACGGAACACGAGCCGCGGTCCGTCCGCGCAGCGCGTTCACCGCTGGTGATCTTGGTGTTTGTCACCGTGGCGCTGCTTGTCGTCTGGCTGCTGACCCACCGATAGCCTGGCACGGCGCCAGGATAGGCGCGAGGAAAGATTGACGATGAACGCGGTTGAGGTGGTTACTGCGCTGGACGCAACTGCCGCCGGCCTGCGGCGAGTTGGCACGGGCGACAACGGTTGTGCTGCAGCAAACGCGGTTTTGCGCGATTAGCGCCGCACGGGAGGCGTTACCATGGTAGGCCGGCGCGAAATCCGCCGTTTGCACGCACACAGGTGCTGTTCAGCAGCGTTACGGCAACGTCAGCGCAGCGCGATAGCATGGCAGCGCTAAATACCGAGGCGCGTAATAGTCCGGCAGGGCATAGGCAACATCCTGAAACACGCTGTAGCCACCTACCGTATGGCATCCAGCGCCGGTCAAGCCAGCCCTAACAGTACCAAACCGGGATCCGTCGCTAGCCACAGGTAGGGCGAGGCCGAGCGCTTCCCATCCAGCGAGAGGAACGTCAGCCATAAGCCATACGCCGCCTAAGCGATCCTGCCAATGGCTGCCCCAATTAGGGTGTCGGTTAGCGATTGGCTCAAAACCCAGCGTTACGCGTCCTATCAGCAGCAGCGCCTAACCGGATAAACCGGGGACGGCAGCATGGCGAAAGGCAGATAGAACACGCCGGCAAGTCCGCATGCCGCCATCCTCTGAAGTGCTGATCAGCTTGGTGCCGAACTGGTCGGCGAGTCTGCTAGCGTAACTGCGGATCAGTACTGTAGCCAGTAACTGAACACCGACTACGACGCCAGCCAAGGTATTACTTAGCCCAAGCTCGTCATGGACGAACTGGACAACCGATAGCGATAACGCCACGGTTAAATAACACAGAAACATCGCGCTACACAGCGAGAACATCGTCTTGTTCCCTGAATAGCCAGCATAGCCGGTTCGGCGTGCACAGTGCGGGCTTGTTCATGATAATTAATGAAATAGAGATTATAAAAACCAACACCCTTTCCTCTGTCGAGGGCATCACGGTAGAAAGGGAAGCATTGGTTAGCGTGACGGCTCACGCCGGTGTGCGACAAAGGAGCCGCGAAGGCCGCCACTCCACGGCACGCCCGCATCTGACGCGGCTCAACGGTATTTCCGCATCACAAGCGTAGCGTTGGTGCCGCCGAAACCAAAGCTGTTGCTCATCACGGTAGTCAAGGTGCGCTGAGTCGGCTCAGTGATGACATTCATCCCTTCCGCTTGAGGATCGAGTTCGTCAATATTGACGCTCGGAGCGATAAAACCATGCTCCAACATCAGCAACGTAAAGATTGTCTCATGTACCCCTGCTGCGCCCAGTGAGTGGCCGGTCATCGCTTTGGTAGAGGAGAACGCCGGATGCTGGCTGCCGAAGGTTTCACGAATCGCCCACAGCTCTTTCACGTCACCGACAGGGGTGGAGGTGCCGTGGACATTAAGATAATCCACCGGCGTATCAACCTTTTTCAATGCCATCTGCATACAACGAATGGCACCTTCGCCGGACAGCGCTACCATGTCCGCGCCGTCGGAGGTCGCGCCATAACCGATGATTTCAGCATAGATATAGGCGCCGCGGGCCAGAGCGTGTTCCAGCTCTTCCACGACAACGATACCGCCGCCGCCGGCGATAACAAAGCCGTCACGATTAACGTCATAGGTTCGCGACGCTTTCTGCGGCGTTTCGTTGTAGCGAGTGGACAACGCCCCCATGGCATCAAATTCACAGGCCATTTCCCAGCACAGCTCTTCACCGCCGCCGGCAAAGACCACATCTTGTTTGCCAAGCTGGATCATTTCCACTGCATTGCCGATACAGTGCGCGGAGGTCGAACAGGCGGAACTGATGGAATAATTGACGCCGCGAATTTTAAAAGGCGTCGCCAGACACGCCGATACGCCAGAAGCCATGGCTTTTGTGACCATATATGGCCCCACGCCGCGCAAACCACGGGCGCGCATGCCGTCGGATCCGGCAACCTGATTGCGCGGTGAACCGCCGCCGGAGCCCACAATAAGGCCGGTACGATCGTTGGAGACCATATTGGGGGTTAGGCCGGAATCGGCAATCGCCTGCTCCATAGACAGGAAGGCGTAGACAGAGGCATCACTCATAAAGCGCGCTATTTTGCGATCAATCAGCCCAGTGGTATCGAGTTTGACATTGCCCCAGACATGGCTGCGCATGCCTGAATCTTTCAATTCCTGAGAAAAGGTAATCCCGGAGCGGCCTTGTTGCAACGAGGCCAGGACTTCTTTTTTGTCGTTACCGATACTTGATAAGATCCCCAGGCCGGTGATCACAGCACGTTTCATTTAATACCCCTTGCGATAATATTTGAGTCTCGGTCACGCACTTTAGCTTACAGATGTAAGCTGAACAAGTCCGATCGGTGGATGTTAGCAAAAAAAGCCCGCGTGGTTAGAATCGTACCACTTTTCCTGCCGTGAGCCTGCTGCCGTGAACCGTCACGCTATTGTATTCCTCTTCGCGCACTGGAGCGAACAGGGCACACCTGCATCCTAAAAATTTGATAACGTTTATTTTCCCAATCAAGATAGATGGACTGGCGGAAACGCGTCACGCTTTCTCAACAGGAAACAGTCTGCCCGCCCGCTTTAGCTATTATCCACGGACAGTGTTTAGGGTAACGGAAACCGGATTCGGCACCGGCCTCAATTTTTTGGCGTTGACGATGGCAGGGCACACTCTATCCGCCACCCAACCAGTATGATGCTTTGGTCTAATTTCGTTTTTCCCTTGCGCTGTTATCAACAGCTAGCGGCACAATGCGTGGTCTTTGAACATCATTGGTGCGATGTTACCCAGCTGGCCTTGGACGAGAAAAGCGCCGTCAAGAATGCCCAGATCCTTGGCTTCGGCTGGCTAACTATCTTGATGCAGCCGGTGGCGCGTGAAGACATGGCCGCTCTAGTCGGGGTAGAAACCGACCGGGACGACCTAATTTACCCGATTGGAGACTGGTTCAATCCGGCGCAGTTGTTGCTAGCGCGCTACAACTTGCCGAGCGCCAGGGGCTTAAACACACTACTTTAGGCCGGTCAACGGCCTAAGAGTCGATGGCAGCGACGGTTGGAGGCTGAGGTTCGCCAATTTATCCATACGTGGGGGTTGGGTTCCAGCGACCTGTTCAGCGCGCCGCTGGCGGCGGAAATCGTGGCGGCCCAGATATTTGGCGAGACCTTGCCAGTCAATCGCACCGTGGCGCAGACCTTGAATCCCAACCGTTTCTGGATACGCAACTTATTGAAGAAGAAAGAGATCGTTCAGCAACAGCCCTTCCTCACCACGCGCAGAGGACTCATAAGTGGGTGAAGCGAGCGCGGGGCGCAAGGAGGACTGCATTACTCTCCTAATTGGACAGTCGTTGTTGTAAGCCGCTGCGCGGGACAGCTGAACCTGGTGTCCGCTACCGCCACTGATCGCCGCGCGTAACCGTGCTACTCCCCGTCGCTATCCATCAGCGCCCCGCGCGGCTAAATGGGTATGAAGGGGCCTTCATCGCCTTTAATAACCACGCATTTCAGCAGCCAGGACAAAACCACTAACCAATCCACACTCAATTCCCCAATGATCGCTGCCCGCATCTTTATAATGGCCGGGTTGACAAAATACGGGTGACCCGTTCATCCTCCGCTGCTAGTTTAATTAACACAGCGTAGGCACGGCACTACGACACAGACGTTGGCCGACATGAGATCCAGCGGCTGGGTTTCAGCAGTTGGAGGCGCTCCAGCGCTGACGCGGCGTCTGTAACAAAATATCCGCATCCAGTCACGACTGGTGGCTAAAGTCCGCTACTGAACCGACCGTCCGTCAGCATCGCCATATCACCGACTAGCACCTCTCCCAGCCCTAAATGTTTCACCTGATTACTCAGGCGTTGGATGGGCAACAACAGATCCGGATGGCTGAAGTAGCGCCGCTGATTCGGCCGTAACACCCGATCATTCCCCACCTCCAGCGGCAACAGCTGAGCGCCGACAATACATCAGTTGGCGAAGCGCTGATGACGCTGGGCGAGCCGGCGATGGGATGCTCTATTTTTGCTACGGCGTCTGCACGGCGCCGGCGTCGAATGCCACCAGCGCCAGCCAGACCGTATTAGCCTACGCATCATGGTCACTATATCGGCGCACCGCAACAACACCCGCGCACTGCACACGCTGGCGCAACAGGTGATCCATCAACACGATCGCCATCATAGCCTCAGCGATCGGCACTGCACGAATGCCGACGCAGGGATCGTGACGACCGAGGGTCACCATTTCCACCACTTCGCCGCTGCGGTTCACCGTCCGACCAGGGACCATGATACTAGAAGTGGGTTTCAGGGCAAGATGAGCGATGACCGGCTGGCCGCTGCTGATGCCGCCGAGAATGCCACCGGCGTGATTGCTTTGAAAACCTTCTTGAGTAATCTCATCACGGTTTTCGCTGCCGCGCTTGCTGATGACCGCGAAACCATCGCCTATCTCGACTCCTTTCACCGCGTTAATACTCATCAGTGCGTGCGCCAGATCGGCATCAAGGCGGTCGAACACCGGCTCACCCAGGCCGGCAGGCAAATTCTCTGCTACGACCGTAACCTTGGCGCCAATGGAATCTCCGGATTTTTTTAAATCCCGCATCAGCGCATCGAGCGCCTCCAGACGGTCAACATCCGGGCAGAAGAAGGGATTTTGCTCCACCTGTGTCCAATCTTTGAGCTCGCAGCGAATAGTGCCCATTTGCGCCAGAAAACCGCGCACCTGCACGCCGCAGTGTTGCGCTAGATATTTCTTAGCGATGGCGCCGGCGGCGACGCGCATCACCGTTTCCCGCGCCGATGAACGACCGCCGCCGCGATAATCCCGTCGGCCATACTTCTGTTCGTAACTGTAATCAGCGTGGCCAGGACGGCAGAGATCTTTGATAGCGCTGTAATCCTGGGAGCGCTGATCTTTATTCTCGATAAGCAACCCGATGCTGGTGCCGGTAGTGACACCCTCGAATACTCCGGAGAGGATCTTCACGCGGTCCGGCTCGCGTCGCTGCGTGGTATAGCACGATGTGCCAGGACGCCGGCGGTCGAGATCGCGCTGAAGATCCTCCTCGCTAAGCGGGATACCTGGCGGTACGCCGTCGACGATCCCGCACAAGGCCGGGCCGTGGGATTCCCCGCAGGTGGTAACGCGAAAAGATTGTCCAATACTGTTCCCTGTCATTGGGACTCCTTACCAATTCTTGATATATAAAACAGACACAACATGGCTGCACGCGAGTTCCGCGGCCGCGCCGGGGGTTTTATCATGGTGCAGCTTATTCGCCGCAGGGGATCAACTGTTGCCGCGTCGACATGAATACACCGTCGCCACCTTATGGCAACCTCCAGCCAGCGGAATGGCACCTGCAGGTATTGCGCCACTAAATTCACCACACACTAACATGCCATTCTTGGCAAGATATCGAATATGCCACACCAACTTAGGTCATCGCTGCCGGCAGCCAGGCTCAGCACCGGTTCAGCGTTAAACTCCGCCGACAAATCGTTCATATCTTCTTCATCCACATAGGGAGAATTAGTCACGATCACGTCATAGGCCAGCGGCGGTAAGTCAGGGAATAAATCGGAGCGAATCGGAGTGGCCTGATGCTTAACGCCGTGCGCCTGGATATTTTGCTCCGCCACCACCAATACACCGGGCAATATCCATCGCGTCTACCCCCATCCATCGCGTCTACCCCCACTTCTGGGTGGGCGGAGCGCAGGCGATGGCAATGCAACCACTACCGGTAAACATATCAAGGATACGCACCGGAGTGGGGTAGATTGCGAAACTAGCTGTAACCGGTTCATCCCAGGGATTACTGTGACCGTAATAGAACTGCGCGGCGTAAACCGGTTGATCGTCCAACACAGCATATCCTGTAGGTATATATTTCCGCTACTACTTCATCCAAAATCTTCATCCAAAATTTTGTCCAATCCACCCTTCGTGACCTTCACTTTCTTCAACAAGTGCTAGTGTTCTATGAAGTGATTGACAAAGCAGCAGCCAGGTAAGCCTTGAAGGGAAACCGGCGCCACTTTTTCGCCGTCGACGGTAAGGAAAGTGTAAACTGAGATAAAATACTAGGCGCAGAGCGAAACAATGAAGAAACGATTGACACTGACGGAGGACGATCTGCCGCTATGTCAGGCAGACGGTGGTAGGTGTCAAGCCGCTGCCACAGAGCCGGGTAAAACCACCGCTGCGGCATACGAATCCACTCTACTCCAGTGACGATTGATTCAGGAGCAGGTGGACGCCAGTTTTACTTTTCGATGCATCCCAGTCCCTGCTTCAGGAAGGGGAGTGTCGTGCTATGTCCGCTCGGATGTGGGCCTCATTAGATGAAAAGCTGCTGGAGATGTTTTTAGATCTGCACGGACTCACGCAGGCGGAGGTAAAACAGGAGCTCGGCGCACTTCTTGCCGCCTGCCGACGAGAAAATGTGTATTGCGCCTGCGTATAGATACGGCAAACATATTTTAAAGCAACAGATTCCCCTTATGGCTAGCACAATATTATTGATATTAAAGGTTTTATTTAGCACTGAATGGAGCTGGCATCCTAAAGATGACGATTACTACGATAGCGAAGCCATCCGGTTACTAGGATTTGGCGCAAGTGTTTACGCTAATAATCAATCGGGGGTCAGTTAATGCATTGATGGCGCTTCACTATCCGATCTTTTGCTAACCTATCTGTTTCGACATCCTGGTTTAAATAGTAAAACACCTCCTGTGATGCAGAGAAACAAAGTTGTTTCCATTCATGGCAACACCCGATTATCAATCGCATTTAGCAATAATATTATCAAGAGTCTACGCTGTGAATTTTATAGATATTAGAGATTGCGATGGAACGTGATATGAATACTGAGATTAAAGTGTTTATTGCTTACTACGAGATACCAGCGCGCTGTAGAGAGCCGCCATAGTCCATTGCACGTGACGTGGTTGGTCGGGCTTCAGACTTGACACCGCGAATAAACCGATTACGATACCTATCGCTACGAGTATCAAGAAAAAGTTGATCAAGCCAGGCTCACCATCATTAACGGCGGCCAGCTTTCCCACACTCTTTTCATAGCCCTAAATAAGTGAGGCCATGTAACAGAGTAGTATGTCGATGCTTTGGATATAAATAGGATATAAAGCAGGAAACCCACACTGACTATCTGCATTCCTGCAAAATAATCCGTGACCATTGTTGAGCTCAGCAGGACAATTACGAATTATGATAGATTATCCATGACAGCGGGAAAATTATAAAACGTTAACAACTGCACTTCGAGGGGACTGGTGTGTCTAGGTAATACTGCATTACCAACAAAACCGACGATGATGCCAGCTAATGATAACACTAAAGAAAAAGGCTTCTGCCGACACCGAAGCAAATGAATAAAAACACAACCAGTAACAGTGCCACCAATGCACCTCTAATGAGTGACTCTAAAGCCGCGACAAGCGCTAATAAAATATTTGCCAATGCGATTGTTGCCCTAATATCATATTCAGATCGTTTAGAACAACGCGGGAACACCGACTGAGCGTAGAGCTAACGATATAAGATTTATAATCAGACATCCCAAGCAGCATGACAATGGCGATAAAATAACTAGAACGGAGGAAGATCATCTGATTGCCATAGGAAAAACCTTCGGCAGGCTATGTTTTCTACGATAACAAGTGCAAGCACCTGCATAAAATTAGATAAGATAGATGTAATACTGATGGATAAATCCGATAGCCAACCAAATCAACAAAACGGCAATGAGTGCAGCAAGCTTACTTACCGTTCAGTAATTTTTTATTCAGTGCTAAATTATGATTACTCATTGCGGTTTATCTGCCATTATTTAGGATTATTATTTAAAATATTATATCTGGATAACATCAGCCACTTGCGCTTGTATTCCAAGCACACTGAGGCAAAGTAACTGCACACAGACGAAAAACAAAATAGAAAGCGATATCGATGTCCAGTTCTCTCGCTAGCCACGCGCACCGCGCGTGAATAAAAGACCTTTGCTAACTGAACCATATCACACAGACAAATATTTTGTATAAAGTTAATAACGCTTTTAATGCGCGCCGGCTGAGAAGTCTGAAATCGGCTTAATCTTGAATGTATTCAACTCCCATTGAGGTCATGACTTGATAAAAGGGTAGTGGGGGTTCGCTTAAAACAATTGTCGCCATTTCTTCGATAGTGCACGCAAAAATGAAACCGCAAACTATGCTAACCGCACAACAGATGAAATTAGTCAGGTAAATGTTGATGCCAACATGAATAAGGGTGCAACATGAATAAGGGTGAAAATAACCGCCGCTGTGGGCGCGGTATTTGGTAACCCGACCAAACAAAATTTTGCCGTTTGTGTGAGCGAATCACCTGGAATGCAGGATAATAAACGGAATGGCTTACAGTGCTTGATTACCTAAATTTTTCAGTTTATTCCCATTAAACTCCTGTTTCCGCTGGTCAAAATGTCGCCGGTTCTTCGCAAGTCTTAATATGTTAACAAACACAAAACTTTCATATATTAATAATTATTAATTGATTTGTTATATAACAATATATACCGTTTCACCCAAGTAAGTCGCAACCACAACCTCCCTCCTAGACCGGACGGTACCGACTGTCTCCACCTGACCACGGAGCCTAATAGCACCAGCGGATTCACCGTGTAAACCACGCTTTATGGCGAATACGGTTGACATTAGGGATGAGCTTTGTGGAGGGGATGGATTTGAGGGTTAATGTTTCTTAAGGACGGACGAAGACGCGCCGGAAGGCGAGACAAGTCTGGCGCACAAAATACGGTGAGCGGTAAGAATAAGACATCTGCTGCCGATCCTCACCCTGACAAAGCGCCCTGCTAACCCGCATCGGGAAGATTAAGTGCCACAAAAGCGGCGATCTCAGCCAAAGCACCACTCAGTCTTTCGCCAGCGCGACAGAGCGATAAGCCACTAAGCAGGGCGCGAAACCCGTTAGACGTAAGCCATAGCATTGTCGTAGCGGCGTCAGCGTCAAAAACGTCGTCGCGGCAACGGTCTAGTATGGGAAGGTTATAAGTCACCTCTCAAGGGACAGTTTTCGCTGCGTCCGCACGCCATTTGTTCAGACTTTCGACAGCAGTTGCATTGGCCCCATTTGCCAGCACAGCTTGCCGCTGCCGCTGACGGCGTTCAAATCCACGCCTGCCACGGCAGAAGTGGCGAACATCGGCGGCTGCTTCTCGTGGCATAAATCCGCCACCAGATATCCCACCAACGGCAAATGGGAGATGACTAGCACCCGGGTAAGCCCTTCATTCGCCAGCGCTTGTAAATAGCAGCACACCAGTCCGGCATCTCCGCCTGGCGTCAGCTCCGGCAACACTTCATGGCCATCCGGCAATACCAGATATGTCTGCAGGGTGTCGAGCGTCTGCCTAGCGCGCAAATAGGGACTGATCAATACCCGATCGATATCTGCTGCTTGGCCGCTAAGCCAGCGCGCCATCAGACCGGATTCGTCACGACCCCGATCGGTTAGGGGCCTTTCCGCATCACTGGCGGCCTCGGAAACAGCATCGCCATGCCGCATAATTAGAACTTGCATAATGCACCGTTGTTGTTGGGAAAACGCGCCCAGTCGGCTTGGGAATGCCCACAGCCTGCCATCGACGCACGGATCGTGCCGCCATGTACTTGCGGTGACGACATAACGACCGTGCCAGATGGACAGTCTCATCTGGCCAAAACGCTGTCTTTTACATCAACTCCACCCAAGAAGTCAATATCACGCGCAAGGCCATTTGCACGCGAGCCGCGATTTCGGAATGAAAATGCACCGCGCCTTTACGATGACTATCAGGCCATGACAACACTTTAGTCAAATTGTGCATAAACACAGTGGAAATATTTTCAACGTGGAACAAAACGGTTCCCCGCCGCGCCGTAAAAGTTCAGCAAAGAGATTCGGCACGGGCGTTAACACAGGTCCAGTTGGAAAATCAGCGCTTTCACCTGACAGTGAAATCGTTGTCCTACGGTTTAATCCTGGCATCGATTTGGCAAGGATCGGATTTCACCCCGCGCGGGATTTTCCGTCAGCGTGGCCAACATCGATTCCACTTACTGGTGAACCGTAACTTCGCGGCTAAAGCTCGCCTTACAGTTTTCATTATCAATAATAGTGCCAACGTCAACACAACAGCAGGCTGCCGTTTCATTTGCGCTGCATTTGTTCAGTGCATTCGCCATTGTGTTCTCCTCGCCCGGTAATCCGGGATGGCGCTGGTCATCCTTACTTATTATAGGAAAAACAATTATACGCCCCTTGCGCCGGCGTTAACAGCAGATCAGGCGGACGATAGAGCCGTCAAGGACGTGTTTTGTCACCCGAGGTAAACGGAATTGCTCGCTATTCCCAGCGCATTACCGATATAGCAAGCGCCATAAACGGAACGTCATACCCTGTGCGATGACACTAACATCACCGCTCCGGGTCGGGTCGTTACACTTCAGCCCTTGTCCGCACACACGCCCTTACCGATCGGCGCACGACCTCTCTTCCATCCTGACGTTAGCCCATCGACCACAGGGTAGCTCCGCTTATTGGGCATCTATCGAGTTAAGATCGCCTTTGATCGCGGCGGCGTTCGGGTTTTCCCGCGGCGTCAACATACCGTCACTGGCCAGGAAATCATGGCGCTGGAAATAGGCGGCACGCACCATGGCATAAGGATCTTGCGAATTGCGCAGCAGGCCATCCGAATCCAGCAGTTGGGCACTGGTTTCCAGGCCTTCCAGCGCCCATTTGCCGGCGGACATCCACCATGTCAGGTAGTTCAAGAGTGGGTAGAGGTCATCGACCAGTCCGCCGACGTCCTCACGGGGCGTGAAACTGCCGTAGCCAGGCAATTGTACATACGGGCCATAACCGATACCATAATGGCCCAGCGTACTACCGAAGCACCGAGGCTCCTCTTTGGCCAGTTTTGGGTTCGCCATGGAGGCTACATCGATTAAGCCCCCCATGCCAAGCAAGGTATTAAGGAAAAAGCGATTGAAATGCACCATCGCTTTGTATGGCTTGCCCTCGACAAAGTAGTTGACCGTGGTAGCGAACTCTGACAGGTTGGTGAAAAAATTACTCAACCCGTTACGCGCCGACTTCGGCACATAATCCCGCCAGGCCACAGCCGCCGGGCGCACCACGTAGGGATCCAGCACGTTATAGTTGAAATTAAACATGCTGCGGTTGAAAGTTTCCAGAGGATCTGGCCGGCCTTGGTCGTCCTGATTTTGATGAGTGGCGCACCCCAGAAGCAGGACACTGGCAAACGCGACACCTGACAGGCGGAAATGCATTATAAACTCCATTGTATTTTCTTATACCATCGCTAGGGAAGTTGCTGGTCTATCTCAACCGTTCAAAGCGCCCCACTCCAGCCAGCCCTGCGCCTTTTCCTACTCAATGTACTGCCAAAAGGCGTCAGCGCGGGAGTCGGTAGCTGGCAGACGGGCCAACACCTCGTGCCACAGCGCGATCGCTTGGCATCATGGGCTGCTGATAGTATCTGTAGATTATGTAGGTGTTTAGTGATAATCTCGCGCGGCAGCTGATTGCCCGCTGCCGTTGCCGTCGAATCAGAAGAACGGGTCAGCACTAAGTAGTGCAATGGCATCATCCTCCGGCGCTTGACGCCTAGCCTTAGCGAACACCTGGGTCACCATATCGATGTTATCGAGCACTACACCGAGACGGCCGAGGATCAGCCAGTTCTGCTTGTCCTCCGGATGCTGTTGCAGCTCGGCGCGCAAATCGACGGCGAAACGGCTAAGTACTTCGGTACTTAACGGTTGCCCTTGCGGAAATTCGTTAACCGTCTGCCGCCTGCGTAGTACCTGACTCGCGCCGCCGGTCAGGCCATGCATTCCCAGCGCCACCGCCAGCAGCAGTCCACCCCGGGATAAGCACACAACGCAGCAGCGAGGACCACGCCAGCGCCGACACTCACCACGTGGGCCACTCATGGAGCCGGCGCTGATAAAAGCGCTTGATGAGTTGATCACGGCTAACGGTTTCGGTTTCGCTGCGATAGCGCAGCGTCGGTAGCACAAAAGCGCGCAGACAAAAAGCATCGACAGGACGGACGGCCAGAAGCAGAGAAGCTATCATGGCGCATCCCTATCGGCAGGCAGAATTCGCGCCAAACGCTACTGTTGCGCCGACGACAGCGCGCTGATGGCGTGCTTGCGGTGGGCGACTGATAAGCAACGGCCAAGCCACAGCAAGAGCGTAAGCGTATAGGTGACGAAACGGCCGTAGCGCGCCACCATATAATCTACAATTTATTGTTTACTCTGGCCTTGCAATATCAAGTGATAAACTTTATCGCGCATATTTGTCGGCGATGACGACATTCGAATCGGCGATGCTGGTATTCTGGCATTTCGGACAGCATAATTCGGCTATCAATTCTCGGTACTGCTGTTCTTGCGCCACGCTGCTGAATTGATGAATATCAACCGCCTCCGCAGCGTAAGTACTAAGCAGCAGGTCGCCCAACGACGCCAATATCGCTGAGCACATCATTTTTCCCCACCTTACTGGAAAGTAAGAGCGGCGCAATCCCCTACCGACAGACCCGGTCGTTCATATCGCCGGCGCTATACATCCCATAGACCAAGCATTCCGTTGCCGTCTATCACGTTCAGGGTGTAGGGGTTGCTGAACGTGTTCAGCCAGGCCAAGGCTGCTTGCGACTACCTTTGTAATTGATGCCGAGGATCCTCGCGCCCCGCGCGGCGAGGCCGTTAAGGAATTGATACTCAGCGCAGACAGATGGCACAAAGACGCCATGGTCATAGCCGGCAACGGTTTTCCTATCAACGCCGACCCCAGGTGCGTAAAACCGCCACCGTGGCGCTGCGCGTCAACTGCACGGTGAAAGCGCCGCTAGCAGAGACATCAACAACAGAGGTAGACCGATGCCAGCCAATTGGTATAGACTTTAACCAAGTACTGTAAGCGGCAACGGCGCCGGCAATAATAGCAATTGTCTAGCGAGTCGTCCCGCACATCGTCGCGGAACAACCGTTCACAACCGTTCATAGAGAGAGCAGACAGGCCAATAGCGCCGCTACCCACATGACGCTCGGCGCGATACATTTGAGCAACGCCAGCTCCGGCCTATTCCCAAAGGAATAGCGTAATAACAATAAGAAAAGCGGATTAGCTAGCTCATTGCCATAGCGCCACGCCAGCTACAGCTCACGACGCAACACTAACCAGAACATGACGCCATATCCAATGCCATCTTGCGTACCCGACACGCCGAGAGCGGCAATGGTTGATGGGTGGTTAGAATCACCACGCCGCCAGTGGCGCAATACTGCTCAAACTGCCTAATCAACTCCTTGCCCATGGAGGCGAGCGCCGTGAGCGGCTCATCCAGGATCCAAATCAACGCCGGCGTCACCACAGTCTAGCCAAGGCGATACACCGCTGCTGCCCCGCCGATAACCCCGCTGTGCACACATCTTCACATTCCTAAACCCTACCTACTCAAGCGCCCGCCCGATCTCACGTCATGTCGTGCTCCACCGATGCCTTGATAAATAGCAGATTTTCCAACGGCGTTAGGGCGGCATTAATGCCTGCCTAATAGCCTAAAAGCAGCTCATGACAATAGTCGCTCCGGCACTGACGTAGCGGGCGCTGGCGTCAGCGGATCTCACCATCATCCGGTGGTGCCAGACCGGCAAGGATCCGCAGCAGCGATGTTTTGCCGGCACCGTTCGCGCCCTCTATTTGCACCTAATCACCGGGACCGCTCTCATCGTTCAATCCGCTAAAAATAAGCGGCGATCATCGCACACAGGCTAAATTGTGGATTGCTAGCATCAGAAATTAAACCATGTATTAACAAAGGATCGTATCATAACACTGGGCATCGCAGGAAAAGCCGTCGCCGATGCTGCCTTCTGTCTGTTGCCGAAAGTCTGTATTAGATCAATAAAACGTATGCAACCAGTAACGTTAAAATTTTGTTGTTCATTCACCCTAAATTATAGTTGGACATATTTTCACGACCGCCGCCGCACGCACGCGACCGATTGCGCCATATCCGCTATGCTTAAGGTTTGCGATCCTTGCCGCTGTTAAAGAGACCAATCTACGCACCAGACACGCGAAAAGACCCCGTCGCCCATCAGCAAATACCATAGCCCGCTTCGGGACGACGAGCTTTCCCATGCCGGCGGCAAAGAGCATGCAGTTGAAAGCCAAGAGAATGAAGAAGGAATCGATATTGAGGTGATTGAGGTGAAGGAGGATAACCTCCCTTCCCCGCCGCCGTGATACATGAAGAGATTCGCCAGGAAGGAGAGAAAGGGCTGGAAGGTGACAGTCTGGCATTAGAATGTCCGCCATGTCAGCCGACCTGTCGATGGGCACCTCGCAATGGCAAAGGGCGTTTTCACGCGCGTGCTCCCTGAAGGCGCAATCGGTTTTGTCGAAAATCTGGACTACACCATTGTTTTTGTGGTTGTCATCATGGCGCGCTAGCATCTGCTCACGGAGAGCACCTTGACCGCCGTGCTGCCGTTTATGTATAAACCGACCCATCATAATTTTGTTATCCTGATGCGGCTTTGGGACGTGGTGCTGGTAAGTAACCCGATTGGCACGGTGTTGATGGCTTTCGCCTTTAATCTACCTGCCTGTGTTTGACAGCGCTATGCGCGCGGCTCTTATTTCGCTCTTCCAAGGGGCGATGGGCAACACCCTGTGGAGATATTTTGCAACGCCATTATCTCCGGCCGAATCATCGCATCGCTGGTCTAGATGATACCCATAAAACACAATGAGTTACTCATCATTATCCTGATTACATATTTAATATGCATCGGTAATTTGACCCATATCGTGGTGGGATCGATCGAAATCCTGTGTTTGGTCTTCAACGGCAATATCTCGTGGTGGCAATTTTCTATCCGTTTCAACGACTTGAGCCATCACCGGCGGGACATCCGCCGCTAGCGGCATATAGAACGGCCTCCGACAAGCAAGATTAGTCCCGACCCGGGCACTGCGGCAGGCCCTTTGTGTGACGCCAAAGACTTAAGTCGCGCAATGCGCGCGATGCCACTTGGCCAGCATGAAGCATGCGCAGCACATCCTCTCTGACGTCAGTCCCTCTCCCTCTTAATACGAGTTTCTCTCCATGAGGCGAGTAACGCCGCCTTTGGCCAGGCATTGAGCAAACGCGCCGCCAAGTGCTTATTTCCGTGGCTAGATACGCTATACTGACTGTTGCGTGACATGTCTCCGTAGTTAAACGGATATAACAAGCCTCTCCTAAGGGCTAGTTACAGGTTCGATTCCTGTCGGGGATACCATTTAAGCATTCCACGTGCTAAGCATTCCACGTGCATAGCCCCGCATTACCTGGCCTTTTCCATACAATGCCTCCGGCCAAATTGCAATTACTTGACATTACATAAAATACATTGACGATGCCGAACTCTCGCGGGCATTCATACGAGCATAATCTAAATGCCCTTACAGCGATACCCACACATCCTAACCGCAAAGCAGATAGAGCAAGCCAAACCAAAAGACAAAGGTTATCGCCTGTCCGATATGGGCGGCTTTTTTTTGTTCATAACCCAGTCTGGCGCCAAGGTCTGGCGGATACGTTATCGTTTCGGGTGAGGAACAAGCACTTAGCACTGATGATTATCCGGGCATATCGTTGTCAGAGCCAGAGCCATCCAGGCGCCAACTAAACTGAAAGACAGGCCGGCAACAATCCAGCCAGCGACAAGAAAGCGTTAAAACGCCTGCAGTGTCGCGACCTGGTGCTGAAAGCCGAAAAAGATGGTCAGAAATATGCCACCGAAATCATGAGCATGTTTGACAAAGACATTTTTACATTTATCTGAAATTTCCTGTTTCTTCATAAACCGAATAGGGGGATTTAATCGTACATTGGCCGGTTTATTGGTAGAGGTGCTCCGGTAAAAATCAATCTTGAGAATAAGACACTGGAAATACCCGCAGAATTGATAAAGCCTCGCTGGCCTCATATTGTGCCTGTGTCCATTAGTTGCTTTACTTTAATTTTTAAAGCCTATCATCACTGGCCACTGTACATACCACTCTCCAGGGAGAAATGACAAAATAAGCCTACATGGAAACTCTAGCAAATCCGCTCGTATCAGCTTTAATAGTATGGCCATGAGTCACGGGTTCCGTGATCAGATGAGTACAATCTCAAACGAGCACGGTTTCGATCCGGATATGATAGAGAGTCAACTTGTACTTGTTGAACAAGGCGAGAGAGATTTATAATTATGCTTAATATCTCAATAAGCAAGGAGAAATGATACGATGATATGCTAATTATCTCGATGGGATGAATAGCCATTCACTCCCGCATGCAATCATCATGGTCATTATATTTTTTCTCTTCAAGCTATACCACAGACTTAAAGATAATTTAAGTGTAATTCCATCTAATTTTGTTAAACGGAGAATTATTATGGATGACTATACTATAATAAAACCTTTTTACAGGAATATCCCTGCTCAATTTCATGGAAAATTTAAATGCCACTTCGCTTTCTGTATCGAAGTCAACCGTGTATCGATCTGCATATTTTCATGCTATTAATCTGGAATTGAACGACGAACACATTGATATTAAAAAAGCTTTACTAAATTCAAGATTATATCGCGATTGAGCAGGCGCGCTTCGGCAATAGACTTACCGTCATCTACGATATTGATGAAGAATCGTCGTTCACCATTCCCAGTCTACTCGTTCAACCGTTGACGAACGCCATCGGATATGGTAGTAGCGCGGTGGTGACTGCCATTAAAGCCGAGCAGGAGCGTATTCGCATTTTCGTCACCGATACCGACAGCGGCATCAGCGAGGCGGCAATTGAGTAGGTGCGGCGCAACGAACAGCTGTCGTGACGCATCGGATTACTCAATATGCATTAACGGGCCACCTTGCTCTGCGACGAAAGATTACACATCCGTCTCTGGGAGCTCGGCACTGAGATTTAGTTTTATTTGACCGCCGACGGCCGCAAGCGGGCTGTCTAACGTATAATTATTTTCGCGGCTGACAAGCGAAACAGAATGAAAGCCATTATTGTTGAAGACTAATTTCCAGGAAGAGTTATGCTATTTGTAAAAACACAACCATCTGGACATCGCTGCCACCTGAGACTGGCGATTATTTTTTATTACTGCTTAAAACCTTTGAGCTGTGTTTGATGTATTAGCAAGCCCTTCTACGAGCAGCGTAGCGTCACCATGCTGCAAAAGCTTGAGGCCACCGACCCCCTACCCAGCTCAGCGCACTCAGCACTCCCGGCGCCCGCAACAGCCATACCGTTAATCTCATCAAAGATGAACGCATTATCCGACATGAAAACCTCTGTTATGCCACCGCGCAGGAGAAGGTCACGCAGGTTTTTATGCCAGCGAAATCTACACGATATTGATGGAGATAACGGATTTTGCGCCCGTTTTCCGGATGACGTATTTTCGCCGCTCTTACACCATCAACAAAGATAAAATCGGAGAAATTGTGCCCTGATTTAACAATACCCACCTGCTTCACCTTAACGATTTTGATTGTGAGGTGACGGGTCAGTCGCGGCAAGATGAAAGCCCTTCGCTTGATGATAGGACTCTGATATCGGCCGGCATAATGTCGGCTCATGGCAAAAGCCAAAGGATAGCCAGACGCGACGGTTAATCCCCCAGAGTCTCAAAGCGCAGAACGGCGGCCTGTGCTGTGGCGCGGAAAACGCACGAGGTAAATTTCCCACCGGCCTGCGCTTATATAAAACACGGCGATGGGAAGGAGAGTACCCGCCCGCGGCGGGTGCGGGAAGCGCGCATGTTAAAGCTGATGGCCCATAAGTTGGCGCATATGGGCGCCGGCGCCAAGTAATCCGGGCTGCTGATGGCGAATCAAGTACACTGGAATATTCAGCAGATAATCCTTAAAACGCCCTTTATCTTCAAATGCTGCGCGAAAACCGGAGGCGCGAAAGAAATCCAAAAAGCGCGGTACGATACCGCCGGCGATATATACGCCGCCGAAAGTCCCCATATTTAACGCCAGGTTGCCGCCGAAACGGCCCATCAGTACGCAGAACAGCGAGAGCGCGCGGCGACTATCGATACAGCTGTCGGCCAGCGCCTGCTCTGTCACCTGCTTGGGCAGCAGATTCTCTGGCAAGCGTCCATCGGCTTTGACGATCGCGCGGTATAAATTCACTAGTCCAGGGCCGGACAGTACACGCTCCGCGGAAACGTGCCCTAACTCTGCGCGTAGCACCGACAGAATATTATCCTCTTCTTCACTGTTAGGCGCGAAATCCACATGGCCGCCCTCGCCCGGCAGGCTAATCCATTGCTTCTTCGTTTGGATCAAATGGCTGACACCCAGCCCCGTGCCAGCACCGTAAATCGCAATCGGCTTTCCGGCGATGGCCTGACCACCGCCGAACTGAATGACGTCTTTTGCTGTCATCATCGGAATAGCCATCGATACTGCAGTAAAATCATTGATAATTTCGAGCTGCTCCAACTCAAGGCTTGCTTTCATCGCTTTGATGGAGAACGCCCAGGAATGATTGGTCATCTCAACCCAATCGTCGGTTATCGGACAGGCGATAGCGATGCAGGCCTCTTTGACTGCAACCTTTTGGCCGATCAAATAATGGCAGATAACTCGCTCCAGGGTGTCGTAATCATCTCCGGAATAGGTATGGATATGTGAGATTTCTCCCGTGTCCACATCGCACAACGCCAGCCGGGCATTGGTTCCGCCAACATCGCCGACCAGGACATAATTTGTCATTCGTTTCAGGCTCCACTTGCTCAATCGCTTGCCGCAAGGCGTTAGCCGGACGACAAGCTTTAATATCAATAGTAAAATAATAATATTTATAAGCTTCATTTATATAAGCTAGATAACCACTTAGGAATGATGACAACGGGCGGTGCCGCCGCCGATCGTCCCTTTAGCCAACGGCAAATTCTACCGCTGTTGCGGCATGAATCGCCGTGATGTCGAATAGCGGAACCGAGACTTGATCCTGGCTGAGCAGCAAGCCGATTTCCGTGTCTCCCAACACTACCCTTTCCACTCCCTCCAACTGCAATTCGGCGATAATCTGGCTCAGCGTCCGCCGGGAACGTCGCGTAAAATGCCTAAACACAGTTCGGTAAAAATGATGTCATATCGGTAAAAATGATGTCGTACATCCGCTTACGCTTGTCAGGCCCTGAAACCACTACTTCCAGCCCGTGTAGCGCCGATAGTCGGTTACGATAAAACGCCTCTTCCATGGAGCGGGTTCCGAGCAAACTGACCCGCCGCACCTTCGTGCGATTGATGTGGAGAGCGTTGGCATCAGAAATATGCAGCAGTGGTAGCGGACAGCGCTGCGTGATAATATCCGCCGCTTTATGCATGGTGTTAGTGCACAGGACGACGCCCTTGGCGCTGACTTGGTGCAGCGACGCGCGCTCGGACAAAACCTCTCCCGTCTCTTGCCATGACTCTGAGGACTGCATGCGGGCAATATCGGCGAAATCCACGCTCGCCAAAACCATGGAGGCGTGTGCAATCCGCTCAGACGTTTGCTGACACCCTGATTGATTAACCGATAATACGGCACGGTGGATTCCAAACTCATGCCGACTAGCAATCCCAATGTTTTCATCCGCTTTCCTTGGGGTGTCCGTGTGGATAATTCTTGTGTTATTTCCAGCGCTCGATAAAGATACCGTCTGGCGCAGCGTTAGCCCAC
Organism: Sodalis sp. (in: enterobacteria); assembly: GCF_036327475.1. Taxonomy (NCBI): domain Bacteria; kingdom Pseudomonadati; phylum Pseudomonadota; class Gammaproteobacteria; order Enterobacterales; family Bruguierivoracaceae; genus Sodalis; species Sodalis sp. (in: enterobacteria). Next base: position 191,631 of record NZ_CP132913.1, on the reverse strand, counting down.
GTCATTCTGACGCCTTTTTTCTCATTTTGGCGAACAGTAAGGAATCTCTATGGTATATCAGGCAAACCCGTTCCGTTACGAAACGATGGAATATCACCACTGTGGCAACATCGGACTGAAGTTATCTGGCGGTCTCGCTGGGGTTTAGCACAATTTTGGCGATGCCACCTTGTTGGATACTAACCGCAAAATGTTGCGTCATACCTTCGACTGGACATTGCCCATTTCGATCTTGCCAATAATTATGGCCCATCTCCGGAATCGGCAGAGGAAAACTTTAGCAGGCTGCTGCGCGAGGATTTTACACCCTACCGTGGTGAATTTGATTATCTCCACCAAGGCGGACTACACCATGTCTTATTGTGATTGTGGATCGAAGAAGTATCTGGTGGCTAACCTGAATCAGAGTTTATGGCGCCTGAGGTTGGATTATATGGATATTTTCTATCATCACCGGCCGGAAGGAGGAGCGGACATTCGATCTGCTGTGTGAGCTTGACACACCCTGTCTTATTCATCAGCCGAAATATTCGGTATTCCTGGGCGGAACCGCAATTATTATCCAGTCTGGCCAGCCATGCCGTCGACGCAATCACCTTTTCGCCGCTGACGGGCGGAGTACTGACCGATAGGTACACTAACGGCATCCGCCATGTTGTCTAACCGGAAATTTAGCGGGCGCGAGCTGGGGTCCAGCGTGACGCCTACCGCCACGATAGGCCAGCACAATATGTTGATGATCGGCTTATTAACCAATTTTACTAGCTGGAGGTTGCCGGTGAAATACCGGCAACGGCATGAGCGCCAGCACGATGCAAAAGCTGAGAGGATACACGTCGGATCCAGCCCCCAGTAGAATGACGATAAACGACGGCAGCATGTTTATCACCTGCCGAAGCAACAGCGGGATATGGGAATGCACAAATCCTACATCACAACCTGATCGGCCATCATGCCTACCACCGTGGATAAGAGTCCCACCGCGACCAGACTCAAACAGAACACCGTAGCGGCGGCGGTATGGTTGAGCAATGGCGACAACGTCAAGTAGGCTTCATCCAAACCAGCGATATCTGTCCGCTGAAATGAAACACCGCCATTGCGGTTACCATCATTGCCAGATTGACGAACCCGCAGTCGTCATGATGGCCACATCCAGTTTAAACGTTCGGCGCGGGCTGCCCACGCAGCTGTTCTGGGTTAATGAGGAGTGCAAATAAACTGCGTGCGGTATTCTTGGCCGCCCGATGCACCGGCGGCCAAGAATACCGCTTAGCCGTACTTCAAGCGGTTTTTCCCCGCGATTTTCAGCATCAAGATTGAAGGTGGGGTGACAACGCCGGTAAGTATTGCGCCTTGAAGCAGCGTTGCTCAGCAGCATTTGCCGATGGCGGCGTCGATAAATTCTGACAGATCAGTAGCCATCGCGATGATTTCCACCTGTACCTATAGGCCTAGACCAACGGACGAGAAAACGATCGCTGATATGTTCAACCAGATCGGTGGCGATCCCAATTTCGTGGACAAAAGCTGAATCAGCATCGCCATAATATTAGCGGTAAAAGCTGGTCCGAATAGGGGGGTTCACTTTTCTCGCTGCACGATTGGCACGGCCGTCAATCATAGAACATGTTTATGAGAATAAACAAATAATAATGATCATCAAGTGTATTTATAGCAATTCTTCTTATCTCTACGATAATAGCTATTAATGCACGGGCTGGCGGCCTGGGCTCAACGTCGTTTCACCTTGACAAAAGTACATACTATACTATATCGTGGTCATTATCATTTTGATACTAATAATTAATAAAGTGTATAAATTTCGGGTGTGGACGATGGCCACGCGGGAGAGAAGGAGGATTTTGCTGTATTGCAACTTATTAACTCGTTTTTACCTGCCCCGTTAAATAGAATGAGCGGCGAATTCTGCCTGCCTCATTTTTGGAGCAACTATGTCTCGTATTTTTCACTTTGTCCTGGCACTCGCCGTGGTGGCGAGCCTGGCAATGCTGGTTAACCGCGATCGTAAAAACATTCGCGTGCGTTTTATTATCCAACTGTTAGCAATTGAAATTTTACTCGCCTACTTTTTCCTCAATTCTCACATCGGTCTGGGCTTCGTGCAAAGTTTCTCCGCCCTGTTCGATAAGCTGCTGGGTTTTGCCGCCGAAGGCACCGGTTTTGTGTTCGGGAATATGAATAAACAGGGTTTGGCGTTCTTCTTCCTGAACGTCCTTTGCCCGATTGTATTCATCTCGGCGCTTATCGGCATCCTGCAGCATATCCGCGTGCTGCCCTTTGTTATCCGCATCATCGGTACTGTACTGTCTAAAATCAACGGGATGGGCAAATTGGAATCATTCAACGCCGTGAGCTCGTTGATCCTCGGCCAGTCGGAAAACTTCATCGCTTATAAAGATATCCTCGGCAAAATGTCTGAACGGCGCATGTACACTATGGCCGCCACGGCGATGTCGACTGTGTCCATGTCCATCGTCGGCGCTTATATGACCATACTGGCGCCAAAATATGTCGTGGCGGCGCTGGTGCTTAATATGTTTAGTACCTTTATCGTTCTATCGTTGCTTAATCCCTACCGGGTAAAAAAAGAAGAAGATTTGCAGATGAACCATCTGCATGAAGGACAAAGTTTCTTTGAAATGCTGGGAGAATACATCCTCACCGGGTTTAAAGTGGCAATTATCGTCGCGGCGATGCTTATCGGGTTTATCGCGCTAATCTCTGCCGTTAACGCGCTGTTTAGCCTGCTGTTTGGCATCAGTTTCCAGGGCATCCTCGGTTATATTTTCTTTCCGTTTGCCTGGGTGATTGGCGTGCCCGCGCATGAAGCGCCACAGGTTGGCAGCATCATGGCTACCAAATTGGTGTCGAATGAATTTGTGGCTATGATCGATTTACAGAAAGTCGCCGGTGAATTATCGCCGCGCTCGGTGGAGATTCTGTCGGTGTTTTTGGTGTCGTTCGCCAACTTTTCCTCGATAGGTATTGTCGCCGGCGCAATCAAAGGCCTGAACGAACATCAGGGTAACGTGGTCTCCCGCTACGGCCTGAAACTGGTCTATGGCTCTACGTTGGTCAGCGTGCTGTCGTCCGCCATCGCAGGCCTGGTGATTTAGCACTAGGCCTGCCGCGTGAGATGTACTTCGGCCTGTCGGTTGGGGTCAGTCTAGCCGGACCCTAGCCGGACCGTTTTTCTGAAGACGCCCGCTTCAGACGTAAAAACCAGCCTCGGCCGGTTTTTTATCGGTGGAGCCAAGCGGGATCGAACCGCCGACCTCTTGCATGCCATGCAAGCGCTCTCCCAGCTGAGCTATAGCCCCGTATACATCATGATGTCGCTCTGGTAGACGAGCCGCATGATATGAATTCCAACAAGCTCTGTCAATGGCTAAATCGCCAAACGGGCCAAACGCTGGAAAAGCCGTGATGGGCCCTTTATTGCGCCCGCTGGGCGATAAAATCCAGTGCCAAATCAATGCGTGCCAGAGATCGCGACTGACCTATTGCATGCACAGTAACAGCAAGGGCTGGAGACTGACCGGCGCCGGTTACCGCAACGCGCAGCGGCATACCCACTTTGCCCATGCCAACCTGCAGTTGCTCGGTCGTTTGTTCAATGGCCGCATGCACTGAAGTCGGCGTCCATTCATTGAGCGCCGCTAGCTTAGCGCGAACCGCCTGCAGCGCCGGGGCTGCCACCTGACACAAATGCTTTTTGGCCGCATCGACATCAAATTCGCTGAAATCTTCGTAGAAATAGCGGCAGCTGGCGGCTATCTCTTTGAGCGTTTTGCAGCGTTCGCAGAGCAGTTTTACCAGATCCGCCAATTGGGGCCCAGTACGGGTATCGATCCCATGTTGCTTAATATGCCAGACCAGATGCGTGGCAACGTAGTCAGCCGGAAGATGATTGATGTAATGATGATTAAGCCACAGTAGTTTTTCGGTGTTGAACGCGCTGGCGGATTTGCTTACCGCGTCAAGGCTGAATAGTCGCTTCATATCGTCGACGCTGAAAATTTCTTGATCACCGTGGGACCATCCTAGACGCACCAGATAGTTCAGCAGCGCTTCCGGCAAAAAACCATCATCGCGGTACTGCATGACCCCCACCGCGCCGTGGCGTTTGGAAAGCTTCTTGTAGTCGTTGCCCAGAATCATCGGGACATGGGCATAATCCGGCACAGGTGCGCCCAGGGCCTTGAGGATATTAATCTGCCGTGGCGTATTATTGATATGGTCCTCACCTCGGATGACATGGGTTATCGCCATATCGCAATCATCCACCACCACGCAGAAATTATAGGTGGGCGATCCGTCGGTTCGGCGGATTATTAGATCATCGAGCTCCTGATTGTTGAACTCGATAGGCCCGTGGATAAGATCGTTAAAGACCACTGAGCCGTCCTGCGGGTTGCTAAAACGCACCACGCAGGGTTCATCTGCGGCGTGATGGTCGTAGCTGTCGCGACATCGTCCATCGTAACGCGGTTTTTCGCCACAAGCCATCTGCGCTTCGCGCAGCGTCTCTAGCCGCTCTTTGGGGCAATAACATTTATAAGCACTGCCATGGGACAGCATGTCGTCAATGACTGCGTTATAGCGATCGAAACGTTTAGTCTGAAAATATGGACCTTCATCCCAGTCCAAGTTGAGCCAGTTCATACCGTCCATAATTGCCTTAATCGCCGGCTGCGTTGAGCGCTCAAGATTGGTGTCCTCAATGCGTAACACGAATTCACCGCCCAGTTTGCGGGCAAACAGCCACGAATAGAGCGCGGTACGCGCGCCACCAACATGCAAATAGCCCGTGGGGCTGGGTGCAAAACGGGTTTTAATTTTCATCAGCTACATTGCCTTCATTACGCATTACGCATGGCGAAGGGCCGGAATGGTACTTCCAGTCAATCCGGCCAAGAATAAAAAGTGGCAAATAGTCTACCACTCATACCAGAATCCTCAACGCCTGTCTTCCTCATCGGGGCGGTTTTCACACACATCATGGCCTAAGACCGCCGCCCAGGATGGCTAAATTTAATACGAACACGTAAATTCACAGGAAAAATCGTTGACTCATTGCGGCGGTTCCCTATAATGCGACTCCACGTAGCGGGGTGATTAGCTCAGCTGGGAGAGCACCTCCCTTACAAGGAGGGGGTCGGCGGTTCGATCCCGTCATCACCCACCAATTCTGACGTTTTTAGGTGGGTCGTTAGCTCAGTTGGTAGAGCAGTTGACTTTTAATCAATTGGTCGCAGGTTCGAATCCTGCACGACCCACCACTTCTTTTTCTCTTCTCCGTTTGCCTGCTGTACACATCGTCGCCTACCCTGTCGTGCTGCTGTCAAAGGCACGCTGCAAATACGTCCGTGCGTTCAGGTTGCTATTCGCCGCCGCAGACGGTAGTCTCTGTGCCCTGTTCTCCTTTATCTAGTCAAAACGCAAAACGACCACGCTATCTGTCATAGACAAAAATCGATTACGTTGCCTACGATTCACTAGCTCGTTACATCAACTTCAAATGCCACAGCAGGCTAATCGGCGCAAATATCATAATATATCATTGCTTGACTATATATAAACATAGTGCCTATGGCGGTGTTATAAAATCCTCTGGAGCAATATCACGTTTATGGGCGCCAGTGGAATGAATAACAAGACTTTATATCCATGAATAAATAATACCCTTACAACTGAGCAGAATAAGGAATTGATATCGTTGCTGGAAACAGCATCCTTCTTTAGGCTCAAAGTAACCAAAATTTATGATTGACTCTCATAAATATGGCATCCATTACCATACTTCTGACCAACAGCAAAACTGCCGAATTGCTTGAAGTGTGTATTCCTTTCTAGATGGTAAAGATATTTACTATTGCAGCAATAATGCTATTTCTCTTTTCCCCAATTCAAGTATTTACCATTCTGTTTTCTTGATAACATATCACCAGGCACACTTAATTGTTAAAAACCTGTGACAGACCAATTCTCAATTTTTTCAAGCTAACTAAAACCATTGAGGAAAATAAAATGCATAGTGTTACCAATTATACGCGGACAAGACTTTATTGGTTAGACGCTGCTGGCATGAGTAAATTGGTTAACCACGATCACCCAGCATTGAGGACAGAAAAACTGAAGCTAGCTTCAGCGTCGGCAGTAGCTAGGTAGATGTTAGCGTCAGCGCGGTCTCAGTTCTTTCATTGAAACACCTTATATGAAGGTGTTTTAGCTTCTAAAATACGCTATCCGCCTCTCCTACGAAGCCGAGCGCGATTCAGATTGAAATATTATCAATCGATACTTAATGAATGAAAGACGACAAAGGTGACAGCAGGGGTGGCTATTACGGCTGTAATTGGACAACGGAATCTTCCGCTTCGGTTAGATGTTTTTGGCTAACACCGCAAGCCAGCAACTGGGGTAACATTTATGCCATCAGTTACCAGGATGTGATGCTGGGATGATCGTAAGTACCAAGACGGCTAGCTATATGAGGAAGAGGGGGGACTATCTTTCAACTGATCGCTCAAAGGGAAGCCACTTAATCAGTGGTATTTGCGTTTCAAGCTTTACTTTATGATGGACAAAGTTAGTAAGAATTCCTTCACATATTTTAATCAGAAGTACAATAAAAGCTGTAATACGTCAGACTTTGCTCCTTACGTACATTCACTGCTGGATTTACTGTCTGAAAGTTTTTCTGTAGCTGGAGAGCAGGTGGGCGTAAATCCTTTTGTGCAGTTAGGCCATAAACCGCGGCACAATCGCAATAAATTTAGTCACGCCAAGGCCGTGTACCCGCTGTATCAATTAGTTGATAAACATCAGTTTGAGGTGGTGAAAAACTAATTGCAGTTTGATGCTACCCTTTGGCTGGTTGATGCAACTCAGTTAAAAGCTACCGACCAGAAAGGCAATGTCAGCTTGCGTTTGAGTATTGATGACTTTTCGTAGGTTTATGGTAATGACCTGATTCTGTTAAGAGGAGGCGCGTTACGCTTATAAAATACGTATAGACAGCCCGACGATGACATTGCGAGAGCTGCCGATTGGTGCATACACCCTATGCTTGCCTACCGGTAAAGATCGTCAATACCAGACAACAACGGATTATCTCAAGGTGAGATGATGCAGCGAAATTGCCTTTGTCAGAAAACTTGCATCGCCGATTATCTCGCAAGCAATAAATTTCTTGGGTATATCAGACGAGGTTTTCGCTACACTATTAGTTGATCGTACTCAAGACAAAACTAATCATAGACGTCTTTACCACCCATAGACGTCTTTACCACCCACGCCGTATTATTATTTTTCACATGTGAAACCTAACCTATGCGAAGATTGTCGCGATTGTTGTCGCATTGGTCCATCTTGTTCAGTTCTTTACGGCGCACAGACATGACTACGCCGGTCGCCGGAAGCTTTGTCAGCAGCGTAGAAGACGCCCGCCGCGCTGACGTAGGCGGCAAACGCAAAGGTGTGAGCTTACACTTTGACGCTGCATGCAGGCTTCCCTTCCCTTATCGTTAGAGATAAACCGCAAGTTGGGATAAAAGGCGTTCGACTAACCTTTCGGCAGGCTCACCGCGGCCGGCGCAATCAACTGCGCGCGCCACATTGGCCTCCACATCAATCAAAGGCGCAGTTAAATCGTCGGACAAGATTATGATGGTGCCGTATTGCTTAATCTTGACTGTTATAATCGACGCGGCATTACTGGCACGCACGACACCGGCTGAGCAAAGGCATGTGGCGCGTTCTCCCGGTAGCGGAAAATCTCTTGCTCAAGCAGATGGCATTTCTTTTTGGGCGCGCTGGCATAGGCCACCTGGCACGCATCAATGCCTTTGCCCACCGGCGGGACTGCGCGTTCGATATCTGTCTCCCCGACCACGGTACCCCTATCCGGTGGAAATAGGCAAATAGCGCTGTTGGCATACGATCTCAACAACCGTGCCCGAGCGGTGATGTTTTGCCAATACCTACCCATGGTATTGATTTGCACAACAGCTTGGCCATCCGTGAACACACACGCCAGACAGTGGCACAGGGGCGGTGGTTATGCTTATTTCCCGTTCTCCCGCTCTCGATAAACTGCTGGCCTTGCCGATTGCGTTGCGATCCTGCGCCGTGGACAGATCGTTGACATGGTCAAAATAGTGCCGATGCCGGGTTAAGGCGCTTATGTCTGGAAACGGGATTTCTTTGCCACCTATCGGATTAACACTTCTGATGGCCGGTCTGTTGCTTGGACTGATTGGTGTCAACCTTTTGACCTATCATAGTCTTATCCTGCGTAAATGACGAATGACGTCTGGCTCTCTCTGAGTAGCAGACTTCGCTAACTCGCATGGGCTGCTGATATCTTTTCTCGGCATTTCGCTAACCAATGTGCTGGTCAAGCTATTACTGGCGGATCCGGCCACCACCGTGCCACAAACCCGCAATCTGTCCTGGGAACAACAGTCGCGGATGCTGTTGGCGGTCAGGTTTCCAACGGCCTTTTGCTCGGTCTGCTGGCGGTATTATTGGCCCACGCTGTGCTGTGTAACGTATTAACGGCATCAGGCTCTCGCGCACGAGGGACACTAATAACGCACGGAGTCTCAACGCGAGACTCAGTGGCGGCACGCCAGCATCGGCGTGCCGAGGCGTGCGGCCAAGGGAAGCCTCCTCGGCGCATCCGCCAGCCAGCGCCCTGGGCGGGTGTGGTGCCCTAACGCCCCGCTACCACTGGCTGAGACGGCGTTTAACGCTGCTTTAACGGCGTGAGGCTATCCAACCCCTCCATTTATCACTAGTGCTAAGCGGGCCCAGCCACCCTTCCAGAAACTCCCCTCTGCGGGCAGGAGCAGGTAAGGCTCGGGCGGATCGATAAGCATCCGCCCCTGATATTTGCTAAACGTCGTGGTATTGGCAATGGAAGCCAGACCATCTTTCCATTTTCCTTGCGCGTCAGGTTAATCTCCTAAAAAACGCATCATTTCCGTCTCATCCATTATCGGAATATTTAGCTGCTGAGCTTTGGACAGTTTAGAACCGGCCATCTCCCCCGCGATCAGCAGATCGGTCTTGGCGGAAACGCTGCCACTGACACGAGCACCGAGGGCCACTAGCCGATCTTTGGCCTCATCCCGCGACAGGGTGCTGAGCGATCCTGTCAGCACAATGGTCTTACCGGCAAACGGGTTATCCCCCGCCGAGACGGATGCGGCTGCAGGCACCGGCCAATGGATGCCTATCGTCGGGTTCAGCAACTCTCTAATGACCTCTAGATTATGACTTTCCTCGAAAAAGTGGCTTACGTGGGTTGCCACAATCTTGCCGATACCCTGCACTCCAGTCAGTGAGTCAATATCGGCGGCTATCAGCGTGTCCAGTGAACCATAAGCGCTAGCCAGATTTGACGCCGTCGCCTCGCCCACCTCGCGGATCCCAAGTGCATAAAGAAAACGTGCGAAGGTGGTCTGTTTGGCGTTCTCTAGCGCATCCAGCAAATTTTGCGCCGATTTTGGCCCTATTCGCTCGAGCCTGGCCAGGATCTCTTTCGTCAGTCGGAACAAATCAGCCGGAGTTTTTACCAGCTCACGCCTCACCAGCTGATTGATGATCTTATCTCCCATGCCGTCGATGTCCATCGCTCGACGAGAAACAAAATGTTTCAGCGCTCCCTTGCGTTGCGCGGCACAGACAAGGCCCGCAGTACAACGCAATACCGCCTTGCCCTCGATACACTCCACACCCGAGCCGCAAACCGGGCAATGGGACGGAAACACCACCGGTCGCGCATCCTCAGGCCGTTTAGAGGCAACGACACCGACGATCTTCGGGATGACATCGCCGGCGCGGCGGACAATCACCGTATCACCAATCACCAATCCCAGCCGCTCGATCTCATCGGCGTTGTGCAGAGTGGCATTGCTGACCATGGCGCCAGACAGCAGAACCGGCTCAAGCCGCGCCACCGGAGTGATAACACCGGTACGTCCCACCTGGAATTCTACGTCCCGCACCAGGGTTAACTGCTCCTGAGGCGGAAATTTATAGGCGATAGCCCAGCGCGGCGCGCGGGCGACAAACCCCAAGCGCTTCTGAAGCACCAGCGAATCTACTTTAATGACCACGCCATCGATATCAAAGCCGAGCGTCGCGCGCGCCTCGTGCACCTGTTGATAAAACGTCAGCACCGCGGCGCTGCCGGTGCAGCGGCGGACGCGATCGCTGACCGGTACGCCCCATGTTTTAAACTGCTGCAACCGTTCCCAATGACTTTCCGGCAGTGCGCCGTCTTCCAGCAGGCCAACGCCGTAACAATAAAATGTCAGCGGTCGCTTAGCGGTGATGGCGGGATCCAGTTGGCGCAAGGACCCGGCAGCGGCGTTGCGCGGATTGGCGAAAACTTTGCCCCCTTCCCGTTTGGCGGTTTCATTCAGCCGTTGAAAGCCCGCTTCCGACATAAACACTTCGCCGCGAATCTCTAGCAGACGCGGCAGGTCGCCGTTATCTTTCAAATCCAGCGGAATGGTGCGAATGGTGCGCGCGTTGGCGGTGATATTCTCGCCGGTGGCGCCGTCGCCGCGGGTAGCGGCCCGCACCAGCGCGCCGTTTTCATACAACAGGCTGACAGCCATACCGTCCAGTTTGAGTTCGCAGCAGTAGGTTATATCGTCATCGCGCTTAAGCCTGTCTCGCACCCGTTTGTCGAATGCCAGGAAACCGGGCTCTTCAAAAACGTTATCTAGCGAAAGCATCGGCACTTCATGGCGCACTTGGCCAAAACTATTTTGTGCCTGCCCACCAACGCGCTGGCTTGGAGAATCGGTGGTCAATAGGTCCGGCCGTTTAGCCTCCAGCTCGCGCAATTCCGCCATGACCCGGTCATATTCGCTATCGGGCACCTCAGGGGCGGATGCCACGTAATAGAGGTATTCCCAATGTCTCAACTGCTCACGCAGTCGCAGGATCTGTTGTTCAATCTGTTCCATGATGCGCCATCAGCAGTAAAACCCCTGCAGGCGGGGCTGAAGAGTAACGCTATTTAGCGGTAACCGACTGAATAAGCACAGTCACGACGGCGAGCGCATCAAACGCTGTCGCCAGCCGCCAAATGGTCTGGCAAAACCCACGAACGGGTAGGCGCTGGTGACACCCGATCCGCTTAAGGTCAACCGGCGGTGCGCACAGGTCACTCACGCGTTCAGGCTCCGGCGTTGGCATCCAGCACTTGGCGAATGCGTGCTTTGTACCCGTCCAGTTTCTGCGGGGTAATCATGCGTCGCTCGTCGTCAAGCACGACGCCACCGCAATCATCAGCGATACGCTGTGCGGATTGCAACATCAGTTTGAAATTTTGGTGGGCATCGCCATAGGAAGGCACCATCATGAACATGGAGATACCGGGAGTAGTGAAATCAGCCATATTATCAGGATTAAAAGAACCGGGCTTGACCATATTGGCCAGGCTAAACAGTACTGGCCCGCTGCCGCCGGGATTGAGATGGTGGTGGAAAATATTCATTTCGCCGAACTGAAAACCGGCCTGAAGTACGCTTTGCAGTAATTTCTCGCCGCCTAACACCGTCCCGTTGTGGGCAGCGACATGAAGCACGAGCACCGTTGTTTCTTTTTCCCGTACCGGCGATGGCTGCGCCGCGTCCACGTCTACAGGGTCAAGTGCGGCGGACGGCGCCGACGGCCGGTATTCATCCTGCGGCGCCGCGGCGCGAGCGGAGGGACGTGAGAACGGCGCGTCGTCGTGGTGGCACACGGACGTGATGCGAACTTCGTCCACCCCCCCATCCCGTTCAAACAACGGCGGCTCGTCTTGATCTTGACGTTCTTGTTTCAGTCGTTTGAGCGGGCGATCGCGAAAAACTGCAGAGCGCTCTTTACGACTGGTCCAAAGACCATGTAAAAGTAACACCATAATTGCGACCGTACCCACGACGATCAATACCAGACGCAAATCCTGCATTATTGCCATCTCACATCTCAACTGTTCTAATTCATTGCACATTGCCATAGCGGCAAACATTTACTCCCTTAACTGTATTTGCCTGCGTAGGCAAGTGCAAGTCTACAGGATACTTTCTGGCAAAAAGAGTTTAGCACGTTATTTTTTGCTGCTTTTTCAGACACAATTGGTCAAGCGGCAGCCATAAACACTTAAAACCAGGGTCATATGCTCTTATCTATTCAAAAATGGCACAAACGACATGCAAAACGAGATAACTCCCCGCAGCGGCGTGCATTATTTTTTCGCCGGCTGGCGCTTGATCATGTTACCCGGAATTAAACGCTATGTTCTGCTACCGCTATTGATCAATATCGTGCTGTTGGGCGGCGCTTTTTGGTGGCTGTATCGCCAGTTCAGCGTCTGGATACCGTATTTGATGGGCCACATGCCTCATTGGCTATGCTGGTTTAATTACCTCCTCTGGCCTTTATGCGTACTAGCAGTACTGATAGCGTTCAGTTATTTCTTCAGTACCGTGGCAAATTTAATTGCCGCGCCGTTCAGCGGGCTGTTGGCCGAACGACTAGAATCGCGTCTGATTGGCCATATTGCCCAAAATAGTAGCCTGGTGGCTTTGATGCGCGATACACCGCGCATGTTGCGCCGCGAATTTGTGAAGCTGTGCTATTACTTATCTCGAGCGCTGGTATTACTGATCCTGCATTTTATCCCCCCCCTCGGCCAAACGCTGGTTCCAGCGCTGTGGTTCCTCTTCAGCGCCTGGATGCTGGCAATTCAATACTGCGATTATCCGTTTGATAATCACAAGGTCCCATTTCCGGCGATGCGCGCCGCGCTGCGCCGTCACAAGGTCGCGAATCTGCAGTTTGGGGCGATGGTGAGCCTGTTTACCCTGATACCGGTGGTAAATTTGGTGATTTTGCCGGTGGCAGTATGTGGCGCCACGGCGATGTGGATAAACAACCATCGCGCCGACCATACTTTATCCGGTTCTTAAAATTTATGTTTTAACAATATAATAATGCAAGATTCTGCCACTTTCACCCCTATGTTGAAAGGGTATGCTTTGCTTACCCCCCCCATTTCCACACCAGAACTATAGGACTTGTCATAGGTAAAATTTATCAAAATAGTTCACTGAACTATCAGTCACACCCAGCTGGTCCGTCTAAACCGTATAGGCAATAGCCATATCCTGGCGAAGGTGAAATCACGCAATCCCAGCTGCAGTGTCAAATGCCGCATTGACGCGAATATAATTGTGGATGCGAAAAAGCAGTGTGTGCTTAAATCTGGCGTGGAGCTAGTGGAGCCCACCAGCGGCAACACCGCTATTGCGTTGGCCTGTGCCGCGGTAGCCCTCTACTATAAACTGACGCTGATTATGCCTGAAACGATGAGCACGAGCGCCGTAAGCCTTTAAAAGGCTGTGCGCCAAACTGGTGTTGCCAGACGGCCCACAAGGGATGAAAGGCGCCATTGCTAAGGCGGAAGAAATTGTCGCGACCGATCCCGAGCGCTCTCTGATGCTCCAGCAGTTCAGCAATCCGGCCATTCATGAGCAGATCACCTGCCAGGGAATCTGACAAGACACCGACTGAGATGTAGAGGTTTTTATCGCCGTTATCTGAAAAATACCCAGGGTAAAAATGTGTTTGCCGTCGCGGTAGAGCCCACCGACTTCCCGTCATCATCCAGGCGCTGACCGGAGAAAAACTCAAGTCTGGACCGCATAAAATCCATGGGATCGGCGCCGGTTTCATTCCCGATAATCTGGATCTGAAGCTTATCGACCGGGTCGAAAAATTATTAACGATGAGGCGATCAACACTGCGTGCCACATAATGGAAAGGGAAGGCATCCCTAGCCGGTATTCCCTCTGGCGCGCCTTTTTGGCAGCGCTGACAAAATATTGTGGTGATCCTGCCCCTCCGCTGAGCGCTATCTCAGCGTCGCGCTGTTTGCTGATCTGCTTTAAAAAGCACCTTGCGGGTGCTTTTGTCGGCAAGATCATGCTTTTAACCCACTATCATACAGTCAATAAAAATGCTGGCCGGCCTATTGATTCCGACGAAAAGCGACATAATGATTAATGTCAAAAGCATTAATGCCTCAAACAGCGTAATGAAGCAATTAATGCTGTGAGGTCTCTCCAGGACGAGTATAGCCTACGATCGTGCCGCAAACTCCGCCATCATATGGGCTAAAGTGAATCTTTTAGGCTAAACTTTAGGCTCCCGATGGTCTGCATATCCGTCCCGCCGCCCGGTTTGTCAAGGAAGCCAAAGGTTTTAGTTCCGAAATCACCGTGACCTCCAATGGCAAAAGCGCCAGCGCGAAAAGCTGGTTCAAACTGCAAACTTTTGGTCTGACGCAAGGTACCGTCGCCAGCTATCGCCGCGGAAGGCGAGGATGAACAAAAGGCGGTAGAACATTTGGTTAAACTGATGGCAGACCTTGAGTAACATACGGCTCGGTCTTTTAGTTCATATGTGTCATGAGTAGGTAGGATTATGATTTCAAGCATTTTAGCATCACCCGGCATAGCCTTTGGTAAAGCGCTGCTACTGAAGGAAGATAAGATTCTCATCAACCGGAAAAATCACTACGGACTAAATCGAACCTGAAGTTGAGCGTTTCTTGCTGGACGCGTCAAAGCTTCCGCGCAGCTGGAAGCGATCAAAACCAAAGCGGGTGAAACCTTCGACGAGGAAAGGGAAGCAATCTCAAAGGCCATATCATGTTCTTGGGAGACGAAGAGCTTGAGCAGGACATCATAGCCCTTATCAAAGAAGACATTGCCAGCGCGGATGCTGCCGTGTATACCGTGATTGAAACGCGGGCGAAAGCGCTAGAAGAACTTGACGACGCATACCTCCAAGAGCGCGCTACCGACGTGCGCGATATTGGTAAACGTTTACTGCGAAATATTCTCGCTATGCCGATTATCGACCTGAGCGCCATCAGCGAGGAAGCCGTGCTGGTCGCGGTGGACTTCACTCCGTCGGAAACCGCTCAGCTGAATCTGGATAAAGTATTGGCTTCGTCACCGATATCGGTGGCCGAACCTCCCATAGATCCATTATGGCGCGCTCGCTGGAACTACCGGCGATTGTTGGGACGGGTAACATCATCAAGCAAATTACCAACGGCGATTACTTGATTCTAGACGCTCTCAACAATCAGATTTATATCAACCCCGAATCAGCGATGATTAAAGAGCTGAAAGCGCTGCAAAGCCAATACGCCGCCGAGAAGAGCGAATTGGCCAAGCTTAAGGATCTACCCGCCGTCACGCTTGACGGCCATCAGGTGGAAGTCTGCGCTAAATATCGGCACCGTGCGCGACGTGACGAGCGCCGAACATAACGGCGCGGAAGACGTAGGCCTGTATCGCACTGAGTTCCTGTTTATGGACCGCGATTTATTACCAAGCGAAGAGGAGCAGTTCCAGGCGTACAAAGCGGTGGTCGAATCCATGCCCACCGGTTCGGTTATCGTGCGCACCACGGATATCGGAGGCGACAAAGATTTACCCTTACTATGAATTTGCCGAAAGAGGACAATCCGTTCCTTGGCTGGCGCGCTATCCGCATCGGGCTCGATCGTAAAGAGATGTTGCACGCGAAGCTGCGCGCCTCGGCGTTCGGCAAGCTGCGCATTATGTATCCAATGATCATTTCCGTAGAAGAAGTGCGCACCCTGAAGCAGGAACTCTCACTATTAAAAGCGCAGCTGCGCGAAGATGGCAAGGCCTTCGACGAGGGTATCGAAGTCGGCGTGATGGTGGAAACGCCCGCCGCCGTGGTGATCACCCGCCATCTGGCTCAAGAAGTCGATTTCTTTAGTATTGGGACAGAACGACCTGACACAGTATACTCTTGCCGTAGATCGCGGTAGTGAGCTTATTTCCGAGTCATTGACGCGTCTCACGCTGCGGGCAAATGGACCGGTATGTGCGGCGAGCTGACAGGAGATGAACGTGCTACACTACTGTTATTAGGGATGGGACTGGATGAATTCAGCATGAGTGCTATCCCTATTCCGTGCATCAAGAAAATTATTCGAGGAAGCATTAACTCAGCTAACAGCAGAAGAGTTGATGAATCCGGTCAATAAATTTACTGAAGAAACATGCTCTGCTGATTTCACGACGCTGACCCGATATAAATGCCTAGGAGAAGATCATGGGTTTGTTCGATAAACTGAAGTCTCTGATTTCCGATGACAAGAAAGACACGAGCATTGAAATAGTTGCACCTATTTCGGGGGAGATCGTAAACATTGAAGATATTCCTGACGTTGTTTTCGCTGAAAAGATCGTGGGCGATGGGATTGCTATCAAGCCAAGCGGCAACAAAATAGTCGCTCCGGTAGACGGCACGATTGGCAAAATTTTCGAGACTAATCACGCTTTCTCCGTCGAATCCGACAACGGCATTCAGCTGTTCGTCCATTTCGGTATCGATGCCGCTGGGCTGAAAGGCGAAGGATTCCGCCGTATCGCTGAAGAAGGTCAACGTGTGAAAAAAGGCGACGTTGTGATCGAGTTCGATTTGCCATTGCTGGAAGAAAAAGCGAAATCGACCCTGACGTCGGTAGTGATTTCCAATATGGATGAAATTAAAGAGTTGGTGAAACTGTCCGGCAGCGTCGTGGTCGGCAAAACACCGATCATCCGTATCCGCAAGTAGCTCCTACCTTTTCGGCCGCAGCGACCTGAACAACAATAACGGCGCTCAACGAGTGCCATTAATTTTGTCGTCGGCAGCCAGGCCGCAAACGGTTACTGCCAGTGGAGTAGTCGCAAATAAATTTGCAGTCTACCAGTTTTGCGCTGACCTGGTCGACACCATTTGCAAATGGATGAAACGTCAGGCGATAAAACCGACCCACAGCGCCTGGGTAATCAGCAGGAATATCAACCAAAGCTGAGCAGGATCTTCCAGAACAACCGCTTCGGTATTCTCATCAGCGGACTCTGATAGCCGATACTGCGCGTCGACGCTGCGATCGTACACCTCTCAGCCAGGCTCCGTTCCTAGAAACGACGCAGCACAGCGCGCAGCCACACGACCAGCTCGTGGGGATAGCAGGGCCTGGTAATCGTCTTCGCCTATTTCCAGGCCGATGACGTGATCGACATTACCGACTTTCGCAGTCAGCATGCTAATCGGCATACAGCTGCTTTTGCGAACCTGGCGCAAGACATCGGGAATCGTAGCAGCATAATTACCGGACAGCGTGCATCCCCCTTCCTTGGCCGGTCCAGGGCCAAGGAAGTATCGAAACTCTCCGCAGTCAGGTATTCGCTCAGCATTTTGTCCAATTCCTGATCGTTATCAACCAGCAAAATTTTCATTTTTTCTCCTCACAAACGTCGCTATTGCTCTCTTGCGTTAGCGCCAAACAGCTTTGCATCATCCATCGTGTCACGGGACCTGCCATTGCTTTACCCGCAAGTGAGTAAAAGGTGCTGCTAATAATGCCAGGCAAAAGCGCTGACGCAGCATCAGCCTAATCGACTGATAGATAAGTAGCGATCGCCGCGGTCTCAGCAGATGGCGGCCACCAGATTACATGGAGCCAATCGGCGTATCGTCGTTTCCGCTTCGTCCTGAAGCATATCCAGGGTTCGATCTACCAGCTCAGGCTGAAATATATCCGGCAAATAGGCAGGCGGCTGAAGCCCGACGATGGTGACGTCCGCACGGCGCAATTTCAAAAATCGGCCGACGCTTGTGAGGTGCCAGTGGTATCCATAATACTCCCCACCGCCGCCAGCCCCTCTACAGGTGTAAAATCGAAATCAGCGACACCATTAGCAACAGCAGTGAAATCAGCGCTTCGATCAACAGGCATTTCCCCACGGGAAGACGCGCGCGGCGCCGTTAGAAGCAGAGATATCTGTCATTATTACCCTCCTAACCGGCGGCCAAAGCGTGATTCCGGTCGATGTTGCTGGCGATAAAAATCACCGTGCCAAATTGCCCAAGCTGCGGATAAACGACAGTGCAGTTCCGCCAGCAACGCCGGCGCCGCGCCACCTCCGGCAAAATGACGCGACGAAACGTCTGCCATTGCCCCGCGCCAAGCGTCTGGGCCATTTCTTCATATCCCGGCCCGAGCTCTTCGAGCACCGGCTGCACGGTGCGCACCACAAACGGGATGCCGCCAAAGGCTATCGACACGGCGATGCCGGGCCAGATATAAGGGACTTTGAAATTGGGCCAGCCAGCCGTCGTGCCAATCGGTCGTGAAAATGGCGTGGCCAGAGCGTCAGATCAGCCACCGAGGTAGGCAGTGCGCACAGTAAATCCATCGGCCATCTTAATAGCGCTCGGCCTGGAAAACGGTGGCAAGTGAGGATCCAAGCCATCAGAATGCCGAAAACCGCATTAAACAGCGACTTCACTCCTGCGCAAATTACGTTATCTTATACGCCGCCAGCGGCTTCTTGGCCGGTGATGACTTTCCAGTATTGCGACCACTCATCTGCGCCAGCTGCATGACCAGCGCGCTTAACAGCAGCAGGATCAGGCGGCAGCCAGGCAGGGCCCGTTTGGTGGCAATGCCCCTCCACCAGAAATCGGTCCAGTTCGCCGCTGTGATCGAAATGTGTCGCCATAGCCGACGGCTATTCACCGAACCGGTCTTCAACCCTGATAGCCGGGTCGGCGGGAATTTGTTTTCATTTGCCTTCATCCATCATCTGCGTATTGTTTACCGGATAATAAACCCGGAGATAATGTGTTGTGCCGCCGGGCTATATAGAGATAGAACAAGTCTTCGCCGCCCAGGTGGTCCTGTTTTTTCTATATTCTTATCCACCCAGACCGCCGGAAACTCCGCCAAGATATTTGTGGCCGGCGCAGTGACGTCATAATCGCCGGTGCCGACCTGATCGCGCAGCGCATTGGCCTCCGACTCAAAACTTACCAGTGTATCCCCCTGCCCGCACCCAACAAAGATCGTCGTCGCGCAGCGCCCAACGGTATCAAAGACCTCGAGAAAAATTTCTGCATCCAAGCGCAAGTTGTAGCGCGATCGCCTTATATGCCTGCTTTACACGCCCCAGGCGGCTAAAATGCGCCTGCTGCCATTACGCGATAAACCGTGGTTCAGAGCCGCTAACAGCTCTCGGGCCACGTCATAGGGGCTGTTAAGCAACACCGTGGTCCAGCCGGAAAAGCGTAAAGATCATAAAGTGTCCTATTTGTGAAGGACAAAAGGCCGCTCCGATAGCCTTACAGTTTATTTATAACGGATAGATAATCTGTAGCGATTTTACATACCGATTTGTGATTTACAGGAGTGCTCGCGCACAACAGACCGCCTGGCGGTTATGGTAAAGATGCAAAGCACGTACGAATGGTGATACGACTCCTCCAGGCGCGCCAGGCGCACGATGATCACCTAGCGCCGCAGTCGCCAAGACAAGGCCGCGAAGCGCGCATCAGGTGGAAGCGCCCCTTTGCAGATAACATTTTGCAGACAACATTATGCAACACCATACAGCATCATGCAGCGCGCCGGGTTGGCGAGGCGCTAAATGGGCCAGGGGCGGCGTTAACGCGTGATGGATAGATGCCAGAGGTTTTGTCACTTGCCAAGTTTGCAACTGATCGTCAGCGGCATCAGCAATTCAGGACCGTGCCAAATGCCCTTGAAGACGTAACTAACGTGGCCACTTTGTGGGGCCTGACATACCACCACTTCGCCACCTTTGTGGCAGGAACCATAGGCTTTCTGATAACAGCGCTAAACGGCGTACCGATCTTGACGCTCCAAGCGCTTTCGATGGCGCCTCGGCTACCACCACCTCCGCGACCCGGCCCTATGACGGCTCGTAGACGGTCAGTTTGACCTGTCCCTTGTTCATCGCCTGATACACGCTGATGACATCGCCGTCGCGGGTTTCTATATCGCCACACAATCGGTAATCGCCTCCCAGCATCTCCTCCACGGCCGGCAGTGTTATTGGCAATGATTAACGAATGGAACGAGACTTCATCATTTCTCCTTGTAGTTTGAAACCGATGTCGGCTCGCAAATCGGCGTCGCTGTACTATGCTTAACGGTGTATCGACATGGCGTCAATCTGACGATGCTACTATCCCTGGCCGGCTATAGCCAGATAAATCAGGTTGATATAAAAAGGAGAGTCCGGATGAAGAAAACTATTTTCGCGCTTCTGTTGTCTTTGTTTAGCCCCGCCGTTCTGGCTGCACCGACAAGCCACACCGCTGCCGCAAAAGCAGGACGACAGCATTCACGGCGTCGAGGGCCTGCGCCCTACCTCAATCAAACAGGTGAAAACCTTGCGGTGCGTAGGTAACGCTGATCGGAATATTCACCAGCCAGCAGTTAGGCAAGGATAATATGAATTTCACGACAAACCGGTTCACTGGCGCTGCATATCGCCCTGGGCTGTTGGTACGGGGCGATATGCCATTCTGACGATCTCATTACTGTCAGAGACAGGCTCAGTGTAGATTGAGCAACTGCAAAAGCAATAATCGCGCGTCGCTTTAATACTCCTGATCCTCAATAAGCCGTTTACCGAGCAATACGCTATCTTGCATTTCGTATCCCAGCTTTTCGTACATGCTAATCACCATGTCATTTTCGCCGCGTACCATTAAATTTATTTTTGGACAACCGCAAGCAATCAATTTCTTCTCCAGCCGGCTTATTAGCGCATTGGCGATGCCGCGACCGCGATAATCCGGGCGCACCCCCAGGTAGCAGGCGGAGCCACGGTGGCCGTCATAGCCGCCCATCACCGACCCCACCACTTCCCCGGCCACTTCCGCCACCAAAAAAAGATCGGGATCATGGTTCAGCTTACGCTCGATATCCATTTCTGGATCGTTCCACGATCGCAACAAATCGCAGCGTTCCCATAGCGTAATAACCTCTTCAAAATCATCATGACGAAATACTCGAATTTCCATAATTGCCGCCGCCACTACAGAGTAATGAATGATTCAGCTGATTATCACGTTATTTACGATGAAGACAAATAACTCCAGCGCGGTTCATGGCGCTTTCGCTCGAAATCTCCTCTCTTTAAACGTCGTTTGTTAGCCCCGCCCAGACGTTCATGCCGGGCCTAAAGCGCCGCTATAGCCCCACTTGGGTTATATTTGGCGCGGCTCCACTTTTTCGCCGTTCATATACAGGGAGCTGGCGATCAATGCCTATCTCCTTGGGCCGCAGGAAACGATTTGCGCTACATTGACCACCGCCGACGGCAGTGCCGTTTTCCGTGAGAATCTTTGGGCGTGCCTGGGGTGGCAGTGGACAGACGCGAGTACTGTGCCAAGGCCAGGTCTTCGGCCGGGGTGAATTTCTCGTGGGTGTATGGCGGCGTCTTGTCGGCCTCCGACACCGCAACCGACCGGAATTGGGCGGACGATCGTATCAAGCCACGAGCGTCTCACTGATCGTGCATCCGGAAAATCCTTCGCTATGTCGAGTTCAGTCTGGTGTGGGAATGCCGCCGCTGGCTCGCTGGGAATATCATCACGAGATGGCGCCCAATAGCTCTGAACTGCGCTATATCGCAACTTTCGCCGGTCCGCGACTGGCTGCAGGAGTGACGCGGATGGATGCCGATGCCTGTCCACGGGAATTACAAACATTCTGTTTCGCGCTCCGTCACGCTTCATTCGCACCTTGTGGGTGACCGCCGGTTTCGACTGGGCGGACAATAAAATCGTCAAACGCGCCGGCGCTGGCGATCTGATCATTACCACAGACATTCCGCTGGCGGCGGAAGTGCTGGCAAAGGGCGCGCTGGCGCTCAATCCGCGCGGTGAGTTTTATCAGCAGGCTACGATTCGCGAAAAATTGACCCTACGGGATTTTATGGACACACTACGCGGCAGCGGTATACAGGCGGGCGGTCCGTCCGCCGCTCGGGCAGCTAGAACGCCAGGAATTTATGAGTCAATTGGATAAATGGCTGCATCAGGTTTGAACGCGACGCGAATATATAGCGCTATTTCACAATTATTTATGACAAGATTAAGGTAGATTATGGACACACTACGCGGCAGCGCCATCCCCAAACCGCCTGTCTTCTGCCTGGCTATCGCTTAGAGTCATCATAATAATCAGAAAAGTGTATTTCATTCTCTTGTTGATGCAGTGTTATCCTAGAGTTAGCCGTCACTTACCTGGTGATAGTATTCACCTCACGGAGCAGAGAAATGAACCAGTCAGAAGGTCTGAAACAATTTACCACCATCGTGGCCGACAGCGGAGATATCGAGTCGATCCGTTATTACACACCGCAAGATGCCACCACCAATTCTGCTGAAGTCATCAGCCGCTGTTTGAAGACGCGCTGGCCTACACCCGCAAGCAGGGCTGTACATGCGAAACCCAGATTATTAACGCCAGCAATAAATTAGCGGTCAATATCGGAGTGGAAATTCTGAAAAGCGTGCCTAGCGTGTCTCTACCGAAATGGATGCGCGCCTCTTCTTCGAGGCTTGCTCCTGCCTAGAAGGAGCAAGCCTCGAAGAAGAGCTAGACAAGGAAGCGTTAACTGTAATCTGACACTACTAGTCTCCTTTGCGCAAGCACTCGCCTACGACGAAGCGGGCGTGTATCTGATGCCGGTGCGCAAAATCTGTGATTATTATAAACAACACCGTTATCAGACTGATATCATTGGCGCCAGCTTCCGCAAAGTGAAGCAGATTCTGGCTCTGGTCGACTGCGATCCACCTGAACATTTCCACGCCATGCTGGAAAACTGCGCAAAGGCAATAGGCGCGTTGAGCGTAAACTGTCTCCCTCAGAAGGTTTTCATTAGCCGGCGCGCCAGTTCGCAATTGAAACCAAACCCGGAAGAACTTTTGGCAGCAAAACTGTAACCTTTGGAGCATCTAATGACATCAAGAAAAGCGCTGGCCAACGCTATCCGTGTGTTAAGCATGGACGCTGTGCAAAAAGCCAATTCTGGCCACCCTGGTGCGCCGATGGGCATGGCGGATATCGCCGAAGTCCTATGGCGCTATTACATGAACCATAATCCGTCCAATCCGAAATGGGCCGACCGTGACCGTTTTATTCTTTCCAACGGGCATGGTTCGATGCTGCTTTACAGCCTGTTACACCTTACCGGCTATAATCTGCCGATGGAAGAATTGAAAAACTTCCGGCAACTGTATTCTAAAACGCCGGGGCATCCGGAATGCGGCTACACTGATGGCGTGGAAACCACCACCGGGCCGCTGGGCCAAGGCATCGCCAACGCCGTGGGGCTGGCGATTAGCGAACGCACGCTGGCAGCGCAGTTCAACCGCCCTAGCCATAAGATTATCGATCACTATACCTATGTTTTCCTCGGCGACGGCTGCATAATGGAAGGCATCTCCCACGAGGTCTGCTCGCTGGCCGGCACCATGAAGCTGGGAAAACTGCTGGCGTTTTACGATGATAACGGCATCTCCATCGACGGCGACGTCGAAGGCTGGTTCAGCGATGACACAGCCGCCCGTTTTGAAGCCTATGGTTGGCACGTTGTGTGCGGCTTGGACGGCCACGATAGTGAATCGATCAAAGCGGCCATCGAGAACGCTCGCGTCGTCACCGATAAGCCGTCGCTACTGATGTGTAAAACGGTTATCGCCTTCGGTGCCCCCACCAAAGCCGGCACCCACGGCGCCCACGGCGCGCCTCTGGGTGACGACGAAATCGCTGCTACCCGCAAAGCGCTCGGCTGGAACGAGCCGCCGTTCGTGATCCCAGCGGAAATCTACAAAGGTTGGGATGCAAAAGAGGCGGGCAAGCAAAAAGAAGCTGCCTGGAATGATAAATTCGCCGCCTATAAAAACGCTTTCCCAGAGCTAGCGCGCGAGTTCAAACGTCGAATGGAGGGTGAACTGCCAGCAAACTGGCAGGCGGAAAGCCAGAAAATTATCGAGCAGCTCCAGGCCAAGCCGGCAAAGATCGCCAGCCGTAAGGCCTCGCAGAATGCGCTGGAGGCCTTTGGCCCCATGCTGCCAGAATTTCTGGGCGGTTCGGCGGATCTGACGCCGAGCAATTTGACCATTTGGTCGAAATCCACCTCTATCGCCGATGATCACGCCGGTAACTATATTCATTACGGCGTACGCGAATTCGGCATGACGGCCATTGGTAATGGTATCGCCAATCACGGCGGCTTCGTGCCCTATACCGCCACCTTTTTGATGTTCGTCGAATACGCCCGTAACGCAGTACGCATGGCGGCGCTGATGAAGACGCGTCACATCATGGTGTATACCCACGACTCCATTGGCCTAGGTGAAGACGGTCCGACCCACCAGCCGGTGGAGCAATTGGCCAACCTGCGCATGACGCCGAATATGAGTAACTGGCGCCCTTGCGATCAGGTGGAAACGGCGGTTGCCTGGAAGAAAGCCATCGAGCGCCATGACGGTCCTACCGCGCTTATTTTGTCGCGTCAGAATCTCGCACAGCAGGATCGCACGACGCAGCAGCTGGCAGATATCGCCCGTGGCGGTTATGTGCTGAAAGATTGCTACGGGCAGCCGGAACTGATCCTTATCGCCACCGGTTCGGAAGTGGGGCTGGCGGTGGCCGCTTATCAGAAATTGAAGGATGAAGGGCACAAGGTGCGCGTGGTATCACTTCCCTCCACCGACGTCTTTGATTTGCAGGACGAGACCTATCGCGAGTCGGTATTGCCGAAAGCGGTGACGGCGCGTATCGCCATAGAGGCCGGTATCGCCGATTATTGGTACAAGTACGTTGGTCTGAACGGACAGATTGTCGGCATGACCACCTTCGGTGAATCGGCGCCAGCGGCAGAGTTGTTTAAAGTGTTCGGCTTTACCGTTGATAATGTGCTGAGCAAGGCGCGTTTGCTGCTGAAATAAGTCCTCGCCTTACCTTACCGACAACCCTCGGGTCCCGGCGTTTTGGACCGCATTCGCCCAGAGAGCCCATACCGCCTATCTCATTTCACAGCACACAGCTCATTGCGCGCTACTGGGCGGTTTGCCGACGGGCAGCTATTCGGCGGCGCCGTTGTCGCGCAATTCTCGGTGTGGGTCACCATATGCAACAGAGTGTTTTCAGTGCTTTGGCCATGAGCTTCTGAATATAGCATAAATTACCCGATTTTACCGCCATATGTAGTGCTGTTTCGCCATGTCACCCGTGAAGGCTGGGGTCTTGTCCGTCAGCCGCAAGTAATGAATCAAACATCCGGAGTTTGTTGTGTTCGGTGGCATTCTTATCCTGAGTGACAACCGCAAGGCTTACGTTATGGCGCAACAAAGTCTCTACCACGGCAAGGTGGCTATTTTATGGCCAACTCTGTAGCGGCGTGTAATTATTTTCATCAAGCCAGTTGACAACGCTACCGCGCGTAAGCAAGCATTAACCGCAACTGAGATCCCCTCTTTGGCGGCTTGCGCGAGAGACAAAGGTAATCGGGTCGGGGACGCATCCCTACATTGTAATACGGGTCCCGGTGTGACCGGCTGGAAAACGCGGGTTGCTCTGGCGTGTGTCCTACACCAAAGGCGAGCATCGCTGGCGCGCAGCTTTCGCTTAGGAAAGCGGGTAATCATGCGTCCATCCTTTATTTCTGTGGATAACAACTATCCATTAGCCATGCAATACGATAACAGGAATGAACTATACTTCAACCATCACCAGCCGGAACGAATTAACATTTTATACGACAACACCCGAGCAAGAAATAAAACAAAACACAGCATAACAGACGATAATAATAACAAACTTGAGAAGAAAAATAATAAAAATAGCTATAACAGCTTATAGCTAACAGTACGTTTGGTACCACAATCCAAACCCTCATTGACTTTAACATTTGACTCATTATTTCTAAGTCTCTTTGGAAAAACTTCTGCGCCTACCTAGCAGAGCAGGTCGCTTATTATACTGTGGAAAAATAAATAAGTTGCAACAAACGATAGACCTCTTTCATCTTAATTTGACGCTTACCGACCACTTTATTGCGCTTTAGCGTTAATAGTCTAGAGATCGCTTATGCCAACCAGTATTGACCACCATCGTGAATGTATGTGGCATTACTATAATGATTTGAAGCTACTCGTCGAAATCACAGCGGCCATCATAGAACCATGGCGAATATTTTTATTCTGGCGCCTCTCTCAGTACAGCTACAACCGGTACCGATACCCCGTTGTGCAGAAGGTGACCAGGTGCGATCCACCGGCGGAGGGCGAAATTAGCAAAGGGGTTGATCCTTGGCAAAGGATCGGGGCTCTGGCTGGTGAGTACGCTGACGTTGGAGCAGCCCTGGGATGGCGCACCTCTCACATCTGGCAACGACGACACCGCCAGAATTGAAGCGCGCAGGCGATGAAGATGTCGTCACGATCTTACCGCAGCTGGGTGATAGCACGCCAGGAACATCGTCCGCCCCGTTCTTCTTTGGCGGCAGGCAGGCTCCTGCTGTCCTGAGTTCCGATTCCGCAGCCATAACGCTGCTCATTGGTATGAGGTCCACCCGACTTGAGGCACAAACGCGGGCCATTTATACTCTACTGCTACAGCATCGCCGGCTTGATCCGCAGGACGAAGCGGTGCTATCGCTTCACCGGATGAAACTGGTGGTGAAATTCGTCCGCCGGCCGGCGCATTTAGCTGGTACAAGAACTGCTGCGGCCCGCGGGCCTATATGGCGCTAACCCCGGGGAGTGGCTCAGCCACGACACTCAACATCAGCTGTTTAACAGCTGATGTTTAACAGCTCGTTAACGGGCGTCCTTTCAAATTTTCGAGGCGTTGCTGGCGGACACATTAGCCGACGCCGGGCGGAGGCCTGGTGCCGCATACCGCCATAGTTGGGCAAATGTGTCACTAGCTGCATCAATTGCTACACAAACACGACGTCCAGGGCGGTATGTTAAACTACCCAGCGCGTCAATATTTGCTGGAAGAGGTGGCCGATGAACTAGCCTTACGACGCCGTCAAAGCGCCCTACCCGTGTATGCCTATGCGGGGCTGAGGCTGGCGAAGATGGCGCGTGCTGATGAGGCACAGCACAGCACGCCTCATGCCCTCTCAGTGGATGAAGACGTCGTCTCGGATTCGCGCTAGTGCTGCTGGAGAAAAACGCACTGCCGCGCCGGAATATCTGGAAATTTTTCAGCTCCCTGCCCTGCTGCGCTATGTCACTTTCCCGATGCCGCTTACCCGGAAGAGGAGCTACGTATGCGCACCGTAACACTTTATCCTCGATGTGGATACCGAGTGCAGCCAACCCGTACGTCAATTTAGCATGGCACTGGACGCCAGGCATAGCCGCCGTCAGCTATCGTAAGACGCTATTGTTCACCGCTGTCTCGCTGATCCACACCGACGCGGCGGCGGCATTACAGACCGATACGGAAGTCAATACCCAGTCCCCTATCACTGTTCCTGCCTGCCGCTGAAAGAACCGAATTTACCCGATATCGACGGGTGTTTTGAAGAACAAAATGTTGAACTAGCCTGCCATTATACTACTGCTGATCTCTTGATCTTGAGCCATACCTTTCCAGATAAACGAGGTGAAGAGGAATTTTATTGCACAGGTCACCTTCGCGCGGGTAGAGTGCTCACCGGTTGCCACGCTTTCCGCTTTTGAGCTAAGCAGCCTACGCATAGCAGGCAATCAGTCGTAGATTTAGTACTAGAACTCCTACCTGGTGTGGAACTATTGCTTACGCGTCATCAGATAAGAAGGGGCGAATTTATGCCCTGAAGCTTCAGGAGGGCGGGTATCTCTTAAGCCGCGAGGACCGCTAGTCGCTATCACAATCTGTTTCCCGCGCCGTACTGCTATCATTACAAACGTTATGATTTAAAAATGCACAAGCAGCAAGAAGGCTAAGCAGTCTGGCGCACCGCTAAAAGCACTGGCGATGACCTTGGCTACTCACCACCAGACGCATCCAGCATCCATCTGTATCAACAAGGCTATAATGTTACCTTTCGCAAACAGGCGCTGGACTTCCTGCGGTCGCTGGTTTCCTTCAACGACTGTATCAGCCTCCTGAGCCGCGGCGAGACGGCCAATGCGCTGTTGCCATACGCCTTAGATGCGCTTTCGCTGGCGCTAGTTTTGTTGGCGAGACATTAGCGATCAGCCTGTATTTCGACTCTGCACTTGGACGTGGCGGCTTAACTTGCCATCCGTCGCGCGATGAAAGTCACGACCTGCGAACAACTGTCTGCGTTGACGCTTAAACAGAGTGGCGCGGTATTCGCGCGCGGCAATTAACGCCGCTGGCGTTTGCCGCGCTCGGCATCGCAACCTTGTGCAGCCCAGATCCCGGGTTTGAATGACCGGAATACATTGAACGGGTCGGCGCGACTTATGGGGGTCACGTGTCAATTGCAGCCGGCTCTACTTACGCTTTGCAATGTGATTAGCCATGTTGACGCGCGGCCATCGGCAGCATCTACCGCATCTGGCGTCTGCGCGGGCTAGGCCAATAGCAGCGACAACGAAAGGCTAACTCCGTTGGTGATGGCGGTAATGCGCCACGACACCGAAGCGGTTCGACTCCTGCTGGCGGTACGACGGATTGGTTGAACCAGCTGGACCATGGACCTAGCGCCCTGCTGTGGGCCGCAAGTGACGATTATCCTGCGATCTTACAAACGCTGCTCTAGGCTAAGGGCATCCAAATCAATCTCTCCGACACCAACTTATGCACGCCTATTAATAATTTCACTAACCAGCAGAGCACGATGGTGCTGATGATAGTCGCTGAAAACGGCGAAGCTAATATCGTACGCGCTATCACCTTCGCGCCCGGCCGCAACGCCAATGCGCAGCGGCATGTGGCAACACGCAATAATCATCGCCGCTGCGTGAAACTGCTGTTCAATACTTTCGGAATTGACTATAACCAGCATAACCGAAAGGTATTTTGCCATGACGCTGGCGCTGTCCAGTAAGAAGCGCGACCTTACCCTCCACTTGTTGAAATTGCCCAACATCAACGTCAATGAACCGTTCTGATTGGATTAGGCGAAACTGCGTTGATGCAGGCGATCGAAAGAGATACCACCCTTACGTCGTCAATATGGTCCGCGCGCCTGGCGTTAACGTCAACCGCCGAGACAGGAGCAGCAACGCGATGACAGTACAGATATTGCTGAATCATAATGATATTAATATAAACCGCGTGGATCAGTTGAGCTTTACGCCGATAATGCGTGCGGCGCAGGGCAACCCTCACGCCGCGATAGAACTGTTAATCCATCCCGTCATCGCGATAAACTTGCGCAATATCAGTGGAATGAGCGCTTTGTCGTTAGTAGTGGAAAGGGGTCATACCAAGGCGGTACAACAATGCTGTATCCGCGTATTGCGGCACTGTTCGAGTGATATGCTGCTGACGCGGCGGCGTCCTTCTGTTAAGCCCGCCGCTGAGGTGTTGTGGGGGCAATGCCCGCCCTCGGCGCAGAGCCCGCACACGCTACAATCTGTTAGTGCACGGTGACGTCTCCGTATGGCCGGAAACGAAGGTTTACCACAGCATCATACAGCGCGCCATTATACCTTCGCTGCTTTCGGCCTGCATTGCTAACGCCGAGCCATAATTATTTTCTGTTGTCTAATCTGGGAGAATAAACCCGCCCGTTGTCACGAGTGAGTCTATTGCGCACAGCGCTCACTGCACCCTAACTGACTATTCACGTTGGTACACCTTGATCAAGGAATAATAATAAATCTTCGTGATATTGCACGCTTATTTCACGCACGATTCATTTCGCGCCATCGTGATTATTTTTGCCGAAGAAGTCGTTGACCGCCATCAGAAAAAGTTAATTCATTAGAAAACCGGGATAGAGCGCCGTGATGTTCATGCTCCTGAGATATTTCATCATGCAATAACAGGGGATGTAATAGGAGGAATTATGTCGAATAAATTACCTCCTATCGTCGCCATATTGGGGCGCATTATCTGCGCCCACTGCTCCCGTCCCACTGTGCCGCCAAACCTCTCACCCCCAATACTTTGGTGTAGGGATTCGCGCCATCGCGCCCGATGCCGATCGCATTCGTTGGACTGTTGCTACTGAACCAACGCAACCCCTTCCCGGCATTTAGTCCTCGGATCGCTCTTCACCAGAGCGCCAAAATGGTCTCATCGCTCAGCGTTAGCCAGGCAGACAGCCTGCGCAAGCTCGAGATCGCCCTATCCTTATCCCACTCCACCCGGCCTGCGTAAGGACTAGCTCAAGCCTTCCATTTCGTGTATGAAACAACTGCCGAACTGCCGAAATGCACCCCTTAAGGAAACGCGGCTGTTTTCTGGTCACCCGCCGCTCGTTGGAGCCTCGCGCTATCGTGCCAGATACATCGGCACACGGCATCCCCACCTGCTCCACTTCCCTCCCTCCTTACCCTGTCGAAAGCTGCCGAACAAGTAGAGTATCCCCTGCGTTAACGCCTGGCTGCGCAATAACTCGACGATCGACGCGCCGGATGCTCATCATCTCACCGCGCTGTGGTTAGCCACGGATTTCAACGGTGCCGACACGATAGCTACCTTGCCGAAAAGATATTGACGTCACTTGCGTCGATATGTATGGCATATTGTCGCTGATGTACGCTGCCAGACACGATAAAGTGGGCAGGCGCATTGCTGCTTAGGGACGCCCACGCCGACGTTAAGCGCCAAGACCGGAACGGGATGATTATGTTAATGATAGCAATAAGCAAGAAAAATCAGTAGCTGCATCGTAATATCCTAGCTCATCCGGCGATAGACGCCGCGTTACGCAACGCTCAGGGCGATATCGTGCTGTATCTGGCGGTGCAGCAGCCAATTATTCTGCGTGATTGGTCCGCTGGCGCAAAATGGCGCGGCGGTTAACACGGTGAACCTGGCGGGAGACAACCCTCCATACATCGCAGCCAGCAATGGTAGGACGGCGATGGTCGGCGCTATCGTGAAATGCACTAGCCAGCCGCCGGATTCCCTCCCTCCTACGCCCGCCGCGCGTTTTTTCGCGTGACTGTTGTTCGGCCGCCATCAAGCAGCCGTGAAGCTAGGCCTGCTACAATAACATAATCAAACATAATCATTTTGCCGTCGCAGATGCGTCTATCACTCACTATCGGCAACGTTTGCGGGAAAGGCATTTCGATAACCTCATCCTCAACTCCGCCGCCGGCGCTGCGGCGCGAAGTATTGTCATGTTCGACAGGAAAGAAATGCACCAGCTCGGTCACGCCGCCTTGGGGCATATAGGCCGAAAACAGTTTTCCACTTCGTCCACAACAAAGCCGGTCTTCTCCATCGCTTCGCGCCTGATACTCTCCTCTGGAGAGTTATCGCCCAACAGGCCTGCACAGGTTTAAATCAACATACCGTTGGCATTACCATTGATATGCGTCAGCATGCGGAACTGGCTGATTAATACCACGCTGTTTCCCGCGGTGATAAAGAAATATTATTGCACTGTTACCGCGATCGTACACTTCTCGTATCTGATGCTGGCTGCTGCTGCCGTCTTTTTCATCAGATCGTAGATAATTTCGCGTAGAACAAACCAAGTTTTAATGCGTTTAATCTTAAAAGACATAACCTTTTCGATGGTGCTTTCAGGAGAATAGCTAGCGTAAACAATCATAACCTAATCCAGCCCCGTGACGTCAGGCTAGTCCAAGGGATCAGTTTTTGCAATATCCACTTGACCCGATAAGCCATTGCCTTGAGGTTATGACTGGATATTGTTATTTATCACTCCATTTTGCTGGGTGCTGGCAATTATTTGCCTGACTGGAGTGATGGCTATCATATTGCTGCCGATTGAGCAATATCCTCGGCCGATGCCACTAACGATCCGTATTTCGTCCAATTATACAGGCGCCTCCATACACATGCTGGAAATACCGTTACCCATATCATCGGTCTCGATAATCTGTTGTATATATCCTCGAAAGTACCAATACTGGTCGCGCCACCACACTGACCTTTGGCGGGCACCGATCCCAATGAAGCCATGCAGCAGGTACAAATCAGCTGCAGGCCGAACAGCGCCACTTGCCACAGGCGCGCTACAAAGCCATGGCGTGACAGGCAAGCAAAACCGGCGACGCCAATTTGATGATGGAGGCTTTCATCTCGACCGATGGCCAGCAGTATCGATGCCTACTGGCTCAACCCCGATCAAACCCCCAACGTCACTATGCCCAAGCGCAGCTTGAAACGCAGGTTCAATTCCGCGCCCATTATACTGCCTGTCAATCAGAACTGTTCGTATATCACCCTGAGCGATATCGCGACGGTGGAACTAGGACCAATCTGGTGGTGAAAAAGAAAATCGCGGAGCTGGAGTTGTTCTGCGGTCTGGAGGCGAAAACCTCCTATGGTGATGTGCCTGTTTTGCGGAACTTGCTCGCCACGCTTATCTCTACTATCGCCGTCTTTGTGGTGCTGTTGGGCACCTTTTGCAGTGCTTTATTTGTTTAATTTTAGCATTAATACCCCACTATATTCGCCATTGTGCTGGCTATCGGTCTTTAGGTGGACGATGCGGTTGTCGTGGTGTAGGACGTCGAACGGGTGAGACATACAAATCCACGGGCCAGATCTAAGACGTATTGGTAGGCATTGCAATGATGCTTTCGGCAGTGTTTGTGCCGATGGTGTTTTTCGACGGCATCACCGGCGCCATTTATCACCAATTTTCCGTGACTATCGTGGCGGCGCGATGGCGATGCCGGGTATCGGTGGCGATGATCCTGATGCCAGCCTTGTGCGCCATGTGCTGAGCCCCAACCAGCCGCTCAGCACATGGCCGACGCGACTTTTCGGCTTGTTCAACTGCTGTTTCAACCAAGTGCCTTGCGCTGTAAACGCAGCGTAGCCGGCGCAATACAAGCGTGCTAATCCGCTGGCTGCTGCTTCAACACTGCTGATTGGCGCCATAGCATGGATGTTTATCTATTTGCCACCTCGCACCTCGTTTCCCCGATGAAGGATCGAGACGTCTTTATGGCGCAGGGGTAATTGCCAGTTGTCTCCACCCAACAACAGACATTAAAGTGGTTGAGAAGATCGAGAACTATTTCATGACCCATGAAAAGGATAGCAAGATGGCCGCCGGTCCCGACGACGACAAGAACTTGGCGCGTCAGTTCATCAGGCTGAAAACTTTGAGGACCCTCGCGATCGCTGGCCGCTCATCCTTATCGAACACGAAACTAGAGCCTTTAATAATAGCGGCATCGGCCATGACGTACTGGCGGCAGCCCAGGACCAACTTTAACAGCCGACCTGTCCAGTCGTAATCCTGTCAACTGGCCGCGGCATCTGTGTGGGGCAACCTTCCCACGAAGCCCACTGCACAAGCGTTCCACAACGCTGGATCCCGCGCTCTTTTTCCCTCATCATGGAACCTTTGTTACTCTGGTCGGTCGTTACTGAGAGCCGTCAGGCGCCCTTTTCCCGCTTAAGGTAGCTTTAGATATGTCCAACGATTTACAGTACCCCATCGCCATGCTGTATGGCATCAAAAATCGCAATACGGTAAAAAGCCCGCTGCTGGCTCAACGAACGGCAGATGCCCTACCGCTTTCACGATTACCACGCCGATGGCCTTGACGCCATCCTTTTGCAGCGCTTCATTCGGCCGCCTGGGTTAGCAAGCGTTGCTTAACATCCGCGACACCACCTGGCGTACACTCATCGGCTAACAGCGTGCGGAGGCTGGTAACGCGCGCGGTGCGCCAGCGCTAATGCTCAGTCAATCGACCATCATCGAGCGCCCCTGCTGAAGCGGATGGCCGTCTGCTGTTGGGGTTCTCTTCGCAAGATTATTAGCAGGTTACCGCCAGCGAAGTCTAACATGTCTTGTCCCGTATTGGAGCTCGCACAGCAATTAATCAAACGCCCCTCCTTAAGCCCTGACGATGCCGGCTGCCAGGCAATCATAGCGGCGCGCCTGCGGGCGCTGGGTTTCACCATTGAACCGATGCTGTTCGGCGACACCCTTAACATCTGGGCCTGGCGCGGCAAAGGCCACACCCTGGCCTTTGCCGGCCATACCGATGTGGTACCGACAGGCGAGACACAATATTGGGATCATCCGCCGTTCGAGCCGACGTTACGTGACGACCTGCTCTACGGCCGCGGCGCGGCGGACATGAAAGGGTCGCTAGCCGCCATGGTGGTCGCCGCCGAACGGTTTGTCGCTCAATATCCTCATCATCAGGGCCGGCTGGCGTTTCTAATCACTTCAGATGAGGAAGCCGACGCGCGCAACGGCACAGTCAAGGTGGTGGAAGCGTTGATGGCCCGTCAGGAGCGGCTGGACTATTGCCTGGTGGGCGAGCCGTCCAGCAGCTGTCAGGTCGGTGATACCATCAAAAACGGCCGCCGCGGCTCGCTCACCGCGAATATGGTGGTGCAGGGCGTGCAGGGACATGTCGCCTATCCGCATCTGGCGGAGAATCCCGTGCATCGCGCCATGGACGCGCTGAAGAAACTGGTGACAACCCGCTGGGACGAGGGCAATGAATTCTTCCCGCCCACGACGATGCAAATCGCCAATATTCGTGCCGGGACCGGCAGCAGCAATGTCATTCCCGGCGAACTTCAGGTGCAATTCAATTTTCGTTTCGGTACCGAGCTTTCTGACACCACCCTTCGTCAGAGGGTAGAAGCATTAATGCAGCAACATGGGCTGCGCTATCGCATTGACTGGTCGCTATCCGGCCAGCCGTTCCTGACAGCGCGCGGCGAGCTGGTGGACGCGGCGGTGCGCGCGGTGGAGCACTATCAGAAGTTAACGCCGCGTCTGGAAACTACCGGTGGCACCTCCGATGGTCGGTTCATTGCACGCATGAGCGCGCAGGTGGTGGAGCTCGGCCCGGTTAACGCCACCATCCATAAGGCCAATGAGCATGTAAGCACCGCCGATTTACAGCTGTTAAGCCGAATATACCAGCGCATCATAGAACAATTGGTCCTATGATGGACACTCTGATGGTGACAGGCCTCACCGATCGGCATTTTATCCCGCTTGCTGCGACGGCTTTGCACGATTGCAGCAAACGGTGACATAAGCGAGGTTCTCCTTGCGCCCCGGCCAGCCAGTTTTCGTGACTTTGATCGCCAATTGCGTATCTGGAATGGCAAATTTCACAGTCAGTGGCCATTGTTGGATTACTTTAGCCGATCGCGGAGGCGCCGACACCACTACGGTACCGATCTGGATATCTTTTATCCCGATTTACTGCGCCCAGACGCACAATTGCAGCTTACGCTCGATGAGTATTTGCCCGGCGGCTGTTTTGCGCCCGCTTGTTTGGCTAGTATCTGGGCGGATACGGCTTCTACGGCTTCTACCGCCCCTATGCGTGCGATCGCGTCGATGTGGCGATGGAGCTATGGCACACAGCTACTGGCTACTGGCGGACCGCGCCATGCTGCTGAAGGCCTGGTAAGGCCAGGACGTGGCGGGTAGTAGATGGCTGGCGCCACGGCTGGACGATATCTTCCAGCGCTACATTGATAATATCGATAAGGAGTAAGTCTATGAGATCGGTAGCGAATTGTTGGCGGTGGTGTTATTAGTTCTGGCAGGCATGTTAATAGGTGGCGTAAAAGCACTGCGTCGGCTGGATGCGACCAACCACCTGAAAATCGTCCCGAGTTGCCCGCACTGGGACAACAACGCACAATGAGACGAGGAAGACGACTTGGAAAAAGAAATAACTTTTATTTATTGCGCCGACTTTTGGCTAAAAATCGCCAATGTCGCGTTAAGCGCACGCTGTCGCCAGCATTACCGCAGCACTTTTCCTGCTGAATCCCAAATGCATCGCCAGCGCCTCATCCGATAGCAACTGCGTTAGCTACAGGCGCAGCGTCGGCAGTGGCGGCGCGGCGGCCTCGTTTACCGGCTGTCAGCGCGCCTTTCCCCATCTCGGCAGCGGGCCAACAGCGCATCGAAGGCAAGGGGCGTCTGCCTCGCGTAACGCCGCAGAGCGTCCACGTCAGCTTTGGCGAGAGCAGGTTATACAGCAGGCATCGGCTAGTTTATGAACGAACATCCCAGCCAGCGCCGATTTGCCGCGTCCGCGCTACGCAATTAATGCTGGGCTCTGCCTGAACCGGTGTAGTAGCCGGCGCTGATCGGCAGTGGCCGGTCGCGGACGGGCGCCTGCCACGGCCGGTTGGAAGCGGCGTGAGCTGCGGCGCGCAGTTCTGGCACAGCAGCGCCACCTACCGAGTCCGCTAACAGCGAAGCGCGAAAATAGTGGGTAAAAGACGGGTGGAAATCGGCTGCGACTGTTCACTCCAACGCAGTGAATCGCCGACGGGCACGCGAGGCCAGATCGACCATGGCGGCACCAGCAGCAGCCAACTGCCGGCCACCAATGTACCGGCCAGCACCGCCAGCGCATCCACCGACAGTGCCTGGCGGGCGTCGAATACCACACAAAAACTCGCGACCGAGCAGGGTCTTCAGTGCCGTCGGGCAGCAGCCGACACTGCGTTCACTTTGCTCACCACCAACAGCCAATCACCTGCTGGGACATCGCAGAGCGCCGCCGCCTGCTGAGAGCACCAGCCGGACTCGCCGCTTATGACCAGCAAACGCCGCACGCCAGCACGCTGCGACGCCGTTACCTCAGGTTTTGCCCACAAGCAAAGACAGCAGCCCCGCAGCTATCAGTGGCCCAACAGGCACGCCGCAAAACAGCGCGACCCCGAGCACTGTGCCCACTAACAACCCGGCGACCACGGAGGGCTGGCTGGACATCAATGAGACGCCGCGACCGCCCAGCCAGGACACTACCACACCGATCATGATCGCCAGCAGCGATTTCCAGTGCAGAAAGGAGTGCAGTACGGTAGACGCGGACAGCGTGCCGCTAGCGACGGGCACCAGTACGCCAATAGTGAGAATAATAATACCGATGGTCAATCCCTGCTTTCCACCCATGAGAAATACTGTTCCATCGGCGTAAGGCGAATAATTAATAACACCAGGATCGCCACCGTCACGGTGCTATTGTGGCTAATAATACCGATCGCCGCCAGACCAAGCAGGATCAGCAGCGTCGGATCGGAAAAATTCATACGCTGTCCCTGAGCAAGTAAGTTAGCGATTGGCGAAGGTATCACACTGCTTGATATCACCGCTGTCGAATCCGCGTTTAAACCAACTATAACGCTGCTGGGAGGTGCCATGGGTAAAACTGTCCTGCATGACCCTCCTTGTCCGTGCTGCTGCAAATGGTCGTCGCCGATAGCCTGTTCGGTATTCAGCGCCTCCTGGGGATCTTGTTCATCTAGAATCTATCACTGCTGCATGCTATGGCCCCATACGCCGGCGAAATAGTCCGCCTGCGCCCCAGCTTTACCGACAGCTGATTCACGGTTTGGCCAGCGCGCCATGTTGAAGTTGCCGTACCTGACTTTCTATGACGAGCATTTTGGACGCGTTGCCCTACTGCGTGAGCAACAACATCACCCTGGGCGAAATTACCGCCGGCGCCGAGCTTATTTTATATCCTCATAAAACGATAAGTCGATATACACCATACGTCCGTCGGACAATAAAACAACCCCATTACCGACTGGCCGGCATTGTAGCCGGTACGCGTCGCGCCGTAGTACATCACAAGCTTCGGCGGTTGATAGACTTGCACATCTGCTGGAAAATCTGCTGCCAGATATCTTCGGTATAGCCACAGTGAACTTAACTGGTCGCCGGTAAGCGCGGTGTGAGATCCGACGCCATAATAGCCCGCCACCACAACCAGCAGTATGGTATGCTGCCTTTACCACAAATCGGTAGCCTGAGCCCGCTACCGAGACCGGATACTGCGACAGTCTTGCCAACGCATCGTAATCCCAATTTATTGAGGACGGTAGGTATATAACAACGGACAAGTGGCAGGCTGCCGCTGCGCCAAGTAAACGATTGCGCGGTTAGTTCTAGGCTTCGATGACTTTTGCGTGTTTTTGCCGTCCATGGGCACTCATCCCTCAGCACAATTTCGCCGTTGAATGAGCCGAATTCCAGCTTGAAGTCCACCGGAACGAGCATGGCATTATCAAAAATTTTGCACAGCACATCGTTGCCCTGATAGGTCAATTGCTTTAATGCACGTCAAGTGGTGTTCACTGACCTAGCCGAAGGTGGTGCAATAGGAGCTGTTTATCATCGAATCGTGCATTGTGTTGTTTTTCAAAAACAGATCGAACACCACCGGATTAGCCCTTCTTCCACCCCAATGGCTTCATCAGCGAACCGGCGGCGCGGTTGCGCACTACGCACTCCAGTGGCACCACCGGCACTTTTCACCAGCACTTCATTGTCGGAAAGCAGGTGCATGATCTAGGCTGAGATGCCGGCCTCGGCCAATTTGGTCATGATGAAATAATTGTTATTGTTGATCATGCCCTTGTGCTCGAATTGCTTGATAAGCTGACCTTCCAGCG
This sequence comes from Sodalis sp. (in: enterobacteria), assembly GCF_036327475.1. Classification (NCBI taxonomy): domain Bacteria; kingdom Pseudomonadati; phylum Pseudomonadota; class Gammaproteobacteria; order Enterobacterales; family Bruguierivoracaceae; genus Sodalis; species Sodalis sp. (in: enterobacteria). The sequence goes on along the minus strand of NZ_CP132913.1, from coordinate 153,143 downwards.
CTGACGTATCGTTACGTAAAGTCAGGATCAGAAAATCCGGATCCTCAGTGGTATAGATCGTTTTCGCTTTGCCGAAATACAACTCAGCTAACTTTTGCATCTTTGCATACTCCAGTGACAAACAGTGGCAAATAACGCTATAATACAGGTAAGGATTGATGAACTGTAGCGTGCAGTTTATAGTCGCCATTGCGTAAATCCGGATCTTTGGCGCCTAGATCCGTTCCAGATGCCGCTGCCATGGGTATCATAAATCACTGAGATGATACCGAGTGGGCGGCTGCTGTCCTGCCGATACGTAGAACGCCGCCGGCAGATGGGTCCACACGATATTGTACGGGAGCGCACCACCGGCAGTGGCAGCCCGCTTTTGTCAGCGCCGCTTTTCACGATCAGACGGCGGTCTCACCCCTATGAGAGACGGTTGGCGCGCTCGTCGTTAAGCTGTTGAAGCCCGTTCACGACGCCGTTGGGCATCTCACGGTATAGCACTGCATCAGCGCGGGGTTAGTCACCAGCTTGTCCTACTGCCGCAGACCAAGAGAGCTTACCTGCAGCCAAGAGAGCTTACCTGCAGCCAAGAGAGGTTACCTGCAGCGAAGTCCGATAGTCCTGCGTCGCCAAGCTTTCTGGTACAGCCGTTGTGCCGTTCGTCTTCGTCCGCCTCTAGAGGATCCAATCGATATTCAACCTCTGCTGCGCGTCCTGACGTGGGGCGATGAGATCGCCCTTGCTTTTTCCAACTGGAGAACAGAGTTATTGCCGGAATATTGCGAGCAAGAACCGTTCAGCAACGTCAGTGGCTGTGCGGTGGGTAGATGTCCAGCCCTTTGCCCACGGCGCCGTTTCGCGTGATGGCGGGAATCTCATAGTCGCCGTTCTGCAGAGGCAAAATCATGTTGGAAGGACTGAACAGTGCGTGCAACGGCGGTGTTTTTAGGTATTCTTCATTGCCGTTTACCTGACGTTTATAGCGCTTATCGCCGGTACAGGCCGCGAGCAGTACAATAAGCGTGACGCCTACCCCTTTCGTTACCCACGACTTTTGCATCGAATAAGCCATTAAATCTCCCTAAGAATTACAGCAAACCCGCATCCGTTAACGCCTGCCTCATCACACAGCTGCCCGCCTTGGTCAAGGGCGTCATCGGCAGACGCAGGGTATCAGTCGCTATTAATCCCAATGCCTTACAAGCCCATTTAACCGGTATGGGGCTGGGTTCAAAGAATAATTTCTGATGCAGCGGCATCAGGCACTGATTCAGACGGCGAGCAGCGGCGTAATTGCCGTCGGCTGCCAGCGTGCAAATCTGCGCCATTTCCTTCGCAGCTATGTTCGCCGTCACAGAAATCACCCCATTGCCGCCGAGTTGCATGAAGTCCAATGCGCTGGCGTCGTCGCCGCTTAGCAAAAGGAAATCGGCATTGACCAGCTCTTGGATCTGGCTAACGCGGCTTAAATTCCCAGTCGCTTCCTTAATACCGATAATATTTTTGATTTCCGCCAGTCGGGCGACGGTCGGTGGCAGCATATCGCAGCCGGTGCGCACCGGCACATTGTACAGGATCTGCGGCAAATCGCTGCTTTCGGCAATAGCTCTAAAGTGTTGGAACAACCCTTCCTGATTCGGACGGTTGTAGTATGGCGTAACACTAAGGCATCCCGCGATGCCGCTGTCGTTGAAGCGGCGAGTCAACGACAGCGCCTCGGAGGTAGAGTTGGCACCTGTGCCCGCGATAACGGGCACGCGCCCGTCGCTAAGCTCAAGGGTCCACATCACCACATCGCCACGCTCTTCATGCGTTAGGGTAGACGTTTCGCCGGTCGTTCCCACGGCCACGATGGCTGCTGTGCCGCTGGCGACGTGATAATCGATTATTTTTTTTAGACTGACCCGGTCGATGGCGCCTTTTTCGTCCATCGGAGTAACCAGTGCAACTATGCTTCCCGTAAACATTAACCATCCCCTCACCAACAGATTATTAATAGTACTTTGAAATCACAGTAAATCACAACCCGCCGGACAGGAAGCGCCATTTGCCGCCGTTACAGCAACATTATCTGATTATCACCACTCTTGGGCACAGACCGGCCTGGCATTGTTCTATTACCCACCATGTCATCCGCTGCGGCTGTAATATTGAAGATAGCCAACTCGCCATACTGGGCGAAGAATTTATCTTTACTATGCTACTTTCCGGCAAATTGAATCTACTCTGCCGCTGAAAGGGGCCGAGCTGGATTTATTGATTACCATGAAGCGTACCAACGCCCAGGAGAAACCGGCGACGCCGAAGACGGTGTGGGTCACGGTGGAAATGGGTGACTTTCCTCACATCATTGAGCGCTATACCGATTTGTTTAATAGCCATCAGATGACATTGGCGGAGCTGGCGTCGAAAGCGCAATCGGTGAGCCCGCAATCACCGCCTCGGCTGATACTCTCGATGATCGCACACGGTCGGTCTGGGGTCAGGTTGTGCTGATTGAACAGGGGTTTCATCAACTCTGTACAGAACTGCATGCGCAGGGCAGTATTAGAGTTATCAATCATCCACAGCATCAGGAAAGAGACGGAGTATTGTAATGACCCCACTGAAAGCCGGTGATACAGCACCACAATTTAGCCTACCCGATCAGGACGGTGAACTCATCAACCTTACTGACTTCCAGGGGCAAAGAGTATTGGTCTACTTTTATCCCAAAGCGATGACGCCAGGCTGTACCGTACAAGCGTGCAGGTTGCGCGATAACATGGACGACCTGAAAAGGGCCGGAGTGGAAGTCCTTGGCATTAGTACCGACAAACCTGAGAAACTATCCCGCTTCGCCGAAAAAGAGCTGCTGAATTTCACTTTGCTCTCCGATGAAGAGCATCAGGTCGCCGGCCAGTTCGGCGTCTGGGGCGAGAAGAGCTTTATGGGCAAAACCTATGATGGTATTCACCGCATCAGTTTCCTGGTGGGTGTCGATGGCACCATCGAAAAAGTGTTCGATGATTTCAAAACCAGCAATCACCATGATATCGTGTTGGCCTATTTGAAAAGCGTCTGATATGCAATCTGCAGTGTAGGATGACGGCCGGCCGCCGTCGGAAACATGGGTTAACTCTGGTTACTCGGTTGAAAAAGCCTTATCGCGCTGTTGCTGACCGCGTTCGTCGGCACACTCCAGACGCAGACCAATGAAATCCAGGACAATCTGCTGGATATGGGTACCGCTATCGGCAACACCCTGGGCAAAAATGGGGGACTGCTTCGTGCACCTACTGTGCCTCAGCGCCACGATTATCAACGATCCGCTATTAGATCATACATCATTAGCTGCGCAGTACGGGCAGGCGTTTTGTTCTATCCAAAAATATGACGACGCCAAACATACGCTGCAACCCTTGTTAACCTGGCAACCGTCCAACATCTGGCTGGCAGATTTGATGACTGATATCGATCTGGCGCTAAAACAGATGGGATAGGCCACCAACCGACTTGAGGCGCTGGGTGGCAATGGGCGCGATGCCAAGCCGGTGTTGCTGCTCAACCTCGCCAACTCCTATGTCGAATGGTATCGCTACAGCGATGTTATACGGTTCCCCAATCGCTACACCTTTCTCACCCTGACAACACCAATGGCTGGGGTCTTCTGACACAGGCATGCGCCTGATAGGGCCTAGGGGATCAGGAGCTGACAGCGCACGCCGAACGGCTGGGTTAACGGGGCAGTTGGATCAAACGGTGCGGACATGTAAGCGAGGCCAGTAGCCGGGTTAAATTTAGCAGCTTACAGCAGGCGCATTATGACGCACGTATCGATCAGATTGGGCAGTTGCAGCTACGCTTCGCGCAGTATGAGAAAGGCGCGCGCCCCTAAACCGCGCGCCACTGCGGAACACTTGCATGGCGTACCATACTGACGACCAGAATAGGCGGTGTTCAGGGTTAAAGCACATCAAAGCCTCAGAGATTCAAAATGGCCTTGACGAACGGAATGGTCAGTTTGCGCTGCGCACAGATGGACGCATGATCCAACTGATCTAGCGTCGCCGACAGCGTTCGCATATCTCTTTCCAATCGTTTTAACAAAAGCGGCTGACATCTTCCGGCAACTTAAATCCACGCAGGTTCGCCCGCAGTTGCAGGACCGCGCCCTTCTCTTCATCAGATAGCGACTGCAAACGATAAATCTGCCACCAGTCCAAACGAGAGGCCAGGTCAGGTAGGTTAAGATTTAATTGACGTGGCGGGCAATTGCCGCTAATGATGAGTCGGGTGCGCCCGGTTTCCTGAATGCGATTATAGAGATTGAAAATTGTTATTTCCCACGATGGATCGCCGACGATACACTCGATATTATCGATGGTCATCAGCGCTAATTGCTTCATTCCTTCCAGCACTTCAGGAACGAACCAGGTGCGTTTATCCAGCGGCGCATAGCCTACCGCCTGAGTGCGCGCCGACAGCGCCGCGCAGGCGGCGCGCAATAAATGGCTGCGGCTGCTCCCCTTGCATGACCAAAAGAGGTAACTGCTGTGTTCATGGGACAGCATTTCCTGTAGCGCCGCCAGCAGTGCGCCATTTTCGCCAGGATAAAAGCTGGCGAAGGTTTCCATCGGGTAGATAGAGCGGTCAAAGAAAGCTGCGTCGGCGTATTCAGATGTACCTCTTGCGTTCTGGTAAAGAACTTTGCCAGTTTACCATAACTTTACCGCACCGCGAGGACGGCGCGGCCGTCAGTATGGCGTTCCTTCATCGGGTTCGAGGATTTTCTCTTCGCCGAGCAGCGGCGTAATAACGCGAAATATCAGGCTAAGCGCGATACCAACCACCGTTGCTAGGCGCCATACCTTTCCACTCGACGGCGCCCAGATGGATTTTGGCGCCGCTGACGTCGATAACCAGGATAACCGAGATCAGAAGCAGGTTTTGCACTTTGTTATAATTGACCTTCAATTCGATTAGCACCCGAGCGCCAGAGGCGGCGATGACGCCGTACAATAGCAACGACACTCCGCCCATCACCGGTAGCGGCACCGTCTGGACGCCGCCCTGCCAATGACCCAGATGCTGTAAACGCGGGCTATCGCCATGACACCGATATTTTCACCGTAAGTGGTGTTCGGCGTCGACCCAAAAAGCCCGAAAGCAGGGTTGACGCGCCGTTGGCGAACAGCGAGTGGCACAGGCCAGGATTGCGCAATAAGTCGCGCTCACAATATTGACGGCTATCACTAAGTGCCCCACATGTTCAGCTATCATCACCAGCGCCGCCGGCAGGGTAGTCAGAATAGCTATCCATTCAAAGCGCGAGTGGTAAAATGTCGGCAGCGCGAACTAGGGGCGGCGGCCGAAAATCCACGATACCTAGCGCGGAATGATGGCCAAAACCTGCAATACAAACCCCCAGCACCGTAACGCCGAGGGTGGCCAGGGATATGGCCACGGCGGTAGCGTCCATCGACGCCAGGCAACAGACTTGCCATATTGGCCGCGACACCAGCTAGCTCCAGGCCGATGACCGCCACTATTGCCCAAATCGCGGCAGGGGGAATGATGTCGATCCAACCGCTTCCCGCCTTCTTGACGACAAATAGCGCGCTACTCATGGCCGAGCGGCGACAACAGCAGTACAGGCGAAATAAAGGCGAAGCTGGAGCCGAGATATGCGGGGATTTTAGCCTTGCAGATAACAGGTACAACAAGGTGCCGATACCATTAAACAGCAGGGCGGTGCAAATAAAATTGGCACCAGCACCGTGGTGCCAAACATGGCGAACAGGTGCTGCAAACTCAGTGGGATGGTTTTCATCAGCGGCGGGCATTCCGACACTCTGATGGCGCGACGGGTAATGGCGACTTTCCTCAAATTCAGTGTCAAATCAAAATTATTTTGTACCAAATATTTTATCGCCTGCGTCACCCAGGCCCGGCATAATATAGCCTTTTTCGTTGAGTCCCTTATCAATAGCAGCAGAGTAAAGCTCCACGTCAGGGTGTGCCTTTCCCAGCGCCGCAATGCCCTCTGGCGCCGCCACCAGCACCAACACTTTGATACAACGGCAGCCGGCCTTCTTCAAGAGATTGATGGTGGCGATCATCGAGCCGCCAGTCGCCAGCATCGGATCCACTACTAGCGCCATGCGTTCGTCGATACTTGATACCAGCTTATGAAAATAAGGTACGGGCATTAGCGTCGTTTCGTCACGGTAGACGCCGACTACGCTGATGCGCGCGCTGGGGAGATTTTCTAGTACACCATCCATCATGCCGAGGCCGGCGCGGAGGATAGGTACGACGGTGATTTTCTTTCCTTTGATTTGGTCAATTTCAACCGGTCCGCACCAGCCTTCGATGGTAACCGTTTCGGTTTCCATATCGGCGGTGGCGACATAGGTCAATAGGCTCCCCACCTCTGACGCCAATTCGCGAAAGCGCTTGGTACTGATATTGTGAGCGCGCATCAATCCCAGCTTGTGTTTGACCAGCGGGTGTTTAATCTCAACGACCTTCATGTTATCTCCCCCTAGGGCCACTGAACGGCCAAAAAATCGCGAGATTATAACCCCTTTTCGAGCCGCACCATACGTATTTGCCTGATTGGGATCAAGCCTATGGGACCATAGTCAACAAAATGCCGACGCGAATGCAACAGCTCTCGCGATTGCCCACGCTGTTAGAATTGGCTGCGCCCATTTCAAGCAACAGGTTATCTCCGTGGAGATCTTGCAGTAACCGATAAAACCTCTCTCTCGGTTACAAAGGCGCAGATGTTGTGGTAGACCGTATTAAAGGTGTTGTAAACAGACCAAGCGCCCAGAAGAAGTAGTGGCGGGCTGACCGGCTTCATAGTGCGCTGTGCGCGCTGCCACGGAAATGCCGCGAGCTGATTCTGCAAACTGCGTCTGGTCATGGAGTTAAAACGCCACGATACCATCGGCATCGATTTAGGGGCAATGTGCGTTAACGACCTGGTGATTCGTGCGCCATTGTTTTCGATTATCATGCCACCAGCAAGCTGGACGTCGATACCGCGGCCGTGAAATGCCGGGCATGTATCACAGTGAGGATTATGACGTCGCCGGCTTTTCGCGGCGTCGTGGAAAACTGGGCACTGACCTCAAGCGGCCCACATTCCAACGGTTACTCACTGGTGCATAGGATTTTGCCCTTCAGCCAGATCGACCAGAACAGACGCGGACAGAGGGCGAATCGCTGGCGAATCACCTGCTGACGCCGATGCGCATTCACGTTAAAGCGCTGCTTCCCTTATTGAGCAGACCGAGGTACATGCGATCCGCGTATTTAATCGGCGGCGGCTTTCTGGGAGAATATCCCATGCGTTCTGCCGGCCTGGGCCCAGGCGGTGATCGATGAAAACAGCTGGCAACGGCCGGCGGTGCGATACATTGTCGAGGACAAGTTGTGCCATAGCGTACCCGCAGATGTTCGGTTTCCAGCGCCACCGGCTGCGTATTCTGTTCTGGTGTGGCGACCGCACCGTGAAAGAGTAAAGGGAGGACTCGGGACATCACAGCCTGTTCCCTATCGTAATGTTAACGCACGATACTTTTCACACAGCCGGGGCGTAAGCCCATTGCGGCCAGATTCAACAACACGACGATGACAATTAACAGCAACGCGGTGGCGAAGCCATCGGTTGCACTGCATCGCCATCTTGGCTTTGAAACGCCAATCGTGCATTTGGTAGAAAATGCAATGTCCAGTCCAGAGGAAGCTTCAGTGCCGATTTGATGACGCCTACCAACATCAGCAGCGTGGTTTCCTCTGCCGCGTACGCCACTGTCAGAATCAGCCCAGTCATCATCGCCGACGCCGCGCCGAGCGACAGCGTCTCGTGCGCAGGGAGGAAGGGATGCTCTCCAGTCCTTCCTCGGTAGCGATAATCACCGCCAGCAGGGTCAGCAGCGCCAGCGTTAGCACGGACCATAGTAATCCGGAGTGCCGAAGGTCGGTGACGGCAAGGTGTCGGCATAAAAGAGTTTATCCCGCAAGTTCGTATGGATAAAAACCCCAGACCAAAATACCATAGACAATTGACGGCACGCCGGCCAAGTGGCTCGCCACGATACGGAGTCGGGTCAGCCAGTGTCGAGCCGTATATTCATGCAAGTAAATGGCCGCCACAACTCCAAGGGGCATGACGATCACCAACAGCAGTTATCACCAGCAGCAGTGTGCCGGCATTGCCGCAAAGACCCAGTCGCCCTCTCACACGGTGTCATGTAGGCTAACGAAACGACAGGTCTGCGTGGCCAGATGCCGCAGTTTTTGGCTCATCGCATTTGGATACCAAAGGCTTTATCGATATCGCTTAGCTAGATCACCCTGGTGCTATCCCTGCGCATCGGCTAGCACCGGTTGCACCGCCCCACTTCCGTTCGATAGCGCGGCCAGTTATTCGCTTAATGCCTCATAGGCCGTTTGCCGTTCATTTTGCGCCACTTACTGGGCACACCTTGCCGATGCAGTGGCAGCGATTGCCGCTGCGCCCGTCGCGCGCGCACCACATTTCGCTGCTGTTCCAGCACAGCAAACATCGAAGCGGCGGTCAACGGCTGCTTGCCTCCTCACGATACCCGCTAGATAGCCGCAAAGCCGCGCGCCGCTTCGGCGCTATACCACCAGCACATCGGCGTCGATACAGGCGGTCGTTGCACACCAATGCGCTCATCCAAAAGCATGACAGGTGGGCTGATTGGTTCAAAACGGACAGTAAAGTAGAACAGTAGAAGTAGAGGGCTGTGTCCGCAGCAGCTGCAGAGACTGGCCACTAAGTGGCGCGAGCAGCCCCCTAGAACACGCTATTGTCAACGCGCGGCAGCCGGCTAGGTGGCCATGGCAAGCACGAGCAGCGGCAACGACACCGGTAACAGCATAATGCTGCCGAGCACTCCCGGCCAAATGCGGCGCGAGCCACAGGTCGGTGATGACGCCGATGATCACGCTCGGCACTACGCCCCAATCTCCATTTATCCAGCGGCGCAGCCTGGCAGACATGAACTAAACGCTATACATGGCAGCGGCCAGCGCCATGAGTAGCAAACGGCCTGGCAAAAGCGACTTTCAGCGTTCCACCAACCGACGGCACCAGGCCGAATTTCTCGCGGCAAAATTGTCGCCGGCCGGCCTGGACTGCCGTACCCACGTCAGCGCTGAATAACTGGGATACTAGATTTTTTCGGTCAGAACCGGCACGCAATGAGCGCTCCCGCGGCGCCAGGTCGCCATCAGCGGAGTTTGGCGGTGCCGCGCCACCGTGGGTTGCCACCACGGTAAACCTATCGCTGCGCGCTGACAGTGTCGAACTTGCCGCGAGCATGCCTGTCTGGGGTCATGTCTGGTATCGTCGGGCGGTCGCGCGGATGCGCATCGCGCAGGCTAAACACGGTTAACATCCTTGCAGAGTCGGCATGGCAAAGCCTCCCAGACGCGCCGGCATCCAGAGTGACATTGTGGATGAAAATCGGCATCCGATGACACGACGCGATGCTGCGGCGCGGATGTGAGAAATCCTTTTTGGGCTCATAGACATCGATTAGCCAGCGACCAGAAGAGCGGTCAAAACAATGGAAAAGCTTATGTTGCCTGAAAATAAGATAACAATCCGTGGTTTGTGGGTTATGTTGGATTTTGTCGCACGAGAGACGATAATAGCTTAGCGCAGGATTTTCCCTTCCTGAACAGATCAATGGAGTGGAAATGGGTCAGAAAAAGCTCTATATAGAGAAAGAATTAAGCTGGTTGTCTTTCAACGAACGGGTGTTGCAGGAAGCTGCCGATAAAAGCAATCCGTTGATAGAACGCATGCGATTTCTAGGCATTTATTCCAATAATCTAGATGAGTTTTATAAAGTTCGTTTCGCGGAGCTGAAACGGCGTATTCTGATAAGTGAAGAACAGGGCACTCGAGGCGCCTCACGCCATTTGCTCAATTGCATCCAGGCAAAAGTGCTTAACGCAGAGCAGGAATTTGATAACCTTTACAATGATCTACTGCTGGAGATGGCACGTAACCAGATCTTCCTCATCAACGAACGCCAACTTTCCCCTCGCCAACAAGACTGGTTGCGGCAATACTTCAAACAACAGCTGTGCCAACATATAACGCCGATTCTTATCCAGCACGATACCAATTTAGTGCGGTTCCTGAAAGATGATTACACCTATTTGGCGGTAGAGATCATTCAAGGGAAAACGCTGCGTTACGCCCTGCTTGAAATCCCCTCCGATAAGGTGCCGCGCTTTATTAATTTGCCAGCTGAATCTCCTCATCGGCGTCGACCGATGATCCTATTGGATAATATTCTGCGCTATTGCCTGGATGATATTTTTACCGGCTTTTTCGATTACGACATACTTAACACCTATTCGATGAAAATGACGCGCGATGCCGAATACGATTTGGTTACCGAAATGGAATCGAGTCTACTGGAGCTGATGTCCTCCAGTCTGAAGCAGCGGCTGACCGCGGAGCCAGTCCGTTTTGTTTATCAGCGAGATATGCCCAACGCCATGGTGGAGCTGCTTAAGTCAAAACTTGGCATCTCCTCCTATGACTCGGTCATCCCAGGCGGCCGTTATCACAATTTTAAGGATTTTATCAGCTTCCCTAACGTTGGCAAAGCCAATCTTGTTAACCGGCCGCTGCCGCGCTTGCGCCATGTCTGGTTCGATAAATTCCGCAACGCGTTCGACGCCATTCGCCATCATGATATACTACTCTATTTCCCCTACCACACATTCAGCCATGTGCTGGAGCTGCTTCGTCAAGCGTCGTTTGATCCTAATGTGCTGTCGGTAAAAATCAATATTTACCGGGTCGCCAAGGACTCACATATTATCGACGCGATGATCCATGCCGCTCATAACGGTAAGAAAGTGACCGTGGTGGTAGAGCTACAGGCCCGTTTCGACGAAGAGGCGAATATCCATTGGGCCAAGCGGCTTACCGAAGCTGGGGTGCACGTCATTTTCTCTGCGCCTGGGCTGAAAATACATGCCAAGCTGTTTCTTATCTCCCGCCGCGAAGGCGACGATATCGTGCGCTACGCCCATATTGGCACCGGCAATTTCAATGAAAAAACCGCGCGCTTATATACCGACTACTCCTTGCTGACGTCTGATGCGCGCATCACTAACGAAGTGCGGCGCGTATTTAATTTCATCGAGAACCCCTATCGCCCGGTCAAATTCGACTATTTGATGGTGTCGCCGCAAAATTCGCGCCATATGCTGTATCAGATGATCGATCAAGAGATTGCGAATGCTCAAGCGGGCGAAACGGCGGAAATTACCCTCAAGGTCAATAATCTGGTCGATCGGGGGTTGATTGATCGTCTCTATACCGCTTCCGGCGTGGGAGTGAACATCCGCATTCTGGTGCGGGGGATGTGTTCGCTTATCCCGGATTTGCCGGATATCAGCAATAATATTCAGGTGACCAGTATCGTGGACCGTTTCCTGGAGCACGATCGGGTCTATGTGTTCGAGAACGGCGGTGATAAAAAGGTATTTCTCTCTTCCGCCGACTGGATGACTCGCAATATTGATCACCGCATTGAAGTGGGCGTGGCGCTGCTAGATCCGCGATTAAAACAGCAGGTTCTGGATATCTTAGCGCTTTTGTTCAGCGATACTGTTAAAGCCAGATATATCGATGCCGATCTGAACAACTATTATGTTCCTCGCGGCAACCGCCGCAAGGTGCGCGCACAAATAGCCATTTATCACTATATCAAGCAATTGGAAAACGCCGGAGAGCATAACTAATTTATGTCCTTAACAACGAAGAATTCGCCGCTGCCATCGATCTTAGCTCTAACAGTTTTCTATGGCGGTGGCGCGCGAGGTCAACGGCGCCATGCAGGTGATGGAACGTGCCCTGGCCTGCCTGGCTCTGTTCGCTGAACACCTGCAAAGCCTTTCGCCGCTGCGGGTGATGATCGTCGGCACCCATGCTTTGTGTGAGGCGGTCAATGCGAAGACCTTTCTTGATCTGGCGGCGGAGGCGATCCCCCACCCTATTTAGATCATTTCCGGTTATGATAGAGGCACGGCTGATTTTTTTGTGGGTGTCGAGCACACTCAGGCGGAAAATGGCCGTAAGCTATGGCCGTAAGCTGATGAGTGATATCGTCGGCGGCTTCATCGAATTGGTCATAGGCGAAAATTCGAGCCGCTACTGGCGGAAAGCCGCCACATGGACTGCATCAGCTTCGGCCGCTTGTTTTGCCTGGCGGTGAGATAGCGGCGCAAAACTCGAGACACTGGCCTGGCACACAATACGCTGATGGGTTAGCAGATAGCGCTCGGCGCTTCAGGCACCTTTAGGCGGCCTATGAAGTGTTAATCGAGATGAGCGCCAAAGACGGCTTGATCACCCCCGAGCGACTGGAAATGCTGTGTGAACAGGTGCTGCAGTTCAGGCATTGCTCTGCGCTCAGCATACTTGGGTTATCCGATGAACGTAAATCGGTTTTGTACGGGACTTGCCAGTCTATGTAGCGTCATGGATACCCTGGCGATTAAGGAACTCAAACTTTCTGACTGCGCCCTGTGCGAAGGTGTTTTGTATGAAATAGAAGGCCGGTTTCGTCATCGGCCCGGCGAGTGTGGAAAGCCACCAACGCGCTTTATCAGCAATGGAAAGTGCAAAAGCCGTTCGTGAACAGGCGCAGCTTGTGGCTCTGCTGAAATGGGCCGCACAACTGCACGAGGTGGTCTGGGTATCAACCACAGTAGTATGCAGCGCCATTCGGCTTATATTTTGCAGCAGAGCAACATGAACGGCTCATCCATCGCAAAGCGATCAAGATAGACGATTTTCACCGCTTCAATTTCTTCAAGAAAAAGCATTTTTGCCTTGTCTGCAGCTGCTGCACCTCGGCGTGTTGCTTAATAAAACCAGCGACAGGCCGCCTCACCGGTGACAGTGCGGCTTAGGCTTACTACCAAGGCTAATCACTGAACGCTCGTTTCCCAGCGGCCTTGCGCTCAAAACAATTTGGTGCAGTTGGATCTGGAACGCGAGCGAGCGTATTTGGCGGATACCCCGGGCTGGTGTTTGCGCGTTGAGGAAGCCGACGCCGTCGATGAATCGGTAACGCTGTCGTGAGCTTGGCGCTTAGGGGCAGCCTGGCTGGCGGTAGCGCTTTAGCTTTGCAGGTGTTGCCGCGCCCTTGCGGGCTAAGGATCCGCTCTACGCACCGGTCCGCGATGCCGTTCTCATGCTAGCCAAAGCTGCCTTCGGTGCACTAGCAAACGCTCTGGAATGCAAGCTGACCGAGGCCTTTTAGCACATCGCCCGCCGTTGCGCTCTGGCAGCGGCCGACCGTAGCGCCTCCGAGCCCGTCGCGCGTACGTTGTCACGGTGTGGCGTCCTTGAGACAGCTTATGCTTATGCTCTACAATCGCCCCGAACCCGTTTCTGCCTCCGCTCGTAAGAGGACAATCCTGTGAAAGCGATATTTCGTAGGTCGCCTGCTCTATGCCAGAGTCGCGCCTGGCATCATAAAAATAAACGCGCTATATCGGCGGAACAACCATTAAGCCGACGCCGCCTGAGCATCCCTGAACATCCTCACAGCCCCATTGCAGGCAAATTGCGACCAATCTACTTTTTATGGAGTTATGCTATCTTTACCGAGTAAGCGTTACTCTTTATCGTCCGAGCAGCCGAGAGGGAACAGGGAAACCATGCCGGTCGTAAAACGTCAGGCTCCGGCTCCGCAACTCGCCGAACTAGGGCATCAAACCTTAAGTGTTTTACTGGCAAGCCGTCCGCTTATCGACAAAACGCTGATGGAAGCCTCGGAGAACGTTTGGGAAAACCTTATCGCCGAGATGTCCAACCGCGATATTCTCTGGGGCCTCAGCCAACCGGACGTGGATGAGCAAGCCTAGACCGCCCTCGAACCGCACCGGCGCACCAAGGTGCGCGAAATGATGCATTTCAACCGGGGAAGTGTCGATCATCATATGGATCTTGAGCTAGTGATGGCTCATTTCCGCTGACAACGGTACGGCGCTAGCGTAAAAAGCCACTGTCGTCGTCGACCGGCATAATGCCCTGATCAGTAACTGACCCTATCAGCGCTACTGCTTAATTCACTCAACCGGCGGGTGAGCAAGGGTAATGGACGCGCACTCTAACACTTTAACTCCGATGATCCGATCGACAGTAAGGCAAATGGGCTCGTTGAACAGATGGACCGGCTTGGAAGCAGCCCGGAGAAAGATATTCTTGCGCTGGTACGTAAAGTGGTGCACACCCGTTGGACTTGGTTTGACGGTGAACCTCTGCAACCGCGTTCATCGCCTCACGGGCATTGGCCTGTTCGACAGTACCATTGTCCAGTTGGTCTCGCTGGCGGCAACACCGGTAATCAGACCATTATTACCATGATCGTGCACGCTGCGGCACTACATCAGCTGGAACAAGGCAACTCCGGCTTTCTCATTCTGCGCGAACTGGGCGTGGCGATCATCAACGGTCTGGTGTGGGGCGGTATTATGGGGATCGTTACCTGGCTGCTGCATGGTGATGCCGGTCTCGGCGGCGTGATGATGCTGGCAATACTGCTTAATCCGCTGTTAGCGTCGCTGATAGGCATGTTGATATGGCTGCTAATGATCCGCATCGGCCACGATCTGGTGGTAGGCTCGAGCGTGATGATTATCGCCATTGCTGATACCGGCGGTTTTATTTTTCTCGGTCTGACGACACTGTTTCTTGCGCATTAACGCGGCCTATCTATCATCAAAGCCCTCTTCAGATCTTCACTAAAGAACGTATTATGGAAAAATAACGCTGATTACCGGCGGATCGCGCGGCATCGGCCGCGCTACTGCCTCACAGCTGGCTGTCAGACGATACGCTCTGCCTCCAGCGCACCAGCATCGGTCAAGATATCTTGATCTTCTTTGGTATCGTTAGTCACCACCGCCAACTGGTAGCGATCGCAAATTCCTTTGCATAAGGCTTCCAATAACGCGGTTTTATCCGAGCGACCGGTCCGTCGACGCGCAACGGTTGTTTGTAGTGTGCCATCTTGACTCTGTGTAATCGAATTAACATACCGTTCCTGCATCGTGCCGGCACCTTATGGATGGCGTGGACGATTAGGAACGGAATAGACGTGAATATTGTGTTTTATGGCAGGCGGAGACGATGGCCTGCAATTGAAAATGCCGCTCAAGCGCGTTATCTTCCAAGGCAGCGGCACGCTGCCAGGCCGTCCTGCGGCCAATAATGTTCATGGCCCGCTTGGAAAAATCACGTTGTGCTCCCGACTTGCCTTCATACGCTGAGAGAGAGTCGTTCAAACGGCTTTAACAAATAAAATCGCCTCTCTATTCTGCTTGTGTCGATTCGCTTTTTCGAACCAGTATAAAAACAAAGTGGATCGCCACTGTCTCTTTGACGTGGCTTTAACGCTTTCCCGCGTCTCGAACGTGGTTGTCGAAGAGGCGTTTCTCAGCAGTATTGACGACATCAAAACCGTGATCAATTGCGTATGTTAACACGCTGCCGACGATTTCCCTTACCTATAAAGGATGGCTTTGGCGTCCCGGTTTTCAACAAGCTTATTTTCAGCAAGATTATCGCATATCGCTCGCAGCCCGCGGGATTGATCTCATGCATAAGACGGTTACCAAAAACAGGCAATATGTCTCTATAAATGACTGCCTGTTTCATCGCTTTAGTACTGTCTGTCTGACGTGTGTTTTACCCCTTTCCTTTTACGATCTTTCTCCGTCACGCTTGGCGGTAGCCGACGGCACGCCTAGGCTTGCCTGCTTTTGACGGTATGCAATTTTCCCTTGCTTCAGCTACCATAATACCGTCAGGACCATAACTCCTAAGTGTCACAGTTTCTCTACGACCATTGATATAGCTAGTCAGATTGGAAAGGTACCGCTGGGCGTGACGGCAACATAGGGGCTATCACGATCTGTGACTTTGTGGAGCTTTTCTCGAGGTTTTAAAGCTTTTAAACTTGGTGTTGGTAAGCATTGCGTCAACTTTTCTATACCGTTAGATGATTCTGTCGGTGTACAATATTTCGTCCCCGCAAATACTGCCTAAAGAGTAATACCGACAATAGTACCGTCAAAAACGTTGCTTTAGCCAATAGGTAGATATAAAAGAAAATATCTCGTAAAACAAGTGGTTTAGCATATATAAAGGGATATATTGGGCCTATTCATCATTCCCACTCTATCGTTGCCGGCGGCTTGCCTGAAATGTCATAAACTACCCGGGAAATGCCGTCAATCTCATTGATGATTCGGTTGGAGACGTGCCCCAGGAATTCGTGCGGCAGATGCGCCCAATGGGCGGTCATAAAGTCGATGGTTTCCACCGCGCGCAGCGACACAACCCAGTCGTACTTGCGGCCGTCGCCCATCACGCCGACGGAGCGCACGGGCAAAAAGACCGTGAAGGCCTGACTGACTTTGTTGTACAGATCCGCCTTATGCAGCTCTTCTATGAAGATCGCGTCGGCGCGGCGAAGCAGATCACAATACTCTTTCTTCACCTCGCCCAGCACGCGCACTCCCAAACCAGGTCCAGGGAACGGATGTCGATAAAGCACATCGTAAGGCAGGCTGAGTTCCAGGCCTATTTGACGCACTTCATCCTTGAACAGCTCTTTAAGCGGTTCCACCAAGCCCATTTTCATCTCTTTCGGCAGGCCGCCGACATTATGGTGTGATTTGATGACGTGCGCTTTACCGGTGGCGGAGGCGGCCGACTCAATAACATCAGGGTAAATGGTGCCCTGCGCCAGCCATTTTACCCCGACTAGGCTCAGCGCCTGTTCGTCAAACACCTCAACAAACACCTGGCCGATGGTTTTGCGTTTAATTTCTGGATCGTCGATGCCAGCCAGCGCGGAGAGGAAGCGGTCTTCCGCCGGCACATGGATAATGTTCAGGCCGTAATGATCGCCGAACATGCCCATCACCTGACTGGCTTCATTGAGGCGCAGCAGGCCGTTATCGACGAACACGCAAGTCAATTGATCGCCGATGGCCCGATGCAGCAGCATCGCGGTCACCGAGGAGTCCACGCCGCCGGATAAGCCAAGGATAACCCGATCATCGCCGACCTGCTGGCGAATGCGCGTCACCGCATCTTCGATAATTTTGGCCGGCGTCCACAGCGGGTCGCATTGGCAAATATCGAGCACAAAGCGTTCCAGCATACGCTGTCCCTGGCGGGTATGGGTGACTTCAGGGTGGAATTGCACGCCGTAAAACCGTTTTTCTTCATTTGCCATAATGGCGAACTGGCAGGTTTCGGTGCTGGCGACGGTGACAAAATCCGCTGGAATAGCGGTAACCTTGTCTCCATGGCTCATCCAGACATCCAGCAGCGGCGCGCCGACGGTGTCGATATTGTCCTGGATGTCGCGCACCAGCAAACTGTCGGTCAACACTTCTACCCGGGCATAACCAAATTCGCGCTGGGAAGAGCCTTGCACTTTACCGCCGAGCTGCATCGCCATGGTTTGCATGCCGTAGCAGACACCCAGCACCGGCACGCCCGCCTGAAACACATAGTCCGGTGCGCGCGGGCTGTTTTGCTCGATAGTGCTTTCCGGGCCGCCGGAAAGGATAATACCGTCAGGATGGAATTCGCGTATTTTCGCTTCGGTTGCATCCCATGCCCAAAGTTCGCAATAGACGCCAAGTTCACGTACTCGGCGGGCCACCAGTTGGGTATATTGCGAGCCGAAGTCCAGAATTAGAATGCGGTGTTTATGGATATTTTCTGTCATGAATGGCGTATTTCGAGAGCGTATAGCAAAAAGGTCACTGCCAGGTCAGGAAAGTACTGAACAGAACAGCCTCTGGACGCCGAGCTGGCACGGCCCGCGCCGGTGAAATTCGTTAACCCGTGCGATAGTTCGGGGATTCTTTGGTGATGGCGACGTCATGAACGTGGCTTTCACGAATGCTGGCACTGCTGATACGGACAAATTCCGATTTGGTACGAAGGTCATCGATAGTAGCACAACCGGTTAGCCCCATGCAGGAACGCAGGCCGCCCATTTGTTGATGGACGATTTCCTTCAGACGTCCTTTATACGCCACGCGGCCTTCGATGCCTTCCGGCACCAATTTATCAACGGCGTTGTCGGTCTGGAAATACCGGTCCGACGATCCATTGGACATCGCGCCAAGCGACCCCATGCCGCGGTAGGATTTAAAAGAGCGGCCTTGGAACAGTTCCATTTCGCCGGGGGATTCTTCGGTGCCCGCCAACAGCGATCCCACCATAACGCAGGCAGCACCGGCGGCAATAGCTTTGGCGATATCGCCGGAAAAACGGACGCCGCCATCGGCAATAACTGGGATCCCGGTACCTTCCAGGGCCTCGACCGCATCAGAAATGGCCGTGATCTGCGGCACACCCACACCGGTGACGATGCGGGTGGTACAAATGGAACCGGGGCCGATGCCTACTTTCACCGCGCTGACGCCAGCCTCAACCAGTGCGAGCGCGCCAGCGCCGGTAGCAACGTTGCCGCCGATAATTTGCAGGTCGGGGTATTTGGCGCGTGTGTCGCGGATACGCTGCAGCACGCCTTCGGAATGACCATGGGAAGAGTCGATAAGCAAGACGTCAACACCGGCACCCACCAGGGAATCGATGCGCTCTTCGTTACCGGCTCCGACACCCACTGCCGCGCCGACGCGCAAGCGGCCGTGTTCATCTTTACAGGCATTGGGTTTGCGTTCGGCCTTTTGAAAATCCTTTACCGTTATCATTCCGAGCAGATGAAATCGCTCATCTACTACCAGCGCTTTTTCGACGCGCTTTTCGTGCATCTTGGCCAGCACCACTTCACGAGCCTCTCCTTCCTTAACTGTCACCAGGCGTTCTTTCGGCGTCATCACAGCGGAAACCGGCTGGCCAAGAGCGGTGACGAAGCGAAGGTCGCGATCGGTGATGATTCCGATCAGTTCATTATCTTCCGTTACAACCGGATAGCCGGCGAAACCGTTACGCACGGTGAGTTCTTTTACCTCTGAAAGCGTAGTATTGGGCGTGACGCACTGAGGATTGGTTACGACGCCGCTTTCATGGCGTTTTACGCGACCGACTTCCTCGGCCTGGTGTTCGATGGACATGTTTTTGTGAATGAAGCCGATACCACCTTCTTGCGCCAGCGCGATAGCCAGGCTTGATTCGGTTACCGTATCCATTGCCGCGGATAGCATAGGTATATTCAGGCGTATCTTCTGAGTCAATCTAGTGCCGAGATCGGCCGTGTTGGGCAGTACCGTGGAGTGAGCGGGAAGGAGCAGAACATCGTCGAATGTCAGAGCTTCTTTAGCAATACGTAACATGGCAATATCTCACCAAGGTGAATGTGAAACAGATAAAATATTGCCGCGGCATTATACAGAACGTAATCGATTGCCTCCAGCACTATTTTCAAAAAATACTTGCTTACTGTTTCGCAATGAGTAATACTGATGGATTAAGACTTTGCAATATAGTTTCCCGCCCGCATGCCTATCTCGCCCACTTCTCTGATTTTTACCGTTAGCCGTCTCAATAAAACGGTACGCAATCTGTTGGAAGGCGAAATGGGTCAGATATGGCTGACGGGAGAGATGTCCAATTTTTTTCAGCCTGTATCGGGTCATTGGTACTTCACGCTCAAAGACGACCGCGCCCAGGTGCGTTGCGTCATGTTTCGCAACACTAATCGTCGTACTACGTTTTCGCCACGCAACGGTCAACAGGTATTGGTGCGCGCAACGCTCACGCTATATGAGCCGCGCGGTGATTATCAGCTTATTGCCGAGAGTATGCAACCGACTGGCGACGGGTTACTGCAACAGCAGTTCGAGCAGCTTAAACAGCAATTAAGCGATGAAGGGCTGTTCAGTCAACAGTATAAACAGCCGCTGCCCAGCCCTGTCCGCCGTGTAGGAGTGATTACCTCAGCCCGCGGCGCGGCACTGCACGATATTTTGCAGGTGTTAAAACGCCGCGATCCGTCGCTGCCGGTGGTGGTTTACCCCATTGCGGTGCAGGGGCAGGAAGCGCCGGTGCAGATCGTGCGCGCCATCGAAACCGCAAATCGGCGCGCTGAGTGCGATGTGCTGATCGTAGGTCGTGGCGGCGGTTCGCTGGAGGATCTCGCCAGCTTCAACGATGAACGGGTGGCACGGGCGATTTTCGCCAGCCGCTTGCCGGTGGTCAGCGCGGTCGGCCATGAAACCGACGTGACCATTGCTGATTTTGTCGCTGATTTGCGCGCATCAACGCCATCGACGGCAGCCGAGCTGGTAAGTCGCAACCAGTTTGAACTGTTGCATCAATTGCGGTCTCAACGGCAGCGGCTGGAAATGGCGATGGATTATTTTCTCGCGCAGCGCCAACAACACTACGGCCGTCTTCAGCATCGCCTGCACCAGCAGCATCCTCGATTACGACTCGCCAGCCAGCAAGCCGCGCTGATGGTCCTGCGCCGTCGCCTGGACGACGGTCTCCAAAGGCAACTGCGCCAAGCGCTGCGCTGTCACGAACATTTGCGGCAACGTTTGCAGCAGCAGGCGCCCACGGCGCGCATCAACCATGCCCAGCAGCAATTGCAGGCGCTGCGTTACCAACTGAGCCAGAGCATAAGCCGCCGCGTAAGCCGGCAAAATAATGCCTTTATAGCGCTCTGCTCCCGGCTAGAAGGTATTAACCCGCTGAAAACTCTGGCGCGCGGGTTCAGCGTCACGACCGATAGCCACGGCGCGGTGGTGAAACAAACCCGCCAACTAAGCGCCGGCGATCATCTGACGACACAGTTGAGCGATGGCTGGGTGGAGAGCCAGGTTACCCAGATTACCCGGCAACCGGCAAAACGCCAGCGGCGCTCAAATGGCTGATTCAACGGCGCTCCCTAACGCCTGCCCCACCCGTCACAATGCTCAGTCCATGACAGAAGGTTGCTGTGGTACCGTGCGACCCGCATAATCGTACGCATATTACGCCACTCATAATCGTACGCATATTACGCCACTCATACAACTAGCACATGAGTGCAGAATTACCGCAACATCCCGGCCCGGCCCACAAAGCTTAGGTCGCGGCGCACCTCCCACAAACCTCCTTCCCCACGCGGGCGTAGGCCGCCTTGGCATCATTGGTCCATCCATCACGCATCACGGTCGTCTTGATCATCCCCTCCGAACGGGCGGTGGCGTTACGACACAGCTGATTGAAGCCAGCGCTGATAGCCAGCAGCAGACCGGTACCGAGGAAGATCGGGCGCACACCCAAAGGGCCGCCGACCACGCCCAACGCCAGCCAAATGCAAAAGCGCAGTGGCACCAAATTGCCATACACTTTTCGCCATGCCTAGCAGCGTCATCGCCACCGCCATACCGACTGACCCAGATGAGCATTAGCTTGCAGCCATGGCCGATCCCTGATTGCCCACCAAGCGACGCGGTCAGCGCGGTGGTGGAAAAGGCCGCCTCATAGGCCATTCCGACCACTCGCTGATAGCCACATGACCGGTGACATCGAATTGCTCAACACAAAGAGGAAAAACGGCAAACACACAAGACGACTAAATGGCAGCATTAATAATCATTAGCATCAGATCGCTTGCATCGGACCAACCCTTCGTCAAGGGCAAGACAGGGAAACATCTTCGCGCTTGGCGACGCCACGCAGGCGGAGCCGCATTCGCGACGGGCATTATTGCGGCGATAACGATAAATGGAAAAGAGGGAATCGAGTGTCATCAAGGGAAATATGTGGCGAGCAGGTTATCTCGGGTAACGGCGCCAAACCCCTGCTTGCGGTAAAATGCTGAGCGGAAATAAACTGGTTGGTGGTGCCAAGATAGATATCGCTGATGCAATGCGTGCATGCACGGGCGCGAGTCCGTTGGTCCAGCGAGCCCAGCGAACATTTTACGCAGTGCGGCCTGGACGGCGCTGATATTTTTCAAACCTACAATGCCGCCACTTCTCCCTGGCAGCAGGCACCCAAAACCCGCCATTGCCGGATTGGTGAAATCCCCGGATATCTTGGAGATCGGGTTGGTCGACGGCATTGATAGCGACACCGAATTCTTGTTGCTGGATAGGCAAATGATGGCCGCCACTGCCTGTTTGTCCTGCTCCTGATGCAATCTGATCCCAATTACCCGTCATTTCCTGGCATCTCCAGGTCCGTCAATTGACGTTGCTCGCCCCTCAGCAGCGCCGCCGTGAAAGCGCACCCGGGCAACCTGATTACCCCTGTAGTAATAGAATCATAATCAGCAGCCGGGTAATGAAAACAACTCAATGATGGATTTACCCAAGCATAACATTATGAGATGCAAAATGTATTTTTATAGTATTTAGACCTTTACTTTATTTTTACATTCATTACTGTTAGTCTCAGTTGCAATAATTTTTACCTAATCGGTGATAGCTAATAGAATAGAAGAGTATTGGCAGACCTCCATGAGCATCAATCCAAACGAAAATGGCTCGGGCGCCGGTTTCATTTTTTTAAAAGAGATACCGCGAATGAAAGAGCATTTTATTGCAGCCCTTGGTATGACCCTCTCTGCGTTAGCCAAACAGCAGCAGGTTGCGGATAAACCACCAGCGGTACTGGTGGCGGTGGAGTCATAAGCGCTATGCTGGGAACCTATCTGAAAGCGCTTGAGCCGGGCTGGACGATTCATATGTATGAACGCCTGGAAAAACGGCGGAAAAAGCTCCAACGGTTGGAACAATGCCAGCACTGGCCATGCCGCTTTTGCGAGCTGAACTACACGACCCTCACCCCAGCGGGTACGATGGATATCACTAAAGCGGTCGCGGTAAACGAATTTTTTGAAATCTCACGCCAGTTATGGGCATATCTGATTAAACAACAGATCCTCACCAATCCGCATACCTTTATCAAGGATGTGCCGCACATGAGCTTCGTCTGGGGCGAGGATAATATCTGCTTTTGCGTCAGCGCTTCAATGCGCTACAAACCAGTACGCTGTTTCGCGGTATGGGCTACTCTGAAAATCCCCAGCAAATCCGCGTGTGAGCACCGCTGGTTATGGACGGGCGCGATACCTTCCAAAAAGTGGCCGCCACCTGCATGGACATGGGCACCGACGTGAACTTCGGGGAAATAATTCAGCAACTGCTCGCCAATGATGGTGGCAGTCAACGATGCGCGCGCCATGTTTTCATCGGCGGTGGTGGCGCATCGTTGACACTGTTGCAAAAATCCGGTATTTCCGAGGTGAACGGCTATGCCGGCTTTCCAGTGGACGGGCAATTTCTGGTGGCGACCAACCCTGCGGTCGTTGGCAATCATCACGCCAAAGTGTACGGGAAGGCCTCGGTCGGTGCGCCACCGATGTCGGTGCCGCACACGATACTCGTATCCTGGACGGCAAGCGCTGCTGTTCGGCCCCTTTTCCATTTTTAGCAACAAATTCCTCAAGCAGGGCTCCTGGTGGGATCTGCTTCATTCACTTACGCGACAAAATCTGTTGCCCATGCTGTGCGTCGGTTTGGATAACTTCGCGCTGATGAGGTATCTCACCAGCCAGCTGTTAATGTCGAATAAAGATCGCATCAACGCCCTGCGCGAATATTATACGTAGGCTAATACGGCGGATTGGTCGCTGATTGAGGCCGGCCAACGGGCGTAGGTCATTAAAAAAGACGCCGGCAAAGGTGGTATTACAGTTCGGCACCGAAGTGGTCAGCTCGGCCAACGGCTCGCTGGCGGCGTTGGTTGGCGCCTCGCCAGGCGATTCAATTGCCGCGCCCATCATGCTAGAGTTGTTGGCGCCCATGTTTAAAGAACGGGCTGCCAGCGATACCTGGCAGCGTAAACTTAAAGAGATGGTGCCATCCTACGGCCAGATGATCAACGACAACCTCGCGATAACCAACGAGGTCCGCCACTATACCTCCGAGGTGTTAGAACTGGCCTTTATCGAAGCCAAGCTGCTGCCCGGCGAGCCAGCGGACGGTAAACAACAAGGGCTACAGAAAGCGATTTAAGGCGATGAATCGCGCGCTGTCGCGCTGCTGTCAACGCTCGGTGCCGACTAGGCGCAGGTCATGATGATTGCCGCGCCCATCAACCCCCAGATGTGATCCCTATTACCGGCGCCTATTCGCACCGGATCCAGCTGCTGTAGGTCGCGGGCTATGAGGGGCTTCAGCCAGGTGGTCGCAACATCAGCTCCTCGCCCCTTGCCTTCTTATCGCCGAGTAGAGCCAGACGTTGGCGCAGCGCCGGCGGATGAGCGAAGCAGCTATGCCGAGCGGGCATAGCTGCAAGTGCCGATCACGGCGCCGCAGCTGTGGAGCGATCATGGCCTATGCGTGGTCGTAGCGCTTTGTGACAGTGAAGACCAACTGGTTGAGGCGGAAGTCTATTACATAAGGTTCCGTTAGGTTATCGCGCGCGACGGACTGTTGCAACTGAACGGCAAACCGCTGCCGATACGCGGCGTCAATCGCCATGAAAACCACCCGGCCAATAGCCAGACCATGGATGAGTAGATCATGGTGCAAGGCATCTTATTAATAGAAGTAGAATAATTCTAATGTCGTGTGCTGCCCACATATCCAGACACTCCTTTGGTATCGTTTGTGCGATCGTTACGGCCTGCATGTGGTGTACGGAAGCCAACACTGAGACGCACGGCATGGAGTTCATAGGCCGGCTGGCGGACAATCCGCTATGGTCCCACGCTTTTAGGCGAGTGAGTCAGCCGGATGGTGCAGTGTAACCACTATCACGCTAGCATTATCATCTGGTCGTTGGATAATGAATCGGGTCAGGATCGATCCGTTGCAGCCGGTACAAGAGGATTGGCCGGAAATGGATCGTGATGCCCAGTGAGCAACGTCTGCTGATACGATACCCACAACAATATGAATATGAATCTGTCCGGCATCAAAGTGCGGCAAGAAAGGTCGCCGACGGGGAAAGATATGGCAGTCAATGAAGCCTATGATCTCGGTATCACCTACGTTTTTTACTAGCGCGTCTTTCAACGTAATTCTTGGATGCGCCGGTTACCGCTAGTCGCCACCGCCACTACGGTGGCGCATGAGTGAGTTGACCCATGGCGTAACGGAACATGAAACCGGCCTGATCTATGATGTATCCGGTTCGCTGATGAAACGGTATCCCATCAGGTGGACTGGCTCACCGGCACGGGCCTGCTGGGGGCCATGCTCGATGTCGGCTCCCGGCACCGCCTATAACGACTCGCTGGATTTGTCCATACGCGGGAAGATAATGGCGGTGTCCACCTCAATTCCGGTGTCCCTAATCGCGTATTCTATCTGGCGTCTATCGCCTTTGGCGGCAATGTCTAGGGAAAAGCGGCGCCATTTGGTATGCTTCGCTGACAGATAAACAGCTGCTTCAAAACGCCAGTTTTGCTGATTTCCCTCAATTGGCAATGAGCCACAGCCCAGAGCAATTCGATGCTCCCAATGAGGCCAGCTTTGCGGAAGAGGCCGCAACCTCCAGGAAGAACAGCATACCGGTTTGGATGACTGTAGCGTGATTGCGATGTCGCATGAGGGCCACCTTGCGTATATTCCCACGCTGCTGAGTCCGTAGCGCTTCGCGCTGGCGGGCGACCAGCATTATTTTCGTATTCAGCTGTTTTATCACGATGCTGGAAAAGCCAGCATCACTGCCCTGGAATTACTGGCGCCGGAACAAAGCGCACCGCCTAACTCCAGGCGTTATGATGCCGGCGACAGCTGGACAACGACGGTTTATCGACAGCGGGTGACAAGCCACAGCGTCACTCGCCTTTTGGTGATCAGACCGTCGCCATGAGGGCAAAACAATCCACCGTGCCGCAGGCTTTGGTATCTCCAGCGGCTGCCGGCAACCGTGGCAACACGCCCGTTACGGCATCCCGCCCGCAGGCTGGACAGTGCAGCCCAGCGCTACCAGTGCGTGCTGGCAGACCTCACATGCGTATGCGCCTATTTGACCGTTTACGTTTACGCAGTTGCGCTGGTGTCAGGGTATTACGCCGGCCGGCAAAGGGGTTGGCGGCCTCGTTGAACTGAATGCGGATGGGTGTGCCCATTATCTCCAGAGAGCGGCGGAAATAGTTCATCAAATAACGTTTATAGCTGTCTGGCAGATCTTTAACCTGCGTACCGTGAATCACCACGATTGGCGGATTATAACCGCCGGCATGAGCATACTTAGGTTTTACGCGCCGTCCGCGCAGTAGCGGCGGCCGATGTTCATCTACCGCCATACGCATGATGCGCGTCAGTAATGCCGTACTCACCCTCTTAGTGGCGCATTGGTAAGCTTCATTTACCGACTCAAACAGATTGTCGATACCCATGCTGTGCAGGGCCGAAATGAAATGAACTCGGGCGAAATCGATAAAGCCCAGGCGGTGATCCAGTGCTTGTTTTAGGTTGTCGCGCGTTTCGCTGGACAGGCCATCCCATTTATTGATCGCGATTACCAGCGACCGCCCGCTGTTGAGAATAAAGCCCAACAGCGATAAATCCTGATAGGAGACACCTGCGTGCGCGTCAAGGACCAGCAACACAACATTGGCATTTTCGATAGCCCGCAGGGTTTTGATGACGGAAAATTTTTCCACCATTTCCGTGACCTTACCGCGCTTACGCACACCGGCAGTGTCAATCAAGACATATTTCCGCTCGTCACGCACCATCGGAATATAAATGCTGTCGCGGGTGGTACCGGGCATACCATACGCTACTAAGCGCTCTTCGCCGAGAATGCAGTTGGTCAGAGTGGATTTACCGACATTGGGGCGGCCGACGATCGCCAGCTTTATCGGCAGCGACTGCGGGTCAAAGGGTTCTTCCTCTTCTTCCTGTGCCAGCGCCTCGGCTTCATCGTCCGGCCAGAGGTCAAACTCGTCTTTGTCATCCGCATCGTCCAGCGGCAGCAGAACTTGCTCCAGCAGGTTGTTGATACCGCGTCCGTGCGAAGCGGAGATGGGCACGATGTTGCCCATGCCTAAGGCATAAAAATCTCCTACGGCGCTGTCGGCATCGATGCCGTCGGTTTTATTGGCGACGATGACCGTGGTTTTCTGGCGGCTACGTAGATGTTTAGCGATACTTTGGTCGGCAGCCATCAGCCCAGCGCGTCCGTCTACCATCAACAGCACGATATCGGCCTCTTCAATCGCTACAAGCGATTGCCCTGCCATCCGGGTCTCGACCCCTCCTTCCATGCCATCAATACCGCCGGTGTCGATAACGATAAATTCATGGCCTTCCCATTCAGCACGACCATATTTACGGTCACGCGTCAGTCCCGGAAAATCCGCCACCAGCGCATCACGGGTGCGCGTCAGTCGGTTGAATAGAGTGGATTTTCCTACATTCGGACGCCCAACCAGGGCGACGACAGGTACCATTATTTACAGCCTCATCAGGTAAAACGGGTAATACAGCAACAGAACTGATTGTATAAGACAAACGGCTCCGAATATCTCAGGAGCCGTTTCTGAAAGCGTCTATCCGGCCATTAGCGCCGGATAATAGCACACCTTAGCGGGTAATGGCGTAAATTGCGCCATTTTTCGCTTGCACGATAAGTTTATCGCCGGCAACGATGGGAGCTGCCAGCAGGCCGGCGCTGTCCACTTTTTGCTGCGCGACAAACCGGCCGTCATCGGCACTGATCCAATGGAGGTAGCCTTCCGAGTCGCCGGTAACGATATAGCCGTTATACAGCGCTGGGGAGGTCAAATTACGGTGCAGTAGGTCGCTCTGACGCCAAAGGGTCATTCCACCCTGGGTATCCACAGCAATTACTCGATCGTTCTGGTCCACCAAATAAATTCGTCCGCCGTCCACCAGCAGATTGGTGACGGAGCCGATTTTCCGCGACCACATTACCTGGCCGGAGCGTAGATCCAGCGCCGCGAGATTGCCGTTATAGGCCAGAGCGTAAACGACGCCATTGACAACGACTGGGGTCGTTTGCACATCGTTGATGCGGGCGATGTCCGTGGCGCCACTCGGCTGCGAGATGCGCTGCTGCCAAATCAGCTGGCCATGATTGATCGTCACCGCACTGACGCAGCCGTTATCGCCGCCCACGATCGCGGCGCCAAGCACCGTGGTCGGCGCGGATTCACCGCGCAGCGTCAGCAACGGCGTATCGAGGTTAACGGTCCATTTCACCACGCCGTCGGTCTCATTAAGCGCCTGCAACATGCCGTTGCTGGTATGCACCAGCACCACGCCATCGCTCACTACCGGGGTGGATAGCGCTTCGCCAGCAACCGTCGTCTCCCAGGCGAGACTGCCATCCTGTGTGTCAAGGGAGTAGACTTTAGCCAGCTCGCTGCCCACGTAAACCCGATCCCCCACCGCTGTTACGCCACCGGAGAGCTTCGCCGGACGGTTACGCGAAAAGAAGTCGGTGCGAATGGAAAGATCCGTTGACCAGATTTCTTTACCGCTGTCCGCATCCAGCGCTTTCAGTACGCCTCGACGATCGGCCGCGAACACGCGGGTATCCTGCCAGGCCGGGTGCAAATTAGAATAGAAATCGCCGGAGCCACCGCCGACCGAGCGGATCCATACTGTCGTCGGTTGAAACTGATTATCTACTTTAGGCAGCGGCGACATGGTCACCAGGTCCTCTTCGTCGCTAAACCACGCGCACCCGCTGAGCAGGATGACCGATAACAGTCCTATAAACATCGTCTTACGTAATTGCATGGGGTCCATCTCAGCTGGCTCACTCAGCTGGCTCAGCTGGACAAATTATTCAGTTTCATGCGTACCAGTGCCTGTAGTGCGCCGGACTGCAGCGCTTTTTCGTAAGCGGCGCGCGCGGCATGATGATCGCCTTTAACCACCTGCGCATCGCCGCGGGCATCCTCCACCAGCGCCGTCCAGCCCTTCCCCTTCACGTCGTCGAGGGTTTCCAATGCATCATCTACATTGCTCTGCTGTAGCTGCACGCGCGCCAAACGCAAATTAATAATCGATTGCAGATTGGCCTCGCGGGTTTGGCCGAGCGCCTTTTGTAGGTGCGTTTGGGCGACGGCGAAATCGCCTCGCTCCGCGTACTGCCGCGCCAGCCACAGGGAGGTCAGCGCGCCATAATTATTGTCGTTAGAGTCGGCAAAATGCTGGGCGGCGTCCAACTGCGCCTGTCCTGCCTGACCGGCAAGACCAATGTTCACCAGCTGCCAGGAGCTGGATACCGCCGTCATGGCATCGTCATAATGATTATACCAGTAACGCCAGCCCACCAGAGAGCCAACGCCTAACACGACGCTTATCACCAGCACTTTGCTATTATCGACAAAGAAATGACGCAGCACTTCACGTTGTTCATCATCAGTGCTGTAGACTTCCACGGTGTTCTTCTCCTTAACCTAAAATCAATGCCAATCGCGAGGCGACGTCGCTCTGCGCCAGCGTTTCCTGATTGCCCGTGGCTAAATCCTTCACCACCACCTGCTGCGCCACCGCTTCGCTTTCTCCCAACACCAGCGCGACGCGCGCACCGTGCTTATCAGCGCGACCGAACTGCTTTTTAAAGCTGCCGCCGCCGTAATTGGTCATCAGTCGCAGGTTAGGCAGCGCATCACGCAGCTGCTCTGCCAGCTGCAGCGCCTCGCGCTGCATGCCGTCCCCCGCCGCCAGATAGGCGTCGACACGTGGCTCAGCGACAAAATTCGGATTAATCGCCTGCACCAGCAGCGCCAGCCGCTCCAGCCCCATGGCGAAGCCGACTGCGGGGGTGGGGCGACCACCTAACTGTTCCACCAGATTATCATAACGACCGCCGCCGCAAACGGTACCCTGCGAACCCAAGTAGGTGGTCACCCACTCGAAAACCGTCCGGTTATAGTAATCCAGACCGCGCACCAAACGTGGATTAATCGTATATGGGATGCCGGCCAGATCTAAAAGTTCACACAGACCGGAAAAGTGGCTCTGGGAATCGTCGTCGAGATAATCTATAATGACCGGCATATCGTTGAGCAGTGCCTGGATATCAGGGTTTTTGGTGTCCAACACTCGCATCGGATTGGTGTGCATACGGCGGCGGCAATCCTCATCCAGACGATCTTCATGCTGCACGAGAAACGCCACCAGCGCCTCGCGATATCGGACGCGCGCCTCCAGCGACCCGATGGAGTTCAGCTCCAGCGCTACATGCCCGCTGATGCCCAGCGCTCGCCACCAGCGAGCGGAAAGCAGAATCAGCTCGACGTCAACATCCGGCCCCCGCTGACCAAACACTTCGGCGCCCATTTGGTGAAACTGCCGGTAGCGCCCTTTTTGCGGACGCTCATAGCGGAACATGGGGCCGACATACCACAACCTCTGTTCCTGGTTATACAGTAACCCGTGCTCGATCCCGGCGCGCACGCAGCCGGCGGTCCCTTCCGGACGTAGGGTCAGACTGTTGCCGCTGCGATCGGCGAAGCTGTACATCTCTTTTTCCACCACATCCGTGACTTCACCGATGGCCCGCTGGAACAGGGGGGTTTGCTCAATGATCGGTAGGCGGATTTCATTGTAGCCATAGCGGGCCAGCACGCTCTTAAGCGCTCCTTCAACATGCTGCCAGAATACCGTCTCTTCTGGTAAATAATCGTTCATGCCGCGAATGGCCCGGATGTTCTTTGCCATACCGTACCCGTGTTATTTTTCCATCAGATTGACCGCGATGCGATTATTCTCGTCCAACATTGCCGCTTTCGCACGAATGCGGGCCTCTAATTGGTCGATCATCAGTTCGTTATCGAAACGCTCGCGCTGGCGAATGCCGTCTTCGTAAAAGCCACTTTTATTATGGCCGCCGATCACCCCAAGCGTGGAAACCAGTGCTTCGCCGGGACCGTTCACCACACAGCCGATGATAGAGACATCCATCGGCGTAACGATGTCTTCCAGTCGCTGTTCCAGGGCGTTGACGGTGCCGATAACGTCAAACTCTTGGCGCGAACAGGTTGGGCAGGCAATGAAATTGATACCGCGCTCGCGAATCCGCAGCGATTTCAAAATGTCGAAACCAACCTTCACCTCCTCCACTGGATCCGCCGCCATCGAAATGCGTAGCGTGTCGCCGATGCCTTCGCTGAGAAGCAACCCCAGACCAATAGCCGATTTCACCGCCCCACTGCGGACGCCGCCGGCCTCGGTGATACCCAGATGCAGCGGCTGATCGATGCGCGACGCCAGTAGGCGGTAGGATTGCACCGCCAGAAACACATCTGAGGCCTTCACGCTGACCTTGAACGCGTCGAAATTGAGTCTGTCGAGTATATCCACATGACGCATAGCGGACTCCAGCAACGCCTCCGGAGTAGGCTCGCCATATTTTTCCTGCAAATCGCGCTCAAGAGAACCGGCGTTGACGCCGATGCGGATCGGAATATTATTATCGCGCGCGCAATCCACCACTGAACGGATGCGCTCTTCGTTACCAATGTTGCCGGGATTGATACGCAGGCAGTCGACACCGTATTCGGCAACTTTCAACGCGATGCGATAGTCAAAATGGATGTCCGCCACCAGCGGTACAGCGACCTGCTGCTTGATAAATTTGAATGCTTCGGCGGCGTCTATGGTGGGCACCGACACGCGCACAATATCAACACCGACGTGCCCCAGCGCCTGTATTTGCTTCACCGTCGCCGCGACATCGGTAGTGCGTGTGTTGGTCATTGATTGTACCGTGATGGGGGAGTCGCCACCTACCGGCACCTTGCCGACGTAAATACGTTTCGATTTTCGACGGATTATGGGTGTGGAATTATGCATTGATCTTTCTCCAACCTTGCCGACTGACTTTTACTCCTTACTTACTGGTCGGCTACAGTCAGTCGCGTAACCTGCTTTGATCGGACGAACCGACTCAAATTCACCGGCCTGCCTTGATATTGGACCTGCACCGCGGCCGGGGCGCCGATTTTCAATTTGTACGGCGTCTGGCCGGTAAGATTCAGTGTGGCGCCGCTGTGCTGAATACCGCTGAACAGTTCCTTACCGCCGGCGTCAAACACCTCGAGCCAGCAATCGCCAGTGAAATTCATTGTCAGCACTTTGTCGTTTGCTTTTGCGGCGACGCTCTGCGGTGCGGAGGAACTGACCACCGCCAGCGCCGGCGATGCATCGCCGGCGCTGGCGGTGTCTGGGATGGACGGCGTTGCGCTCGGCGCTCCGGCATCGGCCGACTGTTCCGCCGGCGGCTGGCCGACGTCGTCAGCGCTGTCGCCAAAGGAGAGCGCGATTGTATCATCGCCCTTGGAAAGCTGGGCGGAGGATTGATCGGCCATGTTGGTGATATCTTGCTGCTGAGCCTGATGGTTCTGCCACCACCAAGCGCCCGTCAGACCAATTATTACAAATAGGATAAACCAGGTGAACCCCATTAGCCAGCCGTCGCGCTTCTTGAGGGTTTTACCCAGCGAGAAGCTCTGCATCGGCGCGACCTTAGTAGAAGCTTTTATCGGCGTCTGCTTAGCCATCATCGGTATCAGTTCTTCTTCAGAAACATGCACTAAGCGTGCATAAGAGCGGATATAACCGCGCAAGAACGTCGAGGCAAGGTTAGGATTGGCGTGATCATCTTCGATATCACGCACGGTGGACACCTTCAGGCACAGCCGCTCGGCCACCGCCTGCTGGCTTAATCCCATATTTTCGCGGGCTTGACGCAGACGCCCACCCGTGGTGGTTGGTGCTTGATGTTGGAGAGCTTCAGTATTCATTAGCTAAGAATTCTGGTACTGTTTGAATTGTGGAAAGCTTCGCGTACGCTATATCGGTTAACGCAGCGAAACAAATCTGTAACTATAAACTTTCAGCGCCGCCCGGAGCGCATGTTGGCAAACATCCAAAGCCGCTGCGCCAGTTAGGCCGATCGGCCGTTAATTGCCGGTTCGCCTCAGACGCCATCGCCACGCCATTTTCGGGATCATACTTCAACGCACGCATTAGTAAACTACATGTCTGCGCATCTAGCCTTAAAAACACTGACTAGCGCTCTTCAGATTATCGGTAATCTCACTATAATCCGCTGATTGCACGGTGGCGGCAAACTGCTATTTCACCTGTATAATACTGCCTTAACGCATAGTAATGATTCAGAACTTCACTATTTGCAGCGCCAGTTTCAGGGCTAGCCGATAGCGATTCTGTGCGGTGGCGGTTTCCACTACCTGCTAACTGGGCGCAATAATCGCCCAGCGATGGCCTTCACCGCCATCGACAGATTCTTCTGGGCGGCGTCCAGGCCACCCGCCGACAGATAGGCCATCCCCAGTTGCAAGCGGGTTGGGGTAGACTGCGGCGTTGCCAGCGGCACGCGTCGCCCCGTGCTCGCCGACAACCGTCCAGCAGGGCATCATGACTGCTAGTCCACTCATCTAAAACAGCTTCATGCCGGTCCCCCATCAGTATCGCTAACGAGGATTAACATCAGCGCCAGTGCCGACAATCAGACCGCCTTCACCTGAATCGGTTCGCCGTTCAAGCGTTTGCACAACGTCCGCTTAGTACGGTCGATCACCTCTCCCGCCAGTTGTCCACAGGCGGCATCAATATCGTCACCGCGCGTCTTTCGCACAATGGTGGTGAATCCGTACCCCATCAGTACATTGGCGAAACGATCCACCCTGCTGTTGGAGCTGCGGTTATAGGGAGCGCCAGGGAACGGGTTCCAAGGAATAAGGTTAATCTTGCACGGCGTTTCTTTTAAACATGCCGCCAAGCGATGCGCATGCTGTATGCCGTCATTAATGTGGTCGAGCATGACATACTCCACCGTCACGCGTCCCTGATTGGCGTTGGATTTGTCTAGATAACGGCGTACCGCCGACAAAAACGTATCGATGTTGTACTTGCGGTTAATCGGCATAATTTCGTCACGAATCGTATCGTTCGGCGCGTGAAGTGAAATCGCCAACGCTACGTCTATCATATCGCCGAGCTTTTCAAGCGCCGGCACCACGCCTGACGTCGACAGCGTAACGCGACGCTTGGACAGCCCGAAACCGAAATCATCCAGCATGATCTCCATCGCTGGCACCACGTTGGTGAGGTTCAGCAGCGGCTCACCCATGCCCATCATGACTACATTGGTGATAGGTCGCTGGCCTGTGACCTTGACTGCTCCAATGATCTTGGCTGCGCGCCAAACCTGGCCGATAATTTCCGACACCCGCAAATTGCGATTAAAACCCTGTTGCGCAGTGGAACAAAAGGTACACTGCAGTGCGCAACCCACCTGGGAGGAAACGCACAGCGTGGTGCGGTCATCCTCGGGGATGCAGACCATCTCTACCTGCTGGTCGCCGACCTTGATGGCCCATTTGATGGTACCGTCGGAGGAGCGCTGCTCCTTGGCGACTTCCGGCGCACGGATTTCCGCTAGTATTTTCAGCCTGGCGCGCAAATGCTTGTTGATGTCCGTCATCTGATCGAAATCATCACAGCAGTAGTGATAGATCCATTTCATCACTTGATCGGCGCGAAAAGGTTTCTCCCCAAGCGATGAGAAAAATTCGCGCAGCTGCCGGCGGTTCATATCAAGTAGGTTCAATTTCTGCTTGACCGCAGGCGCGGGAGAAGCGGACATTAGCGCCACAGGTGAGCGTTCAGATACCACTTGTTCAGACATCATTTTATTGTAGGTCTCGTTATTACACGTTATGGCGCGAAATACAGTAGAAATTGTCCCGGCAGAGTGCGGACTACTACCTCGTCCGTGGCGCATTTAGGACTGATTTTAGCGCAGAGCCGCCTCGCTGGAAAGGTGAAACAGCCTTTTCGCCATTGTACGGCGACTGTAGTACGGCGACAATTAGCGAATACGGGCACAAACTTCGTTGTCGGAAAAAAAATAAGCGATTTCGCGCGCGGCGGATTCAGTGGAATCCGAACCGTGTACTGCGTTTTCAGTAAAGCCATCGGCATAGTCGGCACGCAGCGTACCGGCCAGCGCATTGGCGGGATTGGTGGCACCCATGATTTCACGATTGCGGCGCACGGCGTCTTCCCCTTCAAGCACCTGCACAAGGATCGGACCGGAAATCATAAAATCCACCAGACTGTCGAAAAAAAGCTTGCCTTTATGCTCGACGTAGAATCCCTCGGCCTGCTCACGGGTGAGCTGAAGCATTTTGGCGCCGACCACGATCAACCCAGTGCTTTCAAAGCGCTGGATAATGGCACCGATAACGTTTTTGGCCACGGCGTTCGGTTTGATGATGGAAAAGGTGCGTTCAATGGTCATGAGAACCTCTAGGTGGTTTTTATTATGGCCGTGCCAATTCGCTGTTATGCCGGCCGGTGCAAGTTGCGCGGATTATAGGGGTGCGTGCAGGGCTCCACTATCCTTAAAACAACAGTTAATTAAATAAATGGCGCCCTTAACTTTTGCCACGTCGTTTTTCGCTTTCCCTGCCACGTCCGCTATCGGATGTGCCTTGAAACACACGGCAAAAATCCGACAACACCTGGTAGCGCGATAGCGCCGGCAGCTCGGGTTCATAGGCCGCGCGATATCGTGGCGGAATTTCGCGCCGGCCATCCATTTTCCCGGCGCGGTGTTTTTGATATCGAGCTCTTGTCTGATAGCGACTCTCCTGTCCTATTATGTTGACCTCGCCGGCGTAGGAGGCCAATCTCGGCGCCGTACGCGGCCGCCAGCATCTCTTATGACGGGCGTCGTCCTTCACCGACAGCAGCCAACTGCCCCAGCATCGCCATCGAAGTAAAAAAGAAATCACCGATCCGTCATCTCGCTTTTCCCAGTACTGGGAAAAGCCGGGCGATAAACCGGCTCGGCAGTGGCGCGTTTGAGCGCCTGTTCTAGTGCATTATCTTGTGAGATAGTCATACTTAGCGATTCCAAACACCGCATGAACGGTCCACATGTCAAGCGGGAAACGGCCCGTGCGCAAACCAAAACAGGCATCAGTCCTGCGCCAGCACTTGTATAAGACTGGCTACTGCAATAAGACTGGCTACTGATCGGAGCTGCGGCCGACGATATACAACCCCACATACTGGTTATCAAGTAGATCGTCGGCTTTCATGATACGATAGCTAATGGCGTCGTGACATAATATCCACACCGCATCCTGCGCCAGCTGTCCGGATCAAGCTCCTCCGTCGGGTATTAATGGTATAGCGTACCCAGTCAACGATTTGCAGCCGATTATCCGACTCCTGGCGCGGCGCCTTGGGCAATGCGACCACGCCACATTGCGCTCGCCTTTAGGTGCCAGATAGTCCCGTCAAAACGCGCAGCACCGCATCAAATCCTATCCTTCTCCCACCGGCGCGACCCTGTTTTATCCCCTAGCAGTCAATTTTGCGCCCGGCGCGCTGAATGACGCCTTTCGCCCCAGCGCGGGTCGGTAGGTACGATGGAGGCGTGAGCTGCATCGCGTCGGTCATTATGAGACTGCTCCAATAAATTAGCGTAGTAATGCCGTCTGTGCGTATCCGGTGCAGTGGGGTGTCATAGCTGATTCCAGGCTGCCTATGTCAAAGCGACCTATGGCCGCCTGGCTGGTCTAACCGCCCACTGATGTGCTTCACCAACCAGACCCTAACAGTCGCCGCCAGCAGTTTTCTTACGACGCCGGCAACTGGCGTGAAAAGCATCGGCGGGGTTATGGTCGTTGAAACAGACGACAGAAAATGACAAATACGAGCTGCAGGCCCTAGCTGCGCGTGCCGCGGCGCGGCTCCTCCAAGGTGCTCTCTGCCGCTGCAAAACTGCAGGGCACAGACATGGCTCGATTGCCAGACGACACAATCTCGAGAGAGACAGCATTGGTAATACTGGACACCGCATGCTGTGACAATGTATTGGCGAGCTAAGATCTTAGCGCAACATCTTCGCGCCAGCGCCGGCGGCGCACTGCGGTGCGACCTCGCGCATACGCGCAACGGCCGTTCGAGTCTGGCTGATGGCGTAATCGATTTCTTCCGTGGTGGTAAACCGCCCCAAAGAGAAACGAATGGCGCTATGGGCAAGCGCATCATCCAGGCCCATAGCGCGCAGGACATAAGACGGCTCAAAGCTGTCGGAAGTACAGGCGGATCCCGTCGAGACCGCCAGATCCTTAAGCGCCATGATAAGAGACTCACCCCCCATATCGCGAAAGCTAACGTTAAGCACCGTCGCCACGCCTTGTTGCAGGTCGCCATTAACGAACACACCACCTATCTGCTGCAGCCCCTGCCATAGCCGGTCGCGCAGCGCCCGCAGGCGCGGCATTTCGCTCGTCAGCGCCTGCGCCGCGAGTTGATAGGCTTCCCCCATCCCAACAATTTGATGCACCGGCAGCGTCCCGGAGCGCATGTCGTGCTCGTGACCGCCGCCGTGTATTTGGGCCTCGATCCGTACTCTAGGTTTACGGCGCACAAACAAAGCGCCTATACCCTTCGGGCCATAGACTTTATGGCCACTGAACGACATGAGATCCACTGGCAATGTGGCCAGATCGATAGGCAGTTTACAGACGCTTTGAGTGGCGTCCACATGGAATAGCGCCCCGCGGGCACGGCACAGTTCGCCAAAAGCTGCGATATCCTGGATCACGCCGGTTTCATTGTTAACGTGCATCAACGACACCAGAATCGTGTCATCCCTCAGCGCATCGCTTAACTGTTGTGGGGTAATGATACCATTCGCCGGCGGCACCAGCCAGGTAACGTTGAAACCTCCTCGCTCCAGCTGGTGACAGGTATCGACCACCGCTTTATGCTCGGTGACGGCGGTAATGATATGGCGGCCTTTAGCGCGGCCGGCGTGAGCGGCCCCTTTCAGGGCTAGATTATCGGACTCGGTGGCACCAGATGTGAAAACAATTTCGCGAGGATCGGCACCTACCAGGGCAGCGACCTGATTGCGGGCAATATCGACAGCTTCTTCCGCCTGCCAGCCGTAACGGTGGGAGCGGGAAGCTGGATTACCGAAAATCCCGTCCAATGTAAGATGCTGTATCATCTTCTCCGCCACCCGTGGATCAACCGGCGTAGTAGCGGAGTAATCAAGATAAATCGGTAATTTCATGAAGCGTTAACTCCGGGCATCAATAACGACGAATGCCCTTTATTGTACTCAAGCGCGCACGTTGACGTTAATCGTTTCCTGCGGTCGACCATCTGCGATCGGATGGCACGTATCATTATCTTGACGATCGGCAACATCGATGATCTCTTCATTACTAACCAGCTCGGCCAGTGTGATATTGTTAAGAAACTCGCTAATGCGTATGCTAAGGTCGCGCCAAAGGGTATGTGTCAGGCAACGATCGCCACCTTGGCAGCCCTCTTTACCCTGACAGCGGGTAGTGTCCACCGATTCATCTACGGCGGTGATAATTGCGCCGACGGCAATTTGATCAGAGTCGCGACCCAGGAAATAACCTCCACCCGGCCCTCGAACGCTTGCCACCAGCTCATGTTTGCGCAGGCGGGAGAAAAGCTGCTCCAAATAAGAAAGGGAAATACCTTGGCGCTCGGAAATTTCGGCGAGCGGCACGGGTCCCCTGCCGGAGTGCAGGGCGATATCAAGCATGGCGGTAACCGCGTAGCGGCCTTTGGAAGTCAGTCTCATGATCAGAATACCGGTAAAAATAACGTAGAAAAAGTCTGCCATTCCTGACTAAAAGAATCAACTACTTAACCGAGTAATTTTCTCTAAGGAGGCTGACCGTGGCGAAAGCGCACAATGTCGCTGACAACAGCTGTTGGCGTCTGGAATAGGTCATCCTGCACGCAGCACTGCCAGCGGCCAGGATAGGCTAACCTCTCCGGGCGCTCACTGTAGAAGTTCGGAATCGGTCGATACTTAAAGTGAGCGCTGGTGGCGTTCAGAATAAACCCATCCGACATGCGAGCACCAACGGCATCCAAACTAAGTCAATTCACCAGGCGAGCGTCGCCGTTATCCGCAAGGGGCGTTTGCGGCTTTTGCGGATGCTCGACGGAGGTCAACATGCCACGTAGAATATTCAGCTCCTGGCCTTCCGGCCGCGCGCGATTGAACAGCCGACGCAACTTGTTCATTACCAGTCCCGGATGGGTGTGATGGATGAAACCGGTGGTATTCAGCACATGCTCTAAATGTTGATAAAATCGCTCCAGATCTTCTGCCATAGGATAAGCCGAGGCGTCCGGCGCCGTCGCGTCCTGGCGCTGACCTTCAAGCCAGGCGACGCGGACTTCATACGCCAAAATCTGCACCGCCATCGCCAAGTTGAGAGAGCTGTACTCCGGATTAGCCGGGATCTGGACATGGAAATGGCATTTTTGCAATTCATCATTGGTAAGGCCAACGCGCTCACGGCCAAACAAGAGCGCTACAGGGGCTCGCACCGCCTCCCGCACGCTTTTCACGCCGCACTCACGCGGCTCCAGCATCGGCCAGGGAAGCGTACGGGAACGGGCGCTGGTTCCCATCACCAGGCTACAGTCGGCCAGCGCCTGGTCGAGATAATCAACTAGGCTGGCTTTGTCGATAATATCGCTGGCGCCGGCGGATAAGGTGATGGCCTGTGAATCAGGCCTATGCAGGGGATTGACCAGGTAGAGGTTATTTAACCCCATGGTTTTCATCGCGCGGGCGGTGGAACCAATATTGCCGGTATGAGACGTTTCAACCAGTACAATGCGGATATTGTGCAGCATAATCTTACAGGTAAGAGGAAATGTGACATAGGGTAGCATAGCCGTAGGTTTTTTGCTGACATTCTGCTATACTCTGCACTGTTTTAGTTCTTTAACATCTTAGTGGACGATATTCATGCATCCGATGCTCAATATCGCCATTCGCGCAGCGCGAATGGCGGCTAATTTCATTGCCAAACATTACGAAATTCATGATGCCGTCGAAGCCAGTCAAAAAGGCAGCAACGACTTTGTCACTAACGTTGACCGCGAAGCGGAACGTTTGATTGTTGGAGTTATCTGCAAGTCCTACCCGCGGCACGCCATTATCGGCGAAGAGAGCGGCGAGCTGGCCGGCGAAGACACCGACGTACAATGGATTATTGACCCACTGGATGGTACCACCAACTTTATCAAGCGTTTCCCTCACTTTGCCGTTTCCATTGCCGTGCGCATTAAAGGCCGCACGGAAGTGGCTGTGGTCTACGATCCGATGCGCAATGAGCTGTTCACCGCTTCCCGCGGCCAGGGCGCTCAGTTGAACGGCCATCGCCTGCGCGTCGGCAGCGCACGCGATCTAGATGGCACCATTTTGGCCACCGGTTTTCCTTTCAAGCAGAAACAGCATGCCAACAGCTATATCGCCTTGGTAAGCAAACTGTTCATACAGTGCGCGGATTTTCGTCGCACCGGCTCTGCGGCGCTAGATCTTGCTTATGTGGCTGCCGGCCGCATAGATGGTTTTTTTGAAATCGGCCTGAAGCCCTGGGACTTTGCCGGCGGTGAATTGCTGGTGCGTGAGGCGGGCGGTCTGGTCACTGATTTTACCGGTGGCCATAATCACACACTTTCTGGCAATATTGTCGCGGGTAATCCCCGTATCGTTAAAGCTATGCTTTCGGCCATGCGCGACGAGCTGAGCGAAGCACTGAAACGCTAAGCTTTTATCCATGATCTGCGCATGCGGGATACCATAGACGGAACTGAAAGCAGTAGCGCGGCACCATAATGGTTTGGAGTGCCTTGCACTCACTGCAACAGCACGACCATGTGCAACAGTAACTGCGCCTAGTAGCCAAATCTCTGCCCTGCCACTGTCGGGGCCCCAAAACCATAGAGGCCATAAAAATTCCGCCAAGCACAAAACGAATGGGACATCCACTGGCGAACCGCGTAATCACTTAGCTTTTGTCACACCCTCTTCCGGCTGGCGCTCGATGCCCATAGCCCGATAGTGTTGAAAACAACATAACTTAGGTGAGGGTCTTACCACTGGTTTCACCAGACCGGCAAACGTCACGGCCGCACAGGCCGAGCTGAGAAAGAGGCGACGAGAAAGGAATAATTGATTCCAAAAAGGAAATCCTAACGCGGCTAAGCGGAAAAATATGACGCGGCTTCAAGCTGTAAAACAAAAAATATCGCGTTGGCAAACAAGCAGAGGCGGTTAACTATGATTAAGGCTATTACGATAACTAAAGGGTTATACGACCAATGAGTCCGCTCAGTTTACAGGCGCCCGCGCTGTCCGCTTCCGGCAGGCTCAACCATCTGTTGCTGCTGTTGTATGCGACGATGACGCTTTGCTCACTGACACAGCTGGCGCATCAATTCGGGACAGATATTGAGACCACGCAACGTGATCTCGTGCAACTCGACGTCGAAATCGACACGCCCTACGCCGCCGAGAGGCGGAATACCGTATTGAGGGCGGCAGTTGTGCATCGTCGCGTCGAACGCGATTTCGACCAAGCAGTGGCACCACCTGCCGTCCGCACTGCAATGCAATTTCCGCCGCCGTGCCTGGCGGACACGCTTGAGCACCTTTTACCCTATGGTCGTCCAACGTATCGAAAATAACCGCCAGTTCCTTACCTCTGGCTACGTTACCTGCTGTTACAGTGCCACTGCTAGTAAACACCGGCTTTAATCAGCACCAGCGGCAATGTTTCAGTCAGAAACAAGCATATCAGGCAGTACAGGCAGCGTTTCGCGACTGACAGCGAAGTGTTCTGGCTTCACGCTGTTGATCAGTTTGTTGAAGCATCCTCAGCTCGCTGATTCGAACTCAGCCGACAATCGTTGGCTGAGCCAGGCGGTTGCGCGACTTCCACATGGGCATCGAAGCAACCTGCAAAGCAAAGTAGAAGAATATCCCTGTTGCGCGCTACCCGTGCAGCTATAATACTGCTGGAAGCAGAGTATCTATTCATTTCAGCCGAGAGGAGATGGGTCTAATTGTGCTCATATTCGGCGCCTGATTAATGCAAGAACGGATTTAAACAGATAGTGATTTCAAGCCAATTAGAGGGAGATCAGGAGCGTAAACTGGAGCTGAAAATTCGGGGGCTGACGCTGTTGCCGCTGAATATCAAATTTCAATCGGTCACCGTCTTTCAACGTGAGGTGCGCCGAAAATACTGCGCTGGTGATCACACCGTTCCAGATGTAATTGCCCTTATACGCGCCACAGGCGCGAATCTTGAACCAGAGCGCGATGCTGTCGAGCCCCCCAAAACCCGACCCTGCAGGGCCCAGTTAGCAGTTTGTGACGGGGCGCGCCAACAAGCGCCCCGTCGTTCCCTTATTTCGTCAGTGCCATCAGGCGTAAACGGGATGATGGGCGCAGATATCCAGCACTTTATTTTTAGTCTGTTCAATCACCGCGTCATCGTTGATATTTTCCAACACGTCGCATATCCAACCGGCCAATTCACACACATCAGCCTCGGTAAAACCGCGTCGGGTGACCGCTGGCGTGCCGATACGCACCCCGGAGGTAACAAACGGACCTTTTGGATCGTTCGGCACGCTGTTCTTGTTAACGGTGATATTGGCGCGGCCCAGCGCCGCGTCCACCTCTTTTCCTGTCAAGTTTTTATCCACTAAATCCAGCAAGAACAGGTGATTATCGGTAGCACCGGAAACAACTTTGAACCCACGTAACAAGAAAACTTCCACCATGACTTTAGCGTTTTTGACCACTTGCTGCTGGTAGGCTTTGAACGCGGGCTCCATCGCCTCTTTCAGCGCGACAGCCTTGGCGGCGATCATGTGCATCAACGGACCTCCCTGCGCGCCAGGAAACACGGCGTAGTTCAGCTTTTTGTACAGCTCTTCGCTGCCGCCTTTGGCCAGGATCAAACCGCCGCGTGGGCCGGCCAGCGTCTTGTGGGTCGTGGTGGTCACCACGTGCGCATGGGGCACCGGGTTAGGATACACGCCAGCGGCG
Source organism: Sodalis sp. (in: enterobacteria) (assembly GCF_036327475.1). Taxonomy (NCBI): domain Bacteria; kingdom Pseudomonadati; phylum Pseudomonadota; class Gammaproteobacteria; order Enterobacterales; family Bruguierivoracaceae; genus Sodalis; species Sodalis sp. (in: enterobacteria). The sequence goes on along the minus strand of NZ_CP132913.1, from coordinate 110,212 downwards.
ATAAGACCCGCCACGTGGGCCATATCTACGAACAGATAAGCGCCGATACTATCGGCGATTTGCCGCATTTTAGCCCAATCCACCACGCCGGAATAAGCGGAGAAACCACCGATAATCATTTTCGGCTGATGGGTTTTCGCCAGTTCGGCCAGCTGCTCATAATCGATATAGCCGCTCTCATTGATACCGTAAGGCACGATATTATACAATTTTCCGGAAAAATTGACCGGGGAACCGTGGGTCAAATGACCGCCGTGCGCCAGATTCATCCCCAGCACGGTATCACCCGGCTGCAGCAAGGTGATATAAACGGCAAAGTTGGCTTGCGATCCAGAATGCGGCTGAACATTCGCATAATCGGCGCCAAACAGCGCGTTGGCGCGTTCGATGGCCAACTGCTCTACCACGTCGATATATTCACATCCGCCGTAGTAGCGTTTGCCGGGATAGCCTTCCGCGTACTTATTGGTCAACTGTGAGCTCTGGGCCAGCATAACGCGCGGGCTGGTATAGTTTTCAGATGCAATCAGTTCAATGTGTTTTTCCTGGCGCATCACTTCCTGCTCCATTGCCTGCCACAGTGCGGCATCGTAATCTGCAATGTTCATATCACGCTTTAACATCTGTTTCTCCTGACTCTCAGCTAACCTACCACAGCGATTAATTGGGGTGGAATGACGGCCGTTAGTGTAATCTTTTTACATTCCAAAAGGATCCGATGCCGCTTTTACGCAAACGATTTCCTTTAAACTGCTGTAGCGAAATATTTTTATCGCGAAGACGAAAAATTCATGCGCGGACTCACAGCGGGCATCCCCGGTACGTTGCGTACTCACGGCGCTCACGCCTACGTGTGGCCATTTGCCGAGATGCACTGTGTGCCGTTCCTCGGTCGGGCCGGCGAACGGCGTCAGTTTTTCAATGATTGAGCCGCCGGCAGCGAGCGTCAAACGGCTTCTTCCTCTTGCTTGCTGATACGAATGCGCACGACGCGTGCGACGTCGAAGACAAAATTTGTATACATTTGTTGCATAGTGGCGTCGACGCAGCTGTCGACGATATCATACAGCACCACCAGTTCAATTTTCACCCCTGGCAGGTACAATTCAGCATACCCTTATTGCAGTCCAAATCCTTTCACTCCGATTCCGTCATCCCGTTAATGCCGACTTCTGCCAGCGCTTCGCGCAGGCCATTCAACTTAAAGGGTTTGATTATCGCAGCAATTTTTTCATTATTTCACCTACTTGGTCGATTACCGGTGCTTGCCGTCAATCATCGGAAACTAGGACTGATCAATGTTTAAAATCATTCGAGTCCAGCGTGTAGCGAGACAAGAGTTTATAAAATTCTGTGCGGTTGCAACCAACCATCCGTGCGACCCGCTGTGTTACATTTCCGCAGGTTATTTCCAATAACTTACGTAAATAGCGCAACTCGAAGCGCAACTCGAATTGATAGCGTGCTTCAGCGAAGGCCGGCATCACCGTGGCATCATCAGCTAGCGCCTGTACTATCAGCATATCACCGATCACCAGTGTAGAGACTAACGCCACACGCTGTTCTATCACATTTATCAGTTGGAGAGCCGGTGGCCACTAGTCGTCTCATGGCATCGGCGGAAAACTGCGTACGAAGAGTTTATAGCACTGTGCCGCCATACGTAATAAATGCCGCGCCAGCGGGGGCATGTCCTCGGCATGTTCATGCAAGGGCGGCAGATCAGGCTGACGATATTCAAAATGCGCACATCGATAGCGTGATCGCTGCCGAACGGGCACACATTGCACTCTTGCAACACCCGCAGCAATTTGACCTGCAACGACAGCGGTGAAAGCGCCGCTGGCATGGCTAAACAGCTTAGACTCCGGCAGTGGCTCCGGTAAGGCGCTGCAGTTTATTGCCACTTATTACCACGAACGGGGCATGTGCATGCAACTTGCCGAGTGGAACGCTTTCGCCACAACCTCTCTAGCGGCGTCAGGAGGATGCTGGCGTCCGATTTGACGATCATCTTTCACTTGCTCCAGCGAGCGCATCATCAGCGGGCTACCGGTAACGATGGCCTCCAGCCAGCGTTTATCGCTTGCGGGTTGGGTCAACGCCAGCGCTTCGTCAAACGCCAGCGCTTCGTCAATGGCGCGATAAGATGACCGAGATGACCGAGTCGATTTTATGCACAGAAGCTGCCGCAGCGTCTCTTGGCCGTTTTCCGCGGTCGCAACCGCGAACCCCGTTGTCAGCTTCATGCCCATCAGCTTCGACTGGCATCATCATACACCAGCAATAAATTGGCGTGTTTGCGCTGTATGCTGCCTTGATAAAACGACTCGAAAATCGGTATCCGATTCGCTAAACAGTGCAGCAAGCGTATCTTCCCTCAGAGCACCGATATCATCATCAATGCTGTAGTGGCCCGCCTTGATGCCCAGCTACAAAATCAATAAGCAGTGCATTATCGCGCGTCAACTGTAATTGCGGCGTCGCGGTCGAACGCACATCTTCCGCGCGGTCGAACGCGGTGATAATAAGCAGTGACATAAGCAGCGTAAGCAGCGACAGCGGCGCGGTCATTTCCCCGCCGCCCTGCTCCCCGCTGCCAGCGCGTTTTCATCGACATGGAATCCTTGCCCACTGGATAACAGTCCCAGCACCGGGCAAAGCTCCTTACTCACGGCTTTCACCACGGGCCAGCGTCTTCGCCGGAATGACCCGCTGCCGCTATAAGTTGGCCGAAAGTTTCGCCCGCTTGATCTCGCCGATGTGCATCGCGGTCAAGTTAGTCAGCGCTTCGCTCACCGCCAGGTTGGCAGAAACGGCAAAATTCGCCACCGGCGCTGTTCGCTAAGGGAGACGCCTTGTTGTAATAGCTATTTAGGCTGAAGGTGGTAACAGCGCAGTCTGCCGCCGGCACTTGCCAGAGTCCAACCATCTGATCGTGCGCCGCTATGCCGATTACGCTGCAATCGCCAATGGGTGATAAGGAAGGCTTTCCAGCGCACGACCAGATGCCTGTAGACTGATGGCATCACGTAGCATTTGCGACGTCTTGCCGAACGACAAATCCATCGACCGGTCGCAGAAATGGTCGTCGTCCAAGCCAAGTCAATGCTTGCATTGCTGCCTAGATCACCGCAGCAGATAAAATCAAATTCCGCCAGTCGATCCAGGCAACCGCCATGACAAGCGCTCTTGGGATTCGTTGCTCCAGACTTCTGGAGAGCTCATGCCCGATTCGTCATTGGGAATTGCGTGCAATTGGAAACGGCCGTCGCGCCCGTCGTCGCTGATCAGCTCCCGCATTTCAGCTACCGTATTGAACAAGCCGCCGGCGCCCGCGTCATGGATAAATAGAATTGGATCTTTCTAGCCCGCTGTCAGCAATGGTTGATCACTTCCTGGCAACGGCGTTCCATTGCCGGATTGTCTTGTTGCACCGAGGTGAAATCCAGGTCGGCGTCTGACTGCCAGGAAGCCATCGAAGACGCCGCGCCATCTCCGAGGCCGTATTTCACGCTGGTCCGCCCAGAGCAATCAGCTTGGCGCCTACGCTGATTGCTCCACGCCGTTGTGGCCATCGACGCGCTTCCCATTAGGTACGGAAATAACCGGTCAGCGCCGGATGGGTGCAGTCTTCTTCCCACGGCTGTTCAAAGTCCGAGATGCGCAAATTGGAGACCGAAAAACCGACCAGACCGGCTTTCGGCTTAGCGTCGCGGCCGGTGGCGCCTTCATCACAGATTTCGTCGCCGGAGTCGGTCGCTGCGCCGAGCCAGGGCGAGATGGCGGTCAGGTGATTATGGATTAAAATGTGCGCCGCTTCCTGATGGTAGTCATAGCGCCCCGTCTGTGCATCGGGAAAGAAATGCCCAATCGCCGATCCTTCATCACCACGCCGTTGTCTGTATAGGCGGACAACATAAACTCGGGCGCCTGCTCGTAGGTATTTGATCATTTTGAACAGCGACTTCGTTTACGGCTAGTCGTCGATAACCTGATCGGCGTTGAAAATCTTGTGCTAGCAATACTCTGAGTTGGCCTGCGCGAACATGTATTGCTGTGGTTACGCCGCAAACGGGTGAAGGCCGCGAGGAGATAATCGATTTCGTCTTGCTCCAGCATTAGACCCAGCACCAAATTGGCCGCCCCCAGCGTGCCGCGCCCTTCGCCCATCACGTCCACCAACGTCACCGGTGCAGGCGCGTGCTGAGCAAATAACTCCCACACCTCCTCCAAAACGGGTAAACACCGTTTCCATCATCCGATCATGCAACAGAGCGCGACTGGAGCCATGTGGGCCAACTCAGCCGCGGCGCCTGACCACACTCTAGATGCATGACCTGGGGCAAGGCGCAGTTGTGCAAATATCTGTCACCTTCGACGACTGTGGAGACCGTGCGGCTGGTCGTGGCGCACAAGTAGATGTCCGGCGAAAGAAGGCTAGTAATAGTCGCTGCAGTTGACTTAACGCATCCTCACTGAGCGCCGTGCTGACATCAGCGAAATAGATATTCGACATAGATCTCGTCGACCGGCAGGACGGGCGTCTTGACAGCGGAACAGCGGTTTATTAATGCGCAATGCGGACAGAGCGGGGGCGAACCGCGCAATATTTCCATAGCAACAGATCTCTCTTTTTGAACCGCTGGCCGAGAGTGTGCGTCTCGACCATTGATAGGGCGTAACAAAAAGGGAAGACGTACGCCATTATAGAGAATCCAGGCCGCGGACAAAAAACCGTTTGTGCAGTTATTCTTTCATCTTCCTTGACCCATGAGTACCTGAGCGCATACATCAATCTTGTTACACGTTGGCGCTTTGTTGCGCAAAATGCCCTCTCTGTTCGGAGAAAAACCATAATAATACTGCCGTTAATGACAGCGAGGTCTGCTTACGGTATGAGATAATTCTTGAAAGCGCTTTAAATTAAATAATTTTATTATCGGCTTTATCGCTATTTTGCTCACATGAGCACTCTTGACTACTGCCCATGGCGAACATCCATTAGGAAGCCCGCCGATCATTTCATTAAAGCGCACAGCGAGCTTCATATCAGCACTTTGGACGCACTGCTGAGCTATTATCGCGTCAATAATCAACTGACGGGTTTCGATTACGATCTTGGCGCAACGCTTTGCCGATTACCTCAGCGTCAAACTCAAGATGCGCGTTCGCAGAAATCTGAATCAGCTGTTTGATGACCTGGATAATGACAACGCCGATCTTCTGGCCGCTAGCTTGATTTATAACACTGAACGGCTGAACAGATTCACAGTTTGCCGTCCTATTATTCGGTATTGCAGCAATTGATATACCGCTTGGACAAGGCACGGCCGATCCCAGCTTCGGCAGTTGAAAAGGAACAATATCCACAGTTATCACGGGAAGTCTCATTGGATTTAAGCAGCCGGCCGCTGCTGGAAAAAGTAACGGAGGGTAAGCTGGAATACTCTGGCCGACCCCGATACCGTCTGGCTGTTGCAGCGAGTGCACCCGCAGCTGGCGGTTGCGTCTGATATTACCGAGGAAGAAGCGATTATTCGGTATCTTCGGTGCAGTGATGGCGAGGGGTTTGTCGACCGCGCTGCTTGACTTCTTCAGCCGGTTAAACGACAACGGCATCATGGCGCGGCTGAAAGGTATCTCGATCACGTTAGCAGGTTCGATTATGTGGATACCAAAACCTTTTTTAAGGTAATTGATGCGATTTTGCCCGCGCTACAACCACTATTTGAACGCTATGCCAGCGATATCAATTGGAGGTTGCTGGCGGTCATTTCCTATCAAAATCCTATTTGGATCCGCTAGCCACATCGGCTACCATCAGGGTACGCGGGCTGATGATGCTTGCCGCCACCTCGCCGACAGTCTGGAGATGGGCGATCTAACCAACGCCGAGCAAAGCGTGCGCGGCGACGCGTTTTATTTTCTCGGAAGATGAAGAGCTTTGGTTTGCCTTGGCGGCCTATAACATGGGCTATACCCATATGCTGGATGCCCGCGCCCTAACGTCGAAGCAGCAGGGTAACCTCGGCAGTTGAGTTGACGTGAAGCGTGAAGCTGCGGCTGCCGATGCTCAAGCCAGCCACGCTATTACAAACAAACGCTGTACGGTTACGCCCGCGGCTAGCAGGCGTATAACTACGTGAAAGATTCCGCCGCCATGAAATCAGTCTGGTGAGATATTTGAGGAAAAAGAAAAAGGCGGCGAAATTGGCAGCCTGGAACGCCGCTCCCGCCAATGTTTACCCGGTGATCACATTAGAGGATCTGCAGACGCTAACGCCGCCGAGCACAAGTACTACCCTTAACATGGCGCTTTTTCCGTTGTGTCCTGTGTGCGCACGCGGTGGTGTGTCAAGGTGGATCGTTAGGCAGCGGCGATTGCAGCCCAAGGCGGTGTGCCCTATGCTGCGCCCGACGATGGCGAAAGAAAGCGCTGAGCTGAGCCGAACATGCCTGCGCCAGCACGCCGCCGGTGAGTATGACTCGGTGGTTCATGCCCGGATGGCCGAGCACATCCAGCAGCGATCCCGCCGCGCCGGTTTTTTCGTCATGCGCGCCAAAAACCAAACGGCCGACGCGAGCGTGAATCATCGCCCCCGCGCACATCACGCACGGTTCCAACGTCACGTACATCGCTGCGTTCAACAACCTGTAATTACCCACCCGTCGCCCCCCCTGGCGCAGCGACATGATTTCAGCATGGGCGGTGATATCATGATGACCGATGGAGCGGTTCCAGCCCTCACCGATAATCTCATCGTTCAACACTAATACCGCGCCGACTGGCACTTCACCCTCGGCTTGCGCACGCCCCGCTAGCATCAGGGCGTGACGCATCCAAAATTCATCGCTGCAATGCTCGCTCATGACCACCCCGGTTGACAACCGCAGCAAATTATACCGGCCAGGCCGCGAGTTAGGAAGAGAGGGTTCAATCCAGCCGTGTAAGTTGACCTCCATGAGTGACCCCACCAGAGATATTCGCAAAATAAAGCGGCGGATTGTCGTGAATACGTTGTCGCTGTGACCGCTATACCATTCCGCCGGGGTCCCTAGCTTTCGCTCCAACTGCGCCACTTCTCATGGTCAAGACAGCGCAGAGTTAGCACCAAGCCACCGTAAATACCGATGCATATGGCCGCCAATAAGTCGTACCCGTGGTAAGAAAACCACATCGTGGTAAACTTTTTCCACCAGCGACTCCAGCTGGTAATAGGTCACACCTGGGCAGCACCGCACGTGCTGACGAAAGACCGCCACGACGCCGCTTGTAACGCTTGTCAGAACTTCGCTGTGACAAAAGGTAATCGACCAAACAGCAGGCTCATCGGCCAGCGGGCTGGGCGGCCCTTTACTAGCGGTCCAAGAGCCACCACTAGCAGAACGGGGATCACCAGAATGATATTCAGCAGTAGATGTGCGAGCAGATAACGCAGGAAGCAGCCGAACATATCCCGTTGATGCAGCGTACCGTCCAAATCAAAGAACACGACGCGCGGAGCGGTTGGGTTAATTAAAAGCTACTCCTCTGGATCGTTGAATCCTATCAGTCATGTCAAATCAATCCCGCCGCGATGGCGAAAACTTCCCGCTAGTAAAGCGCCGACCACCACGCCATCGTGATTAATCGCGATATTCACTCCTGGGCAATAGCGCGGATACCGCCCCACCGAGCGGTTTCAGAACGGCTATCGCCAGCGACGCAGTTATCTGCGTAGTCAGAAGCGGACTAATTATCAGCTCCATCGACCCCCGGTAAATAGCGCCGTAACACTATTCCACCCAACACATCAGGGCAACCACCAGCAACACGGCGATCACCTCGCCACGGTCGAACTGTAGCGACTCGTCGAAAAACTGGATTTGCGCAAAATCGCGGCCATCACTCCATAACCTGTTAACTGCCGAACACTCGCACCGCGTTTACCACCACCAAAATATTCATGATGGCGAATACCGCACTGCCAAACAACGCCAACAGCCCGAGCGGATGGGGTAGGACCGTGCTATATCGCCGCTGACGTCCGCACGCGTAAACAAGTTGATCGGTCAAGCGATAAGACCAGAGTCAATAACGCCGAGATGCAATAACGCCGAGACGGAATAAACACGTTGGCCAACTGACGCAAAACACCGCTGACGGGCGTCGCATAGCACGTCTTGACGCGATCCCGGGTTTGCGCTGCGCCGTGGTGCGTCGAACCGATGGCGGGGACTCGCCCGGCGCATTCGGCAGCAGGCGACGCATGGCATCGACGATCTTCGCCGCGGGCCCAGTCCCACGATAAGCTAATGCTGCCAGCCCTGCATAATGTAGTCTTTACGCCCGTCAGACGTTTGATGGCGTTGATATCCACACACCCCGAGCGTTCGTTAGGCCCGGATAGCGCGCCGTTGGGCGGGGCGTTGGCGCTGGTCAAAGACGGCTTTACCCGATGTACCGCCGCCGGCCCTTTGTTATTGTGGGCGTCCGTCAACGCCGCCAGTAAGAAGCCATCGTGCGCTCTCCGCCCAGCGAGCCCCACGACGACATCGGCGGGGTGTCTGAGGTGTGCCGGAGGTCGCGTTCTCCCAGCGCCATATCGTCCTCCGCCCATTCACCTCTTTGAGTAGCGTGCCGTGATCGCCGGCAATGAGGCCGATCGCCTTGTCTGGCGGCATGCGAAGGTCGGTGGCCATTAGCACCCCCGCTTACCGCTGTTGCCGGCCCCCAGATAGATAAGTCGCCCTCCGCCTCCGAGCACCTGCGCCGCCAAATCGATAGCAACAGCCGCCGGCCGGCAACCCAGACGTAATGGCCTCTGACACCTACTTGTCCTGTGTTCATTAAACACCCTTGCTATCTCAAGCGTTGATAAGACATCTAAAGCCATCGAGTCCGGATGGCGTGTTCCCAATGCGGGCGCCTCTAAATTCGTCACCGCTGGGCCCGGTTCGGTTTATGTATTACAGTGCACGGTATTCTCAAACCTTATCGGCCAAGGCGCGTAAGCAGGTTGCATCCCATGCCTGCATAAAGAAGATTGTGGCTGAGAGGGCTGTCGTATTGCTAAATGACGCTGACGTTTATCGATGTTGACGACGTGCGATTAACTTAGGCCGCCGAGACATAATAAGAAAACGCCACACCTTGAAGTTTTGTATGGTAATACTTTTTACTAAAGACCATATCAATTTCGATATGCTCGAACCGGAGCGCCAGAACGAGCCCATCAATCAATATGGGCAATATGGGCGCAGAGCATTATCAAATCGATGCCATCAGCCGTACGGGGCGTATCAGTCATCATGACGACCCACCTCTACCAGTAGGTATGCCATATCTGTCATACGACCATTGCCGATCCGCAGCGTGTGAAATAGTGATGAAAAGCTCGTGCTGTTGCACCACACCGATAGACTTTAACCTGATGGCCGCTGCAACCGTGGGCCATCATCGCTCAAAGATAACTGTAGCGCAGGCGTAACGCCGCTCATCGGCCAATGTGACGTACATAGCGGTGACGCCTAATTGGCTAGCCAGCTCCGTCGCCTGAGCAAACAATCGTAACGAAGGCTTACCCAATATATTACTGTAGACCTCAAACTGAGCAAAAGCCAACCCCTCACGAATACCTGTGCCAAGCGCCTTGGACGCTGCCTCTTTTACCGCGAAGCGTTTGGCTAGAAAGCGTACCGGCTGGTTGTGCTGCTGATATTGCAACCATTCATCGGGGCTGAGGATTCGGCGCGCAAATCGATCACCGCTGCAGGAAACCACCGCCTCGATACGTCTAATCTCGACGATATCGGTACCAATGCCGACAATCGCCATCAGCCGCGCGCTTCCCGCATCAGACGTTTCATATTACTTACCGCATCCGCTAAACCGCCAATCACGGCGCGGCTGATAATCGCGTGGCCGATATTCAACTCGTGTATAGGTGCCAGCGCGGCCACGGGCTTCACATTATGATAATCAAGACCGTGGCCGGCATTGACCTTAAGGCCCAGAGACGTGGCGTACTGCGTGCCATGTCTGATGCGAGCGAACTCCGCAGTGCGCGATGCTTCATCGACCGCATCGGCATAGGCGCCTGTATGAATTTCAATGTAGGGCGCGCCCACTTCCGCCACTGCCGCGATCTGACGCTCATTAGCGTCGATAAACAGCGAGACCTGGATCCCGGCATCGCTTAGACGAGCCACGACCTGACGAAGCTTGTCGCGCTGGCTGGCCACATCCAACCCGCCTTCGGTGGTGATTTCCTGGCGCTTTTCCGGCACCAGACAACAGAAATGCGGCGGCAGGGAGCAGGCAATAGTCACCATCTCCTCCGTCACAGCCATTTCCAGATTCATTCGGGTTTGAATCGTCTTGTGCAGCAGATAGACATCACGATCGGTGATATGCCGGCGATCTTCGCGTAGATGCACAGTAATACCGTCGGCCCCCGCTTGTTCGGCAATAAAAGCCGCTTGAACCGGGTCCGGCCAGGCCGTCCCGCGCGCATTGCGTAACGTTGCAATATGATCGATATTCACGCCCAGCAGCAATTCAGACATCCACTTCCCCTGACTTTTGTCGATACTATGTCATAGTATAAACTAGTGCTGTGGCGCAGGCCAGTTTATTGCTTACCCGCTTCACCGCTTGGCCCCGACTGACCCGCAGCTCGCACCGTCGCATCGCCGTGGCCGACCGGACGCTGATCTGGAAACTGGTGACGAAACAGCTCGCGGCTCTTGAGCGGTTTGCCGCCCAAATAGGGTTTCAGCGCCATACGTGTAAACCGCTTGGCTGCACGCAGTCTGTCAACGTCGGGAAACTCGCGCGCCGCCAGGGCGCGCAGCTCGCGCCCGGTGAAGCTATAGCGATCCAAAAGCACGCTGGCGGTAAAGCCTTTTTCCTCCCGGTAACGATAGGTCATGGCGTCGTCGACCGGCTCGCCGGAGCCGGCGCAATACAGAAAATCGACGCCGTAACCCAGATGTGTCAACAATGCCAGTTCAAAACGGCGCAACGCAGGCTCCGGCGAGCCTGTGGCGCCCGCCAGCCATTGCAGACACTGGAGGTAATCGTAAAACAGCGCGGAGTAATCGGTTTCATGGGCGAGTACGCGCGACAGCAACTCGTTGATATAGAGTCCGCTATACAGCATTAACCCAGTCAGCGGCAGACCCAGCGAAACGGGTTCAGCGCTGCGCAGAGTCTTTATCTCGCCACGGCCGCTCCAGCGAGCTAGCAGCGGTGTAAACGGCTGCAGCACACCTTTAAGAGCAGAGCGGCGCGAACGCGCGCCCTTTGCCAAAATGCGCACCCGTCCTTGATGCTCAGTGAAAAAGTCCAGAAGCATACTGGTTTCGCTGTAGGGGCGTGCATGTAGCACGAAAGCGCGTTGCCAACTGTCCATCGGCGCTCCCTAGAGGTCGTCGACATAACCCAGGCTACGTAGGGCACGTTCATTATCGGCCCAGCCCGACTTGATTTTCACCCACAACTCCAGATGCACCCGTGTCTCGAACATAGTTTCTATATCTTGCCGAGCTTCAATGCCGATTATTTTGATTTTACTTCCCTTATTGCCGATGACCATTTTCTTCTGGCTGTTTCGTTCCACCAGAATCAGACCGTGGATATCGTAACCACCGCGATCGTTGGCCGCGAAGCGCTCAATTTCCACTGTAATGGAATAAGGGAGTTCATGACCCAGAAACCGTATCAGCTTTTCACGGATAATTTCCGACGCTATAAAACGCTGTGAGCGGTCGGTAATATAATCTTCTGGAAAATGATGCTCGGCCTCCGGCAGCGCCTTGCGCACAATACCAGCTAGCGTATCGACGTTCATGCCATTCTCGGCACAGATAGGCACAATGTCATGGAAAGACATCTGCTGACTGAGAAACTGCATATGGGGCAGCAGCTTTTCCTTGTCAGCGACATTATCCACTTTGTTAATCGCCAGTACGACCGGGCAGCAAACGTCGCGCAGTTTGCTCACCATTATTTCATTGTCAAGCGCCCAATGGGTGCCCTCCACTACGAAAATCACAAGTTCCACATCGTCGATCAAGCTATTGGTGGCGCGATTCATCAAGCGGTTGATCGCTCGTTTCTCTTCAATGTGCAGCCCTGGGCTATCCACGTAGATAGCCTGATAGGGCCACTCAGTATGGATCCCCATAATAAGGTGGCGGGTGGTTTGCGGTTTACGCGAGGTAATAGAGACCTTCTGCCCTAACAACTGATTCATCAGCGTGGATTTGCCGACGTTTGGCCGACCCACAATCGCCACAAACCCACAATAGGTTGTCTGTTTGCTCATTCAAGTTCCAACAGTTTAAGTGCTTGCTCCGCCGCGGCCTGCTCAGCTTTGCGACGGCTTGAGCCATTGCCGACTACCGGCTGCGCCAGCATGCTGACCTGGCAGTGTATGGTAAATTCCTGATCGTGCGCCTCACCGTGCACCTGCACTATCAGATAGGCAGGCAGTGGCAAATGGCGTCTCTGAAGGTATTCTTGCAGCCGGGTTTTCGGGTCTTTTTGCTTATCACCTGGGCTGATTTCATCCAAACGTGTGCGGTACCAGTCAAGGATCAGCTTTTCGACGGTTTGAATATCGCTGTCCAGAAACACGCCGCCAATCAACGCTTCTACCGTGTCGGCCAAAATGGACTCACGACGAAAACCGCCACTTTTCAGCTCTCCCGACCCCAGACGTAAACATTCGCCCAGCTCGAACTCCCGTGCCATTTCCGCAAGTGTATTACCGCGCACCAGCGTGGCACGCATCTGGCTCATATCGCCCTCATCGATGCGGGGGAAACGCTGATACAGCGCATTAGCGATAACATAGCTCAATATCGAATCGCCCAAAAATTCCAGCCGCTCATTGTGTTTGCTGTTGGCGCTACGGTGTGTTAACGCCTGTAACAAAAGATCGTGCTGTTGAAAAGTGTAGCCCAGTTTCTTCTGTAGCCTACTTATTAAGATGGGATTCATGCGTTACTAATAACTCAACCATGCGTACGTAGCTGACGGAGCAGACCTGGGAATGGTACGCCTGTCTAAAACTGTCTCGTTTGCAGTGAGTCCCACGAATTGAGCCCGCCCTTCCTAACCTGAGAGGTATTCTATATCAGTAAGCGAAACAATGCTTCGCTAAAAAGGAATTAATGAATACCACCAATACGGCTTAAGCGTACGCCGGTCGGCCATTGGCCTTCCTGCTTATCGAAGTTCATCCAGATCGCCGTCGCTTTGCCCACCAGATTTCTTTCCGGCACGAATCCCCAATAACGACTATCGGCACTGTTATCACGATTATCGCCCATCATGAAATACTCTCCCTGCGGCACCACCCACTCCGCCAGTGAACTGCCCGGCTGCTGATAATAAATGCCCAATTGATCCTGCTGTCCCGGCACCGTCAACACACTGTGCACCACGCCGCCGAACGATTCTTGACGCTGCGCCAGGCGAATGCCGCCATCCACCCGCTTATCTGGAGCCACCTGCAGGAAACTGCTACTGGCTTCACCATTGCTGGTCGAGTTGAAGGTCTGTACAAAATCGCTCGGGGCGAATTCGCTATAGGTAATGGGCAATGCCGTGGCGCAGTCCTGCCCGCTGGCGCAGCCAGGTTGCACCGTCACGCGTTTGTTATTCGGATCATAACTAACTCGGTCACCCGGCAAACCCACAACCCGTTTAATATAGTCCAGGTTAGGATTGGGCGGGTATTTGAATACCACGACGTCACCGCGTTTGGGATGGCCGGTTTCAATGAGTGTCGTCTGGATGATCGGGTCTTTGATACCATAGGCAAACTTTTCCACCAGAATGAAATCTCCGATCAATAGCGTTGGCATCATCGATCCAGAAGGAATTTGAAACGGCTCGAAAATAAATGAGCGCACCACAAACACCAGTAGTAATACCGGGAAAATGGACGCACAGGTTTCGATCCAGCCAGGTTTATGGCTAACCTTCGCGACGACACCATTTCCGGCTAGCACCCCGACAGCGTCAACCCATTGCTGGCCGGATTGCTGCACCAACTGGCGGCGCGCCAGTGCCAGTTTGAAACGTTCCAGACACCAGAGGATCCCGGTGATAAGCGTCGCGATTGCCAGAATCAGGGCAAACATATTGACCATGCCATTTCTCAAACGTATTTGCTGTCTTTACCCATATGTAAAATCGCCAAGAACGCTTCCTGAGGTAGCTCAATGTTACCCACTTGCTTCATGCGCTTTTTACCTTCTTTCTGCTTTTGCAGCAGCTTTTTCTTACGGCTGACGTCGCCGCCATAGCACTTCGCCAGTACGTTCTTGCGTAACTGTTTGACGGTAGAACGAGCGATGATATGATTGCCAATGGCCGCCTGAATAGCAATATCAAATTGCTGACGCGGGATCAGTTCCTGAAGTTTATCGACAAGCTCGCGGCCGCGATACAGCGCGTTATCGCGATGGGTAATCAACGCCAGCGCATCGACCCGCTCGCCGTTAATCAACACATCCACCCGAACCATGTCCGAATTCTGAAAACGTTTGAACCCATAATCCAGCGAGGCATAGCCGCGCGAGGTGGATTTCAGTCGATCAAAGAAATCCAGCACCACTTCGGCCATGGGAATGTCATAGGTCAGAGCCACCTGATTGCCGTGATAGATCATATTAGTCTGCACACCGCGTTTTTCGATACACAGCGTGATGACATCACCCAAATAAGCCTGCGGCAACAGCATATGGCATTCGGCGATTGGCTCGCGCAGCTCGGCGATATTATTTAACGGCGGTAGTTTGGACGGGCTGTCTACATATACTGTGTTGTTGTTGATGGTCAGCACCTCATAAATAACCGTAGGGGCGGTCGTTATCAGATCGAGATCATATTCCCGTTCCAGCCGTTCCTGGATGATTTCCATATGCAGCAGGCCGAGAAAGCCACAGCGGAAGCCAAAACCCAATGCAGTAGAGCTTTCGGGTTCATAGAACAATGAGGCATCATTCAGGCTGAGCTTGCCCATGGCGTTGCGAAACGCCTCGTAGTTGTCGGAACTCAGCGGGAATAGACCGGCATACACCTGCGGCTTCACTTTTTTAAAGCCCGGCAATACTTTATCCGCCGGTTGGTGGGCAAGCGTAAGCGTATCGCCTACCGGCACGCCGTGAATATCTTTAATGGCGCAAACCAGCCAACCGACCTCGCCACAGTTCAGCACATCACGATCGAGCCGTTTGGGGGTGAAAATACCCAACCGGTCCGCATTGTAAAGTTGACCGGTACTCATTACCTTTATTTTTTCGCCTTTGTGCAACGTACCGTTCTTGATGCGCACCAGCGATACCACGCCTAAATAATTATCAAACCAGGAATCGATAATCAGCGCCTGCAGTGGTGCGGCGGGGTCGCCATCCGGCGGCGAGATATCGCGCACCAGTCGTTCGAGCACATCAGAGACACCGATACCGGTTTTCGCCGAACAGCGCACCGCGTCGGTGGCGTCAATGCCGACGATATCTTCGATCTCCTGTGCGACGCGATCGGGATCGGCGGTGGGCAGGTCAATTTTGTTCAGCACCAGCACTACTTCTAAATCCATTTCCATCGCGGTGTGGCAGTTGGCTAGCGTTTGGGCCTCTACTCCTTGTCCGACATCAATCACCAGCAGCGCCCCTTCACACGCCGCCAGCGAACGGGAGACTTCATAGGAGAAATCCACATGCCCCGGGGTATCGATGAAATTCAGCTGATAAATTTGACCGTCAGACGCCTTATAATCTAGTGTCACGCTTTGCGCCTTAATGGTGATGCCGCGCTCACGCTCCAAGTCCATAGAGTCCAGCACCTGTGGCGCCATTTCGCGCTCGCTCAGGCCGCCACACATCTGAATCAAGCGATCGGATAGCGTCGATTTGCCGTGGTCGATATGGGCAATAATAGAGAAGTTTCGTATTTTATTCATCTTAATAAAGTTTTCTATATAAGCAGGCGCTCTAGATTGGTCCGATGGTTACTCTGCGAGGAACGTAACCCCCGATGATCCACAACAATGATGGACGCATCTTACACTGCCTGGGGGAAGCAAGGAAGAATGGCGGAACATCGCCGGGACCGCACTTTGATTGGCGTCGCGGCACAAGGGCGTGGTCAATCTGTAGCCGTGAGGTACGTATTATGCGACAACGCATAATGTGGTATCCCGGACATGCAGAAACGAGAGCGGTAGCGCCACCTGCAGAATCACCGGCTGATTATTATGCGTTTCATGTGTATGACGCGCCAGATGGCGCGCGAAAAGAAACCGACCACGCCGCCGATAAGCCCAAACAGCGGCGGCGCGCAGACTACCTCTAGCAGTCACCGCAGACCGCGCTCTGTTCGCAGCGCACTTGCGCAACGCCATGCTGTCAAGTCATGGCGGTGGCCTATTCTCTCATCATGGCCGAGCCTGAACACAACGGTGCCGGTGACGCGTAAGGACCTCGCCCGTGTCATCGTGCATCACCTCATTCATGAGGTGATGCCGTTGCCAGATTTGCTGCAGCTTAACATCCCTGGACAAATCGTTAAACAGTTCATTGTCAAACGATTCCCCATCCATCAGAGCGAAAAGCTTTTCATCGTGCATACCTGGGCACCTTCTCCTGCCGCCGTCGTTAACGCTAAATAAGCGATTAAATTTTATTGTCAGTTGCTTCGCGCGCACGGAATATTCGTGAGCATACCGTTCCTGGGAGGGAAACCCATGATGAAGGCTATCTCTTCATAACTCATACCATTCAGCTCACGCAACATAATCGCCATACGCAAATCTTCTGGCAATACCTCGATAGTGAGAAACACTATTTGTTGTAACTCCTCAGACAACATTAAATTCTCATGATTCGATACTTCTTTAAATGCGCCAGCACTTTTGTCATTTTTCACATCGCTGAAGGGTTGACGCCGTTCCTGAGCCACCAGTTAATTCTTCACCGTATTGACGGCTATACGGTATAACCAGGCATAGAAAGGCGCGAACGACCAGTAAATTGAACACTTTCTGGTCGCCTTTCTGGTTCTGTTCAACCGACACCTGACCGTTAATTGCTCGCTCATCGAAGTATTGTCTCCTCAAATTTTTTTCCACGTGTTCTCCACGCGCAAATAAATAGTGTCGCCAGCTTCTGAAGCAATATCACGAGCAAGCTCACGATTGGAGTTAATGATAATCATAAAGTTCCGCACACATGGTATTTTTCTTAAAATAAATAAAGGTCGCGGCTACAATAACGCCAACAATAAACGGCACAGGGTGACGTGAATTCGCCCCCTCTGTCAGTCAACATGCATAAATAAAACCGCGTCAAAAGCGGCAAGCAGCGGTACAGCCTGGCCGCATTGGATGGAACCATGACAAACAGCCTCTTCTATCGGAATGCACACCATCCGCTATGCAATATCAACTGAATACACCACCGATGTTCTGGTTCTCGGCAGCAGTGCGGCCAGGTTATCGCTGGCGCTGTGTCTGGCCGGACATTGCGAGGTCATAGTCCTGAGCAATGGTCCGTTGGACGAGGGCTCCACGCTATATACTCAGGCGATATCGCGGCGATGTTCAACGAAACCGACAGTGTGGAAGAACGCTGATAGCCCGCCGTCGGCGTCTGCGATCGTGAGGCGGTGGAATTAGCACAACGCCCGCCACTGTGTGCAGTGGCTCATCGATCAGGGCGTGTGTTCAACACTGAAGCCTCGACGCCGACCGGCAATCGCTATCACCTCACCCGAGAGGAAGCTACACAGCCACCGCCCATCCTGCACGCTGCGGACGCGACAGGCAATGTGGTGGAAACCACAGTGCTCAGCAAAGAGGTGGCGCATCCGAGCATTCAGATTTTGGAACGTTGCAACGCGGTGCTGGTTACGTCCATCTGGAACCGCGCCGAAGAGGGGTGGAACTGTGCAGCGCGCGGTAGTGCTCGTCACCAGCGGCGCGCCTAAGGTTTATCAATACAACACCAACCCCGATACTTCCTCCGGCGACGGTATCGCCATGCCCTAGCAAGCCGGCTGCAGGATCCGCCAACCTGGAGTTTAATTAGTTTCAGCCTGTTCCATCTCCAGGCAGGTAATTTTCTGCTAACCGAAGCGCTGCGCACTGGCACCGCGAAATATCGTCGTCCGGGTAATCGACCATGAAATGAAGCGGCTGGGTGCCGATTGCATGTACCTCGACATCAGCCATCGGACGGAGGCGTTATCCGCCAGCATTTTCCGATCACTTATGACAAGCTGCTGACGCTGGATATCGATCTGACTCGACAGCCGACCCTATCGTTCCGGCGGCCCATTATGCCTACGACGGCATTATAGTGGATAAGCATGAGTGCACCAATCTAGACGGCTGCTACGCTATTGGTAAGATTAGCTATACTGGCCTGCACGACGCCAACCGTCTAATCTCCGACTCACTGTTAGAGTGTTTGGTCTACGGCTGGTCGGCGGCGGAGATATTCCGCTCTGGCTGCCGATCATCGTCCAGGTTCGCCAGCTCCATTCCTGGGATGAAAGCCGGGCCAGCAATTCCGTGAAGAGGTAGTGCTGCAACATAACTGGCACGAGCTACGGCTTTTAATTGGGACTACGTGGGCTGTACGCGGTCGTGGAGCGGGCACTGCACCACATGAGCTGCTGACGCGTGAAATTGACGAGTGCTATTCCAATGTCCGCATCTCCAATAATCGACTGGAGGTGCGCAATTTAGTTTAGGTGGCCAAGTTGATCGTCAAAAGCGCGCTGCTACGCAAGGAGAGCCGCGCCTGCACTTTCCAAATACGGCTGCTGCAGGTTTTTCACCATAAAAAGGGTTCTTTCTCAAACTGAATGCGGCTTAAGGGTTCATTGGGATTTCAACCCTCTTTAGTAATAAAATAATTCCAACGTTGCGTGACGTTGCGTGGCGTGTGTTGCAGTATACATCCAGTTTGAGTGGTGCGGTAGTCGTACCGCCATCCATAAAACGGACACTGACAATCTGTCCATCTTGCAGCGGGGAGCATTAAGTTCATCAGTAAGAGCGAAGTTATCGGCCAAACCCGCCTGCGTTTCGGGGAAAAACTTTTCACTTTCTGACGCATTTGCTCACCATTACTCCATCTTTTCAGACCATAATTCAGGGAAAGTGATATGGCCATATTTCATCATATCATTACTTTGCACATCGTTTCAGTGCCTGTTAAGGGGCGGAATCATAATGCCGTGACGGATATATTAAGACATCAAACCCATTGATTATTCCATTATGACAGGACCGCACCAGAAATAAACCTCATTACTGTCAATAAAATTATGGTTTGCACCGCTTCCCGCTTTATTTTAATCGTCGCCGCAGTAGCTTTGACGGCATAAACCAGCACGAGGGAAATTCATGCCCGTGGCGAGTAAAATTGAACAACCTGAAGATAAAGAGAGATATGCTTTTAAGGCGCCCACAACGGTTTTTCAAGCTTTGTAGCTTATCGATAGATGGGAAAAATAACACGCGCAAGCTTCCCCTTCACCAATGCGTCATGCAGAGACCGGACGGAAACAGCTTACTGCCGCACAATGGTCATTGGTCATTTACGGCGGCTCGTCAATTAGGACGCAAGATAGGCCAGAGTGCGAAACATCGGCGACTATTCCCGATAGGTTCGCGCAACGTCAACGTGTCGTAAATTAATGCCACCAGCCGCCAATGTGGGCGCAATTTGCTCTATCGCTAACATCGGTACGACGCTGCAGCCACAACCCTGAGCCAACGCGCGGCTACGAGCGCTTCGCCGGCGGCGTACGACAGGATAAGCGCCAGTGTACCTCCTTTATCCAGCAGCGCGTGAAGGCCCGCCAGCACCTGATAGCTCAACTCAACGTATAGCGGCTCGCACGCCGGGGTGACATAGGCCGGCCCAGAATCAAAGTGAGAGGGTTGCTAGCAATGGCCTGTAGCGCCGTGACGTTCTACCGACATAGGCGTAGATGTCGCCCTTGACAGCACAGAGGGATATCGCCCAAGGACTGGCGGAAAATTGTCTCGCGTCTGGCGATAGGCGTTCGAATCTAGTTCGATCGCATCGATTGGAATGGCGTCGTGCATGTGCTGCGCCAGCATCAACGCTACCAGCCACTGCCGGGATGTTTAGCGCCCTGCCTACCTCAAAGGGGTGCCCAGGCGCCCAGCATCACCCCATCGGTGATCACGTTCATTGCACACTGATCGTGGGCGATAAAAGTGTTTAAAGGTAAATCCGTCCCACCGCGGTAGTTTAGTGACGGCCGTTGGTAACATAATCATCTGGCTCTAGTCGGCGTATACCTTTATTTTAAAATAAGACGAAGATTACTCAGGATCCGTCTATAACCTGCGCCTCAATCAAGGATAGCCCACGACTGTAACCCAATTTTCTGAACTCGAGCTGCACGAAGACCTGCTCACCACATTGAGCGACAAGAGCTTTGAGCGTCCGGCCGCCATTCGGGCTTAAGCTACTCCGACAGCCATGGACGAACGCTATTGGATTCGTCGCCGCCCGGTACCGGAAAACCGCAGCTTATCTACTGCCTGTCTTGCATCATCTCATTGATTTTTAAGAAAGAAATTCTGTCTGCCCCGCGTGCCGATCGTCACCTCCACGCCCCACACCCATCTAGACATCGCCACTATTACCTGCAGCGTGACCCACATGAATTATGCGGAAGTGTTCAGCGAGAATCAGGATATCGTGGTAGTCACTACCGGCCGGCTGCTGCAATACATCAAGGAGGAGAATTTTGACTGCCGGGCGGTAGAAACGCCGATTCTGGACGAAGTGGATCGTATGCTGGATATAGGGTCGCCAAGGACGCCAAGCAGATCGCCGTAGAAACCCGCTAGCACAAACAGACACTATTATTTTGACCACGCCTGCGGGGAGCGCAATCAAGGATTTTGCAGAACGCCCACTCCCGGTCAAAATCGACGCTGCGCCGTGAACGAAAAAATTGTGCAATGGGGTATTATCGCGCCGACGATCTGACGCACAAAACCACACCGCTTTATCACCTGCTTAAGCAACCCAACTCAGCAAAAGTATCATATTCGTCCGCAAACGTGAGCGGCTGCATGAACTGCTGGATTAGCTGTGTGATGCTAGCATCACACCCTGTTATCTGGAAGTGGATCTGGTTCAAGCCAAGCATAATAATGAGGCCATCAAACGCATGACCGACGGCAGCACCAACATGCTGGTGGCAGTTGGCGAGAGTGAAAGGAAAGCGCTAAGGAAAAGAAAGAGCGGGCGCGCACGAAAGACAAAACCAAAGTGCGTTGCGCGCTAAAAATTACCGGCAAACGCCGTGTTGCTGAAAGCAGTGCCAGATGCGGCCAACAACAGCACATCGAAAACGGCGCTTAAGTCACCCTGAAGCGTAGCCGGCGGTATGTTGATAAAAACACTAACCTACATTATCGTAGGGCGCGAGAGAGGCTACATCGGGCTCCGTCAAGGTGTTAATCGTTAGCGAAAGTAACTGTCATGTTTCAAGCGTGATGCATATCAACTAAAAACTTTTCTCATCACTCTACAGCTTATCTGCCAGCATTTAACGACATGGGTTACTTTTACCTCATCGAGGCGCTTTGCCGCTGGATGTCTCGGCGGTTAGCGCCATTTAATAGCGCTTTTCGGTGTTTATCGGCGCCACGCCAAACCAAGCGGCAATTACATGCCTTTCTGTAAAAGTAGGGGTAATAACATCTCGCTGCTGTTCAGACATGAACGAAACAGCCCGAGCTCGCATGCGAATAGTCAGCTGCTGGTATTTTCCGGGTTCGCCACGGCGTCTTCCGGCGTCTCGCGGCCCAGCGCGTTGACGTTCAGATACTGCCACCTTCACACACACCACTTCCTTCTACTCAAGCGGAATTTCGCGGTAATCAAATTTGCCCAGTGCCTGCAGAAGAACCACTTTGTCGTCAGTGCAACCGGCAACGGCGACCAGATAGCGGGCTTTATGGTTAGCAAATCCAGTAACTAGGAAAAGTTTACCAGCGCTTTGTTTTCAGCTTCGGTAACTTATATTCCGATAAGCATGGCAATGCTGGCAAATTTAATGAGTTATGTCAATTTAACACGGCCGCTGAACGCCAACGGCAGGGCGAATTTCCCCTCCGCTACCGTCGGGAAAACGTTTAACCCATTAAGAGAAAACGTTAAGCTTAATCCATGTCGTCACTATCATGGAGCGTATCATGGCGCAAATGCTGACCTGGCGCGATGCTCTTGCGCAGGAAAAAACCCTAGCCTATTTTCAGGAAACACTGACCTTTGTTGCCAGGGAGCGCGCGGCGGGAATCACCGTCTATCCTCCGGCCAAGGAAGTGTTTAATGCTTTCCGTTTTACAGAGTTGAATGCGGTGAAAGTCGTGATCCTCGGCCAAGATCCCTATCACGGTCCAAACCAGGCTCATGGCCTTTCATTTTCCGTCAAGCCTGGCACACCCGCACCGCCATCCTTAGTCAATATTTATAAAGAATTGGTCAGCGACATTCCCGGTTTTGTTATACCTAAACATGGCTGTCTACAAAGCTGGGCGCAACAAGGAGTGATGTTGCTCAATACGGTGCTGACGGTGGAAGCGGGAAAAGCTCATTCCCACGCCAGTTTGGGTTGGGAAACGTTTACAGATAAGGTGATAAAGGTACTCAACACGCACCGTGCAGGGGTTGTGTTTTTACTGTGGGGGTCCCATGCCCAGAAAAAAGGCATGATCATAGATCCCAAACGCCATCATGTGCTTAAAGCGCCGCACCCCTCGCCTCTGTCCGCGCATCGCGGCTTTCTTGGCTGCCACCATTTCTCCCAGACTAATGCCCTGCTGACGCGTCAAGGCCAACCCGCTATCGACTGGATACCAACGTTGCCACGCGCCTAACGGCAGACTGGTCCGGGCGCCACGCTCAAAAGTAAAGCGGCTATCGCCTGTGCCAAGCAGCCTGGCTGAGAAGGTACCTTCATCAGCCAACCATGATGAGCGCACTGCGGTTGTGAGCCGAAGTGGTACAACCGGCATTAGTTGCCGATGAACGCGAGCCAGCAGATAGTCCCGGGGCGATGGCGTGCGCCACGTTTCCGCCAACGGCACTGTCGGTGGACAAGATATCAGTTCTTCGCTTTCGATACCGCTACCATCGCGGGGCGAATAAGTCGGCCGTTGAGGGTATAGCCTTTTTGCATCACCATCATCACGTGATTAGGCTCGTGTTCGTCGGACTCCTGCATGGTCATGGCTTGATGTACTTCGGGGTTAAACGGCACGTGCGTGTCACCCACCACATTAAGACCAAATTTGCGAACGGCATCCAGCAACGATTTAAGCGTCAGCTCGATGCCCTCGATAGTGGACGCTAACTCGCTGTTGGTTTTATCCGACATGTCCAGTGCACGTTCCAGATTATCGATAACTGGCAACAGTTCACCGGCAAAACGTTCCAGGGCAAATTTATGCGCCTTCTCGACATCCTGCTCGCTGCGGCGACGCACGTTTTCCATTTCCGCCTTGGCGCGCAGCACGCTATCGCGCTCGCGCTGCTGCGCCTGCAACAGTGCAGTCTCCAGTTCGGCAATACGCTCATCTCGCGGATCCACGACGTCAACCGTCTCAGGCATCGCTTCCGCCTGCTGCCCTTGCTCTATTTCACTTTCTTGTGAGACTTGTTCGTCAGGGGTGTTCTGTTCTTTACTACTCATCATGAGTTTTCTCCGCGGTTCAGCATTGTTCTCGCTAGTCTGATTACTATGGGGATGAATAGCGGGGATTCAAGGGATGACGCATAATGAAGCTTGCAAAATACGCCGAGGATCAGCAATCAAATGACTACCACTTTTCATACTATCGGCATCGTCGGCCATCCGCGTCACCCCAATGCGCTGGCTACGCATAAAACGCTTTACCACTGGCTCAACGAGAAAGGGTATCACGTCATCATGGAGCATCAGATCGCCCGCGATCTAGCGCTGGATCAGGCCATAACTGGTAGTTTGGCCGATATTGGCCAGCAGGCCGATTTGGCTACCGTGGTGGGAGGCGATGGCAACATGCTGGGCGCGGCACGCATCTTGGCGCGTTATGATGTCAAGGTCATTGGTATCAACCGTGGGAACCTTGGTTTTTTGACCGACCTTGCTCCACACTCGGCGCTGACGCAATTATCGGACGTGCTGGCTGGGCACTATCGCGGTGAAAAACGCTTTTTGCTGGAAGCCCAAGTCTGCCGGGGCGATATCTGTGGCCGGCTGAGCAGCGCTATTAATGAGGTGGTGCTGCACCCCGGCAAAGTGGCGCATATGATTGAGTTCGAGGTATATATTGATGATACCTTTGCGTTTTCTCAGCGCTCCGATGGCCTTATTATCGCCACGCCGACCGGCTCCACGGCCTATTCCCTCTCCGCCGGCGGGCCGATACTGACGCCGCTGGTAGACGCCATCGCGTTAGTGCCAATGTTTCCACATACTCTCTCATCACGACCCTTGGTCATTAACGGGAGCAGTACGATACGCCTGAAGTTTTCCCAACTGACGCCAGATCTCGAAATCAGCTGCGACAGCCAAATAGCCTTGCCTGTCCAAGAAGGTGAAGAAATTTTCATCCGTCGTAGCGACTATTACCTCGATTTGATTCATCCTGATGATTATAACTATTTCAATACGTTAAACAGCAAGCTTGGCTGGTCGAAAAAATTATTTTAAATTTTGCCAGCACAGTTTTAGTGTATAAAAATCAGTCTATACTGTGATTAATCACAGTCGTGTGTTTATATATTAGGAAAGCAACTATGCTAGCTCAATTGACCGTTGGCGTGATTACCGGTGAGACAGGCGCGTGGAAATCCATTGCGATCGATGCGCTCGGTCTGTGTCTTGGTGGCCGTTTCAAGGCCAGTATGGTACGGCCTGAGGCCGCGAGGATGGACATCTGCGCACGCTTTTTACTTAACGATACTCCCTTGGCCGCCCGTCGGCTGGCGGATAATGCGTTGGATAACGGCAATGAATGCTTGATGTGCCGCGTAGTGAGCTAGGATGGCTGCTCATGCGGCTTTATTAACGGTACGCCAGTGCTTCTCTCACAATTACGTGAACTGGGTCAGCATCTGATTCAAATCCACGGCCAGCATGCCGCCAGCTGACGTTGCGTCCCGATCACCAAAAAACGGTTGCTCGAGCTTAGGCAGATGAAAAGACCTTCAACAGGCCATGGTGACCGCCTACCGCCAGTGGCACCAAAGCCACCTGGATCTGGCCAACCTGCGCCAGCAGGCCGCCGAGTGCGACTCCAGGTGCGAATCGCTGCAGTATCAATTGAAAGAGTTGAACGATTTCGCGCCGGTTGCGAATATGAGCAGATCGATCAGGAATATAAGCGGCTGGCCAATAGCGGACAATTGATCACTGCAGCCCAACAAACATTCGAGCTGTTGAGAGAAGGCAAGGAGACCGATTTACTAAGTCAGCTGCACACCGCCAGGCATGTGATGAGCGAACTGATCACATTTGATCCAGCCTTGTTCAGGGTGATGGCACTGCTTGAAGACGCCGCAATTCAGCTCACCGAAGCCAGCAATGAACTTCGCCATTACGACGACCGCATCGATCTTGATTTCGGACGCCTCCATGAGCTGGAGCAGCGTCTGTCTCGGCAAATCAGCCTAGCACGCAAGCTCATGTATGGGCGGAAGCCCTGGCGCAGCACTATCAGCACCTCTTGCAGGTGCAGGCGGCAATGGCGCAGCATGATGCCAGTGCCGGCGCGCTGGCTGTGGCGGTGGAACGCCATCATCAACACGGCGCTAATGGAGCTCGCCAGCCAGCTCCATTAGCGCCGTGTTGAGCACGCCAGCAGTTTAGCAGACCGCATACCGACAGCCTACACGAGCTTGCTTTGCCGCACGGTAAGCTGGCCATTGACGTGCACTTCCAGCCCGAGCAGTTTAACGCCGATGGCGCCGACCGCATGGAGTTCATGGTCAAGATGTTGCGTCAGTTGAGTGAATCCACCCAGATCCTGTGCGTGACGCATTTACCACAGGTGGCCGGTTCGGGCATCATCACTTTTCGTCAGCAAAAATACCGACGGCAGCGCTACACAAACGCAAATGCAGGCGCTAGATACTAGATAAAAGCCCGTCTGCAGGAACTGGCGCGCCTGCTGGGCGACAGAGAAGTAACAAAAACACGCTGGCGAACGCCAGGGAGTTATTCGCAGCCTAGAAATGCTCAACTTTTTCTCATCCTGCAATCATAGATTAGCCTTGCAGGGGTTCTCAATGCCGGCGTATTATCATCGGAATCCTGTGCCTAAAAGGAATGTAATTGTTATGAGGTGTAAGACGTTGACTGCCGCTGCTGTCGTCATGCTGATGTTTACCACCGGTTGCTCCGTGTTCGAGAGAGTGGTTTATCGTCCCGACATCAATCAGGGTAATTATCTGACCGCAACTGACGTCGCCAAAATCCACGCCGGCATGACTAAGCAGCAGGTAGCCTACACTCTTGGCACCTCAATGATTAAAGATCCGTTCGGCTCGAATATCTGGTATTATATTTTCCGCCGCGAACCGAGCCATGAATCTGTCACGCAGCAAACGCTGACACTGACCTTTAACAGTAGCGATATTCTGACTCATATCGACAACAAACCGATGCTGGAAAGTTCTAGCGCCCACCAATAAGTGGTGTGAGCCGGAAACAAAGCGGAAGGACCGTAGCCTTTAGGCTGGACGCAGTACCAGTACGGCGTTAGGGATCACCTGCCGTTGCGCGGGCAGGAATAAGAGCGGTGGGTTATTTCCGCGAGCGATCCGCGGACTGACGGCGCGGCTCCTTGGGAGCTATGAACGACGGCAGGTAGGCCTCCACCCTGTCACTGTCACTGAGTTTATCTCCAGTTTAGGCTGGCTGAAGATGCCGCTTTATTAACGTCGAGATCGGTGTCCTGCCGTAGCGTCAATAGACCGGGAATATGAATCGCTTATTCCAGAGTACTTCCCTCCTGCAGCACCAGCTGATGCAGGTATTGGCGCTCCGACAAACCACCTCGAAAATGCGGCTACACACCAGTTCGATAAGTTTGCTTTTGAATTCAAAGTCGAGATGAAACTCAACCTTACTGGCTTTTCGCTGAGCAGCATGAAACGCCAATCGCCGACAAAAAGCTGAATGGGCCTTCTACCAAGCGCATCATAATACTTTGATTTTCAGTGATAACATTACGGGTGCTAAATGATTTACTAATGCCCGCTTTGGAGACATTCATTTCAACGGCCAATTCACTGCCGTTCTGCTCAAGTATCCGGCTGGTGGTTTACCCAGGAATAAATTCGGGATAAGCGCTGATATCATTAATCAAGGCGAACATTTGCTTTGCGCTATAAGAAACCGGCTCGGAGCGCGTAATATGACATAATCTTTCCCGTCCTTATCGATTAACCCTAATATTATCATTTTCTTCACTAAGACAAAAAGACAGTTATACGTGCGTTATGCTACGTTACATCTATGATGAGGCTCTGGCGAGACGAAAGCTTTTCTTCTCAGACCTTAACTGTATAATATCGCGTGTTATGACAAAGAAAAAAGCACATAAATCCGATTCAGCCACTATTGCGCAAAACAAACGTGCCCGATACGAATACTTCATTAAACAGGAGTTTGAGGCAGGACTTTCGCTGCAGGGATGGGAAGTAAAATCGCTCCGCGCCGGCAAGGCGAACATCAGCGATAGCTATATCCTGCTCAGGGATGGTGAAGCTTATCTTTTTGGCGCCACTTTCCAGCCGCTGATGATGATCTCTTTCAGTGTGGCCTATGACCCCAGGCGAACTCGTAAGCTGCTGTTGAATAAGCGTGAACTCGATTCACTGTTCGGCCACGTCAATCGTGAAGGTTATACGGTCGTCGCGCTCTCGCTTTATTGGAAAAGCGCCTGGGTGAAAGTGAAAATTGGCGTCGCCAAGGGTAAGAAAGAGTTCGATAAACGTACTGACATTAAGGAGTGCGAATGGCAGCTCGACAAAGCGCGCATCATGAAGCACACCTGTCAATAACGTTGCCGCCACGCCGTAAATTTGCTACAATGCAGTGAAGAAATGGGGGCTGATCTTGGATTCGACGGGATTTACGAAACTCAAGGTGCATGCCGAGGTGGGGTTGGCCTCGTAAAAAACCTCAAAATAATTGCAAACGACTCGCAATACGAATCTGCTGCGTTAGCAGCTTAATCAGCCTAATAAACTGAAGATTCCCTCTCTCTCTAGCCTCCGCTCTTAGGACAGGGATCAAGAGAGGTCAAACCCAAAAGAGATCGCGTGGATGTACTGCCTGGGGCTGAAGCGTTAAATTTAATCAGGCTAGTCTGTTAGTGGCGTGTCCGTTCGCAGCTGACAGGTGAATGTAAAGACTGGACTAAGCATGTAGTGCCGAGGGCATAGAAGTTCCGGACGCGGGTTCAAATCCCGCCAGCTCCACCAAAATTCTCTATCAGTGAAGAAGTCTTGGGGACACTAAGACACGGCTCTATTCGTGCCTTCGATTTGTCCCGTGAAATCTGAAGCCAACTAATTAATCTGAATCTTTTGAGCCCACTGACAGGCCCAACGAGAGCCCTATTATTGAGCCTAAACACATGGAGACTACCCACGGCAAGAAAACCAAGCCGTTAACTGACGGAAAGCAAAACCCAAACCCAGAGATGCCGATTACCAGCTGTGTGATGATAGCGGGCTTGCTCTGCTAATAAAGCCCGCGGCAGCAAGCTCTGACAGTTCCGTTACGGCCTCAGACCAAGTAGCGAACTAAGCAGAGCTTCGATGCCTACCCTGCCGTCTCACTTTCTGGTGCGCGTAAACTCAGAGGTGAGGAGTTTTATTGGCGAAAGACATTGCACAAGAAACATCAGAAAGAACAATCGCAGAGTCAACGGTGACCTGTGTGAAATCACGGATCATGCAGTCGTTGCCCCTAACTGTGTACAGTGGCAGTTTACCGTTGCCTTGTGTGGGCTAATCAGTTCAGAGGTGGCTGTATGTGGCGGTGGCACGAATCAGGTGTTGTACACTCAGATCAAGGAAACCAGTGCGGTAGCGCTTCTGCCGGGCCAACAACCTGGTGCAAAGTATGAGCTGATATGGCAACTACTGGGCTAATGCGATTACATTGAAATGTTCTACAACCGGGGCTCGGTGGCGTCAGTCCGGAGGCCTCTGAACAGCTCTCCTTGTCAGGAGATAAGGATAGGCAGTTCACAACCATAACTCCGATTCTATCAATGAACTACATGCCACAAACCCCACCGTTATGTCAAACCCATTATTACCGTAGCGCCTTGTTCACCGCGTTTTCACTTATCGATTTGAGAGAGTTTATATGGCTATAATGATGGGTAACTACTGGATTTCAATCATAAAAAAGACATCCGTTGACATCCATTGATGTTCCTATGGTGCCGAAGGCCGGACTCGAACCGGCACACCCGAGGGGTGGTTGATTTTGAATCAACTGCGTCTACCGATTTCGCCACTTCGGCAAGGGTCACAGATCCCGACGCGCATTATACCGTTAACAGATTCCGGCGCAATATTAATCCACCTATCTAGTGCGCAACTGCTGAAAAACGGCCTTACGATGCATTTTGGCGCCCGTTGGCTAAGGTGGATTGGTAGGCGAAGCAACCTTACCGCCCACGTATTTGTTGGCTTACATTAACAGCCAGAGTATCCACGGCGCCGGCGACAGGCTTTACCTGCACGAGGAAAGACACGAAAGCGAACGTGGCGCCATGGCGATTTTCGCGCTCAGCTGGTTTCAGGTAGCATAAGATGAGTGCGGAATGTCGAGAATAGCCTGACACAAAAGCCGTAACTGCTCCTCATTTAAATCGCGCGGTCGAAAGCTAGCTTATAATAATATTGCCGCCGGCAGAAATAAGTCCCAAAATAGCGGATTGGAGTAGGTTTGTCCGATATTCCGCTACCTAGCAGGTATTGATGCGGTATGCTGTTCCAATACGCCTAAGGGTCGCGACACTTATGTAAGTGTCGTGATCGGGTATGCCGCCTGTTATGTACGATGTGCGTCTGCACCGCCATGTCTTGCGGTGTGCCGCAAGCGGCCAACTGTACGGTGAAAGATCAGTTGCTGGATAAGCTTGGCATCAATAATAACACCTCGACCAGCTCCTCCGCTGCGAAAACACAGGATTACCAGTCCGGTCTGGCGGGGTCTTGAATGCCCGCCAGGGCAACACCGCGAATTTGAGTGCCCTTAGCACTTTCACAGCTGGCTGAAAGATCAAAACTAAAGCCTGCGATTTGGTCTTTAAGCAGAGTAAATTTCCTGACGCGTATACCGGCGAGGTGCCTGTCGCTGCACGCTCCAGCGGAAAACATGCTAGGCGCCCGAGCCGGGATACTAGCACCTCAAGACGACTTAAAAGCGCTCACCGCTGGAGAAGCGTCAGCGTGCTAGCCACTCAGCCCGCCTAAGGCATGAGCAAATCGTTAGCGGCAGGCCTGCAGTCGCTTACGGTGAAAGCGTGAGGGCGATTATGCGACTGACCGTTCAAAAATTGTTTTTACATACCAACCCACAACGCTCACCGTGAAATGCGCGCAGATGGTTCAACCGTCCGCTATAAGAGACGCCATCACGAAGACCGAGATTCGCGCAAATAAAACTTGTGGCGCCATAGCAGCTCACAGCTAAACACCATTCAGGCACAATGCCATTAGTGGGCCGCTTTGCGCGTTGTGAAGGTGATTCAGTAGCCCGGGGCTGAAGCAGCTATCCCATCGATTTATTGCCGACGCGCAGGCTGGCTAGCGGCGTGAGTTCAGCGTCAAAGAGAGTTTTAACACCGGCTAGCCGTCGCCCACGACCACTAACAGCGAACCGCCGTGATTAAAGCGAACGACCTGTTGTTGTGATGGTGATCGTTAATAGGTAACGTTCCGCGCAGCTGATGGCGTCGCTATCGACAATATGCTATGCGGCGCCGGATGGTCAGCAGCTGTGGCCACAACATAGATATAGCGGGACCGACACCACGGTAATCCGGCGTCCTTTTCATTCTCGGTGAAGAAGCTTTTTCCATGCGGGCATAATGGTTAGGCGAGGGCATAATGGTTAGGCGATGCATGTTAGCTGAAGGGGCCGCTATCCGCTCAACCACTCGCTCATCATCGGTGTCGATTACCACGATGGTACGGCTATTTCTTAGCGTCATCAAATTAAGATCTACACCAAAAGCGATTGCATTAAAGGAGAAGGAAGATGTTAGGCAACTCGTCTGATATTGATCTCTATATCGGCGAGATGTGTGATTTAAACCCTAAGATTACTATTCGTACTACACACTCGGCGAACATACCTTATGTGCCGATGGGCATCCTATTCTGGCCAGCGATAAAAGCATGGACAATCTACTCTAATATCATTTGTTCAGATCAAGGAGAAGTATCCGACAGGAACCGACGAGTCAGCGAAATACTTTTTGTTGGCGCGTCACGTGATGGGGTTACCCCGGCTACATGGCGACGATAAACACCATGACGCATTTCGATGCGCTGGCTATCACGTCCGATTTTGTGGTCACCGCAATGAAAAATTGAATGTGGCGGTGGAATTCTTCGGCGCTGATTTCGATCAGCGGTAAGCGCAGTATTCAGGCATGGCATTCAAAACATAATCATTCACCCTGCATAAATAGTTGCGAGATTTGACCAAAGACATGTTTATTTACAGCATGAAATAATTTGCCGCTGTCGGCACATGACGCAGCATTAAGGTCCAAAAATGAGCGTCATCGACGCCTTAACAGCATAACAATGCTGATGATAAGAAATGCCATACTGGGTAGCAAAGCCCCGAATACCGGCGGCATGTTGTACACCAAACTCAATGGCCCGAAGATTTGATCCAGCACGTAAAACAAGAAACCAAAGCTTATCCCGGTGACAATCCGTACCCCCATAGGTACGCTGCGCAGCGGTCCGAAAATAAACGACAGCGCCATAAGCACCATCACCGCCACCGAGAACGGCGAGAAAATCTTACTCCACATGTTTAGCCGGTAACGACTGGATTCCTGCCCGCTCTGCTTGAGGTAGTTGACGTAATTATACAGCCCCGAGATAGACAACGAATTTGGCTCCAGCGCGACAACCTCCAGTCTATCCGGAGTCAAGTTGGTTTTCCATTCGCCGTCCAGGGCTTGCCGGCCGATTATCTGCTTATCGTTGGTCAAATCCGATTCATCCACCTGCGATAATTTCCAGCTGCCGTTGCTGAAGGTGGCTATGGCAGCATAGCGTAGCGATTGCAGCCGTTCGGCCTTATCGAAATGATAAATATTGACGCCGGCCAGCTCATCACTACCTACCACTCGCTCGATGAAAATAAAGTCATTACCGTCCTTGGCCCACAGCCTGTTCTGAGTTGAGAGCATGGAGCCGCCGTAAATCGCCTGAGTGCGGTAGCTGTAGGCCATTTGCTCGCTCGCTGGCGCCACCCATTCGCCGATGGACATGGTCAAGAACACCAGTGGAATGGCGGTTTTCATCACCGAACCGGCCACCTGTAGCCGGCTAAAACCGGATGCCTGCATCACCACCAGTTCACTGCGGGTCGCCAGCGAACCCAGCCCCAGCAGCGCGCCCAGCAGCGCTGCCATCGGGAAGAAGATTTCGATATCTTTTGGCACGCTGAGCAAAGTAAACAGGCCTGCACCTAGGACCGAGTAACCACCTTGTCCCACCTTGCGCAGCTGCTCGACGAATTTAATAACGCCAGAAAGCGACACCAGCGTGAATAGGGTCATCATGATGGTATTAAAAATTGTTTTACCGATATAGCGGTCCAATACGCCAAACATTTAGGCTGCTCCTCTTGCATGCAGCCGCCAGTGAAGCCTGCGTGCCGGTACGCTGTCCCATAAATTCAGTACCAAAGCCAGCGACAGGTACGCCACATTGGTTAACCACATCGATAACATCGGGTCAAGCTTGCCCTTGGCGCCGTTGGAGCGCAGCGAGGTTTGTAGCAGGAAAAAAATCAAATACAGCAGCATCGCCGGCAGCATGCTTAGAACCCGGCCCTGCCGCGGGTTGACCGCCGATAGCGGTACAACCATCATCGCCATGATCAGCACCGACACCACCACCGTGAGCCGCCAGTGCAACTCGGCGCGCGCCTCCGGTTCCGGCGAGCGCCATAGCTGGTGCAGCGTCATCTGCTCGGCATCGGTGATGTCTATTGCTACCGCCCGATGGCCGATAACCGCCTGATATTGCGTAAAATCGGTAATGCGAAAATCGCGCAACAGCGCAGTCCCTTCATAGCGGATGCCTTTATCCAGCATGACCAATTGCGATCCGTCCGACCGCTGGGTTATATGACCACGGTCAGCAATAA
The DNA here is from genome assembly GCF_036327475.1 of Sodalis sp. (in: enterobacteria). Lineage (NCBI taxonomy): Bacteria > Pseudomonadati > Pseudomonadota > Gammaproteobacteria > Enterobacterales > Bruguierivoracaceae > Sodalis > Sodalis sp. (in: enterobacteria). The sequence continues at coordinate 76,740 of NZ_CP132913.1, read as the reverse complement.
CTACGGAAGGACGCGCATTGCCATGCGGCTTGAGCTGGGCCAGAAACACACGTTCAAACCCCTTATCTTTCACGTTGCCGACAAACAGTACCGAATTGCCGTTTTCCGTCGGTTTGAATTGCCCCTCAACCAGAGCCGTCATGCTCGGGTTGGCCTTAGCGTCCGATATCACCAAATCCTGATGACGCGACGACCAGGGTAAAAGCCATACCACATTCACCGCCGCGACTATCGTGGTAATCAGGCTGAGCACGAGCGCCACGCGAATCAACACGCCTTTACCCAGCCCACAAGCGTGTATAACCGTAATTTCGCTTTCAGCGTACATGCGGCTCAACGTCAACAACAACCCCAGGAAAAGACTTAGAGGGAGGATCAATTGCGCCATTTCAGGCACGCCAAAGCCGACTAAAGATAAAATCAGGTTTGTCGGAATATCGCCATCCACCGCCGTACCTAAAATCCGCACCAACTTTTGACAGAAAAAAATCAGCAGCAGGATGAACAGAATGGCAAGCTGGCTTTTAAATGTCTCACGAACCAGATACCTAGTGATTATCACGCTTATTTCGCCTGTGCACCTTTATCGCTAAATAAAGTATATAACAACATTATCGATCGAGCCATGAGAACGCACTGGTTGTCGACAGAATAGCGTCCTTTATGTTGTTCAGATTAACACATAGAGTAAATGCAAAGGCAGGACGATGACAGGAAAGTCCATTTATCCTGCGAAATCGCCTTTGTCTTTAAGACTCAGGAGAATGCACGGAGTTCAGTGTAAAAGCGATACCACGGAAAACCAACGCAGTGCCTGTATCGTCGTCGGAGCTTTTGAACCTCGTCGTCTGCCCCGTCACCGAACAGCTCGATAAAATCAGTGAAGGCTATATCAACGCGCTGCCGCTAAAGACTTGAGCAACAGCTCCAATATTGCAATTCGGCCTACCTGGTCTTGCAGGCGCGCCAGCTGGCCGATGGATACAGAAAAACCACCATCTCTGAATCACTGATGTTGGTGATTGGGTGTAAAGGCAGCCCCGATATCGAAGTGCGGCCGATCGTGCTGGTAGGGAAAGGATTGACCTTTGACGCGGGCGGCATTTCCATCAAGCCCGCCGACAGCATGGATGCAATGAAATAGATATGCGCAGCGCCTCAACGGTCTGTCTATAGCGTGATGCACATGGCGGTGAGGCTTAATCTACCGCTGAATTCTGCGAAAATATGGTGATCTGCCGCCGGAAAATATGGTGAACTGTCGTGCGTTTCGACCCGGCGATGTATTGACTGCTCTCTCCAACCAAACGGTGGAAGTGTTGAATACCGACGTTGAGGCCGGCCAGTGCTGTGCGGCGATCTCACCTGTATCGAGCACTTCAACTCGGACGTGGTCATTGATGTCGCCACTTTGACCGGCACCTGCGTTGTTGCCCTTGGCCATCATTATTTAACCGTGCTGATGTCGAATCATAACCCGCTGGCCCATGAGCTCATCGGCACCGCCAAGCAGATCGCGACCACGCCTGGCGTTTGCCGTTGGGGATGAGCTCCAGGAGCAGTTGGAATCGAATTTCGCCGATTATGGCGAATTGGCAGCGAGCCCGGCGGCGCGATAACCGCCGGCTGCATATCGCGTTCGCGCGCAAATATATTTGTACGCACCTAAACATAACCGGAACCGCCTGGCGTTCCGGTAAAGCCAAGCGTGTCACGGGATGTGGCCGGTGGTAATGCTGTCACAATTCTTGCTCAACTACGCCGGACTCAACGGTGACGAGTAACCGCAAAAAAGGTATGCTTGCACTGGTGACCTTTGCCGCCTGTTGTTTTCCGTCATCCCCTGATTACAAGGCAGTACATGAAAAACGCAACCTTCTATTTGCTTGACCAACACATCGCCAGCGACGACCTGACCGCCGTGGAGCGGCTTGCCTGCGATTTGGCGGTCGGTAAATGGCGGGAGGGGGAAACGGGTGCTTATCGCCTGTGAGGACGATACCCAAGCGTTCAGACTGGACGAGGCGCTGTGGGCGCGCGATCCAGGTGTGTTCGTGCCGCATAACCTGGCGGGTGAAGGCCCGCGCTACGGCGCGCCGGTGGAAATTTGTTGGCCGCAGCGCCGCGGTAACGCGCCGCGGGATCTGCTGATAAGCCTGATGTCAACCTGCGCGAATTTTGCCTCCGCTTTCCATGAAGTGATAGACTTCGTCCCTGATGAAGACACTTTGAAACAGCTGGCGCGCGACCGTTATAAAGCGTATCGCAGCATCGGCTTCCAATTAGCCACGGCCCACGTCGCCAACGCAGTGATTAACTAGGCATAATGGACAAAACATACAATCCAAAAAATATCGAGCAGCCGCTGTACGAGCACTGGGAGCAGCAGGGCTATTTCAAGCCGAACAATGATACACAGCAGGGTAGCTACTGCATCGTGATACCGCCGCCGAACATCACCGGCAGTCTGCATATGGGCCATGCCTTCCAGCAAACCATTATGGATACCCTGATTCGTTATCAGCGTATGCAGGGTAAAAATACTCTGTGGCAAGTGGGCACCGATCACGCCGGCATCGCGACACAGATAGTGGTGGAGCGAAAAATCACCGTCGAAGAGGGTAAAACTCGCCACGATTACGGCCGCGACGCCTTTATTGACAAGATTTGGCAATGGAAAGCGCAATCCGGCGGCTCTATTACCAACCAGATGCGCCGGCTGGGCAATTCGGTGGATTGGGAGCGTGAGCGGTTCACCATGGACGACGGGCTGTCCAACGCGGTAAAGGAAGTGTTCGTGCGTCTGTATCAGGACGATCTGATTTACCACGGCAAACGCCTGGTGAATTGGGATCCGAAATTACGCACCGCGATCTCGGATCTGGAAGTGAAAAATCGCGAATCGAAGGGCTCTATGTGGTACCTGCGTTACCCGCTGGCCGACGGTGTGCACACTGCCGACGGTCTGGATTATCTGGTGGTTACTACCACACGGCCGGAAACCATGCTCGGTGACACCGCTGTGGCGGTGAATCCCAGAGATCCGTACTATCGCGATTTGATTGGAAAGTTCGTCATGCTGCCGCTGGTCGACCGCCGCATCCCGATTGTCGGCGACGAGCACGCGGATATGAGCAAAGGCACCGGCTGCGTCAAAATCACGCCGGCGCACGATTTCAACGACTATGAGGTCGGCAAGCGCCATGCGCTACCGATGATCAATATCCTGACCTTTGACGGAGACATCCGTCAGGAAGCCGAGGTATTCGACACCAACGGCGAAGCCAGCGAGGCGCTGTCTGACGCTATCCCGGCTGCTTTCCGTGGCCTGGAACGTTTCGCCGCCCGCAAGGCGATTGTGGCAGAATTCGACCGCCTAGGCCTGCTGGTCGAGGTCAAGGTCCATGATCTCACTGTCCCATATGGCGATCGCAGTGGCGTGGTTATCGAGCCTATGCTGACCGATCAGTGGTACGTGCGTGCAGCGCCGCTGGGGAAAGTGGCGGTGGCAGCGGTGGAACAGGGCGAGATCCGGTTCGTGCCGAAGCAGTACGAGAACATGTATTTCAGCTGGATGCGGAATATTCAGGATTGGTGTATTTCCCGCCAGCTGTGGTGGGGCCACCGCATTCCAGCTTGGTACGATGCCGAGAGTCGGGTCTATGTGGGCCGCAGCGAGGCCGAGGTGCGCCAGCAACATCAGTTAGCGGACGACATTCCGCTGCGCCAGGACGACGACGTGCTGGATACCTGGTTCTCTTCCGGACTATGGACCTTCTCCACCCTCGGCTGGCCGGAAAACACCGACGCACTGCGCACGTTTCATCCCACAAGCGTAGTAGTAAGCGGCTTTGATATCATCTTTTTCTGGATAGCGCGCATGATCATGCTGACTATGCATTTCATCAAGGACGACAACGGCAAACCGCAGGTGCCGTTTAATACTGTCTATATAACTGGTCTGATCCGTGATGAAGAAGGACTGAAGATGTCCAAGTTCAAAGGGAATGTTATCGACCCTCTTGACATGGTGGACGGCATTTCGCTGGCCGATTTGCTTGAAAAGCGTATCGGCAATATGATGCAGTCGCAGCTGGCGGATAAGATCCGAAAATGCACAGAAAAACAGTTTCCGCAGGGCATCGAGCCACACGGTACCGATGCCCTGCGTTTCACGCTGGCGGCGCTGGCCTCTACCGGCCGTGATATCAATTGGGACATGAAGCGTCTGGAAGGGTATCGTAATTTCTGCAATAAATTGTGGAACGCCAGTCGTTTTGTTCTGATGAATACCGAGGAACAAGACTGCGGTTTCAACGGCGGGAACCAAGTGCTGTCGCTGGCGGATCGCTGGATCCTAGCGGAATTTAACCAGACAGTGAAGGCGTTTCGAGAAGCGCTGGACACTTACCGCTTCGATTTAGCGGCCGGGATTTTGTACGAATTCACCTGGAATCAGTTCTGCGATTGGTATCTGGAGCTGACCAAACCGGTGATGAGCGGCGGTAGCGACGCCGAGCTGCGCGGTACCCGCCATACGTTGGTCAACGTGCTGGAAGGATTGCTGCGCCTGGCGCATCCCATCATTCCGTTCATCACCGAAACCATCTGGCAACGGGTGAAACTCCTCACCGGCGAACCGGGTGAGACCATTATGTTGCAGCCTTTTCCGGCCTATGATACGGCGTTGGCCGACGCCGACGCGCTCACCGACCTGAAGTGGATCAAGCAAACTATCGTCGCGGTGCGCACAATTCGCGCCGAAATGAATATTGCGCCCGGTAAGCCGATGACGGTGTTACTGCGCCAGGCTTCACCGGCGGTGACGCGCAGAGTGAACGAAAACTTGAGCTCTATACTCACCCTGGCACGACTTGACAGCATTACCTTGCTGCCTGCGGACGATAAAGGGCCAGTTTCCGTTACCCAACTTATCGACGGCGCCGAGCTGCTGATCCCGATGACAAGCCCGGTCGATAAAGACGCCGAGCTGGAGCGTCTGGCCAAAGAAGCGGCTCGCATCGAAAGCGAAATCGGCCGTATCGCCGCCAAGCTCGGCAACGAGGACTTTATCGGCCACGCGCCTGAGACAGTGGTGGCGAAAGAACGCGAGAAGCTGGAAAGATATCAGCAATCTAGGGCAAAATTGCTCGAACAACAAACGATCATCGCCGGTTTGTAATCGCACTGACGTTAGCCGGCAAGCGCGCGACTCCCGGTCGGCAACGGTGCTATCGCCAGGGCATCACGCTAACACCGGCGAGTGATCGTTCCTCGGTCACCGCGTCCGTCAGGCGGCGGCCGTCTCCGAGCATCGCCCGGTCGTCTCGGCGGTTTCAGTTGCATCGCCAAGCATTGCGGTGCTATTGCTTTAACTGCCTTTGCTTTTAACTGCCTTTATTTATGTCCGGATCACGACCGTGCCCATTACCCCTGCAGATGCCATACGAGTGCGTCCGATAACGCTAGCAGACAATAACGCCATCGCGCAGGTGATCCGCCGGATTCTCGCCGCATTCTACCTGACGGCGGATACAGGCTATGCCGTTTCCGGTCCAATCTCGATCATCTCTATGAGCTCTACAGCCAGCCGCGCAGCGCTTATTGGGTCATTGAGTTGCACGGGCAGCTGGCGGGCGGAAGCGGCGAAAACGAAGAGGTTTGCGAACTGCAAAATGCATTTTCCTACCCGCACTGCATGGATGGGGAGTAGCTTGGAAGTTGGCCAAGCGCGCTGACATTTGCCCCCAAGTTGGGTTCCACGCCAATATTATCTGGAAACCACCGCCTTGCACTATTGCCCTCTGTAAGCAGTTGAGCTTTTGCCATATCGCTGACAACGGGCAATACTGGCCACGTCGTCGACCGCGGAGTCACCATGTTGAAAACGTTATAAACCGTCTAGGTAGGAGCGAATAGCGCCGGCGACGGCCGTTATTTGCGTCATCCTTCAGCTGACCTTCGTGGTCAGAGGTGGTGGCAATTAATGGCGTGTGGCGGTCACCTCGTCGCTATCCGCCGAGTCATCGTCTTGAGCAAACTCATCGCCTTCTTCATCCTCTCCGTGAGAATCCTCGAAATACGTGCCCCAGCTGTCGTAATTTACCCCCCCAAGTGCTGCGCCGGGGTAAAGAGCTGTTCTACCTGTGCATCGATAAGCTCCACCTGTAATGCGACTTCACTGACCGCATCGCAACACATTAGCGTTTCGCCGCCTTCCACTGTAAGCTCTGCGGCATCGGTGACCTCGTAACCCAATTTGATACTGCGACTTTCTCCAGGGTGTCAAAATTGTCCGCGGAAAAATGATGTTCGATGATATAAAGCACCTTAGGATCGCTGCCGTCTTCCAGCAGTTCGGCAATAATCAGACGCGTCTCTATCGCGTTGCTCTTCAAGAAATGCCATACCCCTGCCCGTCAGCCCGTAGGAGGGCTATTTTCACACACCGACGGATGTGGCTCCGGCTCAAAGTATTCATGTAGAAACGGATGATAAATCAGTTATTTCAACGAAATTTCTGAAGTTAATGGATTTTACCTCTGCCGAGATTAATCAGTTACTGACGCTGACCACCGACCTGAGGCGCCAGAAGCACGCCAGCGGCGAGACACCGCGCCTGGCCGGTAAAAATATTGCGCTTATCTTCGAAAAAGATTCGACCTGTACCCGCTGCTCTTTCGAAGTTGCCGCCTTTGGTTAGAGTGCACGCGTGACCTATGTGGGGCTGAGCGGCAGCCAGATAGTCGGGTACTCAGCCGTATGTATGACGGAATTCAATGTCGCGGCTATGGTCAAGGAATCGTCGAAACGCTGGCGCGTCATGCCGGCGTGCCAGTATGGAGCGGGCTTACGACCGATCCTATCCAATTACTGGCTGACTTAATGACCATGCAGGAATATTTGACGGAAAAACCTTTTAATCAAATGTCTCGGAGATGCGCGCAATAGCGTAAACTGATATCGATTTGCGGTTGGTGGCGCCGAGCTCCTGCTGGCAAGAGCTGGTGACAATCCGCCTTCGATTGGCGTAGCAAAACAGCGGCGAGATTATCCTTACCGAAGATATCACCGCCGGCGTGCAGGCGGTGGACTTTATCTATACCGATTGTGGGTATCCATGGGGCGAGGACAAAAGCGTATGGCAGGACGCATCGCGCTTCTAGGCGCCTATCAGGTCAATATGGCCATGCGGCGAAGTTTTTTGCACTGTCTGTCCGCGTTCCATGACGATCAAACCATCCTCGGAAATAGTGAAACACTACGGCTTAGCGAGCGGCATGGAAGTGACAGACAAGGTATTTGAGTCCGCACACAGCGTGGTATTTGATCAGACGGAAAACCGCCTGCATACCATCAAAGCCGTCATGGCGGGGACGCTGTGATACAGCCGTCATCCGGTTAGTTAGCGCTCGCTTAAACGCCGAATGACTTCCGCTAAAATTCGGGGACTGCCTTTCTTGCTGGCGGCGGAGGTCAGCGTCACGCTTACATCGCCCGCGCCACGTCGATTTTTATCACCGCCTTGCGAATGTCGTCGGCTTGCCACCGCGCGCAACGGCGTATGCACTTCACGGGGGAAATATACCACGAAATCCCAAGCTTGTAGCACTACCTGTTTTTCATGTTGACCCGACGGCAGAAAGGCGATATCTCTTTCTTCCGGCTGATCGGTATCCGATTTGCCCGTCAGCGTGCTGTAACATTGCGATTCGGTGTCAGGCAGAAAAATCTGGGTATCAAGATATTTGGCATGATATTTAGCGCGGCGCGCCTGGCGCGGTTCCGTTACTTAGTGTAGAGCAAGAAATGGGTGAACGGTGAGAGCGATCCGTCAGTTATTTTACCGCGCCGACTAAACGGTTCCTTTTCGTTGCCGTCGGACAAGTTTAGGCTTGAAGCAGAAAATCATCGGCGTGCTTGGTAATTTGCCGGGAGGCATCATGCACAGCATTAGCACATATGTCGACGCCATCGTGATGCACTATCCGCAGGAAGGGGCAGTTCAGCTCACCACTAAATTCCCTGATAGGTGCCGATTTTGAACGCCGACGACGGCGCCAAGCAGTATTTGACCTGGACGCTTTTCGATCTATTCACCATTCAAGAAACTCATGGTCGTTTAGATCATCTCAGCGTCGCTATGGTGGGCGCTCTGAAATACGGCCGCACCGTGCACTCACTAACCCAAGCGCTGGCCAAATTCGACGACAACTTCTATTTTAGATGTTGGCGATGCCTTCCTGCACCCTGCACATCCATGGCAGGGTGCAGTACGATGACGGCAGCACAGCCGATCGTTGGTGCTGCGCTGCCTATGCTTTTCGCCAGCTCGCCGGCACAGTGTGGGCCGATAGCCGCTTGTGACAGCCTGACGAGGATTATGACCACCGGCGACGACACGGAACAGCAAGGGGGAATCACCTATGACAGCATGATAATAAACTACAAGTCGAAGCGATACGCCGCGGCACGGTCATCGACCATATCCCGGCGTAGGTAGCTGGAAATTGTTGAGCCTGTTTAAGCTGACTGCCATCGCGATGCAGCCGTCCAACCAACAAAGCAAAAGGATCTAATCAAGCTGGAAAATGTCTTTGTGACTAAAAAGTAAGCCAACCAGCTCGCCATCTATGTGCCGCACGCCACGGTCAACCATATTGATAATTACGATGTGGTGCGTAACAGACGCTGCAATTTCCGGAACGTGTAGATGGGTGCTCACCCGCCCAAGCAGTAATTATATTAACCGCCAGCGAGCCAGTCGCCCCCGGTTTTGCGTCAAGGTCCGTAGTCAGCAGGTGCACTTATAGTGCAAATATTGCGAGAAAGAATTGAACACCAACCAGTGATTCAAGGCGCCTGATCCCTTCGCAGCGGCCGGTCTATGACCTATGCTAGACGGTATCGCTATTTTGCTTAATGTGCAATCATCAGGAGTAATCATGACCCGCGTAATAAATACGAGAAACGCACCTGCAGCCATTGGTCCCTATGTGCAGGCGGTCGATCTCGGTAATATGATCCTTACCTCCGGTCAGATCCCAGTGTGCCCGAAGAGTGGCCAGATAGCGGAAGCGGTTGCCAATCAGGCGCGCCAGTCGCTGGAGAATGTCAAAGCTATCGTCGAAGCGGCGGGTTTACAGGTTGCGGACATCGTAAAAACAACGGTGTTTGTCAAAGATCTTGACGATTTTGCGACGATTAACGCCAACTATGAAGCCTTTTTTACCGAACATAACGCACCGTTTCCGGCCCGCTCATGCGTGGAAGTTACACGGCTGCCGAAAGACGTGAAAATCGAGATTGAAGCTATTGCCGTACGCCGCTAGGCGCAGCGCCGGCAGGCGTTGCCTGCCGGCGTCATCAAGCTCCCTCCACTGTGGCTCAGGCGCCATCGTTACCGATGACAAGAAAGACGCCCTGCCACATGCCGAAAGGCTCGCGCAGATAGAGTGGGTAAAGGTGGAGTCCAACCAATCCAGGGGTCGCGGGAAGGCGCGAAACGAGATAGAGTAACAGTGCGCTATATGGTATGTTGCAGGTCGCGACAATGACAATGTTGATGGAAACCCGTGTTCGCCGATAAAATTGACCTGAAGTGTGATGAGCCGGCGTTATATGAGTAACGGCAAGGCGGTCGGGATCTATTTTGAGCACACATTTACCCCCATCTCATGGAGCGTTATTGATTTGACACGGGTAACTCGGCCAACGGCATCGATCTTGCCGAGCTTGAACGTTGATATCAACGTTGCGAGCATCCGTCAACCGTAATCATCTTAAGTCGGCGCGTCAGAAGATCTATGATCTCGGTCACCACCTCATTGTGTTGTCTATGAGAAAGTAGCGATCCGTTCGCCCATACGAGCCGGCTGAACATGATGCACACGATTTCGTGTGCAGGGCCATACCGCCGACTTCCGGACGTCGCGTGACCTGCGACAAATCATTGCTAGTGAGGGAAATACTGACGATATTGTCTCCTTCCTGCAGGAAAGGAACTTGCCCGTTGATGAAATTGAAGCGCGTAACGTTGCCAAAACCATATTGCCGAAATCATTTTTGCTGAACCGTCGCCACAAGGTTACCTCATTATCTCAGCGCACTGTAATGACAGATGCAGTCAGTTGGGGTAATAAGGCGGGTACCCTGGACGGTCTGGCAGTGGACGGTCTGGAAAGAATGTGCTGACCATGGCCGGCAAAAAGAGCGGAACGTCTCGCAATTCCACCTGTGACAAAGGCGCTTCCCTTGATGCCGTCGTTGCACATTTCCATGCAGTGCGGCATGTGCTGAGCCTTGAAATTAATGCCGCATACGTGCAAGAAGAGCCCGGATGCGCCTTTGTCGCGCCACCCGAGTGGACTAAGGTGTTTCTCTATCCTCGACTTGGACGCAGTGCTGTCTGGCGATCCTGGGCCATGGTTATTATTGGGTAACTCCATTGGGTCGTCAATGCCGAACTGGGATTGTTTACAGAGCGCCAATCTGCCTGCGAAAAGTAATTTCCAAGGGCATAAGGGATTGGACGCACTGACCGGAAAAGTCAACTTCGATATTTCCAAATGGATTCTGCTCAGGCAGTTAGAATAGCGTCGTGGATGCTCAAGCTGGATAGCAATGCTCTTCAAGACTTCGGTGGTGCAAAAATTGCTGCGGCAAGCGTAGCGGCGAGACGCACCCGGGTTGGTCGAGCCGCTTGCTATAAGATCGATGCCATGCAGCATTTGGGTACTGTCGTCGAAGCTTACCTTGTTGTCCTGCCGGTAGCCGTTAAGGATGACTCGCAAGATCGTGATGTCCTTGCCAGTCTTGAAGCCTTGATGCCGGAGTTCACCATCGGTTTTCACGATCAGTTTCTGGTCGCCAATGTCGACTCGTACCTCCGCCATCGCGATCTGATTGCAGTGCGCATTACGTCTGGCTCCAGCGTGCAGCATAATTGTTCAAATGTCATGGAGCTGTCCATGAGGGGTTGACGGCCTACTGACAAATGGCCTAGGAGAGCGTGTGGATCTTGAAATTGACATCGTCTTCCGCTGCTCAAAAGCTTCGATGTGACGAAAGGCAGGAGCCGTGCAAACTGTGTCATGATCGTCACACAGAAAGAGATCGGCGAGGATATCGCTCATAGGGATAGACTCGATACCCGGACAATGTTATCTATCGAAGAAAGCCGCGTTTCTCTGTTCTCTGTAGTTAGCGCCGGCGCCTATACCTTTGCATACTGGAAAGTAGCTATCTCAGACTTCTACAAGTTATTTAATTTCATAAAGGTGGTGCCTATGAATGGCAAGCCATGATACTGGACGATACCCTTTATTTCCTGCCTGTCAGCATGAATCGGAGGCAAATTTCATCATGACATTGGTGTAATCACAGCCGTTCACGGAGTTTCGCGATGGTGTTTAACAACGAGAAGCAAGACGCTCCATCACTGCCGAACTGTTAAAGCGCGTTTCCCTTGAGCGCATGGCGGGCAAATTAAGCATGAGCAAACCTACGACGCCATCACCCGGCAGATTAACCGGCGTCGCCTCGACGTAGGATCACCTCGGCACAGCCTTAATCGCTAGCAAGGCTTCTTTCTCTTTATCACCCATTGCCGCTGCCCAGGTACGGGGCGGCGTTGCCGCAACGCGCCGCAGATTTATCACCGCTGTCAAGTCCAAATTTGCTGCCGGAAAGTGGCAAAATCCGCCTACCTCCCTTTTCCTAGCTATTTCAAGTGCTACCGCGTGGACGGGTAAAATTGCGCTGACTAGCAATTTATCCAAACATAAACTTTATTGCGCAAAGTCAATTTTAGTGCGATTGTTGCGATGCTTTTCAAAAACTACATATAGTGCCATGCGATGCAGTGCGCACACTGCCGATAATCAGCCGCTTCGTCGCAGCGCGTTCCTAGCCGGCATGCGTGGTTTGTACGCGTAAACGCTCCGTGGTGGCGTAAGCTGACTTTGGCAACATGAGCAATTTCTTTTTCAAGCGCTGCCCGCAGGCGCGGCATTTAACCTCTTTCGGCATAGAAGGAGTCACATCATGCAACCGGTAGTGATCAAGCGGGAGGGATATCAGGTCAATTTCGATGAACAGTGTATTTCCAGGCGATTTTGCATGCTGCACAAACGCCAGGAGTAGTAGACGACGCGGATTATTACGCGATGCGTCCCGCTCCCATGTGAATATCCGCGATATCCAGGGCGCGGTGGAAAATCAGCTTAACGGGTCTTTATAAAACCCTCACGCAGCTGTCTCCACCACGGTCGCCGCGCGAATTATCGCCCAGGGCGCCCGCCATATTTACGGCGGCACCATCACTGATCGGATAGATGAAATCCTGGTACCCCATGTCACCACCAGTCGTGACAAGCACCGCAACACCGCCGGTGAATGGCATATTGCGGATGTGGAAGACTATGCCCGCTCCCATACCGAAAAAGAATGTTTTGATGCTTTCCGGTTGCTAGAATATGAGATCAATACTCTAAACACCGCCAATGGCCAGACACCGTTCGTCACCTTCAACTTCTGGACCGGGCACTAACGCGGAATCGCGACTGATTCAGCAGTCCATATTGCGCAACCGCATCGCTGGTTTGGGTAAAAACCGGAAAACCGCAATGTTCCCCAAGTTGGTGTTCGCGATTCACGACGGTGTCAATCATAAATTCTCATCACTAAAAGGATGTACCTCGACATACTCAATTATAATCAGGTGTTGAAGGTTACCGGATCGTTTAAAACGCCGATGGGTTGCCGCAGTTTCCTCGGTGCTTATGAGAGAAATGGCCAACTTGTCTACGATGGCCACAATAATCTTGGCGTCATCAGCCTCAATTTGTCGCGCATTGCGCTGTAAGCTGAATCAAAAAGCGCGCTTCTGGACATTACTGGACGGGCAGCGGCAGCTGACTAAAAGTATTGATGACACGTATGCTCGACTGGATGGCGTGAAAGCGCTGGTCGCGCCACCATTTCGCTGGGCTATATTGGCATTCACAAAACCATTAATGCGCCATTTAGCAACCGCACCCGCGTTTTACGACAGCGTCTACCAGCGGGAGAGAGCGCTGGCGACGTCGCACGGTGGTTGCAGGCAGCAACCGAAAACCGGTTATGGTTTCAGCATCTACCAGTACGCCGAGCGAAAACCTGTGCGACCGTTTTTGCCGCCTGGACTCCGCCGAGTTCGGTATTATCGACGGCGTGACCGATGAGGGGTATTGCACCAACAGTTTCCATCTGGACGTTAAAAAGTGAATTCCTGCGATATGTTGGATTTCGAAGCGTCATATCCTTCGCTGGCGAGCGGCGGCTTTATTTGCTAATCTGCAACATAATCCGCGCGCTGGAAGATGTTTTTGACCACAGCTATCACTGCGTGCCTTACTGCTGCTACCAATACTCCTATCGATGAATGTTACGAGTACGGTTTTACCGGCGAATTCGCCTGCACCAGTAAAGGCTTGACCTGCTCGTAATGCGGCAACCATAACCCGTCGCGCATGTCGATGATCCGGCGGGTCTGCGGTTATCTTGACAGTCCGGATGTGCAGTCGTTTAACACCGGCAAACAAGAGGAAGCCAAACGGCGCGTCAAGCATCTCTCGACCGGCAAGCTGGGTTAATGAGCGATGAATTACCATCAGAGTACTACTCGGTAGATGTCATCAATGGCCCAGGTACGCGCTGTACGCTGTTCGTCCCCGGCTGGTGAGTCAAATCCGGGATGCTACAACCAAAACACCTTGCGGCTTAATTACCCTTTTAGTCAGATGATCGCCGGCGCTAGCGGAGCGCTTGAAGGGCGGGCGCTATACCGGTGTGGATATCGATCTGGTACGCGCCGCTGTTGTCGATGCTGGTCATTTTGGCGCTGTACAAGCTGTTGCACCGCCGCGGCTGATGGCGTCAACGCACCTCTGGGTCGATCCGCGGTTTTACTCCACTTTGGCCGCGTGGGTCACCACCTTGACACTTCATCGATCTACAAAACGTCATAATGTCATTAACATCTGGCTGTTTGTGATCTCTACTTAGTACCGCCATCCCCCCGCCGATAGCGCCATGGGCGCTATCGGGAAGACGCGTACAATCAGTCTTTGGTTGTCAACATCTCTTTCTCATACACCAGCGCCTGCACGCTGTCGTATTGATTTTCCCATTTTGAGATCACCAGCACCGCCAGCGCATTCCCTACAACATTAAGCGCAGTACGCGCCATATCCAGGATCCGGTCGACGCCGGCAATAAACGCTAGCCCCTCTAGCGGAATGCCCACGCTGCCAAGCGTCGCTAGCAGCACCACAAAGGATACGCCTGGTACACCGGCAATCCCTTTGGAGGTAACCATTAGCGTCAGCACTAGCACTGCTTCCTGGCCAATGGATAGTTCAATGCCGTACAGCTGCGCGATGAAAATGGCGGCGATACTCTGATACAGCGTCGACCCGTCCAGGTTGAACGAATACCCCGTCGGCACCACGAAGCTGGTAATCGCCTCAGGTGCGCCGTACGCCTCCATTTTTTCGATAATGCGCGGCAACACACTTTCTGAACTGGCAGTGGAAAAGGCCAGAATCAACTCTTCCCTCAAAATGCAGATAAGCGTCCAAATACGCAACCGGCAGAGCCGCGCCACGGTCCCCAGCACCACCAGGGCAAAAAAGATAATGGCGCCGTATACCAACAGCGCCAGCTTGGCTAGCGGCAGTAGCGAGGCGAAGCCAAAGGTCGCCACGGTGACCGAAATCAGTGCAAAAACCCCCACCGGCGCATAGCGCATCACCATATGCGTAACTTTGAACATCGTCTCCGCGACAGCGTTGAACACATTTAACAGCGGCGCCCGAGTATTTTCCGGCAAAGAGGCTAGGCCGAGCCCGAACAAGACAGAGAAGAAAATGATCGGTAACATGTCGCCGTTGGCCATCGAAACAAAAATATTTGCCGGGATAATCGACAAAATGGTGCCGACTAGACTATGGCCGCTTGACTGCACTGCAACGGCAGTTTGCTCGTATTTTGAGATATCCACAACCGCCAGCGTCGACATATCAATCCCGCGGCCTGGGTGAAAGACATTTGCGAGAGTAATTCCCAGAATGATCGCCAGCGTCGTGATTATCTCAAAATACAGGATGGTTTTAAATCCGATGCTGCCGAGCTTTTGGGCATCGCCAATACCGGCAATGCCGACAACCAGCGTGGCGACCATGATGGGCACCACGATCATCTTGATCATGCGGATGAAAATATCCCCTGCCGGAGAAAGAATATTAGCAATCATCCAATCGCGTGATTCTCCCTGGTTATGGAGTACCGCACCGAGCAGGATACCCAGGACTAAAGCAATGAGAATTTGCCAGGCGAGTGTTATTTTTAACTTTTTCATAACAATAGTTATTTCCTAGTAGACCCCACCGTGACCCCACCGTAACCTCAAAAACGTCGAGCACACATGGTGTTTCTTTAAGATTTGATTTATAAGAGATTTCGACAATTTTTTCTGTTATTCTAGGTATTTTACAGGAGATTGACTTTAACTCTTTGTTATCAAAGGGATTAGAAAACGCGCTGAAATCGCTACTATCAGATGCGCTACCCGCCTTTATATACGTTTTTTAAACAGAATAAAATGATAAATATCGCTGAAAGGGTCTGAGATGGCCCCATTAATGCTTGTTATCCCAGGTCTGGCGGGGTGTTTTTTCCAATAAGTGCAGAGACCTTATAGGTGATGCGTGATCTGTCGCGCAAAAAAGAAACAAAACCAATCCAAGGAGGGTTAATTAGCCAAGAGTTGACATATCATTAACAAATACAAGGAGGAAACTATGAGTCAACCCAATCGCTACCCGATTCCTTTTGGCGAGAATATGCTCAAATTGTGGAATGGATTACCCTTTCTGAAATACTACCTTCAATCCCGCTCACGTCAATATCCGCTGGTTGAAGACGGCACATTAAATGTGGCCGCCAATTGCCTCGATCGTCATTTGCCAGAACGAGGCGATCAAACCACGATTATCTGGGAAGGGAGTGACGTCAGCCAAAGTAAGACCCTCACCTACTGCAAATTACATAAGGCGGCGTGCCGCTTCGATAAGGTTTTGAATACGCAAAGGATCGGTAAAGGGGATGTGGTGGCCATGTAATATGCTCATAGTGCTGGAAGTGGCGGTAGTCATGCTGGCCTGCGCCCGCATTGGCGCCGTCCACTCGGTGATTTTCGCCGGGCTTGCTCCGTAGGCGATCGCCGGCTGCATTATCGACTGCCGCATTATCGACTTCAGCGCCAAATTGGTGATAACCGCCGATGATGGGCTGAGCGCCCGTGGCGATGGGCGCAGAGGATCCGCTGTTCATTCCTTATACCTCCGGCTCGACCGACACCCCGAATGGCGTGTTACGCACCACCAACGACTATCTGGTCTATGCCGCCATGACCTTTAAATACGTATTCGATTATCATCCCGGCGATATTTACTGATGTACCGCCGACGTTGGTTGGGTAACCGGCCACAGCGATCTTCTCTATGGTCCGATGACCTGCGGTGCTATTGCCCTCATGTTCGAGGGTGTACCCAACTGGCCTGTATGACTTAAGTGTTTGATTTAATACATAATACACTCTATACCGTGCCGACTGCTATCCTCGCGCTCATGGCCAAAGGGGCAGAGCGATAGACGGAACCCACTGTACATCGCTGCGGATCACGGGCTAGGTGGGGAGCCGATCAATCCAGAAGGCGCTGCCGTTTTTCGGCGCGTAGCCCGCGCTGGTGGATAACACCGGCCACCTGGCCCGGCCAGACGTGCATGCTGTATGGCGATCACGATCGTTTCGCGCAGACCTATTTTACGGCGCTCGGCGCAACGAGGACGGTTATTACTGGATAACCGGTCGCGTGGATGATGTGCTGAACGTTCCCTGCCATCGCCAACGGCACCGCCGAGATTGAATCGGCGCTTGGGGCACATCCGAAAATTGCCAAAGCGGTAGTGGGGATTCCCCATATTATGCCTATATTACGCTCAACGCTAACGAAACCCCGCCGCAGGAATTATATAACAAGGTCCGCGCCTGGATGCGCAAGGAGATTGGCGCTATCTCTGCCACGATATCTCGCACTGGACCGATTCGCTGCCGAAAACCCGCTCAGGCAAAATCATGTGCCACATCTTGCGCAAAATCGTCGCCGGCGATACCGGCGATCTGGGCGACACATTCATGCTCGCCGATCCCGGCGAGGTCGAAAAGTTGCTGGAAGGGCTTGTCTACGACCCTCTAAGCATCCCGGTGCCAGCGTGACGCGTAGCATCCAGCTCGGCATCGGTCTGATTGTGGCCTCCTTCCATGCTACCGGTATTTACATCATCCGCGCCAATGGTAAGTTCGATCGTCTGTCTCAACAGCTATTGCGTGAGATGCCGTATGGCCAATAAATACTTCTGGACCGTGACGCTGCCGCTGGCCGCCTTTCCGCTGCTCATCCAGGCCGAAACGGTCAACGACGTCATTCGCGCCAACCGCTTAACCTGCAAGGCTATTTATCCTGTTTGTGCTGTTTGTCGCCGCTACTGTGTATTACCTATTTGGAAACGGACCTGCTCGCGCAAATATTACACCGCTAGCAGAAACATCACCAGCTTACAAAACGGGCTGGCGATCTCCGGCGATTTCATGTCCGCCGCGATCGTTCCTCGGTATTTTATACTCGAACGGCTACGCAATCTCGGGTGCTATACGTTGCCTATGTCGCGCCATACCGCTTGCGGCAGAAATCGATCCGCACGCTTTCCGCCTGCGCCACGCTGGTGGTAGCGCTATACCTGATAGCACAGGATGCTATGGTAATACATGCCAAGGGCGCGACTATCGTGCGGCCCGGAACTGGGGGCCGATCCGGTCTCGGCGCCGTCGCTAGAGCTGGCGCTGATGTTCGGGATGGCGGGCATGCCTCATATCCTAATGTGTTTTACCGTCAATGAGTAAAAGCGTGTTATACGCCACCGGCTTTATGAGCTACTTTCTCAACGTTTATTGCGGTAACAACATAGCAGCGATCCATCCGGCCAATGCGGTGGGCGGCAACTTTTTCCCTCGGCTTTATTTAAGCGGTAGTGGCAGGGGTAAGGCTGGCCGGCGTGTCGGCTGTTTTCCACGATTTCACACGATCTGTACGCCAACAACGGGGTGTGACGAGCTGCAGGTGTCGAAAATTGCCGTGGTAGTGCTAATAATTATCGGCCAGACCATTTAGGTGCAGGTGTTGGGGCGCATCAAACCGATTTCGCTGTTCTCAATGCTGGTGGCGTGTATCGGACTTGTCTGTTTCCCATAACCGATCACTTGGCGAAAGGAGCAAGGGAATGCGAACTGTTTCTGCCGCAATTCTCAGTTAGCAGAATTTCAACCGGTGCGGGGGTGACCGGCGCTCTCACATGATATGACCAATTAATGGCGCCAGTGGCACCGTTACCACCTCTTCTGGTATCATTACCAGACTTGGACACCACCACTTCGCGTTGCCCTATTTCTAAGTGCGGGTGGTGCCGGCGCCGTACGAGGAGGCACTCAATCCCGCTCCGCGCGCTATGACGAACACGCCGGTAATCACAACGAACGGCGCGACCAAATCTGGCTGAACCACCCACCCGCTCCGCCGCCGCTAGCGCAAAAGAAGTAGTGATTAAGCGCACAGCCAAACTGCGCTGCACTACTTCCGGCAGCGCCAGTCACACCGAGCTACCCTCTGCCACCATGGTAGAGGTGATTACCACAGCACTCAAGTAAAGTCAATGCCGACGGATGATGGCCATATCTTCATAAACCGGTACCGCGAAAGCAACGGTGGCCGGCCACAGCAGCCACAATAGCCAGGGAGCCGCGCCCATGTAGTACTAGTAAGAGATATAGGTCAGTACCAGCAACAGGATCAGCGCCGCCGGCGTAAAAATTAGCGGCATCAGCGGCAAATGATGGAAACGGCGACAAAGATGTTTGTTAAAGAAATAGGGGTGTGACCAGCAGACACAGCGCCCCAGCATAAAATCACTGCTCATGTCGTTTCCTGCGCGCCAGCCAAAGTTCCAAAGTTTAAAACAATAAGACCCGGTCCACCACCAACTCGGCAATCCTCAGCATCAATGCGGTGCTCAGCGCGATGACTAGAAAGATCCGCCATCCCTCCACGCGAAGCACCAGTTGCTGCGCCAGCACAAATAACCAGACGTATAGCACCACCTGCACGGCACCTGCACTCGACCCCAACGCGACGGCATAACGAGGCGCCAGATTGGCGGCATAGCGATACCCTTATTCGTATAAGATTACTTATAATACAGGCGGTTAGCAAATATCGCTGAAACGGATTAATATCATTGAAATTACGCCCTCCAGGAAAGTGAATGGAAATCCGAACGCTACGCTATTTATCGCAGTGATCCGACAACAAAGCTTAACGTGACCCACCCCACCATCAGCGAAATGCTCAAACATCTTGAGGGGGAGTTGGATTACCGATCGATCGTTCGTGAAGGATGCGCGCTCAAGATCCGATAATGGCCGGGCGATCTATCAGTGCGGCTTGGGGATCCCGCCGATAGTGGGGACTCAGACGGCGGAGTTTATCGGCAATTTCCACCAGCGCTACTCGGGCATCCGGGCTGAAGATAGCCCAATTTGGCGGCGTCACCATGCAGCAGGGGCAGTGCTAACCGGAGATCTGGATCTGGTGCATCGCATTGACCGCGAGAAGTGCTATTTACGCTGTTGGGGTGGCTGGTATTGATTTGTAACGAAGACTTCCGCTCTATCGGCAATTACTCGATGCTTTCGATGCGGCCAGGATTGAGCCACAGATTACGGCACGTAGTGGCCAGTGGGATTTTCTGCCGGCGATTGGATAGTCAACGCCTGCTCTAGCTGCCGCTGATGCTGTAAATGCCATGGTAACTCGGGCTATTTGGCGTCTTGGCGTCAGAACAGCTATCTATCCCATGACGCCCAAGCGTGAATTGTCGCCTACCGCGACGTTGGCTACCAAACGAGCGTCACCAGGCGGAAGCATCAAGCCCTCGCTAGCCGCGTGGCTTAATTCGTGCTCGACCAGCAGCGCTTCCAGCAGATCTAAGTCGTTCAGCAACTTGCGTTTCATTGGTGCGGAGCATTCAGCTATATACGTCGTTCCAGATTTTCAATCAGCAGCGCGCTGTCCGCGTCATCATTGCCTGTCAATCCGGCAGCGTAGATTGCTGAAACCCTTAGCGCTGACTTCAGTTAGGAGCTAAGCGTCGATTTAGCCATTGGCCAGCCGCTCTTCCATTTTATGTTGGTTTTCAGTAGCCACTCACCGCCGTGCGCGCCATGCGCTCTTCCTGGCGGTGCTGCGCCTTGTCCGACACCTGAAACAGTAGCGGCAAAACAATTACGTCGCAGATCGGGGAAAACAGAACCACGCCAGTGTAAACACCAGCTGATAGCGTGGGGGAAATGCTGAACTGTCGCTGAGCAGCAGGGGAGGATCGACAGCACACCCGCAAGCGTGATAATAGTCAACATCAGCGCTACTGCGCTACTATCTTGCCGCCATGCTGCAAAATTCGCGCATCGGCGTCTTCCAGCCATCAAAAAACAGCAGCGTCGGGACGAGGCAGCACCAGGAAGAGCCCGGGATTAAAACGACGTGCAGGCCAATTGGGCCAGACAAGCAGCTCGCCGAGCGCGATTTGTATCAAGGGCAGCGAAATTTGAAACGGTAGAATATGTGTCACTACCCCGGATGAAGACACGATAAAGGTGAGGGTAAGAATCGTAAAAAGATTCCCATGCTTTCCTTAGTCTCTGTCTCTAACTTTTTAGCAATGTACAGGACGCGGAGAAAACATCCCCGTAAACGTGAACCCTCCGAGTGCGATAATGGCTGCTGCGTCGCCGGTAGAAAAAACGCACCGGCAAGCCGGTGCGTCTATGTATTGATGCGCTGAGAGGAGAACGGTAAAGAATGACGGGTGATGCAACATCAAGCTGCGGCGACAAGCGCAACCTTACAAACATGAGCGGAGAAAAATCACACAACCAGGGCAGAGTTCAGTCAAAGCATTAGATCCCAGGACGATAGTCAACATACCTCGCGTCTGACCGACGGTCCACAAGCAACCTTTAGTCCGGTTTGGAGCACGGTGACGACCAGCGCCTCTTCATCAACGCTACCGCTTTAGCCGGTCAAGGTCAAAAGAAAAGGAGCTAGGCTCGCTGTGTCACCAGCACAGCCACATCAAGCAATAACACGGCTTATATTACTCGCCGTGCAAGAAGCTGATTGAAAAGGGTGAAGACATCTCAACAGATTAAGCATTCCCAATAATGTATTTTGGGGTTGCAATGTTGTTTACTTAGCAACTGTCAAGGCACGAGTTAAGACATGTTTAGGTAGAAAAATTTCCCGCTATGCTATTCATTAAATCACGTCATTGCCGTTAATGTCTGCAGCATCGAGTTAAAACAAAAACCTCCTAGTAGGAGGTTTTATTTGCGCATCAGTGACAATGTTGAGGTTAGTCTTAGAATGGAATGTCGTCATCGAAGTTCATCGGCGGTTCGTTGCTGGGCGCAGGCGCTGAATTCTGCGCGGAGCGGAGCGCCGGCGCGTTGCCGCCGCTGAATTGCGCGTTGTTACTCTGAGGCAGCCCCCAGCCACCCTGCTGTGCGCCACCGGCGTTACCGCTCGGTCCGCCACCTTGTCGACCGCCGAGCATTTGCATAGTGCCGCCGATATTGACTACCACCTCGGTGATGTATCGATCTTGACCGCTCTGGTCTTGCCATTTGCGGGTCTGTAGCGTTCCCTCGATATACACCTGGGAGCCCTTGCGTAAATATTCACCCGCCACCTCGGCCAGCTTGCCAAACAGCACCACGCGGTGCCATTCCGTTTTCTCCTTGGTCTCGCCAGTATGCTTGTCGCGCCAGCTCTCGGAGGTGGCCAGGGTGATGTTGGCTACCGCACCACCGTTAGGCATATAGCGGACTTCCGGATCCTGGCCAAGATTTCCGACTAGAATCACTTTATTAACGCCTCTGCTGGTCATGGTGCTCTCCTGATGAGATGAAAATTAAGTTAATCCGCTCGAGTTTACCATTGCCAACGCTTAAAGAATATGTTTGGAAACTTGGACTACGCATCGAGAAACCAGGTGAAGTAGAATTATTTATTACAATTAGTACTGGATATTCATTCAGTTTTTTGTGCCATAATTGACCGTTTCGCGCCGCCGCGGTTTTACCAACTGCACAGGCCGCCCTCCTTCATCCGGTGTTGGGATTAGTGGAATGGATAAGATTGAAGTTCGTGGCGCTCGTACACATAATCTGAAAAACATCAGCCTGGTGATACCGCGTTATAAATTGATAGCCATTACCGGCTTATCAGGATCGGGAAAATCGTCGCTGGCGTTCGATACGCTCTATGCTGAGGGTCAGCGTCGCTATGTGGAATCGCTTTCTACCTATACCCGGCAGTTTCTGTCGTTGATGGAAAAACCGGATGTAGATCATATCAAAGGGTTATCGCCTACCATTTCGATTGAGCAAAAATCTACATCCCATAATCCACGCTCGACAGTGGGCACGATTACCGAAATCCACGATTATCTGCGTCTGTTGTACGCCCGCGTCGGTGAGCCGCGCTGTCCTGACCATGATATTCCACTGGCAGCACAGACCGTTAGCCAAATGGTGGATAATGTGCTCTCGCAGCCGGAAGGCAAACGGCTGATGCTCCTGGCACCCATCGTGAAAGAACACAAGGGGGAGAAAACGCTGGAAAATTTGGCAGCGCAAGGCTATATCCGGGCACGTATCGACGGGGAGGTCTGCGATCTGTTGGATCCGTCAAAACTCAAGCTGAAAAAAAAACATACCATCGAAGTCGTGGTCGATCGTTTTAAAGTGCACGAGGATCTCGCCCAGCGCCTGGTGGAATCTTTTGAAACCACGCTCAGCCTCTCGGGTGGTATCGCGGTGGTGGCAGATATGGATGACGAAAAAGCGGAAGAATTGCTGTTTTCCGCCAACTTTACCTGCCCGATCTGCGGCTATAGTATACCCGAGCTGGAACCCCGGCTTTTCTCTTTCAACAACCCGGCCGGCGCCTGCCCCACCTGCGACGGGCTCGGCGTGCAGCAGCACTTCGACCCAGACCAGATATTGCAAAATCAGAACATCTCCCTGGCCGGCGGCGCCATTCGTGGCTGGGATCGGAGCAACTTCTATTATTTCCAGATGCTACGCTCATTGGCCGAACACTATGAGTTCGACGTTGAGGCGCCGTTCCATGCGCTTAGTCAAACGGTTCAGCAAAAAATTCTTTTCGGGTCCGGCAAGGAAAACATCGAGTTCAAATATATCAACGATCGCGGCGACGCCTCGCTGCGGCGCCACCCGTTTGAAGGGGTGCTGCCGAACATGGAGCGCCGCTATAAGGAAACCGAGTCCACCGCGGTGCGCGAAGAGCTGGCCAAATATATCAGTAACCGCCCCTGCGCTACCTGCAGTGGGACCCGTCTGCGGCACGAAGCCCGCCACGTCTTCGTAGAGCACACTACTCTGCCGGAAATTTCCGAGATGGACATCGGCCATGCGCTGGCATTTTTTGACGAGATGAAACTGAGCGGTCAGCGCGCCAAGATCGCTGAAAAAGTATTAAAGGAGATCCGCGATCGACTGAAGTTTCTGGTCAATGTTGGTCTAAACTACCTTTCTCTGTCGCGTGCGGCGGAAACGCTTTCCGGCGGCGAGGCGCAGCGTATCCGCTTGGCCAGCCAGATTGGCGCCGGCCTGGTAGGCGTGATATATGTGCTAGATGAACCCTCCATCGGCTTACATCAGCGTGATAACGAGCGATTGTTAGAAACCCTGGCGCATCTGCGCGATCTCGGCAATACGGTGATCGTGGTTGAGCACGATGAGGACGCTATTCGCGCCGCCGATCATATTATCGATATCGGTCCGGGCGCCGGCGTTCACGGTGGAGAGGTGGTGGCCGAAGGCACCGCCGAGGAGATTATGGCCCATCCGGCGTCGCTGACCGGCCAGTTCCTGAGCGGCAAGCAGGAAATCACCGTTCCGAAGGCGCGCATTCCTGCGGATCCAACCCGGGTATTGAAGCTAGTTGGCGCGCGCGGCAATAACCTTAAGGATGTGACGCTGACCCTGCCGGTGGGACTATTTACCTGCATCACCGGCGTTTCCGGCTCGGGAAAATCCACGCTTATCAACGACACGCTGTTCCCGGTAGCGCAGTGCCAGCTTAACGGCGCGACCGCTATCGAAGCGGCGGTCTATCGTGAAGTGCAGGGCCTGGAGCATTTCGATAAAGTCATTAGTATCGATCAGAGCCCTATTGGTCGGACGCCGCGCTCCAATCCCGCGATCTACACGGGCGTGCTTACGCCGGTGCGCGAACTGTTCGCCGGCGTGCCGGAATCCCGCGCCCGCGGTTATACGCCCGGCCGTTTTAGCTTTAACGTGCACGGCGGGCGCTGCGAAGCTTGCCAGGGCGATGGTGTCATCAAGGTAGAGATGCACTTCTTGCCGGATATTTATGTGCCCTGCGATCATTGCAAGGGCCGGCGCTACAACCGTGAAACCCTGGAAGTGAAATATAAGGGCAAGAATATCCACCAGGTGCTGGAGATGACGATCGAGGAAGCGCGCGAGTTTTTCGACGCTATTCCCGCCATGGCGCGCAAACTGCAAACGCTAATGGATGTCGGTCTATCCTATATTCGCTTAGGGCAATCCGCTACCACACTGTCCGGCGGCGAAGCGCAGCGGGTCAAGCTAGCGCGCGAGCTGTCCAAACGTGATACCGGTCAAACGCTGTATATCCTCGACGAGCCGACGATCGGCCTGCACTTCGCCGATATTCAGCAATTGCTGGCGATGCTACATCAGTTGCGGGATCAGGGCAATACCATTGTGGTAATTGAGCATAACCTGGACGTAATTAAAACCGCCGATTGGATTATCGATCTTGGCCCGGAAGGTGGTAACGACGGCGGTGAAATTCTGGTCGCCGGCACGCCGGAAACGGTGTCGGTCTGTGAAGCATCACATACGGCACGCTTCCTGCGCCCCATGCTCGCGCGCGCGTTGCAGAAAGCTGGATCGTAGGTGAGAAGAAAGTGTCTCGCGACCTTCGCTAACGTCTGGCGCTTTAGCGCTGTGTCGTCGGCGCATTGTCACTTTGGCCGTGGGGACCCCGTGTTAGCGCCTCAGATTTCGACCGCCGCTATGCCTCACGGCACGTAATCGCATGTCGCGCTGCACGGGTATTCCGCTGTAAACAGGCAAAACCGCGTCAGATATTCAGTGTTTGGCGCGTCGCTTCTGATAGGCCCGCTACCACCAATTGCCAGGAAGCATCCACCGTTGATAACCCTATGAATCAGAGATATCACTGTCAAGAAACAGCGTGCTCTAGTGGACTTTTGCTCGCCAGGCGCCGCCGTATTAAACGCGCTGCGTAATGCTTCAGCCATTTCAGCGCTACTTTTCAGCGATACTGCCGGTCTGCTATCCACGGTGTAGGTCATAACAAGTGTTCTCCGATTTTAATCCAGTTTTCACCCTAGCATACGCTCTATGCCGCGGATACGGTGGCGGCCGCAATTACGATGCTTACCTAGCCAAATCCCATGCCAGGTGCCCAACAGCAGCGCGCCATTAGCGCGCCATTCATTCATTCGCCATTTCATAATCGTACTGGTAGGGGGCCAATTCCAGGACCTGACGTAAAAATGGTTTTCCATGTCAGTTCTGACGGAATTTTCATTTAGCGTCGGCGAAGTGGAAGCATGCCGCAGCATGCCGCAGAAATAAATGAAGCAACCCGATACAGACAGCGCTCAACGACGTCAATTGGGAAACATTTCATCGATGATCGAATAAAAGCCGCGCGGTTGGGCTTTCAAGGTCAGGATTTGTTGGTACCGCATAACATCTGCTTCTTTTACCACCCAGT
This sequence comes from Sodalis sp. (in: enterobacteria), assembly GCF_036327475.1. Taxonomy (NCBI): domain Bacteria; kingdom Pseudomonadati; phylum Pseudomonadota; class Gammaproteobacteria; order Enterobacterales; family Bruguierivoracaceae; genus Sodalis; species Sodalis sp. (in: enterobacteria). Next base: position 50,704 of record NZ_CP132913.1, on the reverse strand, counting down.
ATAGTGGCTACACAGGAATGGAGGAAAATCGCTCGCGACTACTGTACAGCTGCGAAAGCTTGGGCCACTTTACTGACGTTAGTGGCATTCAGCCCAGCCAGACACATCCAGCCGCTGTCGATCAGGTAGACGCCGTGCACTTCGCGCAAATGCACCACCTGACCCGGACTGAGACCGGTATAGCTGAACATGCCCCGCTGATGCAGCAAATAGTCGAATTGATGTTCGAGTAGAGCGACCTTTAACGCCGCTACCAGGCTCTGGCGCATTGCTAGAATACGCAGACGCATCGCTGCCACCTTCTCACACACAGAGCATTGAGTGCCGGCTCGTCCAACACTTGCGCCACCACTTAAGCGCCAAAGTTCGGCGGACTGGAGTAATTACGGCGCACGGTTACCTTTAATTGGTCCAGCACACGCTCGGCTTCGTTCGCGCTATCGCACACAATCGATAGCTCGCTCACCCCTTCACTATAAAGGGAGAAAACTTTTGAGAAAGAGTGGCTTGCTAGGCAAGGCAATCCAAGACGCGCCATTTCGCGCACCGCATCAGCATCTTCCTCCAACCCGTCGCCGAACCCTTGGTAAGCGATATTCAGAGAAGGAATGAGCTGACATTCCGCCACCGCCTCGATGACTCGATCCCATTCGAACCGGGTCAGATCCGAGCCTGTCGGGTTATGGCAGCACGGATGCAGCGGCACAATGCTCCGCCGCGGCAATTGCTGAAAACAGGTCAGCATCGCGTCAAAATTGACACTCAGCTTCTCACTGTCGAAATAAGGATAACGATTAACCTGGAATACGGCGCCGGTGAAAATGGCCACGTGATTTTCCCACGTTGGGCTACTGACCCAGACCTGAGAGTCGGGAAAGTAACACTTCAGGAAATCCGCGCCGACTTTCAGTTCCCCCGACCTGCTCACGGTCTGGATCGTGGCGATCCGTTGCGTGTTACGCATCGGAGGTCCTCCCCGAACAGCAACGCCTGTGTGGCAATGCGATAGGTTGACAACCTTGCACTAGCCGCTCACAATATCAAATAAAGCAAATTGAGTGGCGATTAAGATAACACAAAGCGTCAAAAATGAGAGCGCGATAAGAAAAATGCTCCGAGAGATATCACTCATCGTTATATTGTGGGCCGGCATAATTGTCGAATCGTGACCATTGTCCGTTGAAAGTTAGCCGAACGGTACCGATAGGGCCATTACGCTGCTTACCGAGAATAATTTCAGCAATCCCCTTCATATCACTATTCTCGTGATAGACTTCATCGCGGTAGATAAACATAATCAAGTCAGCATCCTGCTCTATTGAACCGGACTCACGTAAATCGGAGTTGACGGGACGCTTGTCGGCGCGTTGTTCCAAGCTTCGGTTCAGCTGCGACAGTGCCACTACCGGCACCTGAAGCTCTTTAGCCAACGCCTTCAACGATCGGGAGATTTCCGCGATTTCCAGGGTACGGTTATCGGACAGCCACGGTACGCGCATCAGTTGGAGATAGTCGATCATAATTAGACTCAGGCCATCGTGTTCGCGAAACACCCGCCGCGCGCGCGATCGCACCTCTGTAGGGGTCAACCCTGACGAGTCATCAATATACATGTTGCGTTTTTCCAGCAGGATCCCCATGGTGCTGGAAATGCGCGCCCAATCTTCGTCGTCCAGCTGGCCGGTACGAATCCGGGTTTGATCGACACGTGATAGCGACGCTAGCATACGCATCATGATCTGCTCGCCTGGCATCTCCAGACTAAAGATCAGCACCGGTTTACCCTCGGTCATGGCGGCGTTTTCGCACAGGTTCATGGCAAAGGTGGTTTTCCCCATGGACGGGCGCGCGGCGATGATGATCAAATCCGACTTTTGCAGGCCGGCGGTCTTTTTATCCAGGTCCAAATAGCCACTGGAAATGCCGGTAACGCCGTCGTGCGGCTTTTGGTAAAGCTGTTCGATGCGCGCCACCGTATCCTCAAGGATACGGTCGATGCTCTTCGGGCCTTCATCTTTACTGGCGCGGTTTTCGGCTATTTGGAAGACCCGCGATTCCGCCAGATCCAGCAGATCCTCGCTGCTACGTCCCTGCGGATCGTAACCGGCATCGGCAATCTCATGAGCGACAGCGATCATTTCCCGTACCACGGCCCGTTCGCGCACAATATCGGCATAAGCAGAAATATTCGCGGCGCTGGGGGTATTTTTTGAGAGCTCCGCCAGATAGGCGAACCCGCCAACGGCGCCCAATTCCCCTTTTTGTTCGAGAGATTCCGAAAGCGTGATCAAATCGATAGGCTTACCCAGCTCCAACAAACGCTGCATCTCGTTGAAGATAAGACGGTGCGGGCGGTTAAAAAAATCGTTGCCTGTCACTCGTTCGGCGACGTTGTCCCAGCGTTCGTTATCCAACATTAAACCGCCTAGCACCGACTGCTCCGCTTCCAGAGAATGGGGCGGCATTTTCAGACCTTCAACCTGACGGTCGCGGGGCAAATTTGCTTTGTTGGACGGTTTTTTTTCTGACATGAAAGGGTACTTTACCTATCAGGAAGTCCTTAGATAATGGCGCATTGTATCCTCTCTCGGGTCGAGATCCTATTTGATCATCGCCGCGCGCCCGTCCATGGGGAAAACTACCTTTTCCGCGCTTTGCAAACTACGCCGCAAGGCTTATGATTATTAAAGATATCTTAATTAGAGGTGGAGTGATGTCTAAGCGTATACAAGTGCCCAGCGGACCAGAAGTGATGGAATATGTAGGTTTCACGCCCGCAGACCCGCTCATGGTGAGGTACAGGTAGAGAATTAAAACCATCGGCATCAATTATATCGACACCTATGTCCGTTCCGACCTCTACTCAGCACCATCGCTTCCCTATGGCCTTGGCACGGAAGCAGCCGGGCAGTGAGCAAGGTCGGCCTCAGCGTCAAGGGTTTAACACCGGCGACCAGGTGGTGTACGCCCAGTCCCGCAGGACGTCTACGCCACGGTGCATAATGTGCCGGCGGAAAAACTGGCTTTGCTACCTTCTGGCATCTCGTCTGAACAGGCGGCGGCTGCTTGTAAAAAGGGCTTGATGGTGTTTTATCCGCTGAGTCAGACTTACGAAATCAAGTCGAATGAAATTTTTTGCTCCATGCGGCAGCCGATGGCGTCGGGGGTGCATCGCCTGCTAGTGGCCGAAAGCGCTTGGCGCGAAAAGATCGGTACCGTTGAAAATATGCCTGAGCGCGTGGCGGCGTTGACCCACGGTAATAAGGTTAGTGTGGTGTTGGGAAGACTCCATCGACTGCCTACGCCCAGCGGATTGATGGTCAGCTTCGGCAACTCCTCGGAACCGATTTACCGACGTCAATCTGGGGATCTTGAATCAGAAGGGCTTACTGTACGTCACACGCCCCGGTCAACGATTGTATCACCGACGTCGCAAGCCTTAAGCTCGCCTCCGATGAGCTGTTCAGCATGGTTGCCAGCGGGGTGATCAAAGTCGATGTGCCAGAACAGCAAAAAATTCCGCTGGCCGAGATGCAGCAAGCGCATCAGGTGCTTGAGAGCCGGCAAACCAACGGGTCGCTACTGCTTATCCCATAACGGTAGACTGCTGTCTGACCCCCAATAAGGGAATCCCCGTCGCGTAACGACATGACATAACATACTGTAAAACATAGGGGCAGAGAAGAATTTACCGGACACTGCGGGTTACCGCCGCTATTATTACCAGGTAATGATGAAATCAATGAGTCTAAAGCAGTTTCCTGGAAAACCTAGCGCATGCCGAGATACCGGTCAACAACAGCATGAGAAAAACCAATAACAAAAAATAATTTTTGGCGCGATCGCACTCGCCGCGACGGTAAATTTTGGCTCTCAAGATGTCTTACAAGAACCATACCAATTAGCATCCCCTAAACGGCTGTTTTGCTGATTGGTGGGTAAAAGACATTGAAGCGACTTAGCGAATTTGACCACCTTTTAGCAAAAGCGCCACGACGGGCTCCTTCCACGGATTGCAACTAACGTACGGGGCAAGCAGCGCACCGGCGGCGATAGCCGCCTCTCGGGCCGGATGTTCGGCCTGCCGCGGGCACGGCTCTAGCGACTCATTGCCCGGTAGACGTGGAATGGACGTATCACCTCAGAAGCGCCTTTGAAGATGCATAGGAGCAATGCCGCACCGCCCCACCAGGATGACGGTGCTGTCATGCGCGCGCGGCGTTTTCCACCATTACCACATAATGCTCTACCACCTAGTCCACCATTGACGAGCACAGATGCGCGACACACCCCGGCGTTGCCAATGCCCGCCAAACCACGGGCCACCGCAGGATGTCGCCACCAAAACCAGCGACCGTTGCGGCAAGGCATAACCCACGCTCTCCGGCCCGACACTGATGCCGCCGTCCGTGTCCACAGTGACCACAGGGAATTCTTCGGGGAGATTCTAGCATAGAAAAGAAGTTTCCGGTTCCCCTAATAAAAGTCAAATGCCGCTACCATCAAGCGCGCGGTAGAGAGATTAAACAAAACGTTTGTGCCCCCTCTTGTCTGTGTGTTATTCAAACCACTCTCCGTATTGCCTGAATGCAGGATGACACGATCTCACTCTATATCCTGTTATCGCCGTTTCCGCCAGATGTCGATTGCGTATGCATATCAATCGGCGGCATATTGGCACTAAACAACGAAGCCGGTTAACTTGTTATAATGCCAAGCTGGTCTATCAAAAGAACAGCTGGGCATTGAAAATACGTGCCGGAATTACCAAAGGAAAAGGACACGTGCTACGCATACAGTCGCGAACAACTGTGTTAGGTTATTTTACTGCTATTAATGGTCGACTCATAGTAACAGCACCTACGCCCTACGCCGCCCGGAATCGGTGACAACACGCGTAGTTCTGAGGCCTGGTATGTTATCCAAAATAACAATCTTTTTCCATATGGTAAAAACCACCAGACTGAGCAATGTGACAGTCTTTATCCTTGATCATTATGTATTTACCAGTAGTGCAATGTGGTCATTGCTAACTGATAGTGGCGTTAGAGGCAATATCTATACTTTTAATGGTGTTCTGAAATTGGATACTCATTGCCATAAAATTATTCATGACCATAATCAGTCAGCGCTATATGCATTCAAAAGATGACGACCACGTTTTAAAGACATTAATTGAATGACTGCTATTGGCAATACAACGTTATCTATAGCGTCGTTGTCCCTATTAAAGGCAATGTTATCGTGACATCCAAATTTCTTTCCGTTATAAGATCAATATTAAACACAAAATCAATACCGATAATAAATTGATTATCTATTATATTTAGCAGATCACTGGCAGCGTCACCGACGATCTGTATACCCGCCAATATAACAGTTGAAGCACCTTTGTCGTGGTTTTGGTGCCTTCGTGGTAATATGGCCAGAGAAACCGTAACCGGGGAGCGTCATGAAAGCGACCGCTGAAACCACGTCTCAGACAGGCTGAATAGTTGTGCAAGCAACACAAGTTCACCTGACGTCGCAGCGACTGGAGATACTGCGCCTGATGTCGCAGTAAACGGTGCGATGAGTGCTTATGATTTGCTGGATTTATTGCGTCAGGTCTGATCAGCAGGCAAGAGCACTGACCGTTTACCGTGCCCTAAATTTTCTCTTAGAGTAAGGTCTTGTTCACCGCGTTGAATCCACCAACAGCTTTGTGCCGCGCAATTATTTTGCTGAACCACCTCATACCTTCGCTTTTTCATTTGCGACCGCTGTGACCTTGGTCACTTAAGCATCCTGACGCGTGCGCACACGACCACAGCATTACAATAAGAATCCTTTCCTATCTAGACATATTATTTAAGTGAAGGCGGGAAGTCTAACCCTGCGCTCAGATAAGGCGCCTAGACGGCGAGTCGCATCATCGCTGTTGATCACACCCAATAAAACAGATATCAATTTCATGATTCTGTAACCTCATATCGTCAAACATGGCTAACCGGCCTGCCTGTAATCCTTGCGCCATTACTTTACCCACACCCTCAGTATGAAGTGAAAGAAAAGCAATAGCACGTACCTGCATTGATATGGTAATATCTCATACGACTAGACCCAAGGTAGAGTATTATTATTGGGGTCAATGGTAGTATCTACTGTAATAGTGGTTTGGCCGCAGCGTTGTACATAAATTCGGTGCAATTTGCCTTATCACATCTTGGCCATGATAAATGTGCGGCGGTCGTCTATTATCTGGAATAATAAAATCCTCTTCTATTAAGTTGTACAGCAGCATCATCTCTTACAAAACATACCAACAAACCATTAATAAAATGTTATATTAATAAATCATAATCTTCCTATTAACGTCACTATTGGCCTAATATGTCTGTAACCACCGATGATGGGATAATGTCAAGGAGCGAAAAAATGACTATCGAATTAATTAGTGATATTCATAAAAATGGGCAAAATGAGAATAAGGTACCAGAAATATCCTTGAAAATATGGAAAAATTTGGCTACGGCATTGATTGTGGTCAGCGACATCGGTAATGAGAATAGGAGGCGAGAAACAGCGTTTTCAATCATAAATGGTGTTTCAACCCAAGAATTTTATAACATCATGATACTCATGTTAATCATGATGTTAGGGCGGGTGTAAGACCAGATAAATCTTTATATCTGGATTTAGTAAACTTATATCACGACTATTTGGATGAATTTGGCATTCACTATTACCATGTGGCATTTACACTTGGTTTAACGATTATTATGTGTTTGAATACCAATTAGGTTCTTAAAGATAGCATTAAATGCTACCTCACTAGCATGGCTATTAGCCGAATATAGGAACATCCACAAACATATTATTATAGTAATATTTTTTAACTCATCCTATTAGCGTGCGGTGTTTTGGTGGGTTGGCGATCAGGATAGAATGCTTAAGAAATTATTCTGCAATTATCCGAAAATCATTTTTATGAGCGGCTGCATACATAATGTCTTAGGTACGGGATGGTTAATTAAAACAAGTCAAGAAACATGAGATTTTTTAATAACAAGAGATTAAGTCAATATGACCAATCCATTAATTTTACCCAGGAACTAACGGATGTCTGGAAGAGTGCACCGTAGTACTTGCTGACTAAATCAGATGGTGGATGGACGCCTAAGATTTTTCTTCCTGCAATTGAAGGAGGCAATAAAACGATCAAGATCGTCATCAACGTCGGCTATCAGGCGCGAGTCTATTACGATAAACACGAGGTAGTTCTCAACAGAGGATACGTTAAAGGTGACTACACGAGCGAAATGGCATCGGGTTTAAGCGGTTCATATGCTGTGAAAAGTTCACTTTGTAGTAATTCATCTCCATCATTTATGTAACAACCTTAAGACGGCACTGGACAGATCATAAAGATAATAGAAACAACATCATTTATACTAAGAGATGTAGCGTCATTTATTATTGTGTGGTTAATGAGAGGAGGGTTTACGGCTTACCTAAGTGTAAAAACCCCCGTTTGATCATATCAACTAATTGAGATAAGGATGACAACCAATAAGGATGACAACCAATAGTGCAGATCGATGAAGCTGCTTTAGATAAAACAGCTTCATTTAATAGAAAGGAGAAGCAGAATCTTGACTAGCTATAGTCAAGATTGAACGTCATAACTAAGTGTTCCTTTGCAGCCAGGTGGTACATCTCTGTACCTTTTGGTAGGCCCTTCGGTGTGAAAGCGCTTATACTATCTCACTCTTGATGGTCTAAAACCGCTTACCAACGATATTTATTATGGGTTTTCCAATCTTTTGCTTCGGTTTCGGTCGCGTCTTTGCTGTAGCCGTAGCGTTCCTGAATTTTATCAACTAATTGATCGCGTTTCCCTTTCACCACGGTCAAATCATCATCGGCAAGTTTCCACACCGTTCTTTGATTTTACCCTTGAGTTGCTTCCAATTGCCACTGGTTTCGTCTTTATTCATGTGATTACTCCTTCTGTAAGGTAGTTTATCAATAACCTTCATTTCCCCCTCTGAATCCGCAAATCCAGCCATACGTAGTAAAGAAGCGATGCACTAAGCATTAATAAAATTATAGTGGCGGATTTGGCAAACTCCGGATTTACCAGACGATCCCATCGTAAAATGGCGTTATGAACCACGCGACTCAGATCAGAGAAAAGCCAATGCAGCTTTAGACCCGCATTTCCACACTCATCGGCGTCTAGCGAACTGGCGGCGAGATCCTTGAGCGTGGTTAATCACACTTGGGAGCACGCAGGCGGAAGGAGAACGCAGTGGGCAAGCAGCATTCGCGCCAATAACGCCCTGTGACATATAAATGAGGAATGGGAGAGGGTTAAGCAGAAAGACACTTATCTCTGCGAATAGTTTCGCCAGTAGACAGCAGCGCCGAGAGCCTAAGGGCATAGGCTGCATGGCAACCTAGACGCCATTTGTCCGGAAAACTGACGACCGAGCAATGGGGCAAGCGTCGTACGACTCCGCCACGCTACGTTCACAGCCAGTTGCCGTTGCGTATCACGCCAACTGCAAGCCCCTCTATGGTCAGTTCCTGCTGACGCAGATCTACCACGATGGGAGAAAATTCCTTGTTTTCCGGTAATAATTCGACGATGTTGCCCTGGCGTTTCAGCCGTTTGACGGTGACGTCATCATCGATGCGCGCCACGATGACTTGACCATTGCGAGCCTCCTGCGTTTTATGGACCGCCAGCAGGTCACCATTCATAATACCAGTATTTTTCATTGACATACCGCTAACACGCAGCAGAAAATCTGCGTGGGGCTTAAACAAGTCTGGATCCACCTGATAATGGCTTTCAATATGCTGTGTCGCCAGCAGAGGTTCTCCAGCGGCCACGTGACCAATCAGCGGCAATCCGCTTTCCTCTTCTATAATCAGACGGATGCCGCGCGATGCGCCGTAGACAATTTCGATAGCGCCTTTGCGCGCTAACGCTTTCAAATGCTCTTCCGCTGCATTGGGAGAACGGAACCCAAGACGCGACGCAATCTCGGCGCGCGTGGGCGGCATGCCGGTCTGCGTGATATGGTCGCGGATCAGGTCAAAAACTTCTTGTTGTCTGGTGGTTAGCGCTTTCATTCTGTCCCCTGTTTGTTTATACAGTCTTTTAAGAGTATATCCAGGTCATCGCCAATTGAAAACCGAAAACGCGCGAAATAGGGCGCCATTCACGATAATATAACTCCCTCGCCGTGTAGTCGCGGCAACTGGGCGTCTAAAGACATGGCGCAGGCAGCGCTCTCATGGTTAGCCGCCCCTGGCCGGTTACCCACAATTGCCATGGAACCCGAAGCCGGCTGGCATTAATTTTGCACGTGATACTGCAGAAATTGCCGCTGTGGCCTCAGACGCTAACGCGCCACAGATCCGCCGTGCGGTTTCTGGTATTCTTACAGCATTGCTAACAAGAGGATTCACAAAGACATGTCAAGTTGGCGTAGAATTTACTATACGTTGTTGTATTTACCGCTAAAGTTGCTGGTAAGAAGTAAAGTTATTCCGGCCGATCCGCGCGCTGATGCTGGCCTCGATCCCCGACAGCCCGTGGTGTATGTGCTGCCCTATAATTCCAAAGCTGACCTGCTCACATTACGTATACAATGCCTGAAACAGGGGTTGCCCGATCCGCTGACGCCGCTACATATCGACGGCATTACCCTGCCGCGCTATGTTTTTATTCATGACGGGCCGCGCATACTGTCGTGGTACGCCGAAAAACCGCAGTCAAGCTCGCTGTTTTATAATTATCTTGATTTGCACCGTTCAAATCTTGCGCTCGATGTGCAGTTGGTGCCGGTATCGGTCATGTTCGGCCGTTCACCCGGCAGAGAGTCGCAATCCAGTCAGCTGGTTCCGCAATTGCGACTGCTGAACGGTATTGAGAAGTTCTTCGCGGTGCTGTGGCTTGGACGCGACAGTTTCGTGCGATTCTCGCGGCCGTTATCGTTGCGTTATATGGCGACAGAGCACGGCATCGACAAGTCTATCGCTCAGAAACTCGCCCGTGTCGCACGTATTCATTTCGCCCGGCAGCGTCTGGTGGCGGCGGGACCGCGGCTGCCGGTACGCCAGGATCTGTTCAAGAAGCTGCTGGCCTCCAAAGCTATTGAAAAAGCGGTGGAGGATGAGGCACGCAGCAAGAAAATTTCCGTGGAAAAGGCCCAGCAAAACGCCATCGAACTCATGGAAGAAATCGCCGCCGATTTTTCTTATGAAGCGATCCGCCTTTCGGACCGGGTACTGAGCTGGACCTGGAGCCGGGTTTATCAAGGGTTGCACGTGCACAACGCCGAGCGGGTCCGTCACTTGGCGGAAGAGGGCCACGAAATCGTTTATGTGCCCTGCCACCGCAGTCATATGGATTATTTGTTGCTTTCCTATGTGCTTTACCATCAAGGGCTAGTGCCGCCGCATATCGCCGCCGGCATTAACCTTAATTTCTGGCCGGTTGGCCCGATTTTTCGCCGGCTTGGAGCGTTTTTTATTCGTCGCACCTTCAAAGGCAATAAGCTCTATTCCACCATTTTTCGCGAATATCTCGGCGAGCTATTCACCCGCGGATATTCGGTAGAGTATTTCATCGAAGGAGGCCGCTCTCGCACTGGGCGGCTGCTGGAGCCGAAAACCGGGGCGCTGACCATGACCATTCAGGCCATGCTGCGCGGTGGTAACCGCCCCATTACTCTGGTGCCGATTTATGTCGGCTATGAACATGTAATGGAGGTGGCGACCTATGCTAAAGAATTGCGCGGCGCGGCAAAAGAGAAAGAGGGGCTTTGGAAAATGCTGCGTGGATTGCGCAAATTGCGCAATCTCGGCCAGGGTTATGTCAATTTTGGCGACCCTCTTCCCCTTGCCACCTGGCTGTCGCAGCAGGTGCCGCAGTGGCGTGATTCTATCGATCCCATCGAGACCCAGCGCCCGGGCTGGCTGACGCCAGCGGTGGGCGACATTGCAGCTACCCTCATGGTGCGGATCAACAATGCCGCCGCGGTCAATGCTATTAATCTATGCTCTACAGCACTGCTGGCCTCGCACCAGCGCTCGCTCACCCGTCCGCAGTTGCTATCGCAGTTAGCCTGTTATTTAGAGCTGCTGCGCAATGTTCCCTATGCGCCGGATACCACGATACCCGATTTGACGCCGGAGGTGCTTTTAGCCCATGCACTGGCGATGAACAAGTTTATCGTCGAGCATGATGCTATCGGAGATATCGTCTGTTTGTCGCACGATCAGGCCGTACTTATGACCTACTATCGGAATAACATCCAGCATCTGCTCATCCTGCCGTCGCTGGTGGCGAATATCATTTGCAGCTGTCCGGGTATCGCGCGCCAGCAGCTGCACCAGCGGATCATACTGCTGTATCCGCTCCTGAAAGCGGAACTATTTATGCACTATAGCAAACAACGGTTGCCGCAGGTTACCGACAGTCTCATTACCGAACTGGCGCGCCAGGGACTAGTGGAAACGCAAGAAATGCTGTTGTATCCGGCACAAACCCATCTCCATGCCCTACAACTGCTAGCCGCCAGCGTGAACGAAACGCTCCAGCGCTACGCCATTACCTTTTTGTTATTGCGCGCCAATCCGCGGCTTAACCGAAGCACGTTGGAAAAAGAGAGCCGAATTATTGCTCAGCGACTTTCGGTACTGCACGGCATCAACGCGCCGGAGTTTTTCGATAAAGAGGTGTTTGCGACCCTGGTGGCGACGCTGCGCGCCGATGGATATATCAGCGATACTGGCGACGCCATTGATGAGAAAGTCAGTGAGATGTGCGATATTCTGAATGAATTGATCACGCCGGACGTCCTCGGCACCATCGAAAACGCCAGTCTACTGGCGAACAAGCAGGCTATCACGGCACTGCCGGCAGAATAAGCCAAACGCCGGTAGGCGATTGCATTAGCCTACCCATCGCGCAGATAACCGATTATGTCGTGGTTTTCCCCTCGCGGCGAAACGCGTTTAGATGAAGTAGCTTAACGCGGCAATAAACTAAGAAAAATACCGATAAAAATCAGCATGCCAACAAAGTTATTATTCAGAAATGCCCGAAAGCAGGCCTGTCGCTCGCGGTGGGCGATCAGCTTTTGCTGATAAAGAAACAACGCTGAGGCGCCCGCCAGAGCCAAATAGTATAGCCTACCGAGCCCGGCCTGCCAGCCGATAACGCCGAGCAACCCAAGCGTCGCCAGCTGCAGCAACCCGATGATCAGTTTATCGAAGCGACCAAATAGGATGGCGGTGGATTTGACACCGATACGTAGATCGTCGTCCCGGTCTACCATGGCATATTGGGTATCGTAAGCCACCGTCCAGGCGATATTCGCCAGAAACAGTAGCCAGCAATTCAGAGGTAAGGACTCACCCACAGCCATAAACGCCATTGGAATCGACCAGCCGAACGCCGCACCCAGCATCAGCTGCGGTAAATGCGTGTATCGCTTCATGAATGGATAAGCCCACGCCATCGCCAGGGCTACCGTTGACAGCACGATGGCCATACTGTTCAATGTCAACACAAGCGCAAACGAAATCCCCACCAGCGCGCCAAACAGGAGTTTGGCCTCTTTTTCGCCGATTGCTCTGCTAGGCAAGGGGCGAGAGCGGGTACGTTTGACATGGCCGTCTATTTTACGGTCCGCATAATCGTTAATCACGCAGCCGGCGGCGCGCATAAAGAAGACACCCAGAACAAATACCGTCAACGTTCCCAAGGTGGGCACGGCCATGCCAGCCAGCCACAGGGCCCAAAGCGTCGGCCACAGCAGTAGCAGCGAACCGATGGGCTTATCAATCCGTATCAATCGGCACCATACCTGCCATTTATCCTGTGTCAGGCTGTGATCCAAAGGAACTCTCCTTTTCTATTCTAGCGCACCGCCGCCGCAGACATACAGCGGGCAACCGGGTAGAAAGGCCGCTGTCATCAGCAGAGCCTGCCCATCGTGAAGTAGACGAACACGGCGCAGCCATAGCGCCTGCCTAGTTGAATTGCATAATCGCGGCCTTGCCTTTGTCGCGGCGGGAACCAGAGTACGCGCGGTCAGCTAGACCTTGTCATAATCATAAAGCACCACTTCCTGCAGCCAGAGCCGCCCACAATCCAGCAGTAACGCCGATTCTCTCGGCTCGATGCAAGGCGGGGACAAATCCTTGTTCAAGATAGCGCGTTCTCGATCCACATAGCGCGTTATCGATCCACGTTCAGTCAACTGGCTGCGCATGACGTCATCGGGCCAGGCTGGCGGCGCGTCCAGCCACTGAACACCGTCAAGTGGTGCAACAATAGCCTGTTCGGCACAGAATCCACGCTCGCTCCCAGGGTTAAAGATTTTCATTGTGAACCGCTTGCATTGACATGCCACACCAACAATTCACGCCGACGGACCACGCTTCACGCTCGACGCAGATGACCCCTTCGTGACACACAAACAGGCTGTGCCGAGGCTCGGGTGAAAATGGCCTCGCGAGGAGGCCATCCGTATTAATATACCGCGTCACAGCGTTTATTCCACAGCTGGCGAGCGTTCGTCGGTCAGACCATAAGATAGTATCTCTACCATCTGACCACCGTCGCGGGTAAACAGCGTCCAGTTGAACTGCGCGCGGGTCCGGTTCGGCGTAACCGTTAGGACATCCAGCGGGATCGATAGATGGAAGCCTTTAGTAAAGGATCCCTCTTCGTACTCCTCTTTCACATTGGTAAAGGTGACGTAATCACCAACGGTAATACCGTACAGCTGGCCGCACCAGACATCACCAAGCCGATCGATATAGGGTCTGCAGCTTGCTAATATAAACGTCTGGGTGCGCATGCGCAGCAGATGGGATCCAAAGGCAGATCGGTGTAATTTATCGTGATTATTTGCGGTATTATCGAACAGGCTACCCCGCAGCGCCCGGTAGTTAATGGGTCAGTAATTACGGGCCGCCAAAGGACTAGTTCAGCACCGGCGATCAGCTCAGCTTCAGCCGGTTGCGGTCGATGTAAAGCCCTGCTAGACAGTTTCGGCACGTCGAGTTCGACGCGACGCTGAATCAGCAGCTTCTCATAGCCCGGCGTGTAGACTTGCAGAGTATCTTGCAGGCTGCATCGTTGGCCTCGGTGATCACCATTGACATATTCGGTGACTTGCAGTGTATCGACATTTTCGGCAGGCTATTCACTATAATGCGGTTAGCGCGATCCACGCCCTTATCGCGATATTTCCGATTTTTTACTGCTGCCGCAAATCGTTAAAGTTGGTGCGCAGCATAACGCCGAACATGAAGGTGTTTTCCGCGTTCGTAGCTTATGGTGGATTTGCAGATATTCCACAACATCGCGACAAGCTGATAAGGATGCGGGCTGGTAGGCGCGTGACATCAGCCACCAATACACTGGTGCTCAGGATAAGGTATAGACGCTAATCACCACTCAGTCTACGGTTAGCTTTAGAATGTAAACGTATCCAATCAGGATACAGCGGCACAAACTTCCGTACGGTCACCCGTATCGAGGCCAATTGCGCGCACCCGCTCCACGTAGCCAACTCGCCGTCATGATCCCCGCCCAGTTCAGTACTGAAGACACTTAATCGAGCCAGCAATTCTTGCTGTACCTGCTACTGCACCTCGCTGGTGCTCCTTTCTGCTATCGCGGTGCCCAGCCACCGACTGCACCCGTTAAGCTCCGGGTGCAGCGTACGCTGTTCCAGATTAGCGGCACCTTATAATATCACCGCTTGAGATTGCTCAGGATAATGAACGCCGCTCGGCTGTCGGCTAAGGCGGACGCGATAAAACCAACACATAAGCTCATGGCGATTAAGAATTGTTTTTTCATGGTTTACAGATATTTTAAAGTAGTGGTTTCAATCGGAAAGTAATCCAGGCTAATGGATTGTTCCGTTTTTACCATGGCTTTGGATCGCGCATCGATCCAGTAACGGTTACGATATCGTCAGGGTTTCGTTATTCACCAAGCTGAACTGGGAGATAAACGTCGCGACCCGCGACCTTTCCATCCACGACCGGGTGGCGGTCCATTCGGTATCATTAAGGATGCAATTGGGATGGATGAGGGGGATCGGTGTTGAGGTTGGTCACTTCCAGCGAGTTATCCAGCAGACTAGGTGTTGTAAGGTAGCCATTTCGCGTGACCAGCATAGCCTGTCGCGGGTAGCCCATCTAACTAAGATTACTATTCGGTATAGGCCGACACAACAAAGATTTGCGATCCCTCGTTCACTTTGGCTTACATGCTGGCGTAAGGGGTCGCGCGCACCTGCGCTGGCGCTTTATCTCAACGCCAGGCGTTCCAAAGGTGGCCAATACGCACGTATCAACTATACCTTTTCTAAACGAAAATGCTCAAACAATCATCATACTTACGTGTGCTGATTATTTTTACTTAGAACGTTGAAGTCGTAGTACTGGTGTTACTGCTGCCACTATTATTGTCGTTGTAGGAGGAGGTCAACGCCGCGCCAGCGCTCAGCCGGACGCTGTGGCACCACCCGCGGTGCCGCCCTGTTTAAACCGGTCCTTGTCGCCAGCGCAGCGATCGCATATGAACCACTCGCCATCCACGCAGCTATTACTACACTTAACAATTTTCAACACATTTAATTAATGATTGTGATTACTCAACATATAGTTAAATTAAATATAATACAATAAAATGCAGATTGCATTATTGACTAATGAGAATGTCGCAAAAGTGCTGAAAGGTGGGTAAGAACAGAACAATGTGATATATTTCACTACCTTGTTATCGGTATGTAAAATTAAATATCGCCATTACTCTATTATTGTCGTGATAATTTGCTAAAAGGTTCATCAAGTGGATCTGTAGTAGGCGAAAAAAGTTACATTCCACAATAACGGCAACATAGATGACAAATGGTAATGGTTCTTAAACGCGCAATGCGTTAATTCACTGAACAGCTAATAGACGCTTTACCACCGCTAATTTTCATCACCCTCGACCGGTGATGAGCTCTCTCATAAAGAAAATTTATCAGTGACGCCAGGACTTATAGCAATTGATCAGGCCGTTGGTAGAACTATCGTGCGCGTCAATCGGATTATCCTGAGCTAGTTCCGGCAAAATGCGATTAGCGAGCTGCTTGCCCAACTCAACGCCCCACTGGTCGAAGGTATAGATATTCAATATTGTCCCTTGTGTAAAAATCTTGTGCTCGTACAGCGCAATCAACGCGCCCAGGCTGTAAGGGGTAATCTCGCGCAGCAAAATAGAATTGGTGGGACGGTTGCCCTTAAAAACTTTAAATGGCGCCACATGCCGAACCTGATCCGGAGATTTGCCGGCCGTACTGAATTCTTGCTCTACGGCATCGCGTGATTTGCCAAAGGCCAGCGCTTCGGTCTGGGCGAAGAAATTGGACAGCAGTTTGGCGTGGTGATCGGCAATAGGATTATGGCTAATGGCGGGAGCGATAAAATCGCAAGGCACGATTTTCGTCCCTTGGTGAATAAGCTGATAAAATGCATGCTGCCCATTAGTGCCCGGTTCACCCCAGATAATAGGCCCGGTTTGATAGCTCACGGGGTGCCCTTCACGATCGATATATTTTCCGTTGGACTCCATATTACCCTGCTGGAAATAAGCCGCGAAGCGGTGCATATATTGATCGTAAGGCAGAATCGCCTCGGTTTCCATGCCGTAGAAATTATTATACCAAATACCGATGAGTGCCAACAGCACCGGTAAATTTTTCTCCAGCGGCATTGTGATGAAATGGTGGTCCATGGCGTGCGCGCCGCTAAGCAGTTTTTCAAAATTTTCGAAACCCAGTGACAACGCAATGGATAAACCGATGGCGGACCACAGCGAATAGCGGCCGCCAACCCAGTCCCAGAACTCAAACATATTCTCGGTATCGATGCCGAATTCTGCTACCGCCTTGGCGTTGGTGGACAAGGCGGCGAAGTGGCGGGAGACATGTTTCTCATAACCGGCGGTTTTCAAGAACCAATCCCGCGCGCTGTGGGCATTGGTCATAGTTTCCTGGGTGGTAAAGGTTTTGGAGGCCACCAGAAATAAGGTGGTCGCCGGATCCAGGTCTTTAATCGTTTCAGTAATATGAGTGCCGTCAACGTTGGACACATAATGCATGTGGAGGTGATTTTTATAAGGTCGTAACGCCTCAGTTACCATATACGGCCCCAAATCGGAGCCACCGATACCGATGTTGACGATATCGGTGATAGTGCGGCCGGTATACCCTTTCCATGCGCCGCTGATCACCCGCTCGCAGAAGTGTTTCATTTTCGCTAGTACCGCATTGACGTCCGGCATCACATCCTTGCCATCAACGTTAATCGGCGTATTGCTGCGGTTGCGTAGCGCAACATGCAGCACCGCCCTCTCTTCGGTACGGTTGATTTTCTCTCCGTTAAACATGGCAGCAATCGCTTCCTTGACGCCACATTCGTCCGCCAGCGCCAACAAACGGGTCAAGGTCTCAGCGGTAATGCGGTTTTTGGAGTAATCCACCAGCATCTGGTCGTCGAACGTTGCCGAAAAGGCGGAAAAACGCGCCGGCTCCTGTGCGAACAGGTCGCTTATTTGCACGTCTTTCATTGAGTCGAAATGTTGTTGCAGCGCTTTCCAAGCCGCAGTATGACTGGGATTGATATTTTTCATAACAACACTCTTATAGGTGATTAGATCATCGCATATTTATCGCATATTTTTTGATTATGTGTTTTGATTATGATTGTATCGCTTTAACGCCGCGCCCGGGAGGATTTTTCTTACGCCAATACGTCGTGCCCTGTGCGAATCGGTCGCGCGGCACGCTTTTATTTAGCCTAACAGACTCGCACTATTTTCCTGCAGAGAATTATCCGCTGCCATGAATCCGTGGCCGGCGATGAAAAATCACGTGCTGCCACGTTGACATCAACGCTATTGCCCGTATTTCTAATGACCTAGTGACGCATCTAATGTGTGAACCAGAAGAGGCTCGTCCACGAGGAGGGTCCGCTTTCCCGCGATCATACCCAAGGAGTGCCACTAAGACGATAGCGGCATACGAGCACGCCGCCGTCGACCACGGGGCTGAATCCCTCGGGTTGTCACCAAGTATTTCGCCGGGCGATTGGTAACGGTGAGGCGCTTCTGGGTATACCGTAACCTGCCTCCACGCCTGCTTCCTTGCTTCCCGCGCCTGGCTCGTACCTGACCTGATATCACCGCTGCCACCCGGCCATGGCATCTAATACGAGATATTTGGGCATGTCAAATTCATCCACCTAGGGGTAATCAGTACAGATAACCCCATGATATCTAATTAATTGCCTTTCGTACGAGGTTTTGAGAATTTTATCCATCTGAACTATAACGTCAAGATCGATCATGTTATAGCTGTTGCAGGCTAACACCACGCCGACGATATCCCTGCCGGCACGCCGGTGTTGATGCCCCTAGCACATGAGCGACCACATTTTGCCTGCATTTGCTGCAGGTGTTGGTGGTATTACCTGCACTTTTGTGGCTCGCTCTCAAACAGCTCAGGTGTTGTAAGGTTAAGTCTCACGGGTCATTAGTATCGGTTAGCTCAACGCCTCGCAGCGCTTACACACCCGACCTATCAACGTCATCGTCTTTAACGTCCCTTCAGGAGGCTCTAGACCTCAGGGAAGACTCATCTTGAGGCAAGTTTCCCGCTTAGATGCTTTCAGCGGTTATCTCTTCCGCACGTAGTTACCGGGCAATACCATTGGCATGACAACCCGAACACCAGTGGTGCGTCCACTCCGGTCCTCTCGTACTAGGAGCAGCCCCTCTCAATCTTCCAGCGCCCACGGCAGATAGGGACCGAACTGTCTCACGACGTTCTAAACCCAGCTCGCGTACCACTTTAAATGGCGAACAGCCATACCCTTGGGACCTACTTCAGCCCCAGGATGTGATGAGCCGACATCGAGGTGCCAAACACCGCCGTCGATATGAACTCTTGGGCGGTATCAGCCTGTTATCCCCGGAGTACCTTTTATTCGTTGAGCGATGGCCCTTCCATGCAGAACCACCGGATCACTAAGACCTGCTTTCGCACCTGCTCGAGCTGTCACTCTCACAGTCAAGCTAGCTTATGCCTTTACACTAACCTCACGATGTCCGACCGTGATTAGCTAACCTTCGTGCTCCTCCGTTACTCTTTGGGAGGAGACCGCCCCAGTCAAACTACCTACCAGACACTGTCCTCGGTCCGGATGACGGGCCTGAGTGAGAACATCAAACATTAAAGGGTGGTATTTCAAGATTGGCTCCATGCAGACTGGCGTCCGCACTTCAAAGCCTCCCACCTATCCTACACATCAAGGCTCAATGTTCTGTGTCAAGCTATAGTAAAGGTTCACGGGGTCTTTCCGTCTTGCCGCGGGTACACCGCATCTTCACGGCGAGTTCAATTTCACTGAGTCTCGGGTGGAGACAGCCTGGCCATCATTACGCCATTCGTGCAGGTCGGAACTTACCCGACAAGGAATTTCGCTACCTTAGGACCGTTATAGTTACGGCCGCCGTTTACCGGGGCTTCGATCAAGAGCTTCTCGCAAGCGATAACCCCATCAATTAACCTTCCGGCACCGGGCAGGCGTCACACCGTATACGTCCACTTTCGTGTTTGCACAGTGCTGTGTTTTTAATAAACAGTTGCAGCCAGCTGGTATCTGCGACTGGCTTCAGCTCGGGGCGCAAGGCCCTCCACCTACACACCAGCGTGCCTTCTCCCGAAGTTACGGCACCATTTTGCCTAGTTCCTTCACCCGAGTTCTCTCAAGCGCCTTGGTATTCTCTACCTGACCACCTGTGTCGGTTTGGGGTACGATTCGATGTGACCTGGAGCTTAGAGGCTTTTCCTGGAAGCGTAGCATCAATTCCTTCACCACCGTAGTGGCTCGTCATCACGCCTCAATGTTAAGAATGAGCGGATTTGCCTGCTCATTCCACCTTCACGCTTGAACCGGGACAACCGTCCCCCGGCGAACCTAGCTTTCTCCGTCCCCCCTTCGCAGTCACACCCAGTACAGGAATATTAACCTGTTTCCCATCGACTACGCCTTTCGGCCTCGCCTTAGGGGTCGACTCACCCTGCTCCGATTAACGTTGAACAGGAACCCTTGGTCTTCCGGCGAGCGGGCTTTTCACCCGCTTTATCGTTACTTATGTCAGCATTCGCACTTCTGATACCTCCAGCAGCCCTCACAGGTCACCTTCACAGGCTTACAGAACGCTCCCCTACCCAACAACACATACGTGTCGCTGCCGCAGCTTCGGTGTATGGTTTAGCCCCGTTACATCTTCCGCGCAGGCCGACTCGACCAGTGAGCTATTACGCTTTCTTTAAATGATGGCTGCTTCTAAGCCAACATCCTGGCTGTCTGGGCCTTCCCACATCGTTTCCCACTTAACCATGACTTTGGGACCTTAGCTGGCGGTCTGGGTTGTTTCCCTCTTCACGACGGACGTTAGCACCCGCCGTGTGTCTCCCGTGATAACATTCTACGGTATTCGCAGTTTGCATCGGATTGGTAATCCGGGATGGACCCCTAGCCGAAACAGTGCTCTACCCCCGTAGATGACTTCACGAGGCGCTACCTAAATAGCTTTCGGGGAGAACCAGCTATCTCCCGGTTTGATTGGCCTTTCACCCCCAGCCACCAGTCATCCGCTAATTTTTCAACATTAGTCGGTTCGGTCCTCCAGTTAGTACTACCCAACCTTCAACCTGCCAATGGCTAGATCACCGGGTTTCGGGTCTATATCCTGCAACTAAACGCCCAGTTAAGACTCGGTTTCCCTACGGCTCCCCTATATGGTTAACCTTGCTACAGAATATAAGTCGCTGACCCATTATACAAAAGGTACGCAGTCACACCCCGAAGGATGCTCCCACTGCTTGTACGTACACGGTTTCAGGTTCTATTTCACTCCCCTTGCCGGGGTTCTTTTCACCTTTCCCTCACGGTACTGGTTCACTATCGGTCAGTCAGGAGTATTTAGCCTTGGAGGATGGTCCCCCCATCTTCAGACAGGATATCACGTGTCCCGCCCTACTCATTGAGCTCACAACAAGCGCACCTTCGGATACGGGGCTATCACCCTCTGTCGCCGGACTTTCCAGACCGTTCTCCTGATGCGCAAGCTGATGATGGCTCTGGGCTGTTCCCCATTCGCTCGCCGCTACTGGGGGAATCTCGGTTGATTTCTTTTCCTCAGGGTACTGAGATGTTTCAGTTCCCCTGGTTCGCTTCGTCAGGCTATGGATTCACCTGACGATGATGCAACGAATTGCATCGGGTTTCCCCATTCGGACATCGCCGGCTGATAACGCTTCATATCAGCTCACCGGCGCTTTTCGCAGATTAACGCGTCCTTCATCGCCTTTGACTGCCTAGGCATCCACCGTATACGCTTAGTTACTTAACCTCACAACCCTGAGCTGTCTGCATTTGGTTCGACGGTCTGCCACGACTTCCGGGCTTTCAGTCACTTGCGTCGTCTCGCTTGAGTCTCACCATACAGGCGAGACTCGGCACAGTCTGTGAGGACCGGGCTGAAACGACAGCGCCTATCGCACGACAGTGATAACGTTAAGCGTTATCTCAGGTTTGCTTACTTCGTTTGAGAGACTCACATGCTGAGCTTGCACTTCAGCATGTGTTTCAAATTTTCAGCTTATTCCGGATTGTTAAAGAGCACGATATTTCAGAGCGCGTTTATCAAACGCGCTCTGAAATATCAAGCAAAATGGCGTCCCCTAGGGGGTTCGAACCCCTGTTACCGCCGTGAAAGGGCAGTGTCCTAGGCCACTAGACGAAGGGGACTCGTAAAACGCGGGCAACACACTGCGATACTTGGGCAGAAAGCACCGTTTTCATAAGGCAAGCGGGCAATCCTGACCGTAAAGCGGCGGTAACTTCGCTTAGCCGCCAATAATGTTTTCCTTGCTTACCAGGAAACAGGTAAAAGCCGCCGACGAGCTGCTTTGCTCGTGGTAGTTATCAGACAATCTGTGTGGGCACGTCACTTAACGTATCGTTTAGGTAAGGAGGTGATCCAACCGCAGGTTCCCCTACGGTTACCTTGTTACGACTTCACCCCAGTTATGAATCACAAAGTGGTAAGCGCCCTCCCGAAGGTTAAGCTACCTACTTCTTTTGCAACCCACTCCCATGGTGTGACGGGCGGTGTGTACAAGGCCCGGGAACGTATTCACCGTGGCGTTCTGATCCACGATTACTAGCGATTCCGACTTCATGGAGTCGAGTTGCAGACTCCAATCCGGACTACGACGCACTTTATGAGGTCCGCTGACTCTCGCAAGATCGCTTCTCTTTGTATGCGCCATTGTAGCACGTGTGTAGCCCTACTCGTAAGGGCCATGATGACTTGACGTCATCCCCACCTTCCTCCGGTTTATCACCGGCAGTCTCCCTTGAGTTCCCGACCGAATCGCTGGTAACAAAGGATAAGGGTTGCGCTCGTTGCGGGACTTAACCCAACATTTCACAACACGAACTGACGACAGCCATGCAGCACCTGTCTCAGAGCTCCCGAAGGCACCTAGGCATCTCTGCCTAGTTCTCTGGATGTCAAGAGTAGGTAAGGTTCTTCGCGTTGCATCGAATTAAACCACATGCTCCACCGCTTGTGCGGGCCCCCGTCAATTCATTTGAGTTTTAACCTTGCGGCCGTACTCCCCAGGCGGTCGATTTAACGCGTTAGCTCCGAAAGCCACGGCTCAAGGCCGCAACCTTCAAATCGACATCGTTTACGGCGTGGACTACCAGGGTATCTAATCCTGTTTGCTCCCCACGCTTTCGTACCTGAGCGTCAGTCTTCGTCCAGGGGGCCGCCTTCGCCACTGGTATTCCTCCAGATCTCTACGCATTTCACCGCTACACCTGGAATTCTACCCCCCTCTACGAGACTCTAGCCTACCAGTTTCAAATGCAGTTCCCAGGTTGAGCCCGGGGATTTCACATCTGACTTAATAGACCGCCTGCGTACGCTTTACGCCCAGTAATTCCGATTAACGCTTGCACCCTCCGTATTACCGCGGCTGCTGGCACGGAGTTAGCCGGTGCTTCTTCTTCGGGTAACGTCAACAGATGGCGCTATTAACGCCATCGCCTTCCTTCCCGCTGAAAGTGCTTTACAACCCGAAGGCCTTCTTCACACACGCGGCATGACTGCATCAGGGTTTCCCCCATTGTGCAATATTCCCCACTGCTGCCTCCCGTAGGAGTCTGGACCGTGTCTCAGTTCCAGTGTGGCTGGTCATCCTCTCAGACCAGCTAGGGATCGTCGCCTAGGTGAGCCATTACCCCACCTACTAGCTAATCCCATCTGGGTTCATCCGATGGTGTGAGGCCAGAAGGTCCCCCACTTTGGTCTTGCGACGTTATGTGGTATTAGCTACCGTTTCCAGCAGTTATCCCCCTCCATCGGGCAGATCCCCAGACATTACTCACCCGTCCGCCGCTCGCCGGCAAAGAAGCAAGCTTCTTTCCGTTGCCGCTCGACTTGCATGTGTTAGGCCTGCCGCCAGCGTTCAATCTGAGCCATGATCAAACTCTTCAATTAAAAGCTTGATGCTCAAAGAATTAAAACTGGTATTCCTATGAATATTCGTTGTTCACTCTTCAAGACTTGATATTTCGTGTATCGATACTGTCTTATGAGTGCCCACACAGATTGTCTGATAAATTGTTAAAGAGCGTGTCCGGGAGGGTAATTCCTCTACCGGTACAAGTGGCGTATACTACGCTTTTCCGCTGCAGAGTCAAGCTTTTATTTAACCTTCGTGGACCGCTTGCCTCTGGCTGAGCCGGTAAGTCGCAACGACTGCTCCCGGTCAGTGGAGGCGCATTATAGGGAGTGGAGGGAGCTGAATTTATTACACAAGCCTTTTTGATTTTTTGCAACTGACTGCTTACTTTATCCCTTCCGCTTTGATCTTATGGGGAACATTGTTCTGGATGGCGCCGTTATCAATGATGAGGTTGTCATTAGCACTGGAAGCCCGGCGGCGCCCGATAAACGCTTACATATATGGCTATCTCCATCTGTAGAATGACGTGATTTATTATCATCGCGCGATCTGGTATTTTAGGCGTAACTTTTTGGATACCGCTGGCCTTAAAACGCTTTCAGACTCCAATTCAGACTCCAAACAATGGACACATACCAACATCTAGGCTAAGCAGCATTAGCCGTCAATATTTATCCCCTGAGCAATCGCGGACGGGAGCGGCCATATAACTAGCTCGCGCTGATTTGGCACTCCAGATCCGAGAAATGTATCGCCTAGTTCATGCGTCCAACTCCGCCCGCAGGGTTTCCAGCACCGACAAAACCGAGGGCAATACGCCATGCCATATGAAGAAGGCCGACGCCGCCTGACCCACCAACATGCCGAGCCCATCGGCGCAGTGCAGCACACCCTGCCTACGACACCAGGCGATGAATGGCGTTTCGCATTGCTGATAAAACATATCGTAGCAGCACACCGCCGGCGTAATGACGGAAGCCGGCAGCAGCGGGATACCCCCCTGCACCCCGGTGGATGTCGCATTAATGATTAGGTCGTAGTCCGGTGTGTCGAGGTGCTCTAGTGGCAGCGCACTAATATTGCCGACGTGATGGTAAAGTTCCACCAGCTCTTGTGCGCGGTGGAAAGAGCGGTTGGTCAGCGCCACTTTGCAGCCGTAGGCCAGTAGCGGTAAAATAACCCCCCGCGCCGCGCCGCCGGCGCCCACTAACAGCACTCGGCTGTCTTGGCGCAATAGAGCGAGACGCTGCAAATCGCTAACCAACCCGATGCCGTCGGTGTTGTCCCCCAGTAATGCCCCGTCCGGTAGTTTCTTGATAGTGTTCACCGCCCCAGCCAAAGACCCACGCTCGCTGAGCTGATCGCACAGCGAAAACGCACGTTCTTTAAACGGCAGGGTAATATTCGCCCCCACTCCTCCCTCGTCGAAAAACCGCCGTAGCGTTTGTTCAAAACCGTCCAGCGGCGCTAACACACGACCATAAGGATGAGCTAGACCGGTTTCAGCGGCAAAGAGTGCATGAATGCGCGGTGACAGACTATGTTTAATCGGGTTACCAAAAACGGCGTAGGTATCCATAGTGTCACTCTGGTGATGGTCAGTTCTGGCGGATTAATTCGCCGCTTAGGGCATCGTGAATTTCAGAAGGATTGCGCCGCCCCTCTACCGCTTGGTCTAGCACCGGAAAAGCGGCGCCTAATTGCTCACGCACTTCATCGGCGGTATGCGCCGGCGGCAACCCGGTCAAATTGGCGCTGGTGGACACAAGCGGCCTGCCGAAAGCTAGGCAAAGACGCCGTACCGGTTCAAATGCACTGACGCGTACCGCCAGTGATGCGTGTCGCCCCATTAACCAACGCGGTGTTGTGGGGCGGGCCGGTACCACCCAAGTAACGGGGCCCGGCCAACAGGCGAACATCCGCTCCCGCGCGGCATTATCCAACGCGCTGTCGTCAATATAATCCGTGAGCTGGGCGTAATGCGCGGCAACCAGGATCAACCCTTTTTGCCACGAACGTTGTTTTAGCTTAAGCAGCGCCTGAATCGCGTTTTCGCTGTTCGGATCGCAACCTAACCCAAACACGGCCTCTGTCGGATAAGCGATAACCTGCTGCTGGTGCAGCGCCGTCACTACATTTGCCAGGTCAAGCAATGAAGTTTCATTCTTCATCATCGTTTGTTGCTACCGGCTTGCCGCAGCCTTTATCGGCACAAAACCGCTTTGCTCTGCGAACGGTATTTATCTCCATTAACAGCGGGGAATGACAATACATGCATATTCCCGCCACGGTCTGATTATTTAACGCATATTTATAGATGGGATAGAACTTTATTATAGATACACATGGCAGCCGGATCGGCATCCAGCGAAAAAGTTCTGCTCTGCCCGTTCTGCAAACCAGCCAGTTTCTTCAGCCAGTTTAACGCATTATAAATATCATCGTGTGAAGGCCAGCTCGTGTGATGTCATCGGTCAATTTATCCTGATCCGCGCGCATGTCGACTGCATTGTGGATGTAGGTTTCAAACAAATACATTAGCACGTCGAACATGGCCTGCCCTCCTTAATTGGACATAGCCGCCGGGTACAACTGCGATCCATCCTGCTAACTCCAGAGCAATTTCACTACCACCCCTGGCGCAGGCTGGCCGGTACGCTCAGCAACGACGTCACAGATGTAACCTCGTCCTCTACGTTAGCCCACACATCGGCAAATGGCAAATTTAACTTCGCATTCTGGTGTAGAAATAATTTCCGTCTTATTTCGGCGTCAGCCATTTCAAGTCACTGTACAGGTGTTCAAATATCTCCCCCCCAGGGGATAAGCATTGCGCCATGCTGGATAAGCCAATACTGGCGCTGGACGCGCTGTCCAGCGAGCCTAGCAAAGCAAAGATCTCTCGTCCCTGATCCAGAGCACAGAGCAGCATGACCAACCACTTTATTGCCACCTCAACCACTAATACCCCGAGCTTAACACGCTTATCAAGCGGTTACGAAAGGGAAAATGCATTGCCAACAGCGGCGCGCATTCTCCAATTCACTTGGCGAACAGCAATGATAGCGCTGATGTTGTCGCGAGGTTAAAACGCATTTAACAGCGCTCTGGCCAGGGAATAATCTGGCCAGAGCGCTGTTTACCCTCCTTACGCTGCCATGCGCAGCCGTATTTCGCTCAACAGTATTTCTCCCTTTCCTGAGTTAGCGATTGACCAACGCCGGGACATTTCTCGTCCAATGCTGTCAATCAGCCCTAGAAATGTCTAGAATGGGGATAAATATCGTTTCATACTCAGATGCAGATTCAGACCACTATGTCATTATTGCAGGTGTTACATTATCCCGATGAGCGGTTGCGTAAAGTTGCCAAACCTGTCGCTGATGTCAATGACGCCATCCGCCGTATTGTGTGTAATATGTTTGAAACGATGTACGCCGAGAAGGGAATCGGCCTAGCTGCCACCCAGGTTAATATCCACCAGCGGATCATCGTTATTGATATCTCGGAAAACCGCGATCAGCGCCTAGTGCTGATCAACCCCAAACTTATGGAAAAAAGCGGCGAAACCGGCATTGATGAAGGCTGTCTGTCGATTCCCAATCAGCGAGGCTTCGTACTACGGGCGGAGAAAGTGAGAGTGCAGGCACTGGATCACGACGGCAACAGCTTCGAGCTGGATGCGGACGATCTGCTGGCAATCTGTATCCAGCACGAGATGGATCATCTGGTCGGCAAGCTGTTTGTTGATTATCTCTCGCCGCTAAAACGTCAGCGAATTCGTCAAAAAATGGAAAAACTGGCGCGTATGACACGCACAAAAGTAACCCAAGCGCCATAGGAATCATCCTGTCCAACTCTTTACGTATTATCTTCGCCGGTACGCCGGATTTTGCCGCGCGCCATTTGGACACGCTGATTCGCGCCCAACATCAGGTGGTCGGCGTTTTCACCCAGCCGGACCGGCCTGCCGGACGCGGCAACCGATTGACGCCCAGCCCGGTCAAACAGTTGGCGGAGCGGCACAGCCTTCCGGTATTTCAACCGTCTTCGCTGCGCAGACCCGAAGGGCAAGGGTGGGTGGCTGCCTTGAAGGCGGATATTATGGTGGTGGTAGCCTATGGCCTAATCCTTCCTCAGGCGGTTCTGGACCTACCGCGCCTTGGCTGCATTAACGTTCATGGGTCACTATTACCGCGATGGCGCGGGCCGGCACCGATTCAGCGAGCATTGTGGGCCGGCGACGACCGAACCGGCGTAACGATCATACAGATGGATGCCGGCCTCGATACCGGCGCCATGCTGCATAAGACAACCTGTATTATTGAGCCAAACGACACCAGTGCCTCGCTGCATGACAAATTGGCGCAAATCGGACCGAGCGCCCTATTGTCCACACTTGAGAAACTTGCCGCCGGCCGCACCGCAGCCAAGCCACAAAACAACGCGCTCGCGACCTATGCAGACAAACTCAGCAAAGACGAAGCCTGGCTCGACTGGCGTCTGCCCGCGGCGCGGCTTGAGCGCTGTATCCGCGCCTTCAACCCCTGGCCCATCAGCTATTTTTTGCTAGCGGGGCAGCAAATCAAAGTTTTGGCCGCAAGCGTAGGCGCCAGGCAGATGGCGTCATGTGCGCCAGGCACCATTGTGGCTGCGGACAAGGCTGGTATTCACATCGCCACTGGCCAGGGCATACTAACGCTCACACAGTTGCAGCCGGCAGGTAAAAAGGCGATACCGGTTCAGGATTTACTCAATTCACGCCGCGAATGGTTTATTCCAGGTACGCTTCTGGATTGATCTTCGCCTGAAGGGTGTGAACCGGCGTCGGTGGCCACCGGTTATATGACGAGGGCCTTCATGGCTCGGTACGCTATGAAAACACACTATAATCTCCGCGTTATAGCCGCCAAGGTGGCAGAACAGGTGCTGGAGCAAGGTCAGTCTCTCAGCGCCTGTTGTTGCCGCCGTTACAGGCGTCCTTGTGCAGGAGCTCTGTTTCGGTATTATGCGCGTCCTGCTGCAATTGGAATGGATCATGCGCCAGCTGAAAACCGTTGACCGGTAAATAGCGGCCGGTTCATTACCTGCCCATAGTCGGTTTGTATCAGTTGATCTACGCCAGCATCCTTGCCCATGCCGCGCTGGCGCAAACGGTATCGGTGATGCTGAAACGGCCGCCGCTTAAGGGATCGATTAATGGCGTGTTGCGTCAGCTCCAACACCAGCGGCAGCGTTTCTGGTCGAGGCTGCGCAACTGGAAATCCGCCACATCCATCCTGCCTGGCCGTAAAAACGGATTCTGGCCGGCGCAGTATGCGCAGATAATCGACGCCAACAACCAACGTCCGCCGTCTGCCCAGCTTCGATCGAAGCTGAGTAATGGTGCGGGATGCACCAGCACAGAGCTTGCCCTTGCTGCTGGCACCGCAGGACGGCGAGGCATCCTTGATCTGTGCACCGACCCGATGGTAAGACCACCCATCTTTTGTAAGATCGCGCCAGCGGCACGAGTTACCGCGGTGGATACAGGCGGGCGGCGCGTGGCACGAATCCATGACAATCTGCAGCGGCTTAGCATGCAAGCGGAGTCATCATTGGCGACGGGCGTACACCGGAAGACTGGTGCGATAATCGGCTTTTCGATCGCATTCCGCTGGATGCGCCCCGCTCCGCAACAGGCGTTACACACCGGCATCCGAATATCAAATGACTGCGCCGCGACAGGGATATCGCCTTGCTATATGCCACCTGTTCAATTCTCTGAAGGAAAACCGCGGTCAAATCGCTGCTTTTCTAGCCCGATTGCAGGAAACAGGCGATACTGCAGCTCCTGGTTCCGTTGCTGGCATCGGGCGATGGTTTCTTTACGTTAAGATGAAAAGGATGCAGCCCTATGACAGGGCATAATAATGGAAGCGTGCGCCCGCTAACGGCGCGCCTGGAAAACTATCATCCTTAACTATCATCATTAATTGCAGAATGAGTTTGATCTGCGCGCGATCCAAGGGTACGGATCCCATCCGTGGGTTCTGCGCGATGCTTGGGTGACGGATGCCAATATGCTAGTAGCGGTCATCAACTCCGATGAAACCAATGTGATTGTCTATCAAATGGCCTATACGCGGTTCAAACCCCAACCGTATCACCCACATCCGTTCCCACGATTATGTCTGCGAAGCGGAGCGACTGTTTTCGCCGGAAGCGGTGCCCATTGATCATTTAATACCCCTGAGCAACTGGTCACCAATAACATCTATAAACTAATTGAGTATCTCGGCACCCTGCAGATGGTCAATGTCGCCGAAACCCTCTCTTCCATGCGCGAACACATGCCGCACATCGAAACGCGCGTCGCAGCAACTCTCCGCCAGAACCGGCCAACCCGCCAGCAGGGTTCGACAATTATTAAGGGAAGCGATGAGGTATTGTCGTGGTTGCCTCGCAGCACATCCGCGCTAAACACATTATGATTATCAGCGGTGGTAATATCGGCGCCGGCCTGACTTATTGGCTGGAAAAGATCACAACGTAAAGCTAATGGAGCGTGATCAAGGGCAGGTCCTGCGGAGTTGGAGGAACGGCGGCGATACTACGCCCTTTATTGCGATGTCTCCGATCAGGAGCTACTGGCGCAGGAGCATATTGAGCAGATCGACGTTTTGTCATTTATCCAGTGGCGCGTCTATCCAGTGGCGCGTCTATATGGATCTAGTGCAGGACGGCGTTATCGACATCGCTATTTCTCCACTGCAGGCCACGTCGAAACAGCCGTATCGAGCAGGGCGACCATGTGTTCATGTTCCTGACCGATAAAAGTTTGTCAGCAATGTAGAGCAACTGTTCCAATCCAGTCCCTTTTCCTTTAAGCGTTGACATATCAAAGGCCTATTCGAAAATATCCCCCTCATAAATCATTCATCCTTTGTTAGCTTTAGTTCATTCACAAATGATGGAGCAATTCTATGAGTTTCTTATAAGAATTCCGCAAATTCGCGATGCGTGGAAACGTGATCACATGGCAGTCGATATTATCATCGGTGTCGCTTTTGGTAAAAGCGTCTCCTCTTTAGTGACCAACGTCACCATGCCACCGATTGGCTTGCCGATCAGCGGGATTGATTCTAAGCAATTAATATTGGGTGCTCACGCCATGCAGGAAGACATTCCGGCGGTGATCATGTAGGTGTTCCTGCAAGATATGATTTTATCATCGTAGCCTTTTGCCGTGTTTTGTATCATTGAATTTATTAACAGACGCCCGCTGCGCTTGTGGTATATGATGTTCGGCTCAGTCGTCCACAATACCCATACTATTACCTCAGATAGTTTGGCGCGACAGAGTGGCTGCGACTTACCCATTGATCACACACTCATCCTCTACTGGCCACTCACGACATTGTCTATCGCACAAACCTAAAGAGCTCATGTTGGCAACCACTAGGTAACCACCACGCGCGGTTACGGCCATGTCACTTGTCGAAGCGTTTACAGAATTAGCATCATCTTGATGCCGCCTGACGAAAATTAGATAGGGGGAAATAATGTTCGCTAATGATTCATCAATGAGGCGTGGCCATCATAATTCTGCCGCCGTCCATTACCTCGGCATTGATGCCAAGCGCCGCTATCGACAGCACTGAAGGAACCATTGCTGTAAAAGGGACCGCCGATGCTGACGCGGCAGCGTACAGACAAAATCAGGATTACAGCGTACCAACCACGACCAGCAGTACCAAAATTCCGATGATGTGACATTCCGTAGTTGGTCAGCATCATCAGCCAACAGCGGATGGCGGATTAACGGCTCCATTCGCTGAGTGGTGTGATGATATGGCAGGAAGCTGTTAGGATTGGCTCGCGACCACTCAATTAGTGCGAAAACATGCGACAAGTCGTGAATTTAAAAGCTACTTACCGCGGAATACGGCGGCTGGGACAAGAAACGGTATGTGGCTGTTCTGCAACACCTTCTTACTGAAAGCGGCAACGTGCGCAGCCGTGGCCGGCTATCAGGATAACGACTCGTGGCCCGATCGCTGCAGCAATTAAGAAAACTTTCTTCTCAGACATCATTGATGCCGATCTGAGCGACTCTACGAGTCTCACCGCCGGATACAGCGTATCAATACCAATGCTAGACCTGGGCAGGTTTGCCGCGCTGGAATAACGATGGCAGCCCAGGCATTATGACCGAGCTCACAGCACCGCGCCGGATTTGGCCTACAAGGATAAAGCAGTCAATAAGTTTTCATCACTTTTACCCAGCGTTTCACTGAAAATTGGCAAGCCCCGCTAAACGCCCACCCATACCAATACCAAATTTGGGCCAAACGACGTATCTGGACGCGGCAGTCAACAGAGAAACCGGACAATTAGTCGGCCACCATAGCAACTATGGCGCTGACTATGTCGGCGGAACGGGCTGAAACATGGGCGATCGCAAAGTGGATGAACTATTGTGACGTCAGCATGCCGCGATGCTGGGAGAGGCAGCTTCAGTTGGCAAACCAACCGCCACCTGAACGACACCTTGACCAATATTCATCCCTACGAACTAGGGAATTTCTACGATTATGACGGCAATTTCCCAGAAATCCAATGGGGCCAAACAGACCGTCACGTAGAATGATAAAACCTACATGAAACCGCTGTGCGGAGTCACCCGCGTTTCATTATCTGATCCGCTAAACCTGATTATTGGCGCCCGTTATACCAACTGGTGCATTGGCGCCATGACCTACAATATGGAGAAAAACACATACTTCACCCCATGCGGATTTGGTGTATAACATTGTTGAAAACTGCTCGGCCTACGACAATTATACCTCTGTCTTCCAGTTACAAAACTGCCGCGGCTCCATAAGCGCGAAAAGCGCTATACGCATGCCATTATCGAAGATAATTACTATCATAGCGGCCTCGGTCGTTTGCTATGTTGTATCTCTCTTTGTTAATCAGCTTGCCCGACAGTTCGTGGAGAGCTTGTCGTGTAGTCACATTGAAGTCCGTATCAGCGGCGTAATGAAAAACAACAACATCAATACTGATATCTGCCGCTTTGGCGTTTTCCAGCTCGGCGATAAATGCATTGTGATCGCCTGTGATTACCCATTCTTCTACTGGAGCTGTTACTTCAGCGCGATCTCAGCACGATCAACGAGCTCGATGTATGCCATCGGCGCGTTGTCGCCTGCACGGAAGCCACACTTCAGAATACGAGTGTAACCACCGGCGCGGCTCGCAAAACGCGGGCCTAGCTCGTTAAACAGTTTTGCCACGATCTCGTTATCACGAGTGCGGGCGAATGCCAGACGACGATTTGCAACACTGTCGGTCTTGGCAAGTGTAATCAGCGGTTCAATAACGCGGCGCAGCTCTTTCGCTTTCGGCAGGGTCGTCTTGATGATTTCATGACGAACCAAAGAACTGGCCATGTTACGGAACATAGCCCGGCGATGGCTGCTGTTACGATTCAGTTGACGACCACTCTTACGATGGCGCATGACCTTATCCTTCTCAGTAAAACCTCAACCTGTGATCGGGTTATTCATCAGCGATACTTGCCGGAGGCCAATTCTCAAGACGCATGCCCAGAGACAACCCACGTGAAGCCAACACGTCTTTAATCTCGGTAAGGGATTTTTTACCAAGGTTGGGTGTTTTCAGCAACTCAACCTCGGTGCGCTGTACCAGATCACCAATGTAGTGGATAGCTTCTGCCTTGAGGCAGTTAGCAGAGCGGACGGTCAATTCCAGATCATCAACGGGACGCAACAAGATCGGATCGAATTCTGGTTTTTCTTCTTTTACTTCTGGCTGACGTACATCACGTAAGTCAACGAAAGCTTCCAGTTGTTCAGCCAGAATGATTGCCGCACGGCGGATCGCCTCTTCAGGATCGATTGTGCCATTGGTTTCCATTTCGATAACCAGTTTGTCTAGGTCGGTACGCTGCTGAACGCGCGCTGCTTCCACATTGTAGGCGATGCGCTCTACGGGGCTATAGCATGCGTCTACAAGCAAACGACCAATCGGGCGCTCATTCTCCTCCGCATGAATGCGAGCAGAAGCCGGAACATAACCACGTCCACGCTGAACCTTGATACGCATATTGATGGATGCGTTTTCATCTGTCAGATGGCACAGGACATGCTGCGGCTTGACGATTTCAACATCTCCATCATGGGCGATGTCGGCTGCGGTCACAGGGCCAATGCCAGATTTGTTCAGGGTCAACACAACGTCATCTTTACCTTGAACTCTCACCGCCAGCCCTTTCAGGTTGAGCAGAATCTCCAGAATGTCTTCCTGTACACCTTCTTTGGTGCTGTACTCGTGCAGTACACCATCAATCTCAACCTCGGTCACCGCGCAACCCGGCATTGATGAAAGAAGAATACGACGCAGTGCGTTACCCAGAGTATGACCAAAGCCACGCTCCAATGGCTCAAGGGTCACCTTGGCGTGCGTCGAACTGATTTGCTCGATATCTACCAAGCGCGGTTTTAGAAACTCTGTCACAGAACCCTGCATTGTGTCCTCTCTTTGGTACTAAGTCTTACTTACTTAGAGTAAAGCTCGACGATCAGGTGTTCATTAATGTCCGCAGACAAATCGGTACGTTCTGGAATACGTTTGAATACCCCTTCCATCTTAATAGCATCGACTTCAAGCCAGGTTGGCTTTTCACGCTGTTCAACCAGTTCCAATGAGGCACGAACACGGGATTGTTTTTTCGCTTTCTCACGTACGCTGACAACGTCATTCGGAGCAACTTGGTAAGAAGCGATGTTGACAACGCAGCCGTTCACCATGATCGCCTTGTGGCTGACCAATTGACGCGTTTCAGCGCGGGTAGCGCCAAAGCCCATTCGGTAAACAACGTTGTCGAGACGACCTTCCAGCAACTGCAACAGGTTTTCACCGGTATTGCCTTTTAGGCGTGCGGCTTCTTTATAGTAGTTGTGGAATTGACGTTCTAGCACGCCGTAGATACGACGAACTTTTTGTTTTTCGCGCAACTGTACGCCGTAATCAGACAGACGCGGTTTACGCGCACCATGCTGACCAGGCGGTTGCTCAATTTTGCACTTGGAATCGATCGCACGAACACCAGACTTCAGGAATAGGTCTGTGCCCTCACGACGGCTCAGCTTGAGCTTAGGACCCAAATATCTTGCCATTTTCTTTCTCCAACTAACCTAAAGTGGCATTATACGCGGCGCTTTTTAGGCGGACGACAACCGTTATGGGGAATTGGAGTCACATCAGTAATGTTCGTGATACGGAAACCAGCCGCGTTTAACGCGCGAACGGTAGACTCGCGGCCCGGACCTGGTCCTTTAACCATAATCTCCAGATTTTTGATGCCATATTCTTTCACTGCTTCAGAACAACGTTCCGCTGCAACCTGTGCGGCGAAAGGCGTGGACTTACGAGAACCGCGGAAACCGGAACCACCGGCAGTCGCCCAACCCAACGCATTACCCTGACGATCGGTAATAGTTACGATGGTATTGTTGAAAGACGCATGGATATGAGCCACACCATCTGAAACTTGTTTTTTAACACGCTTACGTGCACGAATAGGCGCCTTAGCCATTATTGACTCACCTCCGATTATTTCTTGATCGGTTTGCACGGACCCTTACGGGTGCGGGCATTGGTCTTAGTACGCTGACCGTTGACCGGAAGACCACGACGATGACGCAAACCACGATAGGTGCCAAGATCTATCAGACGTTTGATACTCAGGATTACTTCACGACGCAGATCGCCTTCGACAACAAACTTGGCAGCTGCATCACGCAGCGTGTCAATCTGCTCCTCAGACAGCTCACTGATCTTAACATTTTCAGCAATGCCCGTAGCCGCGCAGATATGCCGCGACCGGGTTTTGCCGATACCGTAGATTGATGTTAGGGCAATAACGGCATGTTTATGATCAGGAATGTTAATACCTGCTATGCGGGCCACTATGTACTCCTAAAATTTTTAACGGCAAACACTATTCTGAAAGCTCGTTTTAAGGATACTCAAACAATGTCTCAGAGACACACAAAAGATTGACTGGCCCATCTAGCCAGCTCAATCCAACTTTGCAATAAAAAGGAAATACTAGCCTTGGCGTTGTTTGTGCTTAGGCTCAGTGCCGCAAATCACATGAACGACACCGTTACGCTTAACGATTTTGCAGTTCCGACATAATTTCTTGACGGAAGCACGGACTTTCATTTTTACTCTCCGTAACTTCTCAAGTTTCCCGAATTAGTAGTTATAGCCTTTCAGGTTTGCTTTCTTCAATGCAGACTCGTACTGACTTGACATCATCAAAATCTGCACCTGAGCCATAAAGTCCATGATAACCACAATGACGATCAATAAAGACGTGCCCCCAAAATAGAACGGAACTTTCATTGCGGCACGCATGAACTCCGGAATTAGGCAGATAAAGGTAATATACATGGCGCCGACTAGCGTGAGGCGGGTCATAACCTTATCAATATACCTGGCCGTTTGCTCTCCCGGACGAATGCCCGGTACAAATGCACCGGACTTCTTCAGATTATCTGCTGTCTCGCGCGGGTTGAATACCAACGCCGTGTAAAAGAAACAGAAGAATATGATTGCAGCTGCATATAGTAACACATAAAGCGGCTGACCAGGCTGCAAATAGAGCGAAATTGCAGACAGCCAGCCCCAACCTGTACCGCCTCCGAACCAGGATGCAATCGTGGCCGGAAACAGAATAATACTAGAGGCGAAAATTGCCGGGATAACCCCGGCCATGTTCACTTTCAGCGGCAAATGCGTACTCTGGGTCGCATAAACGCGACGTCCTTGCTGACGCTTGGCGTAGTTAACGGCGATACGACGTTGACCACGCTCAACGAACACCACGAAAAACGTCACCGCGAACACTAAAGCCGCAACCAATAGCAACACGAGGAAGTGCATATCGCCTTGCCGAGCCTGCTCTATGGTGTGGCCGATGGAAGGTGGCAAGCCCGCTACGATACCCGCGAAGATAATGATAGAGATACCGTTGCTGATACCTCGTTCAGTAATCTGTTCGCCCAGCCACATCAGGAACATTGTCCCGCAGACCAGGCTCACTACCGCAGTAAAGTAAAACGCAAAGCCTGGATTAATCACCAAACCTTGCATTCCAGGCATATTCGGCAAACCGGTTGCGATACCGATTGACTGAAATATTGCCAACACCAACGTGCCGTAGCGAGTGTACTGGCTGACTTTACGTTTGCCAGCCTCGCCCTCTTTTTTAATCTCCGCCAGCGCCGGGTGTACCACCGTGAGCAGCTGGACGATGATCGATGCCGAGATATACGGCATGATCCCCAATGCAAAGACAGAAGCACGGCTGAGCGCACCACCAGAGAACATGTTAAACATTTCAATGATGGTGCCGCGCTGCTGTTCGAACAACTTCGCAAGTACGATGACATCAACGCCAGGGATCGGAATAAAAGAGCCGATGCGGAAGACAACAAGCGCCACGATAACAAACAGAAGTCTACGCTTCAGTTCACCCATTCCGCCTTTGGCGCTTTGAAAATCTAATCCTGGTTGTTTAGTCATCTGCTACTTATTCCTCAATTTTACCGCCGGCAGCTTCGATTGCGACACGCGCGCCCTTGCTTACACGAAGGCCACGCACGGTAACCGCGCGTTTAACTTCGCCGGAGAGCATAATTTTTGCGAATTCAGTTTGGATGTCAACGATGTTAGCGGACTTCAGCGCGTTCAGATCCACGACTTCGCCTTCTATGTGCACCAAATCGGACAGGCGGACTTCAGCGGTGACCATAGATTTGCGCGACGTAAAGCCGAATTTCGGCAGACGCCGATACAGAGGCATCTGGCCCCCTTCAAACCCGCGACGTATGCCAGCGCCAGAACGAGATTTCTGACCTTTGTGACCCCGTCCGCCGGTTTTGCCCAAGCCACAACCAATACCGCGGCCTGGACGCTTAGAGGTGCGCTTGAAACCATCAGCCGGAGACAGGGTATTTAAACGCATCTCTTTACTCCTCAACTTTGACCATATAGGAAACCAAATTGACCATACCACGTACTGCAGGTGTATCTTCACGCTCTACGGTGTGGCCAATGTGACGCAGGCCCAGGCCAACCAGAGTTGCCTTGTGTTTCGGCAGACGACCGATGGAACTGCGAGTCTGATTAATTTTAATAGTCTGTGCCATGGTTAATTACCCCAGAATTTCTTCAACAAATTTACCACGCTTGGCAGCGATCATTTCAGGAGACTTCATATTGCCAAGAGCGTCGATAGTTGCACGAACTACGTTGATCGGGTTGGTGGAACCATAGGCTTTTGTCAGTACGTTGTGAACCCCCGCGACTTCTAGGACGGCGCGCATTGCACCACCGGCGATAATACCGGTACCTTCGGAAGCCGGTTGCATGAACACGCGTGAACCCGTATGAGTACCTTTAATCGGATGCTGCAGAGTGCCGCTGTTCAGCGCGACACTCATCATGTTGCGACGGGCTTTTTCCATCGCTTTCTGA
Source organism: Sodalis sp. (in: enterobacteria) (assembly GCF_036327475.1). Classification (NCBI taxonomy): domain Bacteria; kingdom Pseudomonadati; phylum Pseudomonadota; class Gammaproteobacteria; order Enterobacterales; family Bruguierivoracaceae; genus Sodalis; species Sodalis sp. (in: enterobacteria). Next base: position 12,527 of record NZ_CP132913.1, on the reverse strand, counting down.
ATCGCTGTCGGAACTTCGCGTGCTTTGCCGTAGCCAAAACCAACGCGACCATTACCATCACCAACGACTGTCAGTGCGGTAAAGCTGAAAATACGCCCACCTTTTACGGTTTTAGATACGCGGTTTACCGCGATCAGCTTTTCCTGCAGTTCACCAGATTGTTTTTCGATGCGCCCCATCTTACCACCCTTGCCTTAGAACTGAAGGCCAGCTTCACGGGCAGCATCTGCCAGTGCCTGGACTCGACCATGATATTGAAACCCAGAACGGTCAAAGGACACATCTTTAATGCCTTTTTCCAGCGCGCGCTCGGCGATAATTTTGCCTACTACCGCTGCGGCGTCTTTGTTACCGGTAGTACCTTTTAGTTGCTCCACGATAGCTTTTTCCACAGTAGAAGCAGCTACAAGGACTTCAGCACCGTTTGGCGCAATAATCTGTGCGTACATATGACGCGGAGTACGGTGCACCACCAGGCGGGTTGCACCCAATTCCTGGAGTTTGCGACGTGTGCGGGTTGCACGACGGATACGAGCTGCCTTCTTATCCATGGTTACCTTATTTCTTCTTAGACTCTTTGGTACGTACAACTTCGTCGGCGTAACGAATACCCTTGCCTTTATAAGGCTCAGGACGACGATAGGCACGCAGATCTGCCGCAACCTGGCCAATGGCCTGCTTATCAGCGCCTTTTAGCACGATTTCAGTTTGGCTTGGGCATTCTGCGGTGATACCTGCTGGCAGTTGATGGTCGATGGGGTGAGAAAAGCCAAGAGACAAATTCACCACATTACCTTTCACTGCAGCACGGTAACCCACACCTACTAGCTGTAGCTTTTTAATGAAGCCGTCGGTCACACCGATCACCATGCCGTTCAGTAGCGCACGAGTCGTGCCTGCAAGGGCCCAACCATTGGCATGGCCATCACGCGGAGCAAAGGTCAGCTGGTTATCAGCATACTGAACGTCAACAGCTTCGTGGATAGTGCGAGTCAGCTCGCCGTTTTTACCCTTAATCGAAATATCCTGACCGTTGAGTTTTACCTCTACGCCGGCAGGAATGACGACGGGTGCTTTAGCAACACGAGACATTCTTCTCTCCCAATTACGCTACGTAGCAGATAACCTCACCACCAAGGCTAGCCTGGCGAGCCGCACGATCAGTCATGATCCCTTTCGAGGTAGAAACAACCGCGATACCCATACCTGCCATTACTTTCGGCAGCGCATCTTTTTTCTTATAGATACGCAGTCCGGGGCGGCTGATACGCTGAATGCTTTCTACTACCGGATTACCCTGGAAGTACTTAAGCACCAGTTCCAGCGTCGGCTTGGTGTCGCCTTCAACTTTATAATCTTCAATAAAGCCTTCTTCTTTCAGCAAGTTGGCAATTGCCACTTTAAGTTTGGAAGAAGGCATGGAGACCGTGGTTTTGTTCGCGGCTTGATCGTTACGGATACGGGTCAGCATATCCGCGATCGGATCTTGCATGCTCATCTATCTTTGCTCCCGTGATTCAATCGGTGACAATTTACCAGCTAGCTTTTTACCAGCTAGCTTTTCTCAACCCAGGGATTTCACCGCGCATAGCGGCTTCACGGACCTTGATACGACTCAACCCGAATTTCCGCAGGAAAGCGTGCGGACGACCAGTTTGGCGGCAACGGTTACGCTGACGCGATGGACTAGAATCACGCACCAGAGTCTGCAGCTTGAGAACCGCATCCCAACGTTCTTTATCGGAAACATTCACGTCGGAGATGATAGTTTTAAGTGCAGTGCGTTTCGCGAAAAATTTATCAGCTAATTTCACGCGTTTTACTTCGCGTGCTTTCATGGATTGTTTGGCCATCAGTAACCCTACCTACTTGCGGAATGGGAAGTTAAAGGCGGTCAACAGCGCACGGCCTTCATCATCAGATTGCGCAGTGGTGGTGATGGTAATATCCAAGCCACGAACGCGTTCGACTTTGTCATAGTCGACCTCCGGGAAGATGATCTGTTCACGCACGCCCATGCTGTAGTTGCCACGACCATCGAATGACTTGATGGACAGGCCACGGAAGTCACGGATACGCGGTACAGCAATGGAAATCAGTCGCTCGAGGAACTCCCACATGCGTTTGCCACGCAGGGTTACTTTACAACCGATCGGATAGCCCTGACGGATTTTGAAGCCAGCAATAGATTTGCGTGCTTTGGTGATAAGCGGCTTTTGGCCTGAAATCGCGATCAAATCGGCTATGGCGCTATCCAGCAGCTTTTTATCGGCGATTGCTTCACCCACACCCGTATTTAGGGTGATCTTCTCAATCCGAGGGACTTGCATGACAGAATGGTAATCGAGCTGTTTCATAAGTTGAGAAACTACCTCGTTTTTGTAGTAATCATGCAGTTTCGCCATCGTACTACCCCACATTACCTAATAGTTTCACCGTTAGATTTGAAGACACGTACTTTCTTACCGTCTTTGATCTTAAATCCCACACGGTCCGCCTTGCTGGAAGTCGTATTGAGGATTGCAAGATTGGAAAGATCGATTGCCGCTTCTTTCTTAACGATGCCGCCAGGCTGGTTCATGGCCGGTACTGGTTTTTGATGCTTCTTAACCAGATTGATACCTTCAACAATGGCCTTACCGGTAGACAGGACATTTTTTACTTTACCGCGCTTACCCTTATCTTTGCCGGTTAGCACGATAACTTCGTCATCACGACGGATTTTCGCAGCCATGATTCGCTCCTCAGAGTACTTCAGGTGCCAGGGAAATGATTTTCATGAACTTCTCGGTACGCAGTTCACGAGTCACCGGCCCAAAAATACGCGTACCGATAGGTTGTTCACTGTTGTTGTTCAATAAAACACAAGCATTACCATCGAAGCGAACGACAGAACCGTCAGGACGATGAACACCCTTTTTAGTGCGCACCACCACCGCCTTCAGAACATCACCCTTTTTTACTTTGCCACGAGGAATCGCTTCCTTGATGGTAATTTTGATAATGTCGCCGACGCCTGCGTAGCGACGGTGCGAGCCACCTAGAACCTTGATACACATTACACGGCGTGCACCGGAGTTGTCGGCCACGGTCAGCATAGTTTGTTCTTGGATCATGTGAGTGCTCCGCTAATGTCAACTACCACTTATAATTAACGACTTGAATCGGTCGTAAGAAAAAACTATAAAGACACGTTATTGTAACACCGTTCCTGATACTATGTGTAGAAAAACAAACAGCTCAAAGAACCGTTTATCTGCTCAGAGAGTGCCTACCGTTTCACAGGAGCGATTTCTCTACAACGCAAACCAGCGTCCAGGACTTGGTCTTGGAAATCGGACGGCATTCGCTTATTTCAACGACGTCGCCAATATTGCCATCATTGTTCTCGTCATGTACGTGGAGCTTGGTCGTGCGCTTGATGAACTTTCCATAGATTGGGTGTTTCACAAAACGTTCAATAGCCACAACGATGGATTTCTCCATTTTGTCGCTAACCACACGACCTTGCAGAGCACGGATTTGGTCACTCATTACGTACCCGCCTTCTCAATTAATAACGTCTTTACGCGCGCAACATCGCGGCGCACCTGCTTCAACAGGTGAGTTTGCTGTAGCTGACCCTTGGCAGCCTGCATACGCAGGTCGAATTGCTCACGCAACAGGTTCAGCAGTTCGGTGTTCAGCTCTTCAGCGCTTTTTTCACGCAACTCATTTGCTTTCATTACATCACCGTCTTAGTCACAAAGGTGGTTTCAATCGGCAGTTTTGCTGCTGCCAGCCTGAAGGCTTCACGAGCAAGCTCTTCCGGAACGCCGTCCATTTCGTACAGGACTTTTCCCGGCTGAATCAAGGCAACCCAGTATTCCACGTTACCTTTACCTTTACCCATACGCACTTCAAGCGGCTTTTCGGTGATCGGTTTGTCCGGGAAAATCCGGATCCAGATCTTACCTTGACGCTTAACTGCACGTGTTATGGCACGACGCGCTGCCTCGATTTGACGAGCAGTCAAACGACCACGGCCAACAGCTTTCAGACCGAAAGCACCGAAGCTAACATTCGTACCCGCTGCTAGGCCACGGTTGCGGCCTTTGTGCATCTTACGAAATTTTGTACGCTTTGGCTGTAACATCAGCAACTCTCTCTTTACTTGCGGCCTTTACGTTGCTGCTTTTTAGATTGAGCAGCCGATTCCGGTTGTTCAACGGCAGCCATACCACCTAAGATCTCGCCTTTGAAGATCCACACTTTTACACCGATGACACCATAAGTAGTGTACGCTTCGGAGGCACTGTAGTCGATATCTGCACGCAGAGTGTGCAACGGAACACGACCTTCACGGTACCATTCGGTACGTGCGATTTCAACGCCGCCCAGACGACCACTGACTGCAACCTTAATCCCCTTGGCGCCAAGCCGCATGGCGTTCTGCACGGCACGTTTCATCGCGCGACGGAACATAACACGGCGTTCCAGTTGTGAAGAAATGCTGTCGGCAACCAGTTTGGCATCCAGCTCCGGCTTACGGACTTCGGCGATGTTAATTTGTGCCGGGACGCCAGCTATATCCGCTACGACCTTACGCAGTTTTTCGACGTCTTCACCTTTTTTGCCGATCACGATGCCCGGACGAGCGGTATAAATGGTTACACGAATACTCTTGGCCGGACGCTCGATCACCACGCGGGAAACCGAAGCTTTCAACAATTCCTTGATCAGGAACCGACGAACTTTAAAGTCGCTGTCCAGGTTGTCAGCGAATTCTTTGGTATTCGCATACCAGGTAGAATTCCAGGGTTTTACGATACCCAGGCGAATACCATTCGGATGTACTTTCTGACCCATTACTAGTCTCCGGAGTCTCAGCGATCGGACACAACCACCGTAATGTGGCTGGTGCGCTTCAGAATACGATCTGCACGACCCTTGGCACGCGGCATGATGCGCTTCATGCTCGGGCCAGCGTCGACGAAAATCTTCGTGACTTTCAGATCATCGATATCTGCACCATCGTTGTGTTCAGCGTTAGCAATGGCAGACTCCAGTACTTTCTTCACCAGACCAGCAGCTTTCTTGTTGGTATAGGTCAGAACTTCAAGAGCTTGCGATACTTTCTTACCGCGAATCATATCAGCCACCAGACGAACCTTTTGAGCAGAAGAACGAGCGTGGCGATGTTGAGCGATAACTTCCATCTCTTCCTTCTACCTTAGCGCTTCTTGGCCTTTTTGTCGGCCGCATGGCCGCGATAAGTACGCGTCGGCGCAAATTCACCTAGTTTATGACCGACCATTTCCTCGACGACAAAAACGGGTACGTGCTGACGTCCATTATGGACAGCGATGGTCAAACCGATCATTGTTGGAAAGATCGTTGAACGACGGGACCAAGTGCGAATAGGCTTCTTGTCACCGCTTTCCACCGCTTTCTCTACCTTCTTCAGCAAGTGCAGGTCAATAAATGGACCTTTCTTGAGAGAACGTGGCATGGTTTATCCTCTGATATTATTTGGTACGGCGACGTACGATGAACTTATCAGTACGCTTATTACTACGGGTCTTCTTACCTTTGGTCTGAATGCCCCACGGCGATATCGGGTGCTTACCAAAGTTACGGCCTTCGCCACCGCCATGTGGGTGGTCCACAGGGTTCATCGCTGTACCGCGAACGGTCGGACGAATGCCACGCCAGCGGCTGGCGCCGGCTTTACCCAGTACACGCAGCATATGTTCAGCATTACCTACTTCGCCCATGGTCGCACGGCATTCAGACTGAATTTTGCGCATCTCGCCGGAACGCAGACGCAGCGTGACATAAGCGCCATCACGAGCCACAATCTGAACATAAGCACCAGCGGAACGCGCCAGCTGACCGCCCTTACCCGGTTTCATTTCTACGTTATGCACGATGGAACCAACTGGAATATTGCGCATCGGCAAAGCGTTACCGGCTTTGATTGCCGCACCAACGCCGGATTGAATCTGATCACCGACCTTCAGGCCTTTTGGTGCCAGGATATAACGACGCTCACCATCTTTGTACAACACCAGCGCGATGTTGGCGGAACGGTTAGGATCATACTCCAAACGTTCTACCATTGCCGGGATATCGTCTTTATTGCGTTTGAAATCAATCAGGCGATAATGCTGCTTATGGCCACCGCCGATATGGCGCGTAGTGATGCGACCATTGTTGTTACGGCCACCTGATTTGCTGAGGGTTTTCAGCAACGGGGCACAGGGTTTGCCCTTGTGCAACTCAGGGTTGGTCACTTTAACAACATGTCGACGACCCGGAGATGTCGGTTTACATTTAACAATTGCCATTATTCTTACTCCTCCGACTTACTCTGCGCCGCCGATGAAGTCCAGGTTCTGACCTTCTTTCAGGGTAATGTAAGCTTTTTTCCAGTCGCTACGACGACCGATACGCTGTCCGTGACGTTTGATCTTCCCTTTAACAATCAGGGTACGCACGTCATTGACTTCAACTTCAAACAGTTTATGTACAGCGGCTTTGATTTCTGCTTTGGTCGCATCTTTAGCTACTTTGAGAACGATGGTGTTATGTTTTTCCATCGCGGTAGATGCCTTTTCAGAAACATGCGGCGCGCGCAGCACTCTTAGCAGACGTTCTTCACGAATCATGCCAGCATCTCCTCAACTTGCTTAACAGCGTCAGCCGTCATAACAACTTTGTCGAAGGTGATCAAGCTAATCGGGTCGATACCTCTGGCATCGCGTACGTCTACTTTATAGAGGTTACGCGCGGCTAGAAACAGGTTTTTGTCCAGTTCGCTGGTAATGATCAGCACATCTTCTAACGCCATATCTCTCAGTTTCTGTGCTAGCAGCTTGGTTTTCGGCGCTTTGACAGAGAACTGTTCAACAACGATCAAACGATTCTGACGTACCAGCTCAGATAGGATACTTTTCAGCGCTCCGCGGTACATCTTTTTATTGACTTTCTGACTGTGATCCTGCGGCTTGGCGGCAAAGGTAACGCTACCGGAGCGCCAGATCGGGCTCTTAACGCTACCGGAGCGCGCACGGCCAGTACCCTTCTGACGCCAGGGTTTTTTGCCGGAGCCGGTGACTTCGGCACGGGTCTTCTGACCACGGGTGCCCTGACGGGCACCCGCTGCGTAGGCCACAACAACTTGGTGGACCAGCGCTTCGTTGAAGTCACGCCTGAAGGTAGTTTCGGAAACAGTCAGCGCGCTTTGCGCGTCTCTCAATGCCAATTCCATCCTATCTCCTCAACGTTACGCCTTGATGGCCGGTTTAACGATCAGGTCACCACCGGTTGCTCCCGGGACGGCGCCTTTGACCAACAGCAGGTTGCGTTCTACGTCAACACGCACCACGTTCAGGCTCTGAACGGTTACGCGCTCGCTACCCAGCTGGCCTGCCATTTTCTTGCCTTTGAATACTTTTCCTGGAGTCTGGTTCTGACCGATAGAACCCAAAACGCGGTGGGATAAGGAGTTACCGTGGGTAGCATCCTGGGTACGGAAGTTCCAGCGTTTTACAGTGCCGGCAAATCCTTTACCCTTGGAGGTACCGGTAACGTCAACTTTTTTAACATCAGCGAACAGTTCTACGGTGATGCTCTGGCCAACAGTAACTTCTTCACCGTCTTCGACGCGGAATTCCCACAGACCACGGCCGGCTGCAACGCCCGCTTTCTCAAAGTGACCGGCTTCCGGTTTGGTTACGCGGTTGGCTTTTTTGGTGCCAGCGCTAACCTGGATTGCGCGGTATCCATCGTTTTCCAGATCTTTAACCTGGGTCACACGATTTGCTTCGATTTCAATAATGGTGACGGGGATAGAAACGCCATCTTGGGTGAAGATGCGAGTCATGCCCACTTTACGTCCAATTAAACCCTTCATGGTTTCAACCCCCTCAATCGTTCAACAACCCGTCAACCCAGGCTGATCTGCACGTCTACACCGGCAGCCAGGTCTAGACGCATCAGAGCATCAACGGTTTTTTCGGTCGGCTCAACGATATCAACCAGACGCTTATGAGTGCGGATTTCATACTGATCGCGCGCATCTTTGTTGACGTGCGGAGAAATCAGAATGGTAAAGCGCTCTTTGCGAGTCGGTAGCGGGATCGGGCCACGTACCTGGGCACCAGTACGCTTGGCAGTCTCGACGATTTCCGCGGTTGATTGATCGATCAGACGGTGATCAAAAGCTTTCAAGCGAATACGGATTCTTTGGTTCTGCATGAGACCAGAGCTCCAATTATTTATAAACGCAAAAAATTACCCCTCGCACCTACTTCGATTGATGGGGAAGTGTAATCATTCAGTGTTATCCCTCTGTTGGGGATGTTGTTATCTGGCTTACCGCCTGCACGGCCAGCGTGTCCTCGACGAGCAGGTCCGCCTGTCATGGCAATATCCACAAGACAAACTCGCGCATTATACGCAAATCTGTACAGGAAGCAAGCACGGCTGTGAAAAGGAAAAGGGCTACGGCAGAGGAGGCCATGATCAGCTCGGGCCGAACGAGGTTGTATGTATGAGGACTAACAATCGAGCGTAAAGTTTCTTCCTCTTGACGTACGGTGTGGAAAGGTCTTGACGCTATGCGCAGCCGATGGTGAAGGAAAGCAACGCCAGATAATCAACGCTCTGCCCTAAACGGGCGGTTATGAGGAGGAGATATACCCACCCTGCGCAGCGGCGCGGGATAGGGTGAAGCTGACACCATAAGTCCCGCGACACATAGTCGAATCGGCGTAGGCGATGCCTTCACGCAAATCCTGCGCGCCCTGCAATTCCAAATAGAGACTGGAGCGCAGAAGAGAATACGTTCGATGTAGTAATCCGTGTGTTCCATTTCATCAATGGATTCGTAGTATTCAACATCATCCACACTACGTAGTATTCAACATCATCCACACTATACCTGGGTACCCACCGGGACCAATCTCTGCAACCGCTGGAAAGTCTGTGGTTGGCGCAGCCTCACTGTGGCGTGTATGGCTTTGTCGCTTAGTCGCTTTTGTATTACATGACAAACATACATTACTGGTACTCACTGGCTAAACGCCAATTTAGGTGAGAAGGCACGTCATTACAATAGCGAGAATATTACTGTTTGCGTTTTGTTGATTAACCCGCTAATCTTAAATCCGCTTAAATGGGACAATGCTTGATGAAGCGATGCGTTTTCGCGCAGGCTGTTCATGCCGCTGTGTTATGTCAGCTGTCTGCTAAAGAAACCTCTTTAGCCGCGCTGGCCGGCGAACTGCCTATTTCGCTGGGTAAACTGGTGTGGCGGCTGCGCAAACGAACACCGCCCAACGATTTCACCTCTGCGCAAAAATCGGTATTGCTGTAGCTGGACTGCGATGGTCCCGCCACCGTTTCGGCGGTGGCATGGGCCGAAAGCGTACGTCCGCAGTATGCGTTGCAAGCGCTGGGATGGTAGCAGTCACGGGCGTTGCCGATCCTGTTGACGCTCGGAAACACTTATCATCTTGACGGATGTGTTTCGCCAACGCCTGGAGGCTTATCGCTCAGTTAAGAGCGACTGGCTGCGCGGCGCCTGCAAATACAGCTATCCGCCGCAGAACAAGCGATGCGCGCCGCCGAGGTCAGGTTACTGCAGCGGCTTGCCGATTATTGATCCAATCTCAGTCAGATTAAAGCGAAAGTGGCCGTGACACCCGTTACACCTACCCTAATAGATGTTGCCTCTCCGCGGCCGGCTAAGCCGATTTGAAGCAAACTCGCTCCAACCTTGGCGATTCGAGGGGAAGTCTCTGATATAGCATTATTGGTTTGTTTGGTTCGCTGTCGGGCTTTGCTTACCAATGCAGTACCCCACCCTCTGCGGTGGTTTGAATGGGGCGCGCGCGTTTCCATGCCTTTTGCCAAACCAAGAGGGCGCGGACATTTCTCCACGCCGGTCAACGTACTTTGGGAATACATTCACCTGGTTCTCAGTTATGTGTTTTTGTGCCGTATTGGCGATTTCGACATCCGCATTACTACCGACGCCGCCGCTGTCGGGCTCAACATTGCATTTCGGACCCTGCAGGGCAGATGAATCCCTAGACAGGCTGGGTTTTTCGTTCGCTGCGACTCTACAATTATCCGCTTGTGGGCCACCATCACCCTGGTTTCCAATCTTATCACTTGGGTGCAGAACACCGAGGAAGACTGGCTAGTGCTGATCCAACTCACGCAGCATAACGCCTAGGTCGTTGGAGGGTCATGGCGTTACAATTTAGTCCGCAGCTGCTGCTGTTACCCTAGATCGGTTTTGCGGCCGACCATTTTAATCAGCGTTGACTTCTGCTAGTCACCCAGGCGTCGATGAACCTACTGGCGCTGGTGCTGGGCGTGCTTACCTTTTCGACAGTATTCTACGCCTCGTGCAGCAGGCCTTTATCACGGCAATGAAGGGTGATGCGGATTTACCCAAGCCATCGTACTTAATCAACTCTGTATAACGGCGTGCGCCTGGTCGAACTGGCCATCGCCGGCGTCATTATTGCCTAGGTCGGCATTGGCTGGGCTTTCTGCTTTAAACGGCGTCCTTGCGGTGCTAGTGTTCTTACTCATTCCTGCGCATCGCATCCGAGGCAGTTTGGTGGGGGTTCGCTATGTTGCGTCTCGTCCAGATTTGAAAGTCATCCTAGTCGTGTTATTTCTTATCAGCGCCTTTGGACTGAATTTCCCTATCTTCTTAATATCCACGAAGGTCGTTAACGTGTTCCATACCGACGCCCGCGGTTTTGGTATGTTGTCCTCAATTATGGCTATTGGTACCTTATCGAGCATCTTGCTTGCCGTTGGAGGCGGCGTTGCTGAGTGGCGCTACGGTATTTGGATTAGACTGTTTACTGGCCGCCGCACCGGGCGAGTGGCGCTTATCATTATCGGCGCCGCCGCCCTAACGTTACGTTTACCACTGCCACCAATAGCCTAGCAGCTTCCTATCGAACCGGTTATTCACAGGTGGATGATAGCGTTGCGTGCGGGCATTGCTTTGGGTGGAGCGCCTATCGGCGTACCTATTGTCGATGGGGTGGCTGACAATTTCGGCCCGCGCTGAGCGCAACAGCGGGGATCTTCCGCAGCATGGCGGCCTTATACGCTTTCAGGTAGCAAGACTATCAGATACGCAATGAGGATGTGAAGAGCAGATAATGCTCTGGACTGCTGTGCCGGCCGCGATAGCGCCGCGACACGTTGACCAACGCGTGCCGCGGACCCGGACAGCAACCGCTGCCCTAAATAACGCAACCATAAAAGAGAGCCCGATGCGTCCTTTCATGTTGCCGGCTTAACGCTGGTATTGGATGCAAGACGTAGTGTCTCAAGCGATAATTTTAGCAACAACGCCGGCACCAACGGTACGGCCGCCTTCGCGAATAGCGAAACGCAGACCGTCGTCCATAGCGATCGGGGCAATCAGGTTAACAACCATCTTGATGTTATCACCAGGCATCACCATTTCAACGCCTGCCGGAAGTTCAATAGTACCGGTCACGTCAGTGGTACGGAAATAGAACTGCGGACGGTAACCTTTGAAGAACGGCGTGTGGCGACCGCCTTCGTCTTTGCTCAGAATATACACTTCCGATTCAAACTGGGTGTGTGGCTTGATCGAGCCCGGCTTGGCCAGAACCTGACCACGCTCGACATCGTCACGCTTGGTGCCGCGCAGCAGTACGCCAACGTTCTCTCCAGCACGGCCTTCGTCCAGCAGTTTACGGAACATTTCAACGCCGGTGCAGGTGGTTTTGGTGGTGTCTTTGATGCCGACGATTTCCACCTCATCACCCACTTTGATGGTGCCGCGCTCTACACGACCGGTTACCACAGTGCCGCGGCCGGAGATGGAGAATACATCTTCGATCGGTAGCAGGAACGGCTTGTCGATGGCGCGTTCCGGTTCTGGGATGTAGCTATCCAGTGCTTCCGCCAGTTCAATGATTTTCTGCGTCCAGGCTTCGTCGCCTTCCAGCGCTTTTAGCGCGGAACCGCGGATAACCGGCGTGTCATCGCCTGGAAAATCGTATTGCGATAACAATTCGCGCACTTCCATTTCCACCAGTTCCAACAGCTCTTCGTCATCAACCATGTCGCATTTGCTCATGAACACGATGATGTAAGGTACGCCAACCTGGCGACCCAGCAGGATGTGTTCGCGAGTCTGCGGCATCGGACCGTCGGTGGCAGCAACAACCAGGATCGCACCGTCCATCTGGGCCGCGCCAGTGATCATATTTTTCACATAGTCAGCGTGCCCCGGGCAGTCTACGTGCGCGTAGTGGCGGGTCGGGGTATCGTATTCAACATGCGAAGTATTGATGGTGATACCACGGGCCTTTTCTTCCGGAGTGTTGTCGATCTGATCGAACGCGCGCGCGCTACCGCCGTAGGCCTTGGCCAGAACGGTAGTGATGGCGGCAGTCAGGGTCGTTTTACCATGGTCAACGTGGCCGATAGTACCGACGTTAACATGTGGTTTGGTGCGTTGAAACTTCTCTTTA